>NZ_JBPJZS010000004.1:0-568236 GCF_051216435.1 Variovorax pasteuri
ATGCGGGGCTGGCGGACTTGCTCGAGACCGCCTCCAAGTCGATAGAGACGTCCACCGAACCCCGGGAGTTCATAGCGCAAGGAGACAGGGTCCTGGTCGTCGGCTTCGCCAGGGGCAAGATCAAAGCAACGAACAAGACGTTCGAGGACGACTGGATATTCGCCATCACGGTCCGGAACGGCCGACTGACGAGCATCCGGGAGTACATCGACACGCAGGCACTGGCGCGGGCCTCGCAGATGGACACGGCCGGGCTGGCGTAGCGCTCGCCATGTGCCGCACACCGTGCACTGTTCAAAAACCGTAGAGGAGATCCCTATGTACGACCAATCGAAGCTATCCGAGTTGATCCGGTTCGCACGCGTAGATGCGGGCTCCACCGTCATCGACGTTTACCCAGGCGACGGCGACTGGACCCGTCTCTTCTCAGACATCGTGGGACCCGAAGGGCGGGTCTACAGCTTCGTGCCGGCCGAGGTCGCCCACTTCAGCAACGATCCGGTCGGCCGCATGCGAGCGCTTGCGAAGGAGCCGGGCCGGGAGAACGTCGAAGCCGTCTCCGCGGACCTCGTGGCGCTGCCGGAGGCAACGCAACCAGCGGATGTCGTGTGGCTGCACCTGTTCTATCACGACCTCCACACCGCGCTGGCCCAGGCCAGGGGTGCAACGGCGGCCCTCTTCAATCAAGCTGTATTCGAACGGCTGAAGCCCGGTGGGTTCTACGTCGTCGTAGACCACGCCGCCGCCGGCGGTGCAGGCACCAACGTCGCTCCGTCGTTGCATCGGATCGAGCCGGTATCCGTTCGCGAGGAAGTGGAGGCGGCCGGCTTCGTACTGGACGCGGAGAGCACCTTGCTGGCGGACAAGGACGATACGCACTCGGTCAAGGTGTTCGATCCCTCAATCAAGGGCGAGACCGATCGTTTCGCCTATCGGTTCGTGAAGCCCTGACAGGGAGTCGTCCGCGCTGCCAAGATAGGCGATCGAAGCCGGGTCTGGCCACTATGCCACTCGCGGACCGACCGAGGTCATCGTCGACAACTTCAACCTGCATGAATCCACGGCAGCGTGCTTCGTCGACCAAGTCAAACTGGCGGCGCTGGCTCTCCGAGTTTTTCTGAACCGCGTCTGGGAGGGCTGCCGCACGTAGACGACGGCCTTCCGACGCAGCACAGTGGCGGGCAACAGATGAGTGTTCGCCATCGTCAGCTCCCGTCCGGGGAACACCCGCCGCCTGAAGCACCAGGATCGCCGGTTGCATGATCGCGTTGGCGCGTTCGCGTGGACACATCCCCTGAAGGACTGGGGACTCGAACGCCATGCTCAACTGCCGGTGCGACACTGGCGCAGTCGGCACCAGAGCGCGCAGGTGTGATCTGGGTGAACTCGTCATCTTGCTCCTCGCGATCGGTGTGATGGGACACCGGAGGAGCTTCGCCGAAGCCCCCGTCGCGACAGCAACCGACGCAGTTCGGTTGGCGAGGATCGACGCGCGTGGAGCAACAAGGCGCCAATCATGTCCATGGTGACTACCTTGAGTCCCCTGCTGAAATTCACAGCAGGTCAGTGGAACACCCTGGTCAAGATTGGATTGGCACCAACAATGCTCGGTAACGCTACAAACAATCAGCTTCAATCGGATTGCTCAACAGCCCGACCCTTTCGATTTCCACGTCCACCGCGTCGCCTGGTTTCATGAAGACGGGCGGCTCGCGCACCACGCCGACGCCTTGCGGTGTGCCCATGGCGATCAGGTCGCCAGGCTCGAGCGTCATGAATTCAGAAATGATCTCGATGGCCTGCGCCACCGTCACGAGCATCTGCGAAGTGTTTGCATCCTGCAGGGTGACCCCGTTGAGGCGACACGAGATTCGCAGACCTTCAGCTCCGGCCGGCAATGCATCCGCTGTAACGATCACGGGGCCGATTGCGCCGGTGCGGTCAAAGTTCTTGCCTGCCGTCCACTGAGCGGTTCTTCGTTGGTAGTCGCGTACCGAGCCGTCGTTGAAGCAGGTGTAGCCGAACACATGGGTCAGCGCCACATCCCTTTGGATATAGCGCCCTCCCTTGCCAATGACGACCATCAACTCGGCCTCGTAGTCGAACTTGTCGGAGACGTGCGGGCGGATCATCGGCTCACCGGCTGACACCAACGACGACGCAACCCGCACAAACAGCGATGGGTAGACAGGCACTTCTCGACCCGCCTCCATCGCATGCGCCGCATAGTTGAGCCCGAGACAGATGATCTTCCCGTGCACCTTTTGCGCCAGCGCGATCTTCATTGAACCCAGTGAGTGCCACGCCGATGCCGGAAGGTTGTGTTCGGCCGTTCGCAACTGCTCCAGTTCGTCGGGGCCGGCCTGCGCCAAATTGGCGATGTCCGTCGATGCGAGGCCCTCGGGAACGGTTGCGAACATTTCGCCTCGCACGAAGCAAAGGCGATGGCTGTCTTCGCTATGGATAAAAGTCAACTGCATGGTCTATTCCTTGGCTTCAAAGGAGAGCGCCGGCACGTCGCAGGCGCACATTTGGCTGATCGCAGCCTTCAAGAGTTGCGCGACTACCCGCAATTCGTAGAGGTCGCGCGGCGCGTAGATCAGCAGATAGGTGTTCGGGATTCGGGGGCGCACGCCCGCCAGCGGATGCCGCTCGCCCCAGCCCTTCTCGATGATGGTCTTCGCGTCGCTGGGGCTGAAGATCATGTGCATCGATCCGTCGATCGGATGGATGTGCGCGACCTCCCCGTCCGACTGCTTGGCCAAGGGAGCGCTGGCATCTTGAACGAACACGCCGTTGTGATGCCGCTCATAACCGCTCCTGGCGTAGCGAACGTAATCCCCCCGTTCGTTCACAAAGGCATCAAACACCTGGTCTTGGCGCAATCGCATGCCCACTCCAGGGAGTTGGTCCAATTGCCGATGGGGCACAGGATGCGGTGCGATGTGGGGGCGGGGGCCGTCGCGCGGCGGCAGGTTGCCCACGCGCACCGAGTCGGTCGCACCGCCGATGGCCGGCTCATAGATCTGCACGCCCTTCGTTTCACGTGTGATCAAGCGCCACCGCGTCATGGTGAGCCAACCGCGGGGAGTAGACGGAAGTCCGCCCTTGCCGAGCGCAATCCAACGCCGATAGTCGCGCACCGCCCAAAGGCATGCGCTGGCGAGCGTCGCGCAGATAAGCACGGTTGTTCCGAGTAAGGCTTGGTTCATCTTTTGGATCCGTTCACAGATGCGTGGCAGGCACGCTCGTCGATGGGGCGACTGCTTTTTTTCGCTGCAGGAGCAAGCTCAGGAAGGGGAGCAAGACCAGCAACGTCGACAGTGCAGCAACAGCGGGGTCGACTTGATTGCGGATGTTTTCCCACATCTTCAGCGGGATGGTGATCACGCCGTTGCCTGCGATGAAGCTGGTCATCACCAAGTCGTCGAAGGAGTGCAGGAACGCCAGCAGTGCCGCCGACAGCAGCGCCGGAGAGAGCAGGGGTATCAGCACACGTCGGAATGTGAAGGTGCGTGAGGCGCCCAGGCTTTGCGCAGCCATCTCAAGCCGAGTGTCCAAGGATGAGAAGGCTGCCACCATCACGACCACCACGAGCGGGATGCTGAGGCAGACATGCATGACGATGACTCCGGTGAGCGTGCCGTAGAGGCCGATGTCCGACAGCACCGCGAACGCCCCCAATGCCGTCACGACGGCCGGCACCACCATGGGCGCAAGCGCCAGAGCGTAAAGAATTCGCCCCTCGCGCCGATGGCTAAGGCGGGCGATGCCGTAGGCTGCAGCGGTTCCGACCGCGAGCGTCAAGACAACGCTGACCAATGCAATCCGCAGGCTTGTGCCCATGGCCTGAGCCCACTGCGCGTCGTTGAACAGGAAGCGGAACCATCGCAAAGACCATTCGGTCGGCGGGAAGGCCAGGCTGTCGCCCTTGTTGAAGGCCACGATTGCCACCACGAAGCTCGGTATGACCAGATAAAGGCACACGAGCCAGCCAAAGGCGAACAGCAGCCAACGCCCTCCCTGTGCGCCACCGGCCCAGGCCGAGCGACCGGCATGGGCCCGCCACGCGATACCGCTCAGGATGACAGCGGGCGAGCGTCCGCCAATCACTGCGGCGATTCGTCGGTTGAAACTGGCTACGAGGTTCTGCAACCTCCCGCCCCCAGCACCACCACCCGCGGAAGGCATGCTAGGTGCGAGGAGTCGCATCACGACGTACACCAGCAGTGTCACAGCAAGCAGCACAATTGCGAGCGCCGATGCGAAGCCGAAGTTCAGCGAGCTTTCGACATTGTTGGCGATCAGATTGCCCAGCATCAGATCGCGGGATGCGCCCAGCATGGCCGGCGTGATATAGAACCCGAGTGACAGCACGAAGACCAGGATGCATCCGCTGCGCACCCCCGCCATGGTTTGCGGCAGGTACACGGTCAGGAAAGCGCGCAGGCCGCCCGATCCGAGGCCACGGGCCGCACGCCACAGGAGCGGATCGGACGCCTGCATCGACGCATAGATCGGCAGCGCCATCAGTGGCAGCATGACGTGAATCATGCCGATGTACATTCCCGTGCGGCTGTAGAGCAACTCCAGGGGTGAATGCACGATGCCCAACGCGAGCAAGGCCCCGTTAATGGCACCTTCATCGCCAAGCAGCACGACCCATGCATAACTGCGCACCAGGAAGCTCGTGAGGAACGGTACGAGGATGCACAGCGTGACCAGCTTCTTCATCCGACCGCGTGCGTGGTGCACGAAGGCCGCAAGCGGGTAGCCGAGTGCCAAACTGGCCAGCGTGATGGACACTGCGATCGAAAAGGTCCTGAACGTGATGGCCAAGTTGACCGGGTTGAACGCCTTTGCATATTCGGCGAACGAGAGAGCGGGAAGGTCAACGCTCAGTCCGGCGATGCGCACCAGCGGGTAGTAGAAGAACGCCAACATCAGCAGCGCAGCCGGCAGCAAGGCCAGGCGCAGCAGGGCCGAACGCGAGAATCTGGGCATGGGGCGAGTCCGTTCGGTGAGGGTCTACTTTGTGACCCACTCGTTCCAGCGCAGGGCCAGGCGCTCGCCGTTGGTCTTGCCGTCAGCGCCGACCTCGGCGTACCAGGCATCGTTGAGCATGTAAGCGTGCTTGCGGTTCTCGGGGTACGTCACCATGTTGACCGCAATGTCCTTCTGGATGAACGTGAAGGCGTCCGGATTCGCAGGGCTGTAGCCGGTAAGCGTCACGAAGGCTGCCTGCCGCTGCGCATTCATGGTGAATTCGATGAACTTGCGCGCTGAGTCGACGTTCTTCGCGCCCTTTGGAATGATCCAGTAGAGACCGGTCATCTTGGCCTGGTTCCAGACGATGCGCATGGGACGACCGGACTGCGCAAGCGCCGTGAACCGACCATCGAATCCCATACCCATGGCAGCCCCGCCACTCGAGAAAAGTTGCATCTGTTCGCTGCCAACCTTCCAGTACTTGCGGATGCGCGGCTTGATCTTGTCGAGGCTTGCGAAGGCGCGTTCCACGTCGAGCGGGTAGAGCTTGTCAACCGACACGCCGTCGGCTAGCAACGCTTCTTCGAAGGGTCCTTGGTTGCCAAGCTCGCCGTTTTGCAGGACTCGCGTCCCCGGAAACTTCTCTGCGTTCCAGAAGTCGGCCCAGTTGGCGGGGGCAGGCTTACCATCAGGGAACTTGGAGGCATCCAGACCCAGCACCCACGAGTAGTAGATGAACTGAACGCCCCACGGCTTCTTGACCTCTGCCGGCAGCTTGTCGAACAGCGCCTTATCCATGCGGGTGTAGTCCATGGGTTCGAGCAGGTCCGCCCGCGACAGCATCACCGCGCCCGCGGGACTGAAACCGGCGACGTCGAAATCGATCTTGCCGCTCTGGGCTTTGAGCTTGACCTGAGCGGTCATCGCTTGGTCGCGCACCACGGTCACCTTGATGCCCGTTTCCTTCTCAAACGGCTCAATGAAAGCCTTGATCGCACTTTCCCCCTGGAGGCCTCCGCCGGCCACCACCGTCAGTTCGGCCGCGCCTGCATGAGACATGCAGGCGAAGAATGTAGATGCTGCCGCGATCCGCTGGAGTCTGGAGAGCATGGAAGACCTCGCTTAGTGGTGCTGGCTCGCGCCCGCGTTGAACAATTGAACGTCGTCGCAACGGAAGACCAGTACAACCTTCGCGTCACGCTCGAAGAGCACGCGCTGATGCGACCGAGGCGACTTCGCTACGATGACTTGGTTGTTGGCCGTCACGTGGTATTGGTGGGCGTCCCCGAGAAATGCGACTTGGGTCACGATGCCCGGCATGCAGATCGTCTGGCCATCGGTGGGAGCGGCTTCCGGCGCCATGAGCCGGACCGCCTCCGGACGCACCATCACGGTCACTTGATCGCCGGGCTCGCACGCCAGCTCCGACGCTACCTCCATGCGGATCGAGCCTGCGGCGAGGTGGACCGCACGGGAACTGCTCGGCAAAACGGTTGCATCGATGAAGTTCGCCTCGCCGACGAAACCAGCGACATAGGGATCGCACGGCCGCTCGTAGATGTCCAGCGGCCGACCCACCTGTGCGATCGATCCACCCCGCAGGACAACCACGCGGTCCGACATCGTCAGCGCCTCCTGTTGGTCGTGGGTGACGTAGATGATGGTCTTTCCGAGTTCAAGGTGCAGGTCCTTGATCTCGACACGCATCTCCTCACGCAGCTTGCGGTCGAGTGCACTGAGCGACTCATCCATCAAGATCAGCGGCGGGTCGAACACCGTCGCGCGCGCCAGTGCGACACGCTGTTGCTGCCCCCCGCTCAACTGGGTGGGATAGCGGTGACCATAAGCAGACATGCGCACCCGCTCGAGCGCGATGCCCACCCGTTGCGTCGCCTCGGCGCCGCCGATCCCCCGCGCCTTGAGCGGGAACTCCACGTTCTCGCGCACTGTCAGATGCGGAAAAAGCGCATAGCTCTGGAAAACGATGCCCTGGTTGCGCCGATGCGGCGGCACACGGTCCAAGTTCCTGCCATCGACGAGGATGGTGCCCGACGTCGGCTCCGTGAATCCTGCCAGCAACATGAGCAAGGTCGACTTGCCCGATCCACTGGGACCCAGCAACGAGACGAACTCGCCCGGATTGATTGTCAGGCTCACGTTGTCAACAGCACACGTGCCCTCGTAGATCTTGCTGACGTTGCGAAACTCGACCTGGCCTGTCGGCACAGCGGGAATGGTTGTGGTCATGACGTTCAGATGGGCTGTTGCAGGACGCGCCAGAGTGAGCGGACTCGCTCCCACGTCGCGGGATCGTCGAGTGCCTTGGCGGACGGGTCGTCTTTCGAGCGCACGCGCTGAAGTGCCAGGTCGAAGACCTGTTTCACTCGGGGCCAGCGCCTGGCGGTGAAGAGCGTCATGGCCACTTCCCACGTTCGCGCAGCGGCCAGACACTGAGCAAGCACTGCGCCGTCTTCGATCGCCATGGCGGCCCCGCTGGATGAATGAGGGGGCAGCGCGTGCGCCGCATCGCCGATCAACAGCACCCGACCGCGATGCCAAGGCTTGTCCATGAGGAGTGCCGGATACTGTCCGAAATGAATGGACGCGTCGTCCGGCAAGTCCGCCAGGACATCCGTTGCGAAAGCGCCGGTGAACTGACTGGACAGCCGCTGGGCAACATCCGCGCGAGTGCTCTTGGAGCGAGCGACCACGCCGTCGCCACAGGGCTCGCCCATGACGGCGTACAGCTCCCCGTTCGGCACCGGAAACAGACCGAGGGTGGTCCCCCCCGAGCCCAAGTAGAAAGCGCCTCGGGGATTCGATGCGCGCGCGGGCGTCATCCAGCGCCAGCCCGCTTCGCCAACGACGGAGATCGGCGCTGCGCCCCAGATCAGGCCACGGACGGTGGAGCCCACGCCGTCCGCACCGATGACCGCGTCGTAGCTACGCTGCAGCCCGTCGTTGAACTGGACCTGCACGCCGTCCTCCATGGGCGTGAGCGCCGTGATCTGGCGCGTCGTGGTCAGCGTCACGCCGGCCTTGGCGGCAATGTCCCACAGGATGCGCGCGAGTTCGCGCCGCGTGATCACGACATTGACAGGAAAGTCGAGGCCCTCGGGTGCGGGCCGTTCAATGTCGGCGATCGTCGCGCCGCGCGAGTCGCAGACATGCATGTGCACGTTCGGCGTGCTGTGCGCGAGCACCTCGTCCAGGGCGCCGATCCCTCGCAATGGAAGGAGCGCATTGGATGCTAGCCCCAGCGCGGCGCCACCAGTGGCGTGCGGGCGAATCTCGACCACTTCGACGTGCGTGCCGGCCTGACGCAGATAGGTCGCGCAGGTCAACCCCGCAGAACCGCCCCCCACTACAAGAACGCTCTTCAAGCCCACCATTGCCTATTGCCTTTCAAACGCCCGATAGCCCGAGGACCGGACTCAAAGAATCGGTGAAGGAATTATGTGAATCCTTGACCTCGGACACCGAGGCGTTTGGCTATCAGCTGATAGCAAGTTTTGCCTAAGCTGATTCGGCGGCCTTGGCGAATGCAGCCACGGCCGCATCAAGGAACTGCACGGCAAGGCGTGATGCATCGTGGCTGGAAACGAGGCCGATGATTTGCATCGGCGGACCGACGAATGGCTTGAAGATCAGCTGCATGGAGGGCAGTCTGTGCAGCCGCGCGCTCACCATGGAGCGCGGCACGAAGGTCAGTCCGACGCCCACTGCCGTGAGCATCAGCATGGTTGAGCGATTGACGGCCAGCCCACCGACCTTCGGTGTGATGCCCGCCGCCATAAACTGGTTTCGTATGCTTTCATGGCCGTGCAGGGGCATCAGCGGGTCCGCGAGCACTAGCGACTCGTTCGCGAGATCTTCGCAGCCGACCTTCTCCAGGGCTGCAAGCCGGTGCCCGGGAGGCAGCGCGACCAGCCACGGGTCTTGCCAAAGTGGACACAGCGCGAGCCCCGCTTCTTCGATGTCGGGCAAGGTCAAGGCCATATCGATGGTTCGCGCTCGAACGGCGCCTGCCAGATCTGCGGAGCTGCCTTCCTTGACTTCCAGCGCGACATTGCCATGGCTGGTGGTGAAGGCAGCCACGGTCGCGGCAAGCCGGCTCGTGGCCGCTTCTTCGCACAGGCCAAGCCGCAGCCGGCCGGCCACGCCGGTGTCCCATTCACGGGCACTTTCAAGCGCATGGCGGTGCGCGTCGACGATGCGCTGAGCCTCGCGCAGGTAATAGCCGCCTGCTGGCGTCAGCGTCTTCACGCCACGCAGATTCCTGTCAAAGAGATCGAAGCCCAGTTCCCTCTCGAGCGCCACGATGTGCGACTTCACGGTTTCCCAGTCCAGAACTGCGCGTCTGGCCGAATCGCGCGTGGCGAAGTCGACGAAATATTGCAGGCGCCGCAGGTTCATGACGCGGCCTGCGCGGGTGAACATCTCACAGTACCCGCTCCTTCAAATAAAGCGATGTCTCGCTTTTGAGGTCGAGCCAGAAGCGCTCTAGCAATGCGGAGCCGAATCGCATGCGCGAGACTGCACAGATGTCCATCTGCTCAGCCTCGAAGGGGATGCCCTTGATCCCCGGCAAGTTCATCAGCATCATGGAGGACGGCATGAAGGTGATGCCCAGGCCTGCAGCGACCAGCGTGATCATGGTCGAGCGGCGCATGGCCCGAACGCGTACCTGGGGGACAACACCCGCGCGCGCGAACGCCTCCTCAATAAGAAAGTGACCCGCCGAAGCGCGCGCCGCGTCACCCAGGATTAAGGGCGAGTTGGCCAGATCCTTCGCCGTCAGGAGTAACCTTTGCGCAAGCGGGTCGCCCTCGGGCAGGAGGACAACCCAGCCGTGTGTCCACAGTTCGGTCACTCGCAGGCCCGGAAGGCTCAGGCGCGTCGGCGTGAACGCCACATCCAACATCCCGGCCAACACCGCCGGCGCCAACTCCAGCGGCGGCAGTTCAACAAACTGAACCTCGATGCTGGGATGGCGTGCCTTGCAATCGCGAAAGGCCGTCCAGAAGCGACTGGCCGAGGCCACTTCCTCAGCGATGCCTACCTTGAGAACTGCGTCTGCCCCTTGTGCCAGGAGTACGGCTGCGCGGCGTGCCAGGCTCAGGTTGGACACCATGCTCTTGGCGGCTTTCAGGTAGACGCACCCCGCCGGTGTCAGCGCAACTATCCGCTGGCGATCGCGCACCAGCAATGCGAAGCCAAGTTCGGACTCCAACGCCTGCAGCTGCAAGCTGATGGCGGGCTGGCTACGCCCGATCTTCTTGGCTGTCTGCCGAAGGTTGAGATCCTTGGCAACGGACACGAATACTTCAACGTTGCGTAGATCCATGGTCCGATCAGGTGAGTGGTCAGAGGCGACCGATGTTCGGCACGCTGCGCATGACCCGCCTGCTATGGTGCATGGGCATCAGACGCATCTATGAGGACGAAGGCGATGCGCGCCACAGCGTCGGACCGATTGGCCCATGCATGATTTGTGCCTCGTTGCACGAGGACGTCGCCGGCCCGAAGAATGGTCTCATCCGTATCCAGGACCGCGACGACTTCTCCCTCGAGAACCAACGCGTAGTCGACCGTCGCTGTCCTGTGCATACCGGGATGTTTCTTGACGCCTACATCGTCACGGTGGGCATCGCGAAATACGTTACCGAAGGTGGCCTCGATGCGCCTGCGGGTTTCCTCGGGGTCTTTCGACTCGGGCGGGAGGTCGATGATGCGCAGCACGCAGCCCTGCGGCGGCGGCGCGACGCCTTGCAAGCTCTCCAGGGAATCCGAGGCGTCGATCGAGGCGGGCATTGAAGCCGTGCACCAGATGTTGACCGCCTGAAATCCCGGACGCGATTCAATGGTGCGCACGTGGTGCGCGGGGGAGTCTTCGGCGATGCACGATCGGCCCTCGGAATCATGACCGGTGACCACGCGACGGATCGGCTGATGGGGGCTGTTCATGGCAGTTCTCCTTATGCTCGGGGTCGTTATTCGGCTTTTAGATTCAACGATTGGATCGTCTTTTCCAGCGCCTGGTAGTCGGTAGCGACGCGTTGCAGGTACTGCTGACTGCCGAGGTAAGCGGGATGCTGCGACTGCGTTTTAGCAGCGTCGCGGAACTCCTTCGATCGCACAACCACCTCGCACGCCTTGGCAAGCGTCTCCACAATAGCCGGACTGGTGCCCTTCGGTGCCCACAGGCCATTCAATCCTGGTGCCAGCGACGGGATGCCCAGCTCCTTGAGCGTTGGCGCATCGGGATAGTTTTCCTGCCGCTGGTCTGCCAAGACTGCGAGCACCCGCAGCTTGTCGTTGCCGCCGGCCGCTGCGGCAGAAGAGACACCGAACTGGATCGCGCCACCGATCAGATCGATCAGCATGGGGCCGTCCCCGCGGTACGTCACGGGATTGAACTTCAGGCCGGCCGCCTTCGCAAAGTGTTCGGCGGACAGATGCGGCACGGTGCCTTGCCCGGCAGTCCCGTAAGCCAGCTTGCCGGGTTCGGCCTTGGCGGCCTGCATCAGTTGCTGGATGGATTTGATCGGCGAATTCGCACTGACGACAACCGTCATCACGTTCTCGTGCGTCTGGCAGACCGGAGTGAGCGTGTCGTACTTCGGTCCTTTCACCAGAATCGAGCCACTCGTGACCGGCGTGGACGGACCGAAGCCCAAGGTGTAACCCGTTGGCGCTGCCCGCGCCACCTGCCAGAAGCCGATGGTGCCACCCGCTCCCTCTTTGTTGATAACGACCAACTGGCCACCAAGCTGCGTGGCCATCGCTCGCGCGAAAACGCGCGCCATGGCGTCGACCGCGCCACCGGCTGCGAACGGCACGATCATCTGGACCGGCTGTTGGGCGGGGTAGCCTTGCGCAGCGACGCCGGCCGCGCTGGTGCAAAGTGCAAAGAACAGGGTTGTAAGTTTCATTGTTGTCTCCGAGTCTTGTTTGAAAAAAGGGCGCTCCGCGCCATTCAGCGCGTCTAGGGTGGTGCAGGCCAAGGCGCCGCAGGCAATAGCATCGAGCGGCATTCGCCGAACCCGAGGGACACGAAGCCTTCCCTGTGGGCGCTTGCTCTGAAAGAGAGCTCGTCGCCATCCATCAGCCACTGCCGCCGGCTTGCGTCGGGCAAAAGCAAGGGCTCGGGGAACTCGGCCAGGCAAGCGCGGCTCGTCGGCGCCGGGCCCGACGCGGTACCGCTCCCAATCAAGTCGCCCGGACGCAGGTCGCAGCCGTTCGATGCGTGATGGGTGACCATCTGCGCAAAGGTCCAGTGCAGGTGCTTGAGGTTCGTGCGCGTGACGTTCAGCGCAGGTATGCCGGCTGCACGCATTTGCGCGCTGCTCAACCAAGCCTCCAATTGAAGATCAAGCCCGCCAAGCGCGGCGTCCTGCTGATCGTGAAGGTGCGGCAGGACGGCCGGTTCATCGGCGTTTCGCACGCGCAGCGGCGAGCGAAACGGCGCCAGCGCTTCCGCCGAGACGACCCAGGGTGAAATCACGGAGCAGAAGCTCTTCCCGAGGAATGGGCCGAGCGGCACAGTTTCCCAGCGCTGGATGTCGCGCGCCGACCAATCGTTAAGCAGGCAATAGCCAAAGATATGGTCCGCGGCAGCCTGAACGGGGACCGGGCTGCCGAGGGCGTTGCCTGGGCCGATGAAGGCACCAATCTCGAGTTCGAAATCCAGCGCTTTGGCCGGGCCGAAATACATTGTTCCATCGGCGTTCTTCGATTGCCCATGCGGCCGTAGCACGTTGTGACCACTGGGGCGCACTGAACTCGCGCGGCTGTTGTACGCCATCGGGAGGTGATAGAAAGCCTCTGGCACAGGGTTGTCCGGATGCGTGCTGCGCCTAGCGCGCGATAGATGGTCTACTGAAGTCAGGAAGTCGCTGAAGCCGCCAATAGCGCAGGGCAATTGCATGGCAATCGTGGCCTGCGGCCACAACAGGTGCTGCGCTTGAACCTGCGCTTGAGCAGCGCTTGAGCTGCCGCTTGCCAGCATCTCGAAGATCTGCGTGCGCAGCGCCGAGCTGGCTGATGCACCGAGAGCCATGAGACCGTTGAGCGTAGTGCCCGACGCCGCGTCGGCCGCAGTTTTGGCAAGCCCTGTAAAGAACCCGGCTTTGTTGGCCCGGGTGACGTCGAGCACCATATCGCCGATCGCTACACCGACGCGCGGCGCATTTCCCGATGACGAGAAAACACCCCATGGCAGGTTCTGCACAGGAAAGTCATGGTCCGCAGTGTTAGCGGCTTCAACCCAGCTGCGCCTTGCTGGATCGTGGGTGGCATTGAGGTTGGTCATGCGGCTGTCTCTTGCGAAATCAAGGCCCAAGGGGGCCTGGGAGCGATGTTATTTCCGGAGGTTCAATTCGTATAATCAATTTTTCAGATCGATTAATCGGTTTTTCGGATTAATGCGATGTTGAATCTTTGGCTCCCCTGCGGATCCAAAGTCAACGCATACGCATACGCATACGCATACGCATACGCATACGCATCGGCAGCGCGAGAACGTACCTGCCTTTTTTCCTCGAGCCGTGAATGGGCGCGCATCTGGACTGCCTTGAATGGCGTCACGGACAACGCTGGCAGCCGTCAGGTGGCAAGGTCGTCAGCAGAACCTTGATGGGGTGGCGATCTGCAGTTGCCGGCAAGTTGGATGACGGCCTCGCGCCGGAATCCGTCTCCCAGCAGACTATGCCTCGCGTCAATTCTTACGGCAGCAGCAAGCGGTGCGATAAATCTAGAAAATCGTCGGCGGCTGACGGGTCAACCGCGATGTCGAGTGTCGAAGTCTTGCCTGGCTTCTCGGAAGCGGTCCGCGTTCTCTACGATCCAGGTCCACAACGGGACCATGCGAACAAGCAGGTCCATGCCTGTTTCGGACAACTCGTACTCCACTTTCGGGGGTACTTCTTCGAAGTCATGACGGAGTACCAAGCCGTCGCGTTCAAGCTGTCGCAGCGTGAGCGTCAACATGCGTTGTGTGACGCCGTGCATACGCCTGCCGATTTCTGCGTGACGTAGCCTGCCGTACACGCCGAGGGTGTGCACGACGCCGAGAGACCAACGACTCCCGGCATGCGCGAGCACCTCTCGTCGCACCCCATCGTCATCCTCTCTCAAGCCGTCACAGACGGTCTGCGCGTACTGAAGAATTTCACTTGGATTCACGTTAGATGGCTCCCAGTATCACGCGTGTGCCTTCTTTCTTTTGCGCCCACGCGTGCCTAGACTGGCGCAAATTCTTGTTTAGTAGGCCACATGATGAACCAAGCAGAACCTAACGCTACGTCCCAAAACATTCTCGTACTCGGCGCCGGAGAACTCGGCCTGCCCGTGCTACGAAATCTCGCTCGCCGCGCAAAGGACGAGGAAGGCACAAAGATCAGCGTGCTGCTGCGCGCGAGTGCCGTTAAATCCCACGACACGTCCAAGCAACGCGATATCGCTGAGATCCGAAACCTCGGCATCGATATCGTTGTAGGCGATCTTGTGAAAAGCTCCGTTGATGAACTTGCCGACTTGTTCTCGCGATACGACACGGTCATCGGCTGCGCGGGCTACGCGGCAGGAATCGACACGCCGATGAAGCTGGCGCGCGCTGCCTTGCAGTCGGGCATCCCGCGATATTTTCCTTGGCAGTTCGGGGTTGATTTCGACGTGATCGGCCGCGGCAGCCCGCAGGACATTTTTGACGCACAGCTGGATGTGCGCGATTTGCTGCGCAGCCAGAAGCAGATGGAGTGGGTCATCATCTCAACCGGTATGTTCATGAGCTACCTGTTTGAGCCGGAGTTCGGTGTGGTGGACCTGCAAAAGGATGAGGTCAACGCATTGGGCAGCCTGGATACCGCTGTGACGCTGACCACTCCCGACGACATCGGGATGCTGACGGCCGAAACCGTTTTCGCGAAACCCCGCATCCGGAACGAGATCGTGTATATCGCTGGCGACACCGTGACATACGGGGAAGTCGCCGACAAGCTGCAAGCGGGCCTTGGTCGCCCTTTCAGCCGTTCGATCTGGGGCGAGCAGTATTTGCTGGATGAACTGGCACGCGACCCGCAGAACATGATGCGCAAGTACCGCGCGGCTTTCGCGCAAGGCCGGGGCATTGCATGGGACAAACGCGATACCTTCAATCAACAGCGCGCGATTCCCGTCACCGACGTGGCGTCGTGGATAAACGAGAGCCTGGCACGGGGCAACCGCGTCGAAAAGTGATGACGACTATTACTAAAGTAGCGGCAGAGGAAAAATCTGAGCTGGGTGAGTGTCCCGTGTGGTGTGAGTGCAAGCGATGCCTCTATTGGATAGATATTGTGGGTCGGACGTTGTTTGCTCTCGACTTGTCGACATCAGATGTCCGCAGTTGGCTTTTGCCGGAGCAGGTAGGCTCTTTTGCACTCACGAACAACGATGACGTGTTGTTGCTTGGGCTTGCGTCGCGATTGGCGATGTTCAATCTGGTCGACCGTTCCATTACGACGATTGCTCCATCGCCAGGGAATCACGGCACGCGCATTGGTGATGGCTGTTGCGATCGCGAAGGCAACTTCGTCTTCGGCACCATGGACGAAGCGGAGCAGCCTCGAAAAATAGTAGCGTTCTATCGATTGAACGCGGCTTCCCTGAGACCTGAGCATTGAACGGCTCGATGTCCCACCCACAGTAATATCCAACGGTATCTGTTTCAATCCGGACGGAGCCACTTTCTATTTTTGCGACTCCATGCAGCAGAAAATCTTTTGCTGTGACTATCCGTCTCTCGAACGCCAACGGGTAGGCAAGCTTTTCATCGACTACCTACGCAATGGTCACGGTGCGACCACCGCGGCGGAATTTTGGCGCGGGCGAGCCCGGGTTTGGGGGTTTCGATACCCGTGAGCTGGGACACTTTTCCGAAACTCAAGAGCGGCGCGCAATGGAATGTACGGACTGCACGTGAGCATCTATCATTTCAAACTGCCGACCCATGGGCGGAGTACTGGAAGGCCCGCCAGCCGCTGGCTGAGGCAATGAAACTGCTGGAGTACAAGCGGTGAGGCGACCGCCATTTTCAGTCGTTCGATCGCCGCCAATGGTGTCGGACTTGACCAGACTCGCAAAGACTTTGCGCAGCGCGTCCCCTGCGATACTTCAGACATGCGAAATTTGTCTACGTCTGGAGGACGTCTGTTCACAGTGACGGTCGAGGGGCCCAACGTCAAGCTGGTGGACACCATGGTAGCTGCCTCGCGGTACCTTCTGGTACTGGAGGCGCAATTCAAAGGCGCAGCAGATTTGCTCAGATGTCTGCGGGCCTGCAACAACGGGCTCAGCCGGATGCCAGGAGATATGGCTGACGACCAAAATGATTTCATCCAGCGCTGGGTCGACGCTCATCACGTTGCAACTGCTGAAGCAAGACCTTGGCTCAGCAATCCGACCGAGCTAAATTTTGCCGTCGCCCTCGCTAGCCCCTGATGGGGTTTCATGGTGCCCTGCCGGCGCTGCAAGGGTGATGCTAAAAGTAGTGCCTGCTTCCGCGGTTGACTCGGCACGGACGGAACCACCGTGTGCTTCGGCAATTTGAGCGACGATGAAGAGTCCAAGGCCGACGCTTCGGACTGAACCCGCCACGCTGCCCCGAACCATGGGCTCAAAAAGCGTTGGGAGTAAATCGGCAGCAATCGCTGGCCCGAAGTTGTGCACCGCAACCGACGCCGGGGAGCCATTTCCGGTGCTCGAAGTCACAGTGATTTCGCGCACCGGGTCACCATACGCCACTGCGTTCGACACGAGATTCCCCAGCATCTGGGAAACGCGATCCGGGTCGACGCTGCAGCCTTCCGATCCGTTTCTGACGTGAACGATCGTCCGGTCCGGGTATGCAGTAGACAGCTCGTCCACAGCTTCGGCAACCACGCCGTGCAGATCCGCAGGCTTGATGACCACGGAAATGCCTTTGCCGACCCGTGCAGCTGTGAAGTCCAGCAGGTCTGCGATCAATCTCTGAGCGCGCTCGGCGGAGCGCGACACCCGCCCGAGTATGCGAATCTGATTCGACGACAGCTCGCCGCGGGAGAGCGCCACTATGCCGAGGTGGATCGCGGACAGAGGGTTACGCAGGTCGTGGCTCACGATGCCAACCATCTGCTCTGCAAACAACGCACGGTCCTTGGCTTCTTCCTGCATGCGTGTGGCTTCGTGCACCAGAACTCTGAGTTCTTCTCGCGAAGAAACTAATTCACGTTCGTACACATCCCGATCATGTGCGATGAACATCGCGAGATGGTGGACGATCTGGCCACCTCGTTCGCGCCGCACCGCGTTAAGAATCATGGGCAGGGTGCCGCCGCCATTACGCTTCACCTCGAGCTTCACCTCGGAGACGGATCCCTGCAGCTGCAGCAAAGGCAGCCAGTGGGTCTGGTGAAATATTTTCCCCCCGACCGTAAGTAGATCTTGGACCCGGGTTAGGCGTACAAGCTCCGCTTTGTCTCGACCGATCCAAGTACAAAACGTCCGGTTTGCGGCGAGGATCAATCCCTTGGCGTCCGTGACCAGCAACGCGCAAGCCGCATCATCGGGGTTCGCGAGCTCTCCGGGCTCTGGGCTGCCGTCTGAATGACTCAAAGGCCTCGCCTGCTCAGAAATGCATCGATTGCATCAGCACTTGGGCCGGGCGAGCTCAACTGAGGGCAGTGCCCCACATTTTCGATTACCACCAACTCCGCATCGGGCAGGGTCTTGGCCATGTACTCGCCCACCGCCACCGGCGCGATGATGTCGTCATCACACTGAAGAATCAAGGTAGGCGCTCGGAGGCGCGGAAGGTCGGCGCGATGATCAGAAAGGAAGGTGGCGCGTGCGAATCGCGCCGCGATGTCCGGGTCCGTTCGGCAAAAGCTGTTCACCAACTCGACCCCTAGCTCTGGCTGTTCAGGTGCCCCCATGATGGCAGGCGCCATATTGCTCGACCATCCCAGGTAATTTCCTTCCAGGGTCTTCAGCAGCTCATCGATGTCCTCGCGAGAAAATCCACCTATGTACCCGTCATCGTCCACGTAACATGGCGACGGCCCGATCATCGCGTGAGCGGCAAAGATGTTTGGAGCGGCAAGATCGGCAAGCATTCCGATCGTTGCACCCACAGAATGGCCTACGAAAATAAGGCGGCCCTCTCCAAATTCCTGGGCAATCTCGACCAGGTCATCGGCATAGCCCTTGAGACTGGAGTACCTGCTCGGGACGTAGGCTGTAAGGTCGGAAGCGCCGGCCCCCACGTGGTCAAAGAGGACCGTTCGGTACCGCTTAGCGTAGACAGGCTCCAGCAGCCGCCACATATTCAGGTCGCACCCGAACCCATGGCCGAAAATAACCGTGTCAGTGCCGGCACCGCCAACGCGCACATTGTTCCGTTGTTCCACACCCATTCTGCCCCCTAGACCGCGCCGAAAGCGCAACACGCATTGTGCACGCTGCACATCCCGGGCTTCGTAGGCGCCAGACCCATGGAACGCACATGTGCGCCCCTCGAATCGCTTCGCTCGCGTAGGAGAGATGCTGTCAGCGGAAATCGATTTTTGAGGATGGCCGTCTCACTACCGCTACGGGAATTTCCATGCTGGCTGCTGGCGTGGTGCCGGCGGTCGAAGTCAAGGAGGCTCGAATGAATGACGACACGACAAAGACTACGCTGGACAGAAAACTCGTCGCTTTGGATGAACCGCACGAAGTGCTCTCATGGACTGAGTCGCTTGGGTGCTCTGAGGTCGAGCTTCGGGATGCCGTAGCGGCGGTTGGCAACTCTGCCGATGCAGTACGGCAGTTCTTGGCCAAGAGGCGCTGATGTCCCATATCCGCCGAATCTCGGTCCACGTCGACGAGCCCGACCCAGGGCACTTTTTCTGGGTGCTCATGGAGGAAGGTGACGATGCGTCCCAGTGGCGCGAGCTTGCCTCGGCCTCTGAGCCTTATGACATGTGGTTGGACGCGCTGCAGGAAGGTATGAAGGCGCTGATCACATACGCGCCAGATGAACGTATTGGCCCACGTGAGGAAGGCGACGACGAGGATGCGACGCCGGTGGGCGTTCCACTGAGATGAAACTTCGATGGCCCTCGACGTCGGTTGTGCGCCCGGCGCAAATTGGCTTGACGCTGGCGGAGAGGGCCGCTGACATAACTTTTACCGCGTCTTGATAGCGTGCTGCAGTCGCCTCCAGCCTCAGTTCGTCTCCCCCGATGATAGCGAGATGGAATCGGTCGGGCATCGCTTTTGACAAGGAAATGCGGTGGAGAACTAGGGAAGAACACCCTTTAGGCTGGCTGGTTAAAGTCTTGCCGCTAACCCAGCGAACAGCACGGCCCATGGTTCAGGAATCAAGTGAGCTCTCCAGTAGCCGAGCCAGGTGAAGCATGTCGACGGGCTTGGTGAGATGGTGATCGAAAGTGCTGGTGCCGCGCATCGCAGCAAGGCGTAGGACATTTCCGGACAACGCGATCAGCAACGGAGATTCGCTTGGAAAAGACGCGCGTAGTGCCAGAGCAAAGGCCTCGCCATCCATCACTGGCATTTCAAGGTCAGAGATCGCCACATGTGGCCGCTGTCGCCGCGCAAGCGCAAGCGCGGCTTTTGCGCTGTGAGCAACACAGATAGTCGCCTCAGGGTAGTGCATCTCCAAAATCATGCCCAGCAAGTCGGCAGAAGTGGGCTCGTCGTCGACGACGAGGATGACGGATCGAATAGTCATAAACTCTAGCTTCTGCGGATCTTTGGTATAGGTTCGGAGCAAATAAACCGGCGGAACAGCCAATGCGCATTGCAAATTTTTTGGAAATCGCTCGCGATCCGATTCTCGAAGCGGCCGAAGCTTACGCAAAAACCATCCCCGCGTTGCGTGAGACGGATCCAGCTGTGCTTAGAGATCATTTGCCGCACGTTCTTCAAGCTATTTCGGCAGATTTACGCGTGTCGCAGAGTAGGACGGAGTCGATTGCGAAGTCCTATGGCGAAGCTCCTGCCTCACTAACGCAAACTTCGGCTCAGACGCACGGATTGCTGCGCGCACAATCCGGGATAAATATAGAGCAGTTGGTCGCCGAATTTCGCGCAATGCGCTCAAGTATTTTGAGGCTCTGGGGAGAGGCATACGCGCCGGACCCCGGCGCGATCGACGATATTGCTCGGTTCAATGAGGCCATTGACCAA
Organism: Variovorax pasteuri; assembly: GCF_051216435.1. NCBI lineage: Bacteria > Pseudomonadati > Pseudomonadota > Betaproteobacteria > Burkholderiales > Comamonadaceae > Variovorax > Variovorax pasteuri. The sequence goes on from NZ_JBPJZS010000004.1 coordinate 20,200, forward strand.
GCCGTGGCCGAGTCGGTGCAGTACTTCGCGCAGGAGCGTGAGCGCTGGCGGCAGATTTTCCTAAGCATCCTGGGGCATGACCTTCGCGGCCCGCTGAATGCCATCGGGTTGACCGTCGAGTTGATGCGTATGGGAGCGACGGCGCCACCAAGCCAAACCGCGCTGCTCTCACGTGGCGTAAAGCGCTTGACGTCGCTTTTGGACTCGCTCCTTGAATACAGCAGGGCAAGTTTCGGCGTTGGCATGGCACTCAAGCTCGACCAGGTAGATTTGGCAGCAGTCTGTGCAGAGGAGGTAGAACTACTCCGGGCAGCCCACCCGCAAGCGCAGATCCGTTATGAGTCGCTCGGCGACACCGCCGGAGCTTTTGATGCGTCACGAATCGGCGAAGCGCTTACCAATTTGGTGTCGAACGCGGTTCGGCATGGGGATCCCGGTGACGCAACGCTCATCCAAGTTGAAGGGGACGACAGGTCCGTGCGAATCCGCGTCGAGAACGCTGGCGACATTGGAGTTCATGAGGTCGAAATGCTTTTCGAGCCCTTGCGTCAGCGTGATACGCCGTCGGCAACGGCTGACCGAACACACCTTGGCCTAGGCCTTTTTATTACTAGGCAAATTGCTCGGGCCCACGGGGGGGAGATCACTGGGACCTCCTCAAAAGGCCGCGTTCGGTTCATGATCGAACTTCCCAAGTCTGCCCCGACACGCGTGGTGGACGGCGACGATCGGGCCTAGATCGCGCACGGCACCGTTGACTTTCAGGGGGTGAAGATGGCCTGACCGGCCCTGCGAGCGAAGCTTTAGCACGGCGCTTTCCTGCGCCTGACGGTTGCTTTACATCGGAAGCTATGCCCAAAGCCAAAATCAAGCTTAACGATCAGCAATGGCTGAAGCTGCTCGCCATCCAAGCAAGGCAGGACGGGGCGATGGTCGCGCCCCCCGGGCCCATTTCATGTCGGCTACGTTCACGAGGATTTGTGGCGCGCGACGACGCTGGCTTCGACTACCTGACGGAGCGCGGTGCGCTTCGCATTGCCGAGGGGCGGTAGATGGCAGCGGGAGCAACGTTCGCCGCCAGATTTCTTCATCCCGAGGCCGAGCTGCCGTGAGTCACAGGTGAACAGATCCTAATCAAGGCGTGGCAGTTGTGGGGTCTGAGATGGTTTCAACGGCGCCCCGTTTGGCTTCAAGCCTGCCTGCAGAAGCCTGGACATTCAGAGCATGTCCGCTGGCGAAGTCTGCGCAGATCCAGCCGGCGGGTTACCGAAGCGTCACCGGCCACGACCGAAACAGATGTCGTGCCCCTTCCCTCTGGCGCTTTAACAGCATGCGTCCGCTGAGTTCTGAGCTCTCCACCACGCACACACCAGATGTCGACGCCGAGTCGTGGGGTAGGCCGACGATTGCAACTCTGGCTGGCAGCGCTTATTTCTGAAGTTGCCCGTGCAGTGATGGCTTTCGTCCTACTTGTTTGCCGGCTCAACCTCGCCAATGTTCAGATTCCCACATGCAAAACCGGAGTCTACAAATGGCAACCACACGTTATACGCCTGACGCATGCACATTGCTCGACGCCGATCATCGCAAGGTGAAGGCGATGTTCAAGGACTACGAGGCACTCACGAAGTCTCGTGCCGCCAGCGCACGCCAGAAGAAGCGTGATCTGGCCAACCAGATCTGCCTCGAGCTCACCGTGCATGCGCAAATTGAAGAGGAAATCTTTTATCCCGCGCTGCGGGAAGCGATCAAGGACACCGACCTGCTGGACGAGGCCGAAGTGGAACACGCCAGCGCAAAGGACCTGATTGCTCAGATCGAACAGGCTGTCGAAGTGGACGACAAGTTCGACGCCAAGGTCACGGTGCTGGGCGAGTACATCGACCATCACGTCAAGGAAGAACGCGCTGAGATCTTTGTGAAAGCACGGGCAGCACGCAAGCTGGACCTCGTCGGAATGCGCGAAACATTGATGGCCCGCAAGGAAGAGCTGATGGCCGAACGTACGGGCGCAGTTGCCTGAACGATCGCCTTGATGCCGTGGGGCGCTCTACCCAAGGTTGGACAAAATGAACCACGCTGAACTTCTTCCTCCGCGGTCTGAAAGATCCCCTTTAGACCGTGCCGGACCACCCCCGGCGGTCATGCTGCTCGCCGAAGGTCGGGCGGTCTTTGAGTTCGGCGCGGGCCTGGCGCTCTGGCCGTTGCTGCAACTTGCACCCCGCGGCGACGGCCACCCCGTGCTTGTCCTGCCAGGTTTCCTTGCGGGCAATTCCTCGACGCTGGTGTTGCGCCGGTATCTAACCAGCCTCGGCCACGACGCGCAGGGCTGGAGCATGCGTGTGAATCTGGGCTATCGAAAGAACCTTGAGTCAGCGATGCTCGCTCAACTCGAAGAACTTTTTCGTCAAAGCCAGCGCAAGGTCAGCATCGTCGGATGGAGCCTGGGCGGTGCGTTCGCTCGTCTGTTAGCGGCGCGCCGCCCCGAGCTGGTTCGCAACGTAGTTACCCTTGGCAGCCCCATCAGCGGCGGCCCCGACGCCACGAATGCCAAGGGCGTTTACCGGGCCCTGAATGGCCATCCCGGTGCCGACGCAAGGGTGAAGCAGCTCGCGTCCCAGCCACTCGACGTGCCGGCCACCTCAATCTACAGCCGCTCAGACGGCGTGGTTTCTTGGCGCGCCAGCACTATCCTGGCGGGCGCCCAGTCGGAGAACGTCGAGGTCCATGGGAGTCACGTCGGACTCGGGGGCAATCCTTGCGTGCTCTACGCTGTTGCGAATCGGCTCGCGCAGCCTGAAAGTGCCTGGACCGCTTTTCAAAGAAGCGGGCTCACCGCAATTGCTTTCCCCGACCCTGAGAGGCCCGCTTAGACTCATTTGACCTATTTTTGTGAGTCAAGTTCGATCCATGCGGGCACATGGTCGCTAGCTCCGTCAAGGGCACGCATCCCCTTATCAACGCCGGCCGAGACGAGCCTGGGCAGGAGCGCCGCGCTCACCAAAAGACGATCGATGCGCATGCCCATTGAATCGAGTCGAGAGCTTCGTTCATGGTTTCCAAAAATGGTTACCCGGCTTTGGGCTCACCAGAGGATGCGTAGCGAGGTGGCCCCGACACACTTGATCTCTCTGATCGTGGGCACTCTTACTCCAAGAGCCTATTCTTGACCGCGTAGTAGGTGAGATCGCTGTTGCTGGCCAAGGCCAACTTTCGCATCAATCTGGTCCGATGTGTGGAAACGGTTTTGTGGGAAAGGCCGAGGCTGCGTCCCACGGCCCCCACAGTTTCACCACGCCCCAAACGCAGAAGGACCTGAAATTCTCGCGAGGTCAGCGCATCGTGAAGTTGCGCTAGTTGAGGCCCGTGAAGGTGCGTCGCCAGTATCGAAGTGACATTCGGACTCCAATAGTGCTTGCCGCTTCCTACTGCTCGAATTGCCTCGATCAATTCCTCCGGCGCCACACCCTTGCCAACGAAACCTGCGGCACCGAGCCGAAGCAACGCCGGGGCATATTGCTCTTCAGGAAAGCCAGAGACAATCAAGACCGACAAGTCGGGGAACTGCGCCCGAAGGCTCCCGAGGGCCTCCAGGCCGCCTTTCTTAGGCATGGAGAGATCCATCAGGAACACGTCCATCTCCACCTTTCGCGCAAGCTCGATGGCTGCGCGCCCGTCGGCGGCTTCGCCGACCACTTCGATGTCCGGAAGTCCAGAAAGAACATCTTTCAGGCCCTCGCGAACGATCGCATGGTCATCAGCAATGCCCAGCCTTAACGGACAACTGGCGCGTCTTCCATCGAGCAAAAACGTTGGACGGCTTCGCTTCGCCAAGGAAGTGTTTCCCTCTGCCAGCACCTTAAAGCCCTGCGTCGATGACAGCTCAGCGGAACGAACAACGTTGCTCATGTCATAGATGTACCTGGATCGTCGACGGACGTTCGTAGGCAAATGCCGCAGCCGCGAGTTGCTTACTAGGGAAGCCACCCGTGTATTCGGTCCAGGCGCGAGAGATGTAGGAATTCGGATGGCATTCAAATGATCCATTTTCTGAAGCGCAAACAGCTCGGATTTTTGATGATCGCAACGCAAAAGCCAGAGAGCGGATGCCGCTATTAGAAGCCGAGGCAGCTGCTTGAAATCAGCTCAACAAACTGAAGTACAGGAGGTTGAAATGACGCCCAAATCTCAACAGAGCTTTCCTCGTGGACCTGGAGGACCTGGAGGAGAGTTCTGGTTGCTCGTCGCAGTGCTGACCTTACTGGTCACCCTCGCGCTGTTGCGCGTGGCTGTTCAAAGAGAGCGGGATTACGGTCTGACAGTTGTGGATGTCCCGACGCTCGCTCAGCTGTTTTCCCGTTCAGCCGCGTCGGCGTCGCCTGGAATCACGCGATCCCCAAGGTAGGAGCGGTGTTGAAAGAGAAAACAGTCAGCGCTGGCCTGATGCAGTGCGCCGCTCTTACCGTGAAGACCAAACCTTTGCAGATCGAGGCGCGGGTCGAGGTCACCGCGAAGGGATTGCTGGCCATTGCCACGTTGGTCTCCAGCATTCTTCTCGCATCGGCTGTGGTGGTGCGCGCCGCTGCGAGGCGCCGCTAGCTCCGGGAAAACGAGCAAGGGCCGAATGCTGGCCGAGAGCTCATCTGTCCCTCGTCAGCGGCCCTCGTGACGCCTTTTGCTACGTGCCCAGCGATGCGCATTCTTCCTACATCGTCCACAACGTCCGGCCCCTAGCCTTTGCGTCCCCACTTAGGAGAAACCCATGGCCAAGAAATCGCCTGCTTCATCAACGTCCGCTGCGGAGATCGACGCCGCCCGCGCCGCGGCGAGAAATACCGATAGTGGCCCTGCAAACCCGGCGCCGGCAACAGCTGGCAAAGGCGATGGTCCCGCTCAAAAGGCAATCGATACACAGAAGCTGGCGAGCTCGATGCCCGCGAACTTGAACAAGCCTTCCGAATACGGTGAGGAAAACGCCGCACTGACGCCAGCGGGCGTTGTGGCAGAGCCGCCTTCCTCATTGCCAGGAGCGAGTACGCTGTCCGAGGCGAATTTTTCCGGAAAAGCTGGTACTGCCGCTCGAGAAGGTGTGAATGCCACCATCGATACGTTCGACCGGGTCCGTGTCGACTCTAGTGGACAAGTTCTGACGACCAATCAGGGTGTCGCTGTCGCGGACAACCAGAACTCCCTCAAGGCGGGCGCGCGCGGGCCCGCGCTGCTCGAAGATTTCATCCTGCGCGAGAAGATCACGCATTTCGACCACGAGCGCATTCCTGAGCGCATCGTGCATGCGCGCGGTTCGGGCGCGCATGGTTTCTTCGAATGCTACGAGTCGCTCACGAAGTACACCAAGGCCGCGCCCTTCAAAGAAGCCGGCAAGGTGACGCCGGTGTTCGTGCGCTTCTCGACGGTGGCCGGCGAGCGCGGCTCCAAGGACACCGCGCGTGACGTGCGTGGCTTCGCGGTCAAGTTCTATACCGATGAAGGCAACTGGGACTTGGTTGGTAACAACATTCCGGTCTTCTTCATCCAGGACGCAATGAAGTTCCCGGATCTCGTGCATGCCGTGAAGCCAGAGCCGCACCACCAGATGCCGCAGGCGGCCAGCGCGCACGACACCTTCTGGGACTTCGTGTCGCTGATGCCCGAATCGACCCACATGCTCATGTGGCAGATGAGCGACCGCGCCATTCCACGCAGCTACCGCATGATGCAGGGCTTTGGTGTGCACACCTTTCGCCTGGTCAACGAGGCCGGCGAGAGCTTCCTGGTGAAGTTTCACTGGCAGCCAAAGCTGGGCACGCATTCGCTGGTGTGGGAAGAAGCTGTGAAGGTCTCGGGTGCGGATCCTGACTTCCACCGCCGCGACCTGTGGGAAGCGATCGAAGCGGGCGAGTATCCCGAATGGGAGCTGGGCCTACAAATCTTCACAGAAGAGCAGGCCGAGCAGTTCAGCTTCGACATCCTCGACGCCACCAAACTCATCCCCGAGGAGCTGGTGCCAGTGCAGATCGTTGGGCGCATGGTGCTCAATCGCAATCCCGACAATTTCTTTGCGGAGACCGAGCAGGTCGCGTTCTGCACCGCGCACATCGTGCCCGGTCTGGACTTCACCAACGACCCGCTCTTGGCGGGGCGCATCCATTCGTATGTCGACACGCAGATCAGCCGCCTCGGCGGACCGAACTTCCACGAGTTGCCCATCAACGCCCCCATCGCCCAGGTCCACAACAACCAGCGCGACGGCATGCACCGCCAGGCAATCAACCGCGGCCGCGTTGCCTACGAGCCGAACTCATTGGCAGGCGGCTGCCCTTTTCAGGCCGGCGCGGCGCAGGGCTTCGTGAGCGTAGCCAGGCGCATCGACGCCAAGGAGAGCGCCGACAAGGTGCGGATCAAGCCCGAGAAGTTCGCTGACCACTACACCCAGGCGCGACTGTTCTTCGAAAGCCAGACCGAGTTCGAGAAGGCGCATATCGGCAATGCGTTCCGCTTCGAGCTTTCAAAGGTCACAGTGCCTGCGATACGGCAGCGCGTGGTTGCCAGCCTGTTGAACGCCGCTCCTGGCCTCGCCGAGCGGCTGGCACAGGACCTCGGAATGGAGCTTCCAGCACCTCTGCCCAAGGCGCTCGAAACGCCAGCCACGCCGGAGGTGGAGTCGTCGCCGGCATTGTCCTTGATGGCGCGGCCTGGGGACGGCAGCATTCGCACACGCAAGGTGGCAGTGCTGATCGACCATGGCGTCGAGGGCGCTTCGTTGCAGAAGCTGATTTCTGCCCTCTTTGCAGCTGGTGCCATTCCGAGGCTCGTTGCAGCTCGTCTCGGCACTTATGTCGGTGCAGGCGGTGAGAAATTCGAAGCCGATGCGACTATGGAAAACTCGCCGGGCTTTCTTTTTGACGCCCTCGTTTTGCCTGACGGCGCCAAGGCGGTTGAAGCGCTCGACGCCGACGCCCACACGCTCGAGTTTTTGCGAGACCAGTACTGGCACTGCAAAACCATTCTGGCCTTCGGTGCGTCAGAAGCTCTGCTCGCTGAAGCTCAAATCCCCCTGACGATGCCAGATGGCGCAGCCGATCCCGGCCTCATCCTGGTGGACGCTGCCGCGGCCGACGAGGGCATTGCTTCCTTCATTGCTGCGATGGGCGCGCACCGTCACTTCGGACGTGAAAACGATCCGCCGAAGGTCTGATCAATCTACACCTCGCCCCCTCGCGGGCGACCCCACAGAGGAGTCGATCATGAAAAGCGGTAGCGAAAAGCAGATGTCCCCGGTCAATATTGACCAAGCTCGGGATGTGGGTCAGGACAGTCCAGCCGAAGGAAGTCGCATGGGGCGCGAAGCAAACAAGTCACATGGCTACCCCGGTGAGGAAGACCAGGCAGACCTGGAAGCTTCATCGGCCGAGGGTCCCTCCGGGGAAGGGGGCACCGGCGCCCCCGTGTCCCAGGGCACCGATCCTAGTGATGAAGCAATTCGACAAGCCGCTTACCAGGCATATCTGCGACGAAACGGAGGGCCAGGGGACGAAAGGAGCGATTGGTTGGAGGCCGAAGCTGAGATGCGCCGAAAGAGTGCTGCATAGCTACGGACTTCTTCTCCTCGAAAGAAAGAACTCAGCGGAGGTATTCCCATGATCGGCATCGTCATCCCGGCGCACAACGAGGAACAGGTCATCCGCTACTGTCTCGCCGCTACACAGCGCGCTGCTGAACATTCGGCATTGATGGGAGAGCCGGTCGAAACGGTCGTTGTGCTGGACGACTGCACCGACGCAACCTGTGTCATGGCCGCCACCACCGGGGCCATGACGCTAAGTATTCGCGCTCACAACGTCGGGATGGCCCGCGCTGCGGGGGCGAAAGCCATGCTGGCGCGCGGCGCCCGATGGCTTGCCTTCACCGATGCCGATACGGTCGTTTCTGACGCGTGGCTGGCACACCAGCTCGCGTTGCAGGCGGACGTGGTTTGCGGCACCGTTTGCGTGCAGGATTGGTCACCCCATGGTCCCAACGCTGAACTCCTGGAAGCGCACTTCAGCGAAACATACTTTGACCGCGATGGTCATCGCCATGTGCACGGGGCCAACCTTGGTGTGTCTGCCGAAGCCTACCGCGAGGTCGGTGGCTTCAAGCATCTCGCGTGCGGCGAGGACGAGGCATTGGTAGCCGCGCTTGTTGCCGCTGGTCGGCAGGTTGCATGGAGTTCGCTTCCGCGCGTGGTGACGAGCGCGCGCGTCAATGCACGAGCATCGGGCGGGTTCGCAAGCGCACTTTTAAACGCTGTGGCGCAGCGCCTTTCCGAGGCGACTGTTCCGCTGAATGCCGCTCCCGCTGCGGCCTAGTATTCACGCGCCGGTTGTGATGTCGCCCGATGAACGAGTTCGCCGAACTGTTTGCTCGTGACTATCCGGTTTGGCACATGGTGCTGCGTGGCACCCTCGTCTATTGGTTTCTGCTGCTTGTCTTTCGCTTTGTGCTGCGCCGCGACATTGGTTCAATGGGCGTGGCCGATCTCTTGTTCGTGGTGCTCGTCGCAGATGCGTCGAGCAATGCCATGCAGGGCGAGTACAAGTCCATCAGCGATGGCGTTGTGCTGCTTTCCACGCTCATCGCGTGGAACTTTGGTCTTGACTGGTTGAGCTACAGGTCGCCTGTCATCGAGCGCTTTCTCGAGCCCTTGCCTGAAGTGCTTGTCCGCCACGGGCGAATTAACCGGCATGCCATGAAGCGAGAGATGATCACCTGCGGAGAACTCGACGGCAAGTTGCGCGAGCAAGGCGTAGAGGACATTGCGGAGGTGCGCATCGCCCGGCTTGAAAGCGATGGCACGCTGAGCGTGTTCAAGAAGAAGAATGACAAAGGGCCGCCACCTGGCGGGCCTCGGAGACCGGGCCCGCCAGGTGCGTGAACAAACTTTTGCAGCTCCTGCGCCTGCGCCAACATGCGTCACCGCTCTGAATTAGAAGCTGATCGGCTGCTTCTTCGCGGGTGGCAAAGCATGCGCAAGGCTTAAACGAGCCATCGATCGTATGCGCGCCGGTGGAGCTCAGTGCTTGAGCTGATGCGATTCGGTCGCCTGTCGCCACGCCTGCGTGATATTTTTACGGCGTCACGTCCTGTAGCGGCTGCCCAGGTGCGCCTGCTGAAGTTGCCGTGATAGCAACGCACCGTTCTAGAAACTCGCGAGGCATATCCATGACAAACGAAATTCCATTGGGGTACCGATACTCCCATCGCTCGCGCAAGGAAATCCCGCAAGGCGACAAGTAAATCTAACAGCGTGGGCACCTGACCGCAGAGCGAAAACAGGCCGAGAAGCCAACGCTGAGCGGCGTCGGCGTCGGATAGCTGGACAAGTCCTTGGAGAATTTCGGGCAGATTAGACTCCCAGCATGCAAGACATTATTGCCGGCTTTCTTCGCTTCCAGGCGGAAGTATTCCCCACTCGTAAGGAGCTCTTCCGGGAGTTGGCAAAGAGCCAGACCCCGAAGGCGTTGTTCATTTCGTGTTCGGACAGCCGGATGGTGCCCGAGCTTGTCACGCAGCGAGAGCCGGGAGATCTCTTCGTCATGCGCAACGCAGGCAACATCGTTCCTTCCTTCGGCCCAGAACCCGGGGGCGTCTCGGCAACCGTTGAGTTCGCTGTGTCGGCTTTAAAGGTAAGCGACATTGTCATCTGCGGGCATTCCGATTGTGGCGCCATGAAGGCGATCGCAACCTGCGCCTGCTTGGACACGATGCCTGCTGTGAAGTCTTGGCTGCGCTACGCCGACGCCGCGCGCATGATCAATGAAGCAAAACCTCACGCGGACGAACGCTCACGAGTGGACGGCATGGTGAGGGAAAACGTACTTGCTCAATTGAACAACTTGCGAACGCACCCTTCTGTTGCGCTGGCACTTGCCCAGAGTACGCTGACTCTGCATGGCTGGGTCTACGACATTGAAAGCGGCTTGATCGACGCGCTGGACATGGGGACGAATCGTTTTGTGCCGTTGGCGGACCATCCTGCGGCTAGAAAGCCGGATAGCGCCTGATTGAAGGCCACCAGATCCAGAAATTGCGGCAGCCTTGTTGACCACAAGCTCCGTATCAGCCTCGCGAAGAACTCACGAGTTTTTGGTCTCGCGCAGGGCCAGGTCGTGGACGTCGCTATCGTCGATGGAACAGCGCACATGCCCAATCTGCTGCTGTCACCTCAGGCCCCAGGGCAATCAGCACGACACGCGGGCGGAGCCTGCTGGATGGCCCGCACTGGTACAACACCTACCCGCTTTGAGTACGGCGATGTGTTGATTTCCATGCAATCTTGACCCCCGGTCACTTCTAGATGGAAATCAACACACCAAATTGATCTACGAACACAATATTCATTGTGACGCGCGAGCGGTAACCGAAGGCAACACAGTGCGCGGAATGGTCCGCCTGTGAATCGGGCACCGCTCAAGATCCCGCGCGAAATAGTACCGTTCTGAAAATTCAGTGAACAAGCGGTTAATCTGAGCAACTTCCAAAGGATTGACGAAACGGTCATCGCTGGCCAGCGAAAGGCAAATGTTGGGCGAAACAGGAACAAAGGCGATATCGACAACATTGTCCGGAACAAGAAACTCAGTTTCGTTCGATCTGAGTATTCCCCAAGTCACGCCTTTCCAATGTAGTGCCAACTGCATGCTGCGGAACCGCACTAGGTGGCCTGCCATCTGCCTGCTCGGCAGCATGGAGCCGAGCGCATAGCTGTATCCATTTGCCTCTAGATTCTCTTGCGCGTCCTTGGACAATGGCGCGCCGGGCATCACGCCAATCATTTCAACCGAGGAAGGCGGGTTTCTTCGTACTTCAAAACGCGCGCTCCAAAGCGCGTGAAATCTCGTGACCACGTCGCTCTCCACGGGGCAAAGTGTTTTGATGTCACCTCGTTCGATCTGACGGGCCAACTGATCGTAGGCGGCTTCGGTGGTTCTTGCGCCGATCGTTTCAGTCGGTTGGTCCCAGACGCGCTGTGCACAGAACCAGTCGCTCTTCGGTGAGAGATTCTGTATCTTCGACAAGCTCAAGATATTTGTTTGTACCTTGGAATCGGCGTTGCAAAACCGAGCGATGCTTGATCGAGGAAAGACGTGCTGCCCGATCGTGAATCGATTGGGATTTTTAACCCCGTCCTTGACTTGAGGTTCTTCGAAATATCGGTTATCGCAACGCATCGCAGTCATTTTCTATGATGAAGCGGCAAAGTTGAGAACTAAGGACGCTGGGAATCTGCCTTGCAGCGAACCGAGCAGACCAGAACAAACGGTTGATCAATTCCCTAGTAACTCGCGACCTCGACCACTTTGTTTCTGGCGATGCGCATTACCCCGATGAGCGTTGCCGATGCGGGGCCCGTCCATTCACTGTAGCCGACCAGCCCAGACCCCGGCTCATCGCGCGACCGGGGTGGGGATGCGTATGAAAACTTGGACTGGTTTTATGTCGCGATTCCAGGACTCTCTCGGAATTCGATGGGGCTGAAAGAACCCAGGGAGATCTTGATCCGCTGTTCGTTGTACCAACGGCTGTAGGAGTCCACGGCGTGTATGAACTGCTCGATGGTTGTGGACTGCCAATTGCGAGGATAGAACAGCTAGGTTTACAACCGGCCGAAGAAACCTTCGCACGCCGCGTTGTCAGGCGAGTGCCCCTTGCGCGATCTCGAGCGAATGAGCTTGCATCAGCGATGCGCGAGAGCCAGCCTGGCCAGCGATATTGGGCACCGCGATCGGAGTGATCGACCGGGCGGCCTTCGGTATGACCACCGTCTCGATGGCCGCATCCAGCATGCGTATCGACGAGTTCAGCGTCCGGGCGCGTACCGAGCGACCAACTGACGACCATCCCGTCTAAGCAGTCGATCATGGCAGACAGATAGACCTTGCCGGCCGGGATCTGGAACTCCGTGATTTCAGTGAGCCACATGAACTACCTCCTAGTAGTCCAAGTTTTTTTCCGCATCCCCATCCGGGCTCCCCCCCGGCACCCCCCAAAAATAAAAAATGAACAGAACAACCCTAAAAACCATAAAACGCCCATGTTCGCCTGGCTTGCCGCGCACGTCGTCGGCTGGCTCTGGCGGCGCAGCACCCGGCTCATGCTGCGCGTGCCGGCGCCACAGGCCGCGCTGGTCGGCGGCTTGCTGCTGGCCGCGCTCTACGCCCTCTTCAGCGGATGGGGCGTGCCCTCGCAGCGCACGGTCTGGATGCTCGCGACCGTGGCGTTGCTGCGCCTCACGGGGCGGCGCTGGCCCTGGCCGCATGTGTGGCTGCTGACGGCCGCCGTGGTGGTGGCGGCCGATCCGTGGGCGTTGATGCAGGCGGGTTTCTGGCTCAGCTTCGTGGCGGTCGGGGTGCTGTTCGCCACCGATGCGGCGGTGCCGGGAGAGAGGAAGACGAGTGCGTCCTCGCGGCTCTTCCAGTTCCTGCGCGAGCAATGGGTCATCACGCTGGCGATCACGCCGCTCGGCCTGCTGCTGTTCCAGCAGGTGTCGCTGGTCGGCTTGCTGGCCAATGCGGTGGCGATTCCGTGGGTCACGCTGGTCGTCACGCCGCTGGCGATGCTCGGTGTGGTCGTGGCGCCGTTGTGGGACCTCGGGGCGCAGGCCGTGCGGTGGCTCACGCTGCTGCTGCAATGGCTCGCCGGCCTTCCCTGGGCCACGGTGTCGATGGCGGCGCCGCCCGCGTGGGCGGCAGCCTTTGGTGTGGCGGGGGGCGTGCTGCTGGCGATGCGACTGCCGTGGTCGCTGCGCGCGCTCGGCGTGCCGCTGCTGCTGCCCGTGCTCCTGTGGCAGGCGGCCCGGCCCGCCGTGGGCGACTTTGAACTGCTCGCGGCCGACATCGGGCAGGGCAACGCGGTGCTGGTGCGCACCGCGACGCACAGCCTGCTGTACGACGCCGGTCCGCGCTACAGCCTCGACAGCGACGCCGGCCACCGCGTGCTGGTGCCGCTTTTGCGCGCCCACGGCGAACGCCTCGACATGCTGGTGCTGAGCCACCGCGACAGCGACCACACCGGCGGCGCGCCGGCCGTGCTCGCCATGCAGCCGCAGGCCGCGCTGCTGAGCTCCATCGAGGCCACGCACCCGCTGCAGGCACTTCGCCCGGCGCAGCGCTGCGAGGCAGGCCGGCGGTGGGCATGGGACGGTGTGAGCTTCGAGGTGCTGCATCCGTTCGACACCGACTACCGCAGCTTCACCCGGCCCAATGCCGTGTCGTGCGTGCTGCGCATCAGCAACGGCCGCGCCACGGCGCTGCTGGCGGGCGACATCGAGCGTCTGCAGGAGGCCGCGCTGGTCGCGCGCACGCCGGATCTGCTGCATGCCGACGTGCTGCTGGCACCGCACCACGGCAGCAAGACCTCATCCAGCGCACCGTTCCTCGACGCGGTGCGCCCGCGCATCGCGCTGGTCCAGGCCGGTTACCGCAACCGCTTCGGCCATCCGGCACCGGAGGTGCTCGACCGTTACACGCAGCGGAACGTGCGGCTGGTCGAGAACACCCGCTGTGGCGCGGCGCACTGGTCCAGCGCCCGGCCGGCCGACGTGCGCTGCGAGCGCGAGCGGCGTGCGCGGTACTGGCAGCACCGCCTGCCGTGAGAACCGGGCTGACTTTTTCGGTCAGGTCGGGTTTGCAGGAGTTTTCGAATGCCCAAAAGCGTGAACAAATTGTTAAAACTCACGGGCAAAGGGTGGACCGTGTCATGCCTTTGTGAATCCTCTTCGTTGTATACCTTCGTATTCATTCCGAAAGGAAACACCATGCGCTCCCCTTGCAATTTCAGGCAGCCGCCGTTCGTCGGACCGTGCCCATGACCGCCGAATCCATCTCCGCCATGACCGGTCACGGCCGCGATGCGCCCGGGGCGCCGGCCCCGGAGGCGCCCGGTGCGCGCCTTCGCACGCATCGGGAAGGCGCGGTGCTGGTTCTGACGCTGAGCAACCCCAAGGCGCGCAACGCGCTCAATCCGTCGGTCTACCGCGCCGCCGCCCAGGCCGTGCGGGCCACGGCGGGGTTTCGCACCGTGCGCGCCATCGTGCTGACGGGCGAGGGCGCGCATTTTTCAGGCGGTGGCGACCTGAAGCGGCTCGCCCGGCAGCGCAAGTTTCCGGTGGAGGAGCAGCGCGGCCACATCGACGCGCTGCACGAATGGATCATGGCGCTGCACGAGGCGCCGCAACCGGTGATTGCCGCCGTCGAGGGCGCGGCCATGGGCGGCGGCTTCTCGGTGTGCCTGGCCTGTGACCTCATCGTGGCCGCCGAGGACGCCAAATTCGCCATGTCGTACGTCAACATGGGCCTGTCGCCGGACGCCGGCGGCACCGATTCGCTGGCGCGCGCGCTGCCGCCGCAGGCCGCCCTGGAGATGCTGCTCGACGGCACGCCCGTCAGCGCCGGGCGCCTGCAAGGCTGGGGCGTGGTCAACAAGGTGGTGCCCAGCGGCACCGCCTATGCGGCGGCGCTCGAGTGGGCGCAGCAGCTCGCGCGCGGCCCTTTCGAGGCCCAGGCCCGCATCAAGCAGCTGGTGCACGGCGCGCGCGGGCGCAGCCGTCGCGAGCAGCTCGACGCGGAGCGCGAATCCTTCCTCGCCAGCCTCTACGGCGACGAGAGCGGCGATCGCATCAAGGCGTTTCTTTCGCCCCGCAAAAAGCACACGCCCAGCGAAGGGCCCGCGACGCAGCCTGGAAAATAAAACCCGTCAGCCCCGTCTTCGGGCCCGGCATAAGGGGTTCTACTGGCCTCGAACTTGCTAAGCTATGGCTCTAGGAGATTGGTCGTTCCATGCACAAATTCGATGAGATGTATGAGCAGTTGCCCTATTCGGGGGCTGCGATCCGACAGCACTACAAGCGCTACGACCAATGGCTTGCGAAGCAACCCGGCGAGGTGATGCGTTCGAGGCGCGAAGAGGCGGAAATGATCTTCCGCCGGGTCGGGATCACTTTTGCCGTCTACGGCGCGAAGGATGAAGACGGCTCCGGCACCGAGCGGCTCATTCCGTTCGACCTGCTGCCCCGGATCATTCCCGCCCACGAGTGGGCGAGCATGGAAAAGGGGCTGGTGCAGCGTGTCACGGCGCTCAACCGGTTCCTGCACGACGTCTACCACGACCAGGACATCATCAAGGCCGGCATCATCCCGGCCGAGCAGATCCTGAACAACGCGCAGTTCCGCCCCGAGATGATGGGCGTCACGGTGCCGCACAACGTCTACTCCAACATCTCGGGCATCGACATCGTGCGTGCGCCCGATGCCGACGGCAACGGCGAGTACTACGTGCTCGAAGATAACCTGCGCGTGCCCAGCGGCGTGAGCTACATGCTCGAAAACCGCAAGATGATGATGCGGCTCTTCCCCGAGCTCTTCAACCAGAACCGCATCGCGCCGGTCGCGCATTACCCCGACCTGCTGCTCGAAACCCTGCGCGCGAGCGCGCCGCCCGCTACGGCCGAGCCCACGGTGGTGGTGCTCACGCCCGGCATGTACAACAGCGCCTACTTCGAGCACGCCTTCCTCGCGCAGCAGATGGGCATCGAGCTGGTCGAGGGGCAAGACCTGTTCGTCAAGGACGACTTCGTCTACATGCGCACCACGCGCGGCCCGAAGCGGGTCGACGTGATCTACCGCCGCGTGGACGACGACTTCCTCGATCCCGACGTGTTCCGCTCCACCTCCACGCTCGGCACGGCCGGCCTCATGCGCGCCTACCGCGCGGGCAACGTGGTGATCTGCAACGCCGTGGGCACCGGCGTGGCCGACGACAAGTCGATCTACCCCTACGTGCCCAAGATGATCGAGTTCTACCTCGGCGAAAAGCCCATCCTGAAGAACGTGCCCACCTACATGTGCCGCAACAAGGACGAGTTGCAGTACACGCTCGACAACATGAAGGACCTGGTCGTCAAGGAAGTGCACGGCGCCGGCGGCTACGGCATGCTGATCGGCCCGGCCGCCACGCAGGCCGAAATCGAGGACTTCAAGAAGGCCGTGATCGCCAAGCCCGACGGCTACATCGCCCAGCCCACGCTGAGCCTGTCGACCTCGCCGACCTTCGTCGACGCGGGCATTGCGCCGCGCCACATCGACCTGCGCCCCTTCGTGCTCTCGGGCAGCGAGGTGCAGATGGTGCCCGGCGGCCTCACGCGGGTGGCACTGAAGGAAGGTTCGCTGGTGGTCAATTCGTCGCAGGGCGGTGGCACCAAGGACACCTGGATTCTCGAAGCCGACCGCGCGCCCAAGCCCAAGGCGGCCACGCAGTCGCAAAGCCAATCGTCGTAGGAGCCCACACGATGCTGTCCCGCACCGCCGACCATCTCTACTGGATGTCCCGCTACACCGAGCGCGCCGAAAACACGGCGCGCATGCTGGACGTCAACTACCAGACCTCGCTGCTGCCGCAGTCCGCCGAAGTCGCCAAGTACGGCTGGCAGGGCGTGCTCTCCATCAGCGAGCTGCTGCCGCTTTACAACAAGAAGTACGAGCAGATCACGCCCACCGAGGTCATGGAGTTCATGGTCAAGGACGAGAGCAACGCCTCGTCGATCGTCTCCTGCCTGAAGGCCGCACGCGAAAACGCGCGCGCGGTGCGCGGCGCGCTCACCACCGAGGCCTGGGAAACGCAGAACACCACCTGGCTCGAAGTCAACCGCATGCTGCGCGCCGGCGATTTCGAGCGCGACCCGGGCCAGTTCTTCGAATGGGTCAAGTTCCGCTCGCACCTGTCGCGCGGCGTGACGCTGGGCACCATGCTGCAGGACGAGGCCTTCTACTTCTCTCGCCTGGGCACCTTCCTCGAGCGCGCGGACAACACCGCGCGGCTGGTGGACGTGAAGTTTCACGCGCTGAACAGCGAGTTCTTCGGTGCCGCCACCGAGGAAGACCAGGAGTACGACTTCTATCACTGGAGCGCGATCCTGCGCAGCGTCTCGGCCTTCGAGGTGTACCGCAAGGTGTACCGCGACGTGATCAAGCCCGAGCGCGTGGCCGAGCTGCTGATCCTTCGCGCGGACATGCCGCGTTCGCTGCATGCGAGCCTGGCCGAGGTGGTGAGCAACCTGGCCAAGGTGCAGAACGAGCAGAGCGCCGAAACGCAGCGCCGCGCCGGCAAGCTGCTGGCCGACCTTCAGTACGCGCGGGTCGACGAGATCCTGGCGACCGGGCTGCACGCCTACCTCACGCAGTTCCTCGATCGTGTGAACGAGCTGGGCGGGCGCATCAGCCAGGACTTTCTGGTTCCTGCGCACTGAGCACGGGGCAGTTCGTCGATCGTTCTCAGCGCGAGAACGATTCGACCGCCACCGGAATCCCCGGCGCCTCCCAGCGGTAGGCGCCCCCCAGCACGTTGCGCTCGGCCTTCTGCCCATCCCACCGGATGTGCAGCATGTCCATCAGCGTCCAGCCCGTCCAGTCCGCGCGGAACGGTTGCTGGGCGGCTTCGGGCGGCCAGGGTTGCTGGTTGCGCCACACCACCGCCGGAATGCGGTAGCCCGAGGCGGTCGAGGGGCTGTGGCCTGCACGGTCGCTGACGTGCCCCACCTCCTGCCCGTGGTCCGACAGGTACATCCAGGCCCGGTAGTCGTCCGGCTTGCCGGCGGTGCGCGTCTGCTGCAGCAGCTCCGACACCACGAAGTCGTGGTACAGCAGCGCGGCGTCGTACTCCTGGCGAAAGCGCCGCACCCAGGCAGAGCGGCCTTCCTTCACCAGGCTGTTCTCGACCGCGTCGACGTCGTCGTCGAAGGGGTTGGCATTCGCCGGAAAGCGCAGGCTGTAGTGCGGGTGCGCGCCCATCAGATGCACCACGATCAGCTTGCGGTCGGTGCTGGTGTCCGCAAAGGCCTCCTGCACGCAGTCGAGGATCTCGCCGTCGAGTGACGCGCTGGCGCGACCGGGCGTGCGGTTCACCATGTCGACCACGTCGGCGAAGCGCGCGTGCTGCTGTTCGATGGCCAGGTCGTCGTGGTTGCTGATCCACCAGACCTTGTAGCCCGCGGCGCGCGCCAGGGCCAGCACGTGCGGCGGGTTCTCGCTGTCGGGCAGCCCGAAATGGAACATGTTGCGCAGCGAGGGCAGGGTGCTGGCGTCGACCGACCATGCGTTCTTCAGCACCGTCATCTGGTCGCCGGTCTGCGCCTTGTGCGCCTGCAGGCGCGGCGTGGTCGGACGGCCGTAGCCGTACAGGCCCATGTTGTCGCGGTTGATGCTGTCGGTAATGACCAGCACCACGGTGGAAGGCCCCGCCTGTGTGATGACGGGCGCGATGGCCTGCGCCTGCGCCGTGAGGCGGTCGCGCTGCTTCTGCTGGTCGGCCCAGGCGGCCTGCAGCGTGTGAAGCGAGTCCACCCACTGGGTCCAGAAGATCGCGGGATGCAGCCGGCGCCATGGCTTGCTCGCATAGGCCACGCAGGACACGAGCAGCGCGAGCACGACCAGCCCCGTGATCCAGCGTGACAGGCCGACCCTGGAGGCCGAGGCACACGCACCGCGCCGGGCGAACATGCCCACCAGCACGCCCGCCGCGGCCACCACCGCACACCACACGACTGCCGAGCGCCAGTGCATCCAGAGGTACTCGCCGCTTTCGCGCGCGTTGGTGTTCGCCGCGGCGCCCAGCACCATCGCGCCGTCGGGCGCGGCCTGGTAGGTGTCGAGCAGGTAGGCGCGCACCGCGCCGTCGAGCGCGAAGCCCATCACCCAGAGCCAGACGAGCACCGTGCGCAACTGCCGCATGCGCGCGCTGCGCAACGGCCACAGCAGCCACAGCACCGCGGGCGCGGCCAGCACCGCGAGCTGTGCGATGCGGCGGCCGTCGTGGCCCAGCGCGATGAGCGCCAGCAGCGTGGCGCCGACCACGCCGCAGGCGAGCAGGGCGCCGCGGCCGGACGCGCCGCGTGGCAGGGATGGGTGGGCGGAAAAGGTGGTCAAGCGGTCGGCGCGCGGCAGGGTCGGGGCGGGCGCATTCTGCCGCGCGACACATGCCGCATGCCTCGGTGCCCCGACGGCCGCGAGGTGCTTTCAGGGAAATCCCCGCGGAACTTATCGGGCATCGGGCTCCCAGACGGGCTCTCCCGGCACCGCCGGACATTCTTCACGCCTTAGAGAAAAGGAAGCTCCGCTCCATGTTCAGATTCATTCGCCTGCCCGCCTTGTTGCTCGCATTCGCCCTCTCGTGGATGGCCTTGCCTTCCGCCTCCGCCGCACAGCAGCAACAGATGGTCAGCGTGGCCGTGAAGACCTTGAACATGCGCACCGGCCCCGGCCCGCGCCACGAAACGCACTGGACGGTGAACAAGGGCTACCCGTTCAAGGTGATCGGCCGAAGAGGCGACTGGCTGCACGTCAGCGACTTCGAGGGCGACAAGGCCTGGGTGTTCCGCCGCATGACCGACAAGACGCCGCACCATGTCGTGAAGGCCCGCGTGGCCAACCTGCGCCGCTCGCCGAGCACGCGCAGCCCGGTGGTGATGAAGGCGGGCTACGGCGACGTGCTGCGCACGCTGGAGCGCCGCGGCGACTGGCTCAAGGTGCGGCATGAAGACGGCGCCACCGGCTGGGTGTCGAAGCGCCTCACCTGGGGCTGGTAGGCCCGCGAAGGCCCCGCGAAAATCAGGTCGCCGTGGCCTGGCGCACCGCGCGCTCCCAGCGCGCCATCGATTCCTCGGCCTGCGCGCGGCCCATGGTCGGGATGAAGCGGCGCTCGACCTTCCACAGCTTCGACAACTGGCGTGCGTCGCTGTAGACGCCCGTCGACAGCCCGGCGAGGTAGGCCGCGCCCAGCGCCGTGGTCTCGATCACTTCGGGCCGCACCACCGGTATGCCCAGCAGGTCGGCCTGGAACTGCATCAGCAGGTCGTTCACGCTCGCACCGCCGTCCACGCGCAGTTCGGCCACCGGCTTGCCGCCGGCGGCCACCGCGTCGCGGCTCATGGCCTGCAGCAGCGCGGCGCTCTGGTAGGCGATGCTTTCCAGCGCGGCACGCGCAATGTGCGCGACCGTGGTGCCGCGCGTGAGCCCGGTGATGGTGCCGCGCGCGTCCGCGTCCCAGTAGGGCGCGCCCAGGCCGGTGAAGGCCGGCACCATCATCACGCCGCCCGCGTCGGGCACGCTCTCGGCCAGCGACTGCACTTCGGCGCTGCCCTTGATGGCCTTGAGACCGTCGCGCAGCCACTGCACCACCGCGCCGCCGACGAACACGCTGCCTTCCATGGCGTACTGCGGCGTGGTGTCGGCCTGCGCGGCGCTGGTCACGAGCAGGCCGTTGTGCGAGGGCTGGAACGCGCCGCCCGTGTGCATCAGCAGGAAGCAGCCGGTGCCGTAGGTGTTCTTGGCCATGCCGGCCTCGAAGCAGGCCTGGCCGAACAGGGCGCTCTGCTGGTCGCCCGCCACGCCGCCGATGGGCAGGGTGCGGCCCAGCAGGGCGGCGTCGGTGTCTGCGAAGTGCGAGCTCGACGGCTGCACCTTCGGCATGAGCGCGGCGGGAATGTCCAGCGCCTTCAGCAGGTCGGCGTCCCAGCTGTTGTCGTGCACGTTGAAGAGCATGGTGCGCGAGGCGTTGCTCACGTCGGTCACGTGCACCTTGCCGCCGGTGAGCTGCCACATGAGCCAGCTGTCGATGGTGCCGAAGGCCAGTTCGCCGCGTTCGGCCTGTTCGCGCGCGCCGGGCACGTTGTCGAGCAGCCAGCGCAGCTTGGTGCCGGAAAAATACGCGTCGATCACCAGCCCGGTCTTCTCGCGGATGGTGTCCGTCATGCCGTCGTCGCGCAGCCTGGCGCACAGGGGCTCGGCGCGCCGGTCCTGCCACACGATGGCGTGGTGCACCGGCTGGCCGGTCTTGCGGTTCCACAGCACGGTGGTCTCGCGCTGGTTGGTGATGCCTATGGCATGGATGTCGGTGGGCTGCAGCTTCGCCTTCACCAGCACTTCGCGCGCGGTGGCCAGCTGGCTGCGCCAGATTTCCATCGGGTCGTGTTCGACCCAGCCGGGCTGCGGGTAGATCTGCGTGAGTTCCTTCTGCGCGATGGCGACGATGTGGCCTTCGCGGTCGAACACGATGCTGCGGGAGCTGGACGTGCCCTGGTCCAGGGCGAGCAGGTAAGTGGTCATGGCGTGATGGTTCCTCTGGGGCCGGTCAGTGGAGCGGCATTGTCTTGCGCCTTCCCCCTCTGGGGGAAGGCGGGGATGGGGGCAGGCCTTCGATCGGGCGCCGGGCTTCTTCGCAAGCCGTCGTGCCCCCACCCCAACCCTCCCCCGGAAGGGGAGGGAGCAATGCGGGAGCCGCTCATGGCTCGCGCGCAATCTCGAGCCGAACCTGCGCAGCGTGCAGCAGGTCGGCAAAAGGCGCCGGTGGCTCCGCGTCGGTGAACAGCCGGTCGATCTGCGACAGCGTGCCCAGCTGGATCATCGCGGGCCGGTTGAACTTGCTCGCGTCCGCCGCGAGCCACACCTCGCGCCCCTGCGCGATGATGGTTTGCGCCACCTTCACCTCGCGCAGGTCGAAGTCGCGCAGCGAGCCGTCGGCCTCGATGCTGGACACGCCGATCAGCGCGATGTCCACCTTGAACTGGCGGATGAAGTCGATGGTGGCCTCGCCCACCACGGCGCGGTCGCGAGGGCGCACCGAGCCGCCGGCCACGATCACCTCGCACGAGGTGTTGCCGCTCAGGATGGTCGCGACGTTCAGGTTGTTGGTGATCACGCGCAGCCCGGTGTGGCGCATCAGCGCCTTGGCGATGGCCTCGGTGGTGGTGCCGATGTTCAGGATCAGCGAGCAGTCGTTGGGCACCAGCTCGGCCACGCGGCGGGCAATGCGGGCCTTGCCGTCGGCGTGCAGGGTTTCGCGTTGCTGGTAGCCGATGTTCTCGGTGGTCGAGCTGGGCACGCGCACCCCGCCGTGAAACCGCGTCAGCAACCCCGCGTCGGCCAGCCGTTGCACGTCGCGCCGCACGGTCTGCAGCGTCACGCCGAGCATCTCGGCCAGCTGTTCGACGGTGATGGAGCCGCGCGTGCGCACGGTCTCCAGGAGGTTGATCTGGCGCGGGTTGGAGTTCACAGAGGCGTCGTGGAAAGCAGGAAGACTGCGGCAAGGTTACAGTGCGCGTCACTTTAAAACGAAAGAAAACGAATCCGAGTAAGGGAAAACTCGGAGGAAAATCGCGCCAAAAGGAACCTAAGTGAAAAATCTCGAAAATACAATGGCCGCCGTTGGTGACCAAAGTCATGCATCCATGGAGCCCCTTCCAGTGAGCGATTTCTCCCCCGATTCAGCTGTTTCCGCATCCGGCCCCGCCGCCGATTGCGACGTGCTGGTCGTTGGCGGCGGCATCAACGGCTGCGGCATCGCACGCGACCTGGCGGGCCGCGGCTGGCGCGTGGTGCTCTGCGAAAAGGACGACCTCGCCTCCCACACCTCCTCTTCTTCCACCAAGCTGATCCACGGTGGGCTGCGCTACCTCGAGTACTACGAGTTCTCGCTGGTGCGCAAGGCGCTGCAGGAGCGCGAGGTGCTGCTCAAGAGCGCGCCGCACATCATGTGGCCGCTGCGCTTCGTCATGCCGCACGACCCGTCGATGCGCCCGGCCTGGATGGTCCGCATCGGCCTGTTCATGTACGACCACCTCGCCAAGCGGGAGGTGCTGCCCCCTTCGCGCAGCGTCGACCTGCGCCGCCACCCGGCCGGCAAGCCGCTGAAGGACCAGTACAAGCGCGGCTTCGTGTATTCGGACGGCTGGGTGGACGATGCGCGCCTGGTGGTGCTCAACGCGCTGGACGCGCAGTCGCGCGGCGCCGAAGTGCTCACGCGCACCCGCTGCGTTCATGTGCAACGCGGCAGCGACGACTGGGTTGCCACGCTCGAAGGGCCCGACGGCGCGCATCGCACGCTGCGCGCCCGCGCGGTGGTCAATGCGGCGGGGCCGTGGGCCGAATCCTTCCTGCGCGGCGTGGCCAAGTCGGCCAAGGGCGAGGCGCTGGCCACCAAGAGCCTGCGACTGGTCAAGGGCAGCCACATCGTGGTGCCGCGCCTGTTCGAGCACGACCATGCCTACATCTTCCAGAACCCCGACAAGCGGATCATCTTCGCCATTCCCTACCAGGACGCGTTCACGCTGATCGGCACCACCGACATCGAGATCAGCGGCGACGACCCCGGCGCCGCGCGCATCGCGCAGGAAGAAATCGACTACCTCTGCGCCCAGGCCAGCCGCTACTTCGACAAGCCCATCGTGCCGGCCGACGTGGTGTGGACCTACTCGGGCGTGCGCCCGCTGCTGGACGACGCGTCGGGCGACCCCTCGGCCGTCACGCGCGACTACCTGCTGGAGTCCAACACCACCGCCGCACCGCTGCTGTCGGTGTGGGGCGGCAAGATCACCACCTTCCGCAAGCTGGCCGAGGACGCGGCCGACGAGGTCGGCAAGATGCTGGGCCAGTCGAGCACGCAGCGCCCGGCCTGGACCGAGAGCGCCTTCCTCGCAGGCGGCGACCTGTCGGCCTGGATCGGCGCGGCCAAACGGCCCGACGACGACTTCGAGCGCTTCGTTTCGGCTGTGCAGGCCAGGCACCCGTGGCTGTACGGCCAATTGGCGCGCCGCCTGGCGCGGGCCTACGGCGCGCGCATTGCCGAGGTGCTCGGCGACGCGAAATCCTTTGCCGACCTGGGCGCCGAAGTGGCGCCCGGCCTGTACGAGCGCGAACTGCGCTTCCTGCAGGACCACGAGTGGGCCGTGAGCGCGCAAGACGTGCTCTGGCGGCGTTCGAAGCTGGGGCTGCACTACACGCCCGAGCAACGCGAGCAGGTCGAGGCCTGGCTTCAGGGCCATCCGAAGACTGCGTGAAAGAGTGCGGCCGAAGAGGGCCGGCGGAAAAAGAAACGATCGAAGAGAAATCGAAAAAGAGCGACCGAAAGAGCGAGCGAAAGAGCGATTGACCACCAGCGGCTGAACCAAGACCCGAAACGGGCGGAGGGGACACATGCAACTGACTCTGGAGCGCGTGACCAAGAAGGTCGGCGCGCAAACCTGGCTCTACGAGCAGAGCATCGCGCCCCAAAGCGGCGCGGTGACCGTGCTGCTCGGCGCCACGCAGGCCGGCAAGACCAGCCTGATGCGGCTGATGGCGGGGCTCGACACGCCCACCGCAGGAAAGGTCTTTGTCGACGGCAAGGACGTGACAGGCATGCCGGTGCGCGAACGCAACGTCGCGATGGTGTACCAGCAGTTCATCAACTACCCGTCGCTCTCGGTGGCGGACAACATCGCCTCGCCGCTCAAGCTGCGCGGCGAGAAGAACATCGAGGCGCGCGTGAAGGCGCTGGCCGACAAGCTGCACATCGGCATGTTCCTCGAGCGCCTGCCGGCCGAGCTGTCGGGCGGGCAGCAGCAGCGCGTGGCGCTGGCCCGCGCGCTGGCCAAGAACGCGCCGCTCATGCTGCTCGACGAGCCGCTGGTCAACCTGGACTACAAGCTGCGCGAGGGCCTGCGCGAAGAACTCACGCAGCTCTTCGCCACCGGCGACTCGACCGTGATCTACGCGACCACCGAACCGGGCGAGGCCTTGCTGCTCGGCGGCTACACCGCCGTGATGGACGCCGGCGAACTGCTGCAGTACGGCCCAACCGCCGAGGTGTTCCATGCACCGCAATCGCTGCGCGTGGCGCGCGCCTTCAGCGATCCGCCGATGAACCTGCTGGCCGGCACGGCCACGGCCGGCCGGGTGCAACTGACCGGCGGCCCCGTGCTGGCGCTGGCTGTGCCTGAAGGCGTGGCGGGCGCAGTGACCGTCGGGCTGCGCGCGAGCGCATTGAATGTCAATGCGGGTGCGGGCGACGTCGCCTTGCCCGGCAAGGTGGAGCTGGCCGAGATCTCGGGCTCCGACACCTTCGTGCACGTCGATACCGCGGTGGGCGAACTGGTGGCGCAGCTCACCGGTGTGCACCGCTTCGAGCTGGGTGCTTCGATCACGCTGAACTTCAGCGCGGCACAAGCCTATGTGTTCGATGCCGGCGAAAAGCTGGCGCTGGCGCCCGCATGGCGAAGGACCTAGCATGACCCCCCGTCTTCGCGCACCTCGTGTCGCTTCGCCAACCCCCTTCCAGGGGGCAACACCTGCGGCCCGGCAAAGCCGGTTCCGCGGTGTTCCACGACAAGACCTCGACTGTTTCATGCATTGCGAATCACGCGAAGGCGTGAAGGAGGGCTGACATGGCACGCATCGACCTCGACATGGCCCACGCCTACCGCCCCAACCCCAGGGACGACGGTGACTACGCGCTGCTGCCGCTGCAGATGAGCTTTCGCGACGGCGGCGCCTACGCCCTGCTCGGCCCCTCGGGCTGCGGCAAGACGACCATGCTCAACATCATCTCGGGCCTGCTGGTGCCGTCGCAGGGCACGGTGACCTTCGACGGCCGCGACATGACGCACGCCACGCCGCAGGAGCGCAACATCGCGCAGGTATTCCAGTTCCCGGTGATCTACGACACCATGACGGTGGCCGAGAACCTCGCGTTTCCGCTGCGCAACCGCAAGGTGCCGGAAGCGCAGATCAAGAAGCGCGTGGGCGAGATCGCAGAGATGCTCGACATGAGCGGCCAGCTCAACCAGCGTGCCGCCGGCCTGGCCGCCGACGCCAAGCAGAAGATTTCGCTGGGCCGGGGGCTGGTGCGCAGCGACGTGTCGGCGGTGCTGTTCGACGAGCCGCTTACCGTGATCGACCCGCACCTGAAGTGGCAGTTGCGCCGCAAGCTCAAGCAGATTCACCGCGAGCTGAAGCTCACGCTCATCTACGTGACGCACGACCAGGTCGAGGCGCTCACTTTCGCCGAAGAGGTGGTGGTCATGACGCGCGGCAAGGCCGTGCAGGTGGGCAGCGCCGAGGCGCTGTTCGAGCGGCCGGCCCACACCTTCGTCGGGCATTTCATCGGCTCGCCGGGCATGAACTTTCTGTCGGCACAGAGCGCGAACGGCACCATCGAAGTGGCCGGCACGCCGCTGGTGCCCACGCGCGAGCTGCCGCAAGGGCCGCTGAAGGTCGGCATCCGCCCCGAGTACCTGCGCCTGGCAGGCGCAGGCGCCGCCGGTGCGGTGCCCGCAGTGGTGAAGAACGTGCAGGACGTGGGCACGCACGTGATGCTGAGCGTGGAGGCCGGCGGCAGCGTGCTGAAGGTGCGGCTGCATTCGGACGACCCGGCCCCGGCGGCGGGAGACACGGTGTGGCTGCGGGTGCTGGATGCGCACACCTGCTACTACAAGGACGAGGAGCTGGTGGCATGAACAACCCGACCTCGTTCTCTCCCGCTCCCTTCTCTTTCTCCCTCCCCCGCTGGGGGAGGGCAGGGGTGGGGGCAAGCGGCGCATCCGTCGGGCGCTCTGCCTGCCCCCATCCCAGCCTTCCCCCAAAGGGGGAAGGAGCAACACCATGAACGCCACCAACAAACCCATCAACCAGAAGGCCTGGTGGCTCGTGCTGCCGGTGCTGATCTGCGTCGCCTTCTCGGCCATCGTGCCGCTGATGACCGTGGTCAATTATTCGGTGCAGGACATCATCTCGCCCGAGCGCCGCGTGTTCGTGGGCACCGAATGGTTCGCCTCGGTGATGCGCGACGACGAGCTGCACCAGGCGCTGTGGCGCCAGCTGGGTTTCTCGCTCTCGGTGCTGCTGGTCGAGATTCCGCTGGGCATCGGCCTGGCGCTGTCGATGCCGGCCAAGGGCTGGAAGTCGTCGGCGGTTCTGGTGGTGGTGGCGCTGTCGCTGCTGATTCCCTGGAATGTTGTCGGCACCATCTGGCAGATCTACGGCCGCGCCGACATCGGCCTGCTGGGCCATGCGCTGCAGGTCATGGGCATCGACTACAACTACACGGGCAGTGCAACCGACGCCTGGCTCACTGTGCTGGTGATGGACGTGTGGCACTGGACGCCGCTGGTGGCGCTGCTGTGCTTCGCGGGGTTGCGTTCCATTCCCGACGCCTACTACCAGGCCGCGCGCATCGACGGCGCCAGCAAGTTCGCAGTGTTCCGCTACATCCAGCTGCCGAAGATGCGTGGCGTGCTGATGATCGCGGTGCTGCTGCGCTTCATGGACAGTTTCATGATCTACACCGAGCCCTTCGTGCTGACGGGTGGCGGCCCGGGCAATGCGACCACCTTCCTGAGCCAGTACCTCACGCAGAAGGCCGTGGGGCAGTTCGACCTCGGGCCGGCGGCCGCGTTCTCCCTGATCTATTTCCTGATCATTCTGTTGTTCTGCTTCGTGCTCTACAACTGGATGCAGCGGGTCGGCACACAGACTGTGGAGGTCGAAAAATGAACGAAAAAAGATTCCACAAGCGCAGCATCTTCCTGGTGCTGTACATCCTGTTCGCGCTGTTGCCCATCTACTGGATGATCAACATGAGCTTCAAGACGAACGAGGAGATTCTTTCGAGCTTCTCGTTCTTTCCGCAGCAGCTCACCTGGGCCAACTACGCGCGCATCTTCACCGACGAGTCGTGGTACTCGGGCTACATCAACAGCCTGATCTACGTGGCGATCAACACCGTCATCTCGCTCACCGTGGCGCTGCCGGCGGCCTATGCGTTCTCGCGCTATTCGTTCCTGGGCGACAAGCACGTGTTCTTCTGGCTGCTCACCAACCGCATGACGCCGCCCGCGGTGTTTTTGCTGCCGTTCTTCCAGCTCTACAGCACGGTCGGCCTGATGGACACGCACCTGGGCGTGGCGCTGGCGCACCTGCTGTTCAACGTGCCGCTGGCGGTGTGGATCCTGGAAGGCTTCATGAGCGGCATTCCGCGTGAGATCGATGAGACCGCTTACATCGACGGCTACTCGTTTCCGCGCTTTTTCGTGCGCATCTTCCTGCCGCTCATCAAGGCCGGCGTGGGCGTGGCGGCGTTCTTCTGCTTCATGTTCAGCTGGGTCGAGCTGCTGCTGGCGCGCACGCTCACCAGCGTGAACGCCAAGCCCATCGTCGCGACGATGACGCGCACGGTGAGCGCCTCGGGCATGGACTGGGCAACGCTGGCAGCCGCTGGCGTGCTCACCATCGTGCCGGGCGCGATCGTGATCTGGTTCGTGCGTCACTACATCGCGAAGGGTTTCGCGATGGGCCGTGTTTAAGGAGGGCCGGAGATGTTCGACTGGATGGTCTGGACCACCCCGGTGGCCGTATTTTTCATCTGCATCGCGCTCATGCTGGTCGGCATGACGGTGTGGGAATTCAAGTCGCCAACCACGATGCGGCGCGGCTGGCTGCCGATTGCCACCACGCGCGGCGACCGGCTCTTCATCGGCCTGCTGTCGGCGGCCTATGTGAACCTGATCTTCATCAGCCTGGCCGGCAAGTTCCAGGAGTGGATGAGCCTGGAGGCCGAGCCATCGATCTGGATCAGCTTCGTGCTGTCGATGCTCGTGCTCGCGCTGGTGATGCGCAAGGGCTAGAGAAATGTGCCCCCCGGCTTGTCACTTCGTGTGCTTCGCCACCCCCCGAGGGGGAGGCGCGGCTCGCCTTGGGGCGGCCCGGCGGCGACCGCAACCTTGATTTCGAGATGCGTCCGGCTCTCCGCCTCCCCGGAGCCGAGATGAAAGAACCGGGGAAGCACAACCGAGGAGACAACATCATGAAGATGCGCTACACGGCATTGGCACTGGCAGCGGCGATGTTCGCCGCGCACGGCGCTGCATCGGCCGGAGAAGCCGAAGCCAAGAAATGGATCGACAGCGAGTTCCAGCCATCCACCCTGTCCAAGGACAAGCAGATGGAGGAGATGAAGTGGTTCATCGACGCCGCCAAGAAGCTGCAGGCCAAGGGTGTGAAGGAGGTGTCGGTCGTTTCCGAAACGCTGACCACCCATGAGTACGAATCCAAGACCCTGGCCAAGGCCTTCGAGGAAATCACCGGCATCAAGGTCAAGCACGACCTGATCCAGGAAGGCGACGTGGTCGAGAAGCTGCAGACCTCGATGCAGTCGGGCAAGTCGATCTACGACGGCTGGGTCTCCGACTCCGACCTGATCGGCACGCACTACCGCTACGGCAAGATCATGTCGCTCACCGAGTACATGGGCGGGGCCGGCAAGGAGTTCACCAACCCCGGGCTCGACCTGAAGGACTTCATCGGCACCAGCTTCACCACCGCGCCCGATGGCCAGCTCTACCAGCTGCCCGACCAGCAGTTCGCCAACCTGTACTGGTTCCGCGCCGACCTGTTCGCGCGCAAGGACCTGCAGGACAAGTTCAAGGCCAAGTACGGCTACGACCTGGGCGTGCCGCTGAACTGGAGCGCCTACGAAGACATCGCCGAGTTCTTCAGCGTGGACGTGAAGACCATCGACGGCAAGCCGATCTACGGCCACATGGACTACGGCAAGAAGGACCCGTCGCTCGGCTGGCGCTTCACC
Organism: Variovorax pasteuri; assembly: GCF_051216435.1. Taxonomy (NCBI): domain Bacteria; kingdom Pseudomonadati; phylum Pseudomonadota; class Betaproteobacteria; order Burkholderiales; family Comamonadaceae; genus Variovorax; species Variovorax pasteuri. The sequence goes on from NZ_JBPJZS010000004.1 coordinate 49,624, forward strand.
GATGCGTGGCTGTCGATGGCCGGTGCCGCCGACAAGGGCATTCCCAACGGCATGCCGATCGACGAATGGGGCATTCGCGTGGCTGCCGACAAGTGCACGCCCACGGGCGCCTCGGTCTCGCGCGGTGGCGCCACCAACTCGCCCGCTGCCGTCTATGCGCTCACCAAGTACATCGACTGGATGAAGAAGTACGCGCCCAAGGAAGCCATGGGCATGACCTTCGGCGAATCGGGCCCGGTGCCGGCGCAGGGCCAGATCGCCCAGCAGATCTTCTGGTACACGGCCTTCACCGCCGACATGACCAAGAAGGGCCTGCCGGTCGTGAACGACGACGGCTCGCCCAAGTGGCGCATGGCCCCGGGCCCGAACGGTCCGTACTGGAAGCAGGGCATGCAGAACGGCTACCAGGACGTGGGCTCGTGGACCTTCTTCAAGGGCCATGACGCCAACAAGACGGCAGCGGCCTGGCTCTACGCGCAGTTCATCACTGCCAAGACGACCTCGCTGAAGAAGTCGATCACCGGCCTGACCTTCATCCGCGACAGCGACATCCGCTCGGACTACTTCACGCAGAACGCCAACAAGTACGGCGGCCTGATCGAGTTCTACCGCAGCCCGGCGCGCGTGGCCTGGACCCCGACCGGCACCAACGTGCCCGACTATCCGAAGCTCGCGCAGCTCTGGTGGAAGAACGTGGCCGAGGCCGTGACGGGCGAGAAGACCCCGCAGAAAGCCATGGACAACCTGGCCGATGAAATGGACAACGTGATGGCCCGCCTGGAGCGCGCCGGCATGGCCCACTGCGCGCCCAAGCTCAACCCCAAGGGCGACCCGGCCAAGTACCTGAGCGACGACCACGCCCCGTGGAAGAAGCTGGCCAACGAAAAGCCAAAGGGCGAGACCATCGACTACAACAAGCTGCTGGGTGCCTGGAAGGAAGGCAAGGTGCGCTGAGCGCCTGCCTGGCCTGCACAGTAAAAGGGGTCGTGCCGAAAGGTGCGACCCCTTTTTTTGCGCCCGACTGCGTCGGCTCTCATCCTGGTAGTTTTGTCCGCACGGAAACAATCACACGCAGTTCTTCTTTTCCGGCCGGGTCACCCACCATGCCGACGCAACGATCAGCAGACCACCGATCCAACCTTGCAACGCCATCTGTTCGCCCAGCCAGAGGACGGCGATCAATGCGCCCCACATCGGTTCGCTGCCCATGAGCAGGGCCACACGGGAAGGACTGCTGCGCGACGCCGCGTAGTTCTGCACAAAAAATGCAAACAACGTGCACAACAACACCAGGAATGCCATGGCAGACCAGAAAGACGCACTGCGCGGCAGCGGTGGCCACGCCGTGCCGTGTACGGCGAACATCAAGATTGCCGAGCCCAGCGTCATCACGCCCATTTGCACCGCCGTCACCGTGAGCGCGGGAAGGCCGTGTTTTTGACCAAGACGACGTGTCAGGCAGACCATGACACCCCGCAGAAAGGCCGCGAGCACCATCAGGCCGTCTCCCCAGGCAAGACTGGCCGACCAGCCGTGTTGAAACGCAAGCAGTCCTGCGCCCAGCAATGACAATCCCGCTGCCGCCAGAACTGCGCCGCCGGGCCTTGCCTTGAGCAGCCACCACTCGCACAGCGGTGTGAAGGCGACGCAGAGGCTGATCAGAAATGCTGCGTTGGAGGCGGTTGTCAATGACACACCGAAAGTCTCACAGATGAAAATGGCCAGGAGGTTGATGCCCAGCATCGATGCGCCAGTCAGCGCCGCTGGCCACGACGCCACTGCCAGTCCGCGCAACGCGGGCAACAGGATCAGGAAAGTCAGGCCAAAGCGCAGCACCAGGAACTGCAGAACGGGCATTTGCCCTGTGGCGAGCTTGGCGGCGCTGTAGCTGCCGCCCCAGATCACAGCCACCAGAAGCAGCAGCCATTCAACCGGGCCAAACAACGGCCGGGACCGCACGCCTGTCTTGACGGGTTCCTTCAAGTCCGTGGTGACGGATGAAGTACTCATGCCGCCACCTGCGAGCGCTCCTTGAGCACGTAGCTGCTGTCGAGGCCGCCACTGAAAAGCGTGAGGACATGGTCGATGCGACCTTTCATTGCATCGAGATCTCCAAAGCTGCGAATCCTGCGTGTTGGCATGCCGTTTCCTCCTTGATGTTGTTGGCGTGCGCATTGTTCGTTTCGCTCCAGGCATTGACTAGACTCGACGCCGGAACAGGAGCTTTGCGCTTTGAGAACAGATGACTTTCTGGAGGTGATGCGCGAACTGGTCGCGTTTGTCCGCGTGGCGGAAGCGGGCAGCTTCTCGGCCGCCGCGAGGCGGCATGGACAAACGCCGTCGGCCGTCAGCCGGCAGGTCGCGCGGCTGGAAAGTGCCATGGGCGTATCGCTGTTGCAACGCACGACCCGGCAATTGCGCCTGACCGAAGCGGGTATGGCTGTGCTGGAGCGCGGGCGCGAAGTGGTGGCTTCGGCCCAGGCCTCCATGCGGGTGGCCGAGGGCCATGTGGGCGTGCCCAAGGGGCTGATCCGCGTCAGTGCGCCCAAAGCGTTTGCCCGCCATGTATTGCAGCAGCCTTTGCTTTCTTTCCTGCAACGCTATCCCGAGGTGGACGTCCACCTGCTGGTGGTCGACCGGGCGGTGGATCCTCTGCGTGAAGGCGTCGACCTCGTGATCCGCCTGACCGACGATCCGCCGCAGGGCATGGTGGCGCGCGCGCTGATGCCGGTGCGTCAACTGGTGCTGGCCAGCCCGGCCTACCTGGCTTCGCACGAGGGCATCCACAGTCCCGAGGACCTGATGGCCCACAGTTGCCTGTCGATCGGTGAGCAGGAGCGCGACAGCCGCTGGCGCTTCGTGCGGGGCGACGACGAGGTGGAACTCGCGGTAGCCGGCCGCTACGCCCTGAACCACAGCGAGATGCGCCTGGCGGCGGTCGAGGCTGGCCTGGGCGTGGGCTGCGTGCAGGATTTTGTGGCACGGGATGCGCTGGCGGCCGGCCGGGTGGTCCGTTTGCTGTCGGAGTGGGCTTTCGACACCAACTACCAGGGTATGGCATACCTGTTGTTTTTGGCGTCTCGCTACACCACGCCAAAGGTGCGCGCTCTGATCGATCATCTGATAGCCGAGCTGAGGCCACCGTCAGCGGACCCGCCGCTCTCGCCAATCTGAACGGGCTGCGGTGCCACGAGCGTCAATAGGGCGTCAGCGGCCTCGCCGGGGTTCGAGCCTGCTGTTGCGTTCGCTCTGTGCACCCGGCGCACCGGTCCGGGGAGCTGCCACCATCGTGGGGTCGGCGCGACGGCATGACCAATGGCAGATGCGTTCTGCCGATGGTTGGCTTACATTCGACGGCCCTCGAAACAGCCCTCCCCGTGACCTCCAGTTCCCCCAGCCCCTCCGGGTCCCCCGATTCCTCCACGCGCCCCAAGCGCGTCCTGGTGATCCACTACTCCCAATCCGGACAGCTGGACAGCGTCGCCGAGCAGATCGTTGCGCCCCTGCGCGCCGACCCGTTGATCCAGTTGCACGAGGAAGTGCTGCGGCCGCAGACCCCGTTCCCGTTCCCCTGGCCCTTCCTGCGCTTCTTCGACGCCTTCCCGGAGTCGGCCCACATGAAGCCGCAGCCGCTGGCGCCGCTGTCGCTCACGGGTGACGAAGACTTCGACCTGGTCATCCTGCCGTACCAGGTGTGGTTCCTGGCGCCGTCGCAGCCCGTGACCGCGTTCCTGAAGCACCCGGTGGCGGCGCGCCTGCTCGCGGGCAAACCGGTGGTCACGGTCATTGCGTGCCGCAACATGTGGCTGCTGGCGCACGAAAAGCTCAAGGGCATGCTCGCCGACGCCGGGGCGCGGCTCATCGACAACGTGGTGCTGACCGACCCCGGCCCCACGCTGGCCACCTTCTTCACCACGCCGGCCTGGCTGATCTGGGGCCGCAAGCGCGGCTTCTGGGGCATGCCCGACGCCGGACTGAGCGCTGAACAGATCCGCGGCACCGCCCGTTTCGGCCGCGCCCTGCGCGATGCCCTGCACCAGGGCCTGGAGCGCGGCACGCAGCCCCTGCTGGCCGGGCTGGGCGCGGTGCGGGCCGATGCGAAGCTGCTCGTCAGCGAGAAAGCCGGCACCCGCAGCTTCTACCTGTGGGGCAAGCTGATCATGGCGGCCGGCAGGCCCGGCGCGTGGCAGCGCAAGCCGCTGCTGCTGATGTACGTGGTGTTCCTGATCGCGCTGATCGTCACCGTGGTGCCTGTGAGCCTGACGCTGCAGGCGCTGCTGCGGCCGCTGTTCAGAGGGTGGCTGATTAAAATGACCGCCCAATTCGAGTGCCCGTCGGGCTCCGCCACCGACCGCACCCCCCTGTATGACGACTGATGTCTTCCTGACCCGCACCGCCGCCTTTCTGCCCTTTGCCCCGGTCAGCAACGAAGACATCGAAGACGTGCTCGGCCGCATCGGCGGCAAGGCTTCCCGCGCGCGGCGTTTGATCCTGCGCAGCAACGGCATCCAGTCGCGCCACTACGCCATCGACCGCGCCACCGGCGAGCTGGCGATGACCAACGCGCAGCTCACGGCCGCTGCCATTCGCGCGCTGGGTGACGACGTGGGGCCGGTCGACTGCCTGGCCACCGGCACCTCGCTGCCCGATCAGCTCATGCCGAACCACGCGGTGATGGTGCACGGCGAACTCGGCTGGCCGCGGCTCGAAGTGGTGGCCTGCGCGGGCATTTGCCTGGCCGGCGCCACGGCGCTCAAGCATGCGTGGCTGTCGGTGCGCGCGGGCGACGCGCGCCGCGCGGTGGCCACCGGCTCGGAGCTGGCCTCGGCCGTGATGCGCGGTTCGCGCTTCGAGGCCGAGCTCGAGCACAAGCTCGAAGCACTGGAGGCCCGCCCCGAGCTGGCCTTCGAGAAAGACTTCCTGCGCTGGATGCTGTCCGACGGCGCGGGCGCCGTGCTGCTGGAGCGCGAGCCGCGCGGCCCGCTGTCGCTGCGGGTCGAGTGGATCGACCTGTCTTCCGCCGCGAATGAACTGCCCGTGTGCATGTACGCCGGCGCCGAGAAGAACGCCGAAGGCGGCCTCGACGGCTGGGCGCGCAAGTCGCCCGACGACTGGCAGCGCGAATCCACCTTCGCCGTGAAGCAGGACGTGCGCCTGCTCAACGACAACATCGTGCGCGCCACGCTGGGCGAGCCGCTGGCGGCCATCATCGAGAAGCGCGGCCTGAAGGCGGCGGACATCGACTGGTTCCTGCCGCACCTGTCGTCGCACTACTTCGTCGAGCCGGTGGCCCGGTGCCTCGAAGCGGTGGGCCTGCCGATTCCGCGCGAACGCTGGTTCAGCAACCTCGCCAGCAAGGGCAACACGGGCTCGGCGTCGCCGTACATCATGCTCGACGAGCTGTTCCGCTCCGGGCGCATCCAGCCCGGGCACAAGCTCCTGATGTTCGTGCCCGAAAGCGGCCGCTTCTCCAGCGGCTTCATCTGCATGGAGGCGGTATGAACACCCCACGCTCATCGCTTCGCACATCGCTGCCCCCCGAGGGGGCGCAGGCCTGCCTTGCGGCGGCCCGGCGGGAGGCATGACATGGACCTGGACGCAGTTCCGCAGGAGGGCAACGCCACCCTGGCCGGCCATTCCAAGCTGATGTACGCGCGCGATGCCCAGGGCCGCGTCGTCACCACCACCTCGCGCGGCTGGGAGGCGGAAGAGATCGTCACCAGCCATGCGGTCGACCTGCTGGTCGATCAGGCGCAGGCCGCGAAGCAGCGCGTGAAGGCGGGGCTTGCCTCGCCGCTCGAGTACTGGATGTACACCCGCCGCATGGACGTGGCGCTGCTCTCGCAGACCAGCGGCTTCTGGCAATGGCGCGTGCGCCGCCACCTGCAGCCGCGCCATTTCGCCGCGCTGTCGCCGGCCCAGCTCGCGCGCTACGGCGAAGCGCTGGGCCTGCCCGTTTCCACCTTGCAAAGCCTGCCGTGAACTTTCAACACCAACAGGCGGCGCACTGCGAAAGCGGCGTCATCTCCAGCCTCATGCGGCACCACGGCGCGCCGATGAGCGAGAGCATGGCGCTGGGCCTGTCGTCCGCCATTTCGTTCGCGTACCTGCCCTTCATCAAGCTGTCGGGCCTGCCGCTCATTTCGTACCGCATGCCACCCAGGGCGATCATCAAGGGCCTTTTGGCCCCGATGGCCGCGCGCTTTCGCTTCGAGACCTTCCGCAGCCCAGAAGCCGGCCAGAAGCGGCTCGACGCCTTGCTGGCCGACGGCCAGCTGGTGGGCCTGCAGACCTCGGTCTACTGGCTGCCGTACTTTCCGCCGAACATGCGCTTTCACTTCAACGCGCACAACCTGCTGGTGTACGGCAAGGACGGCGACGACTACCTGATCAGCGACCCGGTGTTCGAGGAGCCCGTGCGCTGCCCGAGCGGCGACCTGGCGCGTGCACGCTTCGCCAAGGGCGTGCTCGCGCCCAAGGGCCTCATGTACTACCCGCAGGCCATCGAGCGCAAGGCGGTCGACGCCGCCTCGGTCACCAAGGCCATCCGCAAGACCGTGCGTACCATGCTCGCGCCGATTCCGATCGTCGGCGTGCGCGGCATGCGCACGCTGGCCAGGCGCATGCAGAAGCTGTCGCCCACCGACCCGCGCAGCGTCGACTTCATCGGCCATGTGGTGCGCATGCAGGAAGAAATCGGCACGGGCGGGGCGGGCTTTCGCTTCATCTACGCGGGCTTCCTGCAGGAGGCAGCGCAGCTGCTCGACAAGCCGCAGCTGCAGCAGATGTCCGAGCGGCTCATCGCCATCGGCGACGGTTGGCGCGCCTTTGCGCTCAAGGCGGCGCGCATGGTGAAGGGGCGCGAGGCGGTCGACCCTGCGGCGCTGGCGGACAAGCTGCGGGAGCAGGCGCAGCAGGAAGAGACTTTCTTCCGCGACCTCAAGGCTGCCGTCGCCTGATGCTGGCATTGCAGCAGCTCGGCTACCGCTATCCGCACGCCGAGGCGGCGGCGCTCGCCGACGTGTCGCTGGAGGTGGCCAGAGGCTGCGTGCTGGGCTTGCTGGGCCCGAACGGCGCTGGCAAGACCACGCTCATCTCGCATCTGTCGGGCGCCCTTGCGGTGCAGTCGGGCGAGATCCTCATCGACGGCCAGCCGCTGCGCCAGGTGCGCGCAAGAACGCCCACGCGCATCGCCGTGGCGCCGCAGGAGCAGGCCTTCTATCCGATGCTCACCGTCGCGGAGAACCTCGCGGTGTTCGCGGCGGCGGGCGGCCTGTCGGGCGCGCGCAAGAAGCAGCGCGTCGATGCCTGCACGCAGTTCGCCCAGCTGGAACAGTTCGCAGGCGTTCGCGCCGAGCGCCTCTCGGGCGGTCTGAAGCGACGGCTCAACCTGGCGATCGCCTTGCTGCCCGAGCCTGAACTGATGCTGTTCGACGAACCCACCGTGGGCGTCGATCCGCAATCGCGCGCCTTCATCCTCGACGCCATCAAGAGCCTCGCGCAGGCCGGCGCGGCCGTCATCTACGCGTCGCACTACATGGAAGAGATCGAGGCCATTGCCGACCGCGTCGCCATTCTCGATCGTGGGCATGTGCTGCGCGAAGGGGCGCTCGATGACTTGCTCTCGAAGAGCGCCATGCTGCTCACGCTGGCCGCCGACGGGCTCGACGCCGACATGCTCTCGCGCTTCGGCACCGTGGAGCGGGACGGGGTGCAGTGGCGCATTCATTTGAACCCGCGCACCGGCCCCGCCACGGTGCTGGCCGCGCTCGAAGCCGCCGGCATCGAAGTGCGCCACGCCGAGTTCGGCCGCCACGACCTCGAGCAGCTGTTCATGGCGCTCACCCACCGCTCGCTGCGCGACTGAACGCCCACCCATGCTCCTCGCGCTCGTCAAGAAGGAACTGCTCGCCCTCGTGCGCGACATGCACGGCCTGGCCGCGTTGTTCCTCATGCCCATGGTCTTCATCGTGCTCATGTCGCTCACGCTGAAAGACATCTACCGCCCGCCGCTGGCCGAGCTGAGCTATGCGGTCGACATGCGCGACACGGCCACGCCCGCACAGTGGCTGCAGCAGCTCTGGCAGCGCAACCACGGCGCGCCGCAGCCGCTGGGCGCCGATTGGCAGGCGCGGCTGCGCAACGGCTCGCTGAAGTACGTGATCGTGATGGAGCCGGGGCTGTCCGAAGAGCTGGAGTCGGCCGCGCTCTCGACCCAGGCGCGTGTGCAATTGCTGACCGAACCCGGCATCGACGCCAACCTGTTCAACGCGCTGCGAGCCGAACTCATCGGTGCGTCGGGTGAGCTGAAGGCGCGGCTCGCACTGGCGGTGCCGGGCACGGCCGGCCCCGCGCCCGATGCGTCCATCCAGGCGATGGTGCGCGCCGAACGTTTCTCCACCGCCGGCCCTCGGCCGACCTCGGTGCAGCAGAACGTGCCGGCCTGGCTGGTGTTCGGCATGTTCTTCGTGGTGGCGTCGCTCTCCAGCCTGTTCGTGCAGGAGCGCAGCTCGGGCGCGCTTGGCCGGCTGCAGAGCCTGGGCGTGTCGCGCACCATGCTGCTGGCGTCGAAGGCGCTGCCTTACCTCGGCGTCAACGCGCTGCAGGCGGTGCTGATGCTGGCCGCCGGCATCTGGCTCATGCCGCTGATCGGCGGCGACGCGCTGTCGCTCGCGGGCATCCATTGGGGCGCGCTGCTGCTGTCGCTGGCAGCCGTGAGCCTGGCGGCGGTGAGCCTGTCACTCGCGCTGGCCTGCCTGGTGCGCAGCCATGCGCAGGCCGCCACCATCGGGCCCATGGTCAATGTGCTGATGGCGGCGGCGGGCGGCATCATGGTGCCCAAGTTCGTCATGCCGGGCTTCATGCAGCGGCTGGTCGAGATCTCCCCGATGAACTGGGGGCTCGAAGCGCTGCTGACCGTGCTGCTGCGCGGCGGCGGCGTGGCCGATGCGCTGCCGCAGATCGGCCGGCTGGCCGGGTTCGCGGCACTGATGTTTCTTCTGGCCGTTTTTCTGTTTCGCAGGCGCACACCGTGAGCACCGTCACCCCTGAATTCATCGCCGGCCTGAAGGCCATGGTGCTCGAAGCCGTTGAAAAAGATGCGCCCCCGGGCGGTCTGGGCGACGACGAGCCGCTGTTCGGCCCCGAGGCCCGGCTCGACCTCGATTCGCTCGATGCCCTGCAGGTGTCGATGACCATCCAGCAGCGCTTCGGCCTGCGCATGCCCGACAGCAAGGAAACGCGCCGTGCGCTGACCTCCATCGCGCACCTGGCGCAGCACCTCGCGCAAGCGGGCAAGGCATGAAAGATGTCTTCCTGGCCGGCATGGGCCTGGCCAGCGTGCTGGGCGACGACATGCCCGCCGCACTGGCGGCAATGCAGCGCGGCGGCGTACCACCGACACCGGTGACGGTGGCGCACGGCGTGTGCTGGCCCGTCTACAAGCTCGCGGCACAAGAGGGTGACTGGGCCGAGCGCGTGCGCCGCACCGTGCGCAGCGTGGTCGCGCAGACCGGCGACTGGGGCGCGCGCACTGCGCCGTTGTTCGTCGCCTCGTCCTCGCTCGACATCGGCGGCATGGAACACGTACCGCAGGATCAGCGTTTCGGTGGCGACCTGCAGGACTTTTCGGATGTGGTCGCACGCGCGCTCGACTGGCAGGGCCCGGTGTTCACCGTGTCCACCGCCTGCACCTCGGCGCTCAACGCCGTGCTGGCGGCCGCCGACCTGGTCCGCGGCGGCGATGCCGCGGAGGCGCTCGTCATCGGCGCCGAGATGGACAACCGCTTCACTGTGGCCGGCTTCGGCGCCATGCAGCTGCTGGCACCCGACCGCGCGCAGCCCTTCGGCGCGCAACGCAAGGGCCTGGTGCTTGGCGAGGCCGTGGCGGCGCTGCGCCTGCGTTGCGAGCCCGCGCGCTGGCAGGTCATGGGTGGGTCGAACGTGGTCGACGGCCGCAACCCGTCGGGCACCGAGGCCTCCGCCGTGCGCGCGATGTGCCGGGAGGCGCTGGCGCGCAGCGGCCTGCAGCCCGGCGACATCGACCTGATCAAGGTGCAGGCCGCGGGCAGCCCGGTCAACGACGCCATCGAGGCCGAGGCGCTGAAGCAGGTGTTCGATGCGTTGCCGCCGCTGGTGTCGCTCAAGTCGGCCCTCGGCCACACGCTGGGCGCCGCCGGTGCGGCGGAGCTGGCCTTGCTGATCGGCTGCATCGAAGGCCGTGCATGGCCCGTGCGGGACTACCCGCTCGACGCGTCGCTGGGCATCGCCTTGAGCGAGCAGGCGCCGCGCACGCTGCGCCACTTGCTGCTCAATGTGGTCGGGTTCGGCGGCGGCCATGCGTCGCTCGTGGTGAAGGACTGCGCCGCATGACGAGCGACACCGAGAGCGGCTGGCGCACCGTCGCCCACTTCGTGGCCGATCCGCTGTCCGAGGCATGGCGCGACGACCTGGCGCAACGACTCGGCCGGCGGCCGCGCCGTGTCGGCCTGTGGACCGAGCTGGCGATGTACGGCGCGCGAAGCTGCGTCGATGCGGCCGGCGAAGCCGCCTTGCCGGCCGGCGCGCGCATTCGCGTGGCGAGCCTGCGCGGTGCGTGGAGCGCGATGCATGCAGGGCTGTCGCAGCTGGACATGGGCCTGCCGATGCCGTTCACCTTCATGCAGAGCCAGCCCGCGCTGATGCTGGCCGAGGTGGGCCGATGCCTCGAATGGCAGGGCGACGCGAGCTTCATGCTGTGCCGCGATCCGCAGCGCCTGCTGCAGCTTGCGAAGCGGGGCGCTGCGCGCGACGGATTGCTGTTCGGCGTGGTCGAGGAGGCGCTAGACGGCACGCCGGCACGCTCCGAGTGGTGGCGGCTGGTGCCCGCCTGAGCGGATCGCTCAGCCCGCGATCGAGCGCTGCAGGTTGAGGCGCGCCCGCGCCTCGAGCAGCGCACGCATGCGCGGCGTGGCGTAGAGGGCCGGGCGGTCTAGAAAGCGCTGAAGAATCTCGCGCCGGCGCGGCAGGCGCACCTCGAGCGGCACGAAGGCGTATTCGACGCCCACCTGCTGCTCGTATTCGTCGAAGCGCGCGCGCTCGGCGCCGAGGATCGACAGGTCGATGTCGATCAGCAGCTCGGCATCGCGGCCTTCGGGCACCGCGTCGTGCCGCGTGGCCATCACCAGCGCATGAACCCGGTCGGCTGCTGCGTCGCCCGCGCCCGCCGCCCGCAAGGCCTGCCGCGCCCAGTCGGCGCTGCGCGCTTCGTTGTCGTGCGCGCGCACGTCGTAGACCGCGTCATGGAACCAGAGCGCCAGCGCCACTTCGCCGGGGCGCTCGGCCAAAGCCTTCTCGCGCTCGAACCAGGCCAGGCATTCGCCCAGGTGCTGCATCGTGTGGTAGTGGCGCTGGGGCTCGCCGTAGCGGCGCTGCAACTCCGCGCACAGCGCATCGTTCGGCGCGTTGTTCGTTGCGGTGACGCCCAGCGCCTGCCAGGCCTCGTTCCAGTTCGCGCGCAGCGCCTCGGGCGTCATGGCGTCTACTGCTCCATCGCCGCCTTGACCTCTTGCCCGAGGTCGAGCACGGACATGGCGTAGTAGCTGCTCCAGTTGTAGCGCGTGATCACGTAGAAGTTGCGTGTGCCGGCCACGTAGCTCGGCGGCGCGTCGGCGCCGTTCTGCAGCTCGATCAGCGCGAGCAGGCCCTTGTGCCGGATGCCGTCGCCCTCGGGCACGGCGCCGGCGGCCACGAAGCTGTCGGTGCTGAAGGTCGGCAGGATGTCGGGCGCCATCAGGATCGCCTTCTGCAGCCGCGCCTCGTCGAAGTGCACAGGGTAGATGGCCGGCATGCCGGGCTTCCAGCCGAAGCCCTTGAAGTAGTTGGCGACCGAGCCGATCACGTCGGCCGGGTTGTTGACGAGGTCGATGCGCCCGTCGCCGTCGAAGTCGACCGCGTACTTGGCGATGCTGCTGGGCATGAACTGCGGCATGCCCATGGCGCCGGCGTAGCTGCCCAGCGGCGTGAGCGGGTTGTCGGCGGTGCGGCTCTCGGTGCTCAGGAAGCTTTCGAGCTCGCCGCGGAAGAAGGCCTGGCGCTCGGCCGCGCGCGGGTGGCCGTCGGGAAAGTCGAAGGACAGCGTGGCCAGCGCGTCGATCACGCGGAAGCTGCCCATGTTGCGCCCGTAGATCGTTTCCACGCCGATGATGCCGACGATGATTTCCGGCGGCACGCCGTACACCTGCTCGGCGCGTGCCAGCGTGTCGGCGTTGGCGCGCCAGAAGCGCACGCCCGCCGCGATGCGCACCGGGTCGATGAAGCGGCTGCGGTAGGTCTGCCAGTTCTTCACCGTGCCGACCGGACCGGGCAGCATGAGCCGTGGCACGTTGGGCAGGAAGCGCGCGCTGCCGATGGTGGCGCGCACCCAGTCGCGGTCGAGGCCGCGGCGCGCGGCCACCTCGTCGGCGAACTGCATGGCGTCGTCTCGCGTGGCGTACGGCGTGCTGCCGCGCACCGGGTTGACCGCGGCCGTGCGGCCGTTGGAGGACTTCTGTGCTACAGCCCCCGTGGACCAGGCGCAGCAGGCGGCGAGGAGTGCGGCTGCCGCAGCGGCGCGCGACGGCGTGGGGAGAAAAAATCGCATGGGCCGATTGTGCCGCCCGCTCGCGCGGCGCCCGTTCGGGGACACAAGTGGTTTCAGCCGCGCGGGTCGGCGCTGGGCCAGGCGAGGCGGCGGAACTCGGCGCGCAAGGCGGACAGCGAGCCGGGCGTGGCCGCGGCGTAGCGCTGCGCCTCGAGCTTCAGCAGCCAGTCGCGCACGGCGTGCGCGGCGGGGCCGAAGCGCGCGTCTGCGGCCTGCGCCATCTGCCGCGGCGGGGCCGTCTCCGGCAATGGGAGGCCGGCCTTCGCGAGCCTTGCACGCGCCTGGCCCAGCAGGCGCAGCCAGGGGTCGTGGCGGCTGCGCTCCCACAGCGTCCATGCCGCGCCGGCCAGGCTTGCGCCGATCAGCAGGTAGAGCAGCACATAGGCCAGGTCCTCGAGGCTAGGCGCCTCGAAGCCGATGTTCTTCAGCAGGTTGAGCTGGCGGCTCTGGGTGTAGTTGAGCACCCACTGGTTCCAGCCGTTGTTGACGGCATCCCAGGCGGCGCGGATGTTCTGCGCGAGCGTGGGGCTCATGGCGCCGATGGCGCCGGCGAACAGGCCGGGCTGCGGTACCAGGCGCTGTTGCTGGCCGATGCGCCCGGGCGCGACCGACGCTGTCGGGTCGACCCGTGTCCAGCCGGTGCCTTCCTGCCACACCTCGGCCCACGCATGGGCATCGCTCTGGCGCACCACCCAGTACTTGTCCAGGCTGTTGAACTCGCCGCCCTGGTAGCCGGTGACGATGCGCGCCGGCACGCCCAGGTTGCGCATCAGCACCACGAAGGCCGAGGCGATGTGCTCGCAGAAGCCTTCCTTGCGGTCGAACCAGAACTCGTCGGCGGTGTCGTTGCCGTACACGCCGGGCTCCAGCGTGTAGGTGTAGCCGCCGGTGCGCAGGCGGCGCAATGCGGCCTGCACGAAGGCCTGCGCATCGGCGTGGGCCAGCGCGGGGTCGGTCCGCATGTCGGCGGCCAGCGCGGCGGTGCGCGGGTTGGCGCCCGGCGGCAGCGCCAGGTAGGCCTGCAGTTGGCCGCCGGTGCGCTTGAGCGGGCCGCTCGTGAACCGCGTGTAGCTCTCGGCGCGGTAGCGCACCAGGTCGTTGAGGGGGCGGTTCGCCAGCCATTGCAGGTCGGGCGTGCCGCTCACTTCGAAGCCGGGCGCATCGGGCGCCTTCTGGGCGGCGTCGAGCGTCAGCAGCCAGGGCCGGTTGCTGGCTTCGAGCGTGACCTCGTAGCGCACCGGCTCGCCGCTCACGCGCAGGTTGGAAGACCATTGCCCGCCGCGCGCCCACGACGGCAGCGCAGTCCATTCGCGGCCGTCGAACTGCGCGAGCACCGGGCCGCGAAAGTACAGCTGGCTTTGCGCAGGGGGGCGGTCGCCCTCGAACTTGATGCGCGCGGCGATGCTGTCGTCCAGCGCCAGCTCGGCGATGGTGCCCACGCGCATGGTGTTCGACAGGCCGGTGCGCCCCGTCATGGCGTCGCTCGGCGTGCCCCACAGCGGCGCGAAGCGCGGGAACAGCAGGAACAGCGCCAGCATGATCGGCGCGCCGGCCAGCGCCATCCATCCGGCGGTGCGCGCGGCCTGCATCAGCGGCGGCCGCCCCACCGGCATGTGCGCATTGACCAGCGCCGTCAGCAGGCCCAGCAGCGCCAGCAGCATGGTGAAGGCGGTCAGCAGCGACTGCGAGTAGAAGAAGTTCGTGAGCATCGTGAAGAAGCCCAGGAAGAAGATCACGAAGGCGTCGCGCCTGGCTCGCAGCTCCAGCGTCTTCAGCGCCAGCAAAATCACCACCAGCGTCACGCCCGCGTCGCGGCCCAGCAGGGTGCGGTGCGTGGCGTAGGTGGCGCCCAGCGTCATCGCCAGCAGCGCGATGCGCCACCACTTGCCGGGCAGCGGCTGCGCCTGCACCGCAAGCATGCCGCGCCAGAACAGGACCATCGCGGTGATGGCGGTGCACCACCAGGGAAGGTTCTCGACCTGCGGCAGCACGATCAGCGCGATGACGGCCAGCAGGAACAGCGTGTCCCTCGCGTCTCGCGGCAAGGCGGCCAGCCGGGTCATGAGCTTGTTCATGCGCGCGCTTTCTTCAGCACAGGGCCAGCGCCTCGAGGCATGCGCGCTTGTGCGCTTCGCCCTGCGACGGTTTCACGACGCGGCCCGCCACGCGCACGCCGTAGTCCACGCCCAGGCGGTCGGCCATCAGCACCCAGGCGCACAGGCGCGAGATGCGGGCTTCGGGGTCGGCGATGCCGGTGTGCTGCGCATCGAGCCAAAGCTCCTCGCGCTGCGTTTGCTGCGTGTCGCGGCTGACGAGGTCTTCCGAGCCGGCCGCCTGCGCGCGGGCCGCCTTCTTCCAGACGACCAGCTTCAATGGATCGCCGCGCCGGTAGGCGCGCACGCCGTCGTACTCCCCGGCGCTGTGGGAGCGCAACGCTGCGGACATCGCGGCCGCGCCCGACAGCGGCTCGCCCGGCGGCAGCGGCGGCGGATGCGCTTCGGGTGTGGGGTACACCAGCATCCGAGCGGCCGGGCGCCACACCGTCCACACGCGAAAGGTGCCGAGCGGAAAGCGGGTCTCCGCCGTCAGCGGCGGCACCGCATGCAGGCCCCGCCGCTCGGGCTGGAAGGCGATCTCCACGGTCGACGTGCCTTCGGCCGGCACGTCGGTCCAGGCCCATTGCCCGCTGCCGCGCACTGCCATGCCGATGCCGTAGCGCACGCTGCGCCGCGTGTTGTGCAGCACCACGCGAAAGACCGCGGCGGCGCCCGCGTAGTGCGCCTCCGGCGCCACCATGTGCATCGCCAGCCCGCGCAGCGTGCCGTGGCACACGTGCATGCCCACGGCCACACTGCCGGCCAGCAGGAAGGTCAGCAGGTAGCCCAGGTTGAGCTGGTAGTTGATGGATGCGACCAGCAGCACCAGCAAGGTGGCCGCGAGCGTCCAGCCGGCCCGCGTGGGCACGATGTAGACGTTGCGCTGCGTCAGCTCCAGCGTGTCCGACGGCGGGCGGCGCGACAGGAACCAGCCGTCGATGCGCGAGCGGAGGCTCACGGCAAGGGCACGGCGGCGATCATGGCGCGCACCTGCTCGACGGCGCCCCGGCCCGCGTCGCCCACGGGCGTCAAGCGGTGCGCGATGGTCTGCGGCAGCACGGCCTGCACGTCGTCGGGCGCGACGTAGCTGCGGTTGGCCAGCAGCGCCTGCGCCTTGGCCGCGCGCAGCACCGCGATGCCGGCGCGCGGCGACAGGCCCTGCAGGAACCAGCGGCCCGAGCGGGTGGCGGCGATCAGGTCCTGCACGTAGTTGAGCAACGCATCCGCCGCATGCACCTGCTGCACGCGCTGCTGCAGGGCGGTCAGTTCCTCGGCGGTCAGCAGGGCGGGCAGGGTGGCCAGCATTTCGCGGCGGTCGGCGCCTGCCAGCAACTGTCGCTCGGCGGCGCGGTCGGGGTAGCCCAGCGAGATGCGCATCAGGAAGCGGTCGAGCTGCGACTCGGGCAGCGCGAAGGTGCCGAGCTGGTCCTGCGGGTTCTGCGTGGCGATCACGAAGAAGGGCGTGGGCAGCGGACGGGTTTCGCCTTCGACGGTCACCTGCTTTTCTTCCATCGCCTCGAGCAGCGCGCTCTGGGTCTTGGGGCTGGCGCGGTTGATTTCGTCGGCCAGCAGCACCTGCGCGAAGATCGGGCCGGGGTGGAACACGAAGGCCTGCTGGGCCCGGTCGTAGATGGCCACGCCCGACAGGTCGCCCGGCATCAGGTCGGCCGTGAACTGCACGCGCGAAAAATGCAGCCCGAAGGTGTGCGAAAGCGCGTGCGCCAGCGTGGTCTTGCCAACGCCCGGCACGTCCTCGATCAGCAGGTGGCCGCCCGCCAGCAGGCAGGCCACGCAGTCACGCACCTGGGCCTCCTTGCCCACGATCACCGTGTTAAGCTGGTTTAGCAATGTGGCTAGCTTTGCGGCGACGTCCATATTTGTATCCATATGCAAACGATACCGTAAGACTTGCCAGCCCCATGCCGCGTGAGGTCTGGACGTGGCGGCAGAGACACAGGGGCACGTGGCGAGAGACACATGGGCAAGACCGGCTACTTCACACACCGCGACTTCTGGAAGCACGACATGGGCGAGGGGCATCCCGAGTGCCCCGGCCGGCTGGACGCCATCGAAGACCGCCTGCTGCTCACCGGCGTGGGCGATGCGCTCGAGCACTGCGAGGTGCCGCTGGCCACCCTGCAGCAGATCACCCGGGCGCACAGCGCGGCGCATGTGGAGAACCTCGAGGCCCTGCACCAGCGCCTGGTGGCCGACGAGCCTGCCGGCGGTCCCGACCACGCGCAGGTCGACCCCGACACCGTGCTCACCCGTTTCACCCTGCTGGCCGCGCGCCGCGCCGCCGGCGCCGCCATTGCCGCGACCGACGCCGTGATGGCCGGCGAGCTCGAGAACGCCTTCTGCTCGGTGCGCCCGCCCGGCCACCATGCGTGCCGCGAGCAGGCCATGGGCTTTTGCTTCTTCAACAACGTGGCCATTGCGGCGCGGCATGCGCTGGACGTGCACGACCTGGAGCGCGTGGCCGTCGTCGACTTCGACGTGCACCACGGCAACGGCACCGAGAACATCCTGTCGAACGACCCGCGCGTGCTGATGGTCGGGTTCTTCCAGCACCCGTTCTATCCGTTCAGCGGCACCGAGCACCCCGCGTCGAACATGCTGAACATGCCCATTCCGGCCTACACCCGGGGCATGGACGTGCGCGAGATGATCGAGGCCGCCTGGATGCCGCGGCTCGAGGAATTCAAGCCGCAGATGGTCTTCATCAGCGCCGGCTTCGACGCGCACCGAGAAGACGACCTGGGCCAGCTCGGGCTCAACGAGAACGACTTCGCCTGGATCACCGCTCGCGTGCACGACGTGGCCAGGCGCCATGCCAAGGGCCGCATCGTCTCGATGCTCGAAGGCGGCTACAACCTCGACGCCCTGGCGCGCAGCGTGGAAGCCCACATCCGCGTGCTGGCGGACCTTTAGCGCGGCCGGCGCACGCTGGTGCGCCCCGATTTTTTCTCCAGAGATGAATTTCAACGACTTCACCCAACGCCTGAGCCAGGTCGATGCGCGCGGCCTGGGCATCGAACTCGCCGCACTGGTGGCCTGCGTGGCGCTGGCCTGGGCCCTGTGCAAATGGTTCGGACGCGACCAGCCCAAGGACTCCATCTGGTTCGGCGAGCGCACCTTCGACGGCGTGCTGTTCCCGCTGCTGGCGCTGGTGCTCACCGAGGTCGCCCGGCGCGTGGTGATCGACTTTCAGACCGTGCTGGTGCTGCGCATCGCGGTGTCGGTGTTCCTGTCGCTGGCGGTCATCCGGCTGTTCGCGCGGGTGCTGCGCGCGGTGTTCCCTGCGTCCAACCTCGTGCGGCTGCTGGAGCGCACCATCTCCTGGCTGGCGTGGATTGCGGCGGTGCTGTGGATCGTGGGCCTGCTGCCGCCGGTGCTGGCGGAGCTCGACGACATCACGCTGGCCTTCGGCAAGACGCGCGTGAGCCTGCAGACCATCTTCCAGGGCGTGCTGTCGGCCGGCCTGGTGCTGGTGATCGCGCTGTGGATTGCCAGCACCATCGAGAAGCGCATCCTGCGCGAGGCCGTCACCGACCTGTCGATGCGCAAGGTGGCGTCGAATGCGGTGCGTGCCTTCCTGCTGCTGGTGGGGCTGCTGTTCGCACTGTCGGCCGTGGGGGTGGACCTGACGGCGCTGTCGGTGCTGGGCGGCGCGCTGGGGGTGGGCCTGGGCTTCGGCCTGCAGAAGCTGGCGGCCAACTACGTGAGCGGCTTCGTGATCCTGCTGGAGCGCTCGATCCGCATCGGCGACAACGTGAAGGTCGACACCTTCGAGGGCCGCATCACCGACATCAAGACCCGCTACACCCTCATTCGCGCGGGCAACGGGCGCGAGGCCATCGTGCCGAACGAGTCGCTCATCACCAGCCGGGTGGAAAACCTGTCGCTGGCCGACCGCAAGTTCAACATCACGACCACCATCGTGGTCGGCTACGAGAGCGACGTGGCGCAGGTGCAGTCCATTTTGTGCGAGGCCGCCAAGGCGCAGCCGCGCGTGATGACCGACCCGGCACCCGTGGCCTTCCTGATGAACTTCGCGCCCGACGGGCTGGAGTTCACGCTGAACTTCTGGGTGGCCGACCCCGACAAGGGCAAGGACAACCTGCGCTCGGCGATCAACATCGCCATCCTCGACGGGCTGCGCGCCGCGGGCATCGACATTCCCTATCCGCAGCGCGTGGTGCGTGTGGAGTCCTTGCCCGCCGCCCCGGAGCCCATGGCGCCGAATTCCGCCGACCGCTGATCCTGGCGCGGCGGCCTGGGGACATACATCCGCTTCCTTCGGGCCGGGCGGCTTACGCCGCCACGCCGAACAGGGTTCCCACCCCGGCCGTGATGCCCATGGCCAGCGTGCCCCAGAAGGCGACGCGCCAGACGCTGCGCGCCACAGGCGTGCCGCCGATCCTTGCCGCGACAGCTCCCAGCAGGGCGAGAAAGGCGATGGCGGTTGCGATGGTCCAGGGCAGCAACGACGCCTGCGGTGCCAGTGCCACCACGGCCAGCGGCAGCGCGGCGCCTACGGAAAAGCTCGCCGCCGACGCCAGCGCGGCCTGCAGCGGGCGTGCACTGAGCGCGTCCGAGATGCCCAGTTCGTCACGTGCATGTGCGCCGAGTGCGTCGTGTGCCATGAGCTGCGTGGCGACCTGGCTGGCGAGCTTGTACTCGAGGCCGCGGCGCACGTAGATCGCGGTCAGCTCACGCTGTTCCGCCTCGGGCTGCGTTGTCAGCTCGACGCGCTCGCGCTCCAGATCAGCCTTTTCCGTGTCGGCCTGGGAGTACACCGAGACGAATTCGCCCGCGGCCATCGACATGGCGCCGGCCACCAGGCCGGCCACCGCCGTCGTCAGGATGCTGGCGTGGCTGGCATGCGCCGCCGCCACGCCGACGACCAGGCTGGCCGTGGAGATGATGCCGTCGTTGGCGCCGAGCACGGCGGCGCGCAGCCAGCCGATGTGTTCGGTGCGGTGGCGCTCGGGGTGGGCGCGGTAGTGGAATGACTTCATCGCTGTTCGTTCGCTCGTTGATGGATGGGTTGGTGGGTGTCGCGCCCGGGCAGCATGCGCAAGAGCGTGTTGTCGCGGGTGATGTAGTGATGGGCCAGCGCTGCCGCCGCGTGCAGGCCGATCAGGAAATAGCCCGCCGTGGCCAGCGTTTCATGCACGTCCTGCAACTGCTCGGACAGCGTCTTGTCCGCGCCGAGGAGCGACGGCACGTGCAGGCCGAACAGGACGATCGGCCGGCCTTCGGCGCTCAGCGTCAACCAGCCCAGGATCGGGGTGGCGATCATGAAGGCGTAGAGCGCGAGGTGCATCAGCCGCGCCAGCCTTTCCTGCCAGATCGGCGCCGGTGGTCGGATGTCGGGCGCCGCGCCCGCGCCCCAGCGCACCGCCAGCCGGACCGCGACGAGCGCAAGCACGCTCAGGCCGAGCAGGAAGTGCAACGGTTTGAGGCTGGCGCGCAGGTCGCTGCCCTTGGGTGCGAGCCCGCGAAGCTCCATGCAGGCGTACACGGCGGCGAGCAGCACCAGCATCAGCCAGTGCAAGCCGATGACCCACGAGCCGTAGCGGACGTCCGAATTCTTGAATGCCATGTTCTTCTCCTTCAGAAGTGCGTGCCGACGATGAACTTGAGCGTCCAGCGGTCAGCGTCGTGCGTCAGGCCCTTGCCAAGCCCGAGGTTGACGTCGAAATGCTCGAACTCATGGTCCACCACGGCAAAGAGCGTCTTGCTGTTCTTGCTCAAGGAATCGGGTCGTGACAGCGGGCCCAGTTCGTTGTAGGTCTCGAAGCCGACCTGGGTCTTGTCATTCACTGCGTAGGCGACCTTGGCATCCACGTCGAGCGTCACGGGGCCGCCCCCTCGGGACAGGCTCCAGTCGATGTTCGGGTTGACGGCCAGCGTCCATGCACCTGTGCGGTAGCCGAGGATGCCCTTGAGTTCGGCGTTCCACGGCGTGGACGAAACGCGCAGGCTGGTCTTGCCGACCTCCAGGTTCGCCCCCCAGAAGAAGCCCTGCGTCTTGTCGTGCGGCGCGATGTACTTGATGCGCACCTTGCCGCCGTCCACCTTCGGATCGGCATTGGGCGCGCGGCTGGTGAGCACGTAGAGGCCGAGCTCGACCGTGTCGCTCAGGCCGTAGTAGAACTCCGGCGTCAGGCGGAAGACGTGCGACGGCGGCTGCTCGCCGGGGTAGCTCGGCGTGGATGCGCCGGAGACGACATGGTTGTTGTGCACGTCCACGCCGAACTGGCCGGGAGCGCTCATGTCGTCCAGATAGACCTGTATCTCCTCGGGGGCCGCGATGGCCGGCGTGGAAAGCAAGCCAGCAACGCAAAGAAGCAGCGGTGTGAAGAAGCGCGGCGCGAAGAAGCGGCGCACGTGCGCATGAGTCGATGAAATCACGATAGACCTTTGGACCAGAAACAAGAAGGGCTGCCGCCCGCGAGAGCGGGCAGAAGACGGCGGCCGTCAAGGGACGACGGCGCTTGTCAGGTCGTCAAGGGTGGTGCGGTCTTGGGCGGAGAGCGCCGCCACAGCGACGTCGGCGGTGGCGCCCGGATGACGGCGCGCACGCGCACGCGCAACGCGCACGGCACGGGCTGTGCGAACGAGCGCAATGCCACGAGCAGCGGCAACATGGCCAGCACGAGCCCCATCAATCCGTCCAGTCCGTGCTGGAAAACATTCGGCAGGTCGATGCTGGCACCCGAGGGAACGAACACGGTGGTCTCGCGACTGGTGGCATGGTCGGGCCGCTCGTCGGGTTCGAACTGGACTGTGGTGCTGAGCGCGCGTATGCGAAAACCTGGCTCGTCCTCCCAGCCGTCATCGCGGAAATGAATTGCGATGAAAGGCTGCAACGCTGTCAGCATGATGGCGAGCAGCAACCACCAGGCGATGCGCGATCCTGCGAGCTGACGCACGTGCGGGTCGGGAACGACGCGATTCAATTCAATGGCCCTCGAAAGGGAGCGTTGGCGCGCGACGCCGCGGCACCTTCATTCGATGTCGAACCAGAACACGAGCCATGCCCCGAGCGCGACAAGCATCGATAGAAATGCCAGGCGGCCATGCGTGTGGTCCAGCATCCAGCGCTGCAACTGCTCAGTGTTCTTAAACATCTGGCACCTCGATCGAACGGTGGTGATGCAACGACCCGAGGGTCCGATGCGCAATTCAAATGAGCGCAGGGTAAGCGGTCGGAGCGAAGAAGCAAAGCGAGGCATGCCAATACACGGGCGATGCCAAAGCGAATCAGTCTTGTTGGCTCCGGCGCGTGCGGCAACGCACAGACCCGGGCGTCAGTCCGGTCGCCTCGAGGCCTGCGCGTCGCCTGCAGCACGCGCGTGCCAGCCGAGCCGCCGCGCGAGCGACTTCGAGCGCGGCGCGTCGCGCAGCAGCGGCGGGATCGACAGCGCCAGCAGCAGCGCGGCAAAGGGCACGACGCAGATGAAGCCGACGTACTTGAACCCCAGCGCCCCCACCGCCCCGCCCAGCACGAACATGCACACCAGCCCGCCCGACCTGCGCAGCCGGGCGCGGTCATGGCGAACCGGCACCGGGGCCGGGGCGGTGCCCGCGCGCCGATTCCAGTAGAGCATCTTGCCCAGCTCGATCCCCACGTCGGTGATGTTGCCCGTCATGTGGGTCGTGCGGATGCTGCCTCCCGAAGTCTTCGACGCCACCGCGTTCTGCAGGCCCATGATGAAGGACAGCAGCAGCACGGTGAGCGGCACCGCGAACGGCGTCGGCCACGTCAGCGTGATGGCGCCCATCAGCCCGAACGGGAACATGAGCGCGGCTTCCAGCAGCAGCGGCAGCGCGTACACACCGTGCAGCCGATGCTGCCGGCTCCAGTTGACGAGCATCGCGCAGACGGCGGCCCCGCTCATGAACGCGAGGATGGCGCCCAGCGCATTCAGCAGCAGGGTGGCGTTGCCCAGCACCATGCCGTCGGCCAGCTGCGAGGCGAAGCCCGTCATGTGCGAGGTGTACATGTGCAGCACCAGGAAGCCGCCCGCGTTGATGGCGCCGGCATTGAAGGCCAGCAGCAGGCCGAGCGCCAGGTTCGTCGACGGCGCGCGGTGGCGGTTGGTAAGAAAGCGAAGTCTGCGCATGGACACCTCGAAGGCCGAAGCCGGCCGGCCTTCGGATTGTCAGCGCTGCGTCCAGCGCCAGTGCTCGATCTCCGGCATGTCCTTGCCGTGGCGCACGATGTAGGCCCGGTGCTCGAGCAGACGGTCGCGCAGGTGCTGCTGCACATGGCCGGCGGTGTCGCGGATGCGCGGCACGCGGTCGATGGCGTCGGCGGCCAGGTGGAAGCGGTCGAGCCGGTTGAGCACCGTCATGTCGAAGGGCGTGGTGGTGGTGCCTTCTTCCAGGTAGCCGTGCACGTGAAAGTTGCCGTGGTTGCGCCGCTTGTAGGTCAGCCGGTGGATCAGCGCGGGGTAGCCGTGGAAGGCGAAGATCACCGGCGCGTCGGTGCTGAAGATCGAGTCGAACACCGCGTCCTCCAGCCCGTGCGGATGGCCCGAGGGCGACTCCAGCGCCATCAGATCGACCACGTTCACCACGCGCACCTTCAGCTCGGGCAGCAAGGTGCGCAGCAAGTCGACCGCGGCCATGGTCTCCAGCGTGGGCACGTCGCCCGCGCAGGCCATCACCACGTCGGGCGCCACGCCGTTGTCGTTGCTGGCCCAGTCCCAGATGCCCAGGCCCACCGTGCAGTGGCGCTCGGCCGCGGCCATGTCCAGCCACTGCGCCTCGGGCTGCTTGCCGGCCACGATCACGTTGACGTAGTCGCGGCTGCGCAGGCAGTGGTCCGTGACGGACAGCAGCGTGTTGGCGTCGGGCGGCAGGTACACCCGCACCACCTCGGCCTTCTTGTTCACCACGTGGTCGATGAAGCCCGGGTCCTGGTGGCTGAAACCGTTGTGGTCCTGGCGCCAGACGTGGCTCGTCAGCAGGTAGTTCAGCGACGCGATGGGGCGGCGCCACGGAATGTGGCGCGTCACCTTCAGCCACTTCGCATGCTGGTTGAACATCGAGTCGACGATGTGGATGAAGGCCTCGTAGCACGAGAAAAAGCCATGGCGCCCCGTCAGCAGGTAGCCCTCGAGCCAGCCCTGGCACAGGTGTTCGCTGAGCACCTCCATCACGCGGCCGTCGGGTGCCACGTGGTCGTCGCCCGGCAGGATCTCGGCGGTGGAGGTGCGGTTGCTCACATCGAACACCGCACCGAGGCGGTTGGACGCGGTCTCGTCGGGCCCCATGAGGCGGAAGTTGCTGTCCGCCGCGTTGAGCCGCATCACGTCGCGCAGGAACTCGCCCATGACGCGTGTGGCCTCGGCGTCCACCGCGCCGGGCTTCGCCACCGCCACGGCGTAGTCGCGGAAGTCGGGCAGCTTGAGGTTCTTCAGCAGCAGGCCGCCGTTGGCGTGCGGGTTCGCGCTCATGCGGCGCGTGCCCTGCGGCGACAGGGCGGCAATGTCGGCGCGCAGGGCGCCTTCGGCGTCGAACAGCTCTTCGGGCCGGTAACTCTGCATCCATTGCTGCAGCAGGGCGATGTGCCCGGGCTTGTCGGCAAAGCCGGTCAGCGGCACCTGGTGCGCGCGCTGCGTGCCCTCGATGGGCACGCCGTCCACCGTCTTCGGCCCGGTCCAGCCCTTGGGCGAGCGCAGCACGATCATCGGCCAGCGGTGGCGGCGGCTGAACCCGTCCGATCGCGCTTCCACCTGAATGGCGCGGATGGCGTCGAGGGACGCGTCCAGCGCGGCCGCCATCTGCCCGTGCATCGGCGCGGGGTCGTGGCCCGACACGAAGCGCGGCTCATAGCCGTAGCCGCGCAACAGCTGCGTGAGCTGTTCGTCGCCGATGCGCGCGAGCACGGTGGGCCCGGCGATCTTGTAGCCATTCAGGTGCAGGATCGGCAGCACCGCGCCGTCGCATGCGGGGTTGAGGAACTTGTTCGAATGCCAGCTGGCCGCGAGCGCGCCGGTCTCGGCCTCGCCGTCGCCGATGACGCAGCAGGCCAGCAGGTCGGGGTTGTCGAACACCGCGCCGTGCGCGTGCAGCAGGGAATAGCCGAGCTCGCCGCCTTCATGGATCGATCCCGGCGTTTCGGGCGACACATGGCTCGGGATGCCGCCGGGGAACGAGAACTGCGTGAAGAGGCGCTTGAGGCCTTCCGCGTCGCGCGAGATGTGCGGATACACCTCGCTGTAGGTGCCTTCGAGGTACGTGCTGGCCACCACGCCCGGCCCGCCGTGGCCCGGCCCGGCGATGAAGATCGCATCGAGGTCGCGAGCGTTGATGGCCCGGTTCATGTGCGCATAGATGAAGTTCAGGCCCGGCGTGGTGCCCCAGTGGCCGAGCAGGCGCGGCTTGATGTGCTCCAGCGTCAGCGGCTCGCGCAGCAGCGGGTTGCCCATCAGGTAGATCTGGCCCACCGAGAGGTAGTTGGCCGCGCGCCACCAGGCGTCGAGCAGGGCGAAGTCTTCCAGGGGCGGGTGAACGGCGGGGTTGGGCATGCGGCGGGCTCCGGTCAGGGCGTGCGGGCGCCTGCGATGGCAGGCGTTGTCTTGAGCGCGACTGTGCGCGCACGGTGGGTGCCGGTCTGTTCGACGTCGTACAGACGAGGCACGGGGGCAAGACCTGTCGCATCTTGTAGGCGTAAGTGGCTTCGCCATGCACTTCGTCTTGGTGGGCCAGCGCACGGACGCTCGCGGCGATTGGGCGCACCGTTGCAGGTCAACAGCTCTTCTTCTTCAAACCAGCGGTGCCGTCCTCGCATCGCGTTCCCGAGGGTATTCACATGTCGCTATTCCACGCCGTTGTCTGGGCCGACCATCACAGCGCCCAGATCCTGCAGTTCGATGCCACGCAGGTGCTGGAAAAGCAGGTCAAGTCGAATGTTCACTACACCCGCCAGCACGGCAGCCAGGTGCGCAGCGAGCATGAGTTCTTTGGTGACGTCTGCGACGCGCTGGCAGGCGTCACGCAGGTGCTCATCGCGGGCTCACACACCGTGCAAACCGACTTTCGCCACTACGTTGAAAAGCATCGCCCCGACGTGGGCAACCAGATCGTCGGCTGGCAGACGCTGGACCATCCGACCACCAATGAACTGGTCGCCCTGGCACGGCGTTATTTCTCCACACACGAGGGAATGGCAGCGCCCATGAAAGCAAATTGAATATCCAGGCTTACGAAGTTCCAACATCGACGAATCAAAGACCGTGATCCGAGACTTGCAACTCCAGGACGCCGCAGCATCGCCTTCACGGCGCTGAACAGCGGGTCGGGCGTTCCGCGGGCGTCTAGACTGCCGCCGCCGTGGCGGGCTTCCTCCAGCGTCTCGACCATGCTGTAGGCCTCGAGATATTTCTCCTCGGGGCCTGTGATCCCGCCGAATGGGGTCCCGCCGACGGGATCAGCCGAAAATGCTGTGGAGCGCGGATGCCTTCTTGTCCGACCTCGGGTTGCCGTTGGTCGACGTCATCGGAACAGAGGACTCGCCGATGTCTGCAATCGCACGCGCCACGGCCTCGGTCAAACCGCCGACGTGCGATTCGAGCTTGCGCCGCTGCACGCCTTGGGCCTGCAGGGCGACGTGCAGCCGGTCAAGGTCCACGGCGCATTCCAGAACGACATGCTGGATTCGGTGTGCTTGGGTGTTCGACGCCGACGAGCCTGCTTGCTGACCGACCGCCGATCGCAGACGCGCGGTCAGGGCTGTCAACAGAAGGTCCCAGTCGTCGGCGGCATCGGGCGGCATGCCGACGCAGGGAAAGCCGGTAGAGGGCGGATGGATCATGGGGGCCGACATGGGTTGTGTTGCGAGGAGCGGTCAAGTCGGTTGTAGACGCGCCCCCACGAAACGTCTGTTCGCCACCCCACCTAGGCACGAAAAGCATGGCGCCTCGAAAGCGGGGCAACGCACTCGTTGTGGAATTTCACGCGCCGGACGGCTGGCCCAGAAGCTCGGCATAGGCACGGCGGTCCGCGTCGTAGCAGGAGCATGCGGCCTTTGCGAGCCCGCTGCGGTTCAGCACATGGACCTCTCCGCGGTGGTATTCGATCAGCCCGTCGCGTTGCAGAGCGCTTGCCGCATTGGTGACACCCACTCGTCGAACCCCGAGCATGTAGGCAAGAAACTCCTGCGTCACATGGAAGGTCTCGGCCTGCGCCCGGTCCTCACTCATCAGCAGCCACCGGGCCAACCGGGCATTGACCACGTGGAAGCGCTGGCATGCGGCCGAGTGGGCCAGTTGAATCATCAACACGTAGACATAGCGCTTGAGCAGGCGTCGAAGAGCGGGGCTCAGTTCCATCTCATGGGCAAAGGCGTCCGTACCGACGCGCAATGCGACGCCGGGCCCTTGAACCAGTGCATGCAGCGGCGCGGTGGGAACATCCAGCGAGAGTTGCGCGCCCAGCATGCCCTCCCGGCCGATCATGCCGACTTCTACACCCATACTTCCCTCGACCTTCGCCACCAGCGAGATGAATCCTTCGGTCGGAAAGTACACATGGCGGGTGAGGGCGCCAGGTTCGCAAAGAACCTCCGCCAGGTCCAGCTGTACCGGCTCGCAGGCCGCGACAAGGCGTTCGCGATCCCTGGCCGGAAGCAACTGGATGAGGTGATTTTCGTTCGATGGCATGTGTGGGGCTCCGCAGGCTGCAAGGCAATATTGAGTTGCAGCCTGCACGTGTCGATGTCGCTCGACTGTCTGTCAGCGCACATAGAGGGAAGAGGAGGCGGGAGCTCCAGATACGGCTTCGCCGGAGGCGGTCGATGGCGGGCTTGAAGTGGCGCACGCGGATCCATAGGCATCAAAAAGATCAAATGCGGTCGACGAGGCGATAGTTATCCGCCCTGCACGGGCCGAGCCTGTGCAGGCGCTAGGTTCGGGCTGGACGGCAGCGAGAGGGTGTTTACGGTCGGCAAGGTGTGCCAACATCGTTACCAGTCGGCGTTGCCCCACGCGCCCGACGCTGCTTTATAATCGCAGAAAAGCACGATCGTTCTTTTTATCGGCGCCGATGCCGTCGAGAAGAGCGCAGAGGCTTCAAAGGTCGCGTCCTAGAATGACCGGTTGCCCTCAAAAGCCCCCTTTTTGCAATCCAATGGAGTCAAGTCAATGAAGGTTCTTGTACCTGTCAAACGGGTCGTCGACTACAACGTCAAAGTGCGCGTGAAGAGCGACGGCACCGGGGTGGACATTGCCAACGTGAAGATGAGCATGAACCCGTTCGACGAGATCGCTGTCGAAGAGGCGGTTCGCCTGAAGGAAAAGGGCGTGGTCACGGAAGTGATCGCCGTGTCATGCGGCGATGCCAAGTGCCAGGAAACCCTGCGCACCGCGATGGCCATCGGTGCGGACCGCGGCATCCTGGTCGAGACCACCGAAGAACTGCAGCCGCTGGCTGTCGCCAAGCTGCTCAAGGCGCTGGTCGACAAGGAACAGCCCTCGCTGATCATCCTGGGCAAGCAAGCCATCGACGACGACGCCAACCAGACCGGCCAGATGCTGGCTGCGCTGGCCGACCTGCCGCAAGCCACCTTCGCCTCGAAGGTCGACCTGGCCGCCGACAAGGTCACCGTGTCGCGCGAAGTCGACGGCGGCATGGAAACGCTGACCCTCACGCTGCCGGCCGTCATCACGACCGACCTGCGCCTGAACGAGCCGCGCTACGTGACGCTGCCCAACATCATGAAGGCCAAGAAGAAGCAGCTGGACACCTTCAAGCCCGAAGACCTGGGCGTGGACGTGAAGCCCCGCCTGAAGACGCTCAAGGTCAGCGAGCCGCCCAAGCGCGGTGCCGGCATCAAGGTGCCTGACGTTGCGACGCTGGTGGACAAACTGAAGAACGAAGCGAAGGTGATCTGAACATGACCGCACTTGTTATTGCCGAACACGACCACGCCAGCATCAAGCCGGCCACCCTCAACACCGTGACTGCAGCCCTGGCTTGCGGTGGCGAAGTGCACGTTCTGGTTGCTGGCGCGAACGCCGCTGAAGCCGCCAAGGCCGCAGCCCAGATCGCAGGCGTGACCAAGGTCATCGCCGCCGACAGCCCCAGCCTCGCCGAGAACCTCGCAGAGAACGTTGCTGCCCAAGTTCTGGCGATTGCCAGCAACTACAGCCACATCCTGTTCCCCTCGACCGCCAACGGCAAGAACGTGGCGCCCCGCGTCGCCGCCAAGCTGGACGTGGCCCAGATCAGCGACATCACCAAGGTGGACAGCCCGGACACCTTCGAGCGCCCGATCTACGCAGGCAACGCCATCGCCACCGTGCAGAGCAGCGACGCCACCAAGGTGATCACGGTTCGCACGACCGGCTTCGATGCTGCAGCGGCCACCGGTGGCACTGCAACCGTCGAAACCGCTGAAGGCGTCGCCGACAGCGGCAAGAGCAGCTTCGTCGGCCGTGAAGTCACCAAGAGTGAACGCCCCGAGCTGACCGCCGCCAAGATCATCGTCTCCGGTGGCCGCGCCCTGGGCAGCGCCGAGAAGTTCACCGAAGTGATGGCGCCTCTCGCCGACAAGCTCAACGCGGGCCTGGGCGCCAGCCGCGCAGCCGTCGACGCGGGCTACGCCCCCAACGACTGGCAAGTGGGCCAGACCGGCAAGATCGTCGCCCCGCAGCTGTACATCGCAGCGGGCATCTCGGGCGCCATCCAGCACTTGGCCGGCATGAAGGACTCGAAGGTCATCGTCGCGATCAACAAGGACGAAGAAGCGCCGATCTTCAGTGTGGCCGACTACGGCCTCGTCGCCGACCTGTTCGTGGCCGTGCCCGAGTTGGTCAAGGCGCTCTGACCGCATCGCTGCAATGAGCCAGAGGGCATCGTTCGCGATGCCCTTTTCGTATCCGCTGTATCTGGAGACAAGACATGAGCTACACCGCCCCCATCAAGGACATGCTGTTCGACATCGAGCACCTGGCCAACATCGGCGAGATCGCCAAGCTGCCGGGATTTGAAGACGCCGGCCTCGAAACCGCACAGGCCGTGCTCGAGGAATGCGCGCGCTTCAACCAGGACGTGGTCGCGCCGCTGAACGTGGCGGGTGACCGCAATCCCTCGTCGTTCAAGGACGGCGTGGTCACCACCACGCCGGGCTTCAAGGAGGCCTTTGCGCAGTACGTCTCCGGCGGCTGGCAGGGCCTGCAGCATCCGGCGGACTTCGGCGGCCAGGGCCTGCCCAAGACCATCGGCGCGGCCTGCGGCGAGATGCTCAACTCGGCCAACATGAGCTTCGCGCTGTGCCCGCTGCTGAGCGACGGTGCCATCGAGGCGCTGCTCACGGCCGGTTCCGACGAGCTGAAGGCGGTGTACCTCGAAAAGCTGGTGAGCGGCCAGTGGACCGGCACGATGAACCTCACCGAGCCGCAGGCCGGCAGCGACCTCGCCATGGTGCGCAGCCGCGCCGAGCCGCAGCCTGACGGCACCTACAAGGTGTTCGGCACCAAGATCTTCATCACCTACGGTGAGCACGACATGGCCGAGAACATCGTGCACCTGGTGCTGGCCCGCGTGAGCGGTGCGCCCGAAGGCGTGAAGGGCATCAGCCTGTTCGTGGTGCCCAAGTTCATGGTCGGCAAGGACGGTGCGCTCGGCGAGCGCAACGACGTGCACTGCGTGAGCATCGAGCACAAGATGGGCATCAAGGCCTCGCCGACCGCCGTGCTGCAGTACGGCGACCACGGTGGTGCCGTGGGATACCTCGTGGGCCAGGAGAACCGCGGCCTCGAGTACATGTTCATCATGATGAACTCGGCCCGCTACGCCGTGGGCATGCAGGGCATCGCGATTGCCGAGCGGGCCTACCAGCATGCCGTGGCCTATGCAAAAGACCGCGTGCAGAGCCGCCCTGTCGACGGCTCCATCAACGCCAGCGCGCCCATCATCCACCACCCCGATGTCAAGCGCATGCTGATGACGATGCGCGCCTACACCGAAGGTTGCCGCGCGATGGCCAGCGTGGCCGCCGCCGCCTACGACGCCGCGCACCACAGCGCCGACGCCGATGCGCGCAAGCAGAACCAGGCCTTCTACGAATTCATGGTGCCGCTGGTCAAGGGCTTCAGCACCGAAATGAGCCTGGAAGTGGCCTCGCTCGGGGTGCAGGTGCACGGCGGCATGGGCTTCATCGAGGAAACGGGCGCGGCGCAGTATTACCGCGACGCGAAGATCCTGACGATCTACGAAGGCACCACCGCCATCCAGGCCAACGACCTCGTGGGCCGCAAGACCGCGCGCGACGGCGGCCAGACCGCGAAGGCCATCGCCGCGCAGATCGAGAAGACCGAAGCCGAGCTGGCCAAGAGCGACCACCCGGCGGCTGCTGCGGTGCTCAAGCGCCTGACTGCCGCGCGCCTGGCGTTCATCGACGTGGTCGATTTCGTCGCCGGCCAGACCAAGGCCTCGCCCAACGCGGTGTTCTCGGGCAGCGTGCCCTACCTGATGCTCGCGGGCAACCTGGTGGCCGGCTGGCAGCTCGCGCGCTCGCTGATCATTGCGCAGGACCTCGCCTCGCGCAGCTTCGACACCGACTTCATGCTGGCCAAGATCGCCACGGCACGCTTCTACGCCGAGCACATCCTGAACAAGGTGCCTGGCATTCGCGACAGCATCGTCGACGGCGCCGAGAGCGTCACGGCCCTGGCGCTCGACGCGTTCTGACACGGCCGCCGCTGTCGCGAATCTGACGGGCGCCGGCGGCCTCCTGCTCTTATAAAACCCGACCTACATCCGGAGACAACATGTCCAAGCTCCCTCCTGTCCTCGCGAACCTGCCGCTGCCCATCATTGGCTCGCCGCTGTTCATCATCAGCAACCCCAAGCTCGTGATCGCGCAATGCAAGGCCGGCGTGGTCGGCTCGATGCCCGCGCTCAACGCACGCCCCGCGGCGCAGCTCGAAGAGTGGCTGATCGAGATCACCGAAGAACTCGCGGCCTACAACAAGGCCAACCCGGACAAGCCCGCCGCGCCCTTTGCCATCAACCAGATCGTGCACAAGAGCAACGACCGCCTGGAGCACGACATGGAGATGGTCGTGAAGTACAAGGTGCCGATCGTCATCACCTCGCTGGGCGCGCGCACCGACGTGAACGACGCCGTGCACAGCTACGGCGGTGTGACGCTGCACGACATCATCAACAACAAGTTCGCGCAGAAAGCCATCGAGAAGGGCGCCGACGGCATCATCGCCGTGGCGGCCGGTGCCGGCGGCCATGCGGGCGTGAAGAGCCCCTTCGCGCTGGTGCAGGAAATCCGACAGTGGTTCGACGGCCCCATCGCGCTGTCGGGCTCCATCGCCACCGGCGGAGCGGTGCTCGCGGCGCAGGCCATGGGTGCGGACTTCGCCTACATCGGCACCGCGTTCATCGCGACCGAGGAAGCGCGTGCGAGCGACGACTACAAGCAAGCCATCGTCGACGGCAACTCGGACGACATCGTCTATTCGAACCTGTTCACGGGCGTGCACGGCAACTACCTGGCGCCCAGCATCGTGGCCGCCGGCATGGACCCCGCGAACCTGCCCGAAGGCGACCTCAAGACCATGAACTTCGCCAGCGGCGAAGGCAGCAAGGCCAAGGCCTGGAAAGACATCTGGGGCTCGGGCCAGGGCATCGGCGCCGTCACCGAAGTGGCCAGCGCCGCGGCCTTCATCGAGAAGCTCAAGCGCGAATACCAGGAAGCAAGGCAACGGTTGGCGCTTTGAGCGCCATTGCGAGCGGCGCGGCGGCTGCAGCCGCGCCGTCGTCTTCGCTGGGGCGCATGCCGCTGCTCGACGCGGCCAAGGGCATCGCCTGCGCGGTGATCGTCGGACACCATCTCTCGCGCTACGGCCCGATGCCGGCCGGCGCGTACGCGCTCGCGCCCGGCCTCTTTGCCTGGCTGGCCGACCAGGGCCGCCTGGCGGTGCAGGTGTTTCTGGTGATCGCCGGCTTCCTCGCGGCGGCCAGCCTCGCGCCCGACGGCATGCTGCGCGGCGAGCGGCCGGTGGCGCGCATCCTTCAGCGTTACGGTCGGCTCGTGATGCCCTACTTGGCCGCGCTCACGGTGTGCGTGCTGGTGGCCGCGGTGGTGCGGCCGTGGCTCGACGAAGACATCGTGCCCGCGTCGCCGACCTTCGGGCAACTGGTGGCGCACGGCCTGCTGCTGCAGGACCTGCTGGGCTACGAGTCGCTGTCGACGGGCGTCTGGTACGTGGCCATCGACTTCCAGCTGTTCGCGCTGGCACTGGCGCTGGTCGGCTTGCCGACGTTGCTGCAACGCTCGAGCGGCGCCGCGCCGCCGGGCCTGCGGGCGCGCTGGTTGCCGGTGGCGCTGGTGATCGGCCTGGCGGTGGCCTCGCTGGCGCTCTTCAACCGCAATGCGGGACTGGACGACACCGCCTTCTATTTCTTCGGCACCTACGGCCTCGGCATGCTGGTGTTCTGGATCGGGCGCGCCACGCGCTTCAGCACCTGGCAGAGCGCCATCGCGCTGCTGGGGCTGGTGGGTGCGGGCGCGCTGGCCATCGACTGGCGCAGCCGAATCGCCACCGCGCTGGTCACTGCGCTGCTGCTGGCGGTCGCGCAGCGCCGCCACTGGCTTTCGCCGCCGCACTGGCCGGCGCTGGCCGTGCCGCTGCAGCGCCTGGGGCGCATGTCGTATTCGCTGTTTCTCATTCACTTTCCGGTGCTGCTCGCCATGAACGCGGCGGTTGGCAACGCGGGGCCGCACGGTGCGTGGTTCGACGCGGCGGGGCTGGTGGCGACCTTCGGGTTGTCTGTGGCGGCCGCGGCGCTGCTGTACCGCTGGGTGGAAGTGCGGCCGGCGTCGTGGCGTGCGGTGTTCATGCTGTTTGCCGCGCTGCTCGTCAGCGGTCTCGCCGTCTCGCTCTGAACGGCCCGGCGCCCGCTGCGGCGCCGTGACTTGATTTTTCTCAACGGGGCGCTTCAGGGCCCCGCAGCGCGCAGTTCCCTGGCTCTTAAAGTGGTTCCGTCTCTTCGGTATGATCGTGGAGATTTCAGTAATTACTGAAAATACACGAAACCAAGGAATGACCAAGCACCCGCCCTCCCGTTCGCCGTTGCGGGCTTTCGCGTCGCCCGACGTGGGCGGCGTGGTGCAAGGCGCGGCCGCACTGTTCTGGCTGCCGCAGGCCGCGTTCCTCGCGATGGCGGTTCAGGGGCTGGCGTCCGGCGAAGGCTTTTCAGCCGTGCTATGGCCGGCCGGCGCGATATTGCTGCTCGGCTTGCTGCGTGCGGGCTGCGAGGCCTGGGGCTCGCGCCGAACCTTCGGCCGCGCCAGGGCGCAGCTCACCGCGCTGCGCGCGCAGACGGCGGCGGCGCTGGCGGGCGCATCGCCGCTCGACCGCGACCGTGCGCCCTCGGGCCTGGCGGCCAGCGTGCTCGCCGAGCAGGCCGAGGCGCTGGTGCCGTACCTCGTGCGCTACCAGCCGGCGCGCTGGCGCGCGACCGTGGTGCCGCTGTTCATCCTGTGCGCGGTGGCGGCCTTCTCGTGGGTGGCCGCGCTGGTGCTGCTGTTCGCGGCGCCGCTCATTCCGCTCTTCATGGCCATCGTCGGCTGGCGCGCCAAGGCCGCGAGCGAGGCGCAGATGGTGGAGATGGGCGGCATGAACGCGTTCCTGCTCGACCGGCTCCGGGGCCTGGCCACCCTGCGCGCGCTCGGCGCGGTGGACGCCACGGCGCTGCGCCTGGGCGACGCCGCGCAGTCGCTGCGCCGCCGGACCATGGCGATGCTGCGCATCGCGTTCCTGTCGTCCGCGGTGCTGGAGCTTTTCTCGGCGCTCGGCGTCGCGATGGTGGCGGTGTATGTGGGCTTTCACCTGCTGGGCACACTCGGGTTCGGCGCGTGGGGGCGGCAACTGAGCCTGGGCGAAGGGCTGTTCGTGCTGCTGCTGGCGCCGGCCTTCTTCGAGCCGCTGCGCGAGCTGTCGGCTGTCTGGCACGACCGGGCAGCGGGCGAGGCGGCATTGCAGTCGCTCGAACAGCTGCAGCACGAGCGGCTGCCCTTGCCTGGCGCCAACGCCGGCGCCGCGCTGACCCGCATCGCCGCAGGCCCGAAGACGGCGCCGCCGGCGCTCGTCGTTCACGACCTGCACTTTGCCTGGCCGGGCGAGCCGCAAGAGGTTGTCGACGGGTTCGAACTGCGCATTGCCGCCGGCGAGCATGTCGCGCTGATGGGCCCCAGCGGTTCCGGCAAGACGGCCCTGCTGTCGCTGATCGCGGGCCTGGTCCCGGCGCGCAGCGGCGAAATTTCGATCGGCGGCGTGGCACTCGGCGAGCGCACCGTCGCCGCCTTGCGCCAGCGCATGGCGTGGCTGGGGCAGGCGCCGCACGTCTTCGCCGGCTCGGTCGCGGCCAACGTGGCGTTGGGGCGCGTGGGCGTCGACACCCCGCAGGTGGCCGCCGCGATGCGCTTCGCCGCGCTCGAAGATGTGGTGCAGGCGCACCCCGGCGTGGCGCTGGGCGAAGGCGGCCAGGGCCTGTCGGGCGGCGAAGCCGTGCGCCTCGCGCTGGCACGCATCGCCGTGCACCGCCACGCCGACCTGCTGCTGGTGGACGAGCCCACGGCCCACCTCGACACTGAGACCGCCGGCCGCGTGGCCGACGCGTTGGTGGCCTTGGCGCGCGGCAAGACCCTGATCGTCGCCACGCACGACCCGGTGCTTGCCGCGCGCATGCACCGCACGGTGAGCCTGGTCGCTGAAACGATGGAGCAGGCCGCATGAAGACCGCCCGAGCCGCTTCCAACTGGCGCGACCTGCGCCGGGTGCTGCGCCCCTTCCTCGCCGCGCAGCCGCGCCCCTTGCTGCTGGGATGCCTGCTCGCGGCCCTCACGGTGCTCGCCGGCATGGCGTTGCTCGGGCTCTCGGGCTGGTTCATCACCGCGACCGCGCTGGCCGGGCTGCACGCCGCCACGGCCTTCACCTTCGATGTGTTCATGCCGTCCGCCGGCATTCGCCTCCTTGCGCTGGGCCGCACGGCGTCGCGTTACGGGGAGCGCCTGGTGACGCACGACGCGAGCTTCGCGGTGCTTGCCGCGCTGCGCGTGCGCCTGTTCCGGGGCTGGGCGAAGGCCGGCGCGGCGCGCGAGCTGCTGATGCGGCCGGCCCGCCTGCTGTTTCGCCTGACCTCGGACATCGACGCGCTCGAGTCGCTCTACCTGCGCCTGTTCGTGCCGGCCGCTGCGGCACTGGGCGCGGCGTTGCTCGCCGGCGCGGTGCTGGGCTTCATGCACCTCGGCGTGGGCCTGGCGCTGGGGGGCTGGCTGGTGGCCGTCGGCTGGGGCATCGCCTTTGTCGTGGCACGAAGCGCGCGCCGCCCGGCCCTGCGGCGTGCGCATGCCATCGAGGCGTTGCGCGCACGCGCCGTCGACCTCGTGGCGGGCCAGACCGACCTGGTGATGGCAGGCCGCATCGACGCCCAGCGCGACGCGCTGATGAACGCCGACATGCACCTCGCCAAGGCCGACCTGGCGTTGAACAAGCTGGAAGCCGCGGCCGGCTTCGCGTACGGCAGCGCGGGCACCCTGACGCTGGTCGGCGTGCTGCTCGCGGTGGGCGCGCTGGCCGGCGAAGGCGTCATCGGCGCACCGGCTGCCGCGCTCGCGCTGCTCGTTGCACTCACGGCCACCGAACCCTTTGCGGCCTTGCGCCGCGGCGCGCTCGATGCGGGCCGCACATGGCTGGCGGTTCGCCGCCTTGCGCCGCGCATGACCGGCGAGAACGACGCGCAGGACGACCCGCATGACGACGAGGCCGTGCGCCAGAACGAAAGCGCTTTCGCGCTGCGCGTGCAGGGCGTGAGCTTCGCGCACGCCGGCAGCCGCAACCCGGTGCTCCGCGACGTGTCGCTGAGCCTGGCCCCTGGCGAGCGCATGGCCCTGATCGGTGCGAGCGGCGCCGGCAAGTCGACGCTGCTCGCCGTCGTCGCCGGTGAAATCACGCCGCACGCCGGCCACGCGCGCGCGGAACTCGCCTGCCTGCTGACCCAGCGCACCGAACTCTTCCAGGACAGCCTGCGCGACAACCTGCGCCTTGCCGACCCCGAAGCCACCGACGAGCAGCTCTACACCGCACTGCGCGCCGCCGGCCTCGACGCCGACGTGCGTGCCATGAAGGCGGGCCTGGCCACGCGCCTGGGCGAAGGCGGCCTCGGCCTGTCCGGCGGCCAGTCGCGCCGCCTCGCACTGGCCCGCCTGTTGTTGCGCCCGGTGCCGCTGTGGCTGCTCGACGAACCCACCGAAGCGCTCGACGCCGCGACCGCGCACGACGTGCTGCAGCGCCTGGCGCAGCACGCCGGCGCGCGCACCTTGCTCATCGCCACGCACCTGCGCCGCGAGGCCGCATTGGCCGACCGCCTCGTGTGCATGGCACAAGGCCGCATCGTGGCCGACCTGCGGCGCGGCAGCGAGGCCTTCGACGCCGCGCTGCGCAACCTGCGCCCCGACTGATTTCAGAGAACAAGAAAACAGGAAATACAAAAGGAAGACCCCATGGACCTCGACATCGTTGCGCTATCGCGCCTGCAGTTCGCCGTGACGGCGCTGTATCACTTCCTGTTCGTGCCGCTCACCCTCGGGCTCTCGGTCATCCTCGCCATCATGGAGACGGTCTACGTGATGACCGGGCGCGTGATCTGGCGCGACATGACCAAGTTCTGGGGCGTGTTGTTCGGCATCAACTTCGCGATGGGTGTGGCCACCGGCATCGTGATGGAGTTCCAGTTCGGCATGAACTGGAGCTACTACAGCCACTACGTCGGCGACATCTTCGGCGCGCCGCTGGCCATCGAAGGGCTCATGGCCTTCTTCATGGAGGCGACCTTCGTGGGCCTGTTCTTCTTCGGCTGGGACAAGCTCTCCAAGGTGGGCCACCTCACCGCGACCTGGGCGGTGGCCATCGGCTCCAACTTCTCGGCGCTGTGGATCCTCATTGCCAACGGCTGGATGCAGAACCCGGTGGGCGCGGCCTTCAACCCGCAGACCATGCGCATGGAAGTGACCGACTTCGCCGCGGTGCTCACCAACCCGGTGGCGCAGGCCAAGTTCGTGCACACCGTGTCGGCCGGCTATGTGTGCGCCGCCGTGTTCGTGCTCGGCGTGTCGGCGTGGTATCTGCTCAAGGGACGCCACATCCAGCTGGCCAAGCGCTCGATGACCGTGGCGGCCTCGTTCGGCCTGGCCGCCGCGCTGTCGGTGGCGGTGCTCGGCGACGAAAGCGGCTATCTCTCGGGCGAGCACCAGAAGATGAAGCTGGCCGCCATCGAGGCCATGTGGGAGACCCAGCCCGCACCCGCCGCCTTCACCGTCATCGGCTTTCCCGACCAGGAGGCGCGCGAGACGCACTACGCCATTCACGTTCCGGGCGTGATGGGCCTCATCGGCACGCGCTCGCTCGACACCGTGATGCCCGGCATCGACGAGCTCGTGAAGCGCGCCGAAGCCCGCATCCGCGAAGGCCTCAAGGCCTACGACGCACTGCAGAAGATCCGCGAGGCCGGCGGAACGGACAAGGTGACGCAGGGCGTGCGCGGCGACTTCGAGGACAACGGCATCAACATGGGCTACGCGCTGCTGCTCAAGCGCTACGTGGACGACCCGCGCACCGCCACCGACGCGCAGATCGCCAAGGCCGCATGGGACACCGTGCCGCAGGTGGCGCCGCTGTTCTGGCTGTTTCGCGTGATGGTGGGCATCGGCATGCTGCTGATCCTGCTGGCGGGCACTTTCCTCGTGCTTTCCGCGCGCCGCAAGCTCGACAGCCACCGCTGGTTGCTCCAGCTCGCCGTGCTCGCGATTCCGCTGCCGTGGCTGGCCATCGAGGCCGGCTGGCTGGTGGCGGAGTTCGGCCGCCAGCCCTGGGTGATCGAGGGCGTGCTGCCGACCGCGGTGGCCGTGTCGAACCTGGGCGTGAAGACGCTGCTGCTCACGATCGCGGGCTTCGTCGCCATCTACACCGTGCTGCTCGTCATCGAGCTGAAGCTGATGCTCAAGGCCATCCGCAAGGGCCCCGACGTGGAGCATGCGCCCGATGAAGGCGACACGCACTCGCACGTTCCGCCGGCGCATGCAAGCCCGACTGCAGCCGCCGCCATTTCTGCCACCCGGAGCGCCGCATGACTCTTCACACACTCCTCGACTACGACACCCTGCGCTTCATCTGGTGGCTGCTGATCGGCGTGCTGCTGGTGGGCTTTGCGGTGACCGACGGCTTCGACCTGGGCAGCGGCATGCTGCTGCCCTTTGCGGCGCGCAACGACATCGAGCGCCGCGTCGTCATCAACAGCGTGGGCCCGGTGTGGGAGGGCAACCAGGTGTGGCTGATCCTGGGCGGCGGCGCCATCTTTGCCGCATGGCCGCAGCTGTACGCGGTGTCCTTCTCGGGCTTCTACCTGGCGATGTTCGTGATTCTCACGGCGCTGATCCTGCGGCCCGTGGCCTTCAAGTTCCGCAGCAAACGCGAGTCGCCGCAATGGCGCGCGCGCTGGGACTGGGTGCTGTTCTTCAGCGGCTTCGTGCCGGCGCTGATCTGCGGCGTGGCCGTGGGCAACGTGCTGCAGGGCGTGCCGTTTCGCTTCAGCCCCGACATGCACATCTTCTATGACGGCGGCTTCTTCGGCCTGCTGAACCCGTTCGCCATCCTGTGCGGGCTGGTGTCGGTGGCCATGCTCGTGATGCACGGAGCGGCCTGGCTGCTGCTCAAGACGGCGGGGCCGTTGGCCGAGCGTGCGCGCACCTACGGCATGGTTGCGGCAGTGCTCACCGTTGCGCTGTATGCGCTGGCCGGCGTGCTGCTCGCAACGCGCATCGGCGGCTACCGCATCAGCAGCGTGGTCGACGCCGTGGGGCCGTCGAACCCGATGTTGAAGACGGTCGAGCTGCACGCCGGCGCATGGATGGTCAACTACGCGGCGCACCCCTGGACGCTGGCCGCGCCCGTGCTCGGCTTCGTCGGCGCGCTGGGTGCGTTGCTCGGGCTCGTGCTGCGCCGTCCGGTGCTGGCGTTGCTGACCGCGGCGCTCGGCATCGCCGGGATCATCCTGAGCGTGGGCGCGTCGATGTTCCCTTTCATCCTGCCGTCGTCGATCGACCCGCGTGCCAGCCTCACGGTGTGGGACTCGTCGTCGAGCCACCTCACGCTGTTCATCATGCTGGTGGTGACGGCGTTCTTCATTCCCATCATCGTGGCCTACACCAGCTGGGTCTACCACGTGCTGTGGGGCAAGGTCGACGAACAAGCGATCCGCGACGAGAGCGGACACGCGTACTGAACGGAGAAAAAGACATGTGGTACTTCGCCTGGATCCTTGGCCTGCCGCTGGCAGCCGCTTTCGCCGTACTCAACGCCATGTGGTACGAACTGATGGACGACGACGCCGTGCGCAAGGCCAAGTTCGACACGCCCGAGCCTGCGCAAGGGCAGGAGAGGCTCTAGCGTTCGCCCCGGGGCCTTCTCAAGGCTTCTTTTTCGACGCTCCGCCGCCGGTGATGCGGTCCTTGAGCGTCAGCACCTTCGTCACCGTCGCGCCCATCCCCATGAGCTTCATGGCGGTTTCGGGCGCGAGCCGCTGCACATCGTCGAACCACGTCATGAGCCGGTCGATCAGGTCGTGCATCTCGCGCATGCGCTCCTGCGCGTGACGCTCGGCATCGCTCGTCGGCGATTCGAGCAGCGCATTGCGCAGCATGGACAGCGTCGGCTCGATCTCGCGGCGGCGGCGCTCTTCGGCCAGCACCCTGAAGATCTCCCACACGTCCGACGGTGCCTCGAAATATTCGCGCCGATCGCCCGCCTGGTGCCGCAGCCGCACCAGCCGCCAGGACTGCAACTCCTTCAAGCCCATGCTCACGTTGGAGCGTGAGAACTCCAGCAGCTCGGCGATCTCGTCGGCATTGAGTGCGCGCTGCGACAGAAAGATCAGCGCGTAGATCTGCCCGACGGTGCGGTTGATGCCCCATTTGCTGCCCATTTCACCGAAATGAGCGACGAACTGGCGGTTGAGGGGAGGGAGGTCGATGGAAGAGGCCATGCGCGGATTGTCGCGCCGGCTTGCTGGGATTTCGGAAGATTCCGAAAACTCCAGAAGCGGAGAAAGTCGAATAAATACCCGGTTCGGGGGATAGGTGAGAAACACTTAGTTAACAAAAATGAACACTCCCTGACTCCTTACGCTTTTTTGCGCGCGATTCGGTCAGGCGGCATCCAGCTTTTGCCACTGCCCTGATTTTGGGGCGCCAAAAAAACGAGGAGGAGACAAGATGAACACCAATTTCCGCAGCATGTGGAATGCATCCATCGGCGCATGGGTGGCCGTTTCTGAAACCACCAAGGCGCGAGGAAAGCGCAGCGGCTCGAGCGCAACCACGAAGGCCGGCGTGCTGCTGGCGGCAGCGCTGTTCGGGTCGGCCGCTCCTGCATTCGCCGGCTGCGCCCTGAGCGGCAGCATCAACCTGTGCACCGACGACTCCGCAGGCAGCATCTTTGTGCCGACCGGCACCGAACTGCGCAACGAAGGCACCATCGGCGTCGTCGGGGTCGGTGGGTTCGCAGCCTTTTCGAACGTTGCCGACGTGACGGTCACCAACGCCGCCGGCGGCATCATTCAAGGCGGCGGAATCGTTTTTCTGACCGGCGCCAACAGCACGTTCCAGAATCTCGGCGGCTATGCATACGGCAGCGACGCGGGTGTCATTCTTGGCGACCCGGCAAGCTTCGTCATCAACCAGCAGGGCGGCACGATCGGCAGCAAGGGGAGCTACGGCATCCAGCTGCTAAACGGCGGCGAGATCCTGAATACGGGAAAGAGCCAGATCCTGGGAAGCACCTACAACGCCATCCTTTCGCAAGGCGGCACCACCAAGATCACCAACGAGAGCGGGTCGCTGATTTCCAGCGCCAACACCGCCATCGGCACGCGCGGCGCCACCACGCTGCTCAATTCGGGCCAGGTCAGCGGCAACGTGATCCTCGGCGGCAATGGCGCCAATGACGTGCGCTTGTTCACCGAGGGCCAGATCGCGGGCCACCTGAACATTGCGGGAACCGACTCGGCGCTCACGCTCGACGGCGCGAGCGGCACCACCCGTGCGTACTCCGATGCGGTGACCGGAGACACGACCTTCTCGGGCAATCTCGTGAAAGTCGGCGCCGGTCGCTGGGAACTGGATCGCACGACCTCGCCGGGCAGCCCGTCGTTCGCACCGGGCAGCGTGTCGGTCGCGCAGGGAACGCTCAGCGTCGGGTCGGCGGTCAGCTTCGGCGCCGCTGCAGCCGTTCAGGTCGGTGCGGGGGCCACCCTCGAACTTCGCGGCGCCAAGCTCGCGAACGCGATCAGCGGCGCGGGCGCCGTCGTGGTGAACGGCCTCACCACGAGCAGCCTCTTGGGCGACAACGCGGCCTTGACGGGCGGCGTCACGCTGGCTTCCAGCGCGCTCCTGCTCGGCCATGAAGCCGCACTTGGCAGCGGTGCGCTGACGGTTTCGGGGGGCGGCAGCCTCGACTGGACTTCGGCCGTGAATGCCCTGAACAACGACGTGAGCATCGCCACCGGCGGGAACCTCGCGCTGCAAGGCAAGGGTTCGCTGACGATGCCGGGCGCGTTGTCGGGCGACGGCTCGCTGACGAAGAGCGGGACCGGCACGCTGGTGCTGACGGGCGCCAACACATACAGCGGCGGCACGACCGTCAGCGCGGGCACGCTGCAGCTCGGCAATGGCGGCACCACCGGCAGCATCGCGGGCAATGTGCTGAACAACGCAACGTTGGCCTTCAACCGCTCGAACGGCGTCGACTTCACCGGCGTCGTCAGCGGGTCAGGCAATGTGACGAAGTCCGGCGGCGGCATGCTGACCCTCTCCGCCGTCAACTCCTACACGGGCGGCACCTCGATCAACGGCGGCGTGGTGAACGCCGCAGTCAGCGGTGCCCTGGGCACCGGCGCCGTAGCCGTGAACGGCGACGGCGGCCTGTACTTCAGCGGTACCGCAGATGCGGGCGACCTGAACATCACGACGGCGGCGCGCAACGGCGTCATCAACGGCGGCTTCGTGCAGTTCAACGACAAGAGTTCCGCGGGCAGCGCCACTTTCGTCACGAACACCGACTCGGGCGTGACTTTCCGCGACAACTCGACCGCGGACAATGCCACCTTCGAGAACCGCGACGGCGACACCTCGTTCTGGTCCAACGCCAACGGCGGCAACGCGCGCATCACCAACTTTGCGGGCGGCTGGACGAACATCTGGGACGACGCCTCCGCCGGCCACGCCACCATCACCAACGAGACAGGCGGTGTGCTCGACCTGCAGAACAACGCCACGGCAGACCAGGCCACCGTGCTGAACAAGGCGGGCGGCACGGTTCGCATCAGCAAGCTGGGGGCAGCCGGCGCGTCGATCGGTTCGCTCGACGGCGCGGGCAATGTGATCCTCGGCAACAAGGCACTGACCGTCGGCGGGCTGAACAGCAGCACCGAAGTCTCCGGCGTCATCTCAGACACGGGCGGCTCCATCGTCAAGGTCGGCACCGGCACGCTCACGCTCTCCGGCGCCAACACCTACACCGGCGGCACACAAGTGAACGCCGGCACGCTGCGCGTGAACAACACCACCGGCAGCGCCACCGGCACGGGCAACGTGCAGGTCGCAAGCGGCGCCACGCTGGCCGGCGGCGGCATCGTCACGGGTGCGGTCACCATCGCCGACGGCGGCTCGCTGGCGCCCGGCAACAGCCCCGGAACCCTCACCACCGGCAACCTGACGCTCAACAGCGGCGCGCTCCTGCGCTACGAGCTCGGCGCCACGGGAGAAAGTCCGCTGAACGACCTGGTCCAGGTCAATGGCAACCTGGTGCTGGACGGCACGCTCAACGTGACAACGTCGGCCGGCGGCAGCTTCGGCCCGGGCCTGTACCGTCTCATCAAGTACACCGGCTCGCTGACCGACAACGTTCTGAACCTGGGCACCACGCCGGCCCTGCCGGCCGA
Source organism: Variovorax pasteuri (assembly GCF_051216435.1). NCBI lineage: Bacteria > Pseudomonadati > Pseudomonadota > Betaproteobacteria > Burkholderiales > Comamonadaceae > Variovorax > Variovorax pasteuri. Next base: position 93,370 of record NZ_JBPJZS010000004.1, read on the forward strand.
CCTGTACGTGCAGACGCGCGTGGCGAACGAGGTGAACCTGATCAACAGCACCGGCGTCTCGCTGAACTTCTGGGACGGCAACGACGCGCCCAATAACGGCACCGTGGGCGGCGGCTCGGGCACGTGGCGCATCGGCAACCCCGGCGACGGATGGGCCGACGCCAACGGCAGCGTCAACAGCACCTGGAAGCAGGACCAGTTCGCAATGTTCGGCGGCAGCGCCGGCACCGTCACCGTGGACAACGGCGGCGGCAACATCCGCATCGGCGGCGCGCAGTTCTACACCGACGGCTACATCGTCAACGGCGATGCGCTCACGCTGAGCAATGCCGAGACCCTCGTCAAGGTCGGCGACGGCTCGCTGTCGGGCGCCGGCATGACGGCCACGATCAACGCGCCGCTCACCGGCGCGGGCGGCCTCACCAAGGACGACTACGGCACGCTGGTGCTCACGGGCGCGAACACCTACACGGGCGGCACGGTCGTGCGGGCCGGCGTGCTGCAGGGCAACACCACGAGCCTGCAGGGCACGGTGGTCAACAACGCCAGGCTCACGTTCGACCAGGGGGTCGACGGCACCTTCGGCGGCACGATGAGCGGCTCGGGCGTGTTGCGCAAGACCGGCGGCGGCGAGCTGCGGATCGCATCGGCCAACACCTACACCGGCGGCACGCAGGTCGACGGCGGCACGGTGAACGCCATGGTGAGCGGCGCACTGGGCACCGGCGCGGTGGCTGTGGCCGCCAGCGCCGGGTTGCTGTTCACCGGCAACGCGGATGCGGGCAGGCTGAGCATCTCCGCCGCTGCAGGCAGCACGGGCGTCAACGGCGGGTTCATCCAGTTCGCGGACGACAGCTCCGCCGGCAGCGCCACGCTGACCACGCAGAAGCAGGCAGCCATCGATTTCCGGGGCAATGCCACGGCCGGCAACGCCGTCATCGAGAACCGCGGCGACACCACCATCTGGTTCAACGCCAATGCGGGCAAGGCGACGATCACCAACCTCGCGGGCGGCCAGACGAACTTCCTGGACGACGGCGCGGCCGCCCAGGCCACGTTGATCAACGAGACGGGCGGGCTCATCGAGTTCTTCGACCGCGCGACCGCCGACCAGGCCACGGTGGTGAACAAGGCGGGCGGTCGGTTGAGCATCAGCAAGATGACCACCGCGGGCGTCTCGGTCGGTTCGCTCGAAGGCGCCGGCAATGTGATCCTCGGCAACAAGGCACTGACGGTCGGCGGGCTGAACACCAGCACCGAAGTCTCCGGCGTCATCTCCGGCGCAGGCGGCTCCGTCGTCAAGGTCGGCACCGGCGCGCTGACGCTGTCGGGCGCCAACACCTACACGGGCGGCACCGCGCTGCGCCACGGCCGCCTGAACCTGGGCCACAACCAGGCGCTGGGCACCGGCGTGCTCGCGATGGACGACGACACCACGCTGGGCTTCAGCGCCGACGGCCTCACCATTGCCAATGCGATCCGGCTCACGGGCAACCAGGACCCGGTGATCGACACCGGCAGCTTCAGCGAAACGCTGGGCGGCGCCATCAGCGGTGCCGGCTTCATCACCAAGCAGGGCACCGGCACATTGACGCTCTCGGGCGCCAACACCTACACCGGTGCCACCAACGTGGCGCAGGGCACGCTGAAGGCCGGCGCGGCCAACAGCTTCAGCGCCGCCTCCGCGCACAGCGTGGCCTCGGGCGCCACGCTGGACCTGGCGGGCTTCAACCAGAGCCTGGTGTCGCTGGCCAACAGCGGGACCGTGTCGCTGGCGGGTGCCGTCGCGGGTACCACGCTGACGGTGAACGGCCCCTACGTCGGCAACAACGGCGTGCTGAAGCTCGGCACTACGCTCAACGGCACCGGGCCGTCAGACCGCCTGGTGCTCAACGGCGCCACCGCCGTGGCCAGCGGCAAGACCCGCGTGCAAGTCGTCAACCTCGGCGGCCTGGGCGCGGCGACCACGGGCAACGGCATCGAGGTGATCACCGCGCTGAACGGCGCGACCACGACCGCCCAGAGCACCAAGGACGCCTTCTCGCTGGCCGGCGGCCATGTGGATGCCGGCGCGTTCGAGTACAGCCTGTACGCCGGCGACAGCGCGGGCCAGGGCGAGAACTGGTACCTGCGCTCGGTGCTGGGCGGCGTGACCTACTACCGGCCGGAAGCCGCGCTCTACGCCGCGCTGCCCGGTCAGCTGCGCCAGGGCAACCTCGCGATGCTGGGCGACCTTCGCAAGCGCGTGGGCGACGACGATGTGAAGGGCGCCGCGACCACCCAGAGCGGCTCCGAGCGCCGTGCCTGGGCCCGCGTGCTCTCCACCGACATCGACATCCAGCAAGCCGGCGCCGTCTCGCCCAGGAGCAAGGGCCGCCTCACCGGCTTCCAGGCCGGCACCGACCTGCTCGCCACACCCGACTGGCGCGCCGGCCTGTACGTCGGCCAGCTCGACGGCGATGCACGCGTGAGCGGCTTTGCCAGCGGCATCCAGAACCTGGGCGTGGGCCGCAATGACCTGCGCAGCCAGTACGTGGGCATCTACGGCACCTACACCGGCAGCAGCGGCTTCTATGCCGACGCCGTGGTGCAGTCCGGCCGCCACCGCTACACCGTGGAGCCGATGATGAGCGCGGGCACGGGCGGCAAGGGCAACAGCCTGCTGGGCTCCATCGAGGTGGGCCAGACCTTCCCGATCGGTGCCGGCGGCTGGAGCGTGGAGCCGCAGCTGCAGCTCATTCACCAGCACATGGACCTGGGCAACTCGGCCATTGCCGGTGCGGTGGTGCAGCCCCAGGCGGACAACGGCTGGATCGCCCGCGCGGGCGTTCGCGTGAAGGGCCAGCTCGACACCGGCGTGGGCATGCTGCAGCCGTATGGCCGGTTCAACGTGTACAAGACCTCGAGCGGTGCGGACATTGCGCGCTTCGTCAACGGTGGCACCGTCACCGACATCGCGGCGCCCACGGGCGGCACGAGCACCGAGCTGGCGGGCGGCTTCACGCTGGCCCTGGGCGCGTCGACCAGCCTCTATGGCGAAGTCGGCAAGCTGTGGGCGTCGGGCGGCAATGCGAAGGTGAACAGCGGGATCAACGGCTCGCTGGGCGTGCGGGTGAAGTGGTAACTGCCGCAACTGCCGTGCCGGATTGCGGCTGAGCGGGCGCCTCGTCGGCGCCTGCTGAATCCGCCTCGCGGCGCCGCCGGTACGACCCCGGCGCGCCGCCGGTCCAGGCCTTGAAGGCCCGCTGGAACGCCGCGCTGTCCGCAAAGCCCAGCTCTTCTGCCAGCACCGCGAGCGGCACGGTGCTGGTGTTGAGGCGCACGATGGCCAGGTCGCGCCTCAGCTGGTCCTTCAGCGACTGGAACGACGTGCCTTCGGTCGCCAGGTGCCGCTGCAGCGTGCTGACCGACATGTGCAGCACGTTCGCCGCGGTCGCCAGGTCGGTCCATGCCGGCCGGTGCTGCTGCAGCACCGCGCGCACCCGCGCGCTCACAGCCTGCTCCGCCATGCGCGGCAGGATCACGTTGGCCGGCGACGCGGCCAGAAAGGCCTGCATTTCCTGCGCGTCGCGGTGCACCGGCGTGTCCAGCGCGCCGGCGTCGAACCACACGGCCGACAGCGGCTGGCCGAACTGCAGCGGCCCCGGAAACACCTTGGCGTAGCCGTCGGCATAGGGCGGCAGCGCAAAGCCGAAGTCGAAGCGGCGCGCCACCAGCCGCCCGCCGTGCAGCCAGGCGAACAGCCGCCAGTACACGCGCAGCATCAGCTCGTGCAGAAAGTTCTGGTGGGTGGCGGGCGGGTGGTTCAGCCGCAGCCCGAAGCCCGCGAGCGGGCCTTCGCGCAGCAGCACCAGCGACAGGTCGTCCTGCAGCAGGCCGAAGGTGTGGGCCACGCGGCGCAGCGCCACCCCGAAGGTGCGCGCGCCCAGCGTGGAGCGCGTCATCAGCGCGAAGCTGCCGCAGCGCAGCGGGCGCGACAGGAAACCCAGGGCCTCGTCGTCCATGCGCTGCATCAGCAGCGCGAACAGCGCCACGTACTGTTCGGCCGTGACGCGCGCACCCACCTCGCCCAGCAGCGCGGGCGCGATGCCCGCGTCTTCCAGGGCGGTGTCGATGCACACCGCCGCCGCACCGCCCCGCGCGCGAACGCCCGACAGCATGCCCTGCACGAAGGCAATCGGAATGGTCACTGGCGGTTGCAGCATGTGTCTGTCGATTGACGTTTTCTGCCATGCGATCGAAGCGAAGTGCAATCGCCGGGCAGTGGCCGGATTTCTACCATGCGCCTACACAAGAACGAGATGGAGACAAACCCATGTACCTCACCCAGGGCCTTCACCGGGCCGTGCAGCAGCGCCCCGATGCCATTGCCGTGCGCTTTGCCGGTCGCGCACCCAGCTTTCGCGACTTTGCCGACCGCGTGGCGCGCCTGGCCGGCGCGCTGCAGGGGCTCGGCATGCAGACGGGCGACCGCGTCGCCATGCTGTCGCTCAACTCCGACCGATACCTGGAATACCAGATGGCCGTGCCCTGGGGCGGCGGCGTGCTCAACCCCTGCAACATCCGCTGGTCGCCCGCCGAAATTCTCTACTCGCTGGAAGACTCGGGCTCCACCATCATGCTGGTCGACGAGACCTTCCGGCCCGTGGTCGAGCAGATGCGCGGCCAGTCGAAGAGCCTGCGCGAGGTGATCTACTGCGGCGACGGCGCCGTGCCCGCCGGCATGCACGGCTACGAGGCCCTGATCGACACCACGGCGCCGGTGCCCGACGCGGTGCGCCGCGGCGAGGACCTGGCCGGCATCTTCTACACGGGCGGCACCACCGGCTTTCCCAAGGGCGTGATGCTCAGCCACACCAACATCTGCAGCTCGGCACTGGCCGCGCAAGCCGAGGGCCTGGCCCCGGCCGGCGGCTGCTACCTGCATGCGGCGCCCATGTTCCACCTGGCCGACATGGGGCTGGCCACGCCGCACTGGTTCACGGGCAACACGCACGCCATCCTTCCCATGTTCACGCCCGAAGGCGTGCTCGACGCCATCGAGCGCGACCGCGTGACCAGCCTGCTGCTGGTGCCCACCATGATCCAGATGCTGGTCGACCACCCGGCCATGCGCAAGCCGCGCGACCTGAGCAGCCTGAAGGGCATCACCTACGGCGCGTCGCCCATTTCCGAAGCAGTGCTCAACCGCGCCATGGAAGCCTTTCCCGGCGTCGACTTCGTGCAGGCCTACGGCATGACCGAGCTGTCGCCCATCGCCACGCTGCACCCGGCGTTCTTCCACACGGTCGAGGGTCGAAAGACCGGCAAGCTGCGCGCGGCCGGCCGAGCCAGCGTGTGCATGGAAGTGCGCATCGTCGATGCCGACGGCACCGAGGTGCCGCGCGGCACCGTGGGCGAGGTGGCGGTGCGCGGCCCCAACGTGATGCAGGGCTACTGGAACAAGCCCGAGCAGACGGCGGCCGCGCTGCGCGACGGCTGGATGCACACCGGCGACGGCGCCTACATGGACGCCGACGGCTTCATCTTCGTGGTCGACCGGCTGAAGGACATGATCATCAGCGGCGGCGAGAACGTGTACTCCGCCGAGGTCGAGAACGCCATCAACCAGCATCCCGCGGTGGCGGCCTGCGCGGTCATCGGCATTCCCAGCGAGGAGTGGGGCGAGGCCGTGCACGCGGTGCTGGTGCTCAAGCCGGGGCAGGGCATCCGGCCCGATGAACTGATCGCGCACTGCAAGACGCTGATCGCCAACTACAAATGCCCGCGCAGCGTGGCCGTGACCGACGCGCTGCCGCTGTCGGGCGCCGGCAAGGTGCTGAAGACCAGGCTGCGCGAACCGTTCTGGCAGGACCGCCAGCGCAGCGTGGCCTGAGCCGCGTCCGGCACTCCTTTCTTTCAACCCATCACCTCCAAGAGCCATTCCAATGAGTCAAGACGTCTACGTGGTCGGGGTCGGCATGATCCCCTTCACCAAGCCGGGCGCCAACCAGCCCTATCCACAGATGGCCAGCCACGCCACCAACGCCGCGCTGAAGGACGCCGGCATCGGCTACGAGCTGGTGCAGCAGGCCTACGTGGGCTATGTGTACGGCGACTCCACCGCCGGCCAGCGCGCGCTGTACGAGGTGGGCATGACCGGCATTCCGGTCGTCAACGTCAACAACAACTGCTCCACCGGCTCGACCGCGCTGTTCCTCGCGCGCCAGGCGGTGGCCAGCGGCGCGGCCGACTGCGTGCTCGCGCTCGGCTTCGAGCACATGAGCCCCGGCGCGCTGGGCGCGGTGTTCAACGACCGGCCGAGCCCGTTCGACCAGTTCGAGCACATCACCGACGAGCTCGTCGGCAACGAGCAGGTGCCGCTGGCGCTGCGCTACTTCGGCGGCGCGGGGCTGGCGCACATGCAGCAGTACGGCACGCAGATGTCCACCTTCGCGAAGATCCGCGCCAAGGCCAGCCGCCATGCGTCGAACAATCCGGTGGCGCTGTTTCGCACGGTGATCACCGAGGACGAGGTCATGGCCGCACCGGTCATGTGGCCCGGCGTGATGACGCGGCTCATGGCCTGCCCGCCTACCTGCGGCGCGGCCGCGGCCATCGTGTGCTCGCCGCGTTTCGCCGAGCGCCACGGCCTGGACCGCAGCGTGCGCATCAAGGCGCAGGCCATGACCACCGACCGGCCCATCACCTTCGAGAGCCGGGACATGCGCGAGGTGGTCGGCTTCAGCATGGCGCAGGAGGCCGCGCAGAAGGTGTACGACGCGGCCGGCGTCGGCCCGCAGGACGTTGACGTGGTCGAGCTGCACGACTGCTTCGCGCACAACGAACTGCTGAGCTACGAGGCGCTGGGCCTGTGCCCCGTGGGCGGCGCCGAGAAGTTCGTGCTCGACGGGGACAACACCTACGGCGGCCGGGTGGTCACCAACCCGTCGGGCGGGTTGCTGTCGAAGGGGCACCCGCTGGGCGCCACCGGCCTGGCGCAATGCACGGAGCTGGTCCAGCAGCTGCGCGGCACGGCGGACAAGCGCCAGGTCGAGGGCGCGCGGATGGCGCTGCAGCACAACCTCGGGCTGGGCGGCGCCTGCGTGGTCACGCTGTACGAACGCGTCGAACGCGCGTGAAGGCCGGCACCATGATCGACAGGAAATGGATCGGTCACACGCTGCCGCCCTCGGTGCTGCCCATCGAGCGCAGCCGGCTGCAATTCTTCGCCAAGGCCATCGGCGAGACCGACCCCGTCTACACCGACGCCGCCGCCGCGCGTGCCGCCGGCTACCCCGACCTGCCCGCGCCGCCGACCTTCCTGTTCGCGGCCGAGCTCGACTCGGGTGCGTCCAGCCAGCTGCTGGCCGACCTGCAGATTCCGCTGTCGAAGCTGCTGCACGGCGAGCAGAGCTTCAGCTACCACCGGCCGGCCTGCGTGGGCGACACGGTGACGGTGCGCTCCACCATCACCGACATCTACGACAAGAAGAACGGCGCGCTCGAGTTCGTCGTGAAGACCTCGCGCGCCACCAACCAGCGCGACGAGCTGGTCGCCGAACTGCGCGCGGTGATCGTCTGCCGCCACTGAAGGAACACCGATGAATGCCCTGACCTGCGACGCCGTTCAAGTCGGCGACGAACTGCCCGCGCTGCAGCTGCCGCCGGTGAACCGCACCGCACTCGCGCTGTTCGCGGGTGCCTCGGGCGACCACAACCCGATTCACATCGACACCGACTTCGCGCGCAAGGCGGGCATGCCCGACGTGTTCGCGCAGGGCATGCTGGGCATGGCCTGGCTCGGGCGGCTGCTCACGCAGTGGGCGCCGCAGTCGCAGCTGCGCCGCTTCGACGTGCGCTTCCAGGGCATCACGCACCTGGGGCATGCGGTGCGCTGCACCGGCCGCGTGGTCGAGAAGCTCGAGCACAACGGCGAGCCCTGCGTGCGCATCGAGGTGCTCAGCGCCAACCAGTACGGGCAGACGCGCATCGCGGGCGAAGCGCTGGTGGCGCTGCGCTGACATCACTTCAGGAAAGACAAGAGACATGACACCCAAACTCGCCGGCAAGGTCGCCCTCATCACCGGCTCGGGCCGCGGCATCGGCCGCGCCATTGCCTTGAAGCTCGCCTCCGAAGGCGCGCGCATCGTCGTCAACGACCTCGACGCCGAGCCGGCCGAAGACACCGTGCAGGCCATCCGCGCGGCGGGCGGCGAGGCCGTCGCCTGCGTCGGCAGCGTGGCCGCGCCGGATTTCGCCGAGCGCTTCGTCGGCACGGCGGTGAGCGAATACAAGGGCCTGGACATCGTCGTCAACAACGCCGGCTACACCTGGGACAGCGTGGTGCAGAAGATGACCGACGAGCAGTGGTACGCCATGATCGACGTGCACCTGACGGCGCCCTTTCGCATCCTGCGCGCGGCGCAGCCCGTGATCCGCGCGCTGTCGAAGGCAGAGACCGAAGCAGGGCAACGCGTGGTGCGCAAGGTGGTCAACATCTCGTCGGTGGCGGGCCTCTTCGGCAACGCGGGCCAGGCCAACTATTCGACCGCCAAGGCCGGCATCGTCGGGCTCACGCAGACGCTGGCCAAGGAGTGGGGACGCATGAACGTCACCGTCAACTGCGTGGCCTTCGGCTTCATCCAGACGCGGCTGACCGCCAGCACCGCCGAGGCGTCCACCGCGAACATCGAGGGCCGCGAGATCAAGGTCGGCATCAACCCCGGGCTGCTGGCGATGATGGAGCAGTCCATTCCGCTGGGGCGCGGCGGCACGCCCGAAGAAGCGGCCGGCGCGGTGTACCTGCTGTGCGCGCCGGAGTCCGACTACGTGAGCGGCCAGACGCTGATGTGCACCGGCGGCCTCACCGGCATCTGAGCGCGCTGCCGGGCGGCGAGGGCAGGTCCTTGCGGGGCGCGCCGCGGCATGCGGCTGATACACTCCGCCCGCGTTGTCAGGTGTCCTGGCGCCCCGTGGAAACGGCGGGGCGGCCAGGGTGAAACGGGAAGTCGGTGCGCGGCGGTGGAGAACACCGCGCCATGCCGACGCTGCCCCCGCAACGGTAAGCGAGTCAGAAGCAAGACCCCGGGATCCGGTCCCACGCCACTGTGTCACGAACGGCACGGGAAGGCGGTCTTTGCAGGAGAGCCGACGGCCCTCCGCTCGCGAGCCCGGAGACCGGCCTGACGACCAGCGCATGACCTTGCGGTGGGCGAGGATCGGCGGGCGACGCATTGCGTCCGGCTCGATGCATCAGGTCATCCGCCGGAACAGCATTCGCTGACGCCTCCGATTTCTCCCCCCCGCCGGGTCTTAACGACCATCAGTCGCGCGGCGGGCGCGGAGGAAACATCATGAACGAGCGAGCCATCGCTCCAAGCAGCGCTCCGCAGGGAGCGTGCACGCCGGGAACCGTGTGGTTCGTCGGCGCGGGTCCGGGCGACCCGGAACTCATCACCGTCAAGGGCCGAGGCCTTGTCGAACGCGCAGGGGCCATCCTGTTCGCGGGCTCGCTCGTGAGCGAAGCCGCCACGCGCTGGGCGCCGCCCGACTGCGAAATTGCCGACAGCAAGGACATGACGCTCGAGCAGATGTCCGCGTGGCTCATTGCGCAGGCCGCACGGTGCCATACCGTGGTGCGCCTGCAGACCGGCGACCCGGGCCTGTACGGTGCGCTCATCGAGCTGGTGCAGCCGCTGGATGCGGCGGGCGTGCCGATCGGCGTGGTGCCGGGCGTGTCTTCCGCCATGGCCTCGGCGGCGGCGGCGGTGGAGAGCCTCACGCTGCCCGAGGTCACGCAGACCGTGATCTTCACGCGCGTCGAGGGCCGCACACCGATGCCCGAAGGCGAATCGCTGGAGGCGCTGGCCGCGCACCACAGCACGCTGTGCATCTTCCTGAGCATCACGCTCATGGGCAAGGTCACGGCCGCGCTGACGGCCGCCGGCTGGTCGCCCGACGCCCCCGTGGTGGTGGTCCACAAGGCGAGCTGGCCGGGCGAGGAAAAGATCGTGCGCGGCACGGTCGCCACCATCCAGGCGCTGTGCCGCGAGGCCCGCATCGTGAGCCAGTCGATGATCATCGCGAGCCCCACGCTGGGCGCGCGGCAATGGACCACGCTGGCCAAATCCAAACTCTACGACGCGAGCTTCACGCACCGCTTCCGGCGCGCGAGCGTTCCCGTCCAGACCCTCCTGCAGGACCTTCCATGAGCACCGAAACCATTCTCCTGGTGGGCCACGGCTCGCGCGAAAAATCCGGCAACGACGAGATCGAGGCCTTTGCGGCGCAGTGGCGCGAGCGCCGGCCGGGCTGGCGCATCGAGGTGTGCTTCATCGAGTTCTCCGAGGTCACGATGAGCGAGGGGCTGCGCCGCGCGGCCAAGGGCGCGCAACGCGTGGTCGTGGTGCCGCTCATCCTGAATGCGGCGGGCCACGTGAAGATGGACATTCCGCAGGCCATCGACGGTGCGCGGCTCAAGTTCCCGATGGTGCAGTTCCTGTATGCGCCGCACCTCACGGCCTGCGACCCGATCCTGGCGATCCTGCGGCGGCGCCTGAAGGGCGCGATGCAGGCGCTGGACATGCCCGACCCCACCACCACCGGCGTGGTGATCCTGGGCCGGGGCTCGTCGGACCGGCAGGCCAACGGCGACATGGCGAAGATGGCGCGCTGGCTGCTGGAGGAGACCGACCACGAGCTGGTGGACCTCGCCTTCACGGGCATCACCTACCCGCGCCTGGAGAAGGCCGTGCAGCGCCAGAGCCTGCAGGGCATGAAGCAGGTGGTGGTGCTGCCCTATTACCTGTTCAACGGCACGCTGGTCGAGCGCATTGCGCGCCAGGTCGAGAACCTGAAGGCGCAGTACCCGACGATCCGCTTCGTCTCGACCCGGTACTTCGGCTTCGAGCCCGAGATCTTCGCGCTGCTGGAGCAGCGCGTGAACGACCTGCGGCGCGGCGCGCCGATCGCGCTCATGCCCTGCGACGGCTGCAAGTTCCGCGACTTCGCGGTGGAACACGGCCTGGGCGGCCACCACCATGACGATGCCGTGCCGCACAGCCATGGCGACGAGCCTCCGCATCCGCATCCGCATCCGCATCCGCATCCGCATCCGCATCCGCATCCGCACGATCACGAACATGCGCATGACCACGCACATGGCCACGCGCACGGCACGGCGCCGGCACCGTGATGAACCCGACGACTTCCATGGCGGCCAACGTCGTCACCGAGCAGCTCACCGCGGCCGGCCGCGCCATCGAGCACGACTCCTTCGCGGTGATCGACCGTGAGGTCACGTCGCACCCCTACACCGCCGACCAGTGGCCGGTGGTGCGCCGCATGATCCATGCGAACGCCGACTTCGACTTCAACGGCCTGACCGACTTCCACCCCGACGCTGTCGACGCCGCCATCGCCGCCATCCGTTCGCGCGAGAGCCGCGTGGTGGCCGACGTGGAGATGATCTGCGTGGGCCTCTCGGCGCCGCGCCTGGCCCACTTCGGCATGGGCACGCACCAGTTCATCAGCGACGAGGACGTGATCGCGCAGGCCAAGGCCGAAGGCACCACGCGCGCCGTGCAGGCCATGCGCAAGGCACACCGCCTGGGCCTGGTCGACGGCGCGATCGTCGGCATCGGCAATGCACCCACCGCGCTGATCGAGATCGTGCGGCTGATCCACGAAGAGGGCGCGCGCCCCGCGCTGGTGGTCGGCATGCCGGTCGGCTTTGTCTCGGCGGCCGAGTCGAAGGACCTGATGGCGCTGGAGGCCGGCGTGCCCTGGGTCGTGATTCGCGGCCGCAAGGGCGGCTCCACGCTGGTGGTGGCCGCGATCCACGCGCTGCTGGGCCTGGCGGAGGCGCGCGAGCACACCGCATGATGGACAAGGGCGCGCCCCGCGGCACCCGCACCGGTTTCACGACCGGTGCGTGTTCGGCCGCGGCGGCGCGCGCGGCGGTGATCGGCCTGGTCACGGGCCAGGTGCCCGACGAGGTCGAGTGCCTGCTGCCCAACGGCGACCTGGTGCGCTTTGCGGTGCAGGACGGCCGCGTCGACGGCACGCTCGCGCATGCACATGCGATGGTCATCAAGGACGCGGGCGACGACCCCGACTGCACCGACAAGGCCCACCTCACCGCCGACGTGCGCGTGCTGCCCGAACTGGCCGGGCAGGTGCTGCTGAAAGGCGGCGTCGGCGTGGGCACGGTCACCATGCCGGGGCTCGGCCTGGCGGTCGGCGGGCCGGCCATCAACCCGGTGCCGCGCCGCAACATCGAGGCGAACGTGCGCGCGGTGGGCACGCCGCTGCTCGACGAAGTCGGCCTCGAGGTGGCCATCTCCGTGCCGCAGGGCGAGGAGATGGCCAAGAAAACGCTCAATGCGCGCCTGGGCATCCTCGGCGGCATTTCCATTTTGGGCACCACCGGCATCGTCAAGCCCTATTCCACCGCCGCCTACCGCGCGAGCGTGGTGCAGGGCGTGCAGGTGGCGGGCACGCTGGGCCACGGCGTGGTCGTGCTCACGACCGGCGGGCGCACCGAGAAGTTCGTGATGGCCGAGATGCCCGAGCTGCCCGAGCCGGCCTTCGTGCAGATGGGCGACTTCCTGCGCTATGCGATGGGCGCGGCCGTGAAGGCCGGGATCAAGAAGGTCGTGATCGGCGGCATGGTCGGCAAGCTCACCAAGATCGCGCAGGGCGAGACCATCACCCACGCCGGCCGGGCCGAAGTCGACACCGGCCTGCTGGCCGACCTGGCGGCAGGGCTCGGCGCGCCGAGCGACGTGTGCGACGCGATCCGCGGCAACGAGACCGCGCGCTACGCCGGCGAGCGCATGGACGCGCTCGGGCTCGGCACGGCTTTTCACACGGCGCTTGCGCAGCGCGTCATCCAGACGCTGCGCACGCGCTACCCCGACCAGTTCGAACTGAAAGTGCTGGTCTGCGACTTTGAAGGTCGAAAGATCGCGGAGGCCTCCTGAACACCGACGACAACATGACGAACAAATGCCGCATCCTCGGCGTGCTGGACGACGGCGATGCGAGCCTCGGCCGCAGCGCGCTGGCGCATCTGCAGCACGCGCAACTGGTGATCGGCGCCGCGCGCACCCTGGCCCTGTTCGCCGCGCACATCGCACCCGACGCGGTGCAGCGCGACCTGGCCGGCGGCCTGTCGCAGGTGCCCGAATGGATTCGCGCCGCGCAGGCCGAGGGCCGGCGCGTGGTGGTGCTGGCCACCGGCGATCCGCTGTGCCACGGCATTGCGGCCTTCCTGGCGGCGCGCCTGTGCCTGGAGGCGATCGAGGTGCTGCCCAACGTGTCGACGCTGCAGCTGGCCTGTGCGCGCCTCGGCCTGCCATGGCAGGAGATGAAGTTCGCCTCCGTGCACGCGAAGGACGCGGGCGACTGGCTGCCGGGCTCGCCGCCCGCGCACGGCCTGTATGCGCTGCTGCGCGACATTCGCCAGCACGACCGCCTGGCCGTGCTCACCAGCCCCGACAACACGCCCGACCGCATCGCGCGCATGCTCGTGGCCGAAGGCCTGGCCGACGACTTCGAGATGGCCGTCGCCGAGCGCCTGTGCCAGCCCGAGGAGCGCGTGGTCAGCGGCATGCGCATCACGGCCGCGGCGCAGATGCGCTTTGCCGACCCCAACGTGGTGCTGCTCTGGCGCACCCGGCTGCGCGCGCCGCAGGTGCTGTTCGGCCTGCCGGACGCCAGCTTCGAGCAGCGCCATCCCGAGAAGGGGCTGATCACCAAGAACGAGGTGCGCGCCGTCTCGCTCGCGCGCATGCAGTTGCGCACCGACAGCGTGGTGTGGGACATCGGCGCGGGCTCCGGCTCGGTCGGGCTCGAGGCCGCACGGCTGTGCTGGCGCGGCCACGTGTACGCCATCGAGAAGAACGCGGACGACAGCGCCATCGTCGCGCGCAACCGGCAGGCCATGGGCATCAGCAACCACAGCCTGGTGCACGGCAAGGCGCCCGAGGGCCTGGCGGCGTGGGCCGACCCGGACGCGGTGTTCATCGGCGGCTCCGGCGGCGAGCTGGCCGAGCTCATTGCGCTGGTGCTGCGGCGCCTGCGCCCGGGCGGCTGGCTGGTGATGAACTTCGTGACCATCGAGAACCTCGCGGGCGCGGTCGAGGCACTGAAGGCGCAAGGCGCGCGCTGGGACGTGCTGCAGCTGCAGGCCTCGCGCAGCAAGCCGATCCTGCACATGCACCGGCTGGCGGCGGAGAACCCGGTGTGGCTGGTCTGCGCGCAGGCAGCCGTGGCCATCCCCGAGACGGGCGCTGCGGCATGACGGCGCCCGGCATGCTCCACGGCGTGTCGCTCGGCCCCGGCGACCCCGACCTGATCACGCGCCGCGCGTGGTCGCTGCTGATGCGCCCCGACGCCATCTGGACCTACCCCGTGCGCAGCCTGCGCAAGGAAAGCTACGCGCTGGACATCGCGCTGCGCGCCGGCCTGTCGACGCCCGCGCAGCACCAGGCCCTGCTGTTCCCGATGACGCACGACGCAGAGAAGCTCGCGCGCCACTGGCTCAAGGCCGCCGAGACCGTGCAGGCGATGCTCGCGACCGGTCAGGACGTGCTGTTCCTGGTCGAGGGCGACGCCTCCACCTACGCGAGCTTCTGCTACCTGGCGCGCGTGCTGCGCGCGCTCGACCCGGCCGCGCGCATCGAGGTGGTGCCCGGCGTCACCTCTTTCAACGCGGCCTGCGCACGGCTGCAGCTGCCGCTGTCCGAGCAGGACGACACCGTGGCCATCGTGCCCGCGGCCTACGGCATTGCCGCGGTCGAGAAGATGCTCGACGACTTCGACACGCTGGTGCTCATGAAGGTCAAGCCGCTGCTCGACGACCTGATCGACCTGCTGGCGCGGCGCGGCCTGCTCGAACACAGCCGCTTCATCGAGAAGGCCGGCTCGCCGGTGGAGCGCATCGTGCACGACGTGGCCAGCCTGAAGGGCACCAAGGTCAACTACCTGTCGCTGCTGCTGGTGAAGAACCCCGGCCGCGAACGCGGCGAGCTGGTGCGCGGCTGCCGCAAGAAAACCAGCGCTGAAATCGAAGAGGAATCCCCGAATGACGAATGAAGCCGCACCCCGCGTGGTGCTCGTGGCCATCACCAAACATGGCGCGCAGCAGACCGCAGGCCTGGCGCGCCTGCTGCCCGAGGCCAGCGTGTGCGTGGCTGACAAGTTCGCACCGCTCATGGCCGGGCTGCCCAACCCCGTGCGCGCCTATGCGGGCGCGTTTCGCGACGAAATTGCCGCGCTGTTCGCCGACTTCGACCAGGTCGTGTTCTTCGTTTCGCTCGGCGCCGTGGTGCGCCTGATTGCGCCGCATCTCAAGAGCAAGGACGAGGACCCGGGCGTGCTGGTGGTGGACGACGCCGCGCAGTTCGTGATTCCGGTGCTGTCGGGCCACGTGGGCGGCGCCAACGCCATGGCCGAGCAGGTCGCCGCGCTGCTGGGCGCGACCGCCGTGCTGACCACCGCGTCGGACGTGGGCAAGACCATTCCCGTGGACATCCTCGGGCGCGAGCTCGGCTGGAAGGTGGAGGCGCCCAAGATCAACATCACGCGGGTTTCGGCCCATGTGGTGAACGGCGAGCCGATTGCGGTGGTGCAGGAGGCCGGCAGCCCCGACTGGTGGACCCGCCCGACGCCCCTGCCGGCCAACATCCACCGGTTTGCGCGTTTCGACGAGGTCGACCTCGAGCGCTTCAAGGCCGTGCTGTGGATCACGCAGGCCGAGGTGAGCGCCGAGCGCTGGAGCGCGCTGGTGGAGCGCCTCGTGGTGTACCGGCCGCCGCAATGAGCCCGGTGCGCTATGCCATCGGCCTGGGATGCGACCGCGGCACGCCGCAGGCCACGCTGCAGCAGGCGCTCGACGAGGCGCTGGCCGGCATCGGCGCGCAGCCGGCACAGGTGGCCGCGGCGGCCAGCATCGACCTGAAGGCCGACGAGCCGGGCCTGCTGGCGCTGGCCGCTGCCCAGGGCTGGGCGATGCATTTCTATCCCGCCGCGCAACTGGCGCAGGTGCCCGTGCCGCATCCGTCGGAAACGGTGCGCAGGCACACCGGCACGCCCTCGGTCAGCGAGGCGGCCGCGCTGCTGGCCGGCGGCGGCCTGCCGATGGCGGCGCTGGTCGTGCCGAAGCACAAACACCGCGGCGCCGACGGGCGCCACGCGACGATCTCGATCGCGCGCATGTCCTGAACCCACGTCAACCCCCGAACGGAACCCGCAATGAACGCCTCCGCACACCCCACGCGCCGCGTGCCGACCCCATGAGCGGCAAGATCTCGCTGGTCGGCATCGGCCCCGGCAGCCACGACCACATGACCCAGCGCGCGCTGGCCGCCATCGCCGAGGCCGACGTGGTGGTCGGCTACAGCACCTACATCAAGCTGGTGGCGGACCTGCTCGAGGGCAAGGAAGTGATCCGCAAGGGCATGACCGAAGAACTCGACCGCGCGGTCAACGCGCTCGAGCGCGCCCGCGAGGGCAAGAAGGTCGCGCTGATCTCCAGCGGCGATGCCGGCGTGTACGGCATGGCCGGCCCGACCTACGAGGTGCTGTTCCAGGCCGGCTGGACGCCGGACTCCGACATCGCCGTGGAGGTGGTGCCCGGCGCGTCGGCCATCAACGCCTGCGCGGCGCTGGTGGGCGCGCCGCTCACGCACGACTTCTGCTCGATCTCGCTGAGCGATCTGCTCACGCCCTGGCCGGTGATTGCCCGGCGGCTCGACGCGGTGGCGGCGGCCGACTTCGTGGTGGCCCTCTACAACCCCAAGAGCGGGCGGCGCACCCAGCAGATCGTGCAGGCGCAGCAACTGTTCCTGCGGCATCGGCGGGCGGACACCCCGGTGGCGGTGGTCAAGTCGGCCTACCGCCGGCGCGAGCGCATCGAGTTCACCACGCTGGCCCACATGAGCGAGTGCGACATCGGCATGCTGACGACCGTGCTCATCGGCAACAGCCACACCTTTCTGCAGCACGGCCTGATGGTCACCCCGCGCGGCTATGCCAACAAGTACGACCTGGACAACGGCGGCAGCACGCGCAGCGGCGAGAAGCCCGGCCGTTCGCTGTCCACCGGGCTGCTGGGCTGGATGACCAACCTGCGCGCCGACCACGCCGACGGCATGAGCATTGCCGCGCTGGCGGCGCAGCACCGCCTGCCGGTCGACTACATCGAGGCCGTGCTTGCCGCACCGGTCGAGGAGCAGCCGGCCGTGGCCGCACCGCTGGAACCGGCAGAGGAAACACAGGAATGACCGAAGTCGTCAAGCCGAAGATCGGCGTCTACAAGCGCCACCTGCTGGTCTGCACCGGCCCGCGCTGCAGCCCCGACGGCGCCTCGCAGGATCTGTTCGACAGCCTGGGCGACAAGTTCAAGGCGGCGGGGCTCAACGAGGGGGAACTGCGCGTCAAGCGCAGCCGCGTGGGCTGCTTCGCGGCCTGCAAGGGCGGGCCGGTGATGTGCGTGCAGCCCGACGGCACCTGGTACTACAACGTCACGCCCGAAAACATGGACCGCATCGTGGCCCAGCACCTGGTCGGCGGGGTGGTGGTGGAAGACCTGGTGTTTCACCAGGGGCCTGGTCTGGGGGCGGGCGAGGACGGCTGAGAGGGTGCTCAGCGCGGCTCCTGGATGAAATCGACGAAGGCGCGCAGCGGTGCCGGCAGCAAACGCCGGCCCGGGTAGTACAGGAACGGGCCGGAAAAGCGCGGCCACCACGGCTCGAGGATCGGCTCGAGCGCGCCGCTGTCCATGCAGGGGCGCAACCAGTCCTCGAACAGATAGATCACGCCGGCCCCGGCCACCGCCGCATCCACCGCCAGGTCGGTCGCGGCGCCGAGCCGCACGATCAGCTGTCCCGTCACGTCCACGCGAAGCACTTCGCCGTCGCGCTCGAACTCCCATGGCGGCATCGATCCGCTGGCGAAGCGCCCGCGCAGGCATTCGTGGCCGAGCAGGTCGCGCGGGTGCTCCGGGCGGCCGCGGCGCGCCAGGTAGGCGGGCGAGGCCGCCACCGCGAAGCGCTGGGTGCGCGGACCGATGGGCACGGCGATCATGTCCTGCTCCAGCCGCTCGTCGTAGCGGATGCCGGCGTCGCAGCCGACCGCCAGCACGTCGACGAAGCCGTCCTCGGCAATCACCTCGAGCGCGATGTCGGGGTAGGCGGCCAGGAAGGGCGGCACGATCGAGGGCAGCACGAGCCGCGCCGCGCTGACCGGCACGTTCAGCTTGAGCGTGCCGGCCGGCCGGTCGCGAAAGCCGTTCACCACGTCCAGCGCGGCCTCGACTTCGGTCAGCGCGGGCCGCAGGCGCTCCAGCAGCCGCTGCCCGGCCTCCGTGGGCAGCACGCTGCGCGTGGTGCGGTGAAACAGCCGCACGCCGAGCTGCGTTTCCAGCCGGCGCACCGCCTCGCTCAGGCTCGAAGCGCTCACGCCGCTCAGGCGTGCCCCGTCGCGAAAGCCCTTGGCTCCCGCCACCGCCACGAAGGCGTTCAGATCACCGAGGTCGACTTTCATTGTGTGGAATTCCGTACAGCCTGTGCCGATTGTGACGACTTATCAAGCAGCGGTGCGCTGCCTAGACTGGCCTCGTCCCGTCAAGCTTCATGAAAGAAACACCATGTCCAGCACGCAAAACCACACCTCGTTCGCCCTTGGCGATCGCACCGTCCGTCGCCTCGGCTACGGCGCCATGCAACTCGCCGGCCCCGGCGTGTTCGGCCCGCCCAAGGACCGCGCCGCGGCGCTGGCCGTGCTGCGCGAAGCGGTGGAAAGCGGCGTCGACCACATCGACACCAGCGACTTCTACGGCCCGCACGTGACCAACCAGCTCATTCGCGAGGCGCTCGCCCCGTATTCCAAAGACCTGGTCATCGTGACCAAGATCGGCGCACGGCGCGACGACAAGGGCGGCTGGCTGCCCGCGTTCTCTGCGCAGGAACTGGCGCAGGCGGTGCACGACAACCTGCGCAACCTGGGCCTTGACGTGCTGGAGGTCGTGAACCTGCGCATCATGTTCGACACCCATGGTCCGGCCGAAGGTTCGATCGAGGCGCCGCTCACGGCGCTGGCCGAACTGCAGCGCCAGGGCCTGGTGCGGCACGTCGGCCTGAGCAACGTGACCGCCGCGCAGGTCGCGCAAGGGCGCGCCATCTGCAGCGTTGCCTGCGTGCAGAACCACTACAACCTGGTGCATCGCCATGACGATGCGCTCATCGACCAACTGGCGCGCGACGGCATTCCCTATGTGCCGTTCTTTCCCTTGGGTGGGTTCACCCCGCTGCAGTCGTCCGCGCTCTCCGGCATCGCCGAAAGCCTGGGCGCGACGCCGATGCAGGTGGCGCTGGCCTGGCTGCTGCGCCGCTCGCCGAACATCCTGCTGATTCCGGGCACCTCGTCGGTCGGCCACTTGCGCGAGAACCTGGCGGCAAGCACGCTGCAGCTGCTGGCCGATGCGATGGCCGCGCTGGACGGCGTGGCGGCGCCGAAGGGCAACTGAGCTTCAGCGTGAGATGGAGCGCGCCGGAGCGGGCGTGATCGTCCGCGCCAGCCGCAGGATCGTCCGCGTGGCGCACCCATCGCACGCAAACGCTCAACCGCTCAACCGCTCAACCGCTCAACCGCTCAACCGCTCAACCGCCCAGCACGCGAGCGCTGCCCAGCATCTCGTGCGTGTCGTGCGCCATCACGGCCAGGAACGCGAGCAGCCCGATGTAGTACACGCCGTACGTCAACCGCGTCTCGCCCGACACCGCGTAGTACTGCTGGTTGGCCGGGTCCTTCGGGTCGTACTTCCACGCGTGCATGACCTGCGGCGCGGCCAGCACGGCCACCAGAACGAGCATCGGGCTCGGGCGCCAGAAGAACAGCGCCACCAGCACCGGCACACCCACCAGCCACACGCGCGGCGTGAGCACCGCGGTGATGCGGCCGCCGTCGAAGGGCGACAGCGGAATCAGGTTGAACAGGTTGATGAAGAAGCCCGCGTACGCGAGCGCCAGCAGCAGCCGGCTGTCGGTCTCGCGCGCCGCGAAGTAGCAGGCCAGTGCGGCGAGGCTGCCGAGCAGCGGGCCGCCCAGGCCGACCCACGCCTCGGTCTCCACGTCGTGCGGCTGCTGCTTCAGGTCGATCCACGCGCCCACGAAGGGAATGAAGGTGGGCAGCCCCACGTCGAGGCCGCGTTGCCGCGCCGCAAGGAAGTGGCCCATCTCGTGGACGAAGATCAGCGCCACGAAGCCCACCGCATAGCGCCAGCCGAACACGAAGGCATAGGCCAGCACCGACACCAGCATCGTGCCGCCCGAGAGCGCCAGCTTGCCGAGCTTGCCCGCGCTCAGCAGCAACAGCAGCAGCTTCACCATGGCGCGTGCCTCAGGTCGCCGGGGGCTTGGGCGGCTCGTTGAAGGTGGCGGTGTCGTTCGGCGGCGGCGCCACCGTCGCAGCGGGCGCGGCCACCACCTCGGGTTGCTTCTTCTTGAAGATCTTCGCAACGCCCCACAGCGCGGCGCCCACCGCCACGATCGCCAGCTTGGCGAACTTGGCCGCGAACGCCAGGATGATCGCGAACAGGCCCAGCTTCTTCACCGCCACGCCCGCCACCAAGGCGGCCAGGCCGTAGGCGGCGACCTTGTCGGTGGACGCGTTGAAGTCGGCGTACTTCTTGCCGTCGTCGTACTGCAGCGCGGTGAGCAGCCTGGCCGCGTCGGGCTTGTACTTGTCGATGTCCTTGGCGTTGGTGATGAGGTTCAGGCTCAGGTAGCCGTCGCGGCCCAGCGCGTAGGTGTTGTAGTTCACGCCCTGGTTGTCGTCGGCGCCGCCCTTTCGCTTGGACAGTGCCGACCACACGAGTCGGTGCGTGCCGGCCTCGTACTCGGGCTTCTGCGCCCAGCCGGTCACCTCGATGGCGGGAATGCCGCGCTTGGCGCGCTCTTCGTTCGCGGCCTCGGTGCCTTCCTTCAGGCTCTTGAGCAGGTCGTCGGCGTTCCACTCCTTCGCGTCGTCGTCCTTGATGTAGCCCTCCTTCACGAACTTCACCACCGCCATCCAGTCGGCGTCGTCGGCGGGGAAGATGGCACCCAGGAAGGTGTCGTCGGTGCGGTTGCCCATGGCGCGCATCAGCTGCGCGGCAGCGGGCGTGGGCACCCACACGTAGCCTTCGGGCAGTTTCAGGTGGGCCTGGTCGCGCAGCGCGATGTCGGCGGGGCCGGTTTTCTGCACGGCCTTGGCGGCCTTGAATGCGGCCTCCTGCTCGGCTTGCGGCGACAGGGCGGTCGAGGCCGGTGCGGCGGTGGTGGAAGCACCAGTGGAAGCACCAGTGGAGGTGCTGGTCGGGGATGCGGCGTGAGCGGTGTGCGCCACGAAAGCGGCGCACGCGAGCAGCAGGCCGGCCGTCAGGCGGGTGGTTTGAATACGCAAGTTCTCTCTCCTCGGTTGTTATGAATCTGGCGAGCGAGAAGAGTGTAAATAGCCCGCGTGCGGGCCCCTGCGTTCGACCCGCGCGCTCAGCTTCTGGCGAGCGCTGGAGGCCTGCGGTGCTGCGTGGCGGTCTCGTAGTCGTAGGCGTAGGCCAGCAGGTCGGCCTCGCTCCAGAGGCGGCCCACGAACAGCAGGCCGAAGGGCGCGCCGGACGCGTAGTAGCCGGCAGGCATGGTGACCGCAGGCAGGCCTGCAATGTTGATTTCGCCCACAGTCGTTTCCTGGATCGTCTGCCCCGTGCCCGCCGGCGGAAGCTCCTCGCGCATCTGCGGAAACACCAGGCCATCGAGCTGCTCGCGCGCGAACACCTCCTCGACGATGCGAAGGTAGGCCTCCTTCAACGCGATGAAGGCCGACAGCACCGGGGGCGTCGTCGGCGACGCGAGGGACGCCACGAACTCCGGCAGGTTGTGCATGAAGCCCAGCACGCCCTGCGCACCGAAGGCCGACTCGCTCGCCGTGGCCGCGGCGAATTCGCCGAAGGTCTTGAGCGCGGCGTTCGGGCCCAGGCGCTCCAGGTACCTGTGCAGGTCGTAGGGCACCGACTCCATGCCGCGCGCATCGAAGTTCGCAAGCGGCGGCGTGGTCTGCCGGAGCGCCGCGAAGCCGGTGCCGGCGAAGGGGTCGTCCACCAGCACCGCACCGCGCGCCCTGAGTTCGTCCGCGGCGCGCGCATACAGGCGCTGCGTTTCTCCCGACAGCGGCTGGGTACGCCAGCCCGGGCCGTAGAGACCGAGCCGCACGCCCTGCAGCGACTGGCTCCCGAGCTTCGACGTGTAGCCCAGCGCCGGCTTCTTGCCCACGCCCGCGAGCGTCTTCGGGTCTTCGGCGGTGTAGCCCGCCAGCACGTCCAGGCACAGCGCGGCGTCGCGAACGCACCGTGCGATGGGGCCCACCACGTCGCGGTTGCCGGACAAGGGCATCACGCCCGCATTGGGCACCAGCCCGATGGTGGGCTTGATGCCGACCAGGTCCTGCGCCGAGGCGGGGTTCTGGATGGAGCCGCCGGTCTCCTCGGCCAACCCCAGCACCGCCATGCCGGCGCTCACCGCGGCGGCGGTGCCGGCGCTGCTGCCGCCGGGCACGCGGCCGGGCATCGCCACATTCAGTGTCGGACCTGCCCAGCTGTCGTCGGCATGCGTGCCCGTGTGGCTCAGCACCGGCACGTTGGTCTTGCCCAGGATGACCGCGCCCGCGGCCCGCATGCGCGCCACCACGGGGGAGTCGGTCGCGGGCATCAGGTCGACACCGCCCGTCTTGCTGTAGAGCAGCGACCATCCTGCCGTGGTCGGGAACCCGACCATGTCCATCGGGTCCTTCACCACGACCGGCACGCCCGCCAACGGCCCCAGCGCTTCGCCGGCCAGGCGGCGGCGGTCGATGGCACGCGCGTCCTCGATGGCCTCGTCGTTGATGAAGATGATGGCGTTGTAGTGCGCGTTGAACGCGTCGATCTGCGTCATGCAGGCTTCGGCGAGGCTTTGCGCGGTGAACGCGCCTGTCCTGAAGCCTTCCTGGACCTGGGCCACGGTCAACGTGCTCAGGTCGGGCGCCGATTCGAGATTGCTCATTCTTGAACTCCTGGTGAAATGGATGGGTCGATGCGCATGCCCGCGAAGGGCCGCGCGCTCAGAAAGTCATGTGCCGGTCGACGACCTCGTCGGTCAGCTGTTCGATGGGGCCGCTCTGCACGATCGACCCCTTCTCGAACATCGCGAAGTGGCTCGCCACGCGGCGGGCGAAGCCGATGTTCTGCTCCACCAGCACCATGGTCATGCCGAACTCGCGGTTCAGCCGCGTGATGGCCGCCTCGATCTCTTCGACCACCGAAGGCTGGATGCCTTCGTTCGGCTCGTCGAGCAGCATCACCTTGGGGTGCGCCGCCAGCGCGCGCGCCAGCGCCAGCTGTTGCTGCTGGCCGCCCGACAGCACGCCCCCGGCCCGGTGCAGGTTGGCCGCGAGGTACGGGAACAGCTCCAGCGCGAGCGGTGGAATGGTCTGCGGCCCGCGGCCGGCGAAGGCCCCCATCAGGATGTTCTGCCGCACGCTGAAGTCCGCGATGATCTCGCGGCCCTGCGGCACGTAGGCGATGCCGCTGCGCGCGCGCATGTGGGTCGGCAGCCCGTCGATGCGCACGCCCTCCAGCTCGATGGCGCCGGTCGAGCGCACCATGCTGCCCATCAGCGTGCGCAGCAGCGTGGTCTTGCCCATGCCGTTGCGCCCGAGGACGGCGGTGATCTTGCCGGCCGGTATGGCCAGGCTCACGTCCTGCAGGGCGTGGCTGCGGCCGTAGAAGCCGTTGACGTTCGATAGTTTCAGCATGACGAAGCGATCCCGTGAGAGCCGAGGTAAGCCTGCCGCACATGGGGGTCGCGCTCGATCTCCGCGACATTGCCCTCGGCCAGCACGCGGCCCAGGTGCAGCACCGTGATGCGCTCGGCGATGTCGCGCACGAAGGCCATGTCGTGTTCCACCACCAGGATGGTGTGGCTGCCGCGCAGCGCCTTCAGGATCTGCGCCGTCTTGCGGGTTTCCGCCTGCGTCATGCCGGCGGTGGGCTCGTCGAGCAATATCACCTTGGGGCGCTGGGCGATCAGCAGGCCCAGCTCCAGCCATTGCGTGTGGCCGTGGCTCAGGTCGGCGGCCTGGCGTTGCTGCACGCCCTCCAGCCCGATGAGCGCCAGGATCTCGTCGACCCGGGCCTCGTCCTGCCGCGCGAAGCCCCAGCGCAGGTTGCGAAGAATCGACGGCTCGCGCGTGGCCGCCACGCACAGGTTCTGCCGCACGCTCAGTTCCCTGAACACGCTCGGAATCTGGAACTTGCGCCCGATGCCCGCGCGCGCCACGCGGTACTCGGGCCAGTGGGTCACGTCGGTGCCGTACAGCTCGATGCGCCCTTCGGAGCTGCGCGTCTTGCCCGACACCAGGTCCATCAGCGTGGTCTTGCCCGCGCCGTTGGCGCCCAGCAGCACGCGCAGTTCGCCCTCGGCCACCTGCAGCGACACGCCGTCCACCGCCTTGAAGCCGCCGAAGCTCACGCCCAGCGATGTGAGTTGAAGAGCGGTCGCGGTCATTGCGCGCGCTCCAGCTTGCGTTGCGCCGAGCGGCTGCTCCAGCGCTCCAGCATGTCGTGCGCCCAGCCGCCGATGCCCTTGGGCAGGTAGAGAACCACCAGCACGAAGGTCAGCCCCACGATCACGCGCCAGGCCTCGACCAGCGACTGCGTCTCGCTGGCGGTCGCCTCGAGCATGTTGATCAGGATGGCGCCCACGCACGCGCCCAGCAGCGACGCGCGCCCGCCCACGGCGGCCCACACCACCATGCTGATGGAGAAGGCCAGGTCCATGAAGGTGGGGGAGGCGAACTCCGCCACCACCACGTAGAGCATGCCGGCCAGCGCGGCAATGCCCGCCGACAGCGCGAAGAAGAAGGTCTGGTAGTGCGCCACGTCGAAGCCGAGGTAGCGCGCCCGCTGCGGATCGCCCGAGGTCGCCCGCAGGATGAGCCCGGCGCGCGTGGCCAGCAGCAGCCGCGCCCCGACCAGCACCACCGCCAGCAGCCCGGCGACGAGGTAGTAGGTCGACGTGTTGTAGGGGTCGAACTCGTGCGCCGCGATGCGCAGCCAGGCCAGGTCCGACAGGCCGTTGAAGCCGTTGGTCAGCGGCTGCGCGTCCACCAGCAGCAGCCGCACCAGCAGCACCAGCGCCAGCGTGATGATCGAGACGAACACGCCCGCGATGCGCTTGCGGAACACCACCGCCCCCAGCACGAACGCCACCGCCACCGGCAGCACCACGCCCATCAGGATGCCGAACCACTGGTAGCGGAACGGCAGCCACAGGAACGAGCCCTGGTTGATGCAGCACAGGTCGACGAGCGCGCCCGGCTCGGCGTTCGACAGCATGAAGTCGGGCACCGGCCCCTTGCCGCCGTGCTGCAGGCTGGCCGGGCTCGCCATCTTCAGCGACATGGCCAGCATGTAGGCCCCGAGCCCGAAGAACAGGCCCTGCCCCAGGTTGAGAATGCCGGCATAGCCCCAGCACATGGCGATGGCGATGCCGAGCATGCCGTACACCAGGTACTTCGCGAGCCGGTTGAGCCAGAAGCCGTCGAGCACCAGCGGCGCGGCGGCCACCAGCACGAGAAAGATCGCATAGGCCGCGAAGGTCGCGCGCCGGTCCAGTTGGGCCACCATGTCTTACCGTCCCTTGAACGAGAACAAGCCCTGGGGGCGGATGACGATCAGCCCGATCACCAGGCCGAACACCGCCGCGCGCGCCACGATGTCGTTGGTGATGGCGGCGACCACGCCGTTGACTTCGCCCAGCCCGAGCGCGACCACCACCGCGCCGAGCAGGCTGCCGACACCGCCGGCCACCACCACCAGGAAGCTGTCGACCACCAGCGCCGTTCCCATGTCGGGCGACACGGTCTTGAAGCCGGCGACCAGCACGCCCGTGATGCCCGCCAGGCCGGCGCCGAAGGCGAAGGTCCAGGCGTTGACGCGTTCCACGTCGATGCCGCAGGCCGCAGCCATGCGCGGGTTGCGAATGATGGCGCGCACCTGCATGCCGATGCGGGTGCGGTAGAGCAGCAGCCAGGTGGCCAGCGTCAGCACCACGGTGCTGGCGACGATGAACGCGCGGTACGCGTTGATCGACGTGCCGGCGATCTGGAACGCGCCTTGCAGCTCCGGGGGAACGGGCATGTTCTGCAGCCCCGGCCCGAGCCCTTCGATGTGGATGCCGAAGAACGCCAGCCCGCCCTCCAACCGCACGAACTGCTGCACCAGGATGGCGACGCCCCAGGTCGCGAGCAGCGTGTCGCCCAGCCGGCCGTACAGGCGGCGCACCACGCAGCGCTCGATCAGAAAGCCCAGCGCCGCCGTGAGCACGAAGGCGATCGGAATGGCCGCGTACAGGCCCCATCCCAGCCAGATGTGGGTCATGACGGCGGCATAGGCGCCCACCATGATCATCTCGCCGTGCGCCATGTTCACCACCCCCATGGCGCCGTAGATGATGACCAGGCCGAGCGCGGCCAGCAGAAGAATCGAGCCCACGCTCAGGCCGATCAGAAGTACATCCAGCATGTCTGAAGTTCCTTGGACGACGCGCGCGGCTCACCCGCGCGCAGGGGCGCGGTGAGCCGCAAGGCGTCAGATCTTGGTGGTGTCGGCGCCCTTGCGCGTGCAGATCAGGTTGGCGTCGGTCTCGCCGTAGGCCGAGTACGGCAGCGGCCGGATCGGCTGCGCGCTGGCGTCCACCACCTTGCTCTGGCCGTCGGCCTGCCATTGGCCGATGCGCGGCGTGACCCAGGCGTGCAGGCTCTCGGGGTCGATGCGCACCTTGCCGCCGGGCGCGTCGAAGCTCTGCCCGCCGATGTGGGCGCGGATGGCGTCGGCCGTGGTCGCCTTGCCGGCTTCGACCGCCTGCTTCCAGAGAAACACCTGGAAGTAGGCCGCCTCCAGCGAGTGGTACGTGACGGCCTTGGGGTCGTTCACGAACTTGCGGTAGCGCTCGATGAACGACTTGTTCGCCGGCGTGTCGATGGACATGAAGTACGGCACCGAGGTGTAGCTGCCCGCCGCGTACTCGGCGCCCATGGCGGCGATCTCGATCTCGCTGGTCACGGTGGCGCAGATCGGCACCGTGGCCTGCGACATGCCCTGGTTCTTGTACTCGCGGTAGAAGGCCACCAGCGAATCGCCGACGACGTTCGACAGCACCACGTCGGCGCCCGACTCCTTGATCTTGCGCACCATGGTCGCCCACTCGGAGTGGCCGAGCTCGAGGTACTCGTCGGCCACCCACTTCGCGCCGGACTGCTCGATCAGCTTCTTGCTGACCTTGGCCATTTCACGCGGATAGACATAGTTGGAGCCGACGATGAAGAACTTCTTCTTGCCCAGCTTCTGCACGATCCAGGGGATGTAGTTGCCGAGCTGCTGGTTGGCGACGGCGCCGCTGTAGACGACGTTCTTCGAGCACTCGTAGCCTTCGTAGTGCGTTTGATAGAACAGCATGGCGTTGCGCCGCTCGAAGACTGGCAGCACCGCCTTGCGGCTGGCCGAGGTGTGGCAGCCGAACACCGTCTCGATGCGGTCGCGTGTCACCAGCTTGGAGGCTTTCTCGTTGAAGGTCTTGGGGTCGGAGGCCCCGTCCTCGAGCACCACCTCGACGGAGCGGCCCATCACGCCCCCGGTCGCGTTGATTTCCGCCACCGCCATGCGCACGGCGTTGGCGAGCATCTTCTCCACGATGGAGAGGCCGCCCGTCTGCGAGTACAGCGCGCCGACCTTGATCGGGTCGGCTGCGAATGCGGATCGCATCCACGCGGGGGAAGACAGTGCGGCGGCCGATGCGGCCGAAGAGACGAGGAGGCGGCGACGTGAAGTTGTCAGCATGGCGGAACCTTAAGACGTGAGGCAGCACTGCATGGCTGCCGAATGGTTGATGAACCGTGTCAAGCGATACCAGCCGACGGCACTGTCGGGCGCGGGCAAAAAAAAACCCACTCCGCAGCGATGCACTGCGGTGTGGGCTTCATTGCCAGCATTCAGGAGAACACACATGGTTCCCTGAAAGAACCGCACCAGCGCCTGAAGATCAAGGGTGGTGCAGCCACTGCGCCGAACGGATGGCGCCGACGCAGTGCGGTGATGCTAGCCGGTTAGTTTGTGGCTTGCAACAGTGTTTCCATGTTGATGATCGAACTCGCGATCTGCTCCATGGACAGCCGCTTGGACATGGCCTGCGCGCGAATGGCCTGGTAGGCCTCGACCTCGCTGATGCCCTTGGAGGCCATGAGGATCGTCTTGGCGCGGCTCATGGCCTGGTCGCTCGTGATCTTGCGGCGCAGCTTGCGGTTTTCCTTCAGCAGCGCCTGGCGCTCCATCCAGATGCTGCGTGCCGCCACCAGGTTCGCGAGCAGGCCGAACGGCTTGATGGGCTTGTGCACGACGGCGAATGCACCGCTCTCCAGCACGAGCTGCAGCGTCGTCGGGTCCTCGTAGTTCAGGATCGCGATGACCGTCGGCTCCGGCTTGGGCAGAGACTTGAGCAGCGCTTCGGTCGCGTGCCGCGCCTCGCCCTCGATCAGCAGGAACAGCACGTCGGCATTCGACACCAGGTTGGCCGGCACCGGCCAGACCACGCTGACCATGCAGCCGACCCGGCGCAGGTGGCTGACCAGCGCGTCCCCTTCTTCGTCCGGCGGATGAACGACCACAACCTTCAGCTCGGGCAGCTCGCGCAGCAGGGATATCGCCATGACGCTCTCCGGTCAGGCCGAGCGGCCCGCAAGTGGATCGAACCGGCTCTCGTACATGTAGGGGTCGGGCTTGACGCGAATGCCCGGGTCGTCCACCACCTGGAAGGTGCCGCTGGCATCGACCCTGGCCACGCGCGGCCAGAGGTAGGTGTGGTGGTTCTCGGGGTCGATGCGGACCTTGCCCTGCGGTGCGTCGAACTCGTGTTCGTGCAGGTGCGGCAGCATCAGGTCGAGCCGGTCGTCGCCTGCGCGTTCCAGCGTCTGCGCGTAGAGCTTCACCTGGAAGTAGGCCGACTCCGCGCAGGCGGTGATCGGCAGGTCGGGGCCGAAGCGCTTGCGGTACGCCGCCACGAACTTCAGGTTCGCGGGGCTCTGCAGCGTCGAGAAGTAGGGCGCCGCGGTGATGCTGCCTTCGGCCGTGCCGGCGGGCATCTGGGCAATTTCCGCTTCCTGTGTGGACTGGCTCGCGATGGGGTGGGTGCGCTGGTCGAAGCCGGCCTCCCGGTAGGCGCTGTAGAAATGCGCGATGCCGTCGCCCACCACGGTCGAATAGACCACGTCGGGCCGGGCCGCCTTGATGCGCCGGATGACCTTCGCCATGTCGATGTCGGCCACGCGCAGCGGCACGTACATCTCGTCGAGCACCTCGCCGCCGGCCTGGCGGAACAGGTCCGCGATGATGCGGTTCGATTCGTAGGGATAGACGTAGTCCGAGCCGATCAGGAACAGCCGCTTGCCGAAGTTGCGCGTCAGGTAGCGCACCAGCTGCACCGAGTTCTGGTTGGGCGCCGCGCCCGTGTAGACGCAGTTCGGCGAGTACTCGAAGCCCTCGTACAGCGTGGGGTAGAACAGCAGCGCGCGATGCGCCTCGACCACCGGCAGCACCGCCTTGCGCGTGCTGGACATGTAGCACCCGAAGATCACCGCCACGCCGTCCGTGTCGCACAGCTGCTTGGCCAGCTCGCGGTACCGCTTGGGGCGCGAGGCCGGGTCGTAGATCACCGGTTCGATCCGTCGTCCGAGCACGCCGCCGGCCTCGTTGATTTCCTCGATCGCCAGCAGGGTGGCCGCCTGCTGCGTCTGTTCCACCGCCGCGGTCACGCCCGTGGTGGAGAACAGGACACCGACCCGCCAGGTTTGCGCTGTGAATGTGCTCACGATGGATCTTTCAAAAAAAAAGCTCCCAACGGTCGCGAGGGGACCGTTGGGAGCTTCACTGCTCCGGAGTTTCAGGGGGGCGCCGCACCGCAGCGCCGATGCGGCTCACTGTACCAGCACCGCGGCCAATCTAGGTGTCGCTCCACTTGCGAAGCAGGTTGTGGTACGTGCCCACCAGCGTGCGGCGTGCCGCTTCGTCGGCGCCGCTCTGGTTCAGCCGCTGGATCGCGTGGTCCATGTCGAACAGCAAGGCACGGTCGCCGGCGTCGCGCACCAGGCTCTGCACCCAGAAGAAGCACGCCACGCGCACGCCGCGCGTGATGGGCGTCACCTGGTGCAGGCTGGTGGCGGGGTACAGCACCATGTCGCCGGCCGCGAGCTTGACGGTCTGCATGCCGTGCGTGTCTTCCATCTGCAGCTCGCCGCCGTCGTAGCTGTCGGCGTCCGACAGGAACAGCGTGGCCGACAGGTCGGTGCGCAGCTTGCGCCCCGTGCGCGGGTCGATGCGCACGCCGCCGTCCACGTGCAGGCCGAAGTGCATGCCTTCGCCGTAGCGGTTGAACATGGGCGGGTACAGCAGGTTGGGCAGGGCCGCGCTGATGAAGGTCGGGTGGCGCTCCAGCGCGCTTGCGACGATGGCCTGGCACTCGTGCGCCACCGCCGAGCCTTCGTCGATCTGCTGGTTGAACTTGACCGGCGCGCCCTGGTGGCCCGCGGTGACGCGCCCGTCGACCCAGGCATCGCCGGCCGCGTCGAGGCGCGCGCGAACCGCCGCGAGCGCTTCGCGGTCCAGAACACCGGGGATGCAGACCAGCATGGGAGAAGGCTCCTGGGCAACTCAGAGGCGGTAGGTGAGCGACAGCGTGGCGGCGCGGCCCGAGCCCGGCACCGCACGCCCGCCGTCCGAAGGAATCAGCGCGTCGTAGTAGTGGCGGTTGGCCAGGTTGAACAGGTTCAGGCGGATGTCGTACTTCGGCTGATGGTAAGCCACCATCGCGTCCAGCCGCGCATAGCCGCCGACCTGCACGAGGTCGGTGTTGTTCGCGAAACGCTTCGCGCTGTAGGTGGTGCCGCCGCCGATCTCCCACTCGGGCGTGAGGGCGTAGGTGGCCCACAGGCTGGCCGCGTCCTTCGGTGTGTTGGCCGGCGTCTTGCCGAGCGTGCCGGGCGCAATGCCGTCGACGATGGTCGCGTCCAGGTGCGTGTAGGCGCCGAACAGCTGCAGCTTGTCGGTCACGCGGCCCGCCACGCCGGCGCGCGCGCCGTTCACCCGCACCGTGCCGGTTGCGCTGTAGGTGCCGTCGCTGTTCTGCGAGCGTGCGTTGGTCTGCGTGATCTGGAACGCCGCTGCCGTGAACGACAGGTTGCCGTCGTTCATGTCCCACTTGCCGCCGAGCTCGTAGGCCTTGTTCTTCTGCGGCGGCAGCGGTTGCGTGCTGCCGGTGGTGGCCACCAGCTGCTCGAGCGACGGGTTGAACGACGTGCTGTACGACACGTAGTACGACTGCGCGGGCGTCGGCTGCCAGATGGCGCCGGCGCGCACGCTGGTGAAGTCGACCGTCTGGCTTTCGGCGGCGAGCGTGGTCGCGGTCGTGATGCTGTTGGCGATGTTCGCGCGGTAGTGGTCCTGCCGCACGCCGGCCACCAGCTTCCACTCGGGGCTGAGCTCGATGGTGTCGTTCACGTAGCCGGCGACGGTCGTCGCGCTGGCCGTGGCCAGGTTGCCGGGCAGCGTGGGCGCGGTGCTCGGGGTGTTGCCCTGGTAGGGCGCGAGCAGCGGCGAGCAGGTGGCGTAGCCGCTGGTGCTGCCCGCGGCGTTCAGCGGCACGCCGGCGCAGGTGCCGTTGCGGTAGTAGGCCTGGTTGTCGTAGGTGTCGTGGCCCAGTTCCAGGCCCGCGAGCAAGCTGTGCTTCACGGAGCCCGTCTGGAACCTGGTGCTCAGCTCGGTCAGGTTGAACAGCGACTTGTCGTGGATCGTGCGGTCATGGCTTTGCTGGCGCACCCACAGGCTGCTGAGCGGCAACGACGAGAAGGCGGCGGTGGGCGCGGCCGTGGTGCCGGTGGAAAGCGGCGTGAACACGCCCTTGGCCGACAGCGTGCCGATGCTCTGCGGCGCGGTCTCGCGCGCGTCGGTGGTCACGTCGTTGTACTGCGTCTGGTTGCGGATCGACGTGTCGGGCGTGAGCTTGTGCTGCACCACCGCGCTGAAGGCCTGGATGTCGGAGATGGTGCGGTCGTCGCTGAAGCCGTAGGCCGTGTCGCGGTCGACCTTCACCGGATGGCCGTTGAGCGGCGGCACGCCGTAGTCGGGCTGGTCGCGGTTGTGCTGCACCAGCGCGGAGAGCGTGACCTGCGTGGGCGTGTTGATGCCGAACTTCAGCGAGGCGTCGAGCCCGAAGTCTTTCAGCTTCGTCTGCTCGCGCGTGCTCGCGTCGCCCTGCTGGCCCATGGCCGCGATGCGAAAGGCCGAGGTGTCGGACAGCGGGCGGTTGATGTCGACGGTCGAGCGCACAAGGCCCGTGGTGCTGGCCGACACCGACACTTCGCCCGCGGGCGTGAGCGACGGCTTCTTGGTGACCTGGTTGATCACGCCGCCGGTGGAGCCGCGCCCGAAGAGCATCGACGAGGGGCCCATGAGCACCTCGACCGAGTCGAGTGCGAAGGTGTCGCGGTAGTACTGCGCGCGGTCGCGGGCGCCGTCCAGGTAGATGTCGGTGCGCGCGGAAAAACCGTTGAGGTTGATGTTGGTGCCGATCTGCCCGCCCTCGGCGCCGCCGATGGTCAGGCCCGGCACGTTGCGCAGCGCGCTCGCCAGCGAGGTCGCGCCTTGCGACTGCATCACCGCCTGGTTGATCACGGTGATCGACTGCGGCGCGTCGCGCAGGTCGGCCGGCAGGCGGCTGAGGGAGGCGGGGTTGGCGCCGAAGCCGGTCTTGTCCTGTGCGCCTTGCACCTGCACCTCGCGCAGCGTGGTGGGCACGGAGGTGCCGGCGGCAGGGGCCGCGGCGGGAGCAGCGGTGGGCGTGGGCGCCTGCTGGGCGTATGCGGCGGGCAGCGAGGCGCAAAGGCCGAGCAAGGCCAGGGCCACGGGTGTGCGGGAGGAGCGAGTCATGGGCGGATTTCCGATCAGTGCGCGGGCTGCGACGCCCGCGCCGTGAGGTGCAAACGAAAGCACCAGCGAAGTGGAAATTCTGGCCGCGAATGACTCTTATTTGGCGTTTTTGCCGACGGGTGTCTGGCCGGCGAGACAGCCTCGCGTCTTTACCTGCGGAGTCAGGTGAAAGGCAGGTTTCTTCAAGCCGGCGCGGTGAGCGCCATCGGGAACTGCCGGATCACTCCCACGGCGTGGCCGCCGGAATTTCGCACACCGGCTCCACGTCGATGCTCTTGAAATCCGCCGGCGAGACGATCTCCAGGTACTCCATGTCCGGCGAGTAGTCGAACAGGTAGTGCCGGATGCCCGGGCGCTGGTGCACCACGTCGCCGGCCTCGACCAGCGTTTCCTTGTCCTCGTACATGAAGCGGGCCCAGCCCTTGACCATGATCACGATCTGGAAGTCCGCCTCGTGGCGGTGCCAGCCGGTGCCCGTTTCCGGTGCCATGTTGGCCTTGACCAGATGCGCGATGACCTTGCCGTGGGTGGCTTCGGCAATGCCCAGGTCGCGGTAGAGAAAAAAGTCTCGCAGACCACCCGGCACGAACTCCGTGTCGCCGGGTTTCACATGGGAGAACTGGGTGGCAGTACGGTCCAGCATGGGGCGCTCCTTCGCAGGGGGTGGGTGTTGCGGCGCAGCACGCATAAAGCGTTCCTGCCGACGCCGAAGCCGCCATCGCGGTAGCCTTTGTCCATCGACCTTTCTGCACTTCATGAGGAACACCGGATGAGCAAGCCCAAGCAATGCACCCACACCGACGGCATCCACCACGTGGTGCCCAGCGCCAAGGGCTGCGAGGAGTGCCTGAAAACCGGCAGCCCCTGGGTCCATCTGCGGCTGTGCCGCACCTGCGGCCATGTGGGCTGCTGCGACGATTCGCCGAACCGCCATGCGCGGGCCCACTTCCATGAGACCTCGCACCCGATCATCGAAGGCTACGACCCGCCCGAAGGCTGGGGCTGGTGCTTCGTGGACCGCGTGGCGCTCGACCTCGGCGACGACACCACACCGCAGGTCGGGCCCATTCCCAGGTTCGTCTGACACGAACGCGGCCGCTGGCCGATACCGTGAATAAGTCAAAAATACCCAGTTCTAGGGATGTAGCATTTGCTTGCGCGTGTAACAGTCCGGACGCATTTCCAAGCATCGGTTAACTCTGCAGCGATTCATTCCGAATACGGCAGCCGGCTTGGCAACCAAGTCGACCTATGCGCCTTTTCTCCTTGCGGCTGCCTTCCGGCGGTCTTTTCGCACGCGGCACCCGCTCCTTCCTGAGGCACCCGCTCGCACTGCTGGGCACCGCGTTGCTCGGCATGTCGGCCCAGGCCCAGGTCAACCCGGCGGCGGTGGACCGGCAGAACCAGATCATCGAGCGCCAGCAGCAGGACCGGCTGCGCGAGGAGCAGGACCGCGCCATGCGCGCGCTGCCGCCGCCCGGCGGCACCAACCTGCAGGAGGTCAAGCCGCAGGTGTCGGTGCCCGACCTGGGCGTGCAGTGCCGCGACATCCGCGAGATCCGCTTCGTCGGCGACACCCAGCACCTGCCGGACGACCTGAAACGCAGCCTGCAGAACGCCAACGCCGGCCGCTGCCTGGGCGTGAGCGACCTCGAAGCCGTGCTGGCCACGCTCACCAAGAGCTACATCGACCGCGGCTACATCACCACGCGTGCCTACCTGCCCGCGCAGGACCTGCGCAGCGGCGTGCTCGAAGTGACGGTGGTCGAGGGCAAGATCGAGCGCTTCGAGGTCACCGGCGGCAGCGAGCGCGCCCAGTGGGTGCGCGGCGCCTTTCCGGCCAGCCCCGGCGACCTGCTGAACCTGCGTGACCTGGAGCAAGGCATCGACCAGATCAACAGCCTGGCCGCCAACAACGCCAAGCTCGACCTGCGCCCCGGCAGCCAGCCCGGCCAGACCGTGGTGGTGGTGGAGAACCCCGCCAGGTTCCCCGTGCATCTCTACACCTCGCTGGACAACTCGGGCACGCGCGCCACCGGCACCGACAACGCCTCGGCCACCGTCAGCTTCGACAGCCTGCTCGGCCTGAACGAGCTGATTTCGCTCACCAAGCGCCAGTCGGTGCTGCCCGAGCGCTGGGACCACAAGTCGGACTCGACCGGCCTGCGCGCCGTGCTGCCCTTCGGCTACAACACCTTCAGCGTGGACGCGAGCGAAAGCAACTACCGCAACGTGCTGCGCCTGCCCAGCGGCCAGTTCCTTGCGTCCGAAGGCACCACCATCAGCAAGAGCTTCACGGCCGACCGCGTGGTGTACCGCGACCAGGCCAGCCGCGTCTCCCTGTCGGCGCGCGTGGGCACCCAGTCCAGCCGCAACTGGCTGGGCGGCGAATTCCTGCAGGTGGCCAGCCGCGACCTCAGCACGCTCGACGTGGGCGCGAGCGCCTTCACGCAGGTGGGAGGCGGCATCCTCAATGCCCGCGTGGGCTACGTGAAGGGCCTGCGGGCCTTCGGTGCGCTGCGCGACGCCAGCGACCTCGACTCCGAGCTGCCGCATGCGCAGTTCCGCAAGGCAACGCTCGACCTGGGCTTCTCGCGCCGCTTCGAGTTGGCGAGCCGCGCGTTCTCGTTCTCCAGCCAGTTCAGCGGCCAGCACGCCTACGACACGCTCTACGGCACGCAGCAGATGCTGATCGGCGGGGGCTCTTCGGTGCGCGGTTTTCTCAACACCGTGCTCAGCGGCGACAGCGGTTTCTTCCTGCGCAACGAGCTGTCGATGCCCTGGCAGCTGGCGCTGGGCGACGGCGCCCCGCTGCAGGGCCGCGTCTACACCGGCTTCGACGTGGGCCGCGTGAGCAACCGCGCCCGCGGCGTGCCCTCGGGTTCGCTGTCGGGCGCCACGCTGGGCGCCGCCTTCCAGTGGAAGACGCTGAGCCTGGACATCTTCGCCTCGCGCGCCGTGCACGTGCCCAGCACGCTCACGCGCGAGGGCACCCTTTACGGTTTCCGCCTTTCGGCTTCCCTCTGAGATCGACCGCACCATGAATCACATCTACCGAGTCGTCTGGAACGCCGTGTCCGCCACCTGGACGGCCGTCGCGGAAACCGCGCGGGGCCACGGAAAGAGCAGGAAGGCCGCCATGCGCCGACGCAATGTCATGGCCCTCGGCGCGCTGGCGCTGGTTCCGCCTTTTGCGCTCGCGCAGGTCGCGTCCGTCGTCGTCGCGCCGGGCAGCAACCTCAACGCCTACGTCGCGCCCAACGGCGTGACGGTGGTGAACATCAACCAGGCCAACGCGGCCGGCCTGTCGCACAACCAGTACAACAGCTTCAACGTCAACGCGATTGGCCTGATCCTCAACAACACCACCAGCGCGGCGCAGATCGCCTGGCAGTCCCAGCTTGCGGGCCAGGTCACGGCCAACTTCAACCAGACCAGCGCCGCGCGCGTGATCCTGAACGAAGTGGTGTCCAACAACCGCAGCCAGCTGGCCGGCTTCACCGAGGTGCTGGGCGGCAGGGCCGACGTGGTGCTCGCCAACCCCTACGGCATCACCTGCTCGGGCTGCGGCTTCATCAACACCGACCGCGTGACGCTCACCACCGGCAACCCGTTCCTCGCCTCGAACGGCGGACTGGGCGGTTTCAGCGTGGGGCAGGGCGACATCCTGATCACCGGCACCGGCCTGAACGCCACGGCGCAGCAGGTGCTCGACCTGGTGACGCGCTCGGTGCGCATCGAAGCGCCCATCAACGGGCAGGACGTGAGCATTGCCGCCGGCACCAACAAGTGGAGCTACGACACCCGTGCCGTGACCGGCGCCGCCACGCTCACCGGCAGCGCACCGGCCTACTCGATCGACACCGCCGCGCTCGGCGGCATGTATGCCAACCGCATCCGGCTGACCTCGACCGAGGCCGGCGTGGGCGTGCGCATGCTGGGCGACGCGGCCGCCAGCGCGGGAGACTTCACGCTGACGGCGGCCGGCAAAGTCGAGCTGCAGAACCGCATCTCGGCCACGACCGACGTGAACGTGAGCACCACAGGCACCGACACCGTCGCGCTCGCGCTGACCGATGCCAGCCTCACGTCGGCCGGCAAGCTGGCACTCGCGTCGGCGGGCGGCACGTCGATCTCGGGCAGCGCGCTCGTCGCGGGCACCGACCTCGCGGTGAGCGCGGGCAGCCTGCTCGACACGGCCAGCGCCTCGGGCATTGCGAACAACAACCTGCGCCATGCGGGCGGCGCGCTGACGCTGGCCGTGGGCAACGCGGCTTCGCTCGGCGCCACCGAATGGAGCGCGGGCGGCGCGTGGAACGGCACCTTCGGCAACCTCGTGACCACGGGCGCGACCAAGCTCTACAGCAGCGGCGGCACGCTGATCGCCAGCGCCGGCAACGGCGACCTCGCGCTCGGCCTGGCCGCGCTGCAGTCGGCCGGCAACATGACGCTCACGGCCAGCGGCGCGATCGGCACGGCCACGGGCGGCGCGCTGCAATCGCTAGGCGGCAACCTCGCACTGACGGCGGGCAAGGGCCTCGACAACGCGGGCGCAATCTCGGCCGACAAGGGTGCGGTCACGGTGCGCGCCGGCGGCGCCATCGCCAACAGCGGCCAGATCCACGCGGCGCAGAACCTCGACATCGCCGACAGCAAGGGCGGCGCCACGGCCAGCCTCACGAACAGCGGCGCGCTGCTGACCGAACAGGCGCTGGCGCTGAAGGCCGCCGCCGTGAGCAACACGGCCACCGGGCGCATCCAGGCGCAGACCGGCAGCACGGTCAACGCGGCCAGCATCGACAACGCCGGCGCATGGCTGCTGTCGCAAGCGGCCGGCGCGAGCGACAAGCTCAGCGTGACGGGCGCGCTCGCCAACAGCGGCACGCTGCAAGGCGCGGGCGCCGTGGCGGTGGGCGCGGGCAGCGTGAACAACAGCGGCACCCTCCTCGCAGCCACCGACCTCACGGCGACGACGACCGGCGACATCGCCAACAGCGGCATCGCGCAAGCGAGCGGCACGCTCGGCCTGACCAGCGGCGGCGCCGTCTCCAACACCGGCACCGGCGTGCTGAAGGCCGCGGCGCTGAACCTCACGGCCGCCAAGGGCCTCGCCAACGCGGGCATCGCCACGGCCGACAGCGGCAATGCCACGCTGCGCGTGGACGGCTCGCTGACCAACAGCGGCCAGCTGCACGCAAAGGGCAACATCGACATCGCCGACCGCACGGGCGGCGCGACACAGGCCGTGGTCAACAGCGGCAAGCTGCTGGCCGAGCAGGCGCTCGCGCTGAAAGCCGCGTCGCTGGGCAACACGTCCACCGGCTGGATGCAGGCCGCCGCGGGCAGCACGGCCACGCTGGGTTCGCTGGACAACGCGGGCACGTGGCTGCTCTCGCAGAACGCGGGCGCGAAGGACCAGGTTGCGGTGTCGGGCGTCGCCACCAACAGCGGCACGCTGCAAGGCGCGGGCGACCTCGGCGTGACGGCCGCGAGCCTGGTCAACAGCGGCAACGTGCTCGCCGCCGGCAAGATCGACGCAACCACGACCGGCAACCTGAACAACAACGCAGGCGGCGCCGTGCAGGCCGGCAGCGCGCTCACGCTCACGAGCGGCAATGCGCTGGGCAACGCCGCCACGGCTTCGCTCAAGGGCCAGACCGTGGCCCTCGTTGCGGCCAACGGCCTGACCAATGCCGGCGCCATCGAAGCCGGCGCGGGCGCCGCCACGCTGCGCGTGAACGGCACGCTGACCAACAGCGGCACCGTGCATGCGACGACCGACATCGACATCGCGGACCGCAACGCGGCGGCCACGCAGACCGTGATCAACAGCGGCACCTTGCTGGCCGACCGGGCCTTCGCGCTCAAGGCCGCGGGCATGACCAACACGGCCGCCGGCCGCGTGCAGGCCAGCACCGGCAGCAACGTCGCCGTGGGCAGCCTCGACAACCAGGGCACCTGGCTGCTGTCGCAGCAGGCCACGGCCGCCGACACCGTCTCGGTGACCGGCACGCTCGCCAACAGCGGCACGCTGCAGAGCGCGGGCGACGCGACCATCGGCGCCAACCAGCTCACCAACACCGGCAAGCTCATCTCAGCGGGCAATCTCACGGCCAACGTGACGACGGGCCTGAACAACAACGGCGCGGCCGCGACGGTGCAGGCCGGCAAGCAGCTGTCGGTGCAGGGCACCGGCGCTGCGCTGGCCACCACCGCCGGCAGCAAGATGCTCGGCGACGGCCTGGTGCTCAACGTGGCAAGCATCGACAACGCCGGCACGGTCCAGGGCGGCACGCGCAGCGACAGCACGGTCACGGTGGCCAACACGCTCACCAACCGCGCCGCCGGTGTGCTGACGCTGGCCACCGCATCGGGCGGCGCCGGCACGGTCACGGCCAACACGGTGACGAACGACGGCCAGATCCAGTCGAGCGGCGCGCTCACGCTCGGCGTGGGCACGGGCGGCCTGACCAGCGCGGGCACCGCCATCGCCGAAGGCAATCTCACGCTGCAAAGCCGCAGCGGCAACGCCTACACCGCCACCGTCAACGGCCTGCTGCAAAGCCGCGGCGGCACGCTGGCGGTGAACGGCTCGGGCGCGAGCACGCTGAACATCGGCGCCGCCGGCACGGTGGTCGGCCAGCAGCTCACGGGCACGCTGGGCACCATCGGCCTGGCCAACGGCGCCACGCTGTCTTCGGACCGCGACATGACGCTCACCCTCGGCACGCTGACGATCGGCGGCGCGAACGCGGCGGTGCTGGGCTCGACCGACCAGAGCGTGCCGTCGCAGACGCGCATCACCACGACCAACGCGCTGACCAACAACGGCCTGCTGTTCTCGGGCAACGACCTGACCGTGAGCGCGCCGTCGGTCACCAACGGTCTCACGGGCGGCATCTCCGCCTTGCATGACCTGAGCGTGACGGCCACCACGGGCGACCTGATGAACCAGGGCGCGCTCTATGCGGGCAATGCGCTCTCGGCCTCGGCCAGCGCGGGCACGCTGACCAACGCGGCCACGCTCACGGCCTACCAGGGCACGATCAGCGCGGGCAAGTCGGTCACCTTGAGTGCCGACACGCTGGTCAACAACAGCACGATCGACAGCAACGGCGCCATCACGCTCACCGCACGCGAGCTGCGCAACGAGGTGCTCGGTGGCGACACCCGCGCCTACGGCGCCGAGTCGACCCGCGTGCAGGTGGAAACCGGCCACGACAGCCAGGGCTACAACGGCCATGGCTGCTGCGACCAGTACGAGAGCTGGTACTACAAGCAGACCTGGTACAAGGACCAGTCCTACGTGGGCGGTGCGCCGACCATCAAGCCGCAGATCACGGGCGCCGGCGCGGTCAGCCTGAATTTCAACATCGGCAAGAACCTGGGCGGCGTGATTTCGGGCGACACAGTGACGTTGACGGGCACCGGCAGCGGTGCCACTTTCACCAACGACGACCTCGCGCTGCAGCGGACCTCCTACACGCGCACCTGGACCGAAGAAACCAAGTACATCGCGGCCGGCGGTGCCACGTACTACAAGCGCAAGGTCATCAACGACAACACCACCAACGCCGTCACCGAAAACAGCAACATCGGCGCCGGCATCTACGCCCGCCTGCTGAGCGGCAGCAACTTCGCGCTGACCAACAACGGCTCCACCACGGCGCAGACGCAAGACATGAAGAAGGGCGGCGCCAAGACCGCCGCGGTCTCGGCGCTCAACGGCGGCAACGCCACCAAGGGCACGGTCAGCGGCGCGGCCGCGGGCACCACCGGCGCGGCCACCGGCAGCGTCACGCCCGTCACCACGCTCAACGGCCGGCCCGCCATTTCGTTCGTCGCGGTGAATGCGGCCAACGGCGTGAAGGGCACGTCCTTCGGCGGCATCAACATCCCGCTGCCGACCAACCCCAACGGCCTGTTCGTGATCGCGAGCGAGCCGGGCGCCAAGTACCTGGTCGAGAGCAACCCGCGCTACCAGATCGGCTCGTCCACCGTGGGCTCGGACTACCTGTCCAAGCTCCTGGGCTACGACGCCGACACGCTCGTGCGCCGCCTCGGCGATTCGAGCTACGAGGCCTACCTGATCAAGCAGCAGCTCATCGCGCAGACGGGCAACTCGCTGCTCGCGGGCGTGAAGGACGCGGCCGCGCAGGTGCAGGGCCTGATGGACTCGGCCGCCGGCGAAAGCAAGGCGCTGGGCCTGGTCTACGGCCAGGCGCTCACGCCCGAGCAACAGGCCAAGCTCACGCACGACATCGTGTGGATGGTGCAGACCGAGATCGACGGCCAGGTGGTGCTCGCGCCCGTGGTGTACCTGTCGGCGCAGACCAAGGCCGGCCTCACGCAAGGCGCGGTCATCACGGCGCAGAACGCCAACCTCAGCCTGGCCTCGCTGACCAACACGGGCGGCACCATCGCGGGCACGCAGACACTGAACGTGGTGTCGGTGGGCGACGTGACCAACACCTCGGGCACCATCAAGGGCGGCAACGTGGCGGTGACGTCCACGCAGGGCAGCATCGTCAACCAGACCACGGCCACGGGCTCGGGCGGCGACCAGCGCTACGCGACCGACATCGGCAAGACCGCGTCGATCGAGTCGACCGGCACGCTGTCGCTGGATGCGGCGAAGAACATCACCAACACCGGCGCCAACATGACGGCCGGCGGCAATGCGAGCCTGAAGGCCGGCGGCAACGTGACCTTCGACACGATCCAGAACAAGAGCGCCGACACCACGCACAGCAGCTACAACACCGCCTTCAGCAGCGGCTCGACCACCACCACCACGACCACGGTCAACCAGGTGAAGTCGGGCCTCACGAGCGGCGGCAACCTGTCGATCGATGCGGGCAACAACATCACGCTGGCCGGCACCGACACCAAGGCCGCGGGCAACGCCGACCTCAAGGCCGGCGGCAACCTCGACATCATTGCGCGCGAGAACAGCAAGACCACGCACACCGAGAGCAATTCGGCCGGCATGGGCCAGAACAACTCGGTGTACGGCACCACCGCGGTGACCACCGACTCGAACTCGGTGCGCAACGTGGGCAGCACGCTGCAGGTGGGCGGCAACGCGTCGCTCACCGCGAAGAACGACATCACCGTGCAGGGCTCCAGCGTCGACGTGAAGGGCAACGGCACCGTCAGCGCCACCAACGTCAACGTGCTCGCCGGGCGCAACTACGACGAGACCAACACCACGGTCAAGCAGAGCGGCATCCTGCAGGTCGGCGCGTCGAGCGGCAGCTCGGCCAGTGCCGGTGCGGGCGCGGCGTCCGCGTCGAAGAGCGACCACAACGGCGTGTCGGCCTCGGCGTCGGCGCAAGCCAGCGCGCAGGCTTCCGGCCAGGGCTCGGCGGGGCTGGCGTTCAGCTCCGAGACCACCACCAAGACGCAGACCACCGACCTCAAGTACGTCGGCTCCAGCATGAACTTCGGCGGCGACCTCACGGTCAACGCGAGCAAGGACGTGACGCTGCAAGGCTCGTCGGTGAACGCCGGCGGCAACGCGACGGTGAACGCGAAGAACGTGAACCTGCTCGCGGCGGAGGACAAGTCGACCTCGACCACGAGCGTGAGCACGACGCGCGTGGGCCTCATGGCCAGCACCGACAACACCGCGAAGGCCGAGGCGCAAGCCGGTGCCAGCGCGGCGGCGGGCAAGGGCATACCGAACGCCAACGCGCAGGCCTCGGCCGGCGTGTCGGCCACGAGCGAGAACCATCTGGACCTCGTCCAGAAGAGCGACACCACCACCAGCACGCTCGACACGAAGAACCAGGGTTCGTCGATCAGCGCGGGCGGCAACCTGGCCATCAAGGCGACCGACACGCTGAACGTCGAGGGCTCCAAGCTCGCGTCGGGCGGCGACATGACGCTCGCGGCCAAGGACATGACGTTCAAGGCCGTCGACGACAAGCACGAAGTCAGCACCAGCAGCAGCGTGACCACCGCCGGCCTCTATGCCAGCGGCAAGGCCGAAGCCGGTGTGGAGGGCGGCGCGTCGGCGGG
Organism: Variovorax pasteuri; assembly: GCF_051216435.1. Taxonomy (NCBI): domain Bacteria; kingdom Pseudomonadati; phylum Pseudomonadota; class Betaproteobacteria; order Burkholderiales; family Comamonadaceae; genus Variovorax; species Variovorax pasteuri. The sequence continues at coordinate 136,424 of NZ_JBPJZS010000004.1, forward strand.
CCTGGGCGCGCAGGCCGGCGTGTCGGCCAAGGCCGAGGCGTCGGGCGAAGTCGGGATCTATGGCTCGAACACGCGCAGCAGCTCGGTGGACGGATCGACCACGGCGCAGACCTCGGGCATCTCGGCCGGCGGCAGCATCACGCGCACCGCCACCAACAACATCACCGACGTGGGTACGCAGATCGAGGCGGGCGGCAACTTCACGCAGTCGGCCACCACGATCACCAGCAAGGCTGCGGCCGACACGACGTACAGCGCGTCGAGCAAGGCGACCGACACGGCCAAGCTGGGCGTCTATGCCGAGGCTTCGGCCGAAGCCGGCGCCAGCGCCAATGCGGGCCCCGGCGCCGGCAAGCCCACCAGCACGTCGACCGATGCCGGCGCGGGCATTCGCGCCAGCTACCAGCACGACGACGCCAGCGAAAAGTCGGCCAGCAGCAATGCGGTGGTGTCGAACATCAAGGTCGGCGGGAACGTGAGCAGCACCTCCACCGGCGCCACCACGATGGAAGGCACCCACATCGCGGCCGGCAAGGACGTGACCCTGGGCGCTAGTTCGCTGGACTACTCGGCCGCGAGGAACACGGCCAGCGGCAGCAGCAACAGCACCAGCGCGGGCGGCAGCGTGAGCGTGGACCTCGTGAACAAGAGCGCGGCCGTGGGCGTCAACTACGCCGGCAGCACCGCCAGCGGCAGCAGCAGCACGGCGGTGGTGGGCGGCATCACGTCGGGCGGCAACCTCAGCGTGACCACCACGGGCGACACGCGCCTGGAGGGCACCAACATCGCGGCCGGTGGCGGCGCCAGCGTGACGACGGGCGGCAAGCTCGACTTTGCGGCGGCCAAGAACACCAGCACCTCGAGCAGCCAGGACGTGGGCGTGGACGTGGCCGTGTCGGCCGGCGCCAAGGGCGGCAGCGGTAGCGCGGCGGTCAACTACGCCAAGTCGAGCGCCAGCAGCAACGATGACGTGGCCGGCAGCATCACGAGCGGCAGCGGCCCGCTCACGATCAAGAGCGGCGGCGACGCCACCTTCACGGGCACCACGCTCGCCAGCAAGAGCGATGTGTCGGTGGCGGCGGGCGGCAACCTCGCGTTCAACGCGGCGCGCAGCGTGTCGAGCAGCGAATCGCTGAGCGTCGACGTGTCGGCGGCGGCGTCGGGCGGCAAGAAGGAGAACGTCGGCGGCACCACCACGGCCGGCAAGACCACCGGCGGCAAGACGATGGACGAGCGCAGCGGCGAAGCCTCGGTGGGCGTGGGCTACAGCAAGGCCGACAGCAACATCGCGACGGGCGCGAGCATCACGAGCAGCGGCGGCAACATCGCGCTGTCGTCGGGCAAGAACACATCGCTCGAAGGCACGCAGGTGGCAGCCACCGGCGCGGTCGGCGTGAGCGCCGGCGGCAAGGTGACGCAGACCGAGGCGAAGAGCAGCTCGAGTTCGCTGGGCGTGGACGTGGGCGTGTCGGCTTCGGGCTCGAGCCTGCAGCCGGAGAAGAAGGCGGGCGGCACAGGCACTGGCACTGGCACTGGCACTGGCACCGGCACCGGCACCGGCACCGGCACCGGCACCGGCACCACGCCAGCCAAGGATCCGCTCGCGCAGAAAAAGGGCAGCGGCGTTGCCTCCGTCGGCGTCGAGACCGAGTCCAGCAACACCAGCCAGAAGACGTCGCTGAGCGGCGGCCAGGGCGTGACCGTGACGCAGGGCACAGCGATCCCCGCGACGCGCCAGATCACGGCCAGCGTGCCCATGCCCGACAAGCTGCCCGCAGGCAAGACCGTCGCGGCCACCACCGCCGACGGCAAGCCGCTGCCGACGTGGCTCAAGCTGGACCCCGCCACCGGCAAGTTCAGCGGCAACCCGCCGGCGGACTTCAAGGGCGAGCTGAAGGTCAAGGTCAGCGTGCCGCAGGCCGACGGTTCGGTGAAGACCGTGCCGATGAGCTTCTCGGGCAAGTAGCCGAAGACGGGCGAGACGCCGAAGACGCGCTCGCGGGGGTGTCACGGCCGGGGCTGCGCTCGCCCCGGCCGGCGTTCGTGTCGTGGAAGCCCTTCGCAGGACACCGGTATCGGCCGACTCTGCATGATCCACGGCTTCGACGACCCCGCGCGTCCTCTCTTGCCCGTGACATGCACATTCCTCCGAACGCAGCCCCCGACTCCTCTACCGCTCGCGCCACGGCGCGCGAATGGACCGGCCTGGGCGTCATCGCGCTGCCGTGCATGCTGTATTCGATGGACCTCACGGTGCTGAACCTGGCGATCCCGTCGATCAGCGAAGACCTCAAGCCTACCGCCTCGCAGTTGCTGTGGATCGTCGACATCTACGGCTTCTTCGTCGCCGGCCTGCTGGTCACCATGGGCACGCTGGGCGACCGCATCGGCCGGCGGCGCCTGCTGCTGATCGGCGCGGCGGCCTTCGGCGTGGCCTCGGTGCTGGCGGCGTTCTCCACCAGCGCCAACATGCTCATCGCCACCCGCGCGCTGCTCGGTGTGGCGGGCGCCACGCTGGCGCCGTCCACGCTCTCGCTGATCCGCAACATGTTCCTCGACCCGGCCCAGCGCACCGTGGCCATCGGCGTGTGGATCTCCAGCTACTCGGCCGGCGCCGTCATCGGCCCGGTGCTGGGCGGTGTGCTGCTGCAGTACTTTGCGTGGGGCTCGGTGTTCCTGATCGGCGTGCCGGTGATGGTGCTGCTGCTGGTGCTCGGGCCGCTGCTGCTGCCCGAGTACCGCAACCCCGACGCGGCCCGGCTCGACCTGGCCAGCGCCGCGCTGTCGCTGGGCGCGGTGCTGGCGGCGATCTACGGCGTGAAGCAGATCGCGGAGCATGGGGTGCATGCGCTGCCCCTGTTGTCGATCGCTGTCGGCGCGGTGCTCGGCTGGGTGTTCGTACGTCGCCAGAAGCGGCTGGCCGACCCGATGATCGACCTGCGCCTGTTCGTGCTGCCGGCCTTCAGCGTCTCGCTGGGCGCCTACATGCTGGCCTGCTTCGTGATGTTCGGCATGTTCCTGTACAACGCCCAGTACCTGCAACTGGTGCTCGGCCTGTCGCCGCTGCATGCGGGCCTGTGGAGCATGCCGAGCGCGGGCGCCTTCATCGTCGGCTCGATGGTGGTGCCGGTGCTGGCGCGGCACATGCAGCCGGCCTTCGTGATGGGCGGCGGGCTGGCGGTGGCGGCGCTGGGGTTCGGCATGCTGGCGGTGCTGCCCGCGCAGGACGGGCTGGCCTGGATGGTGGCGAGCGCGGTCGTCTCCTCGCTCGGCCTCGCGCCGGTGTTCACGCTGGCGACCGACCTGGTGGTCGGCAGCGCACCGCCGGAGCGCGCGGGCGTGGCGTCGGCCATCTCGGAAACCAGCTCCGAGTTCGGTGGCGCGCTGGGCATCGCGATCCTGGGGAGCATCGGCGCGGCGATCTACCGCGCAACGATGGGCGATGCGGTGCCCGCCGGTCTGGCGGGCCCGGTGGAGCTGGAGGCCGCCCGCAGCACGCTGGGCGGCGCGGTGGCCTTGGCCGGCCAGCTCGCGGGCGGTGCGGGTGCGCAACTGCTCGACGCGGGGCGCGAGGCCCTGATGCACGGCCTGCGCCTGACGGGCGGCATCTGTGCTGCGGTGCTGCTGTCGGTGGGTGCGCTGGTGGCGGTGCGGCTGCGCGGCGTGAATGCAGGCGCAGCACCGTCCCCCTGAAAACCCCCATGCGGGCGCATTGCCGCGGCGCGGGCGAAACCCCATACTGGGCTTCCCACGACGCCTTTGCCTCTCACCGGAGCCTTCCATGAGCAACGAACTGCGCAAGAAGCTGCACGACCTGGCCGAACTCTGCGACAACGCCCCCGACCCGCAGACCCGGGCCATCATCGAGGCCATCCGGCTGCAGACCGCGGTGCTGAACGAGCGGCTGTTCTCCATCGAGCTGCAGCTCGGCACGCTCGCCAAGCGGCTCGACAGCGCGCCCGAAGGCACGACGAACTGAGGGGCGACGCTTTGTAGGGATAATCCCCGCCATGAGCGGCAACACTTTCGGAACACTCTTCGCGGTCACCAATTTCGGCGAATCGCACGGCCCGGCCATCGGCTGCGTCATCGACGGCTGCCCGCCCGGCATGGCACTGAGCGAGGCCGACATCCAGGGCGACCTCGACCGCCGCCGCCCCGGCACCAGCCGCCACGTCACCCAGCGCAACGAACCCGACGCGGTGCAGATTCTTTCCGGCGTGTACGAGGGCAAGACCACCGGCACCCCCATTGCGCTGCTGATCCAGAACACCGACCAGCGCAGCAAGGACTACGGGCAGATCGCCCAGCAGTTTCGCCCCGGCCATGCCGACTTCACCTACTGGAAGAAGTACGGCATTCGCGATCCGCGCGGCGGCGGGCGCTCTTCGGCGCGGCTCACGGCGCCCATGGTGGCGGCCGGCGCGGTCGCCAAGAAGTGGCTGGCCGAAAAACACGGCATGGTGTTTCGCGGCTGCATGACGCAGATCGGCGAGATCGCGATTCCCTTCGAGAGCTGGGAGCACGTTCCCCACAACCCCTTCTTCGCCCCCATCGCCGACGTGAGCGCGCTGGAGGACTACATGGACCGCCTGCGCAAGGCCGGCGATTCGTGCGGCGCGCGCATCCGCGTCACGGCGACCCACGTGCCCATCGGCCTGGGCGAACCGCTGTTCGACAAGCTCGACGCCGAAATCGCCTACGCCATGATGGGTATCAACGCGGTGAAGGCGGTGGAAATCGGCGCCGGCTTCGACAGCGTCACCCAGCGCGGCACCACGCACGGCGACTCGATCACGCCCACCGGCTTCGCCACCAACAACGCGGGCGGCATCCTGGGCGGCATCAGCTCGGGGCAGGACCTCGAGGTCAGCATCGCCATCAAGCCGACCAGCTCGATCATCAGCCCGCGCCAGTCGGTCGACATCCACAACAACCCCGTCGAAGTGATCACCAAGGGCCGCCACGACCCCTGCGTGGGCATCCGCGCGACGCCCATCGCCGAGGCCATGCTCGCACTGGTGGTGATGGAGCATGTGCTGCGCAACCGCGCGCAGTGCGGCGACGTGCAGGCGCAAGCCGACAAGACCGAGGCCGCGTCGCCGCAGGCGTCTTTCCTGTAGTGCAAGGCCCGCCACCCGTGGCCGCCGGGCGCGGCCACCTGCTGGCGTTCGCTGGTCTGTCGGCCAGCTATTTCGCGCACATCGGTTTCTTCAACCCCTACCTGCCGCTGTGGCTCAAGGACCTGGGGCTGCCGATCTTCACCATCAGCCTGCTGGCCTCGGTGCAGTCGATCACGCGGGTGTTCGCACCCTATGCCTGGGGCGCGCTCAGCGACCACACCGGGCACCGCGTGAAGCTGCTGCGCTTCAGCGCGGCGGTGGCGCTCGTCAGTTCGTTCGGCCTGTGGTGGCACGGCGGCGCCTGGTGGCTCGCGCTGGTGCTGCTGGTCATGTTCACCCACACCAGCTCGATGATGTCGCTCACCGAAGCGGCCATGGCCCAGCTGGTGGCCGGCGACTGGGGGCGCTACGGACGCATCCGTCTGTGCGGTTCGGCCGGTTTCCTGCTCACGGTGTTCGTGGCGGGCGAGTGGTTCGAGCGCTTCGGCATGAAGCACTTTCCGGCGTGGGCTGCGGGCACGCTGGCCATCGTGCTCATCGCGACGATGAAGCTGCCCGACGTGCGCGAGCCGGTGGCCGCGCACGGCAGTGTCAAGCCGCCCATCGGCCCGGTGCTGCGCAACCCGGCGGTACGGTGGTTCTTTGCCGCGCTGTTCTTCCAGGTGATGTCGCACTTTTCGGTGTACGCGTTCTTCTCGCTCTACCTCGATTCCATCGGCTACGGCAAGAGCACCATCGGCCTGCTGTGGGCGCTGTCGGTGGTGGCCGAGATCGTGTGGTTCTTTCTGCAGGGCCGGCTCATCGGCCTGATGCCGATGCCGCGCTGGATGCTGGTGTGCGGCATTGCGGCCGTGGCGCGGCTCGGGCTGACCGCGGGGCTGGGCAGCTCGATTGCGGCGCTCGTCGTCGCGCAGTGGCTGCATGCGCTGAGCTTCGCGGCGCACCACACCACCTGCATCGCGATGGTGTCGCGCCGCTTTCCCGGCCACCTGCGCGGGCGGGGGCAGGCGCTGTTCACCGTGATCGGCTACGGCTTCGGCGGCGTGCTGGGCGTGTTGCTCGGCGGAGCCGTGGCGCAGGTCTTCGGGTACCGCACGATGTTTGCGGCGGCTGCCGTGCTTGCGGCGGCGGGCAGCCTGTGCGCGTGGCGGGTGGTGACGCTCGAACGCAGGGAGCGGGCGGCTCGGGCCTGAGCACCGGTCTTGGCCGGCATTGCCGGTATTGCCGGCGCCGATGAGCCTGCGTGCAGAGCCAACCGCTCGCCGCTCAGGCGGCATTCCTGCGACCTGTTGCTTGACCTTCAATTGAGGAGAACTTTTTACTGAGCCTTGTGGTTCTCAATGATTGGAATTGTTATTTACGGTAAATCAACATTTAAAATAATTGTGAAAACAAGCAAGGGGAGGTGAGCGTGAAGCTCAATTTGCAAACGATATTCGTATTTGATCAATTCCAATTAGGCGTTTTTTCTTATAAGCAGTTCGCGGCGTTGCAATGAGCCGCCGCGTCAGCATCCAGACCCCGCTGGGCGAGGCGTTGCAGCTGCGCCAGTTGGTGGGCCGCGAAGCGCTCAGTCAGCTGTACGCGTTCGACATCGACCTGCTGGGCAACAGCAATGGACTCGAGCCCAAGGCGCTGCTGGGCAAGGCGGCCACCGTGGTGCTGGAAACCGAGGGCGGTGTGCGCTACCTGGGCGGCATCGCCACGCGCTTCGGCCTGCAGGAGGAAGACGCGCGCAGCTCGTTCTACCGGCTGCGCCTGCGCCCCTGGCTGTGGCTGGCCACCCGGCGCAGCGACTTTCGCATCTTCCAGGGCAAGAGCGTGCCCGACATCCTCACCGAGGTGCTCGGCAGCTACGGCCATCCCGTCGAGAAGAAGCTCACGCGCGCCGACTACCGCCGCTGGGACTACTGCGTGCAGTACCACGAGAGCGACTTCGACTTCGTCTCTCGCCTGTGCGAGCTCGAAGGCATTTACTACTACTTCCGCCACGAGGCCGCGCAGCACGTGCTGGTGTTCGCCGACGACATGGCCGGCTCGCACAGCCCGCTGCCCGGCGGCGAAGAGGTGCGCTACCACCCGCTGGAAAAGTCGGGCATGGGCCAGCGCGAGCGCATCTATGCGTGGGAGATCGCGGAAGAAGTGCGCCCCGGCCACCACTACAACGACGACTACGACTTCGAAAAGCCCAAGGCCGAGCTGTCGCACCTGCGGCAGATGCCCCCGGGGCACGACCACGACAACTACGAGCAGTACGAGTGGCCCGGCGGTTTCACGCAGCACGCCGACGGTGAAACCTACGCGCGCATCCGCAACGAGGAGCAGCTGAGCCAGCGCAGCCGCGTCACCGGCCGCGCGAACCTGCGCGAGCTGGCCCCCGGCTACACGCTGCGCCTGAGCGGCCACCCGAAGGCCGACCAGAACCGGCAGTACCTGCTGGTGGGCGTGAGCTACCACCTGCAGGAGACCCTGCAGGCCAGCGAGGGCGCGCAAGGCACCGAGGGCTCGGTACAGCGCTTCGCGTTCGACGCGCAACCCACCAGCTACCCCTGGCGCCCCGCGCGCACCACGCCCAAGCCGCGCACGCGCGGGCCGCAGACCGCGATGGTGGTGGGCCCGCAGGGCGAGCAGATCTGGACCGACGCGTACGGGCGCATCAAGGTGCAGTTCCACTGGGACCGCATCGGGCAGGAGAACGAGAACTCCAGCTGCTGGGTGCGCGTGTCCACCGCGTGGGGCGGCGCCACCTTCGGCATGACCTCGGTGCCGCGCATCGGCATGGAGGTGATCGTCGACTTCCTGAACGGTGACCCTGACCACCCCATCGTCACCGGCTGCGTGCACAACGCGGACACCATGCCTGCGTGGGAGCTGCCCGGGCAGAAGCACCTGTCGGGCATTCGCAGCCGCGAGCTCGGCGGCGGGCGCAGCAACCACCTGGTGCTGGACGACACGCAGGGCAAGATCCAGGCGCAGCTGCGCAGCGACCACCAGGCCAGCCAGCTGAGCGTGGGCCACATCGGGCGCATCGAGGACACCGCGGGGCGCCAGGAGCCGCGCGGCCAGGGCTTCGAGTTGCGCACCGACGGGCACGGCGCGGTGCGCGCGGCCCGGGGCCTGCTGCTGACCACAGAGCCGCGTGCCAATGCACAGGCGCACACCACCGACATGGGCGAGACCGTGGCGCGGCTCACGCAGGGCCGCGACCTGCACGAGGGGCTGAGCCAGGCGGCGCAGGAAGCCAAGGCCCACGAGGCCGGCGACCAGGACGAGGTCACGCAGGAGCTGAAGGCGCAGAACGAGGCCATCAAGGGCCAGGGCACGGGCGACCGCGCGCAGGGCGAGTTTCCCGAGTTCCAGGCGCCGCACCTCACGCTGGCGAGCAAGGAGGGCATCCAGACCGCGGCGCAGGGCTCCACCCATGTGGTGAGCAACGAGCACAACGCGCTCACCAGCGGCGGCCACACCAGCGTGAGCGCGGGCAAGAGCTTTCTGGCGAGCGCGAAGAACGCGGTGCGCCTGTTCGCCCACAAGGCCGGCATGAAGCTGGTGGCGGCGGGCGCCGACATCGACATCTCGGCGCTAAAGGACAGCGTGAACGTGCTGGCCAAGCTCAACATCACGCACACGGCCAGCCGGATCACCATCAGCGCGAAAGAGGAGGTGGTGATCAACGGCGGTTCCAGCTACAGCCGCTGGAGCGCCGGCGGCATCGAGCACGGCACCTCGGGCACCTGGCGCGAGCATGCGGCGGTGCACAGCCTGGTGGGGCCGGCCAGCGAGGGCAAGCCGTCGCTGCCCAACCCGGCGCCGCTGCCCAAGGGGCAGCTCGACCTGTACCACCAGTACGTCAAGCCGACCGGCGAAAAGCGCCAGGGCGTGGCGCAGGGCGACTTCACGGTGGTCGACTCCGAAGGCGGCTCGCACGCGGGCACCCTCGACCGCAACGGCTTCGCGAGCGTGGCGGGCCTGCCCATCGGCACGGCCAAGGTGACCTTCGGAAAGGACCCACGCGATCCGTGGGACGAGGGCAGCTACTTCGGCACGCCCGAAGACTGGAAGGCCAGGAGTGCCGGTAGCGCGGAGCCGACCGGCGCGGGCGGCGGGGTGTCGGGCACGGGCGGCGCGGCGGGCCTGCTGGCCGGCGCCTTCGGGTTGCTCGGCGGTGTGGGTGGTGTGGGCGGTGTGGCCAGCGTGGGAAGTGCCGCCGGCGCCGCGGCTGCGCTGGCCGGCGTCGCCGGCGTGGGCAGCAGTGCGGCGGGCGCGTTGGCCAGGGTCACGCAGGCGGCGAGCCTGGCGCAGCAGACCGTGGGGGCCGCGCAGTCGTTCCAGCAGGGCGGCGCGAAGGCGCTGCTCGGGCAGGCGAGCCAGGCCGCCACGGGCATGGCGATGCAGGCGGCCGGCGCCCGGCTGGGGCCGATGGGTGCGCCGGTCACCGGTGCGGTCACCGGGGCCCTAGGTGGCATGAAGCTGCCGAAGCTCGATGCCGCGCCGGCTTCAGCCGCCGTTGCGACCGCGGGCCGCACACCCGGCTTCACAGGCTGACGCGCCGCACCTCCACAACCGAACACATCAGCCTCCAGAGCACAGGAAAAAATGGCAGGACAGGAAGCAGCGCCGACGCCGCAGGCGGCGGAGCGCGAACCCCAGACGGCGGTCGCGCCACTGAACACCATCGTGCCGGAAGACATCGCCGCGTCCAGCAAGGCGGTGGACGACTGGCTGCGCTCCTTCACCGGTGGCTACGTCACGCTGGAGCGCCTGACGATGGTGCTGGGCAGCATTCCGGTCATCGGCAACATCATGGCGCTGGTGGATGTGTTCCTGGACATCATCAACATCGTCGAGAAGAAGGCCAAGGATGGCATCGAGGCCTTCCTGCTCTGGGTGAGCCTTGGCATCAACCTCATTGGCCTGATTCCGCTGCCGCCGAGCATGGCGGCCGCGCGCATGAGCCTGCGGCCCACGCTGCACCTGGTGCGGCAGGAGCTGAAGAACGCCGCGTCCAACCTGGGCGAGGCCATCGTCACCACGCTGGTGGGCCACCTGAACGCCACCATCGCCGGCGAGCTGGAAGTCTTCATCGACGGCGCGATCGCCAAGCTCGGCGACATGCTGCAGGGCTGCGCGCGGCTGAGCGACAGCATCGTGGACAACCTGGTCGACACCCTGCAGCGCGTGCTGGGCCAGAAGGACATGTTCACGGTCGCCACGCCCGTCGCGGCCGAAACCCAGGTGCACGACCCCCAGACCCAGAGCACCTGGCGCCGGTTGTGGGGCACCGCCGTCAAGTACGGCAAGCAGTCGGCCAACTACGCGGCCAAGGTGGCGGCCAACCGGCTGCCCGACAGCGTGGCGGGCGAGGTCAACCGCGTCATCGCGAGCCTGCTGGACTTCAAGAAGACCTTTCGCAACCAGCTCGTTCAGCTGGCCGACAAGGAGGCGCAGGCCAGCATCATGTGGCTGCTGCACAAGCTGCTGGCCGCCATCGCGCGCAAGAAGGGTCAGCGCGGCGCCGTCGTGTCGCCGCAGGCGGGCGCCAAGGCCGAGAAGGACAAGCCGGGCACCCAGCTCGAGCACGTCAACAAGCAAGCCGACGCCAAGAAAGACGCCGGCTGCAAGAACTGCCCCGCGCCCGTGGCGCTGGGCAAGTCGATCAGCTTGGTAACGGGCTGCGAAAGCTTCACCCACACCGACTTCGTGCTCGCCGCGCCGCTGCCCATCGAATGGGCGCGCACCTACCGCAGCCAGCTCGACGCCTACGACCGTTCGCCCCTGGGCGCGCGCTGGCTCACGGCCTACAGCACGCGCGTGGACCAGGCAACGCCGGCCCGCGGCGAGCGCCAGGGCCAGCCCAGCCTGGTCTATCGCGCGGCCGACGGCCGCAGCCATGCCTACCCGTTGCTGGCGGTGGGCCAGGTGTACCGCGATCCCGTCGAAGAGGTGACGGTGTCGCGCCTGAACGAACGCCTGCTGACGCTGGACTTCGGCAAGCCGATGCCCGCCGGCGAGCAGGGTGCCTGGCGCGAGATCTACGAGCTGGTGCCTGGCGAGCCGCACACGCACTACCGGCTGGTCACGCTGCAGGCCAGGGACGGCCTGTCCATCGGCCTGCGCTACGACCACGTGATCGCGGCCACCGGCGAGCAGGTGCTCAGCGACATCATCAGCAAGCAGGGCGACGTGACGATGGCGCACGTGGGCACGCTGCCCGATGCGCAGACCGGGCTCATCCGGTCGCTGTGGGAACTGAAGGACGGCCAGGTGCTGCGCCAGCTCGCCGCCTACACGCACGACGCCCAGCGAGACCTGGTCGAGGCGCGGGACGAGGACGGCGCCGGCTGGCACTACAGCTACAGCCACCACCTGGTGACCCGCTACACCGACCGCACCGGCCGCGGCATGAACCTCGAATACGACGGCACGGGCCCCGATGCCAGGGCCGTGCGCGAATGGTCCGACGACGGCAGCTTTGCGCTGAAGTTCGAGTGGGACAAGAACATCCGCCTCACCTACGTGACCGACGCGCTGGGCGGCGAGACCTGGTTCTACTACGACATCCTGGGCTACACCTACCGCGTCATCCATCCCGACAAGCTGCAGGAATGGTTCTTCCGCGACGACGCGAAGAACCTCACCCGGCACGTGCATGCGGACGGCAGCACCGACGACTACAGCTACGACGTCGACGGCAACCTGCAGGTGCACACCCGTGCCGACGGCAGCCGCGTGCATTTCGAATACGACGCACTGAACCGCATGACGGGCCTGCGCGACGCCGAAGGCCACATCTGGAAGCGCAGCTACGACGCGCAGGGGCACGTCACCGAAGAAATCGACCCCCTGGGTCACAAGACCGAATACGCCTACGACAAGGCCGGCCGGCCCACCGGCATCACCGACGCCAAGGGCGGCGCCAAGCGCCTGACGTACACCTCCGCCGGCCAGCTCGCCAGCTACACCGACTGCTCGGGCAAGACCAGCCGGTGGGAGTACGACAGCCGCGGCCGGTTGAGCCGGACCATCGACGCGGCCGGGCAGGCCACGCGCTACCGCTACACCGCGACGGGCGAGCAGGCTTCGGGCAGCGACGCCAATCACCCGGGCCGGCTGGAGGAAGTCTCGCTGCCCGACCAGACCCGCGAGCACTTCGTGCACGACGCCGAAGGGCGGCTGCTCGCCCACACCGACGCGCTGGGCCGCCGCACCCGCTACAGCTACAACCGCGCGGGCCTGGTGGCCGGGCGCACCGACGCTGCGGGCCGGACCTTGCGCTACCACTGGGACCTGGCGGGCCGCCTCGCCGAGTTGCACAACGAGAACGGCAGCCACTACAGCTTCCGCTACGACCCGGCGGGGCGACTGCTGGAAGAAACCGGCTTCGACCGGCAAAGCAGGCAGTACGTGTACGAGGAAGCCACCGGCGCGCTGCTGCGGGTGGTGGAGGCCGGTGCGTACACCACGGCATTTCAGTTCGACGCGATGGGCCGCCTGGTGCAGCGCACGGCCGGCGAGGCAGGCAACGCGCAGACCGAGCGCTTCGCCTTCGACCGCAACGGCCGCCTGACGGAGGCCGCCAACGGCGACGCCAAACTGCAATGGTTCTACGACGCCGCCGGCAACCTGACCCGTGAGCACCACCACCACCTGGCCCGGTCGCAAACGGCGGTGTGGCAGCACCGCTACGACGAGCTCAACCAGCGCATCGCGACCATTCGGCCCGACGGCCATGTGACGCAATGGCTGACCTACGGCTCGGGCCACGTGCACGGACTGCTGGTCGACGGGCAGGACATCCTGGGCTTCGAGCGCGACGACCTTCATCGCGAAACCGCCCGCGCGCAGGGCAACGGCCTGAACCAGCGCCTGCGCTACGACCCCGTGGGCAGGCTGCTGGAGCAGCAGGTGTCGCCCGCCAAACCGGCCAGCGCCGGCACGGCCGAGGCGCTGAGCCTGCGCCGCAGCTACGGCTACGACAAGGCCGGCCAGTTGACCGACATCGGCGACAGCCGGCGCGGCAACCTGAGCTATCGCTACGACCCCGTGGGCCGCCTGCTCGAAGCCAGCAGCCGACTGGGCCGCGAGACCTTCGCCTTCGACCCGGCCGGCAACATCGCGGACATCGCCGCCGCCGAGCCCAGGCACCCGGGCCCGCACACCGTCAACCGCGTGCTGGACAACCTGCTCAAGGAATACGCGGGCACCACCTACCGCTACGACAAACGCGGCAACCTGTGCGAGCGCGTGAAAAACGGACGCAAGACAACGTTCGAATGGGACGGCTTCAACCGCATGACCGCCGCCACCGATGCACAGGGCAGCACCCGCTTCAGCTACGACCCGATGGGCCGGCGCATCGCCAAGCGCTCGCAGCACAGCATCACGCTGTTCGGCTGGGACGGCGACACGCTGGCCTTCGAGAGCACGCAGAGCCTGGCCGGCGACAGCGAGCGGCAAGGCCGCGGCTGGAGCGTGCACTACATCCACGAGCCGGATTCGTTCGTGCCGCTGGTGCAGGTCAGGCAGGCGAAGGCCATTGCGCTGAGCACCACCACCGACGTGAAGGCGCTGATGCAGGCCAACGGCGGCTCGTACGACATTGCGCAAGACCCGCTGTGGAACGGCGAGCAACTGCCAGCGCCGACCGCCTTCGCGAGGGAAGAAATTGCCTTCTACCAATGCGACCACCTGGGCACGCCGCAGGAGCTCACCGACCACAACGGCCAGGTGGCCTGGTCGGCGCAGTACAAGGCATGGGGCGAGGCCAGGGAGGTGATCAGCGAGGCCGGTCGAAGAGCCGGCTTTGCCAACCCGATCCGTTTCCAGGGGCAGTACCTGGACGAGGAGACCGGGCTGCACTACAACCGGCACCGCTACTACGACCCGCAGGCCGGCCGATTCGTCAGCAGCGACCCGCTGGGCCTGGGCGGCGGCATCAACACGCATGCCTACGTGCCCAACCCGGTGGCCTGGGTCGACCCACTGGGCCTGCAGGCCGCGCCGGCCTGCAAGAAGCCCAAGGGCGGGCGCTTTGCCACGGCCGACGGCGCGGCCAAGGCGGCCATGATGCGCTACAACGACAAGTCCATTCGCGACAACGTGGAGTACGGCGGCCTGGTCTACCAGACGCCCGACGGCAAGTACGACTACACCAAGGCCACCAAGGGCGAGAAGGACACCGTCAACCCCTGGAGTCCGCTGTCGCCGAGCATGCCCCGGTGCGCGCAGGAAGTGGGCTACTGGCACACCCATGGCGACCACTCCGACCGCGACGGAAACCGCACCACGCGCGCCAAGGACTACTACGGGAGCAACAACTTCTCGCCCGAAGACAAGGCCGCGGCCAAGCAAGGAATGGAACATGATCACCCCGATTACCGAGGCTACCTGGGCACGCCGAGCGACGGCTACAAGGGCTACGACCCGAAGGCCAATCAAACCTACAGGCTGTAAGGGCCTGATCATTGCGTTGGGAATCTTTATGAACATCCATGCCTCCGCCGCGCCGCTGTTCGAAGTCGAGGCGCCCGACCAGCTGCTGCTGGACACCCCCGTGGTCGCCGCGCTGAACAACGCGTACAGGCTCTTCGAGAAGACCGGCCAGGACCTGAACAACTTCACCGTTCGCATCGCCGAGCGCAAGAAGGAAAACGGCGAAGACGAGAACGGTGCAACCGCCATCGGCATCGCGTTCTCGGCCAAGCTGCCGCCGGGGCAGAAGGGGCTTGGCAACGCCAGCAAGCTGGGGCGTTCGGTGCTGTACATCGCCTCCAGGACGACGGGCGAAATCCTGCGGGAGCAGGGCAGCCGCTAGCGCGCCGCCCACGCGCTGCGCACCGACCCTTTCATGTCTTCCCAGATCATCATCCTCGCGCACGACCTGTGGCGCAAAGGCGCGGGCGGCGCCCCCGCCGGGCTGGTGGGCCAGGCCGACAGCTTTGCCTACGCGGGGCTCGACCTGGGCCTGGCCCAGTTCGCCGCCACCACCTTCACGGGCACCAGCTTCACTGCCACCAGCTTCAGGCAGGCGGGCTGGAGCGCCTGCCAGTTCACCGGCTGCAGCTTCACGCAGTGCGACTTCGGCGGCATCTCGGTCTCCGGCTGCACCTTCGTCAACTGCAGCTTCGCGCGCGCCAACTTCGACGGCGCCAGCATCGGCACCAGCACCTTCACGCAATGCCATTGGGACGACATCAGCTTCGCGGGCGGCCGCTGGACCGACGTGGGCGTGCTGAACTGCAGCGGCACCGTGGTGCATGCGCAGGGCCTGCAGGGGCGCAGTGTCGACTTCACGGGCAGCACCTTCGAGCAACTGGAGTTTCAGGGCGCCAACATCAACTGAGGGAGAGACCACGAAATGGCAGGGACGGAAGAAAAGAACGCGCCGGCGCAGCGCGAAACCCAGACGGCCGTGGCGCCGCTGAACACCATCGTGAAAGAAGACGTTGCCGCCGCCAGCAAGGCGGTGGACGACTGGCTGCGCGGCTTCAGCGGCGGCTACGTCACGCTGGAGCGGCTCACCATGGTGCTGGGCAGCATTCCGGTCATCGGCAACATCATGGCGCTGGTGGATGTGTTCCTGGACATCATCAACATCGTCGAGAAGAAGGCCAAGGACGGCATCGAGGCCTTCCTGCTCTGGGTGAGCCTTGGCATCAACCTCATCGGCCTGATTCCGCTGCCGCCGAGCATGGCGGCCGCGCGCATGAGCCTGCGGCCCACGCTGCACCTGGTGCGGCAGGAGCTGAAGAACGCCGCGTCCAACCTGGGCGAGGCCATCGTCACCACGCTGGTGGGCCACCTGAACGCCACCATCGCCGGCGAGCTGGACACCTTCATCGAGGGTGCCATCGCCAAGCTCGACGGCATCCTGAAGAGCTGCGCCGACCTGGCCGACAAGATCATCGACAACCTGGTGGACATCCTGCGACGCGTGCTGGGGCAGAAGGACCTGTTCAACGTGGCCACGCCCGGCGCGGCCGAAGCCCGCGTGCATGACCCGAAGACGGAGAGCACCTGGCGCCGCATGTGGGGCACGGCCGTGCGCTACACCAAGCAGTCGGCCAACTACGTTGCCAAGACGGCCGCGAGCCAACTGCCCGCGGGCGTGGCCAGCCGGGTGGACGGCGTGATTTCGCAGATGCTCGACTTCAAGCGGCAGCTGCGCAGCCAACTGTCGGCGCTGGCCAACAAGGAGACGCAGGCCAGCATCATGTGGCTGCTGCACAAGCTCATGGACGCGCTGCTGCGCAGGAAGGGCAAGCAGCACGCGATGCTGTCGCCGAACACCGGCGCCAAGGCCGAGAAGGTCAAGCCCGGTGAGCCGCTCGAGCACATCACCAGGCAGGCGCCGGCGCAGGGAACGGGCGGCTGCAAGACCTGCCCTGCCCTGCCGCGCGTGGGCAAGTCCATCAGCCTGGCCACCGGCAACGAGAGCTTCACGCACACCGATTTCGCGCTCGCCGCGCCGCTGCCCATCGAGTGGTCGCGCACCTATGCGAGCGACCTCGACGCCTTCGACCGCGGCAGCCTCGGCGCACGCTGGATCACGCCGTTCAGCATGCGGGTGGACGTTGCCACGCCCGTGCGCGGTGCGCGCCAGGGGCAGGCCAGCTTCGTGTACCACGCGGCCGATGGCCGCAGCCACGCCTATCCGGTGCTGCAGGTGGGGCAGAGCCACTTCGATGCCATCGAGGAACTCCGCATCTCGCTGCTGAGCGAGAGCCTGCTGGCGCTGGACTTCGGCAAGCCGCTGCCCGCCGGCGAACAGAGCGAATGGCGCGAGATCTACGAGCGCGTGGACAGCCGCCAGCCGCACTACCGGCTCGTGGCGCAGCAGGCGCAGCAGGCGAAGGACGGCAAGTCCATCGGCCTGCGCTACGACCATGTGATTGCGTCGACCGGCGAGCGCGTGCTCAGCGACATCGTCAGCAAGCAGGGCGAGGTCGTCATGGCGCACGTGGGCACGCAGCCCGATGCGCAGACCGGGCTCATCCAGTCGCTGTGGGAGCTGAAAGACGGCCAGGTCGTGCGCCAACTGGCCGCCTACACGCACGATGCGGAACGCGACCTCGTCGCCGCACAGGACGAAGACGGCGCGAGCTGGGCCTACACCTACGCGCACCATCTGGTCACCCGCTACACCGACCGCACCGGCCGCGGCATGAACCTCGAATACAACGGCACGGGCGCCGATGCCAAGGCGGTTCGCGAGTGGTCCGACGACGGCAGCTTCGCGCTCACGCTGGAGTGGGACCCGAACATTCGCCTCACCTACGTGACCGACGCAGTGGGCGGCGAGACCTGGCACTACTACGACATCCAGGGCTACACCTACCGCGTGATCCACCCCGACAAGCTGCAGGAATGGTTCTTTCGCGACGACGCCAAGAACATCACCCGCCATGTGCACACCGACGGCAGCACCGACGACTTCACTTATGACGAAGACGGCAACCTGCAAACCCACACGCGCGCCGACGGCAGCCGCGTGCATTTCGAGTACGACAAGCTCAACCGCCTGACGGGCATCCTCGATGCCGAAGGCGGCGTGTGGAAGCGCGACTACGACGCGCAAGGCCACCTGACGGAAGAGATCGACCCGCTGGGCCACAAGACCGAGTACGCCTACGACAAGGCCGGCCGGCCGGTGCGCATCACCGATGCGAAGGGCGGCGTGAAGTCGCTCGCCTATTCGCCCTCGGGCCAGTTGCTCAGCTACACCGACTGCTCCGCCAAGACCAGCCAGTGGGAATACGACGCGCGCGGCCGCCTCACCAAGGTCACCGATGCCGCGGGCAACGCCACCGGCTACCGCTACGCCGCCGGCCAGCTCGAACAGGTCGTGCAGCCCGACGAGACCGTCGAGCACTTCGTGCACGACGCCGAAGGCCGGCTACTCACTCACACCGATGCGCTCGGGCGCGCCACGCGCTACGGCTACACCCGAGCCGGGCTGATTGCCGGCCGCACCGACGCCGCGGGCCGCTCGCTCAAATACCACTGGGATCTGCAGGGCCGCCTGACCGAGCTGCACAACGAGAACGGCAGCCGCTACGACTTTCGCTACGACCCGGTGGGCCGCCTGCTCGAAGAGACCGGCTTCGACCGCAAGACCACGCAGTACATCCACGAAGCGACCACCGGCATCCTCGCCGAGGTGGTCGAAGCCGGCCACCGCACGGCGCTCGAATTCGATGCGCTCGGGCGCCTGAGCGAACGGCGGGCCGGCAAGCAGGCGGAGCGCTTCGGCTACGACCGCAGCGGCCGGCTCATCGAGGCCGCCAACGGCGACGCGCGCCTGCAGTGGTTCTACGACGCGGCCGGCAACCTTACGCGCGAGCACCACGACTACCTCGAACGCAAGCGCACGGCCGTCTGGCAACACCGCTACGACGAGCTCAACCAGCGCATCGCCACCGTGCGGCCCGACGGCCACGTCACGCAGTGGCTGACGTACGGATCGGGCCATGTGCACGGCCTGCTGCTCGACGGGCAGGACATCCTCGGCTTCGAGCGCGACGACCTGCACCGCGAGGTGGCGCGCGAGCAAGGCAACGGCCTGCGCCAGCACCTGAAGTACGACCCCGCCGGGCGCCTGCTCGAACAGCAGATCTCGCGCACCAGGCCCGGCGCCGTCGAGGCTGCGAGCGCGGCCGGCATCCAGCGCAGCTACAGCTACGACAAGGCCGGCCAGCTCGTGGGCATCGGCGACAGCCGTCGCGGCAACCTCAGCTACCGCTACGACCCGGTCGGGCGCTTGCTCGAAGCCAACAGCCGCGTGGGCCGCGAGGTGTTCGCCTTCGACCCGGCCGGCAACATCGCCGACCCCGCAACGCCTGGAGACGCGGACCAGCGCGCAGTCGGCAAGCTGCTGGACAACCTGCTGAAGAACTATGCCGGCACCAGCTACCGCTACGACGAGCGCGGCAACATGACCGAGCGCGTGCGCAACGGCTGGCGCACCGTCTTCGCCTGGGACGGCTTCAACCGCATGACCGCGGCGACCGACCCGAGCGGCATCACCACCACCTTTGCGTACGACGCGCTGGGGCGGCGCATCGCCAAGCGAACGGGCGAGGCGACCACCCTGTTCGGCTGGGACGGCGATGTGCTCGCGTTCGAGAGCACGCAGAGCCAGTCAGCGATTCAGGAGGGCGGCGAGCACGGTTTCAGCGTGCACTACATCCACGAGGCCGGCTCCTTCGTGCCGCTGGTGCAGGTGCGCCAGGCGCGCGCGATGGCGCTGAGCGAGACGACGGATACGAAGGCGCTGATGGAGGCCAATGGCGGCGTCTACGACATCGAGCAGGACCCACTGTGGAACGGTGAGCAACGCAGCGGCGCAGTGCTGCGTGCATTCGACAGGAAGGAGATGGCGTTCTATCAATGCGACCACCTTGGCACGCCGCAAGAACTGACGGACCATGAAGGGGTGGTTGCGTGGTCGGCGCAGTACAAGGCGTGGGGAGAGGCGCGGGAGGCGATCAGCGAGGCGGGGAGACGAGCGGGGGTGCGGAATCCGATACGGTTCCAGGGGCAGTATTTTGATGAAGAGACGGGGCTGCATTACAACCGGTATCGGTATTACGACCCGCAGAGCGGTCGCTTTGTCAGCCACGACCCGATTCGGCTGGCGGGCGGTATCAATTTGCAAGAGTATGCGTTTAACCCGTTGGAATGGGTCGATCCTCTCGGACTGGTAAAGACGGGAAAAGCCGGCCGATATCACGGACCAAAGCCCGAGTACACAAATCCAGGCCATCACGACACAACGTCGCCCGATTTCCGCGGAGGACGAAAAACATCCAAACTGCCTTGTCACCATGAAGAATTGGCGTCCCGGGCGGTGCCTGATGCAGAAGGAAAGCACTGGTACGCTGTTGATGACAAAGGCGTCTATCACCGTTTTGGAAATAGCAATGATGGGACCATGCATTGGAATGGTGACTCGGTCCAGAATGGAGGTTTTCCTGTGCCTCCGACTGTTCAGAAGCGCTTGGACGCATTGTTGAAAGATGGTCGATCAGTTAAATCAAATTGCCCATGAGCAGTGAATAATGAAAAATTCAATTGAAATTTCTACTCGAAAATCGAGCGATGGCAAATACGTTTTTGTGGATCGAATGCTGATCTCTATAGGCGATTTGACTTTTGGAGATGGGGGAGCGGTTTCCGTTTCAGGATTGATGGTGGGAGCGATTGATGATTTGCTGTCCAATATCGAGAGACAAAAGAATAATGTCGACTTCGCCGAACGAGTTTTCGATCAAACATTGCCCCCGGCGCATTTTTTTCAACTGCTGCACGATGCTTGTTGGGTGGACGGTGAGTGGTCTAAAAATTTAGGCGATAGCTTGCTGGCGCCCGACGCATATATTGGGCTTCCAAGTGGCACTGAGATATTCGATTCGAGTGAAGCTTATTTTGTTGTTGTTGATTTTGAGAAGGCATTTTTGTTCGCTAACGACGAGGCAAAGAATGAGGTTGTCGCGCTGAGGATGGATGTGATTGACTATGTAAAAATTTGGGAGCAGGCAAGGGCAGAGATTGTGTTTGGAAAGAATGGAGTTGCCTAAAAAATTCGATCGGGCAATTTCGCAAGCATATAAGTTGGCCCTCAAGAGCTAGTTCTGAATTGCGACCGCTGGCGCAAAAACGTAGCTGTGGAGCTAAGATTTTTTCAGGCTATGCGTGAAATTTGATGGGTGGCGAATGTCGGCTAACTCGTTGTGGCTTTGGCTTGCTCGAATAATTAGGTGTTGACCCCAGTGAATCAGTAAGGACGGGTTGTGTGTTTCAATGTGAGAGGGGAAAAGTGGTTGAGCCGTACAGCGAAGAAGAAATTAGTGAGTTCGATGCTATTGAAGAGCAACTGATGGACAGGCAGGTGCCCTTCAGCCGAATCATGAAGATGTATGCCGAGTTTTTAAGCCGCTCCATCGGGACCGGTCGGTTTGATCAGGCTATTCCGCTTTCGCAGCTGAATTTCATTGCCAAACAACTTCAGGATGCAGTTGTCAGCTTTGATGCGCGTGATGGCGACGAGCTTCGCAGGCCGGGCAAGCTTGCTCTCTGGGCGTTGTCTAATCATTCCGAAAAAGAAAACCCGACCCTTGCCGCGTTGAGCCGATGCGCCGTCTGCTGCTTCTATGAAGACACAGACTGGGATCCGGACGAAAACGAAAGCCCAACGCCCTTACCGTTCTATCTTTTTTTGCTTAAGCGGCTTGCCCCCGAAATGGGCATGGAGTTTTTGAAGTACGCCCGGAAATATTTGCTTGATCCTCTGTGATTCGGCGCCAATCGACTGGGACAGCGCCCTGCTCGGGTTCGAGAGCACGCAGAGCAAATCAGCGATTCAGGAGGGCGGCGAGCGCGGCTGGAGCGTGCACTACATCCACGAGGCCGGCTCGTTCGTGCCGCTGGTGCAGGTGCGCCAGGCGCGCGCGATGGCGCTGAGCGAGACGACGGATACGAAGGCGCTGATGGAAGCGAACGGCGGGGTCTACGACATCGAGCAGGACCCGCTGTGGAACGGCGAGCAGCGCAGCAGCGCGGTGCCGCGTGCGTTCGACAGGAAGGAGATGGCGTTCTATCAATGCGACCACCTTGGCACGCCGCAGGAGCTGACGGACCATGAAGGGGCGGTTGCGTGGTCGGCGCAGTACAAGGCCTGGGGGAAGCGCGGGAGGCGATCAGCGAGGCGGGGAGACGGTCGGGGGTGCGGAACCCGATACGGTTCCAGGGGCAGTATTTTGATGAAGAGACGGGTCTGCATTACAACCGGTATCGGTATTACGACCCTTACAGCGGAAGATTCATCTCTAAGGATCCAATCGGACTGAATGGTGGAATTAACGTACTGTCATTCGCGCCGAATCCAGTGGAGTTTATTGATCCACTTGGTTTGCAGGGAAATCGAGCTAATCGTAGGGCAGGAAAAATTCTGGCCGACAATGATGCGGCAACGGGCGGTCATGCTTACTCTCGACATGGCGCTCATACAACAATGCCGCAGCAGGAAAGGCGTGCTACTACAGGGGTGCCACCAGATAATCCATGTAAGGTCCCGCAAAATCATCGCCCTGATTCAACTAGATTCTTAAGCAATATAGATCAGCTCGATGCTATTCAAAAAGGGCGGGAGATTATGAATGCATCTGGTCTTAATTACGCGACATTTGATATGGGCAGAGCGGTTGGTGAGGGATATCGCAGTGGAGGAGGATGTCCCGTCACTACTTCGCGCGTTACTGTTCGAAGAAATAACACTGGCGAGTATACTGCTTATCCTCAATTATGAATTCAATCAACCTTAATTACATCCGTGGCCTCTATAATTCATTATTCGATAAAAGTGACGAGGAGCTGGAGAAATTTGATATCAATCTGCCTATAAATCAGGCTATTCTTTTTGAAGCAATGGCGCGCAGTTTCGAGGGTTTTGGCCCAATTTCAAAAAGAAATATTGTTGACGGGCTAAATTTCATTTGGAATAATTTTTCCTCCGAAGAATTGTGGAGAAATGCTATCCCGCATGATCTTCCTCTCAGTTATGTTTTGGATCGGCGAGGTTATTTGGAGGGAGTTATTCTTGCATTGACAAATAGTCCCCCAAAGTTTTTTAACGTCGGGGAGTTTGCGTTGTTAGATGAAATAGGACCGCAGGGATTGGATTTTTCTAAATAGTCAACGCTGCGTAGTTTGACGAAAAGCATTTAGTGGTGTCGGGCATCGCTGCTGACGACTCAGAAGGTGCAGAGTCAGTATGCGGGGAAGATGGGAAAAATGGCGAGGTCTGCAACAGCCGCCGGTGCAGCGCGCGAAAAATTCTGAAGCGAGGAATGGGAGCAGAAGTCGGTTGCCGGCAATGCGCGCTGGATTCGTCAACGTGCCGCGGAAAACTACGAATTCATCGACATCGGGATCGATGGTTCCTGTAATCGCAGTCCGTTCTACGCGGCCGAGAAAAAGGCCCTGGGCCGCACCGGTGCCAAAACATATCGCTCCAACCGGTGCGCCACCGCTGCGGCCCGGGCGGGCGCGCAGGAAAGCTCGCGACCTAAGGCCAAAGGAAGGTACGGAAAATCATGAAGCCATTCACTCTTCACATACCGATGCCGCGCAAGAAGGGAATGTTCGAACGAATGAATGCTTTCTACGAAGGCGTTCTGGGCTATGTGCAAGACCCTACGCTCGACGTGCTGCGAGTTCCAGGCCACGACAACTTGGCAATCAGCTTCAAGTACTTCGATTCCAAACGAAAGGAAAACGACAAAGAAGCAGATGCGATTTATGAGTTCTTCATCGACAAGAACTTTCCGAGCTTCTGCCTCAGGCTGAAAGAAAAGGGCGTAGCGTTCGACACGATTGCGCGCACGCCGGGCTTTTACCTTGCGCGATTTTTCGACCCGTCGGGCAACACCATCGAAGTGATATCAGAGAGTTTCGAAGACGATGCCAAGGCCGACATTCCGGGTGGGAAACCTACCGAAGCCTGAAATGAGGTTCGATTGATACCCTTAAGCGCGAGCACCACGAGTACCTCGAACGCAAGCGCACGGCCGTCTGGCAACACCGCTACGACGAACTCAACCAGCGCATCGCCACCGTGCGGCCCGACGGCCAAGTCACGCAGTGGGTGACGTATGAATCGGGCCATGTGCCCGGAGTTGGTGTAGCTAAGTATTCTAGAGATCCAAAGGATGGGAGTTGGTATTCCATCGATCAAACTGTTCACGGGGCAGTGCATTTAAAAAATTCGATAAAAAAGTCCTGTACTAGATGCCCTTGATTCGGATGGCCTTGGAGATCGAATGGGAAAGCACGAAGGTAATGCTGGGAAATCTATCGACCTGAATCGTTGAAATGAAAGGATCCAATATCATGATTGCTTCAGCAGGCGAATTCTTGTCATTGTGCGCGTCCGAGCAACTTGTTGACATAAATAGATTTCAAGATGAAGCTTCTCTAGAGGTATGGATGGAGTTGGTTTCGAATTTTATTTCTCATCGAATCGATGTTGTGCAAAATCGAACAATTCCACCGAAGATAATTAGAATATTGGCCAATCAAGGCGATGAAGTTGTTCGGGAAATATTGACGGAGAAAAGAAGATTGCCAGTGGATTTTTTGGCTTATTGGCAAATGGCCCCAACGAATTGGTTCGAAGAAAAATAGCGGCGAACCAAAAGACGCCGATCGAAATAGTAGAAAACCTTGCAAATGACGAAAACGAAGATGTTTCCCGGCTCGCAAAGCGCAGATTGAGTTCCCAGTCATGATGCTTTGGTGCCGCTGGTGCAGGTGCGCCAAGCGCGCGCGATGGCGCTGAGCGAGACGACGGATACGAAGGCGCTGATGGAGGCGAACGGCGGCGTCTACGACATAGAGCAGGACCCGCTGTGGAATGGCGAGCAACGCAACAGCGTGGTGTCGCGTGCGTTCGACAGGAAGGAGATGGCTTTCTATCAGTGCGACCACCTGGGCACGCCGCAGGAACTGACAGACCATGAAGGGGGAGTTGCGTGGTCGGCGCAGTACAAGGCCTGGGGAGCGGCGCGGGAGGCGATCAGCGAGGCGGGGAGACGCGCGGGGGGCGGAACCCGATACGGTTCCAGGAGCAGTATTTTGATGAAGAGACGGGCTGCATTGCAACCGGTATCGGTATTACGACCCTTACAGCGGAAGATTCACGTCCAGCGACCCAATCAAACCTATTGGAGGCCCCAAATTCGTATGAATACGCGCTCAATCCGATCCAGTGGATCGACTTATTAGGGCTTCAAAGATCTAAGGGATGCCCCAATGCGCTTGAAGATGCAAAGCGAGAAGCAGCAAGGCTCAGGGCGATAGGCGGAAAATTACCCACAGCCACTTGTGCAATGGTGAACCGTAGAACCGGAAAGATCTATACCGGAACCAGTGAAACAAAACTCAAAAACATTAATGGAGAATTGGGAGTTGGCATGCCAGCATCTTCGTTGGAAAGCTGGGGCGCAAACAATTGCGCGGAAATTCATGCGGAAAATAAAGCATTAAAAGATGGGTCGTCCATTGTCGACCTCGATGTCGCTACGGTCTACACGAGGTCAGGAGAGCCGATGCCCTGTTGTAAAAATTGTTCGGTGACATTCAAGAAATTCAAGGTTCTGACAGGCAATAGATCATGGCTTATCAATTAAATCCAAAATTGACTGCTGCTCTGGGGCGTTTCGGTTGGAATTCTGCGCGAAAGATCGAAACGAATCAGTTTGCATTTGACTGGAAGAAAGATGGCTACAAGACATTTCGGGAAGCATTGGATTTTGCTGGATCTTTTGGAGGTATTAAATTAGTGCATCCCGCCTACAGCGGAGAATTATCCGATGAAAGCCATTTTGATCCTTCCGCGGCTACGCGTCGCTTAGACCGCGCTTGGATCGTTGAAGATTATGAACGACTCGCTGGCGAGGTGTTAATTCCGATCGGGCAAGGCTATTCCGGGCATTTGACGTTCTTAATTGGCGATTGCGGTGGCTTTTTTGGGGGGTATGACGATTACTTTTGCAGGATGGGGAAAACGGTAGAAGAAGCTTTGGACAAGATTATGTTTGGCGGTAAGTTTCAGAAGCTCTCGGAGTAAGACGGGTCTATTTGGTGCAAGGCCTGGGGGAGGTGCGCGAGGCGATCAACGGGGCGGGGAGACGGGCGGGGGTGTGGATCCCGATACCGTTCCAGGGGCAGTATTTTGATGAAGAGACGGGGCTGCATTACAACCGTTTCCGATACTTCGTGGCGATATTTTTGTGGGCCGCCCCACCCACTGTCCTTTGGCAAGGAAGAAAATGGATGACGCAGAATTAATTGCCAAAATTGAGTCAATAGTTAAATCAAAAAAGGTCTATTGGGTTCAGGATGACTATATTCGCGCCGGCGAAACGGTTCATTGGGAGTGCTTTATCAGGCCGCTTGAAGACTCTGTTGCGGTAGGCTTTGATGAGTATTTGGATAAATACGAGGATGCCGTAGATATGTATGATGCGTATATTAGAAATAAGCTCCCAAATATCAAGGCGGCCGTGGATTTTGTTCTGAGCTCATTTCCTCTGGCTGCTGAAAAAATGCGTGTGCGCTGATCACTGCGTGACTAGAGAAGCAAGCTTGGCCTAGGGCGTGCGCAGGCGCTGTGTTGCCCACTCGTACGAGTTAAAAAAATGAATGACTACCAGAAGATCCTAAATCCTCAGGCTTTGTTGGCGCCGTATGGAGATTTTTCGCCCCTGAGTGATTCAAAAGTATTGGAAATACTATTGAAGCGAGATGAACCCAGATTTTCCATAAAACTAATGACCGAGAAAAGGCCGAGAAATCCCCCGGCCAGATGGGCCAGGGCCTACGATGTTATTTATCTGGGCGTATCGTTTCTCGGGGTTAAAAAGTTGGTTGCGACTGACTGGGATCATAAGAACACAGTGAGTCGACTCAGCATCCAAACTTCCAACGGCTTGGCCTCGGTGCACATGCATTGCATAGAAGGTTTTTCGATGATCTTCGATTGCGAGTGGATCTCGATCGACAGTCTGGTTCCGGGAAGTATCGGAACTGCGTAGGCGGCAAATTAATTATTGATCGATGGTGTTTGCGTCGGCTATACGTGCCAATAAAGTGAAGATATTTAAATTTGGCGTGGCATCTTGTTCTCGGGATTAAAGGTGATAATTTTCAATTTTGGGCCGTTGAGCAAGGATGAGTTGACGATCACACTCGACGACGAGGGCGCCAGACTGTTGCGCTCTCGAATTGCCGCGCTGGCTCACTGCGCATCACTTGTTGAACGCGTCGACTGTTTTTGCTATTCGGGTGAAAATCTGGAGCGCGCGCAAATCGAACTTCGTGCGGAGAATCCAGATCTCCTTGAAAGGGGTAAAGGCAAATTGCTGCTGCGATTGAGTGGCGATGCAATCGAGTATGCAGATCATCAATTGGAGGTATTCTTGGAAAAAGGGTACTTCTTTCCTGCAGAGTATTGGTCTTTCTCGCGATCGGATCGAAAATATGATACTCAGGTCTTTTTCGAAAAATTTGCTGCGACCAATGCCGTCGCGTAAATGATGATCGAATTTGCGTCCATTGCTGTTTCTAATTTTGACTGGGGTAATTACGAGACGGTTCAAGGGTCTGCTGACCGAATCCCGCAAGCATTGCGCTCGTTGCTTGATGCTTCGTTGGCGCAAGCCGATAGCTACTATTGGGAAATTGAAAATCAAGTTGTAGTGCAAGGGCAATTGTTCAGTGCCGCCGAGCCGACGCTTCAAGTACTTGTCGCATCCCTTTTGGATCCAAGGCCTGGCTTATGTCCGTACGCATCTGCTTGCTTCGCGTTAGTCCGAGGCATTGGCGAAGGACGCCCGCGACGGATTGTTCCGCTACCAACCCCCGGGTTTCCGATAACTAAACCCACTTGATTTAGTCCTCCCGCTGGCCGATAGTCCCCCTGCGCCCGGACGCCGCGCCCCCTGGCCGTAACGCGATCCGGTTCCCAAGCCCGCAGGCACCACTTCCCCAGCCTGCCCACGGAGACAAAAATCATGCAACGCAGCAGCATCAGCCGCACCCGCTCCCTCCTGGCCCTGGCCGCCACGACCCTGGCCGTATCGGCCGCATTCACCGCCACCACCGCCGCCTTCGCCGCCGACCAGCCCATCATCGGCCTGGTCACCAAGACCGAAACCAATCCCTTCTTCGTGAAGATGAAGGAAGGCGCGCAGGAAGAAGCCAAGAAGCTCGGCGCCAAGCTGCTGTCGGGTGCGGGCAAGGCCGACGGCGACAACGCGGGCCAGATCACCGCGATGGAAAACATGATTGCGGCGGGCGCCAAGACCATCCTGATCACGCCGAGCGACGCCAAAGCGATCGTGCCGGCGATCAAGAAGGCGCGCGACAAGGGCGTGATGGTGATCGCGCTCGACAGCCCGGCCGATCCGCCGGACGCGACCGACGCACTGTTCGCCACCAACAACTACACGGCCGGCGTGCTGATCGGCGAATACGCCAAGGCCGCGATGGCCGGCAAGCCCGCGAAGATCGTCGCGCTCGACCTGCTGCCGGGCCACCCGGTGGGCGCGCAGCGCCACAACGGCTTCATGAAGGGCTTCGGCCTGGCCGCGAACGACGCCAAGTCGAACGAGCTGTCGAAGGCGCCCGAAATCGTGTGCATGGCCGACAGCTACGGCGACCAGGCCAAGGCGCAGACCGCGATGGAAAACTGCCTGCAGAAGGCGCCCGAAGTGAACCTGGTCTACACCATCAACGAACCCGCCGCGGCCGGTGCGTACAACGCGCTCAAGCGCGCAGGCAAGGAGAAGGGCGTGCTGATCGTCTCGGTGGACGGCGGCTGCCAGGGCATCAAGGACACCAACGCCGGCGTCATCGCCGCGACCTCGCAGCAGTACCCGCTGAAAATGGCCGCCATGGGCGTGGCCGCGGGCGTGGAGTTCGCCAAGACGGGCAAGAAGGCTTCGGGCTACGTCGACACCGGCGTGACGCTGATCGCCGGCAAGAGCGTGGCTGGCGTGGACAGCAAGGACACCAAGACCGGCGCCGACCTGTGCTGGGGCAAGAAGTAAAAGCGTAGCCCGGGGAGCACACAACGATGGCGACAAAACCTGCAACGCACCACATCCCCTGGGGTGCCCTGGGGCCCTGGCTGGCCCTGCTGGGCGCATGCATCTTCTTTGCGACCCAGTCCGACCGGTTCCTGACCGGCGGCAATCTCTCGCTGATTCTTCAGCAGGTGATGGTGGTCGGCGTGATCGCCATCGGCCAGACGCTGATCATCCTCACGGCCGGCATCGACCTGTCGTGCGGCATGGTGATGGCGCTGGGCAGCATCATCATGAGCAAGTTCGCCACCGAACTGGGCATGCCGGTGCCGCTGGCCATCTTGTGCGGCATCGGCGTGACCACGCTGTTCGGCCTGCTCAACGGCCTGCTGGTCACGCGCATCAAGCTGCCGCCGTTCATCGTGACGCTGGGCACGCTGAACATCGCGTTTGCCATCACGCAGCTCTACTCGTCTTCGCAGACCATCACCGACTTGCCGGGCGGCCTCACCGGCCTGGGCACCACCTTCACCATCGGCAGTGCCGAGGTGGCGTGGGGTTCGGTGCTGATGGTGGCGCTGTATGCGCTCGCGTGGTTCGTGCTGCGCGAGACGGCCGCCGGCCGCCACATCTACGCGGTGGGCAACAACGCGGAGGCCACGCGGCTGGTCGGCATTCCGACGCAGCGCGTGCTGCTGGGCGTGTACGTGGCGGCGGGCGTGCTGTACGGCATTGCCTCGCTGCTGTCGGTGGCGCGCACGGGCGTGGGTGACCCCAACGCGGGGCAGACGGAGAACCTGGACGCCATCACCGCCGTGGTGCTCGGCGGCACCAGCCTGTTCGGCGGGCGCGGCATCGTGCTGGGCTCGCTGATCGGCGTGCTCATCGTGGGCGTGTTCCGCAACGGTCTCACGCTGATGGGTGTGTCGTCGATCTACCAGGTACTGGTGACGGGCGTACTGGTCATCCTGGCGGTGGCCGCGGACCAGCTCTCGCGCAAGGGAGCACGCTGATGAACGCGGTTGCCAACCCCAAGATCGTGATGCAGGCCAAGGGCCTGGTGAAGCGCTACGGCCAGGTCACGGCGCTCGACGGCGTCGACTTCGAGCTGCGCGAGGGCGAGATCCTCGCGGTGATCGGCGACAACGGCGCGGGCAAGTCCTCGCTCATCAAGGCGCTGTCGGGCGCGGTGGTGCCCGACGAGGGGCAGATCCTGCTCGACGGCAAGCCGGTGCACTTTCGCAACCCGCTGGACGCGCGCCGCGCGGGCATCGAGACGGTGTACCAAGACCTGGCCGTGGCCCCAGCCATGACCATCTACGAGAACCTGTTCCTCGGGCGCGAGCTGCGCCGCCCCGGCTTCTTGGGCAACGTGCTGCGCATGCTCGACAAGAAGAAGATGCTGGTCGAGAGCACCGCGCGCATGGCCGACCTGAAGGTGGGCATCCAGTCGATGACGCAGGCAGTCGAAACGCTCTCGGGCGGCCAGCGCCAGTGCGTGGCGGTGGCGCGCAGCGCGGCTTTCGCGCGGCACGTGGTCATCATGGACGAGCCCACCGCCGCGCTGGGCGTGAAGGAAGGCAACATGGTGCTGGAGCTGATTCGCCGGGTGCGCGAGCGCGGCCTGCCGGTGGTGCTCATCAGCCACAACATGCCGCACGTGTTCGAGGTGGCCGACCGCATCCACGTGGCGCGGCTGGGCAAGCGCGCGGCGGTGCTCAACCCGAAGAAGATCAGCATGAGCGACACGGTCGCCGTGATGACCGGCGCGATGACGGCCGATCAGTTGCCCGCGGAGGCGCATGCCTGATGCCGACGCAGCACCTGCGCGCATGCCCGACCTGCTGCGGCCCCGCGGCTCGAACCAGGTCGGCATGCGCCAGTTCAACGAGCGCACGGTGCTGCAGGCACTGCGCGTTCACACCAGCCTGCCCAAGGCCGACCTGGCGCGGCTCACCGGGCTGAGCGCGCAGACCATCGGGCTCATCACCGCGCGGCTGGAGGAAGACGGCCTCATCGTCAAGCAGAGCCGCGTGCGCGGACGCATCGGCCAGCCCTCGGTGCCGCTGGCGCTGAACCCCGACGGCGCGTTCTCCATCGGCATCAAGGTGGGCCGGCGCGGCGCCGAGTGGCTGCTGATCGACTTCACCGCGCAGGTGCGCGAGCGCCACGCCATCAGCTACGACTTTCCCGACGCGGACGAGTTGCTGCCCGCGATTGCGCAGCACATCCACCGGCTGCGCGACGGGCTCGGGCCGCTGGCCGCGCGCAACGTGGGCGCGGGGCTGGCCGCGCCGTTCCAGCTCGGCGGCTGGCACCGCACGCTGGGCCTGTCGAAGGCGCAGGCCGACCTGTGGAACCAGATGGACCTGGCCGCCGAGGTGCGCGCGCGCACCGACGTGCCGGTGAGCTTCGCGCGCGACACGGTGGCCGCCTGCGTGGCCGAGCTGGTGGCCGGACGCGGGCACGACCTGAAGAGCTTCCTGTACATCTTCGTGGACACCTTCGTGGGCGGCGGGCTGGTCATCAACTCGCACCTGCACGCGGGCGCGCACGGCAATGCGGGCGCACTCGCGTCATTGCCGATGCAGCCGCCGACGAGCGGTGGTGCGCTGCCGACGCAACTGATCGCACAGGCCTCGCTGTGGGAGCTGGAGCAACGCCTGGCCGGCGAGGGCCTGGACGCCACGGCCGCCTACGACGACCGGGCGTTGCAGCCGCCCTTTGCCGCC
The DNA here is from genome assembly GCF_051216435.1 of Variovorax pasteuri. Taxonomy (NCBI): domain Bacteria; kingdom Pseudomonadati; phylum Pseudomonadota; class Betaproteobacteria; order Burkholderiales; family Comamonadaceae; genus Variovorax; species Variovorax pasteuri. The sequence goes on from NZ_JBPJZS010000004.1 coordinate 167,864, forward strand.
AGCACGCAGGCCTGGCTCGAAAGCGCATCGCATGCCTTGGCACACGCCATCGTGAGCGGCGCCGCCATGCTCGACCTGGCCGACGTGGTGATGGACGGCTCGATGTCGCGCCTGCTGCTGCAGGCCCTGCTGGAGCGCACGCGCGCCGCGCTGGACCGCTGCAACTGGGAAGGCCTGTGGCACCCGCAGGTGCACGGCGGCAGGGCGGGAGCGCTGGCGTGTGCGCTGGGCGGCGCGATGCTGCCGCTGCACGTCAACTTCGCGCCGGACCACGAGGTGTTCCTGAAGGCGGCCTGAAGACGCTGCGTGAGGCAATCGCCAGCGGACTTGGCTCGTTCGTCCTACGTGGAACTCGCCCGGGGTGCGGGAGGATTCAGCGAATGCCTGGATGACTGGATGACTGTTAGCCCGGCGAAAAACTAGGTACGCATGAAGCTTTCCCGCTTTCTCACGGAGCGCGCCGAAGACATCCTGGTGGACTGGGAGGCCTTCGCCAAGACGTTGAAGCCCGCCGCCACCCTGATGACCAGCGAGGCATTGCGCGACCACGCGCACCAGATCATCAAGGCCATTGCACTGGACATCGAGAGCTTCCAGAGCAAGGCCGAACAAAGGGCCAAGTCGCATGGTGACTCGGATGACGAGGGAAGTTTTCACAGCGCTGCCGCGGTCCACGGCACGTTGCGGGAGGTCAGCGGCTTTTCACTGACGCAGCTCACGGCGGAGTTTCGCGCGCTGCGTGCGAGTGTTCTGCGCCTGTGGCTGCCCACCGTCCAAGAGTTCAACCGGGAGGTCGTGGACGAAATGACGCGCTTCAACGAGGCGGTGGACGAGGCCCTGGCCGAGTCGGCAATGACCTTTTCCGAGCACACGAACCACACGCGCGAGCGCTTCCTGGCCATCCTCGGCCACGATTTGCGCACGCCCCTGGCCGCCATCAGCATGACCGGCCTGCTGCTGGAGCGGTCGAAGAACCTCGACGGCAACGCCGTCACCGGCAAACGGCTGGTCCGAAGCGCCGCCACCATGACGACCATGGTCAACGACCTGCTGGAGTATTCGCGTACGCAACTCGGCGGCAAGATGCCCATGGCACCCGCAGCGGCCAACATGGGCGACATTGTTCAGGCCGCCCTTCACAACGCGTCTTCGGCAAACCCCGATTGCGTGTTCGACTTGAACACGCGCGGCGACCTGTCGGGCGATTTCGACGACGTCCGGCTTCAACAGGTGGTCGTGAACCTGCTCGCCAATGCAGCCCAGTACAGGGCGAAGGGGACAAGCGTCCTGCTCGACGTGGCCGGCGAGACGAATGACGTGCTGGTCTGCGTGACCAATCGCGGCCCCGCGATTCCGGCCGAATCGCTCAAGACGATCTTCAGCGCGATGGTGCAGCTGCCGCTCGACGGAGAGCAGCCCGGGCGCCCGCGCACGAGCCTCGGCCTGGGGCTGTTCATCGCGCGTGAGACGGTCCTGGCGCACGGTGGCTCGATCCACGTGGCGTCGACCGACGCGGGGGGCACGAGTTTCTCGGTCCGCATTCCTCGCGCCGTTGCGGCGCCGAGAGCGCCGAACTGAGAAGCGCATTCACACTTCGATGAATGCGAGGCGCGTGGCCCGATCGAGTTCAAGTACGTCGTGCTCTTTCAACGGCATCGCTTCGGTGTCCAGCAGCTTGCCGTTGAGCGTGACCACACCCATCACGCTGGCAGCGACGTAGCCTTGCCGGCGTCGTGTGACCGCGGCCACGGCCACACCGGGCGTACCGACGGTGGTGACGACCTTGCGCAGCGACAGCTCCCGGCCTTCCCCCTGCCCTGACAGCACGCGCAGCACGGGCACGCGCGGCATCCCGGCTTCGGCAGGTTCCGTCGGTGCAAATTCCGTGGGCATGGGCCGATCCGCGGTCGGCTCGCTGCCCGCGCCGTGTCTATCAGTGCCGGCGCCGGCGTCCAGAAAGAGGATCTGACAACCGCCCATTTCGATGAAATCGTTGTCCTCGAGCGCCTTCTGGACAACCGGCACACCATTGACGAGGGTCCCATTGGTGCTGCCCAGGTCTTCGATGAACACCTGGTTGCCGCGCAAATGCAGCGCCGCATGACTCGCGCTCACGGTCAACCTGTCGAGAACGATGTCGCAGTCCGTACGGCGGCCGATCGTCGTACGGCGTTTGACCAGTGCCACCTGCGACAGGTTGGCACCGATTGAAATTACCAGCTCCGGCATTCGTATTTCCTGTGAAGACAACTGTGCCCGTGCGGGCGAAGCAATGCACCATGCCCCGCCGGGCTGATCGGAAAATGAGCGCTTAGGTATACGTCCGATGTAGTCGCAGGGCTTGAAACCCCGTCCCCCGACGGATCCGCCACGCTGAAAAGAAAGCCCCGGAACCGGGGCTGACGGGGAGCGGAGGATCAGTTCGATCCAGGGGCATCGCCCTCGGGAGGCTCTGCGTCCTCATGCTTCAGCGCAGGCTTCTGCCCGGGCTGCGGCGCATGGATGGCGCCAGGTGCGATTTCTTCGCCGTGGTGTTTCTTTTCCTGCTGCACTTTTTTGTCGTGCGCGACATTGCGTGGATCGGTCATGCACGCAGGTTGGACGCTCGCTGGCCGCTGAACGTGGGACGGGGCGCCTATTGCGGGTCAGCGTCGGGGGATGGACGAGCCGTGCATGAGGCGTTCGCCGCGACCGACCGTTGTGGCGTCGGCAAGCCGGCGGGTCAGGGCTTCCAGCGGCGCAGACCGAGCTCGTCGGCGAGCACCCGGTATGCGGTGATGCGCGCCTGCACGTAGCCGTCGAGCGCGGCGCCGGTGAGCGTGAAGGGGTACAGGCCATGCTGCTCGCGCAGCGCGGCAAAGCCGGGTGCGGCGGCCGCTTCGCGGAAGGCGGCGGCCCAGGCGTGCACGGCCGGCTCCGGCACGTCCGCGCTCACGTAGAGGCCGCGCACGGTCGGCCACACCAGGTCCACGCCTTGCTCGCGCGCCGTCGGCACGCCGGTGAGCGCGCCGCCCAGGCGCTGGTCCGACAGCACAGCGAGCAGCCGCACCGCCGCGCCGCCGGCCATGGCCTGCAGCGCTTCGGCTGCATCACCGGGGAAGGCATCGACATGCTTGCCCTGCAACGCGCTCAATGCGTCGCCACCGCCTTCGAACGACACGAAGCGCATGGCCTTGTGGTCGCGCCCCGCCGCGCGCACCAGCAGTGCGGCCTTCACCCAGTCCTGGCTGCCGACGGTACCGCCCGCGCCGAAGGCAATGCGCGACGGGTCTTGCCGCAGCGCGGCGACCAGGTCCTGCAGGCGCTTGTAGGGCGAGTCGCGGTGCACGGCGACTACGCCGTAGTCGGTGCCCAGCGTGGCGATCCAGCGCACGGCTGACGGCGGGTGCGGGCCGAAGCGGCCCTGCGCCAGGTTGAGCAGCGAGCCGCTCGAAAACGCCACCAGCGTGCCGGGCCCGCCGAGTTGGCCGGTGGCGATGCGGTCGAATGCGACGGCGCCGATGCCGCCCGGCAGGTAGCGCTGGCCCAGCGGCGGACGCGCGGGGCGCACGGCTTGCAACGCATCGCGCGCAAGGGCGCAGGTCAATGCGAAACCGCCGCCGGCCTTGGCGGGAATGACGCAGTCGGCGGGGTCTTCGGAAGGGTCGTTGGCAGCCAGCGCGCGCGTGCCGAGCCAGGGCATCAGCAGCGCGGACAGCGTGCGAAGTGCATGGCGGCGGGAGGTCTGCAAGGGCATGGCGGCAGTCGCGTCAGGTGGCGGTGGGAGCCGATGTGCGCGGCCACCAGATGATCGCATGCAGCCCGCGCCCGGCCTCACGCGCTTCGAGCCGCAGCTCGCCCTGGTGCCGCTGCGCGATCGAACGCGCAATGGCCAGCCCGAGCCCGAAGCCGCCCTTGCCCGCGCGCGCACCGCGCCGGAAGCGCTGGCCCAGTGCGGTGCGTTCCTCGTCGCTCAGGCCCGGGCCGTCGTCATCGACGTTGAGGCTCCAGCCTGCGGCGTCGCCCGCCGCGAAGAGCGTGATCGTGCCTTCGGCCGGCGTGTACGTGATGGCGTTCGTGACCAGGTTGCCCAAGGCTTCGCGCAGCAGGCCGCGGTCGGCCACAGCAAGGAATTCGGGCGTGGGCGAATGAATGCCCAGGTCGATCCGCTTGGCGCGCGCCAGCGGCAGCAGGTCGAGCGCCACTTCGCGCAGCAGCGCGGCCATGTCGAAGGCGGCGGGCTCCACCGACACCGTGTCGCTGCGGCCCAGCGCCAGCAGCTGCTGGGCGCTGCGCGTGGCGCGTCCGATCTCGGTGCCCAGCGCATCGAGCGCCACCTGCACCTGCGCCGGGTCTTGCTCGCGCCGCGCGTAGTCGGCCTGCATCTGCAGCGTGGTGAGGTGCGTGCGCAGCTGGTGCGAGGCGTCGTCCAGGAACTGGCGCTGCTGCGTCACCAGTGCCTGCGTGCGCGACATCTGCTGGTTGACCGCGGCCACCAGCGGGCGCACCTCGGCGGGCAGGTCGGTCTCGGCGATGCGCGTGAGGTCGTCGCTCGTGCGGGCCTGCACCTCGCGCGCGAGCCGCGACAACGGCCGCAAGGCGGCCGCCAGCGCAAGCGCGGTGCCGCACAGCAGCATCGCCAGCACCAGCCCGTCGCGCAAGGCCGCGCTGCGCACGAAGCGCGCGCTGAACTCCTGCCGCGAGCGCGTGCTTTCTCCGACCTGGATCAGCACGCTGCGCCCGGTGCTGCCCGCCGGCGCGCGGTCGAGGTCGCGCCGGTAGGCCGCCAGGCGCACGGCCTCGCCGAAGTAGGTGGCGTCGTAGAAGGCCGGCACGCCCATGGCGAGCTCGGCGGGCGGCGCGGGCAGGTCGGCGCTGCCCAGCTCGACCAGCCCGTCGGAGGTCGCCACGCGAAAGAACACCTGCCCGCTGGCCGTGAGCTCGAAGAACTCGAACATCGTGTACGGCAGCTCGACCGACAGCCCGCCCGAGGCGGTGGAGATGTTGGCATCGATGGACTTGAGCGCGCCCAGCAGCGAGCGGTCGTAGGCCGCGTTGGCGGCGGCCAGCGCGTCATGCCGCGTCATCCACAACTCGATGCCGGTCACGAGCAGCAGCGCGGGGAATAGCAGCAGCGCCAGGCGCTGCCAGAGGCTCGCGCGCTTGAGCCTCTGGCGCATGCGCGCAATGCGGCTCACGCCGTGGCTCCGCCGGGCCGCGGGTGTTGCCCCCGGCGAGGCGGGAGTAGAAGCGACACGAAGTGCGCGAAGCCTGGGGGTGAGCCCATGTCAGTCGGTTTCCAGTACGTAGCCCAGGCCGCGCAGCGTGACGATGCGCACGCCGCTGCCGTCCAGCCGCTTGCGCAGCCGGTAGACGAACACCTCCACCGCCTCGGGGTGCACCTCCTCGTCGTCGGAGAACACGCGCTCCAGGATCTGCTGCTTGGACAGCGGCTCGCCGCTGCGTTGCACCAGCACGCGCAGCACGGCCAGCTCGCGCGGCGACAGGGCGAGCGCCTCGCCGTTCAGCGTGAAGTGCTTGCGTGCGCCGTCGTACACCAGCGCGCCGCAGGCCAGGCGCGGATGCTCGACGCCGCGTGCGCGCCGCACCAGCGCGTGCAGGCGCGCCTCGAGTTCGGCCAGCGCGAAAGGCTTGGCGAGGAAATCGTCCGCGCCCGCGTTGAGCGAGGCCACCCGCTCGCTCAACGAGTCGCGCGCCGTGAGGATCAGTGCGGGCAGCCGCTGGTCGCGCTCGCGCAGCCGCTGCAGCACCGTGTGGCCGTCCATGCCCGGCAGGCCCAGGTCGAGCACCAGCGCGTCGTGCTCGCGCTGCTGCAGCGCCCGGTCGGCCAGGCGGCCGTCGTCCACCCATTCGACCTGGATGCCCGCATGCTCCAGTGCCTTGCAGAGCCAGGTGCCCAGGGTGTGTTCGTCTTCGGCAAGAAGGATGCGCATCGACTGATCCTAGTGGCGCCGGGTCTTTTCGGGGAACACCGCGGAACCGGCTTTGCCGGGCCGCAGGTGTTGCCCTCTGCAAGGGGGTTGGCGAAGCGATACGAAGTGCGCGAAGCCTGGGGGTTTGCCAATCAATCTGGTTTGATGTTTGCCCGGGCGATGACTTTTTGCCACCGGGTCTGTTCGGCCGTGATGAACTGCGCGAACTGCTCCTGCGTGCCGCCGACGGCTTCGGCCGCGTCGGCCGTCAGGCGCTGCATCGAGTCGGGCGACTTCACGGCCTTCATGGTCTCGGCCGAGAGCTTGGCCAGGTTGGCCGGCGTGAAGTTGGCCGGCGCGAGCATGCCGTACCACTGCGTCATTTCGAAGCCCGGAAAGCCCTGCTCGGCCACGGTGGGCACGTCGGGCAGCTGCGCCAGGCGTTTGGCCGAGCCGGTCGCGATGCAGCGCACCTTGCCCGCCTTGATGAACGGAATGATCGCCGCCGCGCCGATGGCCGAGGCGTCGAGCCGGCCCGAGAGCAGGTCGGTCACCATCGGGCCGGTGCCGCGGTAGGGCACGTGCAGCATGAACACGTCGGCGGTCATCTTCAGGTACTCGAAGGCCAGGTGGCCCGCGCTGCCGTTGCCCGCCGAGCCGTAGCTGAGCTTGCCGGGCCTGGACTTGGCGTAGGCGATGAACTCCTTCAGGTTCTTCGCGGGCACGTCGGGGTGCACCACGTACAGGCTGGGCACCTTGGCCAGCAGGCTCACGGGCTTGAAGTCCTTGTTGGCGTCGTAGGGCAGCTTGGCAAAGATGTACGGGTTGACCGCCAGCGTGCCGATGTGGCCCAGGATGATCGTGTGCTGGTCGGTGCTGCGCGCCACTTCGCTCATGGCGATGTTGCCGGCCGCGCCCGGCTTGTTGTCGACGAACACGCTTTGGCCAAGGGTGCGCGAGAGCTCGGCGGCGGTCGAGCGCGCGACGATTTCAGAGCTGCCGCCGGGGGCAAAGGGGACGACGAAGCGAATCGACTTGCTGGGCCAAGTCTCTTGCGCCGAGGCCAGCGAAGGCAGCAGGCCGCCCAGAGTGAGTGCGCCGCCGGCTTGCAGCCACTGGCGGCGGGTGTGTGCGTCGTTCAGGAAGGGTTCCGACATGGTGCGTGTCTCCGTCTTTTTGGGGAAAGTGCGCATCCTGCACTGTGGATGCTGTCGGAATGCTGTCAGTGCATCAGATCAGGTTGCGCATCGCCTGCGCCGTCTCGCGCAACACCGGCAACACCCGCGCCACCGCGTCTTCCGAGCTCTCATGCCCCATCGGCATCGTGATGTTCAGCGCGCCCACCAGCGTGCCGTGCCTGTCGCGCAGCGGCGCCGCGATGCCGCGCGAGTTCAGGTCGAGCTGCTGCTCCGACAGCGCCCAGCCCTGCGCCCGGATGCGCGCGAGTTCCAGCCGCATGCGCTCCATGCTCGCGATGGTGTGCGAGGTGAACACGGTCAGCGTCTTGGTTGCCAGCCATTCGTTGAGTTCGGCGTCGCTGCGCAGTGCAAGCATCAGCATGCCTGAGGCCGTCACCTGCGCCGGCACGCGCGCGCCCAGCACGTAGCCGGTGCTCATGCTGCGGTTGGGGCCGTTGCGCGCGATGTAGACCACCTCGTCGCCGTCCATCACGCTCAGGTACGCAAACTCGTTGGTGCCGGCCGCCACGCGCTGCAGAAAGGGCTGCACCACGCGCGGCAGGCGGGCCGACTCCAGGTACGACTGCCCCAGCCGCAGCACGCGCGGCGTGAGCCAGAAGAGCTTGCCGTCGCTCGCCATGTAGCCCATGTGTTGCAAGGTGAGCAGATAGCGCCGCGCGGCGGTGCGGGTCATGTTCGTGCGTTGGCCGGCCTGGCTGGCGGTGAGGCGCGGGTTGGCGTCGTCGAAGGCCTCGATGATGCTCACGCCGCGCTCCAGCCCGGCGATCCAGTCGCGCTTGTCCAGCCCCGCGGGCGGTGCGGCGTCGTCCTTGTCCAGGTCCTTGCTGTCCTTCGTCATGGCGGAAGTGTGCCTTCGGTAGAGGGGGCGATGGGCGCCAGCGGTACCCCTGAAAACCCTTGAATTGAACGATGATCGATTTTTACAGTTCGATAATCGCACGTTTGAAGCGCCCTAAGACAGCAAGGGTGAGGCGAAGGGTCTATAAAGCGAGGCATTCGGTCTCGAAACGAGCGATTGACGAACGGAAGCAAGCACATGAGCCATTCCATCCGCGGCAGCACCCAGGCGTACCTGATTCCGGGCGACCCGGTTCGCAATGTGCGGCTTCCGCGCATGTTCAACGCCGCCTTCGAGCGCTACGAGATCGACGCCGTGCTGCTGCCCATGCAGGTGCCGGTGCGCGACTTCGCGGTGTTCTTCAAGTCGGCCTTCCTGGCGCGCAACCTGCGCGGCATGGTGATCGCGCCGCCGCACAAGCCGCTGGTGGTCGACCTGCTCGACGGCTGCGGCCTGTTCGGGCGCGTGGCGGGCTCGGTCAACGTGGTGCGCCGCACCGAGGGCGACCAGCTCGAGGGCGACCTGTTCGACGGCGAAGGCCTGATCGGCGCGCTGGACCACTGCAACATTCCCTTCCGCGGCAAGCGCGTGCTGATCCTCGGCGCGGGCGTGAGCGCTGCGGCCATCGGCGTGGCACTGGCCGAAGGCGGCACAGTGAACGGCGCGGAGCACATCGCCTTCTTCGACAGCGCGGCCGGCAAGGCGGCCGGCGTGGCGGCCAAGCTGAATGCCTTCTTCGACGCGACGGTGGTCGCGGTGGAGAGCAATGCGCCCGAGGGCTACGACCTGGTCATCAACGCCACGCCGCTGGGCCTGGTCGAAGGCGACGCGCTGCCGGTCGACGTGACGCGCATGGACGCCCATGCCGCGCTGTTCGACATCCTGCTGCGCAACCAGCCCACGCCGCTGGTGCGCGCGGCGCGCGCACGCGGGCTCAATGCGCAGGCGGGCTTCGAAATGCTCATTCAGCAGATGCCGCACTACCTGCGCTACTTCGGCCACCTCGACGCGGCGAGAGCGCTGCAGGCCGACGCGAACTTCCTGCGCGAAATCATCTACCCGCCGGCCATGCAAGCGGAGATTGCGCAGCCCCTGCGCTATCACTCGCCCAGCGTGGCCTGAGCCTTCCATTTTTCAAAGAAACGAGCCACATGATTTCCGGCAAGACCACGCTCATCGCCCACCTGGGCTTTCCCACCGAGGCCTTCAAGGCCCCGATGATCTACAACCCCTGGTTCGACAAGCAGGGCATCGACGCGGTGGTGGTGCCCATGGGCGTGAAGCCCGAGGACTACGCGGCCTCGCTGCCGCAGATCTTCAGGTTCAGCAACCTGCGCGGCGCGCTGGTGACCATGCCGCACAAGGTCACGACGATGTCGCTGGTCGACGAGGTGACGCCCACCGCGCGCGTGGCGGGCGCGTGCAACGCCATCCTCAAGCGCCCCGACGGCACGCTGCTGGGCGACCAGTTCGACGGCGCGGGCTTCGTGCGCGGCGTGGAGCGCAAGGGCCGCCTGTTCAAGGGCACGCGGGTGCTGGTGTCGGGCACGGGCGGCGTGGGCTCGGCCATTGCCGCATCGATTGCGGCGGCCGGCGCCGCCGAGCTGATGCTGTTCGACATGAGCGAGGCGTCCGCCAACGCATTGGCCGCGCGGCTGCGCGAGCACTACCCGCAGATGAAGGTCGCCACAGGTTCGAAGGACCCGGCCGGCTACGACGTGGTCGTCAACGCCACGCCGCTGGGCATGAAGGAGACCGACCCGCTGCCCTTCGACGTGGAGCGCATCGATGCGTGCACCTTCGTCGGCGAGGTCGTGATGAAGACCGAGTTCACGCCGCTTCTGCTGGCCGCCAAGGCCAAGGGCTGCCAGGTGCAGGTGGGCACGGACATGCTGTTCGAGATGATTCCGGCGTACCTGGAGTTCTTCGGATTCGGCACAGCGTCCCCGGAGGAATTGCGCGCCGTGGCCCAATTGAAATATTGAAAGAGCAGGTTTGCGCATGAGTATTTTCGAAGGCTTTCTCTCCACGTCCGAAACGCTCGGTGCTTTCAGCGACCGCGCCTTCGTCGACGCCATGCTTCGCTTCGAGGCCGCGCTGGCGCGGGCGCAGGCCGCCGAGGGGCTGATCCCCGAGAGTGCCGCGCACTCCATCGTCAGCAGCTGCAAGGTCGAGCTGTTCGACGTGCCGAAGATCGTGCGCGAAAGCGGGCGTGCCGGCAGCGTCGCCATTCCCCTGGTGAAGGCGCTGCGCGACGCGGTGGGCATGTTCAATGCCGATGCCGCGCCCTTCGTGCACTTCGGCAGCACCAGCCAGGACGTGATCGACAGCGCCATGTCGCTGGTCACGCGCGAGGCCGTGGCACTCATTGAAACCGACCTGGCCAAGGCCGCCGACGCGCTGCTGCGCCTGGCCGTCACGCACGCCGAAACGCCGATGCTCGCGCGCACGCTGATGCAGCCGGCTTCGGTCACCAGCTTCGGTTTCAAGTGCGCGGGCTGGGCCGCGCCGCTGGTGCGCAGCCGCATCCGGCTGCGCGAAGCTGCGAAGCACGCGCTGCAGTTGCAGCTGGGCGGCGCCGTGGGCACGCTCGCGCAGATGAAGGGGCAGGGCCCGGCCGTGCGCAAACGCATGGCCAAGGAACTGGGCCTGGGCGACCCCGGCGCCACGTGGCACACGCAGCGCGACGAGTGGGTCGCACTCGGCTGCGAGCTCGGCCTGATGACGGGCAGCCTCGGCAAGATCGCGGTCGACATCGCGCTGCTCGGCCAGTACGAAGTGGCCGAAGTGGCCGAGCCCAGCGAGCCCGGCCGTGGCGGCTCGTCGGCCATGCCGCACAAGCGCAACCCGGTGGCCTCGATGGTGGCCATCGCCGCCGCGCACCGCGCGCCGCAACGCGTGGCCGCGCTGCTCGGGGCCATGCCGCAACAACACGAACGCGCGCTCGGCGCCTGGCAGGCCGAGCTGGCCGAATGGCCGCAACTGCTGATGTCCGCGCACGGCAGCACGCGCGCCATGGCGGGTGCGTTGCCCGGGCTGCAGGTCGACGCCGCGCGCATGCGCGCCAACATCGACCGGCTGCGCGCCGAACTCCCGCGCGACGCGGCCGACGAATGGTTCGACCCCGCGCTCGCCCACCATGCCGGACAGACCGCGCTCGCCGAAGTGAAGGCGCTGCAGGCCCGGCTCACCGAACACAAGGAACTCTCGCAATGACCGCCCCCGAATTTCCCGCCGCGCCAACGGCCTCCGAGATGCCCGCCGAAGGCTACGAGTCCGGCCTGCTCAACCGCCGCCGCGTGCTCGGCGATGCCTGGGTCGACAAGTCGCTCGCCAACCGCAACGAGTTCAACGCCGAGTTCCAGGAACTCATCACGCGCCATGCCTGGAACGACATCTGGGGCCGCCCCGCGCTGGGCGACAAGACGCGCCGCTACATGGTGCTGTCGATGATGCTGGGCATCCACGCGTACGAGGAGTTCGCGATGCACGTGCGCGCCGCGCTCGACGGCCCGCCCGAGTCGCGCCTCACGCCGCAAGACATCAAGGAAGTGATCATGATGGCCGCCATCTACTGCGGCGTGCCCGTGGCCAACCATGCCTTCGGCATTGCGACGAACATCCTGCGCGAAAAGGGCCTGCTGGCCGCCGCTTCGTCACCGCAACCCGCCACCCGGTGAGCGCGCCGGTCGCCCGCAAGGGCCGGTTCGACGTCAGCTTCACCTTGCTGCTGCCGCTGCTGCTCGCGGCGCAGCCGGTGGCCACCGACAGTTATCTTCCCGCGCTCCCGGCCATTGCCAGCGAGCTCGGCTCGGCCAGCACCAGCCTCACGCTGTTCGTGCTGGCCTTCGGCTTTGCGCAGCTGCTGTGCGGCCCGCTGGCCGACCGCTTCGGCCGGCGGCCGGTGCTGCTGGCGGGGCTCGCCTGCTATGTGCTGGCCGCATTGGGCGGCGCGTTCGCGGGCAGCGTGGCGTTGCTCGCGGGCTGGCGCACGCTGCAGGGCTTTTCGATGGCGGCCATCCTGGTGTGCGCGCGCGCGGCGGTGCGCGACCTGTACCCCGCGCACGAAGGCCCGCACGTGATGGCGCGCGGCCTCACGGGGCTGGGCGTGGTCGGCCTGGCCGCGCCGCTGCTGGGCGCCTGGCTGGTGCAGGGGGCGGGCTGGCGCTGGGTGATGGTGGCGATGGCGCTCTACGCCTCGGTGCTGCTCGCGCTGTGCTGGCGCTCCTTCGGCGAAACGCGCCGGCCGTTCGCACAGGGCAGCGGCGAATCTTCCGCGCCGCGCGGCAGCACGCGCGCCGTGTTCGCGAGCCGGTCGTTTCGCGCCTGGGCCTCGCTGGCCGCGACCACCTACGGCGGCCTGTTCTGCTTTCTGCTGCTGTCGCCCATGGTCTACATCGGCTACCTGGGCTGGTCGCCCGCGTGGTACGGGTGGATCCCGGCCGGCGGCTCGCTGGTCTACATCTTCAGCACCACCATGTGCCGCACGCTGCTGCGCCGCTACGGGCCGGTGCGCACGGTGCGGCTGGGCGCATCGCTGAGCCTGGCAGGGCCCGTCATCCAGGCGCTGGGCTGCCTGCTGCTGCCGCTCAGCGCGGTGCCGCTGCTGGTGGGCCACGCCGTGTACTGCCTGGGCCACGGCATCCATCAACCCTGCGGGCAGGCGGGCGCCGTGGGCGACCTGCCGCACCTGGCGGGGCGGGCGGTGTCGTGGTCGGGCTTCGGCATGATGATGGTCGCGTTCTGCGTGGGGCAAATTGCCGCGCTGTTCGTCGACCCCGGCTACTCCCATGGCGCCTGGCCGATGGTCGTGCCCATGCTGCTGGCCGGCTGCGTGCTGATGGCCATTGCGTTCTTCTGGCTGCCGCGCCTGCAACACTTCCAACCTGCTGCACACCCTGCACATCCGACAAAGGAAACCACACCATGACCCGTTTGAACGTCGTTCGCGAGGGCAACGGCCCCATCGTCGTGCTCAGCCATGCGCTCGGCTGCGACCTGCACATGTGGGACGCCGTGGCCGCGCTGCTTTCGCGCGCCCACACCGTGGTGCGCTACGACCACCGCAACCACGGCGCATCGGACGTGGTGCCCGGCGCGCTGCGCATCGAGACGCTGGCGCAGGATGCGGCCGAGCTCATCGCGCGCGAGGCGGGTGGCGAGCCGGTGCATTTCGTCGGCCTGTCGATGGGCGGCATGACCGCGCAGGCGCTGGCCGTGCGGCACCCCGAGTTGCTGAAGACCGTGGTCATCGCCAACTCGTCGTCCCACTACCCCGACCAGGCGCCCTGGCGCGCGCGCGCCGAGACGGTCAACGCCAAGGGCGTGGCCGCCATTGCGCCCGGCGCGGTGTCGCGCTGGCTCACGCCGGCCTTCGCGGGCACGGCCGAAGGCGCGGCGGCCGCCAAGGCGCTGCACGACACGCTGGTGCGCACCGACGCGCAGGGCTACATCGAGAGCTGCAACGCCGTGGCCGCCATCGACTTTCGCGAGAGCAACCGCCGCATCGCGGTGCCCACGCTGGTCATCGGCGGCCTGCAGGACGAGGCCACGCCGCTGGCCATGTCCGAGGCCATGGTGGCCGCCATTCCGGGTGCGCGCCTGGCCACCATCGACGCGGCGCACGTGAGCGCGGCCGAGCGGCCGGTGGAGTTCACGCAGCTGCTGATCGATTTCTGGCGCAGTCTCTAATCAAGAGAGCGCTGTCGCGCTCACTCCGCGCGAATGCCGTTGCGCAGGATGCCGATGGCGTCGACCTCGATCTCGACCACGTCGCCCGGCTTCATCCACACGGGCGGGGTGCGTTTGGCGCCCACGCCGCCCGGCGTGCCGGTGACGATCACGTCGCCCGGCGCCAGCGGCATGAACGTCGAAATGTGCGCAATCTGGCGCGGAATGCTGTGAATCAGCTTGTCGGTGGTCGTGCGCTGCATTTCCTGCCCGTTCAGCCGCGTGACCAGCGTCATGACCTGCCCGTGCGCGATGTCGTCGCTCGTCACCAGCCAGGGGCCGAAGCCGCCGGTGCGCCAGAAGTTCTTTCCGGCGGTCCATTGCGGCGTGGCGGTCTGCCAGTCGCGGATGGAGCCGTCGTTGTAGCAGGCGTACCCGGCAATGTGGTCCCAGGCGTGCGCTTCGTCGATGCGCCGCCCGCCTTGCCCGATGACGATCGCGATCTCGCCCTCGAAGTCCAGCTTGCCCGACTCGGGCGGCATGACGATGTCCTGCCCATGCGCGACCTGCGATTCGGCGACGCGCAGGAACAGCGTCGGCTTCTCGGTGATCTCGCGCCCCGTTTCCCGCACGTGGTCGCCGTAGTTCAGCCCCACGCACACGATCTTGCCGGGGTTGGGAATCACCGGCAGCAGCGTCACCTCACTCATCGGCAGCGTGGTCTTGGCGCTCGACGCGGCCTGCGCCGCTTCCCCGAGCAGTCCGGCGGCGATGAGCGCCTTGAGGTCCGTGGCGCGTGCGCCGAAGACTTCGCGCAGGTCGACGATGCGTTCGCCGAGCACGGCGCCGTAGCTGTCCTGGCCGTTGTGTTGGTAGCTGATGAGTTTCATGGTGTGCCTCCGAGGGCAGTGGGGTTGAAGAAACGGTTTACCGGGCCAGTCGACCTCCAATGCGCGCGGCGCCTTCGGTGATCAGCTGAACCAGCTTGTCCAGGTCGACGATGGACAGGCGGGCGGTGTCGAAGACCAGCGAAATCGCGGCCCATGCACCCCCGTCGGCCTTGGGAATCGGCGCGGCGACGGCCGCCAGTTGCGGCTCCAGCTCGCCGATCGACACGTAGTGGCCCGCCTTGCGGATGGCCGCGTAGTGTTTGCGGAAGTCGCTCCACTCCGCCGGCAGGCCGCTGCGCACCGCCTCTTCCTGGCGTGCATCGAACACCTTGCGCAGCTGCGGTGGTGTGAAGCTGGCCAGCAGCACCTTCGGCGCGCCGCCCAGGAACAGCGGGCGCGGCCGGCCGCGCCCGTACGACAGCGTGGGCGGCGTGCTGCCCATCTCGCGGTGCGTGTCCAGCACCTGCATGCCGAACACACCCGAGGCGACGCAATCGAAGCCCGTGGCCGCGACCAGCTCGCGCATCACCGGAATGCCTTCGCGCAGCACGGGGTCGGCCTTGCGGATGTAGTGGTCCAGCAAGATGATGCGCGGCCCCAGCGCGTAGTGCGAATCTTCCACGCGCTGCAGCAGCCCGGCCTCCAGCAGGAGGCGCACGTAGCGGTAGCCCGTGGGCAGCGACACCTCGAGCTGCACGGCGATGTCGTCCGCGGTGCGCGTGAGGTGCCTGTCGTCGAACAGGTCCAGCACGGCCAGCATGCGGCCCAGGCTGGACATGGATTTTTCCGGCACGCCAATTCCTTCCGAATGGTTTGAACTTCATGGCGCGGCGGGAAGGTATTGCGAGATGCGATCCAGATCGAGCCCCGTGCGCGCAACGCCGACGATGTATCGGTCGGGCCGCAGTATCACCGCTTGGGCTTCATTGCTGGCCAGCCAGGCGCTCAGCGACGCGTCGGGGCGGTCGATGACGACGGCGCCGGCACGGCGCCACAGCTCGGCCGTGGCGGGTGCCGCGCAGGCCAGCGCCCGCGCATGGCCGATGACGGCGCTGCGCGGGCCGAGCGCTTCGTCGAGCAGGCGGCCGTCGTCGAGCCGCGGCTGCGGAAAGGGCCGCCCGGCGGGCGTGCCGGGCGTGGCGTCGAACGCGCCCGCGCCGAGCATCTGCGGCGGCAGCTCGAAGATCTCGGGGCGGCCGGTGCGAAACCTGGCGTCGCGCTCGGCGGCCAGCGCAGGGTCGGTGGTCTGGATGATGTTGCCCAGGCGCACGGCCAGTTCGATCAGGGCGCGCACGTGCGGGGCGCGCTCCGACTCGTAGGTGTCGAGCAATGAAGGCGCAGCCTTGCGCCTGAGCACGGCTTCCAGCTTCCAGGCGAGATTGGCCGCGTCGCGGATGCCCGCGCACATGCCTTGGCCGAGGAAGGGCGGGGTCTGGTGGCAGGCATCGCCGGCCAGCAACAGGCGCGCGCTGCGCCAGCCTTGTGCGATCACCGAGTGAAAGGTGTAGATCGCAGCGCGTTCGAGCCGAGCCTGGTCGGGCCGCAGCCACGGCGCGACCAGGCGCCACAGCGCCTCGGGCCGCAGCATCGCTTCGCGGTCGTCACCGGGCAGGACCATGATTTCCCAGCGTCGTCGGTTGCCGACGACGTTGCAATACGTCATGGGTCGCGCCGGGTCGCAGTGCTGGACCGTGTGCTGCGGCAGCGCGACGTCTTTCTCGAGCACCACGTCGAACACCAGCCACGGCTGCTTCAGGCCGAGGTCGGTCATGGGGCTGCCCATTCGCGCCCGCACGGGGGAACGCGCGCCGTCGCAGCCCACCACGTAGCGGGCGCGCACGCTCGATGTGCGGTCCGCCTCGATATTGCGCACCTGTAGCACGGCGCTGTCGGCGTCCTGGTCGACGCTCAGGACTTCGTGGCGCAGGCGCACATCGACATTGGGGAAGCGCGCGAGCCCTTCGCGCAGCACCGCCTCGAGCTGCGGCTGGTGAAAGTAGTAGTTGTTGGCGCCGCCGTGCGGCCCCAGTGCGGTGGCGCCGCCGCGAATCAGCATCGTCTCGCCCGCGCCGTTGACGAAGTGCATGCCCTGTTCGCCGGGCCGCGCGATGGCCAGCGCCGCGTCGCGCAACCCCGCGCCCTGAAGAATGCGCAGCACCTCGCCGTCGAAATGAATGGCGCGCGGCAGCGCGAAGATGCCGCTCTCTTTTTCCAGCACCACCACCGACAGCCCCGCCGCGCCCAGCAGGTTGGCCAGCATCGCGCCGGTCGGCCCGAGGCCGACGATGGCCACGTCGTGCACGGCGCGCTCAGTCACGTTGGTCTTCCTGCATGCGGCGCGCCACGTCGGCCTGCCATTGCGCGCGGCTCATGAACCTGGGCAGGCGCTTGGCGATGGCCTCGGCCTGCGCAAGGATCGCCTCGTCGGGCTGCGACAGATCCACGGGTTCACGCAGCGGCTGGTCGCAGTACCAGGGCGTGTCCATGAACAGTTCGAGGCGGTTGCCTTCGGGGTCGCGGCAGTACACCGAGACGGCGTTGCCGTGCGTCACGGGGTGCATGTCGCTCGCGCCCCCGGCCAGCATGCGGTCGTGGTACCGGCGCAGCGTGGCGATGTCGGGCACGCGGAACGAAATCTGGTTCACCACGTTGAAGCCCATGTCCGCGGGCCGCCCGGTGGCCAGCACCAGCTGATGGTGCTCGCGCGGGTCGCGGCTGAGGAACACGAGCTGCACCGTGCCCAGGTCGCCGGCGTCGGTCTGCGTGAAGCGCAGCGCTTGCTTGTAGAAGCCGGCCATCAGGGGCAGGTCGCTCACATACAGGCCGATATGGCTGAACTGCAGGTCGGAGGGGGTCTGGTCGAGCATCGGTTTTGTCTCCACGCGAAAAAGCCCGAGCCCGTTCTGGCTCGATACACTGAAATAATATCAATATTCTCACATATTGACAATGAATGGTGTGTTTGTATGATTAGAACAGGTTTCTAACACATGAAATCACACCAGGAGACAATCCATGAAATTCAGAAATTTGGCTGTTGGCCGCTGCATGGCGCTCGCGTTGTGCGTGTCGGCGGGCGCAAGTGCGTGGGCACAGTCCGACTACCCGACCAAGGCGGTGCGCATCATTGCCCCCTTCCCGGCGGGCAGCGGGCCCGATGCGAATGCGCGCGAGATCGCGGCCGAGCTCACCCGCATCCTGGGCCAGACCTTCTATGTGGAGAACCGCCCCGGCGCGTCGAACATCATCGGCACCGAGGTCGCCGCCAAGGCCCCGGCCGACGGCTACTCGCTGTACATCGGCACGACCAGCTCGCTGTCGGTGGTGCCGCATCTCTATTCGAAACTGCCCTTCAACGCCGAGCGCGACTTCGCACCCGTGAGCCTGCTGGGCGTGCTCAACACCGGTCTGGTCGCCACGCCGGGCATCGCGGTCAAGGACGAGCGCGCGCTCGTCGCCGCGCTCAAGGCCAAGCCCGGCAGCGTGGACGTGGCCACGGCCGGCATCGGCAGCTATTCGCACCTGTCGGCCGTGTGGTTCAACGCCGCCGCTGGCGTTGCCACCAACCTGGTGCCCTACAACAGCAGCAGCCCGTACACCGACCTCATCGCAGGGCAGGTGCAGCTCATGTTCGACGGCCTGCCGGCCGCGGCCAGCAACATCCGCGCGGGCAAGCTCAAGCTGCTGGCCATCACCGGCAAGGAGCGCCACCCAAGCTTCCCCGACGTGCCGACTTTTGCCGAGTCGGGCCTGCCGGACTACGCACCCATCGCGTGGCAGGGCATCCTGGCGCCGGTCGGCACGCCCAAAGCCATCATCGACAAGGTCAACGCCGCGATGCAGAAGGCCTGCACTTCGCCGGAGCTCATCAAGAAGTGGCGCGACTACGGCGGTGAACTGCGCTGCAACACGCCTGCCGAGTTCAAGGCTTTCATCGACGCCGACCGTGCGATGTGGGGCAAGGTGATCAGTGCCGCCAAAGTCAAACTCGACTGAACGCTGGGGCCCGCGGGTGGCCGGCCGGATCACCCCAGCCCCCGGGATCCTAGGTGTATCCCGTATTACGTGCGATTAACGGACGTATTTGATCGCTGATCGATCAGCGGGCCTCTGAATAGATTGTGGCGCGGGCCGGGTGTTTCTAAAGTCCACCCCATGCACCGCTCCATCGCCACCGTATCGCTCAGCGGCACCCTCCGCCAGAAGCTCGAAGCCGTCGCGGCCGCCGGCTTCGACGGCATCGAGCTGTTCGAGGCCGACTTCATCAACTTCAAGGGCACTGCCGGCGACCTGCGCCGCATCACGGCCGACCTCGGCCTGACGATCGACCTGTACCAGCCGTTTCGCGACTTCGAGGCCATGCCCGAGCCGCAGTTCCGCCGCAGCCTGGAGCGCGCCGAGCGCAAGTTCGACCTGATGGAAGCCATGGGCGCGCCCCTGGTGCTGTGCTGCTCCAACACGTCGCCGCTGTGCCTGAACGACCCGGCACGGGCTGCCGCGCAGCTGCACGAGCTGGCCGAGCGCGCCGCGCGCCGCAACCTGCGCGTGGGCTTCGAGGCGCTGGCCTGGGGACGCCACACCTCGCTGTACGGCCAGGCCTGGCACATCGTGAAGCAGGCGAACCATCCGCACCTCGGCTTGATTCTCGACAGCTTCCACACGCTGTCGCTGAAGGACGACCCGGCGGGCATCGCCGACATTCCGGGCGACAAGATCTTCTTCCTGCAGATGGCCGATGCGCCGCTGCTGGCCATGGACGTGCTGCAGTGGGCGCGCCACCACCGCTCGTTTCCGGGGCAGGGCGACTTCGACGTCATCGGCTTCTTCGAGCAGGTGCTGCGCGCGGGCTACACCGGGCCGCTGTCGCTGGAGATCTTCAACGACATCTTTCGCGAGACGCCCAACCGCCGTACCGCCGTGGATGCGATGCGCTCGCTGCTGTACCTCGAGAGCGAGGCGCGCCAGCGCATGGCGGCCGCCGAGCCCGTGCAGCCGCAGCGCGTGGAGCTGTTCAACCCGCCGCCGGCACCGGCGCTGTCGGGCCTGTCGTTCATCGAATTCGCGGCCGACGAGGCCTCGGCCCCGACGCTGCACACCGTGGTCTCGCAGCTGGGCTTTCGCCGCATCGGCAAGCACCGCTCCAAGGCCGTGACGCTGTACCGCCAGGGCCAGATCAACCTGATCGTGAACGCCCAGCCCGACTCCTTCGCGCGGCAGCGCTTCGACGCGCACGGCACCTCGGTGTGCGCGCTGGGCGTGCGCTGCGACGACCCGCTCGCCGCCGTGGGCCGCGCCACCGCCATGCGTTCGCAGCGGCACGACAGCCCGGTCGGCCCGAACGAGCTGCGCGTGCCGGCCATCGTGGCGCCGGGTGGCAACCTGATTCACTTCGTGCCCGAGGCGCTGGGCGCCAACGGCCTGTACGAGGCCGACTTCGTGCTCGAAGACGCGGGCACCGATGCGAACGACGCCGGCCTGCAGCGCATCGACCACGTGGCCCTGGGCCTGGCGCTCGACCAGCTCGACACCTGGGTGCTGTTCACCCGAGCCGTGCTGGGGCTCGAACCGGGCGAAAGCCTGGAGCTGGCCGACCCCTTCGGGTTGATCCGCAGCCGCGGCGTGGCCAACGCCGAGCGCAGCCTGCGCCTGGTGCTGAACGTGTCGCTGAGCCAGCGCACCCGCACCGCGCGCACGCTGAGCGTGACCGGCGGCGGCGCGGTGCACCACATCGCGCTGAGCTGCGCGGACATCTTCGCCACGGCCGCGAAGCTGCGCGCCAACGGCACGCGCTTCGTGCCCATTTCGGACAACTACTACGACGACCTGGCCACGCGCATCGACCTCGCACCCGAGCTGCTGGCGCGCATGCGCGAAGCGGGCGTGCTGTTCGACCGCTCGCCGGCCGGCGACTACCTGCACATCTATACCGAGAGTTTCGAGGGCGGACTGTTCTTCGAGGTCGCACAGCGCGTGGGCCGCTACGACGCGTACGGTGCCCTCAATGCACCGGCGCGCATGGCGTCGCAGGCGCAGGACTGATTCGCCGGGTTTTTCTGATTACTTACCTGTCAACACTGGAGACAACACATGGCCACCAACACAGCCCATGAGCCGCAAGGCAGGCACCAGTCGAAGAAGGCCGCGGCAAGCGGCTGGATCGGCTCGGCGCTGGAGTACTACGACTTCTTCATCTACGCCACCGCGGCGGCGCTGATCTTTCCGCAGATCTTCTTTCCCAAGGGCGACCCCAAGACCGCCATCATCGCGTCGCTCGCGACCTACGGCGTGGGCTACGTCGCGCGCCCCATCGGCGCCTTCGTGCTCGGCCACTGGGGAGACACGCACGGGCGCAAGCAGGTGCTGGTGCTGTGCATGTTCCTGATGGGTTTCTCGACCGTGGCCGTCGGCCTGCTGCCGACCTACGACCAGGTCGGCCTGCTGGCACCCGCGCTGCTGGTGCTGCTGCGCCTGGTGCAGGGCTTTGCCGTGGCCGGTGAAATCTCGGGCGCGAGCTCGATGATTCTGGAACACGCGCCGTTCGGGCGTCGCGGCTTCTTCGCGAGCTTCACGCTGCAGGGTGTGCAGGCCGGCCAGATTTTGGCGGCCGCCGTGTTCTTGCCGCTGGCGCACTACATGCCTGAAGACGCCTTCAACTCGTGGGGCTGGCGCATTCCATTCCTGCTGAGCTTCCTGGTGATCGTGGCCGGCTACATCATCCGCCGCGAAGTGGACGAAACACCGGCCTTCGCCGAAGTCGACAAGAAGGGCGAAGTGGCCAAGGCGCCGATCGTCCAGGCCTTCACGGACAGCTGGGCCGACATGCTGCGCGTGGTGTGCATGGCGCTGATGAACGTCATTCCGGTGGTGGCCACGGTGTTCGGCGCGGCCTATGCCGTGCAGGCCGCCTACGGCATCGGCTTCCAGAAGGACGTGTACCTGTGGATTCCGGTGCTGGGCAACATCCTCGCCGTGATCGTGATCCCGTTCGTGGGCAACCTGTCGGACCGCATCGGCCGCCGCCCGCCCATCATCGTCGGCGCGCTGGCCTCTGGCCTGCTGTCGTTTGCCTACCTGTATGCCATCAGCATCCGGAACGTGCCGCTGGCCGTGTGCATGTCGCTGCTGATGTGGGGCATCGTGTACCAGGGCTACAACGCCACCTTCCCGAGCTTCTATCCGGAGCTGTTCCGCACCCGCAACCGCGTGTCGGCCATGGCCATCTCGCAGAACGTGGGCACCACCATCACCGCGCTGCTGCCGGCCCTGTTCGCCGCCGTCGCGCCTCCGGGCTCGACCAACGTGTGGCTCACCGTGGGCGCCATCTCCTTCGCGGTGACCATTCTTGCGGCGCTGGCGGCGATGAGTGCGCGGGAAACGTACCGCATCCACATGAAGGACCTGGGCAACCCCAACGCCGTGCCGGTGGACAAGCAGGAATACGACCGCCTGCGCGAGCAGACGCTGTCGGACGCCCGCATGGCCAAGGCCACGGCCCGCGCCTGAGCGAAAACCTTTCGCGCACCAAGGGTTGGGGGGCCGTGAAGAATGGCGCCATGACCTCCCACCTCAAGATCGATTTCGTCTCCGATGTGTCCTGCCCCTGGTGCGCCGTGGGCCTGAGTTCCCTCGAAGCGGCCATCCGGCGGGTGGCGCCCGACGTCACCGCGGAGCTGCACTTCCAGCCCTTCGAGCTGAACCCGCAGATGCCGCCCGAAGGCCAGGACACCTTCGAGCACCTGAACGAAAAGTACGGCTCCACGCGCGAGCAGCAGGCGCAGTCGCGCGAAATGATCCGCCAGCGCGGCGCGGCCGTCGGCTTCGAGTTCAGCCCCGAAGGCCGCCCGCGTGTGTACAACACCTTCAACGCCCACCGCCTGCTGCACTGGGCCGAGCTGGAAAGCCCGGCCAAGCAGGCGACGCTGAAGAAGCTGCTGCTGAAGGCCTATTTCACCGACAGCCAGAACCCCTCCGACCCCGAGGTGCTGGTGCGCGCGGCAACCGAAGCGGGGCTCGACGCGGCACGTGCGCGCGAGATATTGAACAGCGACGCGTTCGCGCAGGAAACCCGCGAGCGCGAGCGCATGTACACCGACGCGGGCATTCACTCGGTGCCCGCGATCATCATCAACGACCAGCACCTCATCTCCGGCGGCCAGCCCGTCGAGGTGTTCGAGCGCGCGCTGCGGCAGATTGCCGGGGCTGCACCGGCGAGCCTGTCCGTGGCCTGACTTCGGGGGCGCCGCGGCGTCATCTTTGCGCAGCGTTACGAAGGTAAAGAGCGTCAACGCGGCGCGGGTTTCAGCGGTTGAGGAGGCATCCTTGAATTTGCTGTCACCCTCAGGAGCCCCGAAGATGTTGATGAAGAAGAAAAGCCTCATGGCCGCCTCGGCCGTCGCCCTTGCCCTCATGGCGGCGGTCTCGCTGCCCGCGCAAGCCGACGAATACGGCAAGCATCCGTTCTACCTGCACGCCTTGTCCGACCTGCGCACCGCTGCGTGGCAGGTGGAGCACCGCCGCCCCGAAGACGGGCAGGTCTCGCGCGACGAACAGGTGGTGGTCGACGAAATCCATGCCGCCATCGGCGACCTGCAGCACGCCGCATGGCTCGACGGCAAGCCCGTGCAATGGCGCGAGCCCACCGATGCATGGCTGCCGCGCGAAGGCCGCCTGCACGTGGCGGCCGACCTGCTGCGCAAGGTGCGCTCCGACGTGGCGCGCGAAGAAGACGACCCGCGCTCGCGGCCGTTCCAGCAACGCGGCCTGGCGCACGTCGACCTGGCGCTCGCCACCGCGCAGCACGCCATCGGCGACGTGCGCCACCACGACATGCGCAGGGAGTGAGGGCGGTGCCTGGCACTGCTTCGTGCTTCTCCATGCGCCGCGCGTCGATGGCGCTTGGCGCGTGCGCGCTGGCCCTGCTCGCGGCCTGCGCGAGCGCACCGGGCGACCGGCGGCCGCTGGTGTCGGTGTCGCTGCCCTCGGCACCCGTGAACGAAGCCACGCGCCTGCGTTGGCTCGACCGCGTGAGCTGGGGCGCCAACGCCAGCAGCGACGCGCAGCTTGCGCAGCGCGGGCTGTCGTTGTGGATGCGTGACCAACTCAACCCGCGCCCCACGCTGCTGCCGGCTGCCGCGCAGGCGCAGATCGACGCCATGGCCATTTCGCGCACCCCGCTCGACCAGCTCGTGACCGAACTCGACGCGCAACGCAAGGCCGCCGATGCGCTGCCCGACGAAGACCAGAAGAAGGCCGCGCGGCAGGCCTACCAGCAGCAGCTCAACAACCTCGCACGCGAGGCGCAGACGCGCTTCGTGCTGCGCGCCCTGTATTCGCCCAACCAGCTGCAGGAGCAGATGACGTGGTTCTGGATGAACCACTTCAACGTCAACCTGCGCAAGGACAACATCCGCGCGATGGTGGGCGACTACGAAGAGAACGCCATTCGCCCGCACGCGCTCGGCAAGTTCCGCGACCTGCTCGGCGCCACGCTGCATCACCCGGCCATGCTGCGCTACCTGGACAACGCGCAGAACGCGGCCAACCGCATCAACGAGAACTATGCGCGCGAGCTCATGGAGCTGCACACGCTGGGCGTGGGCAGCGGCTATTCGCAGGCCGACGTGCAGGAGCTGGCGCGCGTGCTCACCGGCGTGGGTGTGAACATGCAGCCGCTCGATGCACCGCCGCCGAACGTGCGGCCTGCGCTGCGCGCCGACTACGTGCGCAAGGGCCTCTTCGAGTTCAACCCGAACCGGCATGACTACGGGCCGAAGACGCTGCTCGGGCAACCGATGCAGAGCCGCGGCCTGGCCGAGGCCGACGAGGCGCTCGACCGCCTGGCGCGCGCGCCGGCCACCGCGCGCTTCGTGTCGCGCAAGCTGGCCGTGTACTTCGTGTCGGACGATCCGCCGCAGGCGCTGGTCGATCGCATGGCCGCGGCCTTCACGGGCAGCGACGGCGACATCGCCGTCACGCTGAAGGCGCTGTTCGAGTCGCCCGAGTTCACGGCCTCGCTGGGCCGCAAGTTCCGCGACCCGGTGCACTACGTGATGGCCGGCGTGCGGCTCGCGTACGACGACCGCGTGGCGCTGAACGTGAACCCGATGCTCGGCTGGATCAACCGCATGGGCGAGCCGCTGTACGGCCACGAGACGCCCGATGGTTATCCGCTGAACGAGGCGGCCTGGGCCAGTGCGGGGCAGATGAACACGCGCTTCGAGATTGCGCGCGCCATCGGCACGAACGGCGCGGTGCTGTTCCGCGCGGACGACAAGGCGCCGCTGGAGAAGCCTGCGTTTCCGCAACTGGCCGAGTCGCGCGCGGTGCGTGCGATGCAGGGTGGGCTGAGCGCGGACACGCGCGAGGCGCTGGCGCAGGCGAAGAATCCGCAGGAGTGGAACACCTTCCTGCTCGCGTCGCCGGAGCTCATGCGCCGCTGAGGTTGGTTTTGGTTTTTCTCCCTCCCCCGCTGGGGGAGGGCAGGGGTGGGGGCAAGCGGCGCTCGATGAAGCGCTGCGGCGAAAGCAAGCGCCGCCGTGCCCCCATCCCAGCCTTCCCCCAAAGGGGGAAGGAGCAAGGCAAGAACAAAGGACACATCGTCATGCAACGTCGAGAACTCTTGCGGCTCATGGCCGCCGCTCCCTTCGCAGGTGCCGCCGGCCAGCTCATGGCCGCGCCCGCGGCCGAAGGTGCCAAGCTGCTGGTCGTGTTCCTGCGCGGCGCGTACGACTGCAGCAACCTGCTCGTGCCCACCGCCAGCGACTTCTACTACGCCTCGCGCCCCAATATCGCCATCGGGCGCCCCGGCACGCCCAACGGCGCGCTGCCGCTCGACGGCAACTGGGGCCTGCACCCCGCGCTCGCGCAAAGCGTGATGCCGCTCTTCCAGCAGAAGCAAGCCGCCTTCATCGCCTTCGCCGGCACCGACGACCTCACGCGCAGCCACTTCGAGACACAAGATTCCATCGAGCTCGGCCAGGCGCTCGACAAGCGCCGCGACTACGGCTCGGGCTTCCTCAACCGGCTGGCCGGCGTGCTCGGCGCCGGGCCCGTCACCGACGTGTCGCCCATCGCCTTCACCGACCAGTTGCCGATCTCGATGCGCGGCAAGGCCAAGGCCGCCAACATGGCGCTGGCGGGCAATGCACGCTCGGGCATCGACGCGCGGCAAAGCCAGGTCATTGCGGCCATGTACCGCAACACCGCGCTGGCCCAGCCGGTGGCCGAAGGCTTCCAGGTGCGCGACGAGGTGATGCGCGCCGTGCAGGCCGAGATGGACGCCGCCAGCCGCAACGCCATGACCGCCAAGGGCTTCGAGCTGGTCGCGCGCCGCATGGCGCTGCTGATGCGCGACCGCTTCGACCTGGGCTTTGTCGACGTCGGCGGCTGGGACACGCACGTGGGGCAGGGCGCCGCCACCGGCTACCTCGCCAACCGCTTCGAGGAACTGGGCCGCGGCGTGGCCGGCTTCGCGCAGGAAATGGGCGACGACGCCTGGCGCCAGACCGTGGTGGTCGTCATCAGCGAGTTCGGCCGCACCTTCCGCGAGAACGGCAACCGCGGCACCGACCACGGGCACGGTACCGTCTACTGGGTGCTCGGCGGCGGGCTCTCGGCGCAGGCCGGCGGGCGCATCGTCGGCGAGCAGCAGGCGCTGACGCAGGCCACGCTGTTCCAGAACCGCGACTACCCGGTGCTCAATGAATACCGGGCGGTGTTCGGCGGGCTGTTCCAGCGGATGTACGGGCTGTCGCCCGCGCAGCTGGCGCGCGTGTTCGACGGCGTCGCGCCGAAGGATCTGCAGTTGGTATGAATTGAAGGGCGCGGGCGCCGGCCCCGTGCGCCCTCACCCCGGAATGTTCGGCTCCACCAACTGCGCCAAGGCCACGAGCGACTCCTGCCAGCCCAGGTAGCACATCTCGGCTGGAATCACCTCCGGAATGCCTTCCTGCACGATGGAAATTTCAGTGCCGCAGGACACCGGTGTCAGGCTCACGGTGGTCTTCATGGTGCCGGGAAGGTTGGCATCGTCGAAGGTCGCGTCGTAGGCAATGCGCGCGTCGGGCACCAGCTCCAGATACTTCCCGCCGAACGAGTGGCTGTGGCCTGTACCGAAGTTGGTGAAGGACATGTGCCAGGCGCCGCCCACCACGGGCTCCATGGTGTGGACCTTGCCGGTGAACCCGAACGGTGGCAGCCAGCGCTCGAACGCGCCGGGCTCGGTGAATGCGCGGTAGATCCGGCTGGGCGGGGCGCGAAGAACGCGGTGCAGACGCACGGTGTTGGTAGCCATGGATGTTTTCTCCCAGGAACAGAAGATGACCCCCGGTGGGCGTCGAATGAGCCCGTCAACAACAGGCGTGCCGCAATACTAGGTTCCTGTACCGCTCCGGTGAAGAAGCGGTTTCTACCTACATGCGTGGACGCAGCCGCAGATAGTTTTGCCTTGTGCATTTGCACATGTAGCGCTGTGGAGCTGTCATGCAAAAAAAGCCGAAAGTGGGCGATGCCGTCGATTGGAAGACGCCGCAAGGCGAAACCACCGGCAAGGTGGTGCGCAAGGTGACGAAGTCGGCGCGCGTGAAAGGCCATGTCGCGAAGGCTTCCGAGGCCGCGCCGCAATTTGAAGTAAAGAGCGACAAGACGGGCAAGACCGCGATCCACAAGGCTTCTGCTTTGAAGCGCCACGCGTGAGAGAAGTGCTGAGCGCATAGACGGGGTTGGGTTTGACAGCCAGCTCCTGATGCGCAATCCGCTCACCGGCGTGCAAGAGAAAGCGCCGCTCTTGTCGATGTGGCTGACGATCCCGCGAGTGCGCTCCATTAGCGCCGTGCCCGGCGAGGCGCGCCCACCCAATGCACCGCTGCGGCGACGAGCCCCAGCACGATGCCGAAGATCACGATGCCGCTCCAGCCGTAGCGCGCCATCAGCCAGCCGCTGGCCATCACGCCGAGGGCGCCGCCGGAGAACGTGGCGGTCATGTACAGGCTGTTGATGCGGCCTTGCGCCTTCGGATCGACGGCAAAGGCGCGGGTCTGGTTGGCCACCAGGCCCGACTGCACGCCGATGTCGAGCACGATGACGCCCAGCACCAGGAACACCAGCGACGACTCCGCGCCGGCCAGCAGCAGGAAGGCCGCCGTCACGATGCCGATGCTGGCCGCGATGACGCTGCGCGATCCGAGCCGGTCGGTGGCGCGGCCGCCGAGCGATGCGGCCATGGCCCCGGCCGCGCCGATGATGCCGAAGCCGCCTGCCCAGGCGCTGCCGAGGTGCCACGGGCCGCTCGCCAGCAGCGCTGCCAGGTTGACCCAGAAGGCATTGAAGCAGGCCCACAGCAGCGCCTGCACCATCATCGATTCGCGAATCGCGCGGTGATCGCGGGCCAGCGGCCACAACGAGGCCAGCAGGCGTCCGTAGGACAGGTCGGTGCTCGGCACGCCGCGCGGCAGCAGCATGGCGGCCGCGATCCACACCGGAATCATGAACGCCGCCTCCAGGCCGTAGACGGCGCGCCAACCGTAGGCCGCGCCCACCACGCCGCTGATCGTGCGGCCCAGCAGGATGCCGACCATGATGCCGCTGACGACCGTGCCGACCGAGCGTCCACGCTCGCCGGGCAGCGACATGACGGCGGCGAAGGGCACCAGCTGCTGGGGCACGCAGCTGACGATGCCCAGCGCAAAGGAGGCCGCGATCAGCGCCCAGATGCCGGGCGCCAGCGCCGCCGCTGCGGCGAAGACGAAGGCACCCGCGATCTGGCCCAGCACCAGCTTGCGGCGGTCGAAGCGGTCGCCCAGCGGCAGCAACAACGCCAGCCCCACGGCAAAGCCGAGCAGCGCCGAACCCGCGACGAGGTCGACCGTTGCCACGTCCACCTCCATGCCCGACGCGATCAGCGGCAGGATCGGCTGGGTGCAATAGATGTTGGTGATCACCGCGCCGGCAATGATCGCCATCATGAGGATCTTGCCGCGCGATGCAACCACGGGCGCTGGCGGACTGGCGGGTGTGATGAACGGGCTGCTCACGGCGTTCTCCTTCGATGCGTGCCTCCGGTTGCGGCGGGATGCCACGCTCCGGAGAGAGCGATGCCCTAAGTTACTTGTTTGCACGCACAGAGAGAATCCTGCAAGATTGAGAATGATTCTTCCGAAATTTGGTAGTGACGAATGAACCGTCTCGAGTCGATGTCCATCCTTGTCGCCGTCGTCGATGCGGGCAGCCTGTCGGCCGCCGCGCGTTTTCTCGACATGCCGCTGGCGACGGTCAGCCGCAAGGTGGCGGAACTGGAGGCGCACCTGAAGACGCGCCTGCTCCACCGCACGACGCGGCAGCTGTCGCTGACGGAAGCCGGCATCTCCTACGTGGCGGCGTGCCGGCGCATCCTCGAGGAAATCGGCGAAGCCGAGCGCGCCGCGACGGGGGAGTACGCCTCGCCCAAAGGCGAACTGGTGGTCACGGCGCCCGAGATGTTCGGACGCCTGCACGTCGTGCCCGTGGTCGCGGAATTTCTTGCGCACTATCCGCAGATCGGCGTCAGCCTGATGCTCACGGACCGCGTCGTGCATCTGATGGACGAGCATGCCGACGCGGCGGTACGGATCGGCCAGCTGCCCGACAGCACGCTGATGGCAACGCGCGTCGGCACGGTGCGGCGCGTCGTCTGCGCCAGTCCGGCCTATCTGGCGGCGCACGGCGTGCCGGCCAGGCCGCAGGACCTTGCGGCGCACGCATGCATCACGTTCGAAGTTCTTGCGTCCATGCGCGCCTGGGTGTTCGGCGCCGGCAAGTCCGAGCTGTCGGTGCCCGTCCAGTCGCGGCTGACCGTCAACACGGCGGAGGCGGCCATCGCCGCCGCAACGCTGGGCGTCGGACTGATACGCGTGCTGTCTTACCAGGTCGCGGATGCCGTGCGCGCGCAGGCGCTGCGCGTGGTGCTCGACGAGTTCGAGTCGGCGCCGTTGCCTGTCAGCCTGGTGCACACGGGTCAGGCGCCGTTGCCGTTGAAGCTGCGCGCCTTTCTGGACTTCGTGACGCCGCGCCTGCGCGAACGCACGGCCTGAACCGACCCCAAAAGGATTCACTGCGAAATGAGCGAAGCCCCCGCCCCCCAGGACCCCGACGTGCTGCGCCGGCTGCTGCGCGCGAAAGACCGCATGGACGCCGCATCGCACGAGCAATGGCCCGTGCAGCGGTTGGCGCAGGCGAGCGGAATTTCCGAGGCCCACTTCGCGCGATCTTTCAAGCAGGCCTTCGGCATTCCGCCGCACAGGTACCTGCTCACGCGGCGCATCGAGCGGGCGATGACGCTGCTGCGCGAAACCGAGTTGTCCATCACCGACATCGCCTTCGACACGGGCTGGGCGAGCCTGGGCACCTTCGGGCGCACCTTTCGCGACATCACCGGAAGCAGCCCGAGCGCGGTGCGCACGGGCGGGCGCGCGACGGCGCACGCGCTCGCCCGCGTGCCGGCCTGCATCGTCAGCGCCGCGCGCCGGCCCGACCTCAGGACCGCAGTTTCGGAGAAGCGGCGCCAGGCAACGGACGGTACAAACGAGCCCGAACAACAGGAGATTCCATGATGCAGGGCATTGAAGTGGTTGGTTTGTACGTGCGCGATCAAGACGAAGCGCTCGCGTTCTATGTAGACAAGCTGGGCTTTCGCGTGCACACGGACGTGGGCAACGGCGACTATCGCTGGCTCACGGTGCAGCACCCGGAGCAGCCGTCGTTCCAGCTCGGCCTGTTCAAGCCCGGGCCGCCGGCGCTCGATGCGGCAACTGCGCAGGCGGTGCGCGCCATCGTGGCCAAGGGCGCCATGCCGCCGCTGGTGCTGACCGTGGACGACTGCCGCGCCGCCCATGAACGGATGCTGGCGCTGGGCGTGGAGTTCACGCAGGAGCCGACGGAACGCTACGGCACGGTGGACGCCGGCTTTCGCGACCCGTCGGGCAACGGATGGAAGATGATCCAGGCGCGCCGCTGACCGGCGCGCGACCGGTCGGCCTTGGCTGCTGCTACGCGACGGCTTGCAGCTTGCGCGGCGCCGCTCGCACGGCAGTGTCTATCGCCTTGTCGAGCAGCTCCAGTCCAAGGTCGAGCTCGCTGTCGCTGATCGTCAGCGGCGGTGCGATGCGGAACACGCCGCCCATCGACGGCAGCTTCACGATGTTCATGCTCAGCCCGAGCCGCATGCACTCGCGCGTGATGGCCTCGCCGAGTTCGAAGGCCGGCTCGCGGGTTATGCGATCGGTGACCAGCTCCAGGCCCAGCAGAAGGCCGCGCCCACGCACATCGCCGATGCACTCGTGGCGTTGCTGCAAGCTTCGCAGCCCCTGCGCCAGGCGCTCGCCTGCGGTGCGTGCGCGTTCGACAAGTCCGTCGCGCTCCACCACCTCCAGCACTTTCAGGCCGACTGCCGCGGGCAGCGGGTCGGAGACGTGCGTCGTATAGAACAGGAAGCCGCGCGCATGCGCCTCTTCCTCGATGGCGGCGGTCGTCACCATCGCGGCCAGCGGCAGGCCCGCGCCCAGGGTCTTGGAAAGCGTGAGGATGTCGGGGGCAACGCCGTCGCGATCGCAGGCGAACATCAGGCCGGTGCGGCCGACGCCGGTCTGCGCCTCGTCGACGATCAGCAGCATGCCGCGCTCTTCGCACTTGTGCTTCAGCGCCGCCATGTAGCCCGGCGGCAGTTCGAGGATGCCGCCGCTGCTGAGGATGGGTTCGGCGATGAACGCGGCGAGCGCGCCGGTCGACTGCCGGTCGACCTGCTCGAAACCGTCGTCGAGTTCGCGGCGCCAGTCGAGCGCGCCGTCCGGCGTCGTGAAGCGCGGCCGGTAGGCGTTGGGCGCCGGTAGGGCGAACGAGCCCGCGGCTGTCGGGCCGTAGCCCTTGCGGCCCGCGCTGTAGGTGGCCGCCGCCGCGCTGCCGGTCATGCCATGCCATGACTGCGTGAAGGCCACCACCTCGTGGCGGCCCGTGACCAGCTTGGCCATGCGGATGGCCGCTTCGTTCGACTCGGCGCCGGTGCTCAGCAGCAGGCAGCGCTCCAGGTCTCCGGGCGCGTGCCGCGCGATCTGCGTGGCCAGCTCGACGACCGGGCGCGACAGCATGCCGCTGAAGAGGTGGTCGAGCGTGCGCACATGTTCCGAGACGACTGCCACGATGTCCGGATGCGAGTGCCCCAGCAAGGCGCTCATCTGCCCCGACGTGAAGTCGAGGATGCCCCGGCCGTCCGCGTCGTAGACGAAGCAGCCCTGCGCACGCTCGATGATCAAGGGCTCGAAGCTGCCGCCGTAGCGCACCAGGTGCCGTTGGGCCTGCTGCCAGAACTGGGGGTCGTTGTTCCTGCTCATGTCGATGCTTCCCGATCAAAATGACGCACCTTACGCAGCACCGCCCGCGCCGGGAAGCGAATTGTTTTGAACTCAGCTATCAGGAGAATTCATCCCGTGAGCCAATCCCTGGACATCGACCTGCTTCGCAGCTTTGTCGCCATCGCGGAGACCGGCGTGCTGGGCCAGGCTGCGCTGCGCGTGGGGCGCACGCAGTCGGCGCTCAGCATGCAGATGCAGCGGCTCGAAGGCATCGTGGCGCAACCGCTGCTGCATCGCACCGGGCGAGGCGTGACGCTCACGGCCACCGGCGAGCGGCTGCTCGTGCGCGCGGGGGAACTGCTGCGCAAGCACGACGAAGCCCTGGCCGAACTGCGCGGCGAGCAGCTGTCGGGCGTGCTGCGCTTCAGTTGCCCGGACGACTATGCCGTCGTGTTCCTGCCGTACCTGCTGCAAGGCTTTGCGAGCCTTCACCCGCGGGTGCAACTGGAAGTGATGTGCGCGCCGACGCCCCGCCTGCAC
This sequence comes from Variovorax pasteuri, assembly GCF_051216435.1. Lineage (NCBI taxonomy): Bacteria > Pseudomonadati > Pseudomonadota > Betaproteobacteria > Burkholderiales > Comamonadaceae > Variovorax > Variovorax pasteuri. The sequence continues at coordinate 200,231 of NZ_JBPJZS010000004.1, forward strand.
GAGCTGCTGGCCCGGCATGCGGTCGACCTGGCGCTGGTGTCGGTGTCGGTGGCCGAGGCGGGCGGTGCGGTGGGCGGCGACGTGATCCGCCACGAGCCGCTGGTCTGGGTGGCGCAGCGCGGCGGCGCCGCCGCGTCGATCGATCCGCTGCCGTTGGCGCTGGGCGCGCCCGATGCGCTCGACCATCTGCTGCCCAGGCAGGCGCTGGAGGCCGCGGGTCGTGCTTACCGGCTCGCCTATGCCAGCAGCAGCCTGTCGGGCCTGGTCGGCATGGCGCGCTCCGGCCTGGCCGTCATCGTGCTGACGCGAACCGCCGTTCCCGACGATCTGGAGATCCTGACGTCGGCGCAGGGGTTCCCCGATCTGCCGGGCGTCGGGGTCAAGCTTGCTTTCGCTCGTGACGAGCCGACGGCGTTGACGGCTGCATTCGCGGCGCATGTCAGAAAGTTTCTTCCGGAGGCCGGCCCGCCCGCGATTGCCTAGCCGCTGGCGCTGTTCGAACGCAACGCGGCGGGGCGGGCCGGCTTTCGACCGCTGCCCCGGTTCAGACACCGCCGAGAATCCCTGCATGCCCCACGCCGTTTCCCTCCTTCGCGCCGCGCGCCTGGCGCGGAGCGCCAAGCCCTTTCTTGCCCGTGGCGGCTTCAAGCGCGAGCGCTGCGCCGGCTGCCGGCTGGTGCCCAGCCATTGCATGTGCGCCTTGCGGCCCCTGCTGACCACGCGCGCGGGGGTGTGCCTGCTCATGGCCGACATCGAGCCGCTCAAGCCGACCAACACGGGCTGGCTGATCGCCGATGTGGTGGCCGACACCTTCGCCTTCGGCTGGGCACGCACCGAGACCGACCCCGCATTGATGGCCTTGCTGGGCGACCCGCAGTGGCAGCCGTACGTGGTGTTTCCGGGGCAGTACGCGGCGCCCGAGCGCGTGGTGCATGCCGTGCCCTTGCCCGACCTCGCCGACCCCACCCACTCCTCCAACCCCGCCGGCGGCGAGCCCGCGAAGCGTCCGCTCTTCATCCTGCTGGACGGAACCTGGGGCGAGGCCCGCAAGATGTTCAGCAGAAGCCCGTATCTCGATCCGCTGCCCGTGCTGAGCCTGCAGCCGGACCAGATCACGCAGTACCAGCTGCGCCGCTCCGGGCGCGACGACCACTTCTGCACCAGCGAGGTGGCGGCCCTGTGCATGGACCTGGCAGGCGAGCACGTCGCCGCGCAAACACTGGAGGCCTACCTGGCCGTGTTCACGCACCACTACCTGCGTGCGAAGAACCAGCAGCCCATTGCGTGGGAGGGGGCTGCGCACGAGCGGCTGCGCGGGGTGGCAGGCTTGCCGCCATTGCGCACCGCAGATGATCCGCACGCCGAACCCGACGCGCGGTGCCCGGCCGCGGGGGATTAGCCGCAGCGCAGCGCGAATCGGCGGTCGTGTGCTTGCCTGCGTTGGTCCTTGAGCCGGTCCTGCTCGAGCGGCGGCTGCGGCTGGCGGGCCGCGGCGTCGATCGAGGTGATCAATGCGTTCAGCTGGACGCACTCCGAAGTCGAGCTGTCGACGTTCATGACGACCCGACGCTCGTGCGCCAGCACAGACTGGGCCACGGCGCTGTTCTCGCGCATTGATGCTTGCCTCGCATCCTCGGACATTCCATCGGCCAGATTGAGATCGGGCCTTACCCACACTTCACCGGCCTGTGTGCCTTGGGGGCATGGTCCGTCCGAATAGGTTGTTGCGCCTGCAGGAGACGTGCATTTGGCGATGCGCTGCGTGCGCTGCGGCGGCGACTCGGGCGCCGTCTGTGGCGGTTCGTTCCGCTGCGCGGACGGAGGTGCGACCGGAGCGTCGCGCTCCCGCCGTTCAAACGCCTTCGATGATGCGAATCTCGCGGTCGGCTCCGTCGCCCAGTGCAGCCAGTGCGGCCTGGTACGCCGGGCTGTCGTGCGCGGCAACTGCTTGTTCAACGCTATCGAACTCAATCAGTACGGTGCGTTGCATCACGCCGAGTTCATAGACCTTAGACGGTTCGCCGCGCGCCAGGAAGCGCGCGCCGTTGGCAGTGAGTGCCGGGCCGGCCAGCTTTGCATAAGCGGCAAGTTTTTCGGAATCGTTGACCGCGCGATACGCGCTCACCCAGTAGGCTTTTGGCATTTGATCTTCTCTTCGGTGCGCTGAAGGTAAAGATGTGACTGTGCCGCGTGTGTTGATTTGTAGCAAGCTCGGTCACATCACGTGAAGGCAGGATTGGCGCTTCCATCGAAGCGCCCGGCGACAGGGGCTATGCGAAGCGGTACGTAGCTGTGTATCGCGCGGTCAAGCACTCACTCGCGGCCCCAAGCGTTCTGGCACTCTCATCTGGCTTTCTGACGTACCGAGACTGCGTTGCAAATCGAGCGATTTGTGCGCGCGTGTCGGGACACCCTGAGCGGGGGCAATAGCGAGAGGGAGAATGCGGCCACAACCAGTCTCTCGCGGCGCAGTGCAAATTTGGCAGAAACCGGCATTCGGCCGCGAAACTGTAGACATTAAGGTGCGAACTTTCCCAAGGAAACGGAATGCATGTCGATTTGGTGTCCGAGGCCCAGCATGAGTCGCTCATCGATCTCCTGATCGAACTGCATGGTTTTTATAGCGAGAGCGCCCCCGTCTCGCGTGAGATTGTTCATGACCACCTCATTGCCAATTTGCTCGCGCCAAGTTCTCCTCACCAACTCGTGGTCGCCGGGACAGGTGGTCGGGTCGTCGTTGGGTTGGCTGTTGTCACCTGGGTCTTTTCATTGGTCGACTTCAGTGCCGAAAAACGCAAACACTGCCAGCTGAAAGAGCTATACGTGAGCTCGTCCCACCGCAGTGCCGGTGTAGGGCGAGCGCTCATGTCATGGGTGGCAAGAACTGCTATGGCGAGGGGTTGCAATCGCATCGATTGGCCAGTCAAAGCGGCAAACACGCGCGGCATTCTTTTCTACGAAGGGCTCGGCGCGGCTCAGGTGCGCGACAGAATCAGCTTCAGGCTGGAGGGTCCGGCATTGGCCAAACTTGCAGGCCGTGTCTAGAGACCGCAGTCGATCATAACCTCACCTTCACAACCGCCTACCAATTCGCCCGTCAACGCCAAAAGCATGACCATCGACGCTGACCTCGACATCGCCGAGATTCCATATGATTCGGGAGCCATCAGGTTCCGCTATGCCAGGGTATTGGCCCCAGACAGGACGCGATGGATACGGCACGGTCTCTTCGTTGAGTACCACGAGAACGGCACGGTGGTGTCCGAAGGCCGCTACGTTGATGGCAAGGAGGACGGGCTTTGGCGGGACTTCCATCCGAACGGCCAGCCTGCAGCCGAGGGAAGCTATCGCGACGGCAAGGAAGTCGGTGTGTGGCGGTTCTGGAATCCCGACGGGACCGAAGAGCAGAGCACGAGTTTCAACTGACGATGGCAGCGGACGGTCGGGTGCGATTTCCGAAGCACATGCGCACTGCCCGCAAGGCGGCCAAGAGTCGGCCAACTTGTATTGAAAGCAACATGACCATCACCTTTCACTTCCTTGACGCCGGCGGGCAATTAGCGCCGTGGTTGCCGCGGGCGCGCGAACTGCTGTCATCAGTGGAGGGTGATGTAGCGAGATTGCTCCATGCAGGTCAAAATGATGTTGTGACTTACGCGTCTGATGAAGTGATTCCCGAGCTTGGTGTCAATGGGTTTGCCGAGGGGCGGCACCTCCTGCACCTGAAGCTGAACCCCAAAAATACCAACTTCGTAAAGCATTTCGAGACGGCGACTCCAGCTCTGTTTGCCCACGAGGTTCATCATTGCGTGCGGGAGGGGAGCGTTGGCTACGGCGCAACGTTGCGCGGTGCATTGATATCCGAAGGCCTCGCATGCCACTTCGAGGCTGAGGTCACGGGACGCACGCCCTTTTACGCGACCGCGCTGTCGCCTGCGCAAGTTGATGCCATGCTGCAACGCATGTTGCCGCAATTGGATGCCGCTTGGTACAGCCATGCCGCGTGGTTTTTCGGCAGTCCGCGCGAAGAGATTCCAAGGAACTGTGGCTACTCGGTGGGATTCAGCCTCGTAGGCAACTATTTGACGCGCAATGGCTTGACGGCGAGTGGCGCGGTTGAAGTGCCAGCAGCGGCTTTCTTTGGCTAGAACGCGCGCTGTGCAGAAGGCAGAAGGCAGAAGGCGGCCCAAAGCAGCCACACGAATAGGTTCACCAGTGCCTCGAAAAATCACTTCCATCGCCCGCGACATCGCTAAGTTTGCGCCCACCGAGGACGGTGACTGGCGCCGCTTGGATGCCCTACTTGTTGAGCTTTGGCAAGTCGACGGTGCAGAACGAGCGATTCCTGAAATGCTGAGCGTTTTCGAGCGCTACCCCGAGGAAGATGGACACGGGGTGATGTGGAGCATCGTTCACGGATTAGAAGGGCTCCCGAACTACGAGCCCGCTCTTCTCGGTTCCTTGAGGCGGCAGCCAAGCGACCTCGGCATTGTCATGGTAAGCCGCATGTTGAACGCTGGTATCACTGAGATCGATGGCGTTTCGTTGCTGTTGACACTGGAGGAGATCGCGACCACCGCGTCGTCGCCGTACCTCAGAGAAGCGGCGCTCAGTGCGGCGTCGCGGCCACATTGATCGAGCGCTGTGGAGTACATCGACTGACTGCTTGGGGCCCATTGCACCGGGCCTATGACAGGCTACAGTCGGCCAGGAGAGTATTTTGACGTGAGCCGGTGTCCGTCCGCTCCAAGTTGAACGTGGAGTTGCAGCGTTCTTGACGCGCCTTCGTGCGGCCTCAAGATAAGCGGGCAGATCCGAATGGCACCATCATCGGAACAATCACACGAGGGAGGTCGAGTTTGTTGGTCATACGTCCCAGTAGCCACATCGCGGCGGACCTAAGTTCGTGCGATCGCGCATCCGTCACCATTTCCCGGAAGTCTCGAGAAGTACTTGCGGCATGCTTGCCCGCCGACTATCTGTCCTTGGTCGACGTCGTTGGCGCGCAGGAACTTGCGGGGGACTTCGTACTGCTGGATCTGGCGGAGATGCTGCATGAGACTGCTGGCAGAGATCATCCAATGATTGACCTTGGGAAGACTTGGTGGGTTATTGGCACCTCAGGCACTGGCGATGCATGGCTGCTGAGGCGAACGGAATTCGCCTCCAGGGTTGCGTTTCTCGACCACGACCAGGGAACCAGTGCGCAGGGGATCGATATGGGCATCGACTTCATGCAATGGCTTCAGTTGGCCGACCTGATGGCACAGGTGGAGGAATCTACGTGCAGTCCCCCACACGTTGGCGAAATTGCTTTGGCAATGAACAGTTTGTCCATGGGCTTGTCAGAGCGCTATCCGTACAAGCTGGACGTTTAATTCGCAGAGGGGGCGGCGCTCGATGACTGCTGCCGCTGCGAGGCAGCGCTTCGGCGAAGTCCAGTCACGGACAGCTCCAGGCCCTGCGCCGCTGGCAGTGTTCAGGTTACAGTCGGCGGCGGATTCAACTGGTCGGTGCAACCTACTAACCACTGCTTAGGCAGAAGGAGTGTTGCATATGACTACGCCTACAGCTACCTACATCACTGTGGACTACGACAAGGTCGGCAACCGCACGCACGTTCACACGCGGCTGCGCGACCACTCGCTGGACGTTCGCCTGAACGAGAACCTCGTCGAGCAGGAGAGCGACCGGTACTTCCGGTACGACGCGATGAACCGGCAGACGGTGGTGAACGCGCGCAGCGCGGACGGGCAAGACCTGGGCCCCGAGGGCCACCGCATCCAGTACAACGCCAACGGCAACCGCGAGAGCGACACGCATGCGGGCGTGCGCATCGTGGAGCAGGGTGGTGAGGGCAGCGGGCAGCGGGCAGTGGGCGATGCAGAACGGCGAGATCACCGAGCGCTACGGCTACGACAACCTGAACCGGCTCTCAAGTGACGTGCTGACCCGCGTGTCGACGCTGTCCGATAGCCGCATCTGAGAATGGCTGCCGCATAACTGGATATCGGCCGACCATTCTTTGCCATCATGGGAAGGTCAAGTCCAAACCGAGCATGCTGCTGAGGCCGAAGGTGAGGAGCGAGAGGCCCAGGAGCGATAGCACGAAGATTGCGGCCACCTTGCCGCCCGCGCGTAGCACCGCGCTCTGCTTGTCCTTCTGCTTCTTCTCTCGCTCATAGTGCCACTTGATGGCGAAGAACATGCCCGTGCCGAACACGAGGACCTTGAACGTAACGAAGACTACAGGGACCCAATCCATCATTTGGAGTATTTCCAGGCTATGACTTGACACTAGCTATTGTGACGAGCACTGGTCTGCAACTAGCCACAGCCGCATGCGCCCCGAACAGGGGCGATGCACAGGGCAAAGAATCAGCGCAGCGCTTCGACCAGATCCAGCACCATCCGGTCGCCACCAAACTTCTCGACGGCTTGAGTCAACAGCGCATCGACAGCCTGCGCAATGCCATGGCTGGAAGCAGACTGCTCCGCCATGTCGTTGTAGTACCCCAGGTCCTTCTTCGCATTGGCCATCGAGAACTTCAGCGAATCGGTGCTGCCCGTCAGCAGCTTGGGCTTGACGCGTTCCAGTGCCACGCCGTTGCCGCCGCCCTTGGCCAGCACGTCCACGAACACATCGGGCTTCACGCCCGCGCGCTCGGCACACGCAGCCGCTTCGCACAGCAACGCGACCGTGCCCAGCGACACGAAGTTGTGCAGCAGCTTCATTGCGTGGCCCGCACCGGTGCCGCCCACGTGCGTGATGTTCTCGGCAAAGCAGCGCAGCAGCGGCAGGCAAGAGTCGAGCACGTCGGCGTCGCCACCCACCAGGAGGTTCAACCGGCCTTCGGCCGCTTCCTTCGCGGTGCGCGTCATCGGCGCATCGAGAAACTTGCCGCCCTTGGCGCTTACCGCCTCGGCCACCTTGGCGGTGGAGGTGGGCACGGCCGTCGAGCAGTCGATCACCACCGTGCCCGGGCGCAGCGCGCTCAAGGCGCCCTTGTCGCCCAGCATCACAGCCTCGACCTGCGGCGTACCCGTGACGCACAGGATCAGCACGTCGACCTGCGCGGCCAGCGCGGCCACGTCTTTCACCGACGTGGCGCCCGCCTTCAGCAGGCCGTCGATGGGCTGGTTGCCCGCGTGCTCCAGCACCGTCAGCTGGTGGCCGTGCTTGACGATGTTGCTCGCGATGCCGTGGCCCATCAGGCCGACGCCGACGAGGCCCACGCGGCGTGGGGTTTGTTGTTCAGTGGTGGTCATGGGTGAGTGTCATCCGTGCTTGATTGCGATCGTCTTGAGGGTCGTGAAGCCGAGCAGGGCCTCGAAGCCCTTCTCGCGGCCGAAACCGCTCGATTTCACGCCGCCGAAGGGCAGTTCTACACCACCCGCCGCACCGTAATTGTTCACGAAGACCTGGCCGCAGTGCAGCTTGTGCGCCATGCGCAGCTGGCGCGCGCCGTCGCGCGTCCACACGCCGGCCACCAGGCCGAAGTCCGTGCCGTTGGCCAGGCGCACCGCCTCGGCCTCGTCCTTGAAGGGCATCACGGCCAGCACCGGGCCGAAGACCTCGCGCTGCGCCAGGTCGCTGTCGTGCGGCACATCGCGAAACAGCACCGCCTCCTGGTAGTAGCCGGTGGCCGATGCATTGGGCGACACCGTGCCGCGCGCGGCCACCTTCAGCCCGCTGGCCTCGGCCGTCGCGACCATGTCGCGCACCTGACGGAACTGCTTTTCGTTGATGAGCGGGCCCATGTCCAGGTCTTCCGCCGGCGTGCCCGCCTTCACGGCCGTGAAGCGCTTGGCGAGCCGCTGCAGCACTTCTTCATAAACCGACTGCTCCACCAGCACGCGGCTGCCCGCCGAGCAGGTCTGGCCCGCGTTCTGGATGATGGCGTTCACCAGCACGGGCTCGGCCGCGTCCAGGTCGGCGTCGGCGAACACGATCTGCGGCGACTTGCCGCCCAGCTCCAGCGTCACCGGGCAATGGCGCTCGGCGGCGGCCAGGCCCACGCTGCGGCCCGTCATGGTCGAGCCCGTGAAAGAAATGTGGTCGATGCCGGGGTGCGCGCACAGCGCCGCGCCGGCTTCCTTGCCGTAGCCCGTCACCACGTTGAGCGCGCCCGCTGGAAAGCCGACCTCGGTGGCGATCTCGGCCAGGCGCAGCAGCGAGAGGCTCGCGTCTTCGGCCGGTTTCACCACGCAGGCGTTGCCCGCGGCCAGGGCTGCGCCCACGCTGCGGCCCGCGATCTGCATCGGGTAGTTCCAGGGCACGATGTGGCCCGTCACGCCGTGCGGGTTGCGCACGGTCAGCACGGTGTAGCCGCGCTCGTAGGGCAGGGTGTCGCCGTGCAGCTTGTCGCAGGCGCCGGCGTAGTACTCCATGTAGCGGGCCAGCGCGGTCGCGTCGTTGCGCGCCACGCGCAGCGCCTTGCCGGTGTCGCGGGCTTCGAGCTGCGCAAGCTCCTCGTGGTGCTGCAGCACGGCGGCGCCGAGCTTGGCGAGCAGCCGGCCGCGCTCCAAGGCGGTCGTGGCGCCCCAGGGGCCGTCGAAGTTGTCGCCGATGGCCCGGCGCGCGGCGCGCACGGCGGTGTCGACGTCGGCGGCGGTGCCGCGTGCGATCTCGCCGAATTTCTGGCCGTCGCTCGGGTCGATCACGTCGATGGTGGCGTGGCCTTCGGACGGCGCGCGGCGCGCGTCGATGTAGTGGGTTGCGTTCATGTGTCTTGTCTCCTTGCGGTCGGCGTCATTGGACGCCGAGCTGTCATTTCGGTTCCGGCCAGGGTCTTTGCGCGTCGCGGATCTGCTCGAACGCGCGGCTGAACTGCAGCACGCCCAGGTCGTCGAAGCGGCGCCCGGCAATCTGCAGGCCGATGGGCAGGCCCTCGGCCGAGTAGCCGCAGTTGATCGACGCGGCCGGCTGCTCCGACATGTTGTACGGCACCGTGAAGCCGATGTGCTCCAGCGGGCGCATCGGGTCGTTGGTGGGCGAGGCATGCTCGGCGGGCGCGGGCAGGTTCGGCGACACCGGCGACAGCACGAAGTCGTAGGCCTTGGTGGCAGCCACCGTGGCCGCGCGCGTGGCCACGAACTGGCTGTAGCCGTCGAAGACCTGCGCGCCCGAGAAGCCGGCTGCGCTCTCGGCCCAGTCGCGGATATACGGCAGGATCCTGGCGCGCTGCTCGGCCGTCATGGCCTGCATGTCGAGGCACGAGCGCATGCGCCAGAAGTGGTCCATGCCCTGCAGCATCGCCGGCGTCATGAAGGCCGGAATCTCTTCGATGTGCGCGCCCGCGGCCTCGATGCGCTTGGCGGCACGGCGAACGGCATCGGCGATCTGCGGGTCCAGCGGCAGGCCGCAGCCCGCGTCCATGTGCAGCGCCACGCGCTTGCCCTTGATGAACGACGGGTCGACCTCGAAGGCGTTCCAGTCGATGGTGGGCGTGGGCAGTTCCGAATAGTCGCGGTCGTCGGGCTGCGCGACCGAGGCCATCATCAGCGCCGAATCGGCCACGGTGCGCGTCATCGGACCGGCGCAGCGGCCCATGTAGGGCGAGCTCAGCGGAATGCGCCCGAAGCTGGGCTTGAGCGTGTAGATGCCGCACCAGCTCGCCGGCAGGCGCAGCGAGCCGCCGATGTCGGTGCCCACGTGCAGCGGGCCGTAGCCCGCAGCGGCGGCCGCGCCGGCGCCCGCGCTGGAGCCGCCGGGCGTGCGCGACAGGTCCCACGGGTTGCGCGAGAGTTCATGAAAGCTCGACAGGCCCGACGAGAGCATGCCCAGGTCGGGCATGGTGGTCTTGGCGACGAGCACGGTGCCGTCTGCCTTCAGGCGCGCAGCCGGGGGCGAGTCCTGCGCCTGCGGCACGAGCGCGTAGGCGGCGGTGCCCAGGGGCATCGGGTCGCCTTCGGTCGCGAGGTTGTCCTTGATGGTCACGGGCACGCCGTCGAGCGTGCCGCGCGGGGTGCCGGCCAGCCAGCGTGCCTCGGACGCGCGCGCCTGCTCGAGCGCGAGTTCGGGGCGGAACAGCCATGTCGCGCGCAGCTCGGGCTCATAGGCCGCGATGCGCTCGTTGACCGAACGCGCGACCTCCACCGGAGACAGCTCCTTGGCGGCGTAGGCTGCGTGCAGTTCCTGCACGCTCAGTGAATACAGAGGCTTGGTCATTGCATCAGCTCCACGAAATGGCGGCCAGGTCGTTCACCACGATCGGCATGCTCGGCCACAGGCCCTTCACTTCCTTGCGCGCGATGGTCGGGAACACGGCCTGGTACAGGAAGCCGTTCACCGCGTCGGTCGCCAGCTGGCGCTGCGCTTCGGCCAGCAGGTCGGCGCGGCGCTTCTTGTTCTCTTCGTTCTGGATGGTCACGAACAGGTCGCGGAACTTCTTCGAGTCGTAGCCCCAGTAGTAGTCGGGCTCGGTGTACTTCACCAGGTCGAAGGGCTCCACGTGGGCCACCATGGTCAGGTCGAAATCGTGCGCGCCGCCGAAGGTGCCGCTGAGCCACTGGGCCCATTCGACGTTCTGAATCTTCACGTTGATGCCGATCTGCGCGAGCTGCGCTGCGATCATCTCTCCGCCCTGGCGTGCATACGAAGGCGGGGGCAGCTGCAGGCGCAGTTCGAGCGGCGTCTTCACGCCGGCCTCTGCCAGCAGCTTCTTCGCCTTCTCGATGTCGAAGGGGTTGATCGCCGTGGTGTCGATGAAGCCCGGCGCGCCCATGGCGTAGTGGCTGCCCAGCGGCTTGCCGAAGCCGTCTGCCGCGCCCTGGATGATCGCGTTGCGGTCGATGGCCGCCAGGATGGCGCGGCGCACGCGCACGTCGTCCAGCGGCTTCTTGCGGTTGTTGATCGTCAGGATCACCTTGCCGCGTGTGCCCACTTCGATCACCTGGAAGCGCGGGTTGCCCTTGAACTGCGCCACCGAGCGCGTGCCCGCGCGCGGGAAGATGTCGATGTCATTGGCCATCAGCGCGGCGGTCTGCGCCGCGGTGTCCGACATGAAGCGGAACACGAAGCGCTCGGTCTTCGCCAAGTTCGGGTCGCGGTAGGTCGGCGACTTCACCAGCGTGCACGAGGCGCCGCGCTGCCAGGCCGCGAGCTTGTAGGGGCCGGTGCCCACCGGTGCGGTGGCGTTGGTGTCGGCGCTCTTGGGCTCGACCAGGCAGGCGGTCGACTGGCCCAGCATGAACGGCAGGTCGGGGTTGGGCAGCGTGCTGTTCACGCCCACCGTGTGCTCGTCGAGCACCACGGTGCCGATCTCGCTGAAGAAGCGCTTGTCCTTGTTGGTGCTCTTGGCGCCGCCTGCGCGGTCGAACGAGAACTTCACCACTGCCGCGTTGAAGGGCTGGCCGTTCTCGAAGCGCACACCCTTGCGCAGCTTGAAGACGAAGGTCTTCATGTCGGGCGACGAAGACCAGCTTTCGGCCAGCATCGGCGTGACGGAGCCGTCGGCGTTCACCTTGGTGAGCGTCTCGAAGATGTTGTATTGCGTGATCTCGGCAATGGCCGACGCGGCGCCGGTGGTCGGGTCCAGGCCTGGCGGTTCGAGCGGCATGCCGATCGTCAGCGTGTTCTTGCCCGCCTGCGCGCGCGCCTGGGGCAGAAAGACACCCGGGATTGCCGCGGCCATGGCGGAAGTCATGAGTGTGCGTCGCTTCAACATTCGGTAGCTCCTGGAGGTTGGATGGAAAAGAGAGCGCCGGCCGCGGCTAGCGGGACGGCGTGTGCAGCACGGCCGACAGCAGCGTGCGCGTGTACTCGTGCTGCGCGTGGGCGAACAGGTCGGCGGGGCGGCCGCGCTCCACGATGCGGCCCTTGAAGACCACGCAGACTTCGTCGCACAGGTGGTTCACCACCGCGAGGTCGTGGCTGATGAGCAGGTAGCTGATGCCGAACTGCTGCTGCAGGTCCTGCATGAGGTTGAGCACCTGGGCCTGCACCGACACGTCGAGCGCGCTCACGGGCTCGTCGGCGACGATGAGCTTCGGCCGCGTGATGAGCGCGCGCGCAATGGCGATGCGCTGGCGCTGGCCGCCCGAGAACTCGTGCGGGTACTTGTCCATGTCGGTGGTGCGCAGGCCCACTGCGGCCAGCGCTTCGGAGGCGCGTTCGCGCTGCTCGGCGCGGCTGGTTTCGGCCAGCGCCTCGAGCGGCTCGGCCACGATGCGTGCCACGGTCTGGCGCGGGTCCAGCGAGCCGTAGGGGTCCTGGAACACCATCTGGAAGTCGCGCCGTGCGGTGCGCAGCGCGTCTTTCGACAGCGTGTGCAGGTCGCGGCCTTCGAGCGAGACGCTGCCTGAGGTCGGTGTGTCCAGCGCCATCACCAGCCGCGCGATGGTCGACTTGCCCGAGCCCGATTCGCCGACGATGCCCACGCTCTGGCCGGCGTGCACGTCGAAGCTCACGCCGTTGAGCGCCTTCACGGTGGGCGGCGGGCCGAAGAGCTTCTCGCGCGGCAGCGCGTAGTGGCGGTAGAGGTTGTTCACGGACAGCAGGGGCTGGCCGGGGGTGATCGTGGACTGGCTCATGCGGAGAGAACCGTGGTGGCGGCCTGGGCGGTCCTGGCCTCCAGGGCTGCAATTTCACCCAGCCGCAGGCAGCGCACGGTGTGGTCGTTCGGCAGCAGCGTGGGTTGCGGCCGCGTGCTGTGGCACAGGTCGATGGTGTGGGCACAGCGCCCTGCGAAGGCGCAGCCGCGTGGCATGTCCACCAGCTCGGGCACGCTGCCGCGGATGGTGGGCAGCCGCCCGGCGCGCACGGCGCCGAGGGCAGGGCGGGCCGCGAACAGGCCGCGCGTGTAGGGGTGGGCGCGGCCGGCGAAGACCGTGTCGGTCGGCCCGCTTTCCACGGCGCTGCCGCCATACATCACGAGCATGCGTTGCACGCTGTTGGCGATCACGCCGAGGTCGTGCGAGATCAGGATCAGCGCCATGCCCATTTCCTTGACCAGGCCCTGGATCAGGTCGAGCACCTGCTTCTGGATGGTGACGTCCAGCGCCGTGGTGGGCTCGTCGGCAATCAGCAGGTCGGGGCCGCAGGCCAGCGCCATCGCGATGCCGATGCGCTGGCGTTGGCCGCCGGAGAACTGGTGCGGGTAGGCGTCGAGCCGCGAGGCCGCATCGGGAATGCCCACGCGGTCGAGCAGGCCCAGTGCTTCCTTGCGCGCCTGTGCTTTCGTCAGCCCGCGGTGCAGCTGCAGCGGCTCGCCGACCTGGCGCGCGATGGTGTGCACCGGGTTCAGCGCGGTCATGGGCTCCTGGAAGATCATGCCGATGCGGTTGCCGCGCACCTGGCACATCTGCTTTTCGGGCAGGCCGACGAGCTCCTGCCCGTCGAGCTTGATGCTGCCCGTGACCTTGGCGGTCGAGGGCAGCAGGCCCATGAGCGACATCACGGTGATCGACTTGCCGCAGCCCGACTCGCCGACGATGCCCAGCGTTTCGCCGCGCTCCAGCGAGAACGAAATGCCGCGCACGGCCTGCGCCGGCCCGCGCTGGGTCTGCAGGCCGATCTGGAGGTTGTTGACTTCGAGGAGGGGCATCGTGTTCTCAGCGTGCGCGGGCAAGGCGTGGGTCGAGCAAATCCCGCAACCCGTCGCCGAGCAGGTTCAGCCCCAGCACCGCGAGGGCGATCGCCATGCCGGGGAAAACGGCCAGCAGCGGCTGCTGGAACATGAGGGTTTGCGCCTCGCTGAGCATGCGGCCCCACGAAGGCTGCGGCGGCTGCGTGCCCAGGCCCAGGTAGGAGAGCGCGGCCTCCGCGAGGATGGCGATGGCGAAGCGAATGGTGATCTGCACGATCAGCACGGCCGAGATGTTCGGCAGCACGTGCTGCATGGTGATGGCGAACGACCCCTTGCCGCAGGCGCGCGCCGCGGCCACGTACTCGCGCGACCAGATGGCGTTGGCCGATGCGCGCGTGATGCGCGCGAAGGTAGGGATGTTGTAGATGCCGATGGCCACGATGGCGTTCACGATGCCCGCGCCGAACACGGCGGTCATCATGATGGCCGAGAGAATGGCGGGAAACGCGAGCGTGAAGTCCGACAGGCGCATCACCGCTTCTTCGACCCAGCCGCGCTTGGCCGCCGCCAGCAGGCCCAGCGCCGTGCCGACCACGAGGCCGATGCCGACTGCGATCACGCCCACGAGGATGGACGCGCGCGCGCCCACCAGCAGCAGCGAACCCACGTCGCGACCGAATGCATCGGTGCCGAGCCAGTGCGATGCGGAAGGCGCCTGCATCTTGTTGGCCATGTCCATCGCATAGGGCGACCACGGTGTCCACACGAAGGAGAGGAGTGCGGCAATGAGCAGCAGGGCGGCGAGCACGCCGCCGATGACGAAGCTGCGATGCTGCAGCGCACGACGCCAAAAACCGGGAACCTTGAGCGCCGCAGCGCTCGGAGCTGTGATCGCGTTCATATGTCGCTGGCCTTGATGCGCGGGTCGATCACGGCGTACAGCACGTCGACCACGAAATTCACGATGACCACCATGGCCGCGAGCAGCATCACGCAGTTGCGCACCACGATCAGGTCGCGGTTGCTGATGGCCTGGAAGATCAGCCGGCCCAGGCCCGGCAGGTAGAACACGTTCTCCACCACGATGGTGCCGGCCAGCAGCTCGGAGAACTGCATGCCCATGACGGTGATGACCGGGATCATGGCGTTGCGCAGCACATGGGTCCACAGCACCATGCGCTGCGACACGCCCTTGGCACGCGCGGTGCGCACGAAGTCTTCGCGCATCACTTCGAGCACCGCCGAGCGCGTGATGCGCGCAAGGATCGCGGCCTGCACCACGGCCAGCGACAGGGCAGGCAGCAACAACGACTTGATGCCCGCGAAGAAGCCTTCGCCCCAGCCCTCGAAGCCACCGGCGGAGAACCACTGCAGCTGCACCGAGAACACGAGGATCAGAAGAATCGCGAACCAGAAATTGGGAATGGCGATGCCGACCTGGGCCATGCCCATGAGGCCGACGTCACCCATCTTGTTGTGGCGCGCGGCGGCCGTGACGCCGACCAGCAGCGCGATCACGACCGTGAGGGCCATCGCCATCATGGCGAGCGGCACGGTGAGCGCCAGGCGTTCGAGGATGAGGTCGAGCACGGGCGAGCTGTAGGCGTAGCTGTCGCCGAGGTTGCCGGTGAGCAGGCCGGCGATCCAGTGCCAGTAGCGCGTCCATGCGGGCAGGTCGAGGCCCAGCTTGGTGGCCAGGGCGGCCACGGCCTCTGGCGAGGCATCGGGGCCCATGAGCATCTGCGCGGCGTTGCCGGGCAGGATCTCCAGCACCAGGAACACGATGATCGATGCGCCGACCAGCGTGCCGAGCAGCGTCAGCGTGCGCTTCAGCAGGAACAGGCCCATCTCAGTCTCCTCGGCCGCGAAGGGATGAGGGGCGTTGCATCATGCGGAGTTGCCGGCCGAAATGCATTCAGCAATCGCCCGGCCCACATCCACCGTGTTGGCCGTGCCGCCCATGTCACGCGTACGCGGACCTTCGCTCAGCACGGTCTCGATGGCCGAGATGACGGCGGCCGAGGCCTGGGCATACACCGGGTCGTTGTTGCCCAGGTGGTCGAGCATCAGCGCGGCCGACCAGATCTGGCCGATGGGGTTGGCGATGCCCTTGCCCGCGATGTCGGGCGCCGAGCCGTGCACGGGCTCGAACAGCGACGGGGACTTGCGCTCCGGGTTCAGGTTGGCCGACGGCGCAATGCCGATGGTGCCCGTGCAGGCCGGGCCCAGGTCGGACAGGATGTCGCCGAACAGGTTGGAGGCCACCACCACGTCGAACCAGTCGGGGTGCTGCACGAAGTGCGCGCACAGAATGTCGATGTGGTATTTGCTCGTCTTGATGTCCGGGTGGCGCTTGGCAATTTCGGCCAGGCGCTCGTCCCAGTAGGGCATGGTCACCGAAATGCCGTTCGACTTGGTGGCTGCCACCAGGTTCTTGCGCGGGCGGCGGCTGGCGAGTTCGAACGCGTATTCGATGATGCGGTCCACGCCCACACGCGTGAACACCGACTCCTGGATCGCCATTTCGCGCGGCGTGCCTTCGAACAGCCGCCCACCCACCGAGGTGTATTCGCCCTCGGTGTTCTCGCGCACCACCAGGAAGTCGATGTCGCCCGGCTTGCGGTGCGCCAGCGGGCCGGGCACGCCCGGCATCAGCCGCACGGGGCGCAGGTTGACGTACTGGTCGAAGTCGCGGCGGATCTTGATCAGCAGGCCCCACACGGCAATGTGGTCGGGCACCTTGTCGGGGTCGCCCACGGCGCCGAAGTAGATGGCGTCGTGGCCCTGGATCTTCTCGGCCCAGTCGGCCGGCATCATCAGGCCGGTGCGCACATAGTGGTCGGAGCCCCAGTCGAAATGGTCGTACGAGAAGTCGATGCCGAAGCGTCGGCCCACGGCGTCGAGCACGCGCAAACCTTCGGGCATGACCTCGACGCCGATGCCGTCCCCGGGAATGACGGCAATCCTGTGCTTTTTCTGCATTCGCTCAACCTGTTCCAAATTCGTTGCATGACCGTTGCGAGGGGCGCCCGCGCTCGTGGCACGGGGCAGGTGAAAAATTCTAGGAGCGGGCAGTGGGCGGATCGATGGGGTTGGCACCCAAACGACCTTGACAAAATCAGAAGGCCTGGAAAGCGGCCGTCACTCTGGAAGTCGGCGATTGGCTGTCACGAAACTGACTTGGACTTCGCAAAATGAGAAGGCAAACAACGCGTCGGGGCGGTTGGGCACACCGGCCGCCTGCACGATTCATGGACGTGCCGGCCCCGGCCATCGTGCGAGCTGCGAGCGCCCCTGTGGCTGGCGTTGTCGACCGGCTGACGCGGTCTTGCGCCGCCCGTACCATGGGCCGATGCGAACACTTCCACTCCCCACCGGCGGCGAGATGCCGGTTCTCGGTCTAGGCACCTGGCGCATGGGCGAAGACCCGGGCCATCGCGCGGCCGAGGTGAAGGCGGTGCGCGAGGCCATCGCGCTGGGCTACCGCCTGATCGATACCGCCGAGATGTACGGCGAAGGCGGCGCCGAAACCGTGGTCGGCCAGGCCATCGCCGAGGCGCTGCGCGCGGGCGATGTGCGGCGCGACGAGCTCTTCGTCGTGAGCAAGGTCTACCCGCACAACGCCAGTCGGCGCGGCACGCGCGAGGCCTGCGAGCGCAGCCTGCAGCGGCTGGGGCTCGACGCCATCGACCTCTATCTGCTGCACTGGCGCGGCAACCATCCGCTGCGCGACACCGTCGCGGCAATGCACGCGCTGGTGTCCGACGGGCGCATCGGCCACTGGGGCGTGAGCAACTTCGACACCGACGACATGCAGGAGCTGGCGCAGTTGGTCGGCAGCGGGCCGGCCTGCGCGGCCAACCAGGTGTACCTGTCGCTGGGCGAGCGCGGTCCAGAGTTCAGCCTGCTGCCCTGGCAGCGTGAGCGCGGCATGCCGCTGATGGCTTACAGCCCCATCGACCAGGGCGCGCTGGCCGGCGACGATCGGCTGGGTGAGCTGGCTGGTCGCCTGGGTGTGACGGCGGCGCAACTTGCGCTGGCTGCGGTGATTGCGCGGCCCGGCGTCGCCGCGATTCCGAAGGCGGTGCGCAGCGCGCACCTGAAGGAGAACCTGGCCGCCGCCGAGCTGCAACTCGATGCGGCGACCCTGGCCGAACTCGACCGTCTGCACCCACCGCCGCGACGCAAGTCGCCGCTGGCGATGATCTAGGGCCCTAGCAGGAACTCAGTGCGCCTCGGCCTGCTTGGCCGCTGCAATGACAGCCTGCTCGTCGTGCTTGGCGCCGTTCAGGAACAGATTCAGCAGCACCGCCGCAATCGACGCCAGCAGGATGCCCGACTCGATCAGCGAATGAATGGCGTGCGGCATCCACTGCTTGAAGTTGGGCGCAATGAGCGGGATCATGCCCACGCCGATGGACACGGCCACGATCATCGCGTTGTGGCGATTGGTCTTGAAGTCCACGCCCGACAAGATGCGGATGCCGGTGGCGGCCACCATGCCGAACATGACGAGGCCCGCGCCGCCCAGCACCACGGTGGGCAGCGACTCGATCAGCGCGGCCATCTTCGGCAGCAGGCCCAGCACGATGAGGATCGCGCCGCCGGCCACGCACACGTAGCGGCTCTTGATGCCGGTGACGGCCACCAGGCCCACGTTCTGCGAGAAGCTGGTGTACGGAAAGGTGTTGAAGATGCCGCCGATGAGCGTGCCCAGGCCGTCGGTGCGCAGGCCGCGGGCCAGGTCCTTCTGCGTGATCTTGCGATCCGTCATGTCGCCCAGCGCCAGGAACATGCCGGTCGATTCGATCATCACCACGATCATGATGAGCGTCATGGTGAGGATCAGGATCGGGTCGAACTGCGGCATGCCGAAGTGAAAGGGCAGCACGATGTCGACCCACGCGGCCTTGCCCACCTTCTCGTAGGTCATGAGGCCGGTGACGGACGCCACCACCGCGCCGATCACGATGCCCAGCAGCACCGAGATGTTGGCGATGAAGCCCTTGGCGTACTTGACGATCAACAGAATCGACACCAGCACCAGCGCGGCCACGCCGAAGCCCGAGAGGTCGGCGTACTTGGGGTTGGGCACGGTCGGCATGATGGCGAAGCCCTTGGGCACCGCGGGAATGGAACTGCCGGGGGAGGTGACCTCGGCCAGCCACTTCGCATACACCGGGTCCACCAGCGCCGGCGCCGTGGGGCCCACCGGGTTGCCGAAGATCCAGTTGATGCCCACGCGCATCAGGCTGATGCCGATGACCGCGATGATGGTGCCGGTGACCACCGGCGGAAAGAAGCGCAGCATGCGGCTCACCAGCGGCGCGATGAGGATGGACACCACCCCCGCGCCGATGATGGCGCCGAACAGCAGCTGCGCGCCGTTCTGTCCGGGGTTGGCGTTGGCGATGGCCACCATGGGTGCGACGGAGGCGAAGGTCACGCCCATCATCACCGGCAGCTTGATGCCGAAGAACTGCGTGGCGCCCAGCGCCTGGATGAGCGTGGCGATGCCGCAGCAGAACAGGTCGGCCGAGATCAGCAGCGCGACCTCGTCGGGCGAGAGCTTGAGCGCGCGCCCGACGATGAGCGGCACCGCGACGGCCCCCGCGTACATCACCAGCACGTGCTGCAGGCCCAGCGCCGCGAGCTTGCCTGTGGGGAGCCGCTGGTCCACGGGATGCACCGCAGGGACTGGGGAGGAAGTGTCGGCCGTCATCGTGTATCTCCAGTGAGAGAGAAGGCGTGGACGGCGCGTTTCAGGGCGGCGTCCACACATCGTGTACGCGAAACTGTATACAGTTTATGCTCACAACTGCTTCAGGAAAACCCGAGGAGGCTGTCGCCCGCAAGCACGGTGGCCGGTGCATGCCGCACCGACGCAAGGATCAGGCCGGCCGTGCGCGCGCCTCGCGCACCGTGAGGCCGGACGGTGCCTGCTTGGCATCGTGCTTCGCGATGGCCGCCTCGCCGGCCACGTCTTCGGCATGCCGGAACATGCCCGGCGGGATGCGCACCGCGCCGATGGCCAGCGTGGAAAAAGGCGTGAAGCGGACCACGCCCTGGCGGTCCTCGCCTTCGATGCCGCCGGCCTGGCGGTCTGCCTCGTCGTAGAGGTCGCGCGCCAGGCGGTTGAAGTCGTCGATCACGGCGGTGCAGCGCCGCTGCCAGTCGGGGCTCTGGAACAGCACCAGGAAGTCGTCGCCGCCGATGTGGCCCACGAAGTCGCGGTGCGGGTCTGCGTGCTGCGCCGCCACGCGCGCAAGCAGCAGGATCATTTCGTCCCCGCGCCAGTAGCCGTAGTGGTCGTTGAACACCTTGAAGTGGTTCAGGTCGGCGTAGCAGGCGGCAAAGTCGGCGCCGCTGCCGAGCAGGCGGGCGATATGGATGTTGATGGGAATGTTGCCCGGCAGGAAGGTCAGCGGGTTGGCATGCCGCGCGGCCTCGATGCGCGCCTCGGTCACCGCGCGCACCAGCTGGTCGCCCCTGCCCAGGCCGATGTAGTGCTTCTTGTGCGTGACGATGAAGCCCTCGCTCAGGTAGCGCTGGTCTTCCGACATCAGGATGCCCAGCAGGCTCTCGACGTTGTCCTCCCGCTCCACGATGCGCGGCGACTGGCTGCCGTAGGACAGGCAGGGCCGGCGCCCGTGCACCTCGCGGAAGTACATGCGCGCGTAGTCGTTCATGAACGACTGGCGGTTGATCAGCGCCACGGGGCGGCCCTTGTCGACCACCGCGAGGGCATGCAGCTCGGGGTGCTTCTGGAAGAGGGCCGAGACTTCGTCGATGGGCGTCTGCGGGCTGAGTGCCGGTGCGTGGATGACCGACAGGCTGCGCAGCACGTGGGGCTGCGAGGGCTGGGCGGCGTGCGGCATCACCGCGATGCGGGTGTCGCGCACGAGCTGCGCCACGGGCGCGGGCAGCGTCGGCTGCAGGGCCGGCGCCGGCTGGCCCAGCAAAAAGCCCTGGCCGTAGGCAATGCCCAGGTCGCGCAGCACGCGCAGGTCTTGGGCGTCTTCCACGCCCTCGGCGATGAGCTCGGTGCCCATGGCGTGGCCGAAGGCGACGATGGCGCGCACCAGTTCCACGCTCTGCGGGGAGCTCGCGATGCCGCGCGTGAGCTGCTTGTCGAGCTTGACCAGATCGGGCTGCAGGTCTCTCCAGCGCCGAAGGTTGGAATGGCCTTCGCCGAAATCGTCCAGCGCAATGCGCGCACCCATGGCGTGCAGCGCCTGCACGGCGCGCTGCAGCGCCTCGGCGCTGCCGGTGGCGCGCTGCTCCGTGAGCTCGACCGTGATGTCGCGCGCGGCGATGTCGCAGCGCGCGAGCATGCGTTCGAGCCAGCATGCCGAGCCCACGCCGCCCATGGCCGCGGTCAGCGCATCGGGGCTCAGGTTCACGAAGAGCCGGCCCGGATCGTCCAGACGGCTCCACTCGGTGAGGACGATCTCCACGCAATGCAGCTCGAATTCGGTCAGCCGTGACTCGCTGGCAGCCAGCGCGAGCAGGGCCTCGGGGTTGTGCAGCGCCGTGCTGGCAGGCCCCCGCACCAGGGCTTCGTGCCCGAAGATCGTGCCCTGGCGCAGATCCACGATGGGCTGGAAGAAGGGAAGGATGGCGGGGTGCGAGGCGGGCGCGTCGCTGGACCGAGGATGCCGGGGCATGGGTGTGAGTCGGTTCAGCGGAGGTGTATCCGCGGGAAACTCGGGGCCCATCCGGGGTGCAGCATGACGGGATTGTGTGACGGTCGGGTCGGCTGCCGTTGCCGCTCAGGCCAGCAGGGCCTTGACGAGGTCGAGCTGGCGGTCCGGCTTGCCTGTGCCTAGCTCCAGGCTGGCCTCGATGCGCAGCAGGTGCTCGTTCATGTGGGCGACCGCGCCTTCCACCTCTCCCTTGCGGCACAGGCGCAGGAACTCGGCGTGTTCGTCCGACGAGCAGTGCGGGTCGTTCGACGAGTGGTAGAGCATGGCAATCAGCGAGCTGCGCGCCACCAGTTCACGCACCAGTCCGGCCAGCGTGCGGTTGCCGGTGGCCTCGGCCAGCGCCACATGGAAGTCGCCGAGCAGCTTTTCGCGCACGGTGCCCGTGGTGGTGGTCTGGCGCAGCGCGGTGCGCTCGAACTTGATGTGCTGCTCCAGGGCCTGGTAGTCGCGTGGCCGCGCCGCGGCGATGAACAGGCGCACCACTTCGCTCTCCAGGATGCGGCGCACCGCGAACACCTCGCGCGCCTCTTCCACCGAGGGCTGGCAGACGAAGGCGCCCTTGTCGGGAATCATCTCGATGAGCTTGTCCTTCGACAGCATCAGCAGTGCGGCGCGCACCTTGGTGCGGCTCACCGAATACACCCGGCCCAGGGCTTCTTCGCGCAGCCAGGTGCCGGGCGGCAGGCGCTTTTCGACGATCGCGGTGGCGATGTCGTTGGCGATGCTTTCGATGGAGCTGGTCTTGTCGGCAACGACCGCCCCGGTGTCTGCCGGGACGGGGGCGGCCGGTTCGGCAGGAGGAGGGGAAGATTTGGAACTGGCGCGGGGCATGCAGGATTGTGGCCTAGCGCGGGAGGGTAAAGCCCTCCAGCGCGCCGATCATCCGTTTGGGCAGGGGCGTTGCCAGTTCTCCGCGCTTGCTGGTGCGCAGCTTCAGGGTGACGAGCGACTCGATGAGCTTGGTACCCGCGGCCACGCCGTCGATCACCGGCACGCCGAGCACGCGCTCGATGTGTTCGCACAGGTCGGTCATGCCTGCGCAGCCCAGCACGATGCAGTCGGAGCCGTCTTCTTCCAGTGCGCGCCGGCATTCCTCGACGATGCGCTCGCGGGCGTTGGAGCCGGGTTCCTCGAGCTCCAGCACCGGCAGTTCGCAGGCGCGCACGTTGGCGCAGAAGCGCTCCATGCCGTAGATCTCTGCCAGGTGCCAGGCCTGGCCGATGGTGCGCCCCAGCGTGGTCACCACGCTGAAGCGGCTGCCGACCATGCTGGCCAGGTGCATGGCCGCCTCGGCGATGCCCACCACCGGGCCGCGTGCCAGTTCGCGCGCGGCCTTCAGGCCCGGGTCGCCGAAGCAGGCGATCACGTAGCCGTCGATGCCGTCGCGCTCGCCCGCCGCGATTTCCTGCAGCAGCCCCGGCACGGCCAGCGCCTCGTCGTAGTGGCTCTCGATGGAAACCGGGCCCATGGCCGGGCTGACCGCGACGATTTCAGTGCCGGCGTGCGCCACCGCGCGGGCGCAGGCCCCGATCTTCTCGGTCATGCTCCAGGTGGTGTTGGGGTTGATGATCTTGATGCGCACGGGGCGTCCCTTTCTCTTTCAGTGTTTCAAGTCTTGTTGTTGCGGTTCAGCAGCGCGTAGAGCACGAAGCCCAGGCCCATGCCGATGAACCATGCATAGTTCGCGCCACCGCGCAGCGCCGGCACCATCACGCACAGGATCGGCACCAGCGCCGACGGCACCAGCGCCATGATCGCCTTCGGGTTGTAGCCCCCGCTGTACCAGTACTCGCCCTGCGGGCTCATGGTGTAGAGCGCGTCCACGTCGATGCGCTGCTTGCGCACGATGTAGTAGTCGGCAATCAGGATGCCGAACAGCGGGCCGATGAACGAACCCAGCACGTCGAGCGTGTAGTGAATGACCTCGGGGCTGTTGTAGAGGTTCCAGGGCGTGAGGAAGATCGAGCCCACCGCGGCGATCATGCCGCCCGTGCGCCAGCTGATGTGCTGCGGTGCCACGTTCGAGAAGTCGAAGGCGGGCGAGACGAAGTTGGCCACGATGTTGATGCCGATGGTCGCGATCATGAAGGTCAGCGCGCCCAGCACCACCGCGGTGGTGCTGTCGATCTTGCCCACGGTGTGCACCGGGTCGGTGATGAGTTCACCGAACACCGGCAGCGTGGCGGCCGTGGTGATCACGGTCAGCAGCGAGAAGAACACGAAGTTCACCGGCAGGCCCCAGAAGTTGCCCTTCTTCACCGCGTCGAAGCTCTTGCCGTAGCGCGAGAAGTCGCCGAAGTTGAGCATCGGGCCGCTGAAGTAGCTCACCACCAGCGCAATGGCCGAGAGCATGACGGGCAGCGCGTCCCAGCCCTGGAACTTGATGCCGCCCAGGTTCAGGTCGATCTTGCTCCAGCCCGCCTTCCACACCAGCCAGCCGCACAGCACCGCCATGACGATGTACACGGCCGGTCCGGCCCAGTCGATGAACTTGCGGATGGCTTCCATGCCGTGCCAGAACACGAAGGCCTGCAACACCCACATAACCATGAAGGCGACCCAGCCCAGCGCCGACAGGCCCACGAAGCCGTGCTGCGACACCTCGGCATACGGCGCGAGGTTGGGAAACATGTGCAGCGCCAGCACCATGAAGGCCGCCGAGGCGAGGTACGTTTGCACGCCGTACCAGGCCACCGCGATCAGCCCGCGGATGATCGCCGGGATGTTGGCGCCCAGCACGCCGAAGGACGCGCGGCACACCACGGGGTAGGGCACGCCCGTTACCTGGCTGGGCTTGGCCACGAGGTTGCAGAAGAACTGCACGATCACGATGCCCACCAGCAGCGACACCAGCACCTGCCAGCTCGACAGGCCCAGCGCGAACAGGCTGCCGGCGGTGATGTAGCCGCCCACGCTGTGCACGTCGGACATCCAGAACGCAAAGATGTTGTATTGGCCCCAGGTCTGCTTCTTCAGCGGCGCGAGGTCCTCGTTGGTCAGGCGCGGGTGGTAGCCCGGCTTGATGAGGGCGTTCGATGATTCCGCGTGCGGCGCAATGCCGGCTTCGCTCGCCCCCGCGGGGGCCTGGCTGACGACTGTGCTCATGGTCTTTCCTCGTGCGGGTGAGTTGGGTTTGGAAACCCGTTTTGACGCAAATCTCGCGCCGGATTGTCGGATGCGATATTTGTATACAAAAACTGCACGCAATCAAGACCATTCGGGGAATCATATATCCGTAGATTCCCTGATGCGCTGCTGATGCGCATGGCGCGCGGGCAACCCGACGTGGCGCCCTGGGATGAGGATTCGGGAGCGATGGGCGAACCACGAATTCTGGCCATGCTCGATGAACAGGGCCGGCCGGCCCGCAGTCGCTAGTTACTTCGCAAACTGATTCGCCACCTGGTACAGCCCACGGGACGGCCCTGCCGCGTCTTGCGAAATCGTGCCGAACACCTGTCGCTCGTCCGGCGACAGGGCCAGACTGGTGTGGTGCGCGCCGGGCAACGGCACAGTGGCCAGCAGCCCGCCGCCGGCTTCGAATACAGCAAATCCACCGCCGTTGTAGAGACTGACGAACAACCGGCCCTCGCGGTCGGTGCGGATGCCGTCGGGCGTGTGGCGCGGTGCCGGTGTGGCAGCCAGCGCCGTGTCCAGCGCCAGGAAGTCGCGCCGGTTGCGCAGCGACCCGTCGCCCGCGATGTCGAACAGCAGGATCTTGTCGGTCGTGCTTTCTCCCACGTAGAGCAGTTGGCCGTCGGGCGACACGGCGATGCCATTCGCGTTGCGGATCGAGGTGGCCACTTCGCGCGGCGCGCTCGTGCCGTCGGGCGCAATCCGGTAGACCTTGCCCGGCGTGCCGTTGTCGCCGCCGGATGCCGTGAAGTAGACCGCCCCCCCGGCGTTGCCGCTGCCGTTGCCGCGCGCGAGGTCGTTGGGGCGGTCGAAGGGCGCGCCGCCGCTGTCGCGATCAATGGTGCGCAGCGTGTGGCCGTCGGGCGTAATCTGCACGATCTCGCCGCTGTCGTAGCAGGCCACGAACAGGCTGTTGTCCGCGAGCACGACAAGGCCGTTGGTGCCGCTGCCGGCACGGTGCCAGACGGGCAGGGCGCGCCGGCCGCCGTCGAGGCGATAGACCGTCGATGCGGCGTAGTCCACGAAATGCAGATCGGCATCGACGAACACCGCGCCTTCGCCGAACTGCAGTCCAGTGACGACGATTTTTGCAGTTGTAGTTGTAGTTGTAGTTGTAGTTGCAGTTGCAGTTGCAGTTGCAGTTGCAGTTGCGGCGGAGGCCGTCCCCTGCAGATAGAGGATGAGCAAGGCAAGGAGAGCGGGAAGAGTGCGTATACGCATGATCAGAGATCCTCATTGCGGCCCAGCTGAAGGGTCACGAAGACGTGCCTGCCTGGGCCGCGCGGATTCGAATTCGTTCGGTAGCAAGAGGGTCGCCTTCTGCGGCTGTTCGACGGCGCGCAGCGCAATCAGCTTGTGGCGCCGATTGCGCCATGACTTGCTCGGCCTCTTCGTGCGGACTGCATAAAAAAGGAACTGAACTTGAGTTGCTGAGCTAAGGCGACGCGTGCGCTACATCAGCCGTTCGAGGACAGGTTCGGCACGCGTGATGCGCCGATTCAGGCACGCAGGTGCTCGACCGACAACTGGCTGGTCACGATCGCGGGCGCTTTGCAAATGGGGCTCAGGCGGCATTGGCCTGGAAGCGTCGTGCGGCCCAGTACGTTGCGCCATCGACGCCGTAGCGTTCGGAGTGCACGGTTTCATGGTCCATTTCGAACGTGTCGCCCACCACGAGATGGCGCGTGTCGCCGTTGACCGTAAGCCACATCTCGCCGCGAACCACAAGCGCCTTCACGGCGAAATCGTGCGTGTGATTTGCAGCTTCGGTGGCCTCTGGATAATCGCGCACGCCGATGTCGGCAAAGCCCGCCGCGCGCATGGTTGTTTCGAATTCAGAAAAGGTCGCAAGGGTCATCGCGGAACTCCGTCTTGGGGGAAAAATGATGCTAGCGAGATTCGGAACAATTAGCTGTGGCTCGCTCGAAGTCCTGATGCGCGTGAACGGCTTTGGCGAAAGCAGAGTGAAAGGCGTTGCGTTCCTTGCCGGTTCGTGCGCGCCACGCGCCAGATGACTTGGCCGCGCCGGCATGGCCAGTGGTCATGGGTTCGCTGGAAGCTTGCATGTCTCGCTAAGCACGGTCGGCCCGTTTGGATCGCACGCGCGGAAGAAGACAATTTTTCGGCCGACGCCAGGCAGGGCGCGCGGCCCTTTGCCTGGTGCTCAAGCCCGACGATTCCGCGAGCGTTGCCCATGGGAGTGCTTGCGATGTCGATCGAGGTCGCACCTCTTCCAGCGGTGTTTAAGACTTTCGATTTGCCTTCCAAAGACCGCGTTTTCTTGTCTCTTCCGATGTGATGCGTGACGCCAACAGAAGCGCGCAAAAAGTGATGTTGCTGGAAGCATTGCTACCAATAATCCGCGCTCCTAAGACCGAGAGGAGACCTGATGAACCGCATTCACCGCGTCGTGTTCAATCGCAAGCTGGGACGCGCCCAGGTCGTCTCCGAAACAGCGCGCGCGTGCCACGGCAGCGGTGGATGCAGTGGCAGCAGCACTGCGGGTTCGGCCAGCGCGTGGCAGCACAAACCGAACACTGCCGCTTCGTTGATCGCACTGGCTGCGCTCGCAGCGCTGCAGTTGCACAGCGGCGATGCGGCTGCGGCGTGCACGCCCGCGGCGCCGTCCGATGGCGACACTGTGAGCTGCACCGGCGTGCCGATCCTTCTTCCGCCAAACACGAACAGTTTTCTCAGCAACGCGAGCAACCTGAACGTCACCGTGGAGACGGGCGCGATCATGAGCACGTTGCCGGGCGGCACGGCAATGACGCTCGGCGGCACCGGCATCACGCTCACCAACAAGGGCAGCATCGACTCGAATGCGGCGGGGTCCCTCGTGCTCACGCGCGCTCTGGCCATCGGCAACCTGGGCGCACCAACCAGCGGCAACGTCGTGGTCAACAACCAGGGCACGATCGAAGGAACGTTCGACGGCACCTTCGGCCTGCTCGGCGCGGCGGCGGTCATCGCCAACAGCGGCACCACGACGTTTAACAACAGCGGCACCATCGGCATGAGCGCGCTGGGCAAATTCGATCCCTTCAACTCGATCGCCGTGGCCGTCTACGGTGGCGGCAACGTCAACTTCACGAACACCGGAACGATCACCGGGCGCGTGGCTTTCGAGAGCCCCACCGCCGGTGGCAACACCTTCACCAACGCGGGCACGATCAACGGCAGCGTCACGCTGGGCACCACGCTCAGCAACGACACCTTCACCGCGGTGACAGGTTCGTCGATCAGCGGCGGGGCGACGCCGCTGCCTGGCGTCACCATTCCCACGCCCACGCTGCCGTCGGGCTCCCTGACTTTCGCGGCGGGGGGCACGGTCGATGCGGGCGTCGGAGGCACCGACACGCTGGTGCTGCAGAACACCGTCAATCCGCCCGGCTCGGGTAACGGCGGCACAGGAAGCGTCTCCGCACTGCAGTACCTCAACTTCGAGAACCTCCTCGTCAACAGCGGCACCTGGACCTTGCAGGGCGCTTTGGTGAGTGGCTCCGCCGTGCTCAACGGCGGCACCGCGATCTTCGACAACGCGCTGTCTTTCGGCACCGGCACGATGACCGGGAGCGGCGGCGCCATCGAGGCGTCCGTGGGAGGACTCACGCTCGCACAGAACGTCAACCTGACCGGTGGGCTGTTCGTGCAGGGACCCAACAGCCTGACGCTCGGTGGCACGATCAGCGGGGGCGGCGGTCTCATCAAGAACGGTGCCGGCACCCTCACGCTGTCGGGGAACAACGATTTCAGCGGCGGCTTGGCGCTCAATGGCGGCGGGCTCACCCTGGGCTCGGCCAGTTCATTGGGTGCAGGCCTGTTCCTGGTGGGCGGCCCGGTCTCGCTCAACACCGCCTTCACCGGCACGCTGACCAACCAGGTGCAACTGAACGGCGCGCTCACGCTCAACGGCGCGGGCACCCTGACATTGGGCGGCAACGTCAGCGGCGCCGGCAGCTTGACACTCGCCAGCGGCAACCTGTCGCTGGCCGGCAGCAACAACTACGGCGGCGGCACCACCTTGCAGGCCGGCGCGATCGATGTGGGCAGCAGCGGTGCGCTCGGCACCGGCGACCTGACCGTCGACGGCGCAGGGTCGCTGACCGGCGCGGCCGGCGTTGCGCTGGGCAACAACATCGTGCTCAACAGCACGCTGAACTTTGGCGGGGGCGGCGGCGGTGGCGCGCTCACGATCAACGGCAAGATCAGCGGCGCGGGCGGCATCAGCCTGGCCGGCGCGCCGGGGCTCACGCTCAACGGCGCAAACACCTTCACCGGCGGCATGAACCTGGGCGGCGGCGCGCTCACCGTCGGCAACGACACCGCGCTCGGCCAGGGGGCGGTCACGGTCAGCGGCGCCAGTTCGCTCTCGGCGAACACGCCGGTGGGCGTGGGCAACAAATTCAATCTCAACGCCCAGCTGACCGTCGGCGGCGGTAGCGACCTGGCAATGAACGGCGCGATGAGCGGCCTCGGCGGCATCGTGAAGACCGGCAGCTCGCGGCTCACGCTGGGCAATGCGAACAACTTCTCGGGCGGCGTGAACCTGCAGGCCGGCAGCGTGCGCCTGGGCACCAACACGTCGCTGGGCGTGGGCGCGCTCACTGTCAACGGCAATGCGGCGCTGGACAGCAGCGCCAACGTGGCCGTGGGCAACGCGGTGGTGCTCAATGCGGGCCTGGCCGTCGGCGGCGCCAGCAACATCGCGCTCGGCGGTACGGTGTCGGGCACCGGCGCGCTAGGCTACGACGGCACGGCCACGCTGGCCCTGAACGGCCCCAACACGTTCAAGGGCGGCGTCAACCTGGGCAGCGGCACGCTCAGCGTGGGCAACAACGGCGCGCTGGGCACGGGCGGGCTCGCCGTCGGTGCCAATGCGACGCTGACCGCAGGCGTGCCGGGCATCGCGCTCGGCAACAGCGTCGGGCTGGGCGCGAGCGCCACGCTGAGCCTGACGGGCCCGAACGCGCTCGCGCTGAACGGCGGCATCGGCGGCGCGGGCAAGCTCGCGATCAGCGGCGCGGACGTCACCCTGGGCAGCGCCAACAACTTCGGCGGCGGTGTGACGCTGGCGGGCGGCAAGCTGTCGCTGGGCACCAGCACATCGCTGGGCACCGGCACGCTCGGCGTGACCGGCAATGCCACGCTCGCGAGCACCGGCGGTGCGCTCACGCTGGCGAACGCCGTCTCGCTGGGCGCCACGCTCACGGTGGGCGGCGCACCGGAAATCGCGTTCGACGGCGCGGTGACCGGCGGAGGCTCGCTCGTCAAGAACGGCACCGGCACGCTGGCGCTGAACAACGCCAACAACTTCGGCGGCGGCATCGACCTGCAGGCCGGCACGCTCAGCGTCGGCAACAACGCGGCGCTGGGCACCGGCGCGCTGACGGTGGGCGGCACCTCGACGCTCGCCGCCAGCACCGACGTGACGCTCGCGAACAACGTCGTGCTTAACGCTAACCTGGGCATCGCAGGCGCCAGGAACATCACCCTGGGCGGCACGATCAACGGCACCGGCGGGATCTCGATGGGCAGCACCGGCACCCTCGCGCTGAACGGCGCCAGCAACTACACGGGGCCGACGGTGGTCAGCAGCGGCACGCTGCAGGTGGGCAACGTGGCGGGCAGCGCGACCGGGAACGGCGCGGTCACGGTACAGAACGGCGGCACGCTGTCGGGCAACGGCCGCATCGGCGGCGACGTCACGCTCAACGCCACGGCCGTGCTGGCGCCGGGCAACGGAGCCGGCGCGATGGGCACGCTCACCATTGGCGGCAAGCTGTCGCTGGCCAACGGCAGCGTGTTCGACTACCAGTTCGGCGCGCCCGGCCCCGACTTCGCCACGTCCGGCCAGAGCGACAGCGTGAGCGTGGGCGGCGACCTGCTCATCGCGGGTAACACCACCCTGAACGTGACGAATGCCGGCGGCTTCGGCCCCGGCGTGTACCGGCTCGTGGACTACGGCGGCGCGCTCACCGGCGGCGGCACGCTGGCGCTGGGCGGCGTGCCGGGCGGCAGCGCCCTTTCCCTGCAGAACCTGGCCGCCGACAAGCGCTTCATGCTCGTCAACACCACCGGCATGACGCTGAACTTCTGGAACGCGAACGGCCTGGCGAGTCCGACGCAATCGGGCGGCGGCACCGGCACCTGGTCGACCACCGCGCCGGTGTGGACCGACACCGTGGGCACCGTCAGCGCGCCGATGCAGCCGCAGCCGGGCTTCGCGATCTTCACCGGCGCGCCGGGCTCGGTGACGGTGGACAACACCGGGGGCGCGGTACAGGCCGCCGGCATGCAGTTCGCGAGCAGCGGCTACACGCTGGCCGGCGATGCGCTCACGCTCACCGGCGCGGGCGGCGGTGCCCGCGCCGAGATTCGCGTGGGCGACGGCGGCGCAGGTTCGGCCGGCTACACCGCCACGGTGAACAACGCCATCGCCGGCACCGCGGGCATCGCGAAGACCGGCGACGGCACGCTGGTGCTGGGCGGTGCCAACACCTACAGCGGCGGCACCGCGGTGCAGGCGGGCGTGCTCTCCGTGTCCGCGGACAACAACCTCGGCGCTGCCGCCGGCAACGTCGTGCTGGAAAGCGGCGGGCGCCTGCGGGTCACGGGCACCGGCTTCACCGGCACCGCGCGCAATCTGGACATCGGCGCGGGGGGCGGCAGCATCGAGATCGCCGACGCGGGCCTGGACCTGGTCGCCAGCGGCGCCCTTAGCGGCAGCGGCAACCTGGTCAAGTCGGGCGCGGGCACGCTCACGCTCGCAGGCACGAGCACCCGCACCGGCGCTACTGCCATCGCCGAGGGCACGCTGCGCCTGGGCGCGCCGGGCCTTCTGAACGCGGCGGCACCGATCGCACTGGCCGACAAGGCAGGCGCCACGCTCGACCTGAACGGCTTCGACCAGAGCATCGGTTCGCTCGCGGGTGGCGGCAGCGCGGGCGGCGAGGTCAAGCTCGGCAGCGCCACGCTCACGACCGGCGGCGACAACACCAGCACCACCTTCGCCGGCGCCGTGACGGGTGCCGGCGGCGTGGTCAAGCAGGGCACGGGCAACTTCAAGCTGACGGGCGCCAACACCTATGCGGGCGCGACGCAGGTGAACGCGGGCACGCTGAGCGCGGGCACGGCCAACGCACTGAGCGCGGCCTCGGCGCACAGCGTGGCGGCCGGCGCCACGCTCGATCTGGGCGGCTTCAACCAGACGGTGGCCTCGCTGGCCAACAGCGGCACCGTCTCGCTGGCGGGCGCCGCACCGGGCACCACGCTCATCGTCAACGGGCTGTACAGCGGCAACAACGGCGTCCTGCGGCTGGCCACGGTGCTCAATGCCGCGGGCCCTTCGGACCGGCTGGTGCTCGACGGCGCCGGCGCCACGGCGAGCGGCCGCACCACGGTGCAGATCGTCAACCTGGGCGGCCTGGGCGCGCTCACGAGCGGCAACGGCATCGAGGTGATCAGCGCGCTCAACGGCGCGACCACCACTGCGCAGACCACCAAGGACGCCTTTGCGCTCGCCGGCGGGCACGTCGATGCAGGCGCCTACGAATACCGGCTGCACGCCGCGGACGCCAGCGGCGCCGGCGAGAACTGGTACCTGCGCTCCACCACCGCCAGCGGCGGCACACCGGGCGGCCCCGGCAACCCCGGTGGCCCGGGCGTTCCCGGCGGCCTGCCCACCTACCGCATCGAAGTGCCGATGTACGCCGCCCTCGCGCAGCAGCTGCGCGGGGGCAATCTCGCGATGCTGGGCAACCTGCACCTGCGCGGCGGAGAGGATGCGCGAAGCGTTGCGAGCGACGCCGCCGACCGCCTCGAAGGCACCGCCCCGCGCGGCCGCCGCGCCTGGGGCCGCGTGATCAGCACCGACATCGACGTGAGCCAGCGCGGCACCGCGAACGCGCGCAGCGATGGGCGCCTGAACGGCTTCCAGGCCGGCACCGACCTGTGGGCCGATGCGGACTGGCGCGCTGGCGTCTACGTCGGCCAGCTTCAGGGCAATATCCGCGTGAGCGGCTTTGCGCGTGGCATCCAGGGGCTGGACGTGGGCACCAACGACCTGCGCAGCCGCTACATCGGCGCGTACGCCACATGGAGCGGTGACAGTGGCTGGCACGCTGATGCCGTGCTGCAGGCTGGCGAGCACCGCTACAGCGTGCAGCCGATCGCGAGCTTCGGCAGTTCGGGCAAGGGCAGGAGCCTGCTGGCCTCGCTGGAGGTGGGCAAGGCCTTCGGCATCGGCGGCGGCTGGACCGCGGAGCCGCAGCTGCAACTCGTCCACCAGAGCCTGCGCATGGACGATGCGGGCATCGTGGGTGCGCTGGTCACGCAGGACTCGAACGACGGCCTCATCGTGCGCGCCGGGGTGCGCGTGAAGGGCGAGATCACTACCGGCGCCGGCACCCTTCAGCCCTACGGCCGCATCAACGTGCTGCACGCGTCGGGCGGTGCAGACGTGGCGCAGTTCCTGAGCCTGGGCGGCAGCACGGCCATCCGCAGCGAGACCGGATCGACCAGCACCGAAGTGGCCGGCGGCGTAACGCTCGCGCTCGGCGAGCGCACCGCGATCTACGGCGAGCTCGGCAAGCTGTGGGCCACAGGCGGTGCGGCGCGCGTGAAGAGCTCGGTCAACGCGTCGGTGGGCGTGCGGGTGCGCT
Source organism: Variovorax pasteuri (assembly GCF_051216435.1). NCBI lineage: Bacteria > Pseudomonadati > Pseudomonadota > Betaproteobacteria > Burkholderiales > Comamonadaceae > Variovorax > Variovorax pasteuri. The sequence continues at coordinate 233,264 of NZ_JBPJZS010000004.1, forward strand.
GGTAAGGGGGGGAGGCGAGTGTCGCAAGCAGGTCGTCGACGCCACGATCGGTCGGGTCGAAGAATCGACGACGGCTGTTGTCCGCCCCTGCAGTACAGCTCGCAGCTGCGCCTGCCATGGCGCTTTCCTTCCTGCCTCACAGCATCGCGAGCTTCACGAGTGAACACCCGAGACGCTCGGCTCCATGCACACGCACAGCACTGCCACCGTGATCGATAGGGTTCAAAGTGGCCGCTGCGACCTCGGCTTCGCGATGTTGAACATGCGCAAGACACTGCACGGCAACAGCGTGTTGCTGGTGTCGGCAAGGATGGTGGGAGTGGTGCCGATCCACCATCGCCATAGAGGTGGCTCTGCCCGCCTCGCGCAGTGCATATCGCATCTGCTGGAATTACGACACTCTTCTTCAGCGGGATTCCGAGCGTATCGACGTGAAGCACGTTGCCGGACACTTCGCTCCCCGTCTTGGGGTTGACCCCGCTGAAGGAGTGCTCGTGGACCCATCGAAACCCGTCTATACCATTCTGTCGTTCGTCGGCGGAGGCATTCGTGGCCTGATGTCGGCCACCATCCTGGAGCGGCTCGATGCCGTGCACAACGGCGTTCTGAACCGGACCCAGATGCTGGCCGGATGCTCGACGGGCGCGATCATCACGAGCGAGCTGCTTGCTGGCAAGTCGCCGAAGGACCTGGTCGACCTGTTCACTGGCGGGGAACTTGGCTTCTACGACGCCATGAATCCCGATCCGAGTACCCCCGCTTACTCCATCGACAAGGTTCTTGCCTCCCAGGAAGACGCCTACCTGAAACTGGGTCGCAAGGTTCCGACAGTTGCCGAGCTCGAGCGGGATGTACTTCTTGTGTCGTTCAACGTCGGCAAGGTCACGACCGACATCGACAACAAGATGATGCCCACGCCCTGGGGTCCGATGATGTTCACCAACATGCTCGGAACCGAGCGCGACAAGCTTGACGGCCTGTTCGGGAACAGCGACACGACGATTGCGAAGGCGGCAACGTCCAGCGGCGCGATGCCAGGTCAACTCGGATCGATGGACGGCAACGTCGATGGGGCTTTCTTCAACCACGATCCGACAGTCGCTGCGATCTGCCTGGCAGTACGCAACGGCCATCCGCTCGAGAACATCGTCGCCATCACGATCGGCACCGGACTCATGCCCTATTGGTTGCAAAGCGACACGCACGACTGGGGCGCCAGGCAGTGGATGCAGGGCGATGGCAACCCGTTCGACAACGTGACGCCATTTCTCATGAACCAGAGCGTCTCTTCGCCGGTTCTGGACCTCAGCCTTAACGGCACATCGGCGGAGGTCATGCCGAACCTCGCCAAGATGCTGCTGGGCGAACGCTACGTCAACATCAACCCGCGGCTGCCCTGTTTCATTCCCGAGAATTCGACCAACGCCCAGGCGATCGCCCTGCTGCAGCGCCACGGCAAGGAAGTGAACATCGACGACGCGGTTGCGTTGATCGGGACGTACTGGAACATCGACAGCCAGACGCCGAAGCCTGTGACCAGGTCGGTTGCAGGTACCCCCGCGCCGACGGCCAGAACGCCATCCGCTCCTGAGAGCGATGTGAAACCCAAACCGACTCCCGGTCATGGGCAGCAGTTCTTCATCCAGCACAAGGGTGGAGACAACCAGGTGCTCGACGTCGACGCTGCCAGCAGCAAACCCGGCGCGGACGTCATCCTCTACGCCAAAAAAGGATTGGGGGATCCCGGCGTGCACAACCAGCTCTGGGAGTTCATTCCCTCGCTCGAAGACTCCGGGTGGTGGTACCTCCAGACCACCATGGGCTCGGGCCTCGTCATGACCATCCAGGCCAGTGACGCACAGGCAAGCGACGCACTGGCCGAGCCGAAGATCACGATGGAGTCCGCCGCGGAGGCCATCAAGGATCGGCAGCTCTGGAACTTGGTCTCTACAGAGGAACTCGGCTACTTTTTCATCCAGAGCAAGTACTTCGCCAGCAACACACCGATTGCCAATCCGGATTCCTACGTTCCCAACGTGATGGGCGTCCACGGGAAGACCCAGCCTCCGCGCATCGTGGGGCTCCCGCTTGATTTCGAACTCGATGCGCCCATGGCGTTTTCTTTCATCCCGTACAACTGAATCGAGTTGCCGAACGTCGCAGACGGTGCTGCGCATCCCGTTTGGACTCACCGCTGCAGCGTGTAGATTCCGGCGGGCGAATTTTGCTGTAGCAGTCCCTCGGGGCCAGCTGCCGTGTAGCGTTCCGCAAAGGGTCAAGTTGATCCCCCTGCAGCCCAGGGACCTGCTGCGTCAGCGTGTCGTTCTCGGCTTTCTGCGCACAAGGGAGCGCGATCCCAATCTGCTGGCCTTGCTCGCCGTGCGTCGCAGCATGAGGGCTGCGACCCGCTGAGTGCGCGCGCACGGGCGGCGCTTCTCGAACGCCCGAACCGTTTCTCTCAAGCTAACTTTCCGGCCGGAACCGATATTGATGGCATCGCGCCGGGCCGGCACGATCGTGTTCAGGAAAAGCCAACTGCGCCGCGTTGCCGGCGTTTCCCAAACCTCAATGATCGTGAAGGACGAGCAATGACCACCGAAGTCGAGATTTTTCGCAACATCCGATATGCGCATGCCGAGCGATTCGAGCAGCCCGAAGTCCTGGCCTGGGACGGCAGGCGTCACACCGAACGCGGTCCGATCTGCCCGCAGTCGCCTTCGCGCCTGGAAGTCGTGCAAGGACCGCTTGCACCCATGGACGTCGACGAGCACTGCCAGGTGCTGTCGGTGTTCACGCCGGGCGCCGTGGGCCGGCGCCCGGTGATGGTGTTCATCCATGGCGGGGGCTTCGTCACCGGCGGCGGCGAGTTGCCGTGGCACGACGGGGACAAACTGGCCGCGGAGCAGGACGTCGTCGTGGTGTCGGTGACCTACCGCCTCGGCGTGTTCGGTTACCTGCAGTTTCCGTCGAGCACCGGACCCAGCCCCGCAATGGCGGACCAGGTTGCGGCGCTGCAATGGGTCAAGACGCACATCTCGCAATTCGGTGGCAATCCGGACAACGTGACGGTGTTCGGGCAGTCGGCAGGCGGGTTCTCGATCGTGGCGATGCTGGCCTGGGGCCACGGAGGCAGCTTGTTTCAGCGTGCCATCCTGCACAGCGGAGCCAACGGCGCCGCCCGCACGCGGGACGAAGCAGACCGGGTCTCGGCGATGTTCCTCGCCGAACTCGGGCAGGACCCTCGCGCCGCGGGCGTCGACGACCTCATTGCAGCCCAGGGCCGGCTCGCTGCAACGTTGAACCAGCTGATCGTCTGGGCCCCTGTCTCACCCGACACGCCTTCGGGGTCTGCCGTCGACACCATCGCTGGATGGTGCAAGGACGACGCGCTGCCTTTCGTTCTTCTGAACAAGCACGTTGCCGCGGCACCCGGGACCGAAGTGCGCTACGCGGCCGAGACGACCCAGATGAACGTGCTGTTCGAAGGAGGCGCGCGCAGCCTGGTTCAGGAGGTCGCCGCGAGGGGCCGCAATGCCTACCTGTTTCGCTTCGACTGGCAATCGCCGGAGACCGGATTCGGTGCCTGCCATTGCATCGATCTGCCCTTCCTGCTCGGCAGCGCGCAAGCCTGGTCGGCGGCGCCGGAACTTGGCAAGGCCCGCTGGACAGACATCGAAGCACTCGGCAGGGGCATGCGCCAGATCTGGGCGGACTTCGCCCGCGGGTCGACGCAAGGCTGGCAGGCCGGAACGGTGAGGCATTTGCCTTGAGCGAGTGCGCGAACCGCCGGGTGCGCCGGCAGCCGATGGGGCCTGGCCTTCGACACCTCAGGAAACACCTCGAATCGCTACGATGCGCCATTCACTCCCGGGCCCAGCATGCAACCTCGCATCGATGAAGAAATCACCTTCCGCAAGCTCGAAACGCTGATCGCGTTCATGGAAACGGGCAACCTGGCGCGCGCCGCCGAGCTGCTGGACGTAAGCCCCGTGAGCGTGCATCGTGCCCTGCACTCGCTGGAGTCGGGCGTGCGCTGTGCGCTGTTCCGGCACGAGGGCCGCAACCTGCATCCGACCGAGGCCGCGCAAACGCTGGCCGAGGTGGCACGCGAGGTGCTGCAGACGCTGGCGCAGGGCGTGCGGGCCACGCGCGAGGTGGCCGGCTATTCGGCCGACCGCATCCGCATCGGGTCGCTCTATTCGCTCACCATCCGCACGGTGCCGACGGTGCTCATCCACATGAAGGTGCGCAAGCCGGCGCTGGAGACCGAACTCGTGCTCGGCTCCAACGCCGACCTGCTGCAGAAGCTGCGCGACGGCGCCATCGACGCGGCCCTGATGGCGTTGCCCGAAGGCGAGGCCGACCTGGTGTCGGAGCCGCTGTTCGACGACGAAATCCATTTCGCCGCCCCCGTGGGCTCGCGCTATGCGCGACACAAGCGTGTGGACCTGAGCACCTGCGCCGAAGAGAAGTTCGTCAGCCTGAAGGAAGGCTTCGCCACGTACAACGGCTTCGTGGAGGCGTTTCGCGTGGCCGGCTTCACGCCGAACGTGGTGATGCAGACCGGCGACATCTTCTCGCTGATGAACCTGGTGAGCGGCGGCATCGGCTGCACGCTATTGCCGGGGCGCGTACGAGACGTGTTCTCGCAGAACGTGCAGCTGATTCCGGTGCAGCCCAAGTACCTGATGCGCCAGACGCTGGCGGTCAGCTTCCTGCGCACGCGGGAGCGCGACCCCAACCTGCTGGCGCTGCTGGCGGTGTGCCGCGGCGCGAAGGCCGAGCTCTCCTGAGCCCATGCTGCCTGTGCCGCCTTTTCTACGCGCGTGACTGCGTGCGCACAAGCCAGTCGCGCGCGCCCTGCAGCGTCTTGAAATCGTCGAGGCTGCGCGCATCGACGCCCGCGTACGCACCGGAAACCATCTCGCTGAGTGCGCGGCCCGGACCGAGTTCGAAGAAGGCCGTGGCGCCGGCTTCGACGCAGGCTTCCAGGCACGAGGCCCATTGCACGGTCTGGGAGATCTGCAGTGCCAGCTTCTCTGCGCCTTGCGCGGCGCCCAGCACCACTTCGCCGTCGATGCCGCTGAACAGGCGCGCACCCGGGCGCGGGGAGCGTGCCATGGCGGTGCCCGCGAGGGTGTTCCTGAAAGAGGCCGTGGCCTCACCCATCAGGAATGTGTGCGAGGCCACCTTCACATCGACCGGCACGACCCGTGCCGCACCTTGGGCCAGAGCCTGCGCAGCGATGTCCGCGAGCGCGTCGCGCATGCCGCCCAGCACCCATGCGTTGCCGGGGTTGACGATGGCGACCGCAGCTTGACGGTGTGCGCAAAGCCGATCGATGTTGGCCCGTTCGAGGCCGCGCACGAACAGAAGACCTTGTTCCCCTTGCTTGGCTCGTTGTGCGGCGTCCATGGCGTCGGCGCGCGCGGCGACGAGGTCGAGCGTGTCGGTCGCGGTCGTCAAGCCTGCGATATGCCACGCTGCCATTTCGCCCACGCTGTAGCCCGCGATGCAGCAGCGCGGCGATAACGCGTTCGACAGCGCGGCCCAGGCGCAGAGGGCCTGCAGCGTGCACAGCAACTGCGCCGAGCGGTTCTCGTGCAGCGCTTCGGTGGCGGCTTCGCGCACCCAGGTGCGCGGGTCGTGCCCGAGCAGGTCGGCAGCATGGGTGAAGAGCCCTTGCGCTTCGGCGGCCGCGCCTGTCAACGAGAACATGCCGGCGTTCTGGCTGCCTTGCCCCGGGCACAGGATGGCGAGTGTCACGCGGCGGGCTCCTGTTCGATCGCCATTGCAAAAAGGCTCATCGCCAGCAGGTCCGCTGCGCCGCCCGGGCTCAGCCGGCGTGCCACGAAAGCGCGGTGAATCTTCTCCGCGACCTGGCGCCAGCCGGTGCGCCCGACGCCGCCGGCGGCCAGGAAGGCGAGCGCGCTTCGCTGGGCGAAGCGCAGGCCGGCGGCACCGCCGCGGTGCAACAGGTTGGTGTCCTCCAACTGGGCAATCAGCGCAAAGCATGCCTGCACCCTTGCGGCCTGTGCATCGTGCGGTGCCAGTTGCGCGGCGCGGCGCAAGGCGGGCATGCCGACGTTGTAGACGCTCGGAAAGCCCAGGGCAGCTTCCTGCCGGGCGCCGCCTGCGCCGTAGCGGCGCTTCACAGCCTCGCCATGGCTGTCGCTGGGCCGCGGCCCGGCAAGAATGTCCGGGCCCCAGCGGCGCGCTACGGTGTCGCCCAGGGACTGCCGGGCTTCACCCTCCATGCCGCGACGAGCCCGCAGGCCGGCTGCGGCGCACAGCAGGCCCAGCCCGAAGATGGCCCCGCGATGTGTGTTCACCCCACCGGTCGCGGCCGTCATCGCACACTCTGCGCGCAGGCCGATCTTTCTCAGTGCGGTCATGCCCTGGTCCTGCAGGCCGGCCTCGGCCAGTTCCACGAAGAATGGGCGAAGTGCCGCGGCGCTGCGGTGAAAGGTCCCTGCGTCCATGTCCGTGTGGCTGCCCGCGTCGACGTGGCTGACCAGCCCCGGCTTCGGCCAGGTGCGCACCTCCAGTTGAAGGCTGCGCTCGGCTACTGCACCTACATGTTCCGCATAGGCGCGTGCTCCGTCGTGGCGAACCGCGGCCGAGCCGGTCGCTGCCGTCGCTGCCGCGTTCATGCGACGGCCTCCAGGAATTGCGAACGGGAGCACAGGAGCGGGTCGGTCGCAGTCTTGAGCATCACCTCCGCGCTGCGCGCATGCAGTTCGCGCCAGTTGACGCCCGTTCCGTCGGCTCGGACCAGCTCGCCGTCCACGCGCATCGGTGCTGTGGCGTCGATGTCGGCCACTGCCCCCAGAAACTCCTCGATGCGCTCGCTGCGGGGCAGCGTCCAGGTCAGGTCGATGTCCGAGCCCTGGTTCAGATAGTCCAGCCCGGTCAGCCATTGCCAGGCAAGGCTGCCGAACACCCGGGTCTGCACGCCGAAATGATCACTGACAGCCAGGAGCTGCTGCAGGGCAGGGTGCCACGCCTGCGGGGCCGACGTGACGACCTCGCACAGCTGTGGCAGCGCCGAGACCGAGGCGATGTGGCTGGCCTGCACCTGCAAGGCGATGCGCCGCTTGCCGGCGCTGGGGGGCAGGGGCAGGCCCAGCGGCAGCCACGATGCGTCGCCGCGTTCGCCCGGTGAGCGGCGCCGCACGATGAGTGGCCAGCCACGGTGTGCCCAGCTGTCGATCAGGGGTTCGTTGGCCAGGTCGTTGCGCGATGCCACCAGCACGGCCCAGGCGGGCGGAGCAACCCGCACCAGATGGTGCCGCGGCAGGCGCACGTCAGAGGGCAGGGTGGGCCAGTTCATGCACACGCCTTGCAATGTCGACGGCCTTCGGGCGGCCATTGCGCGCCTTGCCAAGCTGGTCGCGCAGGTCCGGTGACTGCGCGCCTTGCGGGGGCAGGGCTTTCAGCACGTCGTCGAGCTGGCGGTCGAGCGGGCGCCCGGGGTCCAGCACGGACGCCACCGCACCGGTCTGCATCAGGTTGTCCAGGCCGGGCGCGAAGACCGGGGTGGACTTGGCTTTTTCCTGGAGCACTTCGATGGGCAGCTTGGTCACGCGCGACATGGACGGCAGGTCCATCACCGTCGGCTCCGCCCCTGGCAGTGCCAACAGCGTTCGGGTCGACAGCGCGGTGGCAATGAAGGCCCCCGCAGCGGTATGGCCGTAGAGGAGGCCGACGGTCGCGTGGCCGCGCGCGTCGGCGAGGTTCAGGCACTTGGCGAGGTGCGCAAGGTACTCGCTGAGTCCCAGCATCTCGTCGCGCTTGCTCATGCGCTGGCTGTCGCTGTCGATCAGCACCAGGATCGGTGTCGTGCCCCCGGCTCTGAGCGTGTCCAGCACCTTGCGCGCGAGCCAGGCTGCCTCGTCGATGCCGATGGCCTTGCGGCCGTCGACGCCGATGACGGCGATTTCCGTGCCGTCGGCACGCGGGCCCTTGCCCGACAGCAGGCCGTCCTCGAGCGCCACCTGGTGGCCCTTCGGAAAGAGCGAAGCGAGAATTTCAGCGAGCGTCATGGCAAGGCTCCTGCAGTCGGTTGGCCAGGGCGACGAATGCCTCGAAGGGCATGCCGGGAATGGCGGCGGGGTGATCGGCGCCCAGCGCCTGCCAGACGTCCAGTGCGTCATGGCATTCGCCGAAGCGTTCGATGCGCCGCTCCAGGCGGGCCTGCTCGGCCTCGAGGGTGGCCTCGTCGGGTGTCGAGGCGAGCCGGACCAGCTCGCCCGCCGCCGTGCGAAAGCTGTCCATGGTGTCGTCCACGAACCGCTCGGCGCCACCGATCAGCCGCCTGTGCTTGCCGCCCATGGTGCGCCACACCAGCGCGCGGTCCCTGGCATCGAACTCTTCCACGCCGCGGTTGGTCTCGATGACCTCCGGGCCGGACACGCTGATGCGGCCCTGTTCGGAGACGGCCAGCGCAGAGCAGCACCCCGCGATCAGGCCGCCGCCGCCATAGCAGCCGGCGCGCCCGCCGATCAGGCCGACCACCGGCACGCCGGCCAGGCGCGCGTCCAGCAGGGCCCGGATGATCTCCGCGATCGCGAGTTCGCCTGCGTTGGCCTCCTGCAGGCGTACGCCGCCGGTGTCGAACAGGATCAGCACCGGCACCGTGCCGATGTCGCGCGCGGCGCGCAGCAGGCCCGTGAGTTTGGCGCCATGCACCTCGCCGAAGGCGCCGCCCATGAAGCGGCCCTCCTGCGCGGCCACCAGCACCGGCGCACCGTCGAGTCGGCCACGGCCCACGACCATGCCGTCGTCGAACTGCTGCGGCAGGTCGAACAGCGGCAGGTGTGGGCTGGTCTCGCGCAGTTCGGGGCCGATGAACTCCTCGAAGCTGCCCGCGTCGAGCAGGCCGTCCACACGCTGTCGCGCGGACGCTTCGTACCAGCTGGCCGCAAGCCGCTGGTCGTCGTGGTGCACGAGGGCGTTCATGACGGGTCTCCTTCCACGGCGCGCACCGCCTGTGCCAGCCGAAGCGCGACGGTGTCGGGGCGGGCACCGCCATCGTTCACGGACAGCTTGAGCCCTCCCGGCGAACGGCGTTCGACGAAGTCCTGGACCACGGCCTGCCAGACCTCGGCGAAGCCTTCGGCCGCGGTGCGGATGTCGACCTCGCATTCGCTGTCGGGCAGCAGCCGCTCCACCAGCACTTCCAGGTTGCCGGAGGCGACCACGCCCACGATGGCCTGGGGCCTGGACCCCGCCGCGCGCTGGCGCGCCGCGTGCCGAAAATTGAGTTGTTCCATCGATCTGTTTCCTTACCAGTTTCTGAACTTGGAGGGGGGCGCATAGAGGCCGCCGGACCACTTCACAAGATCCTTGATGGAGCGCGCAGCGAGCATGCGGCGGTCGGCGTCCATCGGGTCGATGTCCAGGTCCTCCGGGCGGCGGATCACGCCGCGCTCGCGCAGGCGCTGGACCATCTTCGCGTCGCGCCGGCGGCCGATCTCGGTGTAGCCGGCAACCCCGCGGATGGCCTGCTCGCGCTCGTCGCGGTCGCGGCACAGCAGCAGGTTGGCGATGCCTTCCTCGGTCACGATGTGGGTCACGTCGTCGCCGTAGACCATCACCGGCGCCAGGTCCAGGTCGAGCTTCTCGGCCAGGCGCAGGGCGTCGAGGTGCTCCACGAAGAGCGGCACGTTCTTGTCGCCGAAGGTCTCGCCGATCTGCACCACCAGCTTGCGGCCGCGCCGCAGCGCGGGCGGGCTGTCGGGGTCGGCCTCCTTGCCGGCCTGCAGCCAGGGGGCGCTGGGGTGGCGCCGTCCGCGCGCGTCGCTGCCCATGTTGGGCGCGCCGCCGAAGCCGGCCACGCGGTCGGCGGTCACGGTCGAGGAGTGGCCCTGCAGGTCGATCTGCAACGTGGAGCCGATGAACATGTCGCAGGCGTAGAGCCCTGCCGTCTGGCAGAACGCGCGGTTCGAGCGCAGCGAGCCGTCGGGGCCGGTGAAGTAGATGTCGGGGCGCGCGCGGATGTAGTCGTCCATGCCCACTTCGGAGCCGAAGCTGTGGATCTGCTCGACCCAGCCCGATTCGATGGCCGGGATCATGGTCGGGTGCGGGTTGAGCGCCCAGTGGCTGGCCACCTTGCCCTTCAGGCCCAGGCGTTCACCGTAGGTCGGCAGCAAAAGCTCGATGGCCGCGGTGTTGAAGCCGATGCCGTGGTTCAGGCGCTTGACGCCGTAGGGCGCGTAGATGCCCTTGATCGCCAGCATGGCGGTGAGGATCTGCGTCTCGGTGATGGCGGCCGGGTCGCGGGTGAACAGCGGCTCCACGTAGAAGGGCTTGCCGCTCTCGACCACGAAGTGCACCCAGTCGGCCGGAATGTCGATGCGGGGCAGCTTGTCGACGACCTCGTTGACCTGCGCGATGACCACGCCGTCCTTGAACGCCGTCGCCTCCACCACGGTGGGCGTGTCTTCGGTGTTGGGGCCGGTGTAGAGGTTGCCTTCGCGGTCGGCGCTCACGGCGGCGATCAGCGCCACCTGCGGCGTGAGGTCGATGAAGTAGCGCGCAAACAGCTCCAGGTAGGTGTGCACCGCGCCGAGCTGGATCTTTCCGCCGAACAGCATCCTGGCGATGCGCTGCGACTGCGGGCCCGAGTAGGCGTAGTCCAGCCGCTTGGCGATGCCGCGCTCGAACACGTCCAGGTGCTCGGGCAGCACCACGCCCGACTGCACCATGTGCAGGTCGTGGACCTTGGCGCTGTCCACGGCTGCCAGCGCGGCCGCCAGCAGCTCGGCCTGCTTCTGGTTGTCGCCTTCCAGGCAGACGCGGTCGCCCGGCTGGAGCACGGCCTCCAGCAACGCCGTCGCGTCGCTGGCCGCGACGTGCTTGCCTTTGGCATACGGTGCGCCTGCCCGCAGCCGCGCGTTGCGCGCGAGTTGCGCGGTGTCCCATGTGGTCATTCGCTTTGCTTTCCGATGACGGCGCCCGGAACAGAAGGGGGAAAGAAAGAGCGCCGTGTCTGGGAATCGAAGTTACCCCTCTGCCTCCCCTCGATCAATTAAGGACCGCGTGGGACCCTTACGCTGCGCGAAACGATTCAGCGCATTGCCAAAGTGGCCGGCTCGATCCGTCGTAACAGGCTTGCAGCCCAGGCGCGCTGCATTCGCCGGGCAGACGGTCAAGTTCAAGGATCGCCTGGCGAAGGCTGGCAAGCGCGCGACGAGACGTCGGCCGCACGCGGGTCAGGAGCGGTCGGCACACTGCCGCTTCAGATGATCAATGAGCCATCTGCCTGCGGGGCCTGGCGGTTGGGCGGCGGGATAGACGGCGGAAGTCGTCAGCGGAAAGCCCCCGGGCGGGATGTCGTCGACATCGAGTACGACGAGCGAGCCTCGCGCGATGTCTCTGTCCACCATGTGCCTTGGCATGCTGCCGTAGCCCATGCCGTCCTTCAGGAATGCGTATTTGGTCGACAGGTCGCCCAGGCGCCAGGTCGTGGGCGACACCACGCCGTAGTCGCGCCCCGTCATCAGCTCGGAGCGGTCCGTGAGGACCAGCTGCACGTGCTTGCCGAGTTCGCTTCGGGGAATCCGGCGATCGAAGCTCGCGAGCGGATGCTCGGCCGCAGCCACCATCACAAGGGAGATTTCGCAGAGGCGCTCCCTGAGCAACGAGGGGAACTCCATGGGGAGCGCACCCAGGATGCCCATGTTGCAGCGCCCGTCGAGTATGGGTTGGTAGGCTGCGCCCAGCGCCTCGACAAAAAGCCTCAGGGGCGTGAACGGAAATCGGCCGGCGAAGGCCTTGATGGCTTCGCTGATGACGTCGGTGGGGAAGAACACATCCACGACAACGGAGAGTTCCGCTTCCAGCCCCGAGGACATGAGTTTCGCCCTGGCCTTCAGGGTATCGACGCCCGCGACCACGTTGCGCGCGTCGGCCAGCAGAAGCACGCCCTCGGGTGTGAGCCTGGGAAAACGCCCGGACCGGTCGAAGAGCACCACCCCTACCTGGTCTTCGAGCGACGCGATCCAGCCGCTCACCGCTGACTGCACGCGGTTCAGCTTTCTTGCCGCTGCGGAAAAGCTGCCTTCGTCGACCGCGGCGATGAAGGTTCTGAGTTGGTCGAGTGAGACGCCGTCGAGCATGGTGCGCAGAGTATCTCAAATACAGATGCTTTGTATCTCAATAAATCGTCTATTCAGATCGATGTGCGAAAAGCATCATTCCTGCCATCCAAACATCTCCACGAAAGATACATCGTGCCCTCATCCATCTCCGACCTTCTGCGCGCTGCGGCAGCGCGCGTTGGTTCACCGCGGTCCCGCTCCGGCATCCCTCCCATTCCGTCCACCCCCAAGGAGAACCCCATGCAGATCCTTCATCTCGACTCCAGCGTTCTCGGCCCCGCCTCGGCGAGCCGGCTTCTTTCAACCCGCATCGTGGAGCGCCATCGCGCGCTTCGCCCCACGGCGCACGTGGTGTACCGGGATCTGGCCGCCGATCCGGCGTTGCATCTGTCCGGCACGCACATGGCCGCGTGGCAAGGCATGGCCAGCGACGACGCCACCCTGAACGCCGACCTGCTCAAGGGCAACACCTACATGGAAGAGCTCTTCGCTGCCGACGTGCTGGTGATTGGCGCGCCCATGTACAACCTCTCGATTCCCACGCCCCTGAAGGCCTGGATCGACCGCATCGCCGTAGCGGGCAAGACATTTCGCTACACCGCGACCGGACCGGAAGGCCTGCTCAAGAACAAGAAGGCATTCATCGCGTCCTCGCGCGGCGGGGTGTATTCGGCGGGCAGCCCCGCGGCTGCACTCGAGCACCAGGAAAGCTACCTCATCGGCCTCCTCGGCTTCCTGGGCGTGACCGACGTCACCGTCGTGCGCGCGGAGGGCCTTGCCATCAGTGCGCAAGCCAGGGACGCCGCCATGCAACGCGCGCTGGACGACATCGGCGCCATCGGCGCCATCCCCGCGTAACACGCACATCTTCGACCATCCCAAGGAAATCACCATGACCTATTCCATCATCGGCGCCGGCAATGTCGGCACGGCCCTCGCACGTCAGTTCGCCCGCAGCGGCATTGCCGTGAGCATTGCGAACACCCGCGGCGTCGACTCGCTGGCAGAGCTTGCCAACGAACTGGGCAGCCACGTCACACCCGTGGCGCTGGAGGACGCGCTGAAAGCGGAGGTCATCATTCTTGCGCTGCCGTTTCGCGCGCATGCCAGCGTCGCGGCTGCTTTGCCGGACTGGTCCGGCAAGGTCGTGGTCGATGCCATGAACACCTATGGCATTTCGCCCGACGAACTGAAAGGCCAGGCGTCCAGCCATGTCGTGGCCGCCGCGTTTGCGGGCGCGGATGTCGTCAAGACCTTCAATCAGCTGCCGGCCAAGCTGCTCGCGATGAACCCGGCCGCCCAGGGTGGCCGGCGATTCGCAAGCCGCCTCGGGTGCCATCGCAAAGCTGGTGGACGACCTCGGCTTTGCTGCAGTGGTGTTGGGAAAGATCGCCGAAGGCGGAGCGCTGCTCGGCATGGGCGGCCCGTTGATTCTGCAGAACCTGGTCAAGTACTGAGCAAAGCCCGCGCGAACCCTGCGGCGCGCCGACCGATCGGGCCATGTGCGCGTCACCCGGCCGTGTGGACCGTGCGGGATGCCCGGGCAAATCAGTGCCTGGTCTGTCCGTTGCCGCACAGACGGGGCCAGCCTGCACGGGTAACGATGGAGCAATGCACTACTGGAGTACAGGCGGCGGTGTTCATTGGATGAAACGGCGAAAGCCATCGAGGTTCGAGCATGCGCAACTTCTTGACCAACAACCGGGATGAGCTGATTTCACGGTGCAAGGCAAAAGTTGCGCTCAGGCCTCGACGCGCCGCAACGGAACAGCAGCTGGCCAACGGCATCCCGTTGTTTCTCGACCAGCTGATCAGGACATTTGCCGCGGAAGAAGACGACAAGCAGGCGGAAAGCATCAGGATCTCGGGCCCCTCCGGCGGGGATTCGCAGGCCTTGTCGGAAATGGGGGTGACGGCCACCGCCCATGGCAAGGAACTGCTCAAGCTGGAATACACCGTCGACCAGGTCGTGCACGACTACGGCGACCTTTGCCAGGCCATCACGGACATGGCCTTCGAGCGCGACGCCCCCTTCGCTGTCGGCGAGTTCCGCACGCTCAACCGATGCCTGGACAACGCCATTGCCGATGCCGTCACCGAGTTCAGCTACCAGCGCGACGCAAAAATTGCGCGCCAGCAGGACTTAGACGCCAACGAGCGCCTCGGCTTCCTCGTTCACGAGTTGCGCAATTCCCTGGGGACGGCCACCCTTGCAATCCACGCCCTCGAGCTCGGCAACATGCCGGTGGGAGGGGCCACCGGAGCCGTCCTGAAACGCAGCCTGACGGCAATGGGCACCCTGATCAGCCGAGCGCTCGCCGAGGTGCGCAGCGGCACGGCGGAGCAGCGGCAGACATTTTCCGTCGCCTCATTCATCAAGGACACTGAAACCGCGGCCCAGCTCGTTGCGAGCGCCGCGGGCTGTCCCTTCGAGGTGGCCCCGGTCGACGCTTTGCTGGGCGTGCGTGGAAATCGTGAGCTGCTGCTTGCCGCCTTGGCGAATCTTCTGCAGAACGCGTTCAAGTTCACTCACCCTCGCACGGCGGTCGCCTTGAAGGCCTACGTACTCGACGAGCACGTGATGATCGAAGTCGAAGACCGCTGCGGAGGGCTGCCGCCGGGAAGCGCCACCACGATGTTCGCCCCTTTCAATCAGCACAGCCATGACAAATCCGGTCTGGGCCTGGGGCTCTCCATCGCGCGCCAGAGCGTCGAGGCCGACCTTGGCACGTTGACGGTTCGGGATGTGCCGGGCACGGGCTGCGTTTTCACCATTCGCCTGCAGCGCCATGCCCTTTGATGGCAAGCGCCCGACTTTCCCCGATCTCCACGAAGGCGGGCATGCGGCGCGGCGGGCTGCAGGCCGCTGAGACGGCTCAGACCATCGAGCGATTGCGCCCGCTTTCCTTGGCCCTGTAGAGCGCGCGATCGGCGGCCTCGATCAGCTGCAGCTCCGATCCTTGCGCCTGCGTGCCCTGCAGCATCGCGGCACCGACGCTGGAGGTGACGCGTCCGTGCGGGCTGGCGCGATGCGGGATGTTCAGTGCATGGATGCGCTCGATCAGCAGGTCGGCGACGTTGCGTGCGCCCTGCAGGTCGGTGTTGGGCAGGATGATCGCCAGTTCCTCGCCGCCGTACCGCGCCACCAGGTCGCCCGGGCGCCTGACGCGATGCTGAAGCGCCTCGGAAACAGCCTTCAGGCACCGATCGCCGGCCACATGGCCGTACGTGTCGTTGAAGCGCTTGAAGTAGTCCAGGTCGAAGAGCAACAGCGACAGGGCAGTCCCTTCCCTTGCCGCCCGTCGGGCTTCGACCGTCAGCGCCTCGTCGAAACTGCGGCGATTGGCCAGGCCGGTGAGCTCGTCCCGGGTCGCCAGCACTTCCAGCCGGCGGTTGGCCTTCAGAAGGGCCTCGCGAGTGGACATCAAGGAAGCTTCAGCACTGACGCGTCGCTGGATGTTGATGATCAGACGCCGGCCCACCGCCGCCACGGCTGCCAGCAAGGCGCCCACGACGGCCAGCGTCAGCAGTGCCTGGTGCCGCCAGGCCAGCAGCGCCTCGTCCCTGCCGAGCGCCACCGTGGTCACCACAGGGTAGCGGTCGCTCTTGCGGAAAGCATAGAGCCGCTGCGTGCCGTCCAGCTCGGAGCGAAAGGACGCCGTGCCCGACGTGCCGGTGTCGATGAAGTGGCGCAGGAAGTTCGGCGACTTGGACAAGTCGCGGCCCTGGTCCTGCTCGCGGTAGGGGTAGCGCACCAGCAACTGCCCGCCGGTGGTGGTCAGGCTGATGGCGCCGCTGCTGCCGATGTCGATCGCTCCGAACGGGCGCAGGAAGTTCTCGATGCCCAGCGTCACGACGACCACGCCGGTGAACTTGCCGTCGCCGTCCTCCAGGCGCCGGCTGACCGTGATCACCCATTCACCGGTGGCGGGGCTGCGGATCGGCGAGCCGATGAAGATGTCCCGCGACGGGTTGCTGTGGTGATGGGCGAAGTAGGCACGCTCGAGGCTGTCGGTTCCCGTGAGCAGGCCCACCCTGGATTGCATCACCCAGTCGCCTTGGGCGTCGAGGACGGACAGGCCGTTCAGCTGGTCCAGCAACTGCTCCTGGCGGCCGACCAGCAATTGCATGCGCCGCAGGTTATCGGGCCCCCGGCCCTCGGTTTCCAGGCGTTCGACCACGCCCAGCAGCAGCATGGCGCTCTGGGCAAAGATGCCCTCGGCATAGATATTCAAGGCCTGCGCCAGGTTGAGGTTGTTGGTGTCGATCTCGCTCAGCGTGCGCTTGCGCGTTTCCCACACCTGCCACACGGTGGCCGACAGCACCGAGGTCAGGACAGCCACCAGCAGAAACCTGGCAAGGCGAACATCGCGCTTCACGTGCGCACCCTCTCAAACGAACTTGTTCTCATCGCTTCATGCCGCGCCCGTCCCGCGCAGCGTCTGGTTCGCGCTGTTGGTTGCCGTGCAAATGGACCTCGGACTCTATCCGATGGAACGATGTTCTGCGATCGCAAATGCCTGCGCGGCGGGTTGTGAACGGAATCCGTCCTTTGGTGCTAAACATTCACTTCGCATTGCCGATATCCCGGGAAGCCCCGAAACCCGGCCCCGTCAGAGCACTTCCGCTTTTTCGCAAGACTTTCTTTTGGAGCGCGCCATGAAACAGTTCAGGGATGCCGGGATCGGCACCCGCACGGTCGACAGGGTTCTCAGCCATCAGGGTCGCGAGCCTGGTGTGGTTGGTGCGCCTGTTCAGGCCCGCCGATGCGCGCCGACCCCCAGGCACGCGGGGCCTTTGTTTTCATCCAGAGGTTCACGATGAACCGGACAGAAATACTGGCGACAACGATCGACATGGCGCGCGCGGGCCTGGGCTTCACGCCGGCCGACGCGCTCGACTGCATCGCGGCCATGATCGGCGAGGCGGACCCGCAGAGCGACCTCCACGACGCCGAGGTCGAGAAGTTGCTGCGCCTGGCCGCCTGCATATGGAAACTGAAGCACGGGATGCTCGCATCGGCCGTTGCTTCACCGGCGAAGTCGCCGCCAGCCGGCGAATGAGCGCGTGTGTCGTGATCTACAGCGCCGCGACCTTCACGAACACCGGATTCGAATAGAACCACAGGTCGGCGTAGTTGCGCGCGTTGATGGCATTGAAGCGCGCCACGTTGTCGGTGCCGGTGGTCTGCGCGTCGGGCAGCGGTTCGCCGGCGGCGGTTTCGTTGGGCACGTCGGTGCCCAGGTTGGTGCCCCGCAGGCGGAAGTACTGGTTGCCGCCGGCCTTCACCGTGTAGCTGATCGCGAAGTAGCCGTCGGCGTCCAGCTTCCAGTCGCTGCGCGTGAAGCGCTTGACCACCCGGGTCGACGGGTTGGTGTCGCGCGCGTAGCCCGGCGTGCCCGGCGCCTCCGGGCCGGTGACGTCGCCGGCGATCAGGTCGATGTGGTCGACCACCGGCTTCACGTTGGCATACACGCCGCTGCCGAGCTGGTACTCGAAGTTGTTGCGCTCGGGGCTCTTGAAGCGGATGGTGATCTTCAGGTCTTCGCCCGCCTTGGCCGCCACGTCCGACCCCATCTCGCCCGCGCCCTTGGCGCTTTGCACCTTGAAGTCGAGCGCGTCGATCAGGCCGCCGTTCACCGCGAAGAGCTTGCCCGAGCGCATGGCCGCGAGCAGCGACTTCGGCTCCTTGATGTCGCCCCACAGGTGGTTCCTGGCGTACTCGCCGGGCGCGTAGCCGCTGCTGAACTTGCCTTGGGACGTGGTGAAGTGGTAGTCGGAGTCGGCCACGTTCCAGATATGGCGGCCTTCGGACAGCAGCGCGTCCCAGGTGCCGCCCAGCCTGGCCACCAGGTAGTCGACGCCGCCGTAGGTGCGCGAGGGCAGGTTGGCGGGGATGTAGGCACTGGTGTAGCCGCCGCGGTCGGGCTCCATCTGGTTGCCGACCATGCCTTCGAGCGTGAACACGATGTTCGGCGCCAGGTCGTTCATTTCACGCAGCTGCGCGGCCGTGTACTTGCCCGGGTTGCGCGAGGGGTGGTTGATCTGCAGGTAGCTGCTGTCGGGGTAGTTCGCCTTGAGCCACGCGATGGCCGCGAGCGTCTCGGCGTGGGTGCTGTAGGTGGTGCCGGCCTTCGGGCCCCAGGCGGTGACGTCGTCGGCCGGGAACAGGGCGGGGTCGCGGTTGGTGAAGAGGTACTCGAACTGGCTCGCCGCCTTCAGCGCGGCCGCCGACATGGGCGCGTCGGTCAGGATGCCCACGTTGCCGTGGTCGTGCGCGGGCATGTCCCACTCGAAGGACGCGAAGATCGTCTTGTCGGCGTACTTGCCGCCGGCCTGCAGCGCCTTGATGCGCGGCACCTGGTACTTGGCCATGCCTTCGGAGAACGGGATCTGCTTGGGCAGCAGGTTGCCGTCGTTGTCGTAGGAAGACAGGCGCAGGTGGTCGGAGATGGCGGCCCAGTCGAGCCCGAACTGGTCGAAGGCCTTGGCCAGCACCTGGTCGAGCGTGGAGATCTGCTGCGTGTCGTCCGACTGCATGGTGTGGATGTGCAGGTCGCCCACGGTCCAGCGACCGGGTGGGGTCGAAGGGGTGGGGTCGACCGGCGGCGCGGGCTGTGCGGGCGTGGCGGGTGCCGCGGCGGTGGGCGTGCCTGGTGTCAAGGGAACGAAGGCGGCGCCGTTGGAGCTGCCGCCACCGCCGCAGCCGGCCAGCATCAGCGTGCCGACGGCCAGGGTGGAAAAGAGGGTGCGGCGAAACGGCAGGGCGGCAGGGAAGGAAAGAGCGCTTGAAAGATGAGACATGGCGTTTGAAAAACGATGACGCGTGCGTGAAATGCACGCGTCCAGCGGAGCCGCCGAGTCTGGATTTGCGCCGTGACGCCCATATGAAAGCGAAACGAAAGTCCGCTGTCGGGGCTTTCTATATTTGGTCGCCAAAGGCCCGAAACGAGCCGTGTGCCGGTGCGCGCTCTATAAACTGTGGCCCTTCCATGAATTCCAGCGCGCCCACTCCTTCGCTCCCTGCTTCCGTCGACGGCGGCGTGCTGTCCCGCATGGTGCGCACCGATCAACTCGTGGCGGTGCGCCGCAGCGTGCTCTCGGCCATTCCGATCAACGTGGTGCTCAGCTTCACCGCGGCGCTGGTGGCCCTCAATTCGAACCGCGCCTTTGAAGGCTTGAGCTGGCTGCTGCTGGCGCTCGTGGCAAACGGCGTGCGCAGCTACATCTGCCGCTGGGCGTTCGCGCCCTCGCCGGGCGTGGTGACCGAGAACGGCGTGGCGGTCTCGGCCGCCGGCCGCCCGGTCGAGTGGCACCTGCGGCTGGCTGCCGTCATGGCCGCGGTGTCGGGCCTCGTCTGGGCGCTCATTCCGTTGCTGTGCAGCGGCTACTCGTCGCCGCAGGCCGTGTTCTATCTGACGGTGGTGTGCGGCATCAGCGCGGGCGCGGTCACCTACGGCAGTGCCTACGCGCTCGTGCCCATCAGCTTCATCACGCCGGCACTGTTGTCGGTGGTGGGTTGCCTGGTCTATGCGGGCGGCTTCGACAACCTGGCGCTGGCCGCCATGGTGCTGCTGTACCTCGGTGCGCTGGCGCGCGGGGCGCTGCAGAGCGAGAAGTCGTTCCGCGAAGGCAGCCGCCTGAGGAACGAAGCGACCGTCCTGGCCGCGCAATTGCGCCAGGTGCATGCGCTGTCGCTCGACGCCACGCAGCAGTTGGCCTTCCGCGCCTCGCATGACACGCTCACCGCCCTGCTCAACCGCGAAGGTTTCACCGAGGCCGCCACGCTGCACATCGCCGCGCCGGACGGCCGCCAGCACGGCCTGCTGCTGCTCGACCTGGACGGTTTCAAGGCGGTGAACGATGCCTTCGGCCACAAGGCCGGCGACCGCGTGCTGCAGGACGTGGCCGGCTGGCTGCGGCGCGAAACCGCCGACATGCAGGCCATCCTCGGGCGCTGGGGCGGCGACGAGTTCGCGGTGCTCTACACGCTGCAGGGGGAGCGGGAGACGCCCACGGCCATCGCCCAGGCGCTCATTCGCTCGATTTCGTTCGCCACGGCGCACTACGGCGGCCACCTGGGCGTGAGCATCGGCATTGCAGTGACGGACGATGCCGACATCGCCGACATGATCAGTTTTGCCGACGAGGCGCTGTACGAAGCCAAGCGCACCGGGCGCAACCGCTTCCAGGTGTTCGACACGGCGCTCAACCAGCGGCTGGCCACGCGGCGGGACGTCGAGCGCGACCTGCTGCACGCCATCGAGGCGCGCGCCATCGGCGTGTGGTACCAGCCGATCATGAGCTGCGACGCCCGCGAAGTGCACAGCCTGGAAGCGCTGATGCGCTGGCATCACCCGCGCCATGGCCAGATCGCGCCCGAGGAAGTCATCTTCGCGGCCGCCAACACCGGCCTGGCCGAGCCGCTGCTGCGCCACCTGGTGGACGAGGTCTGCCGCGGCATGCGCCAGCTGGAGGCCGGGGGCTCCAG
Source organism: Variovorax pasteuri (assembly GCF_051216435.1). Classification (NCBI taxonomy): domain Bacteria; kingdom Pseudomonadati; phylum Pseudomonadota; class Betaproteobacteria; order Burkholderiales; family Comamonadaceae; genus Variovorax; species Variovorax pasteuri. Next base: position 253,859 of record NZ_JBPJZS010000004.1, read on the forward strand.
CCTGGCCGGCGTGCCGATTGCCATCAACGTGTCGCCGCGCGAAATGGCGCAGCTGGCGGTGGACGACATCGTGCTGGGCCTGCTGAAGTCGCGCGGCATCGCGCCGCGCCGGCTGCAGATCGAGATCACCGAGGAAGTGGCGCTCGACACGCACGCCACGCGCAGCCGGCTCAGCGCGCTGTCGGCCGCGGGCGTGGCCATCGTGGTGGACGACTTCGGCGTGGGCTATTCGTCGCTGGCGTCGCTGCGCAGCGAGTATGTGCGCCAGGTCAAGATCGACCGCAGCTTCATCCTGGGGCTGTCGTCGTCGCCGGGCAACGTGGTGCTGGTCGATGCCATCGTGCAGCTCGGCCGGTCGCTGAACATCCAGGTCGTGGCCGAGGGTGTGGAAACGCAGGACGAGCTCGATGCACTGCGCGCCCTGGGCTGCAAGCTGGTGCAGGGCTACCACCTGGCGCGCCCGGCCCCATTGGTCGATGTGATGGCGTGGGACGCCGCGCGGGTGCTGCTGGTATCCGCCGGCGCCAGCGCAGACGCGGCCTGAGCCTGGCGCCGACCTGCACGCAGGTCAGGTCCAGGCCAGGCGCGGCGATCAGGCCAGCAGGTCGCTCAGCGTGCGCGCAATCACCTGGGTCGCGCGGCGCAGGTCTTCGAGCACCACGCGTTCGTCGCTGCGCTTGGCGTGCGATTCGAGCACGGTGCGCGGGCCGGCGCCGTAGATCACGCCCGGAATGCCGGCTTCGCCGTACAGGCGCACGTCGGTGTACAGCGGCGTGCCCATGGCCTTGATGGGCTCGCCGAACACGTCCTGGCCGTGCTTTTGAATGGCGTCGACCAGCGGCTTGTTGCCGGCCAGCGGCTTCATCGAGTTGGCCAGCAGCAGGCGCTTGATGTCCACCGTGATGCCCGCGCTTTCGGCTGCGGCATCGGCAATCACCTGGCGGATGTTCGCTTCGACCTCGACCGGGTTTTCTTCCGGGATCATGCGGCGGTCCAGCTTGAACACCACCTTGCCCGGAACCACGTTGGTGTTGGTGCCGCCTTCGATGCGGCCCACGTTGAGGTACGGGTGCGTGATGCCCTCGACCTTCGACGTCACCTGCTGGTAGAGCGTGTTCTGCGCGTAGAGCGCATTCAGGATCTTCACCGCGCCCTGCAGCGCGTCGATGCCGGTGCTCGGAATGGCGGCGTGCGCCATCTTGCCGTGCACCGTCACCTCCATCTGCAGGCAGCCGTTGTGCGCGGTGACCACTTCGTAGCTGAAGCCCGCCGCGATCATCAGGTCGGGCTTGGTCAGCCCGTTCTTCAGCAGCCAGCCCGGGCCCAGGATGCCGCCGAACTCTTCGTCGTACGTGAAGTGCAGCTCGACACTGCCCTTGGTCGGCTTGGCCACGGCCTCGAGGGCGCGCAACGCGAAGGTGAAGCTCGCGAAGTCGCTCTTGCTCACCGCGGTGGCGCGGCCGTACAGGCTGCCGTCGGCAATCTCGCCGCCGTAGGGGTCGTGCGTCCAGCCTTCGCCCGGGGGCACCACGTCGCCGTGGGCGTTGAGCGCCACGGTGATGCCGCCGCTGCCGTACTTGCGGCGCACGATCAGGTTGGTGATCGACTCCAGGCCGTAGTCCTTCACGTCCTGCGCGGGCACGGCGTGCTTCTCGGCGTCGAGGCCGAAGTCTTTCAGCAGCTCGGCGGTGCGCTCGGCGTGCGGTGCGTTGTTGCCCGGCGGGGTGTCGGTGGGCACGCGCACCAGCTGCTGCAGAAATTGCACTTCCTCGTCGAAGTGGGCGTCGATCCAGGCGTCGAGCTTGGTGTAGTCGGTCATGGTTGTTCTTCTGTCGGTCAATCGTTCAGTGGGCGTGTTCGGCGGCGAGGTTGTCGAGCAGGAGCTGGAAGGCCTGCACCGCCAATTGGATGTCGTCGTTGGTGCTCGATTCGAGCGGGTTGTGGCTGATGCCCGAGTTGATGCCGCGCACGAACAGCATGGCCTGGGGCATCACTTCGTGCAGCTTCATGGCGTCGTGGCCGGCGCCGCTGGGCATGCGGAACAGCGGAATGCCCAGCGCGTCGACGGCCTTTTCCCAGCGCTGCTGCCAGGCGGGCGCGCTCGGCGCAGCGGCGGCGCGCATGGTCTCCTCGAGCTCGTGGCGCACGCCGCGGCGCTCGCAGATGTCCTTCAGCGCGTTGACCACGTCGGTGGCCAGCGCGTCGCGCTGCGCGTTGTTGGGCGCGCGCAGGTCCAGGCTGAACTTGCAGCGGCCCGGCACCACGTTGATGGAGCCGCTGGGCACTTCGAGCATGCCGACGGTGCCGACCGAGTCGCCGTCCTTGGCTGCGCGCTGCTCGGTGTAGAGAATGAGTTCGGCCACGGCGGCGGCCGCGTCACGGCGGCGGTCCATGGGCGTGGTGCCGGCGTGGCTGGCCATGCCGATGACCTCGCCCACGTAGCGCACGCTGCCGTTGATGGAGGTGACGATGCCCAGCGGCAGGTCGAGCTCGGTGAGCACCGGGCCCTGCTCGATGTGCACCTCGACGAAGCCGAGATAGCGCGACGGGTCGCGCTGGATCTTCGAAATGTCTTCTTCCTTCAGGCCCGCGTGGCGCATGGCCTCGCGCATGGTGACGCCGTCGGCGTCCTTCTGCTCGAGCCAGCGCGCGTCGAAGTGGCCGATGAGCGCGCCCGAGCCCAGGAAGGTGGCCTTGTAGCGCTGGCCTTCTTCTTCCGCGAAGCCCACCACCTCGAAGGCGAAGGGCAGGCGCCGGCCCTGGCGCGCGAGTTCGCGCACGCAGGCCATCGGCACGAAGATGCCCAGGCGCCCGTCGTACTTGCCGCCGTTGCGCACGGTGTCGTAGTGCGAGCCGGTGAGCAGCGTGCGCGCGCCGGGCTGCGTGGCCTCGTAGCGGCCGACCACGTTGCCGACCGCGTCGATGTGCACCGAGTCGAAACCGCACTCGCGCATCAGCGCGCTGATCTGCGCGGCGCAGGCGCGGTGCGCGTCCGTCAGGTACGTGACGGTGAGCTGGCCCTTCTCGGCATAGCCCGGGTCGGTGTGCACCGAGAGCTGTTCCTGCCAGTCCCACACGTCGTTGCCCAGCGTGAGGTCGGCGCCGAACTTGTCGTCCAGGCGAATCTCGGCAATGCGATGGATGTTGCGCAGCGCCTCGCCCAGCTCGAAGGCCGGGTGGTGATGCAGCCGCCGCGCGAAAGTGTCGATGATCTCGCGCTTGGCCAGGCCCGTGCCGCGCGGCCCGCGCACCGCCAGGATGAACGGAAAACCGAACTTCGCGTTGTAGTCGGCGTTGAGCTGCTGGATCTGCGCGAACTCCTCGGGCGTGCAGTCGGTCAGGCCGGCCTTGCTTTGTTCGTTGGTTGACTCGGCCGTGAGCGTCTTGCTGACCATGGCCTTGCCGGCGAGCTCGGGGTGGGCGCGGATCAGGCCGATCTGCTCGTCGGTGGACGCCGCCGCCAGTGCCTGCACCATCGCATGCTTGAGGTGCACGAGCGAGCGGAAGGGCCGCGCGGCCAGCGCGCGCTGGGCGATCCACGGCGAATGCTCGTAGATGCCGTCGAGCAGCGCGACCGCCGCGGCGGGCACGGCGGCGTTGAGTTGGGCAATGGTGAGAGGGGTCAGGCTCATGATGCGGCTCCGGCTTCGAAGGGGTGCGCCTGCTTCCAGTGGCGCGCGATGTCCAGGCGCCGGCAGACCCACACGCGGTCGTGCTGCGCGATGTGGTCGAGAAAGCGCTGCAGCGCGGTGATGCGCCCGGGCCGTCCGAGCAGGCGGCAGTGCATGCCGATGCTCATCATCTTCGGGCTGTCGTCACCGTTCGCATCGCCTTCGGCGTACAGCGCGTCGAAGGTGTCCTTCATGTATTGGAAGAACGGGTCGGCGTGCGAGTAGCCCTGCGGCAGCGCGAAGCGCATGTCGTTCACGTCGAGCGTGTAGGGCACGATGAGCTGCGGCACCACCGTGCCGTCGGTCTTGCGCACCTTCATCCAGAAGGGCAGGTCGTCGCCGTAGTAGTCGCTGTCGTATTCGAAGCCGCCGTAGTCGGCCACGAGGCGGCGCGTGCGCGGGCTGTCGCGCCCGGTGTACCAGCCCAGGGCGCGCTCGCCGGTGAGCCGCTCGATGGCTTCCATGCCCAGGCGCATGTGCTCGCGCTCGGTGGCTTCGTCCAGGTTCTGGTAGTGGATCCAGCGCCAGCCGTGGCAGGCGATTTCGTGGCCCAGCTCCTTGAACGCGGCGGTCAGCTCGGGGTATCGCTGCAGCGCCATGCCCACGCCGAACACGGTGAGCGGCAGGCCGCGCTTTTCGAACTCGCGCAGGATGCGCCACACGCCGGCGCGCGAGCCGTACTCGTAGATGCCTTCCATGCTGATGTGCCGGTCGGGGTAGCTTGCCGGGTTGAACATCTCGGAGAGGAACTGCTCGGAGCCCGCGTCGCCGTGCAGCGTGGCGTTTTCGCCGCCTTCCTCGTAGTTCAGCACGAACTGCACCGCAATGCGCGCGCCGCCCGGCCACTGCGCATGGGGCGGGTTGCGGCCGTAGCCGACGAGGTCGCGGGGGTAGGGCAGGGTGGTGTCGTAGGCATTCATGGGGTCGTTGCGGGTCAGGCCAGCGCGAGCGAGATGTCGTTGGTGGGAACCTTGCGGTCGAACGTGAGGTTGGCCTCCACGTGTTCCAGGTGTTCGGTCATGAGGCGCACCGCGCGCTCTTCGTCGCGGGCGGCCAGTGCCTTCACGATGTCGGCGTGTTCGTCGTTGGAATGCTCGGCCGCGCTGGTGCTCTGGTACATCAGCGTGATGAGGGCGCAGCGCGAAATGAGCTCGCCCAAGATCTGCGCCAGCACCGTGTTGCCCATGAGCTCGGCCATGCGCACGTGGAAGTCGCCGAGCAGCTCGGTGCGGCCCGAGATGTCCTCGCCCGACACGGCGGATTTTTCGAGCGCCACGTGTTCCTTCAGCGCCTTGATCTTGGCGGGCGTGACGGTGCGCACGAACTCGCGCGTCATCTCGGCCTCGAGCATGCGGCGCACCTTGAACACCTGCTTGGCCTCGTCGACCGCGGGCGCCGCCACGAAGGCGCCGCGCGCGGGCTCCAGGCGAATGAGCTTGTTCTGCGACAGCTGGAACAGGGCTTGGCGCACCAGCGTGCGCGACACACCGAAGTGGTCGGCCAGCTTCTGCTCGGCCAGCTTGGTGCCGGGCTGAAGCCGGTGCTCGACGATGGCCTTGGTCAGCGCGTCGACGATCGAACGTGTGGTGGAGGACTCCATGTTTTTCATGATAGACCCAAAGGCGGGAACTGTATACACTTTTGTCCACCGGAATATCCCGCATCCACCGAACCGACTTTCGTACTTTCAAGGAGCGCCTCATGGGCCTGAGCACCCACGTACTGGACACGATGCACGGCGGCCCCGCCGCGGGCATGGAGGTGGCGCTGTACACCACCGAGGGCGACGCCGCGACGCTGGTGAAGCGTTTCACGCTGAATGCAGACGGCCGCAGCGACGGGCCGCTGTATGACAACCACTCGCTGAAGGCCGGCACGTACCGCCTGGTGTTCGATGTGGCGAGCTACTTCAAGGCCCGCAACGTGACGCTGCCGGAGCCGAACTTCCTGAACAAGGTGTCGCTGGACTTCGGAGTGGCGCACACCGACCAGCACTACCACGTGCCCTTGCTGGTGAGCCCGTGGAGCTACTCCACCTACCGGGGCTCCTGAGGTCAGTCGCCTTGCTGCTGTCCTTCGGTCAGGGTGTCGAGCTGGAAGCGCCCGCTCTTGTCCCACAGCCAGGTGTCGGTCCAAGTGACCGCGCCGAGGCGGGTGGCGGCGGGGAAGGGCGCGGCCTGCAGCACGGCGCGCTCGATCTCGGCAATGACCTCGGGCGCATGCTGCGGCGCGCGCAGCCAGTGCATCGACACCACCTTGCCGCCCGCGTCCAGGTTCACCTGCAACGTGCCGACCGCATAAAGAATGGGCGGCAGCTGGCCGCCGTAGATGCGCGAGCGGTTGATGTCGTAGATGTGGCGTGCCGCATCGCGGCGGTACTCGCGCGCGGTGGCGGCGCTCGAAGCGCGCGGCACGCGGCCGGAGGCGGATGCGACCGGCGCGGACGCACTGCTCAGCTGGCCGGGAACGGCCCCCGGGCCGGTGCTGCCGCAGCCGGCGAGCCACAGCGCGGAAAGAACGGAAGCAGCAAGTGCAAGGCGGCGGGGGGTAAGCTGGCGATTCATCGCCGGGTTTATACCGTGAGTCTTCATGGCCCGGGCAACCGAAGGTATCGCTCATGAGTGGCGCAGTCGACCAGTTGCTCGCGCGTCTTCGCCATGAAGACGCGGTGCTGGTGCGCGTCGAGTCCACCCAGGGCTCGGCGCCGCGCGAGGCCGGCACCTGGATGGCGGTGTGGTCCGACGGCCTCACGGCCACCATCGGTGGCGGGCAGCTCGAGTTCCAGGCCACGAAGGAAGCGCGCGACCTGCTGGCCGGCACGCGCGCACCGTTCGACGGCATCCAGCGCTACCCCCTCGGCCCGAGCCTGGGGCAGTGCTGCGGCGGCGTGATGTTTCTTTCTTACCAGCGCATCACCGCATCCGATGCGCCGGCGCTGCAGCGCGAGCTGGTCGCTCAGCTCCGGCCCGTGGCGCTGTTCGGCGGCGGCCACGTGGGTGCCGCGCTGGCGCGCCTGCTGGCCGCGCTGCCGTTCGCGATGCGCTGGATCGACAGCCGCGACGGCGTGTTCCCCGACGAACTCCCCGCGCAGATCGACACCGAGCATTCCGAGCCCGTGCAGGACGCCGTCGCCGCGCTGGCACCGGGCAGCCGCGTGCTGATCATGAGCTTCAGCCATGCCGAAGACCTCGACATCGTCATCGCCTGCCTGAAGCGCCTGCGCGAGCGCAACGACCTGCCGTACATCGGCCTGATCGGCAGCAAGACGAAGTGGGCCACCTTCAGCCACCGGCTCGAGGCGCGTGGGTTCACGGCCGAAGAGTTCGCCCGCGTCACCTGCCCGATCGGCGTGCCCGGCATCACCGGCAAGGAGCCCGAGGTGATCGCCGTGGCGGTGGCGGCACAGTTGTTGCAATCGCTCGGTTGAACAGGGTTTTCCCGGCGGCGACGCTTTTAAAAACCCACCCGTCCCTTGCCAAAACTGTATACACTTTCGGTCCACAACAAGCCGCAGCGGAGCGAGGCCCATTTCATGGAGCCTGCGTTCGCGGCACTTTCTCTGCTTACAGTGCCCGCGGTGGTGAGCAGGCTGAAACCCCTTACCGGCGCCCCCACGCGCCGGCTGGGTTGAGAGAGAGCACATGGAAAGCTACTACCTCGACTGGGCGAACCTGCTGCTGCGCTGGGTCCACGTCATTACCGCCATCGCATGGATCGGCGCCTCCTTCTACTTCGTGATGCTGGACAACAGCCTCGAGAAGCCGCAGGACCAAGAATCGCTCGACAAGGGCGTGGGCGGCGAGCAATGGGCCGTGCACGGCGGCGGCTTCTACAACATGCAGAAGTACGCGCTGGCGCCCAAGAAGCTGCCGGACCACCTGCACTGGTCGTACTGGGAAAGCTACAGCACCTGGATCACCGGGTTCTCGCTGTTCACCATGTCGTACCTGTGGAACGCGAGCACCTACCTCATCGACAAGTCCAAGATGGACTGGCAACCCGGCGCCGCCATTGCCGTGGCGCTGGCCTTCTTCGTGGTGTTCTGGATGGTGTACGACGGCATCTGCCAGATCTTCGGGCGCCGCAAGAACGGCGACACCATCGTCGGCGTGCTGATCGCCCTGTTCATCGTCTTCGCGACCTGGCTGGCCTGCCAGTGGTTCGCGGGCCGCGCGGCCTTCCTGCTGGTGGGCGCCATGATGGCCACGACCATGAGCGGCAACGTGTTCTTCTGGATCATTCCCGGCCAGCGCAAGAACGTGCAGGCACTGCGCGAAGGCCGCCCGGTCGACCCGGTGCACGGCCAGCGCGGCAAGCAACGCAGCGTGCACAACACCTACTTCACGCTGCCGGTGCTGTTCGCGATGCTGAGCAACCACTACAGCTTCACCTACACGCACAAGTACAACTGGATCGTGCTGCTGCTGATCATGCTCGGCGGCGCGGCCATTCGGCAGTTCTTCGTGGTGCGCCACCGCTTCAAGCTGGGCAATGCGGGCAACCCGCTGCCTTATGCGCTGGTCGGCATCGTGGTGCTGGGCCTGACCATCGTGTGGATGAAGCCCGAGCCCGTGGCGGCGCCGGTGGCATCTGCCGCGGCACCCGCGGTGCCGTTCTCGCAGGTGCAGAAGGTGCTCGAGCAGCGCTGCTTCATGTGCCACGGCCCGGCCGTGCAGATGAAGAACGTGCGCGTCGATTCGCCCGAGCAGGTGGCCGCGCATGCGCAGGCGATCTACCAGCAGGTGGTGGTCACCAAGATCATGCCGATGAACAACGCCACGGGCATCACCGACGAAGAGCGCGCCCTCATCAGCCGCTGGTTCCAGGCCGGCGCAAAGACCAACTAGACCCGACAGAAGACCGGCAGGTGCGGGTCACGGTCCGCAGCACAATCGCCGGACTGGAGACAAAGCAGATGACCGCACCGACACCATCCTTCGGCACCGCCCCCGATGCGCGCGAGGCCCCGCGCGCTTTTCTCGAACATCTCTACCGCGTGGCGGTGGACCGCGCGCTGCCGCTGTCCACCCTGGGCGCCCACCTGCCGCCGCCGCCGGACCCGCGCAAGGGCCGCACGCTGGTGCTGGGCGCGGGCAAGGCGGGCGGTTCGATGGTGCAGGCGCTCGAAGCGCTGTGGCCGGCCGATGCGCCGCTGTCGGGGCTCGTCGTCACGCGCTACGAACACATCCCGCCGCGCCCCGAAGGCGTGCCGCAGCGCATCGAGATCGTCGAGGCCGCGCACCCGGTGCCCGACGCCGCGGGGCAGCAGGCCGCCGAGCGCATGCTGGCGCTCACGCAGGGCCTGACGGCCGACGACCTCGTGCTGTGCCTGATTTCGGGCGGCGGCTCGTCGCTGCTGGTGCTGCCGGCCGAAGGCCTGACGCTGGCCGACAAGCAGCGCATCAACAAGCAGCTGCTCGACAGCGGCGCCGGCATCGGCGAGATGAACTGCGTGCGCAAGCACCTGTCGCGCATCAAGGGCGGCCGGCTGGCCGCGGCCTGCGCGCCGGCGCGCGTGGTGACGCTGACCATCAGCGACGTGCCGGGCGACGACGCCGCCGTCATCGCCAGCGGCCCGACGGTGCCCGACGCCACCACCTGCGCCGATGCGCTCGCCATCCTCGACCGCTACGCCATCGAGGTGCCCGCGCCGGTGCGCGCCCGACTGGCAAGCGGCGAACTCGAAACGCCCAAGCCGGGCGACGCGGTGTTCGAAGGCCATGAGACGCACATGATCGCCACGCCCCAGCAGTCGCTGGAAGCGGCCGCCAAGGCCGCGCGCGAAGCCGGTGTCGAGGCGCACATCCTCAGCGACGAGATCGAAGGCGAGTCGCGCGAAGTCGGCAAGGTGCATGCCGCGCTGGCGCGCGCCGTGGCGCACCGCGGCGAGCCCTTCGCGCGCCCCTGCGTGATTCTTTCGGGCGGCGAGACCACAGTGACCATTCGAGCGCGCCAGCCCGGCCAGGCCAAGGGCCGGGGTGGGCGGGCCGGCGAGTTCTGCATGGGGCTGGCGGGCGCTCTCATGGGCCAGTCGCAGGTGTGGGCATTGGCGGCGGACACCGATGGCATCGACGGCGTGGAAGACAACGCCGGCGCCTTCGTCACGCCCGACACGCTGGTGCGCGCCACCGCGGCGGGCCGCAAGCTGTCGGACCACCTCGACCGCAACGACGCTTACGGCTATTTCGACGCCGTGGGCGACCTTTTCGTGACCGGGCCGACGCACACCAACGTCAACGACTTCCGCGCATTGCTGATCCTGTAGGCGACAGGGGGCTTGGCCCCTGCCGGGCGAGCGTCGCGAACTCGGGTTAATCTATGCACCCGGCGGCCCCGGGGCCGTCTTTGCCGCCGTTGTCGCCAGCGCGCCCTTGCCGGGTGCCGCACCGCAGACCCAGATTCCCCTTTTTTCATCCCCAGTCCTCGAAGGAAAAATTCGCATGACCGCCTCCTACACCGACACCCGCCTGCTGATCGACAACGAATGGGTCGACGCCACCGGCGGCAAGACGCTGGACGTCGTGAACCCCGCCACCGGCAAGGTCATCGGCAAGGTGGCGCATGCCAGCATCGCTGACCTCGACCGTGCCCTGGCGGCCGCCCAGCGCGGCTTCGACAAGTGGCGCAACACCCCCGCCAACGAGCGCGCTGCCGTCATGCGCCGCGCTGCCGGCCTCATCCGCGAACGCGCCGGCGACATCGCCAAGCTGCTGACGCAAGAGCAAGGCAAGCCGCTGGCCGAAGCCAAGGGCGAAACCCTGGCCGCTGCCGACATCATCGAATGGTTCGCCGACGAAGGCCGCCGCGTCTACGGCCGCATCGTGCCCTCGCGCAACCTGGCCGCGCAGCAGCTGGTGCTGAAGGAGCCGCTGGGCCCTGTCGCCGCGTTCACGCCGTGGAACTTCCCGATCAACCAGATCGTGCGCAAGCTCGGCGCCGCATTGGCCACCGGCTGCTCGTTCCTGGTGAAGGCGCCCGAAGAAACCCCGGCGTCGCCCGCCGCGCTGCTGCAGGCCTTCGTCGACGCCGGCATTCCGCCCGGCACCGTGGGCCTGGTGTTCGGCAACCCGGCTGAAATCTCGAACTACCTGATCGCCCATCCGATCATCCGCAAGGTCACCTTCACCGGTTCGACCCCGGTCGGCAAACAGCTGGCCGCACTGGCCGGCTCGCACATGAAGCGCGTGACGATGGAACTGGGCGGCCACGCACCGGTGATCGTGGCCGAAGACGCCGACGTGGCGCTGGCCGTGAAGGCCGCCGGCGCCGCCAAGTTCCGCAACGCGGGCCAGGTCTGCATTTCGCCGACCCGCTTCCTGGTGCACAACAGCCTGCGCGAAGAGTTCGCCCGCACGCTGGTCAAGTACACCGAAGGCCTGAAGCTCGGCGACGGCCTGGCCGAAGGCACGACCATCGGCCCGCTGGCCAACGCCCGCCGCCTGACGGCCATGGCCCATGTGCTGGACGACGCGCGCAAGAAGGGCGCCACCGTGGCGGCCGGCGGCGAACGCATCGGCGACACCGGCAACTTCTTCGCCCCCACCGTGCTGACCGACGTGCCGCTGGACGCCGACGTGTTCAACAACGAACCCTTCGGCCCCATCGCCGCCATCCGCGGTTTCGACACGCTCGAAGAAGCGATTGCCGAAGCCAACCGCCTGCCGTTCGGCCTGGCCGGCTATGCCTTCACCAAGTCGATCAAGAACGCGCACCTGCTGAGCCAGAAGCTCGAGCTGGGCATGCTGTGGATCAACCAGCCTGCCACCCCCTCGCCGGAAATGCCTTTCGGCGGCGTGAAGGATTCGGGCTACGGCTCGGAAGGCGGCCCGGAAGCGCTCGAGGCCTACCTGAACACCAAGGCCGTGTCGATCATGGGTGTCTGAACCGGCTCACGCTGGGTTCGGTTTACTCACTCCTCGGCGGTGGCATTCCAGAACGCCTGCTGCACGCCGTCGAGGCTTTCGAGATCTTCAATGACACGGTCGAGCTCAGTGGGCTCGACCGCTGTCGCATACAGCGTCGCACCGATCTCGGTGTCGGCCGGCCCGAACGGGTGCTGGTCGACATCGCGCACCGGGTAGTTCGCGGCCTCCAGCAACAGCAGCAACTGGTCCATCACCTCGGGCCGGGCCGCGCGTGAACAGATCACGCGCACCACGTACGTCGCTTCGCTCGCTTCCTCGCTGATCGGCTGGCGGTTGATGCGGTTCACCACGGGCCGCAGCAACGTGTTGCTGGCCAGCACGAACAGCGCCGCAATCAATGCTTCGCCGAGCAGGTCCGCGCCCGCGCAGGCGCCCACGGCCGCCGACCCCCACAACGTGGCCGCCGTGTTCAATCCCGTGACGTTGGCGCCTTCCTTCATGATCGCGCCCGCGCCCAGGAAGCCGATGCCCGACACCACGTAGGCCACCACGCGCACCGCGCCGCCGCTGCCGTCGAGCCGGTTGGCCATGTCGACGAACACCGCGGCGCCCACGGCCACCAGGGTGTTGGTGCGCAGGCCCGCAGTGCGCTGGCGGACCTGGCGCTCCAGGCCGATCAGCGAGCCGAGGATGAAGGCGGCAGACACGCTCACGAAGGTGTCCAGCAGCGAGAGCAGGTTGATGTTCTGGATGGCTTGCATCGATGGTTTCCTTGCTTGTTCTTGTGTCTTCGATGTGCGACCGCCGTCGGCGGCTCGTCCGGTATCGGGCGCCCGTCAGTTTGCGAGGCTTGGGTGTCATGTGCGTGTCACAGGACCGCCCTGAACAAAGAGCGTCACATCGTCACTGCCACCCGTACCGCCGTGCATACCACCCCTTCACAGCCTGGGTCAGCACCGCATAGCCAACGAGCATCGCAACCAGCCAGGGGAAGTACATCAGCGGCAGCGCCTCCAGCTTGAAGTAGTGCGCCAGCGGCCCCATCGGCAGCCAGATGCCCACGGCCGCAATGGCCCCGCCCATGATCAGCAGCGGCCACGCCGCGCGGCTTTGCAGGAACGGGATCTTGCGTGTGCGGATCAGGTGCACGATCAGCGTCTGTGACAGCAGACCCTCGACGAACCAGCCCGACTGGAACAGCGTCTGGTGGCCGACCGTGTTGGCCGCGAACACGTGCCACATCACCGTGAACGTGAGGATGTCGAACACAGAGCTCAGCGGCCCGAAGAACACCATGAAGCGCCCCAGGTCCGCCGGGTTCCAGCGCTGCGGCGATTTGAGGAACTCGTCGTCCACGTTGTCGAACGGGATCGCGATCTGCGACACGTCGTACAGCAGGTTCTGCACCAGCAGGTGCAGCGGCAGCATCGGCAGGAACGGAAGGAAGGCGCTGGCCACCAGCACCGAGAACACGTTGCCGAAGTTAGAGCTCGCCGTCAGCTTGATGTACTTGAGCATGTTTGCGAAGGTGCGCCGCCCCTGGATCACGCCCTGCTCCAGCACCATCAGGCTCTTCTCCAGCAGGATGATGTCGGCCGATTCCTTCGCCACGTCCACCGCGCTGTCCACCGAGATGCCGATGTCCGCCGCGCGCAATGCGGGCGCGTCGTTGATGCCGTCGCCCATGAAGCCCACCACATGGCCGTTGGCATGCAGCGCGTGCACGATGCGCTCCTTGTGTGCGGGCGTGAGCTTGGCGAACACCTGGTGCGCTTCGACCACCAGCGCCAGGTCGGCGTCTGCCATGTCCTCGATCTCGCGCCCGAGCACGATGCGCCCGACCTCCAGGCCCACGTCGGCGCACACCTTGCGCGTGACCAGTTCGTTGTCGCCCGTCAGCACCTTCACCGCCACGCCGTGCTCGGCCAGCGCGCGCAGCGCGGGCGCGGTCGACTCCTTCGGTGGGTCGAGAAAGGCCACGTAGCCCAGCAGCGTGAGCCCCGACTCGTCGGCCACACCGTAGGCGGGCTTTTGCGCCTCGGTCTTCAGCGCGCGGCTGGCCACGGCCACCACGCGCAGGCCCATCGCGTTGAGCTCCGACGCCACGCGGTGGATGCGCGCGAGCACTTCGGCATCGAGTGCCAGCACTTCGGCGCCGCGCTCGACCGACGTGCACACCGACAGGATCTCTTCCAGCGCGCCCTTGCAGATCAGCAGGTGCTCGCTGCCGCCGTTGGCCACCACCACCGACATGCGGCGGCGCGAGAAGTCGAAGGGCACTTCGTCGATCTTGCGGTAGGCCGTCTGCAGGCGCGTCTCGAGCTGCATCTCGGCATGGCTCAGCACCGCCTTGTCGAGCAGGTTCTTCAGCCCCGTCTGGTGAAAGCTGTTGAGGTAGGCGAACTGCAGCACATGGTCGGAGTCTTCGCCCCAGGCGTTGGTGTGGCGCTCGAGCACGATGCGGTCCTGCGTCAGCGTGCCGGTCTTGTCGGTGCACAGCACGTCCATCGCGCCGAAGTTGTGAATCGCCTCCAGCCGCTTCACGATCACCTTCTGGCGCGACATCACGACCGCACCCTTGGCCAGCGTGGCCGTCACGATCATCGGCAGCATCTCGGGCGTGAGGCCGACCGCGATCGACAGCGCGAACAGCGCCGCCTCCCACCAGTCGCCCTTGGCCACGCCGTTGATCACCAGCACCAGCGGCGCCATCACCAACATGAAGCGGATCAGCACCCAGCTCACGCGGTTGATGCCGGCCTGGAAGGCGCTGGTGCCGCGGTCGGAGGCCGTCACGCGCTGGGCCAGCGCACCGAAGAAGGTGCGGTCTCCCGTGTGCACGATGAGCGCGCTGGCCGTGCCGCTGATCACGTTGGTGCCCATGAAGAGCAGGTTCTCGCGCTCGAGCACGCCGGCGTCGTGTTCGCCGCGGTCCGCCACGAACTTCTCGACCGGCATGGCCTCGCCCGTCAGCGCCGACTGGCTGATGAACAGGTCCTTGGCGGTGAGCAGGCGGCAGTCGGCCGGGATCATGTCGCCGGCCGACAGCGCGATGACGTCGCCCGGCACCAGGTCGCGCATCGGCACCTCGACGCGCACCGTGCCGGTGTGCGTGGTGTCGAAGCCCTCGTCGCCCGCGGTACCGGGCTTCTGGCCGGGCGCGGGCCGCAGCACCGTGGAGGTGTTGCTCACCATCGCCTTGAGCCGGTCGGCCGCCTTGTTGGAGCGCGACTCCTGCAGGAAGCGCAGCACGGTCGACAGCACCACCATGCTGCCGATCACGAGCGTGGCCTTCATGTCCTCGGTGACGTACGAAACCAGTGCCAGCACCGTCAACAGCAGGTTGAACGGGTTGCGGTAGCACTGCCACAGGTGCTGCCACCAGGGCAGGGGCTGCTCGTGGCGCACCTCGTTGCTGCCGAGGCGCTTGCGCAGCACCTGGGCGTGGCCTTCGCTGAGGCCGCGCGGCGAGCTGTCGAGGCGGACCAGCATTTCGCCGGCGTCGGTGCGAGAGGCGGTGTTCAATGCCTTCGCGATGTCGGGCGGCATCTGCAGCGAGCCGCCGGCGACCGGTTTCGAGCCCAGCAGCGATTGCCAGCGCTCGAAGTGATGCAGCATGTGGCGGCTGCGCAGGAAGCTTTCGAAGAAAGACTTCAGGACGTTCTTGTTCATGGGGTTCTCCTTCGGGGCGGCCGCCGCCCGCCCGGGGAGAACCTCCGGGCGTCAACGCGCGGTGGTCAACCCCTTGCGAAGCGCGGCGGCGGGCCGCGTGGTTGCAATCGATCGAAGCGAAGGGGGCGCGCTACGGCGCCAATGAGAGGCGGGGTCCACGGTGTGCTCCTGTGCTGTGCGGATCGGGAAAGAGAGGCGCGCGAACAGGCTCAGCGGCGCGTGCCGTGGGCGGGCTGGAGAACCAGGAAGTTGCGGATGCGCCGCGTGGTCCACAGCGCTGCGGCCTGGTCCAGCGCGGCATCGACGGCCGTTGCCTCTGCCGCAGCCGCGGGCGCACCGTTCGGCACGTGTGCCGAGGCGCGAACGAGTTGTTCGTGAGGCTGACGACGAAGATGAAAGTGACGCATGGCAAGGCTCCTTCGCGTTGAAGGAACCTCGCGCACGGACGCACGCAAGCTGACTGAAAAAGTCAGTGACGAGGACGACGGAATTCGGAAGGGGAGAACCGCTTGCCGCGAAGGGCAAGAGGGTCACGCTGCGTGCACCAGGGCCACACAGCGCGGGGAAGCCTGCGCTAGAGAGCCTGGGGTGTCACGCCTGCCGAGGCACGCGTCTTGTCACTGATCCAACTGGCACTGTCCACGCACGAGGCTCCGAAATGAAGATTGTCAATTGTTGCACTGCGGCACGTGGCGAGTCAACTCTTGAGATCGTTTCCCGCGATGTGGAGAGGGGCGTTGGCGTCGCCCGCCCTGCCAACCGTTCCGTCCTCTTTCTCTACCTGCGCGCCTGGAAGACGGCGTCGTAGGCGGCAGCGGTGAAGCCAGTGACCCCTCGACCGTTCACGAATAGCTGCGGCACGCCGCTGTTGCCTCCCAGTTGGGCATAGGCCAGTTTTCCGTCCGCCGTGTCGATGTCGATCTCCCGATAGCCGATCTGCTTGGCGGCCAGGTACGACTTCGCCTGGCGGCAATAGCCGCACCACTTGGCGGAAAAAAGCACGGTGTCGCGGGGCGGTGGGGCAGAGGCCCGTGCGTTCGCCGACTTGCGCAATTGCTCGACATACGCGAGGGTTTCAGCGGACAAGGCGCTGGCCGGCAGGTTCTTGAACGTCAAGGTCTTGGCGTCGCGCGCATGCGGCGGCGGGACGTCGCTGTAGATCGTCCTTCCATCGGGGCCGGTGGATTTGTAGAGCGTCGTTGTCGTGGCGGATTCTTCGGCCGCGGACACCGCGCTCGACATCACCAGCACCGTCATGACCAGGGGAAGAAGCCGCATCTGGAGTACCTGGAGTGAGGTCGGCGCGAAGAATAGCACCGGTCAATAGCACCGGCTCTGAGGCTGTTGGGGCGGAAGATCGAGCGTCGAGCGTCGAGCCGTCAGTGCTTCAGCGGTTGGAGGTAGCCCGCGTAGCACTCTGGGCTTTTCTCGCTGCCCTGCACACAGTCCGAGTGCCTGAACAGCGCATCGATCTCGATCACGGGGACCGGCTTGCCCGCCAGAACTTGTTGCCCGGCCACGCGGCCGTCGAAGGTCACCAGACTGAACTGGGTCACGAGCGCCCGGTCGTAGGGCCCCGCGCCGCAGGCGATGAACTGCTGCGCGTCCGCGGGCCACTGCAGCACGCCGAGCGCATCGAAAGTGGCGTGCAGCAGGGTGAAGCACTGGCGCCCGCCTTCTTGTGCATCGATGGCATTGATGCCACCGCTCCAGCGCACGCGCGCGCCCTGCGTCCCGGATGCCAATGCCTGGGCCGGCGAGAGGGTGGGCGCCAGGTTTTCAGGTGTGCGCCCAGGTCGATTGGCGTCGCGATCTGCAACGCGCGTCGGCGGTTGCGCAGCTGTCTTGTCGCCATCGGAAGGCGTGGCGCAGGCCGCCAGCAGGACGGTGGCACAGAGCATGGCGGTGATGTGTCGAGCTTGATGAAGGGGCATGGGTCCATCGTAGCGTCGCGATGTGCTGTAGCCTGCGCGCAGGGCCGCTGTCCATCCAAGTGCTCAGGCATCATTCAGCGCAGCAGGAACGCATGCGCAAGCGATGGATTTTGTTGGAGCGCGGTGCATCGTTTCAGCTTGCTCCAGACCCCTGTTGAAAATCATCCAAGTCTTCTTCGCACATAAAAAATGGCAGTTTTGTTCGTCTGCACCGGCAACATCTGCCGTTCCCCCACAGCCCACACCTTGCTCATGCACAAGGCCCGAGCCGCAGGCTTCGCCATCGAAGTCGACAGCGCCGCCATCTCCGACGAAGAGCGCGGCAACCCGCCGGACAGGCGCTCGGTGGCCGAGGCCAGGCGCCGCGGCATCGAGATGCACGCCCATGCCGCGCGTCAGGTGCGCAAGGCCGACTTCCAGCATTTCGACCTGATCATCGGCATGACGGCCCAGCACTGCGCCGCGTTGCGCAGGCTCGCGCCGGCGGGAACGGAACACAAGATCCATCTGTTCACCGAGTTCGCGCAAGGCGTCGAGGGCGATGTGCCCGACCCCTGGTACGGCGGCCAGAAAGACTTCGTCGAAGTCTTCGACCTGATCGACCTGGGCGTCGACGGCCTGCTCGCCAGGTTGCAAGCCCAGCCGCGCTGACCGGCCCCTATTCGCAGAGCGCGCGGATCGAAGGCGGAATCGCCACCGCCCGAATTCCGCCCCCTTCGCGCTTCGCCGCGAAGATGCGCACCTCTTCGCATTCGAGGATCAGGTCCTCGCCCCGCGTCACCCGGTAGGCCTGCACGAAGCTCTTGTCGCGCCACTCGGTGATGCGCACCGCAATCTGCAGCGTGTCGCCGTAGCTCGCCGTCTTCACGAAGCGCGTGTGCGTGTCCACCAGCGGCGTGCCGATCACGCCCAGCGTCTCGGTCGTCTCTTCCCAGCGCGGCACGCCGCACTCGGCAAAGAAGTGACGCGAGGCCGCATCGATCCAGCGGAAGAAGTTGGGAAACCAGACGATGCCGGCGGGGTCGCAGTCGCCGAACTCGACGCGCGCGGTGTAGGTGATTTCTTTGATACTGCTCATCAGCCCATTTTCGTCGGCAGCCACAAGGCAATGATGGGGAAGGCGATCAGGATCACCAGGCGCACGATGTCGGTCACGATGAACGGCAGCACGCCCTTGAAGATGGTGGTGAAGCTCACGTCCTTCACCACGCTCTTGATGACGAACACGTTCATGCCCACCGGCGGATGGATGAGCCCCAACTCGACCGTCATCACGATGATCACGCCGAACCAGATCGGGTCGAACCCCAGGTGCACGATCACCGGGTAGATGATGGGCACCGTGAGGATGATCATCGCCATCGCATCCATCAGGCAGCCCAGCACCAGGTACATGAGCATGATGAGCGCCAGCACGCCGTAGCGCCCGATGCCCAGGCCGGTGAGTATCTCGGTCAGCTTCTGCGGGCTTTGCGTGATGGTGAGGAAGTAGCCGAACAGCAGCGCGCCGATCAGCACGGTGAACACCGCCGCCGCCGTGCGCGTGGCCGACAGCAGCGCCTCGCGGATCTTCGGCCCGTCGAGCTTGCGCCGCACCAGCCCGAGGATGAACGCGCCGCTCGCGCCCACGCCGCCCGCCTCGGTCGGCGTGAAGAAGCCGCCGTACAGGCCGCCGATGACGAACACGAACAGCACCAGCGGCGCCCACACGTTCTTCAGGTCCTTGATGCGTTCCGGCCACGGCTTGACCTCGCCGCCGGGCAGCCAGTCGGGCCGCAGCTTGACGATGATCGCGATGGTCATCACGTACATCGCCATCGCCAGGATGCCCGGCACAATGCCCGCCATGAAGAGCTTGCCGATGTCCTGCTGCGTGAGGATGGCGTAGACCGCGAGCACGGTCGAGGGCGGAAGGATGGCGCCCAGCGTGCCGCCCGCGGCAATCACGCCGGTGGAGAACGACTGCGGATAGTTGAAGCGCCGCATCTCCGGGTACGCCACGGCCGAGAACGTGGCGGCCGTGGCCACCGACGAGCCGCAGATGGCGGCGAAACCGCCGCACGCGATGACCGTGGCCACGCCCAGGCCACCGCGCAGGTGGCCGATCATGGAGTTGGCGGCCTTGAAGAGTTCGCGGCTCACGCCGGACACCGACACCAGCGCCCCCATGAGCATGAACATCGGAATCACGCCGAAGGTGTAGTCGGTCACGGTGCGCATGGAGGTCTGGCCCACCAGCTTCAGCGCCGGGCCGGGGCCGACCAGGTAGCTGTAGCCGACCACCCCTACCAGTCCCATGGCCATGCCTACGGGCACGCGCAACAACATCAATACGAACAGGGCGACAAAGCCCAGCACTGCAACTGCATCCGGGCTCATTCGTCCGCCTTCTGTTCTGCGTGAACTTCTTCGAGTTGTTCGGGATGAAAGATCAGCCGGTACGTGCGAATGGCGATGAGCAGCACCGCGCACACATCGCCGGCCCAGGCCACGGCATAGAAGGGCCAGGTCGGAATGTTCAGGTCGTAGGTCTGCACGTTGTCGACGTAGGTGCCGCGCACCTTGTCGAACAGCATGGCGGTCTGCACCGCCACCACGAACAGCAGCACCAGCGTTGCGAAGACATCGATGACGCGCTTCATGCGCGGGCCCGCCGCGGTCCACACGAGGTCGACCGTGATGTGCCCGCCGCGGTAGCTGGTGGCCGCGATGCCCCAGAAGATCAGGATGCCCAGCAGCATGCGGCCGAAGTCGTAGGCGTCGGGGATGGAGGCGTCGAAGAACTTGCGCAGCACCACGGCCGCGAAGATGTTGAGCGCGACGATCCCCACGAAGATGGCGGCAAGCCACTCGATGGTGTTGATCGCGCGGTCCATGTAGCTGGCTGAGCGTGTCGCCATGGGTCTGCGTCTTTCGTTTGAAACGCCCCGCCCGAGGTGTCAGGCGAGGCGTGGGCGATCAGAGGGCGGACTTGTACTTGACGAGGCTGGCCTTCAGCGCGTCCATCACGGCCTTCGGGTCTTCGCCGACCTTCTTCACGCTGTCGGCCCACTGCGCTTCCGACGGTGCGGCCGCCTTGCGCCATGCGTCGAGCTGTTCCGGTGTGAGCTTGTAGATCTCGTGGCCCGACAGCGCGGCCATCTTGGCGTGCCCCGCGAACTCGAAGTCGGCCCACGGCCCGGCCACCTTCTGCGCCCATTCGCTGGTGCAGTGGTCGTCGATGACCTTCTTCTGCGCGACGGACATGGCGTCGTACTTGCCCTTGTTCATCGCCCACACGAAGGGCGTGACGTACAGCGGCGCGTCCATGTGGTACTTCACCACCTTGTCGATGCCGAACAGGCCGATGGAGCCCCACGGGAAGGTGATGGCGTCGGCCACGCCGCGCTCCAGCATGTCGCGCGACTCGGGCGCCGAGGCCTGCACGTTGGTGCCGCCCAGCGAGGTGATGAGCTGGCCCACGGTGCTGGTGGCCGGGCGCACCTTCATGCCCTTGATGTCGGTGGGCACGGTGATCTTCTTGCGCGCGTGGAAGGTGCCGGGGTCGTGCACGAACGCGAAGCAGTACTTCACGTCCTTCATTTCCTTGGCCGCGTAGTTGCGGTACCAGGCGTCGATGGCGGCCGAGCCTTCCTTGCCGTTGGCGAACAAGAAGGGCAGCGAGGCGCCCGCCATGATCGGGAAGCGGCCCGGCTGGTAGCCCGGGTTGATGTAGGCGAAGTCGGCGATGCCGTCGCGCGCCATGTCGTAGTGGTCGAAGGCCTTGCCGAGCTGCTCCGACGGGAACAGGATGGCGGTGATCGTCCCGCCCGATTCCTTCTTGATGTCGTCGGCCCACGCCTGCAGCGCGGGGTTGAGCGGGTGCTGCGCGGGCACCCAGCTCGACAGCTTGAGCTGCACGGGCTTGTCCTGCGCCTGCGCGGCGGGCATGCCGAGCGACAGCGCGGTGCTGGCCGCGATCAGGGCCAGGGCGGGGAACCGGGTACGGCGAGGGTGGTGGGCGGTTTTCATGGTCTCCTTCGTTATGTGTTTGAACTGGTTGCGCAATCTAGGCAGTCGCGTGCTTCGGGTATATGGAGGGTTTCCCGTGCGTGTTTTCCTTGAGGCCGGCTGCAGCAGCGGCTTGTTCGGAAGGCGAACGTGATTCGGGCCGGTCGACGTGGCGGCCGCCAAGTTCGTCGACGTGCGCTGCGCCCAGCAAGGTCATCGTGCGTTCGGTCTCCTGCGCCAGCAGTTGCAGCACCGAGAGCACGCCTTGCCGGCCGTCGCAGGCCAGGCCGTAGACCGGTGCGCGGCCCACCAGCGCGGCGCGCGCGCCGAGCGCCAGGGCCTTCACGACGTCGCTGCCGCGCCGGATGCCGCCGTCCATCAGCACCGGAATGCGGCCGTCGACCGCATCGACGATGCGCGGCAGCGCGGCGATGCTGGCCGGTGCCGCATCGAGCTGCCGGCCGCCGTGGTTGGAGACCACGATGCCGTCCGCGCCATGGCGCAGGGCGCGCTTCGCGTCTTCCGCGCCCAGCAGGCCCTTGAACAGCAACGGCCCGTCCCACAGCCTGCGCAGCCAGCCCAGGCTGTCCCAGGTCAGCGTGCGGTCCATGGTGCGCGAGAGCAGGGCGGCCTGGGTCTGCGCGGAGACGGGCGCACCGTCTTCGTCGGGCAGCAGGTTCGCGAACTGCGGCATGCCGCCGCGGGCCAGTCGCAGCAACCAGGCGGGATGCCGCGCCATGTCGAGCACGGTGCCCGGCGTGAGCCGCATCGGCACGCGAAAACCATGGCGCAGGTCGCGCTCGCGCAGGCCGCTGACCGGCACGTCCACCGTGAGCACCAGCGCCTCGAAGCCGGCGGCACGCGCGCGCCGCACGATGCGCTCGGCAATGGCGCGCTCGCCCATCACGTACAGCTGCATCCACAGCGTGGCGTCGGGTGCGGCGGTGCGCACGTCCTCGATGCGGGTGTTCGACGCGGTCGAGAGAATGAAAGGCACCCGCGCGGCTTGCGCGGCGCTGGCCAGCAGGGCGTCGGCACCCGGGCGCACCAGGCCCGCCAGCCCGATGGGCGCGACGGCGAAGGGCGCGTTCCAGCGGCGCCCGAAGAGTTCGATGCCGATGTCCATCGCGCTGGTGTCGCGCAGGCATTCCGGCACCAGCGGCAGGGCCTCCAGCGCGTCGCGGTTGCGCCGCAGGCAGCGCTCGTCCTCCGCACCGCCGTCGACGTAGTCGAACACCAGGCGCGGCAGCACCTGCCGCGCGCGGCGCCGGTAGTCCTCGACGTTGAGCAGTGGCGTCATCGCGGGGCGCTCCGTGTCAGGCGCCGCCGGTGGGCTTGCGCTTCATCCAGCGGATGGGCTGGGCCTTGACGGGGCGGGCGGGCGCGCCGTGTTCGACCAGCGCGGCGTCGAGCGCGCGGCCGGCATCGTCGGCGAGCGCGGCGGTGCGCGCCGCGGCCACGGCCTGCGCGCGCTCGGCGGGCGCCACGCCGGGCCGGGCGGCGAGGTGGTCGGTCATGTGCAGCAGGTTCTCCTTGCCGCGCTCGTTGGTGCTGCCGTAGCCCTTGATGAGCCGGCCGCACAGTGCCAGCTCATGCCCCAGCGCCCAGGCATCGCGGGTGCCCGCTTCCACGGCCGCGAGCCAGCGTTCGATCAGCGCCTGCTCCTCGGCGAAGCGGCTGCCGCGCCGGCGCAGCCAGCGCAGCGAGGCCAGCATGCGCAGCGACGCCATGCCGATCACCGAATGGCTGCCCACTTTCAGCGGCAGCGCCCACGGCGCCAGGCCGCGCGCCTGGCGGCCGCGGTCCCACGCCGTCACGCGGCGCGAGAGGCCTGGCGGCAGCAGCGCGGCGAACTCGGCGGCGCCGGGCTTGAAGTGGTCGTAGACCTTCACGATGTCTTCGTCGCCCGCGCGCACTTCCTGCCGCACGCGCTGTGCGCGGCTCGCACGGCCCTTGAGGGCGGCCACGCGCACGATGTCGTCGAAGGCCATCCACAGCGCGAGCCAGCGTGCGGCCTCGCGGGTGATGGCAAAGCCCTGCGCGCCGGCCGGGTCGGCGGCGCGCTCGGCGTCGAGCACGCGGCCCAGCCGCTCGGCGTAGAGCGCGGCGTAGGCGGCGTCCTGGTAGTCGAGCACGCGCGCATGGCCCAGCGTGAGCATGTCGTGCACGGCGGGCGGAAAGCGCCGCGCCAGCTCGGCGGGCAGGGCGCTCGCCGGCGGCGGCGCGTCGTTCGTGTCGCCGGCCAGCACGCTGCTGACGAAGGCGGCCTGCGCACGCGGCGCGCTCACCGCGTCGAAGGCGGCCGCAAAGCCGCGCAGGCTGGCCGCGGCCATCCTGCTCAGCTTTTCGGGCGCGTTGGTGTCGCCGCCGCGCACCACGTGCTCGTAGGCCTCGCGCGGGAACGGAAACAACCCGCTGCCCGCGACGGCGCCCAGCATTACCGCGCTGACCACCGTGCCGGCGTCGCGCGCCATCGCATTCATGTCGAACACATGGTGCTCGCGGCTGAAGGCCTTCACCACGTCGAGCAGGCGCTGCGCGTCGGCGCGGCCGTCGCCGGGCTCCATGCGTTCGGCCGTCGTGAAGATGCGCGCCGACGAGCTGATGACCAGCGTGCGCAGCGGCGCGCTCATGCCGTTGCCGACCTGGCGCGCGGTTTCCAGCAGTTCCGACGACACGATCGCGTCGAGCGTGCCGGGCACCGGGCTCAGGCTGAACACGGGGCGCTTGCCGCCGAGTTGCGCGAGCGGCACCGGAAACACCTCGATGTAGTACGTGGTGGCGCCGGTGCGCTGCGCCACGCCGGGAATGGAGGTGCTCTGCGCCGCGTAGCCGGCATGCCGCGCGATGTCGACCAGCCATTCGGTGAGCACGCCGCCGCCTTCGCCACCGAGGGCGCAGACGAGCAGGGTGATGGGTCGGTTCTGGCGGTTCTGTTCCATGTCGTCGCCCCTCAAGCCGGTTGCAACGCACGCACGACCGCACCGCGCAGACCGTGCAGCAGACGCTCGTGCCACTTCGGGTTCTGCACCACCTCGGCCCGGTAGAAGCTGGGGCACAGCGTGGCCGCATGCGCGTTCTCGCCGCACAGGCCGCAACCCACGCAGCCGTCGATCACGGTCGCCACCGGGTCCACCTTCAGCGGATCGGGGTTGTCCTTGAGCGTGAGCGTGGGGCAGCCCGACAGGCGGATGCAGGCGTGGTCGCCGTTGCACACGTCCTCGTCCACGCCGTACTTCACGCGCACCACGCGCTCGCCCTTTTTCAGGAGCCCGGCAATCCAGGGCTTGATGCGGCGCTGCCGCTCCAGCTGGCATTCGCCTTCCGCAATCACCACCTTCAGGCCGTTGAAGTCGCTGGTGAGCGCCTCGGTCAGCGTCTTGCGCATGCGCTCCACGTCGTAGGTGGTCACGGTGCGCAGCCATTTCACGCCCAGGCCTTTCAGGGTGTCCTCGATGGTCTGGTTCTTGTCGACCAGGCTCTGCTGCTTGTCGACGGCACGTTCCTTCGTTTCGTCGTCGGGCGTGGAGATGATGTCCTGCGTGCCGGTGGCCGAGGTGTAGCCGTTCTTGAAGATCAGCAGCACCGCGTCGTCGCCGTTGAAGAGGGCGCTCTGCACGCCGGTGAGCAGCCCGTTGTGCCAGAAGCCGCCGTCGCCCATGATCGACAGCGTGCGCCGGTTCATCATGGGCGCCACGCCCGCGCGGCTCGCCAGGCTCATGCCGTAGCCGAGGATCGAGTGACCCATCGAGAAGGGTTCGAAGGTGCCGAAGGCATGGCAGCCGATGTCGGCCGCGATGTGCACGGGGCCCGTTTCCTGCTGCGCCAGCTTCAGCGCCGAGAACACGGGCCGCTCCGGGCAGCCGATGCAAAAGCTCGGCGGCCGGTTGGGCAGCGGCGCGCTCAGCTGGCGGGCCACCGCCTCGCGGCGCTCGCGGTTGCCGGCCAGCCAGGCCTGGGCGGAGGCCGACGCATCGCTGGCCACGATGTACTTCGCGGCAAAGGCGCCGATGCCGCCCGACAGCACCTCCACGCCGTACTCGCCCGCCGCCGGCAGCAGGTCCTTGCCGTGCAGCGGCGTCTGGATGTCGCGCCGGCGCAGCAGGGTGGCGATGTCCTGCTCGATGTACTCGGGCTGGCCTTCCTCCACCACCAGCACCGCGCGCTTGCCCACGCAGAAGTCGGCGACCTGCTCGGGCACCAGGGGGTAGGTGGCGTTGAGCACGAGGATGGCGATGTCGGTGTCGCCGAAGGTGTCCGCCAGGCCTTGCTGCTGCAGGCTGCGGACCAGTGCGTTGTACAGGCCGCCCTGCACCACGATGCCCAGTTCCGGGTGGCGTCTGCCCGGCATCAGTTCGTTCAGCCCGTTCTCCACGATGTAGCGCCGCGCCGCCGGAATGCGCTCGTCGCCCTTGAGCTTCTCGTGGCGGAAGGTGACCGGCGGGTGCGCCAGGCGCATGTAGTCGAAGCCGGCCGGCTCCGTCATCGGTGCGCGGGTCGACACCGCGGGCGCGATGTTGTCCTTGCATTCGAAGCTGCCGCGCACATGGCAGGTGCGGATGCGCAGCTCCATCAGGCAGGGCATGTTGGAGGCTTCCGACAGGCGAAACCCTTCCTCGACCATGCGCACCATCACGCCCAGGTCGGGCCGCGGGTCGAGCAGGCACATGCTCGACTTGAGCGCATAGGCATGTGTGCGCTCCTGGATCACGCTGGCGCCTTCGCCGTAGTCCTCGCCCACCACCACCAGCACGCCGCCTGTGACGCCGGGCGACGACAGGTTCGACAGCGCATCGGCCGCCACGTTGGTGCCGACGATGGACTTCCAGGTGACCGCGCCGCGCAGCGGGTAGTGGATGGACGCGCCGAGCATCGCCGCGGCCGAGGCCTCGTTGGCGCAGGCTTCCACGTGCACGCCCAACTCGTCCATGTAGGCCTTGCCCTGGACCATGACGTCCAGCAGGTGCGACACCGGCGCACCCTGGTAGCCGCCGACGTAGGCCACGCCCGACTGCAGCAGGCCCTTGGTGATCGCGAGGATGCCCTCGCCGTGGAAGGTGTCGCCGGCGCCCAGGCGCAGCATTTCCACTTCCTTGCTGAATGAAACTTCCATCGTGTCTCGTTGTTGTTGGGCTCCAGGGAGGGAGCGGGGACAGGGGAGTGTGGTCACGCACGCGCCATACTTCAATAAAATAATCCGGCTATCCAATATGAAATCTGTGCATATCGATGCGGTCGACCTCAACCTGCTGCGGCTGTTCGATGCGGTCTATCGCACCCGCAACGTGAGCCGCGCGGCCGAGGCGCTCGGCCTTACGCAGCCGGCGGCCAGCCACGGGCTCACGCGACTGCGCCTGCTGCTGGGCGATGCGCTGTTCACCCGCGGCCCCGGCGGCGTGGCGCCCACGCCGCGCGCCGAGCGGCTGGCAGTGCCGGTGCAGTCTGCGCTGGCCACGCTGCAGCAGGCGCTGAGCGAGCCCGAGCGCTTCGACCCGGCGGCCTCGCGCAAGCTGTTTCGCATCCACATGAGCGACATCGGCGAGGGGCGCTTCCTGCCGGCGCTGATGGCGCGGCTGCGCGAGCTGGCGCCGGGCGTGCGCGTGGAGACCATGCCGCTGGCCACGGGCGACATCGCCGCTGCGCTGGACAGCGGCAAGGTCGACTTCGCCTTCGGCTTCCTGCCCCGCGTGAAGGACACCCAGCGCACCCAGCTGCTGCGCGACCGCTACATCGTGCTGCTGCGCCGCGACCACCCCTTCGTGAAGCGCCGACGCAGCGGGCAGGCGCTGCTCGAGGCGCTGCAGGAGCTCGACTACGTGGCCGTGCGCACGCACGCCGACACCCTTCGCATCCTGCAGTTGCTGAACCTGGAAGACCGGCTGCGCCTGACGACCGAGCATTTCATGGTGCTGCCGGCCATCGTTCGCGCCACCGACCTGGCGGTGGTGATGCCGCGCAACATCGCGCGCGGCTTTGCCGAGGACGGCCACTACGCCATCGTGGAGCCGCCGTTCCCGCTGCGCGACTTCACGGTGTCGCTGCACTGGAGCAAGCGCTTCGAGGCCGACCCGGGCAACCGGTGGCTGCGGCAGGTCATTGAGGCTTTGTTCTCGGACAAGGCAAAGGCATGAATCGGCGCGCGGTTCATGTGCAGGTCAGGCTGGTCATGCAACCATCGGGGCGAACATGAAAAAACGCATTCCCTCCTTCCTGCGCCACGTCGGCCCTGGCGTGGTCACCGGCGCGGCCGACGACGACCCGTCGGGCATCGCGACCTACACCCAGGCCGGGGCGCAGTTCGGCACCGGGCTGCTGTGGACGGTGTTCCTGTCGCTGCCTTTCATGGTGGCCATCCAGCTGGTGTCGGCGCGCATCGGCCGCGTCACGGGCAAGGGCGTGGCGGCCAACCTGCGCGAGCACATGCCGCGCAGCTTCCTGATCGTGCTGGTGGCGCTGCTGGTGGTGGCCAACACCATCAACATCGCGGCGGACATCGCGGCCATGGGCGAAGCGCTGCAACTGGTGGTGGGCGGCGGGGCGCACTTTCATTCGCTGGTGTTCGGCGTGGTCACGGTGCTGCTGCAGGTGTTCGTGCCCTACCGCAGGCTGGCCCACATCCTCAAGTGGCTCACGCTCACGCTCTTTGCCTACGTGGCGGCGGTGTTCGCGGTGCAGGTCGAGTGGGCGCATGTGCTGCACGACCTGGTGGTGCCCAGGCTGCAGTGGAACGGGGACTACTGGATGATGATCGTGGCGCTGCTGGGCACCACCATCTCGCCCTACCTGTTCTTCTGGCAGGCCTCGCAAGAGGTGGAAGAGCTTCGCCTGAAGGGCGGGCAGCGCGGCACCGACGTGGAGGTGCGGCGCGACCTGAAGCGCGTGCGGCTGGACACCTGGGTGGGCATGACCTTCTCCAACCTCATCGCCTTCTTCGTGATGGTGGTGGGGGCCTCGGTGCTGTTTTCGGCCGGGGTGCATGACGTGACCTCCGCCGCGCAGGCGGCCGAGGCGCTGCGCCCGCTGGCCGGCGACTTCGCGTTCTGGCTGTTCGCCGGCGGCATCATCGCCACCGGCCTGCTGGCGGTGCCGGTGCTGGCGTCTTCGGCGGCCTACGCGGTGGCCGAGGCCTTCGGCTGGGAAGAAGGGCTGGAGCGGCACTGGCGCGAGGCCAAGGAGTTCTACGGAATCATCGCCGTGGCCACGCTGGTGGGCACCGCGCTGGACTTCACGCCCATCGATCCCATGAAGGCGCTCTACTGGAGCGCGGTCATCAACGGCGTGGTGGCCGTGCCGATCATGGCGGCCATGATGATTTTGGTCACGCGCGAGAAGGTGATGGGCGTGTTCACCTCGGGCCGCCGCACCCGCTGGCTCGGCTGGGGCGGCACCGCGCTGATGGGCTTCGCGGCGCTGATGATGGGGTGGGACCTGGTGCGCTGAGCCCCCCGGCAGCCACGCGGTATCCACGCGGTAGCCACGAGGTATTCTTGGGCGGCCGGCGCGCCGCGCCTTTTCGCTCTTCCGATCCCCCCGCATGTTCGTTTCGCACCCGTTTTCTCGTCTCTTTCCGGCCTTGCGCCGCCGTCCCGCGTTCTCCACCTCCCTCTGACGACGTTTCCGGTGCAAGCGATCCTTTCCCAGGCCGGCCCCGTGGCGGTCTTCATGGCCTGCGTGGCGCTGGCCACCTACGCGCAGAACCTGACCGGTTTTGCCTTCAGTCTCATCCTGCTCGGGCTGGTGTCGGTGTTCGGCGTCGCCAGCGTCAGCGACACCGCCAACGCCGCGACGGTGCTCAGCCTTGTCAATGCCTGGACCTATTTCCGCGCCCGGCCCGGCGTGGTGCCCTGGCAGCTGATGAAGCCGGCGCTCAACGGCAGCACCGTGGGCGTGATCGTCGGCCTGGTGCTGCTCACCTGGCTCAGCGGCGGCGCGGTGGAATGGCTGCGGGGCTTGCTGGGCGTGTCGATCCTGGCCTGCGCGGCGCTGCTGGTGCTGCAGGGGCGGCCATTGGCCGCGGTGTCGGGCCCCGCGAGCTTCGCCGTCATCGGCGGGTTGTCGGGCGTGCTGGGCGGGTTGTTCTCCAGCTCGGGGCCGCCCATCGTCTTTCACATGTACCGCCAGCCGCTGGAGCGCGAACTCGTGCGCCGCGCGCTGCTGCTGATGTTCGGGTTCAACTCGCTGGTGCGGCTCGTGATCGTGGTGCCGACGGGGCATTTCTCGGCGCATTCGGCGCTGCTCGCCGCGTGCGCGATGCCGGTCGTCTACGGCGCGACCCGGCTGCACCACCGGCTGCCGAACAAGTTGCGCCCGCACACGCTGAAGTGGCTGGTCGGCGGGTTGCTGGCAGCCGCGGGCACGACGCTGATCGCCACCGCCTGGGTTGCCATCGCGCACGCCTGACCTCCGCGCCTGCCGCAGGGCTTGGCCCGGGAATTGCAGCACCGCCCAAGGGTTTTTCCGTACGTGGCATACCGGCCCCCACATACGCTGTATGGGCGACCCCGTATGCACGACGCCGAACAAGCCGCTAACGTCCATGACTGACCCACGACGGGTCGCCCACGAGCCCCAAAAAAGCATGAGCACCGAGAGCAGCAGCCCCTCCCTTCCGCCGGTCCAGCCGATCCGCTTCTTCCATCGCGGAAAGATCGTCGACGTGTCCGGCGTCCACCCGACCCGTTCCGTGCTCGACTGGCTGCGCGACGACGCCCGCTGCACCGGCACCAAGGAAGGCTGCAACGAGGGCGACTGCGGCGCCTGCACCGTCGTCATCGGCGAGCTGGCCACCGACCCCGGCGCGCCGGGCGTGGTCGGCGGGCTGAACCTGCAGACGGTCAACGCCTGCATCCAGTTTCTTCCCACGCTGCACGGCAAGGCACTGTTCACGGTCGAAGACCTCAAGGGCCAGTTCAAGGCCAGCGCCGCCGGCAAGACCGACAAGGCCACCGAGAACGCCGCAGACAAGAAGCACCACGCCGTCCACACGCTGCACCCGGTGCAACAGGCCATGGTCGACTGCCACGGTTCGCAATGCGGCTTCTGCACCCCCGGTTTCGTGATGTCGCTGTGGTCCACCTACGAGCACCACCAGGCCGAAGGCACCCAGCCCACGCGCCAGCAGCTGGCCGACGACCTGTCGGGCAACCTGTGCCGCTGCACCGGCTACCGGCCCATCCTGGACGCCGGCCAGCGCATGTTCGACCTGCCTTCGGTGCGCCTGGACACGAAGCCCGTGGTCGCCGCGCTCGCCGCCCTGCAGAACGACGGCCTGGACTATGCCGCTCCCCTGGGCGCCCGCATCGACCACTTCCACGCCCCCAGGACCCTGGCCCAGCTCGCCGCGCTGCGCGAGCGCAAGCCCCGCGCCCAGCTGCTGGCCGGCTCCACCGACGTGGGCCTGTGGGTCAACAAGCAGTTCCGCGACCTGGGCGACATCATCTACGTGGGCGACGTGGCCGAAATGAAGACCATCGAAGACCGCGAGAACGATGCGGGCGGGGAGCTCTACATCGGGGCCGGCGCCTCGCTCGAATCGGCCTTCGCCACGCTGGTGGCGCGCGTGCCCAGCCTGGCCGACGTGTGGCTGCGCTTCGCCTCGCCGCCCATCCGCCATGCCGGCACCATGGGCGGCAACGTGGCCAACGGCTCGCCCATCGGCGATTCGCCGCCGGTGCTGATGTCGCTCGACGCGCAGATCGAACTGCGCCGCGGCGACGCGGTGCGCCGCATGCCGCTGAGCGAGTTCTACCTGGACTACATGAAGAACCAGCTGCAGCCGGGCGAGTTCGTCCAGGGGCTGGCGGTGCCGCATGCGGCACTGAAGCGCCAGGTACGCGCCTACAAGATCAGCAAGCGCTTCGACTGCGACATCTCGGCGCTGTGCGCGGGCTTCGCCATCGAGTTCGAAGCCGGCGGTGACACGGTCAAGGCCGTGCGGCTGGCCTTCGGCGGCATGGCCGCCACCGTGCGGCGCGCGGCCAACGCCGAGGCCGCCATCCTCGGCAAGCCCTGGACGCAGGCCAGCGTGGCCACCGCCAAGCTGGCGCTGGCACAGGACTTCAAGCCGCTGTCGGACATGCGCGCCTCGGCCGACTACCGGCTGCTGGTGGCGCAGAACCTCATCCAGCGCCTGTGGCTGGAAACCCGCGCCGACGACGCCCTGTCGCTGGAAGAAACCAGCGTCTGGAGCGTGATGCCCCATGCCCCGGCCAAAGCGGCTGCCGAAGGAGTCTGACCATGAACAAACCCATCGACGCCCGCCTGCTGCAGCCCGCCGAGGCCTTTGCCGACTACCTGACCAACACCGCCGCGCGCATCGACGTGGGCGCCGAGGCGCTGGCGCACGATCGCGGCATGCGCGTGGGCATCAGCCGCCCGCATGAATCGGCGCACCTGCACGTGGCCGGCGAGGCCACCTACATCGACGACATTCCCGAGCTGGCCGGCACGCTGCACTGCGCGCTGGGGCTGTCGCCGGCCGCCGCCGGCCGCGTCACGGCCCTGTCGCTGGACGCCATCCGCGCCATGCCGGGCGTGGTCGCGGTGCTCACGGCCGACGACATTCCGGGCACCAACGACTGCGGCTCGATCATTCACGACGACCCGATCCTGCTGCCCGTGAACGACGGCGGCCAGATCCGCTACCTCGGCCAGCCGGTGTTCGCCGTGATCGCCGAGACGCGCGACGCCGCCCGCCGCGCCGCCGCGAAGGCGAAGGACGCGCTGACCATCGAGGCGCAGCCGCCCGTCATCACGCCGCAGGACGCCCATGCGCGCGGCCAGTACGTGGTGCCGCCGATGCACATCGTGCGCAGCGGCGGCGCCGCCAACGAGGGTGACGAGGCGGCCGTGCGCGCCGCCATCGCCCAGGCGCCGCACCGCCACACCGCCACGCTGGACGTGGGCGGGCAGGAGCAGTTCTACCTGGAGGGCCAGATCAGCTACGCCATTCCCAAGGAAGGCGGCGCGCTGCACATCCACTGCTCCACGCAGCACCCGAGCGAAATGCAGCACCTGGTGGCGCATGCGCTGCACCTGCAGTCGAACGAGGTGCATGTGGAATGCAGGCGCATGGGCGGCGGCTTCGGCGGCAAGGAGTCGCAGTCGGCCATCTTCGCCTGCGTGGCGGCCGTGGCGGCGCGCCAGCTGCAGCGCCCGGTGAAGCTGCGGCTGGACCGGGACGACGACTTCATGATCACCGGCCGGCGCCACTGCTTCTGGTACGAATACGACGTGGGCTACGACGACGAGGGCCGCATCCTCGGCGCGGAGATCACCATGGTCTCGCGCGCCGGCCACTCGGCCGACCTGTCGGGACCGGTGATGACCCGCGCGCTGTGCCACTTCGACAACGCCTACTGGCTGCCCAACGTGGCCATGCACGGCTTCTCGGGCAAGACCAACACGCAGAGCAACACCGCGTTTCGCGGCTTCGGCGGTCCGCAGGGCGCCATCGCCATCGAGAACATCATGGACTCGGTGGCGCGCGAATTGAAGCGCGACCCGCTCGACGTGCGGCGCGTCAACTTCTACGGCAAGACGCAGAACAACGTCACGCCGTACCGCCAGACCGTGACCGACAACATCGTCCACGAACTCGTGGCCGAACTCGAAGCATCGAGCGACTACCGCGTGCGGCGCGAAGACATCGCGGCCTTCAACAGGAAGAGCGCCGTGCTCAAGCGCGGCCTGGCGCTGGCGCCGCTGAAGTTCGGCATCTCGTTCAATGTGAAGCACTTCAACCAGGCCGGCGCGCTGGTGCACGTGTACACCGACGGCTCTATCCTCGTGAACCACGGCGGCACCGAGATGGGCCAGGGCCTCAACACCAAGGTGGCGCAGGTGGTGGCGCACGAACTGGGCGTGAGCTTCGAGCGCGTGCGCGTCACCGCCACCGACACCACCAAGGTGGCCAACACCTCGGCCACCGCCGCATCGACCGGCGCCGACCTGAACGGTAAGGCCGCGCAGGACGCCGCCCGCCAGATCCGCGAGCGCCTGGCCGACTGCGCCGCCGAACGCCACGGCGGCACGGCGAGCGAGGTGCGCTTCGCGAACGACAAGGTCGAGGTCAACGGCCGCACGCTGGCCTTCAGCACCGTGGTGGGCGAGGCCTACCTGGACCGCAAGCAGCTGTGGTCCGACGGCTTCTACGCCACGCCGGGCCTGAGCTGGGACAAGGACAAGATGCAGGGCCGGCCGTTCTACTACTACGCCTACGGCGCGGCGGTGAGCGAGGTGATCGTGGACACGCTCACCGGCGAATGGAAGCTGCTGCGCGCCGACATCCTGCACGACGCGGGCAAGTCGCTGAACCCTGCCGTGGACATCGGCCAGGTGGAAGGCGCCTTCATCCAGGGCATGGGCTGGCTCACCACCGAAGAGCTGGTGTGGCACCCGCAAAGCGGCAAGCTCACCACGCACGCGCCCAGCACCTACAAGATTCCGACGGCCAACGACTGCCCGCCGGTGTTCAACGTGCGCCTGTTCGAGGGCCAGAACTTCGAGGACTCCATCCACCGCAGCAAGGCCGTGGGCGAGCCGCCGCTCTTGCTGCCGTTCTCGGTGTTCTTCGCGATCCGCGACGCGGTGTCCGCGGCCGGCGACCACAAGGTCGATCCGCCGCTGAAGGCGCCGGCCACGAGCGAGTCGATCCTGCGCGCCATCACGGCGGTGCAGGGCGCAACGGCCGAATGACAACGGGCCGTGCTCGCACGGTCCGAGCTTCCTTTTCACACCCGGTCTTGCCCAATGTCGCGCTGTATAACTGTTCGCACAGACAAGAAAGGTGTGAACAGCCATGAGAGACCAAGCGCTTTTCGACAAGATCGACCTGCATCTGATCCGCGTGTTGCACACCGTGCTGACCGACCGCAGCGTCTCGCGCGCCGCCATTCGCCTGGGGATGTACCAGCCGGCGGTGTCGGCCGCGCTCAAGCGGCTGCGCGAGCTGTCGGGCGACCCGCTGCTGGTGCGCTCTGGCTCGGGCATGGTGCCCACCGACGCGGGGCTGCGCATGGTCGAGCCAGCCGCGAGCATTCTTCGCGCGGCCGAGATGCTGTTCTCCGACGCACGCGGGTTCGATCCGCAGTCGGCGGCCACCACCTTCCGCATTGCCGCCAGCGACTACATGGACCCGCTGTTCCTGCCCATGCTGGTGGCGCAGGTCAAGCGCGACGCGCCGCTGTGCCAGATCGAGATCCACGCGCTCTCGCCCGACTCCGACTACCACGGGCACCTGGCGCTCGGCCAGGTCGACCTGGTGATCGGCAACTGGCTCAAGCCGCCGGAAGACCTGCACATGGCGCGGCTCTTCGGCGACGAGGTGGTGTCGCTGGTCAACAAGGACCATCCGGCGGTGCGCCGCGGCTGGGACCTGGAGACCTGGCTGGCGGCCGAGCACATCGCGCCCACGCCCATGCACCCGGGCGGGCGCGGCATCATCGACCAGATGCTCGACGAGCTGGGGCGGCAGCGCAACATCACGGCGCGCTGCGCGCACTTCGGCCTCATTCCGGACATGGTGGCCTCCAGCCTGCTGGTGCTGACCACCGGGCGCCAGTACTGCGAGCGCTTTGCCGCGCGGCTGCCGCTGAAGATCCTCGACTGCCCGGTGGCGCTGCCGCGCCTCATGTACTACCAGCTCTGGCACGAACGCACCCATTCGTCGAGCTCCGCGCGCTGGCTGCGCGAATGCATCAAGGACGTGGCGGCGTCGCTGCGTCCGCCGGTGTCGGCGCTGCCCGTGGCACCCGGCCGCCCGCCTGCCGATCCTGAGACTTCCGATCCCTGAGAGATCCCCGCTTGCGCCGGCGTCGTGAGCGGGGGCAACGATGAAGCAACCGCCACTACAACAGCTGGAGACAAGCGAAATGAGTACGTTGGAACAGGCGCCCAAAGGCGCCGAGCCCCGCATCCCGGGGCATGTCGAGTCCGCACGTCCGCGTGCGGCTGTGGGCGGCGCAAGCGGCTCGGGCCTGCTGGAGCGCGTGTTCAAGCTCAGCGAGCACAACACCACCGTGCGCATCGAGCTGGTGGCGGGCCTGACCACCTTTCTCACGATGGCCTACATCATCTTCGTGAACCCGAGCATCCTCGGCGACGCGGGCATGCCCAAGGGCGCAGTGTTCGTGGCCACCTGCA
Source organism: Variovorax pasteuri (assembly GCF_051216435.1). Classification (NCBI taxonomy): domain Bacteria; kingdom Pseudomonadati; phylum Pseudomonadota; class Betaproteobacteria; order Burkholderiales; family Comamonadaceae; genus Variovorax; species Variovorax pasteuri. The sequence continues at coordinate 289,133 of NZ_JBPJZS010000004.1, forward strand.
TCATCGCGGCGCTGGGCACGCTGATCATGGGGCTGTACGCCAACTACCCGATCGCCATGGCGCCGGGCATGGGGCTGAACGCCTACTTCTCCTACGTGGTGGTGCTGGGCATGGGCTACACATGGCAGGTGGCGCTGGGCGCGGTGTTCATCTCAGGCTGCCTGTTCCTGGTGGTGACCGTGACGGGGCTGCGCAAGCTGATCATCGACGGCATACCGCATTCGCTGCGAACGGCGATCACCGTGGGCATCGGCATGTTCCTGGCGCTGGTGGCGCTCAAGAGCGCGGGCGTGGTGGCGGCCTCGCCGGCCACCTTCGTCACGCTGGGCGACCTGCACACGCCGCCGGTCATCCTGGCCACGCTGGGCTTCTTCGTCATCGTCGTCCTCGACCGGCTCAAGGTGCGCGGCGCCATCCTCATCGGCATCCTGGCGGTGACGGTGCTGTCGTTCTTCGTGGCCGACAACAAGTTCCATGGCGTGTTCGCGGCGCCGCCGTCGGTGGCGCCCACCTTCATGCAGCTGGACGTGATGGGCGCGCTCAAGGGCGGCATCCTGAACGTGGTGCTGGTGTTCTTCCTGGTCGAGATGTTCGACGCCACCGGCACGCTGATGGGCGTGGCCAAGCGCGCGGGCCTGCTGGTGCCCGGCAAGATGGAGCGCATGAACAAGGCGCTGCTGGCCGACAGCGGCGCGATCTTCGCGGGCTCGCTGCTCGGCACCTCGAGCACCACGGCCTATGTGGAGAGCGCGGCCGGCGTGCAGGCGGGCGGGCGCACCGGCCTCACGGCGGTGGTGGTGGCGCTGCTGTTCCTGGCCTGCCTGATGATCTCGCCGCTGGCGGGCTCGGTGCCGGCCTATGCCACGGCACCGGCGCTGTTCTTCGTGGGCTGCCTGATGCTGCGCGACCTGGTCGAGCTCGACTGGGACGACACCACCGAGGTGATTCCGGCCGCGCTCACCGCGCTGGCCATGCCGTTCACCTACTCGATTGCCACGGGGCTGGCCTTCGGTTTCATCTCGTACGCGGTGCTCAAGCTGTTCACCGGACGGGCACGGGAAGTGCATGTGTCGGTGTGGATCATCGCGGCGGTGTTCCTGTTCAAGTTCGCCTACGTCGGCGCCCACTGAGGCGCTTGTCACCGTGGCCGCCCCTGGGGCCACGGCCGGGGAAAACCGGGAAAGCCGGGGTGAGCGGGCGACGGTCACGCTATTAAACTTATAGCTGTACACCGCCTTGTCGATGTTGAACGAGACAACCCACGAAGAACCGGCATGACAACCCCCAGACTCCAGCTCGCGCACATCACCAAGCGGTATCCCGCGGTGGTGGCCAACAGCGACATCTCCCTGGCCGTGCAGCCCGGCGAAATCCACGCCGTGCTCGGCGAGAACGGGGCCGGCAAGTCGACCCTGATGAAGATCATCTACGGGTCGGTCAAGCCCGACGAAGGCACCGTCACGTTCGACGGGCAGGCCGTCAACCTGCGCAACCCGCAGCAGGCGAGGGCGCTGGGCATCAGCATGGTGTTCCAGCACTTCAGCCTGTTCGACACGCTCACCGTGGCCGAGAACGTGTGGCTGGGCCTGGACAAGTCGCTGCAGCTGGCCGAGGTGGCGCGCAGCATCACCGCCAAGGCCAGCGAGTACGGCCTGGACATCGACCCGGCGCGCCCGGTGCACACGCTGTCGGTGGGCGAGATGCAGCGCGTGGAGATCATTCGCGCGCTGCTCACCAACCCCAAGCTGCTGATCCTGGACGAACCGACCTCGGTGCTGACGCCCCAGGCCGTAGTCAAGCTGTTCAACGTGCTGAAGAAGCTGTCGTCCGAGGGCTGCAGCATTCTCTACATCAGCCACAAGCTGCACGAGATCCAGGAGCTGTGCAGCGCCTGCACCGTGCTGCGCGGCGGCAAGGTCACAGGCGTGTGCAACCCGCAGAACGAAAGCACCCAGTCGCTGTCGCGGCTGATGATCGGCAGCGAACCGCCGCCGCTGCAGCACCGGCCGGTGCACGCGGGTGCGGTGGCCCTGCGCGTGAAGGCACTCACGCTGGCGCGCGAAGACCAGTTCGGCGTGGACCTCGACGGCATTTCGTTCGACGTGCGCGCGGGCGAAATCGTCGGCATTGCCGGTGTCTCGGGCAACGGCCAGCGGGAGCTGCTGTACACGCTGTCGGGCGAGGACGTGCGCGCCGAGGCGTCGATGGTCCAGGTGTTCGACAAGCCGGCCGGCCGGCTGCGCCCGCGCTCGCGTCGCGCGCTGGGCCTGCACTTCGTGCCCGAGGAGCGGCTGGGCCGGGGGGCCGTGCCCACGCTGGGGCTCGCGCACAACCTGCTGCTCACGCGCAGCGACGCGGTGGGCCGGGGCGGGTGGATCCGCACCGGCGCGCTGGAGCGCCAGGCCCGGGGCATCATCGAGCGCTTCAAGGTGAAGGCGGGCGGACCCCGCGCAGCGGCGCGTTCGCTCTCGGGCGGCAACCTGCAGAAATTCATCGTCGGCCGCGAGATCGACGCCAACCCCAAGCTCTTCATCGTCTCGCAGCCGACCTGGGGCGTGGACGTGGGCGCCGCGGCGCTCATCCATGCCGAAATCCTGGCGCTGCGCGACGCCGGCTGCGCCGTGCTGGTCATCAGCGAGGAGCTCGACGAGCTGTTCAACATCTGCGACCGCCTGCACGTGATCGCCAAGGGCCGGCTGTCGCCGTCCATCGACCGCGCCGCGGCCACATTGCCGCAGATCGGCGAATGGATGAGCGGCCTGTGGGACACCACCGCCGCCAAGGAAGCTGCCCATGTTTAAGCTCGAACCCCGCCCGGAGCTCTCGCGCTTCTGGAGCTATGCCTCGCCGATCCTGGCGCTGCTGATCACCGTGCTCATCGGCGTGGCGCTGTTCGCCGCGCTCGGCAAGGACCCGGTGAAGGGCCTGCTGGTGTTCTTCTACGAGCCCATCAAGAACGGCTATGCCATCGGCGAGCTGATGGTCAAGGCCACGCCGCTGCTCATCATCGCGCTGGGGCTGGCCGTGTGCTTTCGCTCGAACGTGTGGAACATCGGCGCCGAAGGGCAGTTCGTGTTCGGCGCCATCGCAGCGGGCGGCGTGGCGTTGCTCGCCGACAAGACCACGGGGCAGTGGATCGTGGTGGTCATCCTGCTGGCCGGCACGCTGGGCGGCATGGTGTGGGCGGGCATCGTGGCGTTCCTGCGCGACAAGTGCAACGCCAACGAAATCCTGGTGAGCCTGATGCTGGTCTACGTGGCCACGCTGCTGCTGGGCTACATGGTCTTCGGGCCGTGGAAAGACCCGAACGGCTACAACTTTCCGCAGTCCAAGACCTTCGAGGCGGTCACGCAGATTCCCCGGCTCTTCAAGGGCTCGCGCGTGACCATCGGGCTGGTGATCGCGCTCGTCGGCGCGGGCGCGCTGTGGGTGTTCCTGTTCCGCACGCGGGCGGGCTTCGCACAGCAGGTCGGCGGCCTTGCGCCGGCGGCCTCGCGCTATGCGGGTTTCTCGGCGCGGCGCGCGGTGTGGATCGCGCTGCTGACCTCGGGCGGCGCGGCCGGCCTGGCCGGTGCGCTCGAAGTGGCCGGCCCGCTGGGCCAGCTCACGCCGTACGTGCCCGCGGGCTACGGCTTCGCGGCCATCATCGTGGCCTTCGTGGGGCGGCTGCACCCGGTGGGCATGATCTTCTCGGCCATCCTGATGAGCATGTTCTACATCGGTGGCGAACTCGCGCAGTCGCGCCTGGGCCTGCCGAAGTCGCTCACCGGCGTGTTCCAGGGCCTGCTGCTGTTCACGCTGCTGGCCTGCGACACCTTCATTGCCTACCGCATCCGGCGCAAGGCCTCGGCCAAGGCCGCCACGCTGACGACAAGCTCGCTGCAGGCCAGCACACCGCTGACGGCGCCGATCGCAGGCGCCACCGAAGGGAGCCATTGACATGGACAGCTACGCACTTCTGCTGGGTTCCACGCTGAGCGCGGGCACCGTGCTCGCCATCGCGGCGCTGGGCCTGCTCATCAACGAAAAGGCCGGCATCGTCAACCTCGGCGCCGAGGGCCTGATGCTGTGCGCCGCCATCGCCGGTTTCGCCACGGTGGTCACCACGCACAACCCCTGGCTCGGCTTCCTCGCCGGCATGGCCGCGGGCGCCTTGCTGGCGGCCTTCTTCGGCGTGCTGGTGATCTGGCTCAACACCAACCAGTACGCCACCGGGCTCGCGCTGAGCCTGTTCGGCGTGGGTTTCTCGGCCTTTGCCGGCATCAACTTCGTACAGGCCAAGCTGCCGGAAAGCGTGTCGTACGCCATTCCCGTGCTGGGCGACATTCCGCTCCTCGGCCCCGCGCTGTTCCGCCACCACCCGATGGTGTACTTCGCGGTGGTGCTGACCTTTGCGCTGATCTGGTTCCTGTACCGCACGCGCGCCGGCCTCGTGCTGCGCTCGGTCGGTGAATCGCCCGAGTCGGCGCACGCGCTGGGCTACCCCGTGCGGCGCATCCGCTTCATGGCGGTGATCGCGGGCGGCGCGCTGTGCGGGCTGGCGGGCGCCTACCTGTCGACCGTGTACACGCCGCTGTGGGTCGAAGGCATGGTGGCTGGCCGCGGCTGGATCGCGCTGGCGCTCACCACCTTCGCCACCTGGCGCCCGATGCGCGTGCTGCTGGGCGCCTACCTGTTCGGCGGCGTGTCGATGCTGGGCTTTCACCTGCAGAGCAGCGGTGTCGACGTGCCGGCGCAGTTTCTCAGCATGCTGCAGTACATCGCGCCCATCGTGGTGCTGGCGCTGATCTCGCGAAACCCGACTTTCATTCGGGTCAACATGCCGGCTTCCATCGGGAAACCGTTCTACCCCGGCTCATAATCGCGTTTTTCGTTTTCCCGCCAACCCGTCCTTTTCTGAGGATTTCCGACAATGAATGATCTGAACAAGCGCTCCCTGCTCAAGCTGGCTGCCCTCACGGCGGTTGCTTCGGCCGCCCTGATCGGCTGCGGCAAGAAAGAAGAAGCGGCAGCACCGGCAGCGGCCCCCGCGCCTGCACCGGCACCCGCCGCAGCCGCGCCGGCACCGGCGGCGCCACTGAACATCGCGTTCGCCTACATCGGCCCGGTCGGCGACGGCGGCTGGACCTTCGCGCACGACAACGCCCGCAAGGCGCTCGAGAAGGAATTCGGCGACAAGATCAAGACCACCTTCGTCGAAAGCGTGCCCGAAGGCGCCGACGCCGAGCGCGTGTTCCGCGACATGGTCGGCCAGGGCAACAAGCTCATTTTCGGCACCACCTTCGGCTACATGGAACCCATGCTCAAGGTTGCGGCCGACAGCAAGGACGTGAAGTTCGAGCATGCCACCGGCTACAAGACCTCGGACAACATGCGCACCTACGACAGCCGCACGTACGAAGGCGCGTACATGGCCGGCGTCATCGCCGGGGCCATGACCAAGAGCAACACGCTGGGCGTGGTCGGCTCGGTGCCGATTCCCGAAGTGCTGCGCAACATCAACAGCTTCACGCTGGGCGCGCAGTCGGTCAACCCGAAGATCACGACCAAGGTCGTGTGGGTGAACGAGTGGTTCAGCCCGCCCAAGGAAACCGAAGCCGCCACCGCCCTCATCAACGGCGGCGCCGACGTGCTGTTCCAGAACACCGACTCGCCAGCCGTGCTCAAGACCGCGCAGGAAAAAGGCAAGCGCGCCTTCGGCTGGGATTCGGACATGACCGCCTACGGTCCCAAGGCCCACCTGGCCTCGGCCACCATCAACTGGGCTCCGTACTACATCAAGGCCACCCAGGAAGCCCTGGACGGCAAGTGGACCACCGGCCAGGCGTGGTGGGGCGTGAAGGAAGGCGCCATCGACCTCGTGTCGATCGCCGACGACGTGCCGGCCGAAACCAAGGCCAAGGTCGAGGAAGTGAAGAAGGGCCTGAAGGACGGCAGCTTCGTGATCTGGAAGGGCCCGATCCTGGGCCAGGACGGCAAGGAAGTGGTCGCCAAGGACGCCGTGGCCGACGACAAGTTCCTGTCGGGTGTGAACTTCTACGTCAAGGGCGTCGAAGGCAAGGTGCCGGGCGGCGACAAGAAGTAAGGCTCGCCCCCCGGACCATCGAGGCCGCCGCAAGGCGGCCTTTTTCATTGGCGAACGGGCGCCGATGACCCGTGTCGTCACGGGGCAAGCCTGGCGGCATAACATGCGCCCGATGCTGCCCACCACCTGCCACGACACCCGCTTCGGCCAACGCCTGGCCAGGCAGTACGGGGTCGATGCGGTGCCCTCGCTGGTCACCACCTCGCGCTGGGGCTCGGAGCTCGGCATTGCGCGCATGCACTACGACCAGCCGCATCTGTTCGTGCTGCCCCCGTTGCCGAGCGAAGACGCCTTTCTGCTGCGCGTGGAAATCGCCTCGGGCGGCAGCCGGCGCATCTGCAAGGGCGGCACCACGCAGCAACTCGGCCTGCAGCAGGAGGGGGCCTTCCACATCACCGACCTGTCGGAGTGCGCCTCGGCCTATGTGTGCAGCCCCTTCAGTTCGATGCTGTTCCACATGCCGCGCGCCACCATCGACGCCTTCGCGCAAGAGATGGACGTGCCGCGCGTCGGCGCGCTGCGTTGCGAGGCCGGCACCGTCGACACGGTGGTGGCCAGCCTCGGTCGCGCCATGCTGCCGGCGCTGATGCAGCCCGAGGCGGCGAGCACCTTGTTCGTCGACCACCTCACGCTGGCGCTGAAGGCCCACGTGCTGCATGCCTACGGCGGGGCAGCGGGCGCGGTGAGTGCCGAGCCGCGCGGCCTCGCGCCGTGGCAGGAGCGCCGCGCCAAGGCGTTCCTGCTGGCGCATCTGGCCGGCGACGTGTCGCTGGCCGAGGTGGCGCGCGAGTGCGCGCTGTCGCGCAGCCATTTCAGCAAGGCCTTCAAGCAGAGCACCGGCCAGACGCCGCACGCCTGGCTGGTGGCGCAGCGCGTCGCGGCGGCGCGCCGCCTGCTGGGCCAGGCCGACCTGCCGATCGCGGAGATCGCCGCGGCCTGCGGCTTTTCGGACCAGAGCCACCTGACGCGGGTGTTCTCCGCGCAGGTGGGCACGTCGCCGGCGCGCTGGCGGCGGCTGAACGCGGGCTGATCAGTAGGCGATCTGGCCGGCCTGCGCGGACCTGCTCCGGTCCTGGAACCGCGCTGCCGCCGCTTCGGCGCCGCGCGCCAGTATCTGCAGGTCCATCGCCACCGCCACGAAGAGCGCGCCCAGGTCCAGGCATTCGCGTGCCCGCGCTTCGTCCAGCATCAGGATGCCGGGCGCCTTGCCCCTGGCGCGGATGCGGCGGATCGCGTCGTCGATGGCGCTGCGGACCTCGGGGTGCCCCGGGTCGCCCGGATGCCCCAGGCTCGCCGAGAGGTCGGCCGGGCCGATGAAGACGCCGTCCACGCCGTCCACCGCCAGGATCTCGTCGAGATGGTCGAGCGCCTCGCGCGTTTCCACCTGCACCAGCACGCAGAGTTCGTCTTGCGCGCTGCTCACGTAGTCGCGAATGCGCCCGAAGTTCGATGCCCGCATCGACCCGCCCATGCCGCGCAGGCCTTGCGGGGCATAGCGCGTGGCGCGCACCGCGGCCTGCGCCTCGGCCGCGCTCTGCACGAAGGGCAGCAGCAGGCTCTGCGCGCCGATGTCCAGGTAGCGCTTGATGAGCACCGTGTCGTTCCAGTCGGGCCGCACCACGGCCGACGTGCGCCGCGCCGTGTCGGCCGGCGCCGCGGCGCCCACCGCCTGCAGCTGGTGCAGCATGTGCGGCACGTCGGTCGGCGTGTGCTCGGTGTCCAGCAGCACCCAGTCGAAACCGGCGCCCGCGACGATCTCGGACACATACGGGTCGGGCAGCGTCGACCACAGGCCGATCTGCGGCACGCCGGCGGCGAGCGCACGCTTGAAATGGTTGGGTGGCACCGGCATGGCGTTCACCCGAAATGGCACGACACGGTGCCGAAGCTGCCGTAGTCGGCCACCACCGTGTCGCCCTTGGCGACCTCGATCGGCCGGATGAACGAGCCCGCCAGAATGACCTGACCGGCCTGCAGCGTCACGCCGAAGCGGTGCAGCCGGTTGGCCAGCCACGCCACGCCGTAGCCCGGGTGGTTGAGCACGCCGGCGGCCAGGCCGGTTTCCTCGACCTCGCCGTTGCGGCTCACGATGGCGCCGATGCGCCGCATGTCCGCATCGACCAGCGCCGGCTTGAAGGGCCGGCCGCCCAGCACCAGCGCGGCGTTGGCCGCGTTGTCGGAGATGGTGTCGAACACGTTGCGCGTGCGCCCGGTTTCCGGGTCGATGCGCTGGATGCGCGCATCGAGGATCTCGAGCGCAGGCGTCACGTAGGCCGTGGCGTCGAGCACGTCGAACAGCGTGCAGTCGGGTCCCGACAGCGGCCGGGCCAGCACGAATGCCAGCTCGGCCTCGATCTTCAGCTGCAGGAAGCGCTCGGTCGGAATCACCGCGCCGTCGCGGTGGAACATGTCGTCCAGCAGCGTGCCGTAGTCGGGCTCGGCGATGTTCACCGCGCGCTGCATCGCCTTGGACGTGAGGCCGATCTTGTGGCCCTTCACCGTGCGGCCGTTGCGCAGCTTGAGCTGCATCCAGGCATGCTGGATCGCGTAGGCGTCGTCGATGGTCATGTCCGGGTAGTCCAGCGAGAACTGGCGGCATGCCACGCGCGTGTGCTGCGCCTGTTCCAGCCGCTCGGCGGCCTGCGAGAGGGTGCTGGCGTCGAGGCTCATGCGGTGGCCTCTTCAGCGCGCACCACGTTGCGCAGCACGCCCACGCCGTCGACCTCGACCTCGACCACGTCGCCCGGCTGCAGGAACCGGGGCGGTTCGAAGCGGATGCCGGCGCCGGTCGGCGTGCCCGTGGCGATGATGTCGCCGGGCTCCAGCGTGGTGAAGGTCGACAGGTAGCCGATGAGGTACGCAAAGTCGAACATCAGGTGCGCGGTGGTGTCGTCCTGGCGCGGCTCGCCGTTGACGCGCGTGCGCACGCGCAGATTGCCGTAGCCCTGCGGGAACTCGTCGGCCGTGACGATCCACGGCCCGATGGCACCGGACGCATTGAAGTTCTTGCCCTGCGTCACGTTGAACTTGGCGTGATGCACCCAGTCGCGGATCGTGCCCTCGTTCATGCATGTGAGGCCGGCGATGCAGGCGAGCGCCTCGTCGCCCTTCACGCGGCGCGCGCGCCGGCCGATGACGATGGCGATCTCGCCTTCGTAGTCGAGCTGCGTCGATTCGAGCGGCTGCTGCAGCGGCTCGGCGTGCCCCACGAACGATTCGGCCACGCGCATGAAGATGCTCGGGTACTTGGGCAGGTCGCTGCCGTCCTTGTACTCGGCGTTGCGGTGCGCGTAGTTCACGCCGATGCAGAACACGCGGCGCGGCCGCGCGATGGGCAACTCGAAGCGAACGTCGGCCAGCGCATGGTCTGGCGCGGCGCCCTCGGCCGCTTGGCGGGCCTGGGCCAGCGCGGCCTCGCCGCCTTCCAGCAGCGCGGACACCGAGGCGAAGGCGGGCAGGCGCCGCCCCAGGTCGACGGCGCCGATGCCGTTGTCGGTGACGCAGCCCCAGTGCGAGGCCCCGCCGTGCAGGTAGCTGATGAGTTTCATGCGGTCTCGAATCCAAAGAAGCGGGCGGGGTTGTCGACAAGAATCTTCTGGCGCACGGCGGCGTCGGGCGCGAAGCGGTAGAGCAGCTCGAGCAGCGCGCCCTCGTTGGGCGGCTGCTTCACGGAGATGGGGTGCGGCCAGTCGCTGCCCCACACGCAGCGCTCGGGCGCGGCCGCGATCAGCCGCTGCGCCAGCGGCACCACGTCGTCCCACGGCGCGCCGGTCTTCGAGATTTTTTCGGACAGCGACAGCATCACCCAGAAGTTGCCGCGTTCGAACAGCGCGAGCATGCGCGCGAGGCTCGCGTCGGCGTCGCCGCGCGACGGGTCGGCGCGGCCCATGTGGTCCAGCAGCACCGGCACGTCGAGCGACTCGAAGGCCGCGAGCTGCTCGGCGATGCCTTGGGGTTCGGGCTGCACCTTCACGTACCAGCCCAGCTCCTTGACGCGCGCGAAGGCGCGCGCCTGTTCTGCCGCGCTCAGGCTGATGCCCAGGCCGCCGCGGGTGAAGCGCGCGCCGCGCACGCCGGCGTCGTGCAGCCTGTGCAGGTAGGCGTCGTCGCGCTCGGTGAGCACGGCGGCGTTGGCGCACGCCATGTAGCGGCGCGGGCCGCCGCCGGCGTTCAGGCCTTCCAGCGCGTCGAGCACCACCGTGTGGTCGGCGCCGTAGGTGGTGGCCTGCACGATCACGCCGCGCTGTATGCCCAGCGTGGCATGGAGCTTCTGCGCGACCTGCCAGGTGGCGCTGGGCATTTCATAGGCGGCGTTGGGCCGCACCGGGTATTGCTCGCGCGGGCCGAACACGTGGAACTGACTGTCGCACGACAGCGGCGGCGGCAGTGGCGCGGGCGCGCGCGGATGGGGGTCGAAGGGGAGGTAGTCGGGCATGGTGTCGGGGTGGTTGTGTGTGTGCGTTCGTGTGGGGCGCCGGTCAGGCGATCCAGGCGGTGAAGCTGCACTCGACGAGCTTTCCCATGTCGAGCTCGGGCGCGACGATCGCGTGGCGCGCGGGCCGCGAGGCGGCGTCGGGGAACATCTCCAGCCAGGGCACGTTGAGCGCGGGGCGCTGGCTGCGGTCCTTCATCCAGACGGTGAGCTTCACGATGTCCCGCGTGCCGCCGCCCGCCGCTTCCACGATGCGGCGCACGTTGTCGAGCATGAAGCGGCACTGCGCCTCGATGGTCTCTGCAGGCTTGCCCGTGGCCGGGTCGTTGCCCTGGATGCTGCCGCTCTCCAGCAGCGGGCCGATGCGGCAGGCCGCCGGAATGGGGTTCTTGTGGCCGAAGCCGTCGATGTAGACGCTGGTGCGCGCGGCGGGCGCGGCGCGCCCCAGCAGGGGGGTGGTCGGGGTGCTCATTCGGCGGAAATGTTGGCTTGCTTGATGACCGGCATCCACCGTGCGTCTTCTTTGGTCAGGAACTGGGTGAACTGCGCGGGGGTGCTGCCGCGGGCCTCGGAGCCCAGCGTCTGAAAGCGGGCCTGCACGGCCTTGTCGGCAAGGATCTTCTGCAGCGCCTCGGACAGGCGCGTGACGATTTCCTTGGGCGTGGCGCGAGGCGCGAGGATGCCGGTGAAGGTCTCGGTGCTGAAGTCCTTGAAGCCGGCCTCCTGCAGCGTCGGCACGTCGGGCAGCTGCGGCAGCCGCTTGGGCGAGGTGACCGCGAGCGCGCGCGTGCGGCCTTGCTGGATGAAGGGCCCGGCCACGGAGATCTGGTCGAAGTTGAACTGCACCTGGCCGCCCAGCAGGTCGGTGGTGGCGGGTGCGTTGCCCTTGTAGTGCACCGTGGTCCAGTGCGCGCCGCTTTCGCGCTGCAGGTACTCGCTGACCAGGTGGTTCTGCGTGCCCGCGCCGGGCGAGGCCATGGTCAGCGTGTTGCCGGGCTTCTTGCCTTCGGCCACGAGGTCGGCCACGGTCTTGTAGGGCGTGGACGGATGCACCTGCAGCACCAGCGGCGTGAACGACACCGAGCTGACCGGCGCGAAGTCCTTCTTCCAGTCGTAGGCGTTGCGCTTGAAGATGGTCGGCGAGAACAGGATCGGCCCGTTCGCGCCCATGAAGAAGGTGTAGCCGTCGGGCGCGGCCTTGGCCGCGTACTCCGCCGCGATCATGCCGCCGGCGCCGGGGCGGTTGTCCACGATGAAAGGCTGCTTGAACACCGCCTGCAGCTGCTCGCTGATGATGCGCGCGGCGCCGTCCACGTTGCCGCCCGGCGGGTAGGGCAGCACCAGCTTCACGGGTTTGTCGGGCCAATCGGCCTGCGCCATGGCGGGCAGTGCGGCCAGGGTCGTGCATGCGGCCACGGCGGCGGTGGCGATGAGTGTCTTCAAGTCATGTCTCCTGAATTCGGCGCCGGCACCGCAAGTTGGCTGCGGTTTGATCGGCGACCCGTCCACTCTAAGAATCCGGCGCCGGATGCTGCAATGCAATATCCTCCGGTTGTTCCATATCGTGGACGTTTTGGAAAAGTCGGCGCCCGGTGCCGCAGCAGCGCTGCCGACAATCGAGGCCCAGCCAACCCACAAGGCCCTCCCATGTTTCTCGATGCCGGCGATCTTTCGCCCGAAGCCACCTACCGCCTGATGAGCGGCATCGTCGTGCCGCGCCCGATCGCCTGGATCACCACCGTGTCGGAAGCCGGCGTGGTCAATCTCGCCCCGTTCTCCTGCTTCACCTTCGTGTCGAACAAGCCGCCGCTGCTGGGCGTGAACATCGGGCGCAAGGCGGGCCGGCGCAAGGACACGGGCGCCAACATCCATGCGCTGGGCGAGTTCGTCGTGAACATCGGCGACGCCTCGCAGATGGTCGCCATCCACGAGAGCAGCGCCGAGCACGCCCCCGACGTGAGCGAGACCGAACTGCTCGGCCTGGGCACCTTGCCCTGCAGCACGGTGCGGGTGCCGCGCCTGGCGGACGCGCCGGTGAGCATGGAGTGCAGGCTGGAGCGCGTGATCGCCTTCGGCGACACGGGCGCGGAGTTCTTCGTCGGCGAAGTCACGGCCTTCCACCTGCGCGACGGCCTGATGCGCGAGGGCAAGGTCGACACGCGCGCGCTCGACCCCGTGTGCCGCATCGGCGGGCCGAACTACGCGACGCTCGGCGAGATCGTCACGCTGCGCGGCATGCAGCAGACGCCCAAGGCGGTGATGGATGGCCGCGGCGGCGGATAAGGACACCTGCGCCGCCACCGCCGGCGCGCAGAGCGTGCGCCGCGCGCTCGCCGTGCTGCGCGTGCTGGCCACCGGCCAGGAGCGCGGCGTGCGCCTGACCGACGTGGTGAGCCACACCGGCCTGAACCGGCCCACGGTGCACCGGCTGCTGCGCGTGCTGGTGGAAGAAGGCGCGGTGGAGCAGGACGCGTCCACCCGACGCTACCTGGTCGGCGGCGAGGTCTCGCTGCTCGGCCTGGCGCGCGCGAGCCGCTTCCCCATCCAGGCCATTGCCGAGCCGCACCTGCGCCACCTGAGCGAGAGCCTGGGCGACACGGCCTTCCTCACCATCCGCAACGGCACCGACTCGGTGTGCATCGACCGGCGGCCCGGCAGCTTTCCGGTGAAGGTGCTGTCGATCGAGATCGGCGCGCGGCGCCCGCTGGGCGTGGGCGTGAGCGGCCTCGTGCTGCTGGCGTCGCTGCCGGCCGACGAGGCGGCGGATGTGGTGCGGCGCAACGCGCGGCGGCTCGCGGCCCTGCATGTGGACCCGGCCGACCTGCTGGCGCGCGCGGTGCGCACCCGCGCGCAGGGCTATGCCTACGCCCCGGTCGGCGTGGTGCCGGGTTCGCGCGCGGTCGCGGTGCCGGTCTGCCTGGCCGACGGCCGCACCGTCGCCGGACTGGCGATCGCCACCATCACCGAGCGGCTGCCCGATGCGCGGGTCGAGAGCGTCGTCGCACAGATGCGCGAGAGGGCCCGGCTGATCGGCGCGCAGGCGGCGGAACTGGCGCGCAGGAAGTCGGCGCGGCGCGAGTAAGAAATGATCTACCGCTCCAGCCAAGGATTGACGAGCATTGCGCCCGTTTTGACAAATCCACCGGTGTCTCGCGACACGATGGCCAGCCCGTGATGCAGGGCCGTAGCGGCAATGATGAGATCAGGCTGCGGAAAGGTGTGGCCGGATTTGCGTCCTTCCTCGACCAGCAGCCGCCACTTGAACATGATGTCTTCGCTGACCGGCAGAACGCGGTTTTCGAACATCGGACGCAGTTGCAGATTCAGCCAGTCTTTGAGGGACGCGCGTTTGTGCATGTCCTCGATCAGTTCGATGCCGAACCGGATTTCTGCAAAGGTGACCGCACTTACGAACAGGCTGTCGAGCGGCTGCGCGCTGATGAAGGCAACGACCTTCGGCTCCGGTCGAGCACGCCGCAGCTCGGACAGGATGTTGGTATCGAGCAGCCAGCCTTTCACAACTGCACGTCCCGAACCGGAGAGGTTTCGGACGGCGCGAGAACCAGATCGATGTCGCGATGCGGCGAGGCTTGCAGCGCATCCACCAAGGCTTTGCCTGTTTGCGCTCCTTGCAGGCGCCGAAACTCTTCGGCGGCGATGACGACGACTTCATCGCGACCGTGAACGGTCACGTGCTGCGGCCCCTCGCTGCGAACCAGCCGCACCAGCTCGCTGAAGCGTGCCTTGGCATCTTGGAGCAACCAGTATCCCGGCGGAGGCGCTGGCCGTTTGGGTGGTGGATTTCCCGGTTGATTAAATCTAGTCATAACGACCAGATTAGCAGGGCGGGTTGGTCGATGCAAGAAAATCCGGCATTCACACCGACCGCGGCAACAACGCCGGCACCAGCTGCCGGTTCAACTGCTTCACCCACCACTTCAGCGCCTGCCCCATGACGCCGGTCTTCCAGCCCAGCCAGAACGCCTCGGGCGCGCGGGGCTCCTCGGTCTGCAGCTCGACCAGCGTGCCGCGCGCCAGCTCGCCCGCGATGCAGGCGCGCGGCAGGAAGCCGTGCCCGAGGCCGGCCACCTGGCAGGCGATCTTCGCGGGCATGGAGGGCACCGCGATGCGCGGCTGGCCCGCGAGCAGGCCCACGGTGCGGTCCGACAGCGTGCGGGCGCTGTCGCTCACCACGATGGCGTTGTGCTCCAGCAGGTCGCCGCGCTGCAGCGGGTGCCTCGCGCGGGCCAGCGCATGCGTGGGCGCGACGCAGAAGGCGAAGTCGAGGCTGCCCACCATCACGGCCTGGTAGCCGCCGCCGGCGGGCCCTTCGCCCGCGGCGATGACCACGTCGGCGCGGCCCTCGCGCAGCGCCTCCCAGCTGCCGGTGAGCGCCTCGCAGCCGATGCGCAGCCGCGTGCCGCAGCGCAGGTCTTCGAAGGCGCGCACGTCGTCGATAAGCGCCTGTGTGGGAATGAGCGAGTCGTGCACCAGCCGCAGCTCCGACTCGAAGCCGGTGGCGATCTGCCGCATGCGCGATTCCAGGTCGCTCGCGGCGCTCAGCAGCCAGCGCCCCTCCTTGAGCATTTCGCTGCCGGCGGCGGTGAGCGTCACGCGCGGGCCGTTGCGCTCGAACAGCTGCATGCCCAGCTGTTCCTCGAGCTTGCCGACGGCATACGAGATGGTGGAGGGCACCTTGTTCAGGCGCGCGGCGGCGGCCGCGAACGAGCCGTGGCGGTCGATGGCGTCGACCACCTCGATGGCTTCCAGGCTGAGTTTGAGCACGTGTGGTTCCTTCGAAAAAGCCGGGCCGGATCAATGATCGAAAAATTCGATCATAGACGGCAAAAGGTTTCGCCAACAGGCCCAGCGTGAAGCCCGAAGATTCATCCCATGCCTCGGAAATACCTTCGACGCCAATTGTGAATTCAATCGAATTCAAACACTGCCAAGGAGTGAATCATGTTGGACATTCGCAGCGCCGCCGACCGTGGGATCGCAGACTTCGGCTGGCTCAAGTCGCGCCACACCTTCTCGTTCGGCCATTACCACGACCCGAAGCAGGAAGGCTTCTCCGACCTGCTGGTGATCAACGACGACCGCGTCGCGCCCGGCCGCGGTTTCGGCACCCACCCGCACCGCGACATGGAAATCTTCTCGTACGTGCTCGACGGCGCGCTCGAGCACAAGGACTCGATGGGCACGGGCTCGGTCATCCGCCCCGGCGACGTGCAGATGATGAGCGCCGGCACCGGCGTGCGCCACAGCGAGTTCAACTCGTCGGCCACCGAGCCGCTGCACTTCCTGCAGATCTGGATCGTGCCGGGCGCCAAGGGCGTGGCACCGCGCTACCAGCAGGTGCACTTCGCGCCTGAAGACAAGCGCGGCCGCCTGCGCCTGATCATTTCGCCGGACGGCACCGACGGCTCGCTCGCGGTGCACCAGGACGCCCGCGTGTACGCAGGCCTGTTCGACGGCAACGAGACCGCCTCGCTGGCCTTCGGCCCCGAACGCAACGCCTATGTGCACGTCGCGCGCGGCAGCGTCGAGGTCAACGGGCAGCGCATGTCCGAAGGCGACGGCGCACGGGTGCGCAACGCGCAGCAGATCGAACTGGCGCGCGGCGAAGGAGCCGAGGTGCTGGTGTTCGACCTGCGCCCGAACGAGCTGCCCGCGTTCTGAGCGGCGGCAAATGTCCAAACGGCCTCATTAATCGACAAGACATGCACCCTCGCTGAAACGAGGATGCACGCCAGAGGCCAGCAACGGTTTTCACGGGGCCACGCCCCACTTTTTTCTCGCTTTCACCTCAACCTCGTCACGGAGTCAGCTCATGTCCATCAAAGCCACCCCCACCGCCGGCGCCAAGCTCCTCACCCCCAAGGACCACACGCTGGTCATGATCGACTTCCAGTCGCAGATGGCCTTCGCCACGCACTCGATCGAAGCCATCACGCTGCGCAACAACGCCGCGCTCGTGGCCAACGCGGCCGCCGGCTTCGGCGTGCCGACCGTGCTCACCACCGTGGCCGAGAAGAGCTTCTCGGGCCCGATGTTCAGCGAGATCACCGACGCCTTTCCGGGCCAGAAGATGCTCGACCGCACCTCCATGAACACCTGGGAAGACGCGGCCGTCATCGCCCGCATCAACGAGATCGGCAAGCCGCGCATCGTGCTGTCGGGCCTGTGGACCGGCGTGTGCATCGTCGGCCCGGCGCTCTCGGCCATCGACCAGGGCTTCGAGGTGTTCGTGATCGCCGACGCCTGCGGCGACGTGTCGGCCGAGGCGCACAACCGCGCGATGGACCGCATGGTGCAGGCCGGCGCGCAGCCCATGACCTCGCTGCAGTACCTGCTCGAGCTGCAACGCGACTGGGCCCGCACCGACACCTACGAGATGACCACCGGCATCGCGAAGAAGTTCGGCGGCGCCTACGGCCTGGGCGTGACCTACGCCAAGACCATGTTCGGCGCGCACGAAGGCTGAACCCGGCGGTGACGAAGATGAAGCCCTATGTTCTGTCGCTCGCGCTCGGCCTGCTGGTCGGTGTGATCTACGCACTGTTCCAGGTGCGCTCGCCGGCCCCGCCGGTCATCGCCCTCGTGGGGCTTCTGGGCATCCTGCTCGGCGAGCAGTTGCCGCCGCTCATCAAGAGCGTGCTCAAGCCGCAGGCCACCGCGACCTCGTGGTTGCAGCACCAGGTCAAGCCCCACGTGTTCGGCGAGTTGCCGCAATGCACCGCCGCCACGGCGGCCAAGGAATCGAAGGAACCCCGCCATGGCTGATGCATCGCATCCCGACCTCATCCTGCACAACGGCCGCTTCACCACGCTGGACCGCGCCAACCCCACGGCCAGTGCCGTGGCCATCAAGGACGGCCGCTTCCTGCGCGTGGGCCGCGGCGAAGACGTGCTGCCGCTGGCCGGCAGCGCCACCCGCGTGGTCGACCTGCAGGGCAAGACCGTGCTGCCGGGTCTGATCGACAACCACCTGCACATCATTCGCGGCGGGCTGAACTACAACCTCGAGCTGCGCTGGGACGGCGTGCGCAGCCTGGCCGATGCCATGGGCATGCTCAAGCGCCAGGTCGCCATCACGCCCGCGCCGCAGTGGGTGCGCGTGGTGGGCGGTTTCACCGAGCACCAGTTCGTGGAAAAGCGCCTGCCGACCATCGAAGAGCTGAACGCCGTGGCGCCCGACACGCCGGTGTTCATCCTGCACCTGTACGACCGCGCGCTGCTCAACGGCGCCGCCCTGCGCGCCGTGGGCTACACCCGGGACACGCCCGCGCCGCCCGGCGGCGAGATCGTGCGCGACGGCGCCGGCAACCCCACCGGCCTGCTGCTGGCCAAGCCCAATGCGTCCATCCTCTACGCCACGCTGGCCAAGGGCCCGAAGCTGCCGCTGGACTACCAGGTCAACTCCACGCGCCACTTCATGCGCGACCTGAACCGCCTGGGCGTGACCGGCGCCATCGACGCGGGCGGCGGCTTCCAGAACTACCCCGAGGACTACCAGGTGATCCAGCAGCTGGCCGACGCCGGCCAGCTGACCATTCGCTTGGCCTACAACCTGTTCACGCAGAAGCCCAAGCAGGAAAAGCAGGACTTCCTGAACTGGACCGCCACCTCCAGATACAAGCAGGGCGACGACTACTTCCGCCACAACGGCGCGGGCGAAATGCTCGTGTTCTCGGCCGCCGACTTCGAAGACTTTCGCCAGCCGCGCCCCGACATGGCGCCCGAGATGGAAGGCGAGCTCGAAGAGGTGGTGCGCGTGCTGGCGCAGAACCGCTGGCCCTGGCGCCTGCATGCCACGTACGACGAGACCATCGAGCGCGCGCTCGACGTGTTCGAGAAGGTCAACCAGGACACGCCGCTGGCCGGCCTGAACTGGTTCTTCGACCATTGCGAAACCATTTCGGAGAAGTCGATCGACCGCATCGCGGCGCTGGGCGGCGGCATTGCCGTGCAGCACCGCATGGCCTACCAGGGCGAGTACTTCGTGGAGCGCTACGGCGCCGGTGCGGCCGAGGCCACGCCGCCTGTGAAGCGCATGCTGGAGAAGGGCGTGAACGTGTCCGCCGGCACCGACGCCACGCGCGTGGCCTCGTACAACCCGTGGGTGTCGCTGTCGTGGCTGGTCACGGGGCGCACCGTGGGCGGCATGCAGCTGTACCCGCAGCGCAACTGCGTGGACCGCGAGACCGCGCTGCGCATGTGGACTGAGAAGGTGACCTGGTTCTCCAACGAGGTCGGCAAGAAGGGCCGCATCGAGGCCGGCCAGCTGGCCGACCTGATGGTGCCCGACCGCGACTTCTTCGGCTGCGCCGAATCGGACATCGCCGACACCACCGCGCTGCTGACGATGGTCGGCGGCAAGGTGGTCTACGGCGCCGGCCCGTTCGCGCCGCTGGACGAAGGCACGCCGCCCGCGGCCATGCCCGACTGGTCGCCCGCGCGCACCTTCGGCGGCTACGGCGGCTGGGCCGACACGAAGGAAGGTGCGCCGCTGCAGAAGGTGTTGCGCAACGCGGCAGCGGCCTGCGCCTGCGCGAACGACTGCAACGTGCACGGCCACCAGCACGCTACGGCCTGGAGCAGCAAGCTGCCCATTGCGGACCTGAAGAGCTTCTGGGGCGCGCTGGGTTGCGCCTGCTGGGCGGTATGAACATGCGCTGGGTCCCCTCTTTCGTGACCGCTCCCGCGCTGCGCTGGATCGCCTTGCTGCTGCTGTGCGCCGCCTACCTGCAGGGCGGCCTGAACAAGGCGCTGGACTTCACCTCGGCCATCGCCGAGATGAACCACTTCGGCGTGTCGCCCGCGGCGCCCATGGCGGCGGCGGTGATCGTGCTGGAGCTGGGCGCCTCGGTGCTCATCCTCACGGGCTTCCACCGCTGGCTGGGCGCCCTGGCGCTGGGCGCGTTCACGCTGTTCGCCACCTTCGTGGCGCTGCGCTTCTGGCAGATGCCGGTGGGGCAGGAGCGCTTCATGGCCGCGAACTCGTTTTTCGAGCACCTCGGGCTGGTCGGCGGCTTCGTGCTGGTGGCCTGGCACGACCTGAAGGGGCGCGCGCATGGCTGAGGCCGCCACGACCGCAAAGACCAAAAAAGCCGAAAAGGCCGAAAAGGCCGAAAAGGCCGAAAAGGCCGGCGGCAGCTTCGCGCCGCTGCGCCAGCCGGTCTTCGCCGTGCTGTGGGCCGCCACCGTGCTGGGCAACATCGGCAGCTTCATGCGCGACGTGGCCAGCTCGTGGCTGGTGACCGACCTGTCGGCCAGCCCCACGGCCGTGGCGCTGATTCAGACGGCGGCCACGCTGCCGATCTTTCTGCTCGCCATTCCGGCGGGCGTGCTGTCGGACATCCTCGACCGCCGGCGCTTCCTGATCTTCGTGCAACTGGTGCTGGCCAGTGTCAGCGGCACGCTGCTCGTGCTGTCGCACACCGGCGCGCTCACCGTCGAATACCTGATCGGGCTGACCTTCGTCGGCGGCATCGGCGCGGCGCTGATGGGGCCGACCTGGCAGTCGATCGTGCCCGAGCTGGTGCCCAGGTCCGACCTGAAGAGCGCCGTGGCGCTGAACTCGCTGGGCATCAACATCGCGCGCTCCATCGGCCCGGCCGCGGGCGGGCTGATTCTGGCGAGCTTCGGCGCGGCCATGACCTATGGCGCCGACGTGCTGAGCTATGTGTTCGTCATCGCGGCGCTGCTGTGGTGGAAGCGCCCGGCCGCGGTGGACAGCGGCCTGTCGGAGAACTTCCTGGGCGCCTTCCGCGCCGGCCTGCGCTACACGCGCGCCAGCAAGGAGCTGCACCGCGTGATGCTGCGCGCGGCCGTGTTCTTCCTGTTCGCCAGTTCGGTGTGGGCGCTGCTGCCGTTGGTGGCGCGCCAGATGCTGGGCGGCACGGCCGGTTTCTACGGTGTGCTGCTGGGCGCGGTGGGCGCGGGCGCCATCGCCGGTGCGCTTGTCATGCCGCGGCTGCGCGCGCGGCTGGACGCCGACGGGCTGGTGCTGCTGGCCTCGGTGATCACCGCCGCCGTGATGGCCGCGCTGGTGTTCGCGCCGCCCAAGTGGCTGGCCGTGCTGCTGCTGTTGCTGCTGGGCCTGGGCTGGATCATTGCGCTGACCACGCTCAACGGCGTGGCGCAGGCCATCCTGCCGAACTGGGTGCGCGGGCGCGGGCTGGCGGTGTATCTCACCGTGTTCAACGGCGCCATGGCGGCCGGCAGCCTGGGCTGGGGCCTCGTTGCGCAGGAAATCGGCGTGCCCTCTACGCTGGTGGCCGGCGCCGTCGGCCTTGTCATCGTGGCGCTGCTGTTCCATCGCGCACGGTTGCCCACGGGCGAGTCGGACCTGCAGGCCTCCAACCACTGGCCCGAGCCGCTGGTGGCCGAACCCATCGCGCACGACCGCGGCCCGGTGATGGTGCAGGTCGAGTACCGCATCCGCAAGGAAGACCGCCCGGCGTTCCTCGACGCCATGAAGCGCCTGTCGCTGGAGCGCCGCCGCGACGGCGCCTACGCCTGGGGCGTGACCGAGCACACCGGCGACGCCGAGCGCGTGATGGAGTGGTTCCTCGTGGAGTCGTGGGCCGAGCACCTGCGCCAGCACCACCGCGTGTCGCATGCCGACGCCGACCTGCAGGGCGAGGCCGTGCGCTTCCACATCGGGCCGGGGAAGCCCGTGGTGCATCACTTTCTTTCTCTCTGAAACCCCAGGAACTCCAAGGAACAACCTCATGGCCACCTCCAAACCCGTCAAGACCGCCAGGTCCGTCAAGGCACTGGCCGGCAGCACCAAGGCACGCCGCACCGCGTCGCTGCACACGCCCAGCGACCTCGGCGCCGATGCCACGCGCGACATTTCCGCGGCGCTCAACGTGCTGCTGGCCGATGTGTTCGCGCTGTACTTCAAGACCAAGAACTTCCACTGGCACATGTCGGGCCCGTCGTTTCGCGACTACCACCTGCTGCTCGACGAACAGGCCGACCAGATCTTCGCCACGGTCGACCCCATTGCCGAGCGCGTGCGCAAGGTGGGCGGCACCACGCTGCGCTCCACCGGCCATGCCGCGCGGCTGCAGCGCCTGTCCGACAACGACGCCGACTTCGTGACCCCCATCGGCATGCTGGCCGAGCTGCGCGAGGACAACCAGCGCCTGGCCGGTTTCATGCGCGCCACGCACACGGTGTGCGACGAGTACGGCGACGTGGCCACCGCCAGCGTGCTGGAGAACTGGATCGACGAGGCCGAGCGGCGCACCTGGTTCCTGTTCGAGTCGGTGCGCCAGGGCTGAGAAGATCCGAGGCGGCCGTCTTCCCCGATGCACGCGACAGGCGCTTACGGCGACCTGCTGGGACGGTACTTCGAAGTGCCGTGCGCGCCCGCGCTCGTCATGTTGCCGACGGCATCCGCGGCGCCGTTCGTCGCCACGCGCATCACCTGCCTGCCCGACCAGCTGGGCATGAAGCAGGAGATTCCGCCCGAAGACGCTTTCGCGGTCACGCTGCACCTCGTCGGTGTGGCGCACCACGAACTCTGGGTGCGCGGGCGGCCTTCGGTGGTGCGCGGCTATGCGCCCGGCGCGATCAGCATCGTCGACCTGCGCGACGAGGTGGCGAGCTACCTGGGCACGCCGCTGGACGCGCTGCAGTTCTATGTGCCGCGCGCGCTGGTGCGCGGCGTGGCCGACGCGGCGGGCCTGGCGCGCGTGAGCGGCCTGGCCTGCGCGCCGGGCCTGGTCGATCCGGTGATGTGCAACCTGGGCGCGGCCGTGCTGGCCCTGTTCGAGCGGCGCGAGCCCGAAGGCTCGGCCGTGCAGCAACACCTGGCCCTGGCCATCTGCGCCCATCTGGTGCACCGGTTCGGAAACAATGCCGACACCGGAACCACAGCGCCTCAGGCCGCGCGGCAACTGCCGCATCTGCATTGAAGCGCCCCTATCGAGAACCCTTCATGACCACTTCTTCCACGCCCTCTTCGGTTCAGGACAACCCCGCGAAGCACCGCTTCGAATACGCGTCGCAGGGCGAACGCGCGGTTGCCATCTATTCGCTGGACGGCGACGTCATCACCTTCATCCACACGCTGGTGCCCGAGGCGCTGCAAGGGCAGGGCATTGCGAAGCAGCTGGTGCTCGCGGGCCTGGCCTCGGCGCGCGAGCGCGGGCTGCACGTGATTCCGCAGTGCCCGGTGTTCGCCGCCTACATGCGTGCGCACCCCGAGACGCACGACCTGTTGGCCGGCGAGGGCCGCACACTGCTCGGCCTTTGACAAGGAGCGCGCGCATGACCGCCGACGACCGCCACCCCGAGCTGCGCACCGCCACGCTGGACCAGATTGCCGGGCGCGCGCTGCCCGGCGCCGAAACCGTCACCGCCGTGATCCAGCAGACGGTCAGGCGCGAGGCCGTGGCCGCCTACGAGCAATGGCTGAAGAAGGTGGTGCCTATCGCCGCACGCTTTCCGGGGCACCGCGGCGTGAACGTCATTCACCCGGCGGCCGGCGGCCTGCAGTACACCATCACCATCCGCTTCGATTCGCTCGCGCATGCGCAGGACTGGTTCGCCTCCGGGGCGCGCCGGGAATTGGTCGAAGAGGTGGCTCCGTTGCTCGACGCCGACGAGAAGGTCGAAACGCGCACCGGCCTCGAGTTCTGGTTTCACCCGTCCGCCGGGCAACCGCCGGCCAAGCGCTACAAGCAGTTCCTGCTGACGCTGTCGGTGATCTACCCGTTGACCGTGGCGGTGCCGGCGGTGTTTCACCGGCTGCTGGCGCAAGTGCCGGTGGTGTCGAACTACTGGGTCGAACACCTGATTGCATCGGCGGCCATCGTCGGGCTGATGGTGTATGTCGTCATGCCGAGGTACACGCGCCTGATGGCGCGCTGGCTCTACAAGTGACCGGGTGAGGCCTTGAGTGCAGGCGCCGCCGGTGGCGCGGTGGGGTCGCCTTCATGCGTGCTGCGCTGGAGCACCACCGACAGCGCGGCCAGCACGGGCGGCACCGCAAAGCACCACATGTTCCATCGCGCGTAGATCAGCGCCGCCGCCGCGCAGCCGGCGGCGAACCAGGCCACGGCCAGCGCCATGCGTCGCATGCGCGTGCGTGCGGCGGCGGCTTCTTCGGGCGCCTGTACGCCCCGCAGCAGGTCGGCCAGGTCGACCATCACCTGCGTGGTGGTGCCGGTCATCAGGGTGGTCGGCGGCGCGCTGCCCAGGTGGATGCGGTGCACCGCGTTCTGGATGGCCATGGCCGACACCAGCACCAGGCCCGTGAGCATCGCGGTGGCGCTGTCGCCGTCGGCGAACGGGCCGTAGTGGATGGCGAGGATGCCGCCGGCCAGCAGCAGCGCGGCCTTCAGGATCAGCATCGTGCGCAGCACCGGCAGGCCGAACCCGGGCAGGCCGTAGCTCAGCCAGCGCGCGAGCATCACCACCACGCAGAACACCGGCAGCGCCAGCAGCTTGGTCAGCGCGCCCGAGGTGCCGTGCACCAGCGCCGCACCGATGGTCACGAAGTTGCCCGTCACGTGCGCGGTGAACAGGCCGTGCAGCGCCAGGAAGCCCGCGGTGTCGACGAAGCCGCCGTTGAGGCTCATGAGTTGGGGCAGGGTGGGTTTCATGGAAGACCTTCACGTGAGGGCGACGCGCAAGTTCGCAGCGCGCAGTGTGAATGGTGCGCCATGGCGCCGGTGCGGTCTTGTCGTGTTGGCTTGCGCTTTGCACATTTGCGGCGTCGCGCGCGCAAACGAAAGGGCTCGCTCTACCGCACATTCAGCTTGGTTCGCTCTCCGCTCGCAGCGTTGACCAGCTGAACGTCCTCCCCATCCTTCACGGTGTAGTAGCAGATACGACTCCAGCCGGGCACGTTGAACGTCGCGCACATGGTGTCGTCTCGCACCTCCCAGGAGCCCCATGCGGTCGACATGGCGTTCCTTGCAAAGATGCGGCCGGCTGAAAACGTCAACTCGACGGTGCCGAAGGTCGCTGGATCGCGCGGATGCCGATACGCCCAGGTCTTGCCGAGCAGCATCGGCATCTCCAGGTGCAACCTGGGTGAACCTGGCACGTCGGGACGCGCCGGGCCTTGCTGCACCACCGGGGGCGTGCTTGACGGCTTGTTGTACGCCGCCAAGGCGAGGCGGCCCCGCTCGGGCAGGTCGAAAATCCAATCGGCCGGTCGTGCGAAGTTGAGATTCTGAGCCGTGCCTGTGATGCCCGAGGTCGTGATTCCCACCAGTCGGCCTTGTTCATCGAACAAGCCGCCGCCGCTCGAGCCGGGCGAAATCGGTGCGGAGATCTGGATGTACTCGATGGCTCCGCTGCTGTTTCGCCGCAGGGAGGAGACCAGGCCGTCGCTCATGGTTTGCTCGAGCAGGCGCGGGGTGCCGATTGTGTAGATCTTCTGCCCCACTCTCAGCGTGGCCACGGACGCCGTCGTGACGGCAGGCGCCGTGAAATTGTCGACCTTGACCGAACACAGGTCGCGTTCCGTGTCGGGATATTCGAGTTGCGCCTGGAACGTCACGTTCTCGTGTTTCACCATGATCGCCCCGGCTTTCGCGAGTACGTGGCAGTTCGTGACAAGCCTTCCTCGTTCGATCACGACGCCGGTCCCAGTGCTGAGCGGCTTGCCTTGAGGATCGAGCGTGCTGATGACCCAGATCGATGGTGACGCGCGTTGGAACAGGTCCTCCGCCGACATGGCATGGGAGACCGCCGGCGCGCTGGCGAGGACGCCCACTCCAAGCATGGCCCAGGTCACGGTGCCGCAGGCAGCGGCCACGACGTTTTGCCTAAGGGATGCAGCGCGACGGTTGCGAGAGGCTGCCTTCTTCCCGGCACTGGGCAAACGACGACTCATGATCTTGATGGCGGTCCGCGAAAAGCACAAAAGGTGGCACTGCGACGCAGACGGCCGCACTCGAAATTAGTTTGCGGATGCTTACCGCATGCTGACCGGGCGATGGCCGCGCGCGAGATGCTGCTCGCATGGCTTGCCCTGCCTTGCTGAGAAGCGCCCCGGCCACGGCATTCAACCCGCGCGACTCTTCTTCAAGACGCGCCGGCCGCCCCGGGGTACACATCGCCACGGGCATCTGCCCCGAGCCACCGACCCAAGCCCATCCCATGCCCCCCGAAAGCAGCAGGCCGCCCACCCTGACCACCACCGGCGGCGCGCCCGTGGCGAACAGCCAACACTCGATCACCGCGGGTCCGCGCGGGCCGATCCTGCTGCAGGACTACCAGATGGCCGAGAAGCTCGCCTACCTGGCGCGCGAGCGCATTCCCGAGCGGGTGCTGCACGCCAAGGGCGCGGCCGCCTTCGGCACGCTGCGCATCACCGGGGACATTGCGCGCCACACCCGTGCGAGCGTGTTGCAGCCGGGCCAGCACACGCCGGTGCTGGTGCGCTTCTCGGGCCTCACGGGCGAGCGCGGCAGCGCGGATGCGGAGCGCGACATGCGCGGTTTTGCGTTGAAGGCCTACACGCAGGAAGGCAACTGGGACTTGGTCGGCAGCCACCTGCCGGTGGCCTGCATCCGCGACCCGCAGAAGTTTCCCGACCTGGTGCGCGCGCTGAAGCGCCACCCCGTCAGCCACCTGCGCTCGCCCACCGCCATCTGGGACTTCTGGTCGCTCTCCCCGGAAAGCATGCACCAGATCGTCATGCTGTTCTCCGACCGCGGCCTGCCGCTGAGCTACCGCCACATGCACGGCTACGGCGCGCACGCCTTCGGGCTGATCAGCGCGGCCAACGAGCGCACCTGGGTCAAGTTCCACCTGAAGACGCAGCAGGGCATTCGCCACCTGACCAACGCGCAGGCGCGCGAAGCCATCGCCGACGACCGCGAGAGCGCGCAGCGCGACCTGTTCGAGGCCATCGAGCGCGGCGAGCATCCGCGCTGGGCGCTGCACGTGCAGCTGATGAGCGAGGCGCAGGCGCAGAGCCTGCCCTTCAACCCCTTCGACCCCACCAAGGTGTGGCCGCAGGACGCGTTTCCGCTGGTCGAGCTCGGCCTGCTCACGCTGGACGCCAACCCCGACAACTACTTCGCGCAGGTGGAGCAGGCCACCTTCGACCCGGCGCACCTGGTGCCGGGCATCTGCATCTCGCCCGACAAGCTGCTGCAGGGACGTCTGCTGGCCTATGCCGACGCGCAGCGCTACCGCGTGGGCACGCACCACGCGGCGCTGCCGGTGAACCGGCCGAGGTCCGAGGTGCACACCTACCACGCCGACGGCGCCATGCGCATGGACGTGCCGGCGCGCACCGACGCCTACTACGAGCCAAACTCCTTCGGCGGCCCGCGCCCCGACCGCCGGCTGGCGGAGCCCGCGCTGTCGCTGAGCGGCGATGCCGCGCGCTTCGACGACCGGCAGGGGCTGGGCGACTACGCGCAGGCGGCCGCGCTGTACCGGCGCATGGACGACGGCGAGCGGCAGCGCCTGGCCGCCAACATCGCGGCGTCGATGGACGGCGTGCCCGAGAGCATCCAGCGGCGGCAGGTGGCGCACTTCCATCTGGTGGATGCGGCCTTGGGCGAGGACGTGGCGACGCACCTGCTGCGCTGAATGGCCGGCCTTCGGACGGCCTTCAGACGGCGTTCAGACGGCCTTCAAACGGCTGAGACGGCGGCCGTCGCCGTGCCAGCACCCTGGCAGATCGGCGGTGTCTTGACGATCGACGTCAGCGCAGGCTCGGCCGCGCGCAACGCCGACAGGTCGGGCCTTGGACGGCGCAACTGCGCATGCGCCGAGAAGGCCGCTTCCATGGCCCGCGCCGCGCCCAGCACCTGGTGGTCCGCCCTGAAGCCGCCCACCACCTGCAGCCCGAACGGCATGCCCGCATGGTCGAGCCCGCAGGGCAGCGAAATGGCGGGGTGCGTGGTCAGCGTGACCACATAGGTCAGCGCCAGCCAGCGGTAGTAGTTGGCCTGCGGCTCGCCGTTGATGTGGCTGGCGTACGGCTGCGTCCAGGGAAAGGGCGTGACCGGCGTGGTGGGCGACAGCACCAGGTCGTAGTCGGCGAAGGTGGCCTGGAAGCGCTTGAGCAGGCGCGTCTGCTCGGCCTGCGCCCAGGCGCTGTCGAGCAGGCTCATGCGCGCGCCCATCTCGTAGTTGGCGCGCGGGTTCGCGCCCAGGCTGTCGGGGTCGCGCTCGTAGGCCGCGTGCATGCCGGCCACGAAGGCCTCGGCGCGCAGCACGTCGAAGCAGCGGTGCGCCTCGCCCAGGTCGAACTCGACCTTGTCGCAGCGGCGGAACAGGTGCCGCATGGCCTCGATCTTCTGGCGGAAGGCGGCGCGGATGCCGTCGTCCACGGCGCAGGTGCCGAAGTCTTCGGTCCATGCCACGCGCAGGGTGGCCAGGTCGACGTGCGCCGGCGCCAGGAAGGACAGCGGGTCCAGCGGATAGGTGAGCGGGTCGCCGGCGTGCATGCCGGCGGACGCGGCCAGTTGCAGGCAGGCATCGTCCACGGTGCGGCCCATGGGGCCGACCACCGAGATGGGCGTCCAGCCCAGCGGCTTGCGCACGCTGGGCACGACCCCGGGCGAGGGCCGAAAGCCCACCACGCCGCACTTGGCCGCCGGAATGCGCAGCGACCCGCCGGTGTCCGAGCCGGTGCACACCGGCAGCATGTCGCACGCCAGCGCGGCCGCCGAGCCGCCGGACGACCCGCCAGCGTTGAGGTTCGGGTCGAAGGGGTTGCCGGTGGCGCCCCACACCTCGTTGCGCGAGTTGGCGCCGGCGCCCATCTCGGGCACGTTGGTCTTGCCCGCCACGATGGCGCCCGCGCGGCGCAGGCGTGCCACGAGCTCGATGTCTTCGGTCGGCACGTGGTCGCGGTAGATGGCCGAGCCCCAGGTCGTGAGCAGGCCCTCGGTGGGTTCCAGGTCCTTCACGCCCAGCGGCAGGCCGTGCAGCAGGCCGAGCGTGTCGCCGCGCATGACGGCGCTTTCCGCGGCAGCGGCTTCGGTGCGCGCACGCTCGAAGCAGGTGGCGGTGACCGCGTTGACGAAGGGGTTCACGCGCTCGATGCGCGCGATGCAGGCCTCCAGCAGTTCGACGGGCGAGACCTGCTTGGTGCCGATCAGGCGGCGCAACTCGACGGCGGATTTTTCGACGAGCTCGGTGCCCGCTGCGCCTGAGCCGTGCGATGTGTTCGTCGGGTTCATCAGTCGGCCGTGATGTTCGCGCGCGCCGCCACGGCGCGCATCACCGGCAGCTCGCGGTTGATGAGCTCGCTCGTCGCGGCGGCGTTGCTGTAGGCCGGCTCCAGGCCCTGGGCCAGCAGCTTGGCGCGCGTGTCGGGGTCGGCAATGGTCACGGCCAGCGCCTTCTCGAGCTTTGCCTTCACGTCGGCGGGCAGGCCCTTGGGGGCCACCAGCGCCAGCCAGGTGTCCATGTCGATGCCGGGGTAGCCGCTCTCGGCCATGGTGGGCACGTTGGGCAGCAGCGCGGAGCGCTTGGCGGTGGTGAGCGCAATGGCCTTGATCTTGCCGCTCTTGAGCTGCGGAATCGCCGCGCTCACGGTGTCGATGCTGAACGGAATCTGCCCGCCCATCAGGTCGGTCATGGCCGGGGCGCTGCCCTTGTAGGGCACATGCGTCATCTTCAGGCCGGCGGCATGCAGCACGCTTTCGCCGGCGAACTGCGCGGTGGTGCCGGTGCCGAAGGAGCCGTATGAGTACTTGCCGGGCGAGGCCTTCACGTAGTCGACGAACTGCTGCACGGTCTTGACCGGCACGTCGCTGTTGGCCAGCAGGATCAGGCCGGTGCGCCCGGCGATGCCGATCGGCTCGAAGCCCTTCACCGGGTCGTACGGCAGGTTGGGGCGGATGGCGGGGTTCACGGTGAAGGTGGTGCCCGAGCTGACCAGCAGCGTGTAGCCGTCGGGTGCCGCCTTCGACACGTAGCTCGCGCCGATCACGGTGCCCGCGCCGGCGCGGTTCTCGATGACCACGGGCTGGCCCAGCTCCTTGCCGAGCCGCTGCGCGATGACGCGGCCGTTGACGTCGGTCGCGCCCCCGGGCGGAAACGGAATGACCAGCGTGATCGGGCGCGTGGGAAAGGCCGTCTCGGCGGCGGCGGCGGTCAGCGGCAGGGCGCCGAGTTCAAGGCCGCACAACAGTGCCATGCCAGCCATGAGCGGGAGACGGTTCATCGTTTAACTCCTGGGAATCGAGGGAAGGGCAAGGCCATCCTAGGAGTCGCAGGCAGCTGCCACAAGCGCAATGTTTAGAATCTTGCGTTGCCGAATCGGCAATCGACACGGGTCGCTGCGGGCCCTGCACACAGGAGAGTTCATGTCGCTTCGCGCCTTGCAGGAAACCGCCGTGCGCTACTTTCTAGAGGTGGTGAAAACCGGCTCCGTGAAGGACGCCGCGCTCAGGCTCAATGTCGCGCCTTCGGCCGTGAGCCGGCAGGTGGCGCGGCTGGAGCGCGAGCTCGACACGCTGCTGTTCGACCGCCACGCGCGCGGCATGGTGCCCAATGCCGCGGGCGAGCTGCTGGCCGCGCATGCCAGGCGGGCGCAGCACGACATCGAGCGGGTCGCCAACGACATCGCCGGCCTGCGCGGCCTGCGCAGCGGGCATGTGCGCGTGGCGAGCACCGAGGGCTTCGCGTTCGACTTCATCCCCACGCTGATCGCGCGCTTCAGGTGCAAGCACGAGGGCATCCGCTTTCACCTGGAGGTGTGCTCTCCGGGTGACATTTCCAGGCGGGTGCGCGACGGCGAGTCCGACGTGGGCATCACCCTGAGTGCGGCGCCCGAGCCCGGCATCGAGATCGAGCTGCGGCACCCCAGCCCCATCCTGGCCGTGATGGCCAAGGACCATCCGCTGGCCGCGCAGCGGCAGCTGGCGCTGCGCCAGGTGGTGGCCTACCCGCTGGGGCTGCCGCAGGAAGACAGCTCGATACGGCGCCTGCTCGACGCCAGCTGCGCCCGGCAGGGGCTGCGCTATGCGCAGGCCATGTCCAGCAACCATGCGAATGCGCTGCTGAGCTTCGCGGCGGCCGGCGGCGGCAGCATCGCGTTCTATGGTGCGCTGTCGATGCGCACGCTGTTGCAGAGCAAGGCGCTGGTGGCCATTCCCCTGAAAGACCGCGAGATGAACGAGCGCCACCTGGAGATCGAGACCATGGCCGGCCGGCCGCTGCCCGATGCGGGCAAGGCCTTCGTGCGGTACCTGGTGGACGCGGTGAAGGCGACCTGAGCCGGCGGGCTACTTCAGCGCGCGTTCCACTGCGTCGCGCAGCTGCTGCAGCCCGAAGGACACGTCCGTGAAGGTGCCGTTCACATAGAAGGTGGGGGTGGCGCGCACGGTCAGCCGGCGCCCGATTTCCATCTGCTCCTGCACGCGCTGGCGGTACACGCTGTCTTTCAGCTCGTTGTCGAAGCGCGGCATGTCCAGGCCCAGCTGCTTCGCATAGGCGTCCAGGTGGCTGGCGTCCAGATGGCTCTGGTGGTTGAACAGCAGCTCGGCGTACGGCCAGAACTTGCCTTGCGCACCGGCCGCCTCGGAGGCTTCGGCGGCCAGCTCCGCGTGCGGATGCACCTCGCGCAGCGGAAAGTGCCTGAACACGAAGCGCACCTGGTGCGCGAAGTGCGACAGCAGCAGCTGCACGGCCGGGTGCGCCTGCCGGCACGAGGGGCATTCGAAGTCGCCGAACTCGATGACGGTGACCGGGGCCGAGTCGGGCCCGAGGATGTGCTCGGTGGCCCGGTCGGGCACGAGAAGGGGGTTCGCGTGGGGCAGTGCGCTCATCAAAGCCTCGCAGGGTGAGAGTGTGGGTGGGTGGGAAGAAAGGCCGTCTATCGCTCGACCCGCATCTTGCGCCTCCAAGTGCCCGGCGGCGTGCCCGTGTACTGCGAAAAGACGCGCGTGAAGTGGCTCTGGTCCGCGAAGCCGCAGGCCGCGGCCACGTCCGCCAGCGGGCGCTCGAAGTCCATCAGCAGCGCCTGCGCGCGCTCCAGCCGCTGCGCGATCAGCCACTGGTGCGGCGTCTGGCCGGTGGTTTCGCGGAAGGCGTGGATGAAGTAGCTGCGCGACAGGTTGCAGGCGTCCGCAATCTCGGCGATGGAGATGGTGCCGTCGATCTTGTCGCGCAGCATCTCCTTGGCGCGTGCCTCGTGCGAGCGCGAAAGCACCCGCTGGGTGCGGGGCTCGGCGGCCGGCGGCGCGTGGCCGTGCGCATCGACCAGGTGGCTGGTCATGGCGAGGCAGACCTGGTCGACGAACAGCAGGCTGGCCTGCGCGGGGTGTTCGAGCGCGGGCGCCAGCGCGAGCGCGAGATGGGCGAGCACCTCGTCCCGCACGGCCGTGACCGCCGCGAGGCCGCCTGCGCGCGGGCCCGGCTTGTCGTCGATGGCGCGCTCCAGCGCCGGGTGCGAGATCTCGAGCAGCACGAAGTCGAAGCCGCTGTGCATGTCCGCGCGGTAGCGGTCGCAGAAGTCGCGGATGTAGATGGTGCCCTTGGCAAAGTCGTGCACCGCGGCATGGTGCTCATGCAGGATGCGCCGGCGGTGGCCGTCGCGCAGCGAAATGCCCACCAGCACGCCGCGCCCGCTCGCGGCGGTTTCCACCTGCTGGCGCGCGGGGCTGTCCACCGTCTTGCGGTACACCCGCACGCCGTTGGCCGCGAGGTCCTGGTCCGCCTTCAGGCTGGTGGACATGCAGCCCAGCGTGTCCTTGGGCGGGGCGGTGGGAGTGAGCGGGCAGGCGGGCAACCCGGCTGGCTGGGCAAGCGGATGTCTTGCAGCGAGGGGGGTGCTTTCTACGTGCATGGAAAGACGGGAAACAGAGAGGGCGGGAGAAAACTGGACACTTGCCCGATTGGCGTCGCTGCGCCGGATTCTAGATAGAAGCTTTGCGCGCTTTCTTGAAGGTTCTCCCGCCGCCGCGCGGAACTTTGCGACCTGTCGCTCTCAGGCCAGCCGGTCCAGCAGGCTGTACCAGGCCACCCCGCCGGCCACGTAGAAGCGCTGCAGGCCGTGCAGCGGAATGGGCGCGATGGGCGTCACCGGGTACGGGAAATCCGCCTGCGCGCCGGCCAGCCGCGCCGCCACGTGCTTGCCCATGCTCGTGGCCAGCGCAATGCCGCGCCCGTTGTAGCCCAGCGCCACCGTCACGCCGGGCGCGGGGGTGTGCACATGCGGCATGAAGTCGCGCGTGACCGCGATGCGGCCGGCCCAGCGGTAGTCGTAGCGCAGCGGGCCGAGCTGCGGAAACAGCAGCTCGAGCGAGCGT
The DNA here is from genome assembly GCF_051216435.1 of Variovorax pasteuri. Taxonomy (NCBI): domain Bacteria; kingdom Pseudomonadati; phylum Pseudomonadota; class Betaproteobacteria; order Burkholderiales; family Comamonadaceae; genus Variovorax; species Variovorax pasteuri. The sequence continues at coordinate 321,906 of NZ_JBPJZS010000004.1, forward strand.
TCGAGGTGTGCGAAATCTGCCGGCCCGCCGGGGTCGGCGAAGTGGCCGCGCCCGCCCATCAGCAGGCGGCCCTGCGCGTCCTTGCGGAAGTAGAGCAGCAGCCGCTGCGAGGTCGAGGCGGTCTCGCCGCCCGGCAGGATGGCGTCGGCCGCCGCGCCCTTCAGCGGCGCGGTCGCGACGATGAAGCTGTTGGCCGCCAGCACCGTGCGCGAGAGCTTGGGCCACAGCGCGCCGGTGTAGCCGTTGGTGGCAATCAGCACCTGGTCGGCCGTGACGCTGGCGCCGGTGGAGGTGCGGGCATGCCATTGCGTGCCGCGCCGCTCCAGCGCCGTGACCTCGGTGCCGCCGTGCACCGCCGCGCCCGCGGCCTGCGCGGCGCGCACCAGCCCGCGCGTGTAGGCCAGCGGCTGGATGCTGCCGGCCCGCCCGTCGAGCCAGCCGCCGGCAAAGGCCTCGGTGCCCAGCCGCGCGCTCACGGCGGCGCGGTCAAGCGGGCGCGCCGGCTCGCCCAGCCGGGCCCACTGCGCGGCGCGCGCGTGCAGGCCGGCCACGTCCTTCGGCGCGTAGGCCACCTGCAGCCAGCCGTTGCGCACCGGCTGGCAGTCGATGCGGTGGCGTTCGATCAGCTCGAACACCAGGTCGGCCGAGCGCGAGACCGCGTCGATCAGCCGCGCGCCGCGCTCCGCGCCGTGAATGCGCAACAGCTCGTCGGGGTCGTGCTTGAGCGAGGGGTTCACCTGCCCGCCGTTGCGCCCCGAGGCACCCCAGCCGGGCTCGTGCGCCTCGAGCACGCAGGCCTGCACACCGGCCTCGGCCAGGTGCAGCGCAGCCGACAGGCCGGTGAAACCGCCGCCGACGATCAGCACGTCGGCCTTGCGCGGCTCGGCCAGCGGGGGTGTCGGCGGTGCGGGGGGCGCGGTGTCGGCCCAGAGCGAGGGGGGCAATGTGCGACCGCTCACGTGCGCACCTCCGCGGACGCCGCGGCACCGGAGGGCTGCAGCACGCGGCGCAGGAAGTCTTGCGTGCGCGCCTGGCGCGGTGCGCCCAGCACCTGCGCGGAGGGACCTTCCTCCACGATGCTGCCGCTGTGCAGGAAGCACACGCGGTCGGCCACCTCGCGGGCAAAGCCCATCTCGTGCGTGACCACGATCATCGTCATGCCTTCGTCGGCCAGCGCGCGCATCACGCCGAGCACGTCGCCCACCAGCTCGGGGTCGAGCGCGGAGGTGGGCTCGTCGAACAGCATGGCCTCGGGCTTCATGGCGAGCGCGCGGGCAATGGCCACGCGCTGCTGCTGGCCGCCCGAGAGCTGCGCCGGCCAGGCCTGCGCCTTCTCGGCGAGGCCCACCTTGGCCAGCAGCGCCAGCGCCTCTTCGCGCGAGCGCGCCGGGTCCTGGCGCAGCACGTGCACCGGGCCTTCCATCACGTTCTCCAGCACGGTGCGGTGCGGGAACAGGTTGAAGCGCTGGAACACCATGCCCATGCGGCTGCGCAGCCGGTGGATGGCGGGCGAGTTGCGGTCCACCCGCTCGCCGAAGGCGCGCACTTCGCCGCCTTCGTAAGACTCCAGTCCGTTGATGCAGCGAAGCACGGTCGACTTGCCCGAGCCCGAGGGCCCGATCAGGCACACCACCTCGCCCTTGTTCACATGCAGGCTCACGCCTTGCAGCACGCGGTGCGTGCCGAAGCGTTTTTCCAGTCCCTCGACGTGGATCATGGTTGTTTTCTCCCGGCGGCAAAGCGCCGTTCGAGCCGGCGCAGGCCGTACACCAGCGGCAGGCTCATCAGCAGGTAGAGCAGGGCGACCAGCGTGTAGACCGTCATGTTCTGGAAGGTCGACGAGGCTATGAGCTGGCCCGCGCGCGTCATCTCGGCCACGGTGATGGTGGAGACCAGCGAGGAGTCTTTCAGCATCATCACCAGCGTGTTGCCGTAGGGCGGCAGCGCAATGCGAAAGGCCTGCGGCAGGATCACGCGGCGCATGATCAGCGCGGAGCGCATGCCCATGGCCTGCGCCGCCTCGCGCTGGCCCGGGTCGACCGCCTCGATGCCGGCGCGGAAGTTCTCCGCCTGGTAGGCCGAGTAGGCAATGCCCAGCCCGATCACCCCGGCCTGGAAGGCCGAGAGCTGCACGCCGAACTCGGGCAGCACGAAGTAGATGTAGAACAGCTGCACGATGATCGGCAGCCCGCGAATCACGTTGATGGCCACCGTGGCCGCCCACGAGAGCGCGCGCACCGGCGACAGCTTCATGAGCGCCAGCGCCAGGCCGAGCGCGCTGCTCAGCAGGAAGGCGAGCACCGTGACCTGCACGGTCACCACCGCGCCCTGCAGGAGGATCGGCAGGAAGTCCTGCGCGTTCTGGAGGAAAGTAGGGGCAGCCATGGTTCAGCGCGCGCTCAGATGCCCCACTTCTGGACGATCCTGGCGAGCGTGCCGTCGGCCTTCACCGCCGCAATGGCCTTGTTCAGGCGGGCCAGCGTCTCGGTGTCGCCCTTGCGCACCACCAGGCACACGTCGCCCACGTTCACCGGCTTGTAGCTGTCGACCAGCTTCACGCCGGGGAAGGTGTTCTGGCGGATCTGGTAGGCCATGATGGGTTGGTCGCCCAGGCCCGCCTTGATGCGGCCGAGCGAGAGGTCGCGCGTCATGTCGGCCACGGAGTCGTAGCTGCGCACCTCCTTGAAGATGCCCTTCTTGGTGAGCATGTCGAGGAACACGGTGCCCACCTGCGCACCCACGATCTCGCCCTTGAGTTCGTCCAGCGACACGTAGGCGCGGGTGTCGTCGCCCTTCACCAGCAGGCCTTCGCCGTACGAGTACACCGGGTCGCTGAAGTCGACCACCTCCTGGCGCGCGGGCGTCTTCAGCATGGCGGCCGAGACGATGTCGACCTTGCGCGCCGTGAGCGAGGGAATGAGCGCGGAGAACACCGTCTGCTGCACGTTCACGCTGAAGCCGCCCGCCTTGCCCACGGCGGTGACGGTGTCCACCATCATTCCCTGGATGCTGTTGGTCTTCACGTCCAGGAAGGTGAAGGGCACGCCCGTGGCCGTGGCGCCCACGTTGTAGCTCGCGGGGGCTGCGCCCTGGGCGCTGGCCAGTGCGACGGCACCGGCAAGGGCAACGCCGGCGGCAAGTCGGTGGAGGTGACGGACGACTCGGTTCATGAAGGCACTCCTGGGGATGAAAGGGTTGAAAAGCGGTCTGGGGGCCGATGCAACATGCGTGCCAATAGTCGATTCAATTGAATCTATATTCAATTAATGAAAACCACTAGTCGCCTTTATAGAATCGATATACGATTCAAAAGGGCGATGTCGCTATACTTCGACCCCATGGACGCCCCCTTCGAATCCGCCGCCCCGCAGGACGACAGCCCCAGCCTGCTGTTCAACCAGTCGCTGGAGAAGGGCCTGGCCGTGCTGCGCGCCTTCAGCGCCCGCCGCCGCACCATGACCCTGGCCGACGTGGCCGAGGCCACCGACATCACCAAGAGCTCGGCCCAGCGCATGGTCTTCACGCTGGAGAAGCTGGGCTACGTGCGCAAGCATCCCAAGACGCGGCGCTACCAGCTCACGCCGCGGGTGATGGAAATCGGCTTCAATTACCTGGCGGCCCACTCGCTGATCGACGTGGCCAACCCGTTCCTGTCGGAGCTGACCAAGGTGACGACCGAGACGTCTTGCCTCACCGAGCCCGATGGGCTCGACATGGTCTACGTGGCGCGCTTCGTCAGCGCACAGTTCGTGCCGGTGCACATGCCCATCGGCAGCCGCATCCCGATGTACTGCACGGCCTCGGGCCGCGCCTACCTGAGCGCGCTGCCCGAGCAAGAGGCGCGTGCGCTCATCGAGGCCTCCGACCGCGTGGCCCACACCATGCACACCTGCACCGACGTGGACGACATCCTCCAGGCGCTGCGCCAGGCGCGGCAGCAGGGCTTTGCCACCAATGCGGAAGAACTGTTCCTGGGCGACATGACCATCGCCGCGCCCGTGCTGGGCAGCCAGGGCCGCCCGGTGGCCTCGGTGCACGTGGTTGCGCCGACCAGCCGCTGGACGATGGACGAGGCCGTGCGCAAGCTGGCGCCCACCTTGCTGCTGTGCGCGCGCTCGCTGACGAGCTCGGCGCGCAGCATCGACTGACGGCCCATCGCGTCCATACGGTTTCGCGCATCGCGCGGGCGGCGGCAGCCTTTATGCTTTGCGGGATCACAACGCAGCAGCACCCGCCGCTCCCCACCATGACTGATTTCCGCCCCACCTACGACACGCGCTTCGACCGCATCACAGCCGAGCGCCTGCCTGAGTTGCTGTGCGCCATGCCCAAGGCCGAGCTGCACATGCACATCGAAGGCTCGCTCGAACCCGAGCTCATCTTCGCGCTCGCACAGCGCAACGGCGTGTCCATTCCCTACGCCAGCGTGGAAGAACTGCGCAAGGCCTACGCCTTCACCAACCTGCAGAGCTTCCTGGACATCTACTACGCCGGGGCCAGCGTGCTGCTGAAGGAGCAGGACTTCTACGACATGGCCTGGGCCTACCTGGAGCGCGCCGCGGCCGACCACGTGGTGCACACCGAGATGTTCTTCGACCCGCAGACGCACACCGCGCGCGGCGTGCCGATGGAAACGGTGGTCAACGGCCTGCATCGCGCCTGCGTCGATGCGCAGCCCAAGCTGGGTGTGAGCGCCTCGCTCATCCTGTGCTTCCTGCGCCACCTGAGCGAGGAAGAAGCCTTCGAGACGCTGGAACAGGCGCTGCCGTTTCGCGACAAGTTCATCGGCGTGGGGCTCGACTCCAGCGAAGTGGGCCACCCGCCCGAGAAGTTCGCGCGCGTGTTCGCGCGCTGCCGCGAGCTGGGCCTGCACCTCGTCGCGCATGCGGGCGAAGAGGGGCCGCCCGAATACGTGTGGAGCGCGCTCGACGTGCTCAAGGTCGAGCGCGTCGACCACGGCGTGCAGAGCGCGAAAGACCCGGCGCTGATGGCGCGGCTCGCGCAAGACCGCATTCCGCTCACCGTGTGCCCGCTGTCCAACCTCAAGCTCTGCGTGTTCCCCGACCTGTCGCAGCACAACCTGGGAACGCTGCTCGACGCGGGCCTGGTCGCCACCGTGAACTCGGACGACCCGGCCTACTTCGGCGGCTACATGAACCAGAATTTTCTCGAGACCTTCGCTGCCACCGGCCTGAGCGTGCGGCACGCCTGGCAGCTTGCGGCCAACAGCTTCGAAGGCAGCTTCATCGACGAGGCCGCCAAGCGGTCTTACGTCGACCGGCTGAACGCGGTCTTCGCGAGCTTCTGATCTGAAGAGACGTCCGTGGCAACGGGCCGCGGCACCAGCAGCGGCATCGCCACCAGCGCGCACGCGCTTGCCGCGAGCCACACCAGCGCCCAGCCCTGCAGCGCCAGCAGGTGGGGAATGGAAAAGGGCGTGACGAAGCACACCAGGAACACGCTGGTGTTGGCCATGCCCAGCGCGGTGCCCGCACGTGCCGCGCCGGCCAGCGTCGCGAGCTCGGTGTAGGCCACGCCGTGCCAGGCCGACACGCACACGCCGCTCAACCCCAGCAGCACGACCAGCGCGATGCGCAGCGCCTGTGAATCGGCGGCGCTGCTGTTCGCATGGCCCGCGGCCAGCACCAGCACCGCGAGCCCGGCGAACAGCAGCACGCTGAGTGCGCTGCACGCGCGCAGGTAGGCGGGGCGGTTGCGCCGGCGGTCGGTCCAGCGGCCGCTCCACACGCGCATCACCATCGCACCGACCTGCGTGAAGACCATGGTGGCGGTGATCGTCGCCAGCCCCGCATGGCCGAAGTCGTGCAGGAACACGGTGCCGAAGGACAGCACCGCGAACTGCGGCGCACAGAGAATGCCGATGCCCGCCACGATGCGCCACACGCGTGCGTCGCGCAGCGGGCCGCTCTTCGGTGCCGCGGCTTCCACGGTCTTGCCGGTGCGGGGCGCGACAGGCGGCTCGTGCACCCAGGCCCAGCTCATCGCCGCGCTCAGCACGCACAGCAGCGCCAGCAGGCCGTACAGCGCGGCGAAACCGAAGTGCAGTGCCACGAAGGGCAGCACCAGCGCGCCGATGCCGCCGCCCATCGGCACGGCCGTCTGGCGGATGCTCATTGCCAGGCCGCGCTCGCTGGCGTCGAACCACGTCATCACCGCCCGCCCGCTCGCACCGTTCACGCTGCCGCCCAGCAGGCCCACCAGCAGCAGCCCCGCGGCCAGCCAGCCCAGGCCCGGAATGTGCCCCGCCACCGGCGCGGCCCACAGCGCCATCGCCACCAGCGCCAGCGCCGTGCTGCCCAGCCCCATGAGCAGCACCGGCCGGTCGCCCCAGCGGTCGGTCAGCAGGCCCCAGGGCAGCTCGCTCACCGCGATGCCCAGGCCCATGAGGCCCAGCACCAGGCCGAGCGTGGCGTTGTCGAGCCGGTAGCCGGTGCGCATGAGCACGGCGGTCATCGGGATGCCGCTGAAGGCCACGGAAAACGCTGCGTTGGCGGCCACGCCGGCGGCCAGCACCTTCCAGCGGTGGCGCGGCGATGGCGATAAGGAAGAGGGCGAATTTGTCATGTTGCGGTGCAGTGTCCGCTGGCGCAAAGCTTTTGAAAATCAGAAAATAATGCGTCTATCGTCCTGAAAATCAGGACGATCAAACAGGCCCCTCCAAGCCCCTCCAAGGACACGACATGAGCCAGGTGATGTTCGATCTCGACGTGCTGCGCACCTTCTCCACCGGCATCGCGCTCGGCAGCTATGCGCGCGCCGCCGACCGGCTGGGCCGTTCGACCTCGGCCGTGAGCGCGCAGCTGAAGAAGCTGGAGGCGCAGGCCGGCACCGTGCTGTTCCGCAAGGAGGGGCGCGGCCTGGCGCTCACCGATGCCGGCGAAACGCTGCTGACCTATGCGCACCGCATGCTCGAACTCAACGAAGAGGCCGGCGCCGCCATGCGCGGCGCCGACCTGCAGGGCTGGGTGCGGCTGGGCCTGCAGGAAGACTTCGGCGAGACGCTGCTGCCGGCCGTGCTCGGCCGTTTTGCGCGCGCCCACCCCAAGGTGCGCATCGAGGCCTGCGTGGCGCGCAGCGGCGAGCTGCGCGAGCGGCTCGAGCTCGGCCAGCTCGACCTGGCGCTGGCGTGGGACGTGGGCGACCAGCCGCTGTCGCCGCATGCCGAGCGCGTGGCGCAGCTGCCGCTCCTGTGGATCGGCCCGACGGCGCCCGAGCGGGTCGACGCCCCCTGGTGGACGGAGCGCGAGCACCGCGGCCCCGGCGCGCGGCAGCCCAAGAGCAAGGAGCCCCTGCCGCTGGTCATGCTCGACGCCCCGTGCCCGCTGCGCGAGATCGTCATCACCGCGCTCGACCGCGCCGGCCTGCCCTGGCGCCGGGCCTTCGGCAGCGCCAGCCTGGCCGCGCTGTGGGCCGCCACCTCGGCCGGGCTGGGCCTGACCGTGCGCACGCCGTTCGGGCTGCCCTCGCATGTGCGCACGCTCGACCGCTCGGTGCTGTCATTGCCGGCGCTGCCGCAGATCTCGCTCGTGCTGTACCGCGCGCAGGCGCACGCCGAGGCGCCGGCCAGCCGGCTTGCCACATTGCTGCTGGAGGCGGTGCGCCAGCATGTGCAGCCCGTGGCGGTGCCGATGCGTGAGAATCCGCCGCTGGAGACAAAGACAAAAGCAACGACAGAAGCGAGACCGCATGGCAACGCACAACTTCCTGCATCTGTGGGATGACCGGTTCCTCTACATCACGCCGGCGATCCAGTCGGGCCTGACGGCCCGCTCGTCGGCCACCTTGCTGGCTTCGGTCAGCGGCCACCCGTTCACCCTGGAGGCGGTCGACGGCACGCGCGTGCGCTGCACCGCCGCGCTGGTGGCGCCGCACGTGTCGCGCCGGCTCGACGTCGACGGCTGCGGGCTGCTCTCGCTCAACCTCGACCCGGCCTCCGTCGCCTACCGCATGCTCGCCAGGCGCATGGGCGGCCACGGCATCCAGCCGCTGGACGCGCGGCGCTTCGGCCGCCTGCGCGACGACTTCGCGCAGGCGCAGTGCGGTGCCCTGGCCGACGAGCGCTTGCAGATGCTCAGCGCGAAGATGGTCGAGGCCATCACCGAAGGGCCCGAGTGCGAGGCGCCCGTCGACCCGCGCATCGAACGGGTGCTGCGGGCCATTCGCGCGCACGCGGGGCAGATCGCGCTGCGCGAGCTGGCGGCCGTGGCATGCCTGTCGCCCGACCGGCTGACGCACCTGTTCGCCCGGCAGGTGGGCGTGTCGGTCAAGCGCTATGCGCTGTGGACCAAGGTGCGCCGCACGGTGCAGCAGTTCACCGGGCAGCGCGCGCTGACCGACGTGGCGCTGGTCAGCGGCTTCACCGACGCGGCGCACATGAGCCGGACCTTTCAGCGCTACTTCGGCTTGGCGCCGTCCTTCCTGGCGAGCCAGGTGCGCGTGACGGCGGATGCGCAGGCTTCGCACGCCTGGGGACAGCACGCGTTGCACTGAGGCTTTGGGCGCCGGCTGCGGCGCTGTCGCCTGAACAAAAGCGCAGCCAGAACGTCAGCAGGCATGCGCGCCAAATTTTCGTGCGGCCTTCGGCCGCTTTCTCTCGTGTCCGTTGTCCTGGCCCTCGCGGCATGCGCGGCTATCGACGATCGTCCGGCGCCCGCGCCCCATGGCGCCTACAAGGCCGAGATTCGCCGCACCGCCATGGGCGTGCCGCACATCAAAGCCGACGACTGGGCCGGTGCAGGCTACGGCTATGGCTACGCGCAGGCGCACGACAACCTCTGCACCTTGGCCGACGCCTTCCTTAGCTACGGCGGGGAACGCTCGCGGTTCTTCGGCGCCGAGGCCCAGGTGCCGGCCAGGAGCACCATCGGCCAGCCGAAGAACATCGATGCAGATTTCTTCCACAGGCACGTGCTCGACGCCGAGCACGTCGATGCCATGGCCCGCGCGCAACCCGCCAGCATCCAGCGCCTGGTCGAAGGTTTTGCCGCCGGCTACAACCGCTATCTGCGCGACCTGAAAACCGATGCCCATGCGCACGACGCCTGCCGCAACGAGGCATGGGTGCGGCCCGTGACTGCCCGCGACATCTACCGCCGCATGTACGCCACCAACCTGGCGGCGGGCTACAGCAACTTCGTCGCCAACATCGCGACCGCGGTGCCGCCCGGCGCCCAGGTGTCGTCGCACGGCCTGAGCGGCACGGCACCGCGGCAGTTGGCGATGGAAGTCGGCGGCACCGCCGGCGTGGGCAGCAACATGATCGGCTTCGGCACCGCGGCCACCGGCGACGCGAGCCCGCTGCTGTTCGGCAACCCGCACTGGTACTGGCGCGGGCCCGACCGCTTCTACCAGGCGCAGATCACCATTCCGGGGCAGATCGACGTGAGCGGCACGTCTTTCCTGGGTGTGCCGGTGATCCTCATCGGCTTCAACGAGAACGTGGCGTGGAGCCACACGGTGTCGGCGGCGCGGCGCTTCGGCCTGTACCAGTTGCAGCTCACGCCCGGCGACGCCACCAGCTACCTGCGCGACGGCCGGCCGGTGAAGATGCAGGCCCGCGTCATCACGGTGCAGGTGAAGCAGCCCTCGGGCGCGGTCGAGCCCGTGACGCGCACGCTCTACACCTCGGCCTACGGCCCGCTGGTGAACCTGGGCGCGATCGACCCGGCGCTGGCCTGGAACGCGGCCACGGCATTCGCCATCCGCGACATCAACGCCGACAACTACCGCACCTTCCGCACCTGGCTGCGCTGGGGGCAGGCGAAGTCGCTCGACGAGCTGATTTCGGTGCAGCGCGAAGAAGCCGCCATTCCCTGGGTCAACACCGTGGCCGTGGGCCGCGGCAGCGCTCAGGCCTGGTACGCCGACATCGGCGCGGTGCCCAACGTGCCGGGCGCGCAGGTGAAGGACTGCACCCCGCCCGCCGGCCAGGCCCTCGGCGCCGCGATGCCGCGCGTGCCCGTGTTCGACGGCTCGCGCAGCGCCTGCGACTGGCAAAGCGATGCCGACTCGGTGCAGCAGGGCGCCGTCGGCCCTTCGCGCATGCCCGGCCTGCTGCGCGACGACTACGTCGCGAACATGAACGACAGCCACTGGCTCGCCAACCCGAAGGCGCCGCTCACGGGCTACCCGGACATCTTCGGGCCGGCCGGCAGCGATGCGCAGACCTTCCGCACGCGGCTGGGCCATCTGCTCGCGCAGGGGCTGGCGCTTGACGGCGCAACGGTCGACGGCGTGAAGCGGGCTGCGCTGAACAGCCGCGCCTACACCGCCGAGCTGTTCAAGGCCCGCGCGCTGGCCATGGTGTGCAACGTGCGCCGCATCGCGGTCAAGGCCGACCCGCAGACCGGCGAGGCGTTCTCGCCGCCGCGCAGCGTCGATACCGGCCCCGCCTGCGCGGTGCTGAAGGCGTGGAACGACACCGGCACGGCGTCGGCGCGCGGCGCCCACGTGTGGGACGAGTTCTGGGCGCGCGCCGAGCGGCTGCCCGCGGCCCGGCTCTACGCCGTCCCCTTCAGCGCGAGCGACCCGCTCGGCACGCCGCGCGGCCTTCAGGCATCGGCCGCCGAAGACCTGCGCCAGGCCTTCGGCGCGGCGGTGCTGCGCGTGCAGGCGAGCGGCTACGCGCTGGACGCCCCGCGCGGCGACACCCTGTTCGTGACGCGCAACGGCCGGAAGATTCCGCTGTCGGGCGGCTGCGACGACCAGGGCTACTTCACCATCGTGTGTTCGGAAAACCGCCTCGACCGGGGCGGCTACGGCATGGACGGCAACCCGAACGGCAACAGCTACATGCAGATCGTGCGGTTCCCGCAAGGCGGTGTGGAAGCCCACACCTTCCTGACTTTCTCGCTGTCGGACGACCCCGCCTCGGCGCACCACGCCGACTACACGCGCGCCTACAGCGCGGGGCAGTGGCTGCGCGTGCCGTTCTCGCAGGCGCAGATCGAGGCCGACGCGGCCTACCGCAGCGTGACGATCCGCGAGTAGCTGCGCGCGCCGCCCGCTGTCTCGCCATCTCGCCATCTCGCTATGGCTGACGCCGCTTGGCCAGCCAGTTCCACCCGGCGCCCGCGGCCATCAGCACGCAGGTGCCGAGGAACACGGCGCGCATGCCGATGTGCCCGCCCACGAAGCCGCCCAGCAGCGGCCCCGCGACCTGGCCGGTGTACTGCGCCGAGGTCGAGTAGCCCAGCATGTTGCCGGCCACGCGCTCGGGCACGTTGTGGCGGATCACGCTGGCAATGCACGGCAGCAGCCCGCCGAGCGACAGGCCCATCAGGAAGCGCAGCACCACCAGCTGCCAGCCCGCGGTGACGAAGGCCTGCGGCACCAGCAGCAGCGCCGACACCGCCAGGCAGCCGACGATCACGTTCCAGTGCCCCACGCGGTCGGCCAGCTTGCCCAGCCGCGAGGCCGAAAGAATGCTGCCGAGCGCGGCGGCCGACATCACCAGGCCCGCCATCATCGTCACGCGGTTCGGGTCGTCGACCAGCGTGGCCACGTACACGGTGATGATCGGCTCGATCGACATGTTGGCGAGCATCAGCAGCATGCCGGTGAACAGCATGGCGACGAGCGGGCGCTTGTCCGCAACGGCGGCCCAGCCGCTGTCGGTGGCGTGCGGCTGCTTCTTGCCGGCCGGCGTCTTCCTGTCTTCGCGAATGAGGAAGGCCGTCGCCAGGAAGGCCACGAAGATCATCGCGCCCGCCGCGAAGAAGGTCGCGCGAATGCCGATGAGCGGCGGCAGCACGCCGCCCACCAGCGGCCCCACCAGGTTGCCCGCCATGATGGCCGAGGACATGGTGCCCAGCGCCCAGCCGGTGCGCTCCTTGGGTGTTTGGGTAGCCACAAGCACCATCGAGCCCGAGGCGTAGCCGCCCAGCAGGCCGGCCAGCAGCCGCAGCCCCACGAGCTGCCACACGTTGCCTGCGAGGCCGATCAGCGCCATCGCCACCGACATGCCCAGGCTCGCGCGAATGAGCATGGGCTTGCGCCCGTAGCGGTCGGCCAGCCGGCCCCACAGCGGCGCCACCAGCGCGGCACTCAGAAAGGTCGCGCCATAGGCCGCGCCCGACCACTGCACGATGGCCGCATGGTCCTTCACGCCCAGCTGCTCGACGTACAGCGGCAGGAAGGGCAGCAGCAGCGTCATCGCGATGATGGTGGTGAAGGAGCCGAACATGCACACGGCGAGGTTGCGCTGCCAGTGGATGTGGGTGTGGATGTGAGGGGTGGTGGCCGCTGCGGCTTCAGCCGCGGGCGCGTTCGTTGGGGTCGGGTGCGTCATGGGGAGCGGCCATTGTGTGACGCGGCGGCCCGGTTGGCGCCTGCCGGATGGCGGCGGCACCCATCGCGGGGGGCGGGGGCCTCGGTCTGCAGCCCAGGGCGCAGATGCGAAGGCCGGAACATCCAGTTCAATTTCCGGTGGGTCTGCCGCCCTCCATGGACATGCCCGCCGCTTCAGCCGGCCGGCACATCACTGCATCTCCCCGCCGCAAGAGCCCGCCCCGCAGCACCCGCGCCGTCAGCCCGCCGTGCCCGCGCACCGCGTTGTAGCCGCCGGGCCCGAGCGCTTCTTCCATGCGCGAGCAGGGCTCGCACGGTCCGCTGATTTCCAGCAGCACCTCGGCGCCGATGCACAGCACCAGCGGCTGGTCGCGAAACAGCGAGCGCGCGGCGATCAGGTTCAGGCCCGACACCACCAGGTTGCGGCGCAGCACGTCCGCCCCGACCTCGGCCCGCGCGCACAGCGCTGCAATCACCGGCAGGTGCTCCGCCTGCAGCAGCGTGACCTGCCGGCGCCCGCCAGGCTGCGCCGCACCGCTGCTGCGGTCGCCCTGCAGGCCCCGGCCTTCGAGCGCGACCGCTTCATCCACCGATTGCACGGGCGCACGGCGTGCGGGCCGCAGCAGCACGGCGTCGAGCCGGCCGGGGCGGGGAAACTGGCGGGTCAATTCGCGGAGATCGGGCATGCGGCCATTGTGCGCAAGCCCGCTTCGCATGGCCCTGCCGCCGGCCCGGTCGGGCGGCAAGGCTTACCCTCTCGTCTCGAATGACAGACAACCCTCTTTTCAGGACATGGCCATGAAACGCATCGGCGTGCTCGTCTTCCCCGGTTTCCAGATCCTCGACCTTGCGGCCATCGCGGCGTTCGAGCTGGCCAACATGCATGCGGGCAAGACCCTCTACAAGGTCGAGTTGCTGTCGGAAGAGGGCGGCCTCGTGGCCAGCTCGTCGGGCGTGTCGACCGACAGCAAGCGCTTCACCGCGGCCCGGTTCGACACGCTGCTGATGACCGGCGCGCTCACCATCAAACCCACCTCCGAGAAGATGTGCCGCTTCCTGCGCGCGGGCCTGCGCCACGCGCGCCGCGTGGCCAGCATCTGCACGGGCGCCTTCGGGCTGGCCGACGCGGGGCTGCTCGACGGGCGCCGCGCCACCACGCACTGGGCCTTTGCGCAGGAGCTGCAGAAGCGCCATCCGGCGATCAAGGTGCAGCCCGACCGCATCTTCATCAACGACGGGCCGGTGTGGACCTCCGCCGGCATGACGGCGGGCATCGACCTGGTGCTGGCGCTGGTGGAGGAAGACCTGGGCGTGGAGGCGGCGCGGTTCATTGCGAAGAAGCTGGTCGTGTACCACCGCCGTGCGGGCGGGCAGTCGCAGTACTCGGCGCTGCTGGCGCTGGAACCCCGCTCCGACCGCATCCAGCAGACGCTGGTGCATGCGCGCGCCAACCTGCGCGACGCGCTGTCGGTGGAAGAACTGGCCGAGGTGGCGCACCTGAGCCCGCGCCAGTTCAGCCGCGCCTTCAAGGCCGAGACGGGGCAGTCGCCCGCGCACGCCGTGGAAAACCTGCGGGTGGAAGCTGCGCGTGCGCTGATCGACGAAGGCAGCCTCGCGCTGGGCGTGGTGGCGCTCGAGACCGGCTTCGGCGACCCCGAGCGCATGCGCCGCGCCTTCCTGCGCACGCTGGGCCAGCCGCCGCAGAGCGTGCGCCGCGTGGCGCGCCTGCAGGGGGCCGAGGCCTGAAACGCCCGATGTCCTGAAAGGTGGCTTATATGACATTTACGCCATCGCCTCGAAGGAAGAAACTTCCCCCACGGCCGCACCACCGTGTGGCGACAAAGGAAGTTTTCATGACTGCATCGACAAAGGGCACCGCCCTCATCACCGGCGCATCGTCGGGCATTGGCGCCGTGTACGCCGACCGCCTGGCACGCCGCGGCTACGACCTGGTCCTGGTGGCGCGCAACCGCGAACGCCTGGGCGCGCTGGCGGACCGGCTCGCGGGCGAGACCGGGCGCAAGGTCGAGGTTTTGCCCGCGGACCTCATGAGCAAGGGCGACATCGCGCGCGTCGAGGCCGTGCTGCGCACGCGCAGCGACATCACGCTGCTGGTGAACAACGCCGGCGTGGGCGCCACCGCACCGCTGCTCGCGTCCGATGTCGACAAGATGGAAGACATGATTGCGCTCAACGTGAACGTGCTCACGCGGCTCACGTATGCGGCGGTGCCGGGCTTCGTGGGGCGCGGCGCGGGCACGCTGGTGAACATCGCCTCCACCGTGGCCGTCTCGCCCGAAACGCTCAACGGCGTGTACGGCGGCAGCAAGGCCTTCGTGCTGGCACTGAGCCAGTCGCTGCAGCACGAGCTGGCCGGCAAGGGCGTGCGCGTGCAGGCGGTGCTGCCGGGCGCCACGGCCACCGAGTTCTGGGGCATCGCCGGCCTGCCGGTGCAGCACCTGCCGAACGAGATCGTGATGACGGCCGAGAACATGGTCGATGCGGCGCTCGCGGGGCTCGACCTGGGCGAGCAGGTCACGATTCCCGCGCTGCCGGACCAGGACGAGTGGAACGCCTTCGAGGCGGCGCGCCGCGCGATGTCGGCACGGCTGTCGCGCACCGCGCCCGCGGCGCGCTACGGCGTGCGTGCGAGCGCAGGCGTGGCCGTCCCAGGGTAAGCCTGTCCCCATCGCGGCAGACAGACGCCGCGTCGCCGCCTGCTTACGCTCCCGTCAGACATTTGCCCGGCAACGGGTCACCCCTGACTTGGGAGCGCGCGTTTGAGAGCAGCAACTGGCATCGGCAGCCTGGAAGACATCCGGCGGATCGAACACGCACCCTATGCGGACTTCATGCCGCATGCGGACGTGCTCGATGCGCTGGAGGACGCGGCGCGGCGGCACCCCGAGCGGCCCGCCATCACCTACATCCGCAGTGCCGACCCCTCGGTGCCGCCCGCGCGCTGGACGCATGCGGAACTGGTGGCGCAGGTGCGCCGCGCGGCCCGTGCGTTCACCGCGCTGTGCGGCGACGCCGAGCCTCGGGTCGCCTTCCTGCTGCCCGCCATTCCCGAGGCCTACTTCACCCTGTGGGGTGCCGAGGCGGCCGGCGTGGCCTGCCCCATCAATTACCTGCTGGGCGAGGAACACATCGCCGAGCTGATCGACGCCGCGCAGGTCAACGTGCTGGTCGCGCTGGGGCCGAACCCCGAACTGGACATCTGGCGCCGCGTGCCCGGCCTGCGCCGCCGCTGCAGGTCGCTGGCGCATGTGATCGCGGTCGGCGGCGCGGAAGGTGCGGAAGGTGCGGCAGGGGCGCAAGGAACGCTCGACTTCGATGCGCTGCTGGCCTCCCACCCGGACGCGCCGCTGCAGCGCACGCGCCAACCCGATGCCCACCGCATCGCCGCGCTGTTCCACACCGGCGGCACCACGGGCCGGCCCAAGCTCGCGCAGCACACGCACGGCAACCAGCTGCATGCGGCGTGGGGCGCGGCGCGCATGTACGGCACCACGGCAAACGACGTGGTGCTCAACGGTTTCCCGCTGTTCCATGTGGCGGGCTCCTTCGTTTACGGCCTGTCGACCCTGCTTTCAGGCGGCGAGGTGGTGCTGCCCACGCTGCTGGGCCTGCGCAACACGGCCTTCATGCAGGCCTACTGGCAGTTCGTGGCGCTGAACCGCGTCACGCTGCTGGCGGCGGTGCCGACCGTGATGTCCACGCTGCTGGGCGTGCCGCGCAACGGCGAAGACCTGTCGCGCGTGCGCTGCCTGCTCACGGGCGGCTCGCCGCTGCCGTCGGACCTGGCCGAGGCCTTCGAGCAGCGGCTCGGCATTGCGGTGCGCAACATCCTGGGCATGACCGAGTGCGGCGGCGTGATCGCCATCGAGCCGGTGGCCGCGCCGCGCGTGGCGGGCTCGGTCGGCTGGCCGCTGCCGTTCACCCGTGTGCGCGTGGCCGATGAAACCGGCGCGCCGCTGGCGACTGGCGAGGAAGGTGAAGAGGGCATCCTGCAGATACAAGGCCCGAACGTGGGGCCGGGCTACACCGATGCGGACAACAACGCCGGCGTGCTCGCCGAGGGTGGCTGGCTGGTGACCGGCGACGTCGGCCGCATCGATGCGCAGGGGCGGGTGTTCGTCACCGGGCGCTCGAAGGACCTGATCATCCGCAGCAGCCACAACATCGACCCCGTGGTGATCGAGGACGCGCTCATGGCCCACCCCGACGTGCTGCTGGCCGCGGCCGTCGGCGCGCCCGACGAGTACGCGGGCGAGGTGCCGGTGGCCTATGTGTCGCTGCGCCCGGGCCGCACGGTCGGCAGCGAGCAGCTGGCCGCGTTCGCGCAGGCGCGCATTCCCGAGCGGCCCGCGTTTCCGAAAGCCATCTTCATCCTCGACGCGCTGCCCGTCACCGCGATCGGCAAGCTCTACAAGCCCACGCTGCGCGCCATGGCGATCCGCTGGGTGGTGGAAGACCGGCTCGCGCGCAGCGCGCTGGCGTCGAAGGTGCAAGTCGACGTGCGCGCCGAGGGCAAGGGGCTGGTGGTGCATTGCACGCTCGCCGGCGACGACCCCGGCACCGCCGCGCAGGTGCGCAGACTGCTCGGCGTGTTCGCGCTGAACTGCCGTGTCGGCACCGCCGAAGGAGCCGAGGCATGAGCGCCGCGCCGGGCCGCCCCGAGCAAGCGCGCGGCGCGGAGGTCGTCGAATGAACGATGACATCCGCTATGAGAAGAACGGCCACGTTGCCACCATCACGCTCGACCGGCCGCAGGCGCGCAATGCGCTCACGCCGCGCATGCTGTGCCTGCTGGCCGACGCCTTCGTCGACTTTCGCGCCGACGCGGCCCTGCGCGTGGCCATCCTCACCGGCGCGGGCGAGCTGGCCTTCTGCGCGGGCGGCGACCTGGCGACCACGCTGCCGCTGATGACCGGCGACCGCGCGCCGGCCGATGCCTTCGAGCACCGCATGCTCGCCGACCCGCTGGTGCTGGCGGCCTCGTCGCTGCGCGACTTCGCGCTGCACAAGCCGGTGATCGCGGCCATCAACGGCGCCTGCATGGCCGCGGGCTTCGAGACCATGCTGGGCACCGACATCCGCATTGCCGCCGCGCATGCGAGCTTCGGGCTGCCCGAAGTGCAGCGCGCGTTGATTCCCTTCGCGGGCTCGATGGTGCGGCTGCCGCGGCAGATCGGGCATGCGCGGGCGATGGAATTCATGCTCACCGGTAGGCCCATGAACGCAGAGGTCGCCTTGCAGTGCGGGCTGGTCAACCACGTGGTTCCTGCGGACCGGCTCATGGCCAAGGCGAACGAGATCGCGCAGCAGATCGCCGCCAACGGGCCGCTCGCGGTGCAAGCCGTCAAGCAGACGGTGATGGAAGCCAACGGCGTGCCGCTGGATGTCGGCTACCGGCTCGAAGACCGCGCGAAGAAGGCGGTGTTCGCCAGCGCCGACGCACGCGAAGGACCGCGCGCCTTCATGGAAAAGCGCAGCCCCGACTACAAGGGCCGGTGAGCCGGGCCCTTCGAGCACATTCGATTCAAGAACCAACGGAGACAAACCGATGAACCCCAAGCAGATGTCCAGAAGAGCGTGCCTCACCGCGGGCGCCGCGGCGTCCCTGGCGCTGGCCTGCCCGCAGCTTGCCTTTGCCCAGAGCGCGCAAGCCTACCCGTCGCGTTCGGTGCGGCTCGCCGTCGGCTTTGCGCCCGGCACGGGCCCCGACGTGCTCACGCGCGTGCTCGGCCAGCGCCTGGGCGAGACCATCGGCCAGCCGATGGTCATCGAGAACCGTGCCGGCGCGGGCGGGCAGATTGCCGCGCAGTTCGTCGCCAAGAGCCCGGCCGACGGCTACACGCTGCTGATCGCCGACGTGAGCGCCATCAGCATCGCGCCGGCCGCGTTCTCCAAGCTGCCCTACGACCCGGCACGCGAACTGGTACCGGTGTCGGAGGTGGTGCGCACCGACTTCGTCCTGGTGGTGCCGAACTCGTCGCCCGCGAAAACGGTGGCCGACTTCGTGAATATGGCCAAGGCGGACAAGGACAAGGTCAACTTCGGCACCTTCGGCGCGGGCACGCCCGGCCATTTCGGCGCGGAGATGTTCGCGGAGCAGGGCGGCTTCAAGGTGGGAGCCGGTGCACTTTCGCGCGACCGGCGATGCGGTGACGGCCATCATCGCGGGCGACGTGCAGGCGGCCTTCGTGTCGACCGCGCTGGCCATGGCGCAGGTCAAGGGCGAGAAGATGCGCGCGCTGGCCACCACCGCGCCGCAGCGTTCGCCGCTGCTGCCGGCGGTGCCCACGTTCACCGAATCGGGTTTTCCCAAGGCCGATTTCTCGGCGTGGTTCGCGCTGTTCGTGCCCGTGGGCACACCGCAGGCGGTGATCGACAAGCTCAATGCGCAGGTGGTGGCGGCCGTGCAGTCGCCCGAGGTGCGCCGCCGGCTGGAGGAGGCCGGGTTCAGCATCGCGGGCACCAGCGCGGCGGACACGCGCCGCATGATCGCCACCGAGACGGTGCGCTGGCAGAAGGTGGTGGCGGCCACCGGCTTCAAGGGAGACTGAGCATGCGCACGCACCTTCTCGCGGCCGGTGTGCTGCTGTTGGCGGGTTGCTCGGGCATCGACACGGGCGGGTCCGCATCCACGGGCGCGTCGAACGCGCCGCTGGCCTGCGCACGGCTGGCCTCCGCAGTGCCCACAGGTACGCGCCTCACGCTCAGCGAGACGGTGCCCGCAGGCGACATCCAGCTCACCGGCGTGCAGCCCGGCGCGCCCGGTTCCACGGCGCCGGTGCCCGCGCATTGCCATGTGCAGGGCAAGATCAACGAGCGCACCGGCATCGACGGCAAGCCCTACGCCATTGGCTTCGACCTGCGGATGCCCGCGGCCTGGAACGGCCGCTTCTTCTTCCAGGGCGGCGGCGGCACCGACGGCACCTTGCGCGACGCGGTCGGCCAGCTCACCGGCGGGGGCAACACCAGCAACGCCTTGCTGCAGGGCTATGCGGTGGTGTTCACCGACACGGGCCACATCGACGAGCCCGGTCCCGACGGGCCGTACCGCTTCGGCCTCGATCCGCAGGCGCGGCTGGACAACGGCTACAACTCGATGGCGCAGACCGGCCTCGTGGCCAAGGCGCTGATTGCCGCGCACTACGCGAAGGCGCCCGAGCATTCCTATTTTGTGGGCTGCTCCAACGGCGGGCGGCAGGCCCTGATGATGGCGCAGCGCTACCCCGACATGTTCGACGGCGTGATCGCCTCCGCGCCGGCCTACCGCGTGCCGCTGGCCTCGGTGCAGGCGGTGTACGACACGCAGCTCTACGCCAGGGCCGCCGCTGAAAATGCGCCCCTGGTGAACGGCCGCCCGGTGCTCTCGGCCGCGTTCTCGCCGGCCGACATGAAGCTGGTGACGACCGAGGTGCTCAAGCAGTGCGACGCGCTCGACGGCCTGCGCGACGGCATCGTCGACAACTGGCCCGCCTGCAAGTTCAAGCCCGAGGCGCTGCGCTGCACCGGCGGCAAGACCGCGCAGTGCCTGAGCGGCACGCAGGTCGATGCGCTCGCGAAGTCCTTCGCGGGCCCGAAGGACGCGGACGGCCGCGCGATCTACAGCGACTGGACCTTCGACGCCGGCCTGCACTCGCAGGAGTGGACGCGCTGGAAGTTCGGCGACGCGCCCGGCGCCGTGCCGAACGCGCGCAACATCACGCTCATGACCGGCGCGCTGGCCATGGTCTTCAGCACGCCGCCCACGGTCACGGCCGATTTCTACGGCCATGCGCTGGGTTACGACGTGGCACGCGACAGCGCCAAGGTGCGTGCGTCGAACGCCACCTTCACGCAGTCGGCCATTCAGTGGGAGGTGCCCGATTCGCCGAACGTCGACGCCTATGCGCGGCACGGCGGAAAGATGCTCTTCTTCCACGGCGTGAGCGACCCGGTGTTCTCGGTGAAGGACACGGTGCGCTACCTGGGCCAGCTGCGCGAGCGCTACGGCGACAAGACCGACGCCATGGCCCGCCTGTTCACCGTGCCCAACATGGCGCACTGCGCGGGCGGCCCGGCCACCGACCAGTACGACGGCCTGGGCGCGTTGGTGAACTGGGTCGAGAACGGCCAGCCGCCCGAGCGCATCGTGGCGCGCGCCCGGCCCGAGAACCGCGATGTGACCACGCCGGGCCGCACGCGTCCGTTGTGCGCATGGCCGAAGCAGTCGCGCTACACGGGCAGCGGCAGCATCGAGGACGCGGCCAGCTTCAGCTGCCAATGAGGTCCACCGAAGCAGGCCGGAACAGGGTCAATCCCGATGGAAGAACGCGCGGCACGCGCTAGCTTGGCCCCATGGACCTGATACCCCTCAAGCATCGACCGGCGCCCGCGCCCCTCGCGACCGCGTCGGAGCGCGCGAGCCTGGCGCTGGCCGGCGTCATCGGCTGCACCGGCCAGCCCGATTTCAGCGCCAAGGCGCTGATCGAGCTCAACCGCATGCTGCCGATGTGCTGGATGTCGATCTACAAGCTGTTTCCCGATGCACCGCCCCAGAGCTACGGCGGCGGAGCCTTCGGCATCGCCGACGGCACGCGCGATTCATGGCGCGTGTACCGCCAGGGCCTCTACAGCCGCGACCGCACCTTTCTTGCGGCCCGCGAGGTCACCGAGGGCGGCGACGCCGTGGTCACGCGCTGGCATGCGCGCGAAATTCCGCTGGAGCACCGCAAGGCGATCTACATCCGCCACGGCCTGCGCGAGCGCGTGTCGCTGGTGGCGGGCGATGCGCTCGGCGGCGGCGGCGCAGGCGGCGTGCTGGCGGTGAACCTCTACCGCGGCATGGAACAGTCGTCGTTCCGCGACGACGAGGTCGACCTGCTGTGCAGCCTGGCACCGCCGCTGCTGGCCACGGTGCAACTGCACCTGCGGCTCACGGCGCCGCAGCACCTGGGAGAAATGCAGGCACCCCATGACGTCACGCTCAACCCCGAACCCGCCGCGCTGGCCGACCTGCCGCGCCGCGAGCGCGAGGTGTGCCAGCGGCTGCTGCGCGGCTGGACCTACGACGGCATCGCCGCCGACCTCGGCATTTCCGCGGGCACGGTGAAGACCTACCGCAACCGCGCCTTCGAACGCATGGGGCTGCACCACCGCAACGAACTGTTCGCCAGGGCGCTGGCCGAGGCGGCGGCCGCGCCGGCGGCCGTGTAGGACCGCGGCGCGGGTTGCGATCGCCGGGCGCTGCCCGGGGCGTGCGCGCCTATGATGGTTCGAGACCATGCGCAACTCACTCGACTTCAGTTCCTGGCAAGGCCTGCTGACCACGCTGCTCGGCCTTGTGGTCGTCTCCCTGGTGGCTGTGGGCATCCGCCTCGCCGTGATGCACAGCGTGCAGCAGCGGCGCGAACGCGCCAACCGCCAGATCAACGAGCGGCTCAAGACGCTCATCGCTGCCTACAAGGTGCTGGGCGGCTCTTTCACCGGGGACCTGTCGGTGGACCCCAGCCACCTGCGCGAGTTGCGCACGCGCGAGGGCTCCGAGGCGGCGGCCCTTGCCGCGTCGGACCGGCGCCGGCGCACCCGGGACACGGTCGAGGCGGCGCTGTCCGACGTGATCCTGCTGGGCACCGAGACGCAGGTGCGCCTTGCCGCAAGCGCGGCCAACGACATGGTGGCGGGACGGCCCGTGGAAACGGCTGAACTGGTGGTGTCGCTGCGCCTTTTCATTCGCGACGTGCTCGACCTCGACCCGATTCCGCCGGAACTCGGCATCCCAAAGCAGGGGCCGGTACGTGCCAAGGGAACGCCTGCGCGCGAAGGCGCGGGCGGGTCCAAGGGGGGGGCGCGGGAAGTGCGGGAAAAGGCGGCGACGGGGGCGGGGGTGGCCCCGGAATGGGCATGGGCGTGCACGGAGACGCCGCGCACGACCCGGCAGCTTCCTAGATCCGGCTAGACCCGGTTGGTGCGCCGCGCGTAGAACAGCGCCAGCGCAATCCCTGTCACCGCAGCACCGCCCCAGGCAGCGGCGGGGCTTCGAAGCGCGCGCATCAGGCGTGCGCGCTTGCCCAAGGGGCCATCGTCGGCATTCGCCGCGCTCTGCGCGGCCTGTTCCTTCAGGCTGAGCGGTCGCACGACGTTAGGGTTTTCCTCACCCTCCAGCACGGCTTGGGAGATGTCGAGCGGAGTCATCGATTCGTCGGCGATCGATGCAGGCATGGTGGTGGAAGCAGCGGTCATGGGCTGGCCTTTCTTTTTTCTCTGAGGGAATGATCTGGCCTGCAAGGCTGGCGCGGCACTGCGCCCGCCGCGTACAGCGAAGCGCCGACATTGAAGTAGGTCGATGCCCCGGTCTCGCCGCCCGGCCGCCGCAATGCAATCAAACGCCTGACTTTGTAAGCAATTTTGCAAATTCATGAAACAATTCGGGCCGCCTTACCCGGCGGGTGCGGCGTATCTCGCCACACTCAAGGCACTCAATCAGGCAGGCGTTGACAAATCAGATGATTTCCGACTCAGAGTTTCTTGCACAGGCGTTGATGGCGCACGGCGCATCCGCCGTGTGCAGCTACGACGCTTCGGAGCAGGTCACCTTCTGGAACGAGCGCTACCTGGCCTTCTTTCCGGAGGTGGTGCCCTTTCTGCGGGTCGGAACCACCTACCTCGAGACGCTGGAGCCCTTCCTGGCGGTGCAGCACCCCCACGCCTCCCCGCAGGAGCGCGCCGACGCCGTGCGCAACGCACTGCACCGGCACGCCCACGAGGAGGGCCCGCTCCAGTACCAGCGCGCCGACGGCCGCTGGCTGGAAATGCGCATGTTTCCCCGGCCCGGGGGCGGCCGCCTCAAGATGTGGACCGACGTGTCCGCGCAGAAGGCGCCCGGCACGGAGGGCAACCTGCTGCAGGGGCTGATGGCGGTCGTCAATGTGGGCCTGATCGTTCACGACGCGGCGGGGAGCCTGCGCTACGTCAACTCCCGGTTCTTCTCGGAGCATTTCCTCAGCCTCATCGAGCGGGTGCCGTCCATCGAGCGGCGCGATGCCGGGCAGGGTGCCTACTGGCAGAAGTTCGAGGACATCTTCGGCGGCGACGACGCCTTCGCCGAGCTGTGCCGCAGCACCGACGCCGGCCCGCTCCGGGCCCCGCTCACGATGCGCGCGCGTACCGGGCGCTTCTACCGGGTGCAGGAGCAAGCCTGGGACATGGGCGGCATCGCCTGCGTGTGGACCGACGTGACCGAGCTGGTCCAGCGCGAGGACG
Source organism: Variovorax pasteuri (assembly GCF_051216435.1). Lineage (NCBI taxonomy): Bacteria > Pseudomonadati > Pseudomonadota > Betaproteobacteria > Burkholderiales > Comamonadaceae > Variovorax > Variovorax pasteuri. The sequence goes on from NZ_JBPJZS010000004.1 coordinate 345,471, forward strand.
CCCTGCTCGCCGCGCACCGCGAACTCTCGCTGCTCAACCGGCGCCTGGTCGACCTGTCGGAGACGGATGCCCTGACCGGGCTGCCCAACCGTCGCCGTTTCAACGACGTGCTGCAGGCGGCGCAGGCGGCCGTGCAGGGCGGCTCGCAAGGGGCCGTGGCCATCGTCGACCTGGACTATTTCAAATCGGTCAACGACCGCTTCGGCCATGACGCGGGCGACGTTGCGCTGGTGGAGGTCGCCAGGCGGCTGAGCGCGCTGGTCCCGGGCACTGCCTCCATCGCGCGGCTGGGAGGGGAGGAGTTCGGCTTGGTCTTCGAGGCGATGCCGCTTGCGCAGGCGCATGCCTGCACCGAAGCCATCCGCGCGGCCTTCTCCGACCATTTGTTCTCCGTCGATTCGGAAACGATCCCGCTCACCTTGTCGATCGGCATCGCGCCATTGACGGCCACGCGCGACGCGAGCACGTCGCTCAAGGAGGCGGACATGGCGCTCCTGCGGGCCAAGGCAAGGGGCCGCGACTGCGTGGTGCTCGCGGGCCGCAACGCCGCCATTCCGCTGGACACCACGCCCGCCGAAACCCCGGCGCCGAGCGAAACGCTTGTTTTGCTGGACGCCTTCGCGGGCGACATCGACCTGAGCGCGGCCGACCTGGGCGACAAGTACGGCACCGCGAACGAGCACCCCGCCTTCGCCCGCGCCAGCTGGAAAAAGGCCATGGAGGACGGCGCGACCTTCGACCACTACTGGGGCTGGGTCGAGTACCAGATCTCCGCGAGCCTGCAGTCGCCGGAAACCGAATAGGCCGGCCATCGAGGGTCGAAACGGCCCGCTTAAAATCGTTCCCCCCGCAGCAGGGCGTCCCGGCCGGCTGCGGGTTTTTGCTTTTCCGGGGCCATGTAGAGGACCACCATGTACAAAAACCTCGCGGGCCGCGCCGTTCTGGCGTGGGTTGCCGCTTGCTGTTTGTCTCCCGCTTTTTCCCAGACGCCGCAGCCGCCGCCCAAGGTGGCGCTGACTGCGCCGCTGAAGATCGGCTTCGTCTACGTCACGCCCGTCACCGATGCGGGCTGGGTGCGCCAGCATGAAGAGGGCCGCCAGGCCGTCGCAACGGCGCTGGGCGACAGGGTGAAGACCACCTATGTCGAGAACGTGGCCGAGGGCGCCGATGCCGAGCGCGTCATTCGCGACCTCGCGCAGCAGGGCAACACCCTCATCTTCACGCCGAGCTTCGGCTACATGGAGCCGACGCTGAAAGTGGCGAAGGACTTTCCCGACGTGAAGTTCGAATCCGTCACCGGCTACAAGACCGCGCCCAATGTGGCGACCGCGAACGCGCGCTACTACGAAGGCCGCTACCTCGCGGGCATCGCGGCCGGCCGCATGACGAAGAGCAACGTGGCCGGCTACGTGGCGGGCTTCCCGATTCCCGAGGTGCTGCAGGGCATCAACGCGTTCACGCTCGGCATGCGTTCGGTGAACCCCGACGCCAAGGTGATCGTGGTGTGGCTCAACGAATGGTTCGATCCGCCGAAGGAGCGCGACGCGGCGATGGCGCTGTTCAACCAGAACGCCGACGTGGTCGCCTTCCACACCGGCTCCACGGCCGTGATGGCGGCCGCGCAGGAGCGCGGCAAGATGGCCATCGCCTACCACTCCGACATGCGAAAGATCGCGCCCGACGCGCAGCTCGTCGCCGTCACCCACCAATGGGGCGGCTACTACACGCAGCGCGCGAAGGCGGTGCTCGACGGCAGTTGGAAGAGCGGCAACGTCTGGGGTGGCGTGAAGGAAGGAATGATCCGCGTCGGCGACTTCGGCACCCGCGTGCCCAAGGCGGTGCAGGACGAGGTGCTCGCGCGGCAGCAGGACATCGCCGCCGGCAAGCTGCAGCCGTTCCGCGCAGTGAACAGCGATGTGCGCGACAACGAAGGCCGCGTCACGATCGCCAAGGGCACGCAGCTGGGCGACGAGCAGATCCTGAAGATGAACTGGCTCGTGCAAGGCGTGCAGGGGCGCGTGTCCGGCCCCAGGGCGCCTGCTCCCGTCAGGTAGTGCGCGCCTCTTCGCGCATCGACGCAGCGTTCCGCTGAACAGGCCCTACTTCAGCGCCGAGATCTCCCGGCTCTTGATCAATCGGGAGCGCAGCACGTTGCGGCTGATGCCCAGCAGCTTGGCCGCCTGCACCTGGTTGCGGTGGCAGAACTCGAAGGCCGTGCGCATCACGGTCTCCTCGATCTTCTCGAACAACTGCTCGTCGGGTTCGTTGAAGAGCTCGCGCAGCACGGTTTCCAGCGCCTGCTGCGGCGTGGCCCCGGCCGGCGCCTCGCCTTCGGCCGCGCGTCGCTGGACGTGGAGCGACGACAGGTGCAGGTGCTCCTCGCCGAGCACGTGGTGCTGGCAGATCAGCAGTGCATGGTGGATCACGTTCTCCAACTCGCGGATGTTGCCGGGCCAGCCGTGTTCGGTGAGCTTGCGCTCGGCGCCGGCGTCCAGCCGCACCGGGCCGTAGCCCAGGCGCTGGCGGTATTCCTCGATGAAGTGGCGTGCCAGCGGCAGGATGTCGCCGGGCCGCTCGCGCAGCGTGGGCAGCGCCAGGTGCACCACATGCAGCCGGTAGAACAGGTCTTCGCGAAAGTGGCCCGCGGCCACCGCGTCCTGCAGCCGCACGTTGGTGGCCGCCACCACGCGCACGTCGATGGGCACGCTCCTGCGCGAGCCCAGGCGCACCACCTCGCGCTCCTGCAGCACGCGCAGCAGCTTCACCTGGATGGACAGCGGCAGGTCGCCGATCTCGTCGAGAAACAGCGTGCCGCCGTTGGCCGCCTCGAACCAGCCGGTCTTGGACGAGAACGCACCGGTGAAGGCGCCTTTCTCGTGGCCGAACAGCTCGCTCTCGACCAGGCTCTCGGAGAAGGCGCCGCAGTTCACGGCCACGAAGGGCTTGCCGCTGCGCCGGCTCAGGTCGTGCACATGGCGCGCGATCAGCTCCTTGCCGGTGCCGGTCTCTCCGATGATGAGCACGTTGGCATCGCTGGGCGCGACCATGCGCACGCGTTCAAGCAGCGCCGCCGAGCGCGGGTCCTGGAACACCTGCGCGGTGGCGCGGATCGAGGTGGTCAGCTTGCGCGGGTTGGGCAGCGTGAGCAGCGTGGGCGCGTCCCACTCCGGCTCGCAGGCATCGGCTGGCGGCAGCACGCCGAGGGGCTGGGTGAAGGCGTTCATGAGTAGAAGGTCGGTACGGGGTATTGCTGCTTGAGGGCCCACTCGCCGAGCTCGCGCACCTTGTAGGCCACGGGGTCGTGCAGGGTCTGGGTGCGCAGGTTGCGCCAGTGACGGTCCAGGCGCAGGCCGCCGTGCGTGGCGCGCGCGCCGGCCACGTCGAACATGCGCGTACAGATGTCCAGCCCGGTGTGGGTGGCCGCGACCTTCGCGGTGGCCACGGCCACGGCGACTTCGCCACGTTCTTCCTCGGTCAGCGCCGGGCCGCGCCGCCAGGCCGCATCGAGCCGGTCGGCCGCGCGGTCGGCCAGCACGCGCACGCTTTCCAGGCCGACCCAGAACTCGCCGTACTGGCTCAGCACGTACGGGTCGTCCTGCATCTGCGCCACCTTGGCCGCATGCCAGGGGCGCGACTCGTGCAGCGTGTAGTGGCGGGCGTCGTTGAATGCCGCCTCGGCAATGCCGAGGTAGATGTTGGCCAGCACCAGCTGCGAGACCAGCGGGCGCAGGCAGGCGAACGGCGTGGACAGCGGGCCGGGGTCGGCCAGCACCTCGTGCTGCTCCACGCGCACCTTCTCGAAGGTGACGCTGCCGCTGTCGGTCTGGCGCTGGCCGATGTTGTTCCAGTCGGGGGCCACGAAGATGCCTGAACGGCCGGTGGGCACGGCCGCCACGATGAAGGCGCCGTTGCCTTCCTCGCGCGCCGAAGCGATCAGCATCTCGGAGTCGAGCGCGCCCGAGCAGAAGCTCTTCTGCCCGGTGAATTCGCGCCAGCCCGCGTGCACGCTGGACACGGTGCGGTCGTCCAGCGGGTTGAGCGCGTTGCCCCAGAACCAGCGGCGGCGCGCGGTCTGCTCGAACCACGGTTCCCACTGCGCGGGCTGCGCGAACAGGCGCACCGTTGCCAGCATCAGGTGATGAAAACCGAACACGTGCGCGATGGAGCTGTCGGCCTGCGCAAGCAGGCGCACCACGTCGAGCGTTTCGCGCCAGTCGGCGCCGCCGCCGCCGAACTCGGTGGGAATGCTGAGCGCCAGCAGTCCGCTCGCGCGCAGCGCGTCGCGCTCGGCCTTGGGCGTGCCGCCGCGCTCGTCGCGCTCCGCAGCCGTGGCGGCAAAGCGCCGCATGAGGCTGCGCGCAACGTCGTGCGGCGATTCGGAAACCGGAATGAAAGGCGCTGAAAGAACGGAACTCACAACGAAAAGCCTCGGTGGTGTGCAGGCAGCACGGTTGCTGCGCCAGCAGCATGTTGAGGGCAGCGGTGCACCGGGCCAACGACGCGATCCGTATATGCAATCTTGTTTTGCTTCCATGGCAGCAGCGCGGGCGCGGCGATGCGCCGCGTGCAGCAGATGTGGTGTTCGGCTGCTGCTGCAGCAGCAGAAATTGCATGCTTCACCGCGTTTGCGCAGGCAGGGCGACTGGCACGCTAACTGCTGAACCGCCCCATGCAAATCTTCTGGTTTCTCCCCACGCACGGCGACAGCCGCTACCTCGGCACATCGCACGGCGCCCGCACCGTGAGCCACCGCTACCTGCGCCAGGTGGCGCAGGCCGCCGACGAACTGGGCTACGAGGGCGTGCTCATTCCCACCGGCCGTTCGTGCGAAGACTCGTGGGTGGTCGCGTCGTCGCTCGCGGCGCAGACCGAGCGGCTCAAGTTCCTGGTGGCCATTCGCCCCGGCATCATCTCCCCGACCGTGTCTGCGCGGCAGGCCGCCACGCTCGACCGTTTCAGCGACGGGCGCCTGCTCATCAACGTGGTCACCGGCGGCGACCCCGACGAGCAGCACGGCGACGGCAGCTTCCTCACGCATGCAGAGCGCTACGAAGTGACCGACGAGTTCCTGCGCATCTGGCGCGGCGTGGCCGCCGGCGAAACGGTCAACTTCTCGGGCAAGCACCTGCGCGTGGAGAACGCGAAGACGCTGTATCCACCGGTGCAGCAGCCTTATCCGCCGTTGTGGTTCGGCGGCTCGTCGGAGGCCGCCATTGCGCTGGCCGGCGAGCAGGTCGACGTGTACCTCACCTGGGGCGAGCCGCCGGCCGACGTGGCCGACAAGATCGCGAAGGCGCGCGCCGCCGCCGCCCGACACGGGCGCACGTTGCGCTTCGGCATCCGTCTGCATGTGATCGTGCGCGAGACCAGCGAGGCGGCCTGGCGCGCAGCGGACGAGCTCATCTCCTATGTGACCGACGACACCATCGCGGCGGCGCAGAAGGCCTTCGCGCGCTTCGACTCGGTGGGCCAGCAGCGCATGGCCGCCTTGCACGGCGGGCGGCGCGACAGGCTGGAGGTGTCGCCCAACCTGTGGGCCGGCGTGGGGCTGGTGCGCGGCGGCGCGGGCACGGCACTGGTGGGCAGCCCCGAAGAAGTGGCGGCGCGCATCCAGGAGTACGCGGCACTGGGCGTGGAGACCTTCATCTTCTCGGGCTACCCGCATCTGGAAGAGGCGTACCGCGTGGCCGAACTGCTGTTTCCGTTGCTGCCGCTGGACCATGTGCGGCCCGCGGGGCAGGCCAACATCACGGGGCCGTTCGGCGAGGTGATTGCGAACGACATCGTGCCGCCTTCTTCACAGCCTGCGCAGCCGTCGTCGCGCACCAAGGTCGCCGCATGAAGAACTTTTCGGCCGAGGCCGGCGACGAGGCCGTGCCGTGGCACGCAGCCGCGCAGCGCGTCACGCAGGCGCTGGCGGCAACCGCCGTCGAACGCGACCTGCGCGGCGGCACGCCCAAGGCCGAGCGCGACCTGCTGCGCGACAGCGGGCTGCTGATGCTCAGCGTGCCGTCGGAGCTCGGCGGGCTGGGTGCGAACTGGCGGCAGACACTGGACGTGGTGCGCGGCCTGGCGCGCGTCGACAGCTCGGTGGCGCACCTGTTCGCCTTTCACCACCTGCTGCTGGCCACCACGCAGCTCTTTGCGCAGCCTGCGCAGTGGCAGCCGTGGATCGAGCAGACCCGCACGCAGCGCTGGTTCTGGGGCAATGCGCTGAACCCGCTCGACAAGTCCACGCGCGCGCAGGCTGTGGACGGGGGCCATGTGTTCTCCGGCCGCAAGAGCTTCTGCTCGGGCGCGAGCGACTCCGACATGCTGCTCGCCTCGGCGCTCGACGCGAACGACCGCCTGCTGATCGGGGTGGTGCCCACGCGGCGCGCCGGCATCACCGTGCTCGGCGACTGGGACAACATGGGGCAGCGCCAGACCGACAGCGGCAGCGTGCTGTTCGAGGGCGTGCGGGTCGACGCGAACGAACTGCTGCTCGACCCCGGTCCGCTGTCCACGCCGTTCGCGTGCCTGCGCCCGCTGCTCGCGCAACTGATCCTCGCGAACATCTACCTGGGCCTGGGCGAAGGCGCCCTCGCGGAGGCCAAGGCCTTCACGCTGCAGCAGGGCCGGCCATGGTTGTTCTCGACGGCATCGTCCGCGAACGAAGACCCGTACGTGCTCACGCACTACGGCGACTTCTGGCTGGCGTTGGAAGGCTCGCGCAGCCTGTTGGACAGTGCCGCCACCGCCTTCGACCAGGCCTGGCTGCGCGGCAGCGCGCTCGACGAACGAGAGCGCGGGCAGGTCGCCGTCGCGGTGGCCGCGGCCAAGGTCGCGAGCACGCGCGCCAGCCTCGAGGTGGCGCACCGCATGTTCGAGGTGACCGGCGCACGCGCGACCACGGCCGCGCTGCGCCTGGACCGCTACTGGCGCAACCTGCGCGTACACACGCTGCACGACCCGGTCGACTACAAGGTGCGCGAGCTGGGCGAATGGGCACTCAACGACCGGTTGCCGCCGCCCAGCTTCTATTCCTGACGGCCGGGTACGGCACCGATCGGCGAAGGGCCTGCGACGTGATGTCGCAGGCCCTTTTCCATTGCAGTGACAGCTGCGCGACCTGCTGCCTGAGAAGCACTTTTCGAGGCGGGTTGCTGCCTGGCGTTCATTCGGTGCGCGCATACCGATGTACCCCGAACGACTAAGCCCGGAAAGCTGCTGTTGCATCAGCAACCGAGCCGCAGCCTGCTGCCGGTTCAGCATGTGACGGAGAGGCGTTTTTTCGCTAACTCATTGATTCATAAAGAAAAAGAACATGGCACGCCAATCGCATATATCCAGCGTGCCGCGAATTGCTTGCGGCTTCTGAACTGAGGTCATATCAACATGAGTCGAAAACTGAAAGTCGTGGCCGTCTCCGGCAGCCTGCAACGTCCCTCGCGCACGCTGGTGCTGGTCGATCAACTGCTGGCCGCGCTCGGCGACGAGATCGCCATCGATGCGCGCGTGATCTCGCTCGGCGAGATCGGCCCGCATTTCGCCGGCGTGCTGTACCGCAACCAGCTGCCTGCCGTGGTGGAAGAAAGCATCGCGGCCATCGAGTCGGCCGACCTGCTGCTGGTGGCCAGCCCGGTGTACCGCGGTTCGTACACGGGCCTGTTCAAGCACCTGTTCGACTTCGTGCACCACGAGGCGCTGACCGACAAGCCGGTGCTGCTCGCCGCCACGGGCGGCAGCGACCGGCACGCGCTGGTCATCGACCACCAGCTGCGCCCGCTCTTCGCCTTCTTCCAGGCGCGCACGCTGCCCATCGGCGTGTACGCGGTCGAGAAGGACTTCGAGGGCTACGAAATTGCCAACCCCGCGCTGCGCGAGCGCATTGCGCTGGCCGTGGCGCGTGCCTTGCCGCAGCTGTCTGGTGCCGCGCCCGCCGCTGTCCCCGTTCCATCCGAGTCCCGCCAGCCCGCGCCCGTCGCGCTGGCGGCCTGAAACACAACCGATCCGACCGTTCACCGAGGAACCCTGCCATGAGCCAACCGTCTTCCACCTCCGCCCCCGTCAAGTTCGCCTACTGGGTGCCCAACGTCAGCGGCGGCCTGGTGGTCAGCACCATCGAGCAGCGCACCGACTGGAGCCTCGACTACAACCAGCGCCTCGCGCTCACGGCCGAGAAGGCCGGATTCGAATACGCGCTGACCCAGATCCGCTTCACCGCCGGCTACGGCGCGGAGTACCAGCACGAGTCGGTGTCCTTCAGCCAGGCGCTGCTGCATGCCACCACCAAGCTGAAGGTGCTGGCCGCGATCCTGCCCGGTCCGTGGAGCCCGGCGGTGGTGGCCAAGCAGATCGCCACCATCGACCACATCTCCAACGGCCGCATCGCCATCAACGTGGTGAGCGGCTGGTTCAAGGGCGAGTTCCAGGCCATCGGCGAGCCGTGGCTGGAGCATGACGAGCGCTACCGCCGTTCCAACGAATTCATCCGTGCGCTCAAGGGCATCTGGACGCAGGACAACTTCACCTTCAAGGGCGACTTCTACCGCTTCACCGACTACACGCTGAGCCCGAAGCCGGTGCAGAAGCCGCATCCGGAAATCTTCCAGGGCGGGAGCTCGCGCGCCGCACGCGACAACGCGGCCAGCGTGTCGGACTGGTACTTCACCAACGGCAACACGCCCGAAGGCCTGAAGGCGCAGATCGACGACATCCAGGCCAAGGCGGCGCACAACGGCCACACGGTGCGCATCGGCGTGAACGCCTTCGTCATCGCGCGGGACACCGAGGAAGAAGCCAAGGCGGTGCTCGCCGACATCATCAAGCACGCGCACGTCGAGGCGGTGAACGCCTTCGGCGATGCGGCGAAGCAGGCGGGCAAGGCCTCGCCCGAAGGCGAAGGCAACTGGGCCAAGTCGACCTTCGAAGACCTCGTGCAATACAACGACGGCTTTCGCACCAACCTCATCGGCACGCCGCAGCAGATTGCCGAGCGCATCGTGGCGCTCAGGGCCATCGGCGTCGACCTGGTGCTGGCGGGCTTCCTGCACTTCATCGAGGAGGTGGCGTACTTCGGCGAGAAGGTGCTGCCGCTGGTTCGCAAGCTCGAGGAAGAGCAGGCCGCCAGGGACGCCCGAGCGGCCACGCCGGCGCTGGAAACCGTCGCGTGAGCCTGGGCGTGCGCGACTTTCTCTTCGATGCGGGGCCGGTCTCGCTCGGCGTGGACCCGGTGTCCGCGGTGGCGGCCTTCGTGCCTGCCGAGCGCGCGGCGCCGCGGGCCGATAACGGCGAGGCCGTGCTGCGGCTGGAGGGCATCGACCTGTCCTTCGGCGGCGTCACCGCGCTGGCCGGTGTGGACCTGTCGATCGCCAGGGGCGAGATCCGCGCCGTCATCGGCCCGAACGGCGCCGGCAAGAGTTCACTGGTCAATGTGATCAGCGGCCTGTACCGGCCCGACCGCGGCCGCGTGTGGATCGGTGGGCGCGGCTTCGCGCAGGTGCCGACGGCGCGGCTGGCACGCCTGGGCGTGGCGCGCACCTTCCAGAACCTGGCGCTCTTCCAGGGCCTGAGCGTGCGCGACAACGTGGTGCTGGGCCGCGTCGATGCGGCACGCGCCACCTTCGTCGAGCAGCTCGTCGGGCTGGGCCGCGCACGCCGCGAGCGTGAAGACGCGCGTGCGCGCGCCGACGCGATCATCGGCTTCCTGGGCCTTGGCGCGGTGAGCGAGCGGCTGGCCGGCACGCTGGCCTACGGCCTGCAGAAGCGCGTGGAGCTGGCGCGCGCGCTGGTCGCCGCGCCCCAGTTGTTGTTGCTGGACGAGCCCATGGCCGGCATGACGGTGACCGAGAAGCGCGAGATGGCGCATTTCGTGCGCGCCGCGCGCGACGAGTTCGGCACCACCATCCTCTTGATCGAGCACGACATCGGCGTGGTGCTGGGCCTGTCCGACCGCGTGGCGGTGCTGGACTACGGCCGCAAGATCGCCGACGGCACGCCGGCCGAAGTACGCCGCGACCCGGCGGTGATCGACGCCTACCTGGGCGTTGCGCACGACGCGCATGCCGTGCACGGGGGGCCGGCCTGATGGACACCGGTGACCTGAGCTTCTTCGCCGAGGTGCTCATCGGCGGCCTGCTGTCGGGCGTGATGTATTCGCTCGTGGCCATCGGCTTCGTGCTGATCTACAAGACCTCGGGCGTGCTCAATTTCGCGCAGGGTGCGCAGCTGCTGTTCGCGGCGCTCACTTTCGTGAGCCTGGTCGAGCGCGGCGTGCCCTTTGCGCTGGCATTGCTGCTGACCTTCGCGCTGATGGTGCTGCTGGGGCTGACCATCGAGCGCACGGTGCTGCGCCCGCTGGTGAACCAGCCGCCCATCACGCTGTTCATGGCGACGCTCGGCCTGTCGTATGTGATCGAAGGCGTCGCCCAGTTGCTGTGGGGCACGCAGGTGCATGCGCTGGAGCTGGGCATTGCGGACGAGCCGCTGCAGTTCCTGGGCATCATGGTCTCGACCTTCGACCTGTTCGCCGCCGCCACCGCCGGAGTGATGGTGGCATTGCTGTCCGCCTTCTTTCGATACACCCGCGTGGGCCTGGCGTTCCGCGCGGTGGCCGACGACACCTACGCGGCCATCGCGGTGGGCCTGCGCCTGCCGCGCATCTGGGCGACGGTGTGGGCTGCGGCCGGGGTCATCGCGCTGGTGGCCGGGTTGTTGTGGGGTGCCAGGCTGGGCGTGCAGTTCTCGCTTTCTCTGGTGGTGCTGAAGGCGCTGCCGGTGCTGGTGCTCGGCGGCTTCGATTCCATCCTCGGTGCGATCGTCGGCGGCCTGGTGATCGGTGCGCTCGAAAAGCTGGCCGAGGTGTACATCGGGCCGCTGGTGGGCGGCGGCATAGAGAGCTGGTTCGCCTATGTGGCGGCACTGGCCTTCCTTCTGAGCCGGCCCAGCGGTCTGTTCGGGCAGAAGCTCGTGGAAAGGGCCTGAACCATGCGCGCAACATTCCTGCCCGATCGCTGGCCGGCATTCACCTGGCCGCTGGCCGTTCTGGTCGTCGCGTTCGGTGTGGTGCCCTTTGTCGCGTCGGGCTATGTGTTCGATGCGTTGCTCATCCCGTTCCTCGCACTGTCTTTGGCGGCGGTCGGGCTCAATCTGCTGACTGGCTATGCGGGCCAGCTGTCGCTGGGTACTGCGGCCTTCATGGCAGTCGGGGCTTTTGCGGCCTACAACTTCAGCCTGCGCGTGGAAGGCTTGCCGCTGCTTGCGAGCATCGGGCTCGCGGGGCTGACCGCGACGGCCGTCGGCCTGGTGTTCGGGCTGCCGAGCCTCAGGTTGCGCGGCTTCTACCTGGCGGTGTCGACGCTCGCCGCGCAGTTCTTCGTGCAATGGGCGCTCACCAAGTTCAGCTGGTTCAGCAACGACAACGCCTCCGGCGTGATCGATGCGCCCGCACTCGAAGTCGCGGGCATCGTGTTCGACACGCCGGTGGGCCGCTACCTGTTCTCGCTCATCGTCGTGACCGTGCTCACCGCGCTCGCCTGGCGGCTGGTGCGCACGCAAACAGGCCACCACTTCATTGCCGTGCGCGACAACGAACTGGCCGCGCGCGTCATCGGCGTGCCGGTGCTGCGTACCAAGCTGCTCGCGTTCGCGGTGTCGTCGTTCATCGTCGGCGTGGCGGGCGTGCTGTGGGGCTTCGTGTACCTGCGCACCGTGGAGCCGGCGGGCTTCAACCTCGACCGCTCGTTCCAGATCCTGTTCATCGTGATCATCGGCGGCCTCGCAACCATCCGCGGCGCCTTCTTCGGCGCGGCGCTGATCGTGGTGTTTCCGCTGCTGCTCTCGCGTGCCGGCGCCTTCCTGCTCGGCGCTCGCTTCGACTCGGGCGTGCTCGACATGAGCCAGCGCATCGTGCTGGGCGCCCTGATCATTTTCTTTCTTGCCGTGGAGCCGAAGGGGCTGGTCGCCCTCTGGGACCGGGCAAGGACGCGGCTTTTTTCCTGACCCCTTTTTTTCGCTTCCACAGAGTCATTTCGCACCATGTCCTTCATCAAGCACCTGAAAACCGCGGCCATCGCCGCGACCCTGGCCTCCGGGCTGAACATGATCGGCCTGCAGGCGGCGCACGCCGATGCCAACGAGCAGTTCTTCCCGCTGCAGAGCTACCGCGTCGGCCCGTACGCCGCGGGCGGCACCGGCTTCTTCGGCGGCTTCATCGACTACCTGAACCTCGTCAACACGCGCGACGGCGGCGTGGGCGGCGTCAAGCTGACCTGGGAGGAGGGCGAGACCCAGTACGAGGTGGAGCGCGGCGTGGAGGTGTACGAACGCCTCAAGCAACGTCCCGGCATCGCGGCCTGGAACCCGCTGTCGGTCGGCATTGCATACGCGCTGATCGACCGCGTCACGGCGGACAAGGTGCCGCTGCTCACCATCAACCACGGCCGCACCGACACCACCGACGGACGCGTGTTCAAGTACGTCTTTCCGCTGCTGCTCAACCCGTACAGCGAGACCTCGGGCATCGTGAACTACATCGCGGGCAAGGAGGGCGGCACCGACAAGCTCAAGGGCAAGAAGATCGTGGTGCTGTACCACGGCTCGCCGTACGGCAAGGAGACGATTCCGGTCTACGAACTGCTTGCGAAGAAGTACGGCTTCACGGTGCAGCAGATTGAGGTGCCGCACCCGGGCAACGAGCAGCAGTCGCAGTGGCTCACCATCCGGCGCGTGAAGCCCGACTACGTGGTGCTGCGCGGCTGGGGCGTGATGAACCCGGTGGCGCTCAAGACGGCGCAGAAGACGGGCTTTCCGGTCGACCACATCGTGGGCAACGTGTGGTCGAACTCCGAGGAAGACGTGATTCCCGCCGGCGACGCCGCCAAGGGCTACGTGGCCATCACCACCGTGGCCGCCGGCGCGCAGTACCCGGTGCTGCAGGACATCACAAAGATCGTCTATGGCGCAGGCAAGGGCAACCTGCAGGACCCGAAACGCATCGGCAGCGTCTATCACAACCTGGGCGTGCTCAACGGCATCCTGAACGTGGAGGCGATCCGTATCGCGCAGGCGAAGTTCGGCAAGCGCACGCTCACCGGCGACGAGATCCGCTGGGGCCTGGAGAACCTGAAGATCGACGAGGCGCGCGCCGCCGCGCTCGGCGCCAAGGGCCTGTTCCATTCGATCAACGTGACCTGGGACAACCACGAAGGCGACGGCCGGGTGGCATTCCAGCAATGGGACGGCAGCAAGTGGAACGTGGTGTCCGACTGGATCGCGCCCGACTGGAAGCTGCTGCGCCCGATCATCGAGAAGTCGTCGCTGGCCTATGCGAAAGAGAAGAACGTCAAGGTGCGCAAGAGCATCGACGACTGAGCCGCACGCACACATTCCTGAAAGGCAACCCCATGTCCGCTGTTCTTCAACCCTCCGCATCCGCACCGGCCGCAGCCAACGACCCGGTGCCCGGCCTGCCGCTGTCCGACACGCCCGCGCATGTGATCCGCGACGACGCCGAGGCAATTGCCGTGGCGCATGCGATCGCCGCAAAGCTGCTCGTCGGCGCCTCCGAGCGCGATCGCCTGCGCCGCTGGCCGGTCGAGGAGATCGACGTCTACTCGCAAAGCGGCCTGTGGGCCATCAACGTGCCCAGGGCCTTCGGCGGTGCGGAGGTGTCGTACGCGACGCTGGCCGAGGTGATTGCCATCATCTCGGCGGCCGACCCGTCGCTGGGCCAGATCACGCAGAACCACCTGGGCTTTGTCGCGGCGGTGCGCACGGTGTCCGACGCGGCGCAGAAGAAGCTGTTCTTCGCCGATTTCCTGCGCGGCGTGCGCTGGGGCAATGCGTTTTCCGAATCGGGCTCGAAGCGCGCGGCAGACTTCGAGACGCGCTTCACCGACGCGGGCGACCATGTGGTGGTCACGGGCAAGAAGTTCTATTCGACCGGCGCGCTGCTCGCGCACTACGTGCCCATCGTGGCCAACGACGAACAGGGCAACACCTGGTACGTGGTGGCCGAGCGCAATGCGCCGGGCCTCACGGTGATCGACGACTGGTCGGCCTTCGGCCAGCGCACCACGCTCAGCGGCACGGTGGTCATCGACCATGTGAAGGTGCCAAAGACGCACCTGATCCCGGCCTACAAGGGCTACGACACGCCTTCGGCCGACGGCGCGATCTTCCAGATCATCCAGGCGGCGGTCGACGTGGGCATTGCGCGCGGCACCATCGCGGAGACGGTCGACTTCATCCGCACCAAGACGCGTCCGTGGATCGACAGCCAGCGCGACCACGCGTGGGAAGACCCGTACTCGATCCAGGCCGTGGGCGACCTGCAGATCCGCCTGCACGCCAGCGAGGCCTTGCTGGAGCGCGCCGGCCGTGCCATCGACCGCGCGGTGGCCGCGCCCGACGCCGACAACGTGGCGGCGGCGCAGATCGCGACGGCCGAGGCGAAGGTGCTCTCCACCGAAATCGCGATCCTGGCCACCAACAAGCTGTTTGAACTGGCCGGCACGCGCTCCACGCTGGGCCAGTACAACCTCGACCGGCACTGGCGCAATGCGCGCACGCACACGCTGCACGACCCGGTGCGCTGGAAGTACGCCATCGTGGGGAACTACTTCCTCAACGGCGTGAAGCCGCCGTTTCATGCGTGGAGCTGAGGTGACGGCCCCCCTGCTGCGCATCGAGGCCGTCGAGGCCGCGTACCAGCGCTCGATCGTCGCGTTGCACGGCGTGAGCCTCGACGTCCACGCCGGTGAGATCCATGCGCTGCTCGGCGCCAACGGCGCGGGCAAGTCGACCACGCTCAAGGCCGTGTCGAACCTGCTGCCGGCCGAACGCGGGCAGGTCACGGCCGGGCGCATCGTGTTCGACGGGCACGACGTGGGGCGCACCTCCACGGCCGACCTCGTGCGGATGGGGCTGGTGCAGGTGCTCGAGGGGCGTCATTGCTTTCGCTCGCTCACGCTCGAAGAGAACCTGCTCACCGGCGCGCTCGGGCGCAGCGCGCGGCGCGCCGAAGCCGCCGAAGACCTCGCACGGGTCTACGAGATCTTTCCGCGCCTGAAGACCCAGCGCCGCGTGCTCGCGGGCCTGAGCTCGGGCGGCGAGCAACAGATGACGGCCATCGGCCGCGCGCTCATGTCGCGGCCCCGGCTGCTGGTGCTCGACGAACCGTCGATGGGACTGGCGCCGCTGGTGGTGCGCGGCATCTTCGAACAGCTGCGCAAGCTGAACCGCGAGCAGGGCCTGTCGATCCTCGTCGCGGAACAGAACTCGACCGTGGCCCTGCAGTACGCCGACCGCGCCACCGTGCTCGACGCCGGCATTGCCGTGCTCGGTGGGGACGCTCAGGCGCTGCGCCAGCGCGCCGACATCCAGTCTTTCTATTTCGGCGAGGGCGTGGCGGGCAACGACGCCGTGGCCGAAGCCGCTGCCTGAACCCTTTCATCGATTTTTCAACCGAGGAGTCCGCACCATGAGTCTCACGCTCGAGCAAGCGCTCAAGAACTCGCCCTGGCAGGGCAAGCCGCGTCCCGCCGACGCATCGCAATGGCTGGCCCGCGCGGGCGAAGTGGCGGCCATCCTCGCGCGCGACCAGGTGGCGCGCGACCGCCGCCAGGCCGTGCCCAAGGCCGAGGTGCAACTGCTGAAGAACGCGGGCCTCACCACGCTCCTGGGCCCCGTGGCGCATGGCGGCGCCGGGCAGTCCTGGGACACGGCCTACAAGGTCATTCGCGCCGTGGCCTCGGGCGACGGCTCCGTCGGGCAACTGCTGGGCTACCACTACCTGTGGGCCTGGGCGGTGCACCTGGTGGGCACGCCGGGGCAGATCGAGGCGGTGGAGGCGCTCTACACGGCCAACGACCTGTTCTTCGGCGGGGCGGTGAACCCGCGCGACGGCGACCTGGGCATCACCGAGGTCGACGGGCAGCTGGTCTACAACGGCCGCAAGTCGTTCTCGACCGGCTCCAAGGTGTCGGACCTCACGGTGCTCGAAGGGGTGCTGCAGGGCACCGACAAGCACATCTTCGCCATCGTGCCGTCAAAGCAGGAAGGCATCGTGTATCACGACGACTGGGACCACCTGGGCCAGCGCCTCAGCGAATCGGGCGGCGTGACGATCAAGGACGTGCGCATCGACTGGGCCAGTGCCGCCGGCTATGTCGACAAGGTCTACCAGAGCCGCACCTACGAGACGCTGAACCTGCCGGCCATCCAGCTGGTGTTCGCCAACTTCTACCTCGGCATCGCCGAAGGCGCGCTGAAGACCGCCGCGCGCTACACGCGCGAGACGACGCGCGCCTGGCCCTACGGCGGTGACAACAAGGATGCCGCCAGCGACGAGTGGTACATCCTGGAGGCCTACGGTACGCTGCAGTCGCGGCTGTGGGCCGCCGAGGAGCTGGCCAACTCGGCGGGCGCTGAAATATCGGCGCTGCTGCATGCCGAGCGCGATGCGCTCACGCCCGAGGCGCGCGGCCGCGTGGCGGTGCGCATTGCCGCGGCCAAGCAGGCGGCGGTGGACATCGGGCTGGAGATCAGCACCAAGGTATTCGAGGTGACGGGCGCGCGCGCCACGGCCAACGCGGTGGGGCTGGACATCTTCTGGCGCAACATCCGCACGCACTCGCTGCACGACCCCATCGCCTACAAGCGGCGCGAGGTGGGCGCCTATGCGTTGCGCGGGCAGATTCCGCAGCCGACCTGGTACACCTGAGCGCTCGCCGGGTGGGCGGGGCGCTTCAGGCAGCCGCACGACTGAAGGTACTAGCCGTCGGCGAAGGCCTCGCCGCCGATCATGGACTGCACCCTGGCGGCAAGCTGCGTGCGGTTTTCGACATGCAGCTTGCGAAACGCATTGCCCAGGTGGAAGCGCACCGTGGGCAGTCCCACGGCCATGCGCTTGGCGATGAGCTTGTCTGGGCATCCCGAGACCACCAGCGCCGCCGCCTCGGCCTCGCGCTGGCTCAAAGCGGACTTGCGCTGCAGCAGCTCGGTGACGCCTTCGTGCGCGCGCATCGACGAGGTCGGCCCCGCCTGCCATTTGAAGCGCGCCAGCGCGCCTGCGAAGGCGGGCTCGACCAGGCGCAGCGCCTCGATCTCGTTCGCGTCGAAGTTGCCGCGTTCGCGGTGGCGCCAGATGCGCATGTCGCCGGTGCATTCGCCGTCGGCGAAGACATAGACGTTCACGCCCCAGTGCATGCGGTCGCGTTTCAGGAAGTCGTTGAAGAACTCGGTGCGCGACAGGTCCTGCTGGCAGAGGATCTGCGTGGCCAGCGTGGGGTGGCGACGTTCCATCATCGGAAAGGTCAGCGGGTCGACGAAGCGGTAGTACTCGTCCCAGCTGCGCAGGTTCTCCACCGACATGTTCAGCGCCTTCACGCGCGCGAAGCACTGCGCGGCGGCGTCCCAGGTGAAGGACACGTAGGTGTCGGCGTGCAGCAGGTCGAGCATGGGCAAGGCCAGGTCGGCGCGCAGGGCGTCGGGGTCGCTCGCTTCGGCCAGCAGCCGCATGACGTCGCCCAGGGCGCGCGTCTGTGTCGTGGAGAGGTGCATGGCAGGGGTCAAGCAAAGACCGTGCGAACTTCAGTGCTGGCGATGCTAGCCCCGGCAATGGGCGCCGGTATCGGGGCCGACCCGTAGGCCCCCCTATCTATCGTGCTAGGTGTGAGCGGCTGCTGCGATTCCTAGCATCGGGCCATCGTTACGGGAACTCACATGAACCTCACACAACTGGGCGTCGCGCAACTGCGGCGCGAACTGCGGTCGGGCGCGGTGCGCAGCATCGACGTGGCCGACGCGCTCATCGCGCGCACCGAGGCGCACGCTGCGCTGAACGGCTACGTCGCCTTCGACCCCGAGGGCCTGCGTACCCAGGCCAGGGACGCCGATGCGCGCATGGCGGCAGGCGAAGACCTGCCGCTGCTGGGCGTGCCGGTGGCGCTGAAAGACAACATCGACGCGGTCGGGCTGCCCAGTTCGGCGGGCACGGGCGCGCTGCTCGGCCTGCACCCCCCGCAGGACGCCGAACTGGTGCAGCGGCTGCGCAAGGCCGGTGCGCTCATCGCCGGCAAGGCGAACATGCACGAGCTGGCGATGGGCATCACCACCAACAACAGCGTGACCGGCGCCGCACGCAACCCATGGGATGCATCGCGCATTCCGGGCGGCAGCAGCGGCGGCTCGGGCGTGGTGGTGGCGGCCGGCCTGGTGCCCGCGGCCATCGGCACGGACACCGGCGGTTCTGTGCGCGTGCCTGCCGCGCTGTGCGGCGTGGTCGGCCTGCGCCCGACGACCGGGCGGGTGCCGGGCCGGGGCATCGCGCCCATTTCGCTGACCCGCGATGCCGCCGGACCCCTTGCGCGCAGCGTCGAAGACTGCGCCTTGCTCGACGGCGTGCTCAGCGGCAATGCGCAAGCGCTGGTGCCCGTGTCGCTGCAAGGCGTGCGGCTGGGCCTGCCGGGGCCGGGCTTCTGGGAAGGGCTGGAGCCTGGCGTGCACAGCGTCGCGCATGAAGCCATCGAGCGCCTGCGCACGGCCGGCGCGCAGTTGGTCGAGGTGCCGCTGCCCGCGCTGGCGGGTTTCAACGAGGCGGCGGGTTTTCCGATTGCGCTGTACGAATTCGTCAGGGACATGGGCGACTACCTGCAGTACGCGCAGCGCGGCGTGAGCCTGCGGCAACTGGTCGACGCCATCGGCAGCCCCGACGTGGCGGCCATCGTGCAGCCGCTGCTGGGCGAAGGCGCGGTGCCCGAGGCCGTGTATGCGCAGGCACTGCAGGCGCGGCGCGGGCTGCAGGCCGTCTATGCCGAAGCCTTCGCCGCGCATGGCGTGCGGGCGCTGCTGTTCCCCACCACGCCGCTGACCGCCGCGCCGGTGGGCCACGACGTGACCGTGCAGCTGAACGGCGAAGCGCTGCCGACCTTTGCCGCCTTCATCCGCAACACCGACCCGGGCAGCAACGCCGGCATTCCCGGCGTGACGCTGCCCGCCGGCCTAGCGGGCGGGTTGCCGGTGGGGCTGGGCCTGGACGCTCCGGCGGGCAGCGACCGCGGCCTGCTGGCGCTGGCCGCCGCCGTCGAGGCGGTGCTGCCGCCCTTGCCATCCGCGCCCTGGATGCGCTGAGCGCGCCCCGCCCGATTCCGTCTTTCTTCATTGCAACCAGGAGTTCTCATGGACCGTCGTACCTTTCTCCACGGCATTGCAGCCGCAGCGGCCGCCAGTTCGGCGGGCGTGCGCGCGGCCTCACCGCTCAACGTGGCCGTGATGCTGCCGATGAGCGGGCCGGCCGGACTCTTCGGCCCCTCGGCCAAGGCCTGCGCCGAGCTGGCCGTGCAGACGATCAACGCGCGCGGCGGCGTGCTGGGCCGCACCATCAACCCGCTGTTCGGCGATGCCGGGCTGCCGCCCGCCGAGGCCTCGCAGACCGCGCTGAAGCTCTGGAAAGGGCAGGGCGCGCAGGCGGTCATCGGCATGCACGACAGCGCGGTGCGCGGCGCGCTGGTGGGGCTCTTCAAGGGGCAGGTACCGTACTTCTACACGCCGGTGTACGAAGGCGGCGAGTGTGCGCGCGGCACCTATGTGAACGGCGAAACGCCGGCGCAGCAGCTCGCACCGGTCATTCCCTGGCTCGCGGCGGAACGCAAGCCGAAGAAGTGGTACCTGATCGGCAACGACTACGTCTGGGGCCGCAACACCAACGCCGCGGCCAAGGGCTACATCGCCCAGACCGGCGCGCAGGTGGTGGGCGACGAGTACCTGCCTTTCACGGCCGACAACTTCGACTCCAGCCTCGCGCGCATCCGCGACAGCGGGGCCGATGCGGTGCTGGTGTCGCTGGTGGGCGGTGCCTCCGTCACCTTCAACAAGGCCTTTGCGAGCTTCGGCCTGGCCGACAAGGCGATCCGCCTGGGTTCGCTGCTCGAGGAGAACACGCTCGCCGGCATCGGCCTGGCCAATGCGCGCAACCTGTATTCGAGCGCGGGCTATTTCGCCAACATCGAGACGCCCGCGGCCAAGGCCTTTTCGGACGCGTACTTCAAGCGCTTCGGTGCGCAGGCGCCCGCGCTCAACGGCCTGGCCGAGTCGGTGTACGAAGGATTTCTGATGCTGGAGGCCATTGCCGCGCGCGCCAAGTCGCTCGACGTGGCGAAGATGGAGCCCGCCAGCGAAGGCGCGAGCTACAGCGGCCCGCGGGGCGCAGTGACCATGCACGCGCGCCACGTCGACCAGGACATCTACCTCGCCGACGTGGGTGAGAAGGGCTTTCGCGTGGTGAAGACCTTTCCGCACATCGCGTCCGGCCAGACCTGCAAGGTGTGACGCCGCCATGGACACCAGCTGGTTGCTGCACGCGCTGAACCTCGCCTACGCGCTGGCGACGCTGGGCCTCACCACGCTCGGGCTGGCGGTGGTGTTCGGCCTGCTCGGCGTGATGAACATGGCGCACGGCGAGTTCGTGATGCTGGGCGCCTATGCGGTCGTCACCGTGCAGTCGTGGGGCTGGCCCATCGCCACGGCCATGCCGCTGGCCATGCTGGTGTGCGGCGTGCTGGGCTATGCGGTGGAACGCTGGCTGATCCGCCCGCTGTATGCGCGGCCCTTCGACACGCTGCTGGCCACCTGGGGCCTGGCGATGGTCATGCGCAAGACGGTCGAGGCGGTGTACGGGCGCGGCTACCGCAACATCGAAAGCACGCTGGGCGCGCCGGTGTCTCTGGGCGGCGTGCAGTACCCGGGCTACCGGCTGGCGCTGATCGCGCTGGCGGTGGTGCTCATGATTGCGCTGGCGCTCTGGTACCGGCGCAGCACCATGGGGCTGCGGGTGCGGGCGATGACGGGCAACCCCGTGCTCGCGCAGGCGCTGGGCATCGACACGCGCCGGCTCGCGTCGCAGACCTTCGTCATCGGCGTGGTGCTGGCCGGAGCGGCGGGCGTGCTGCTGGCGCCGCTGGTGCGCATCGAGCCCGGCATCGGCGTCGACTACCTGCTCGATTCCTTCTTCGTGCTGGTGGTCGGCGGGCTGGGCACGCTCGGCGGCTTCGGCGGCGGCGTGGGCGTGATCGGCGGCACGCAGTCCGTCGTGAGCAGCCTCTCGGGCCAGACCAGCGGCTACGCGGTGGTGCTGGTGTTGTCGATCCTCTTTCTCTGGTTGAAACCGAATGGACTCTTTGGACGCCGTTGATTCTTCGCTGGCGGCGCGGACGCTCGTCGCGCCCGCGCGGCGCTGGCGCCTGCCGGTGCCCGGACCTGGACCCGGACCGTGGCTGCTGGGCGCAGGGCTGGTGGCGCTGCCGTTCGCGTCGAACGACTTCATCGCGTACCAGATCGCGCTGTTCCTCATCTACGGCATTGCGACGCAAGGCGTGGCGCTGTGCTGGGGGCGGCTGGGCTTCCTGCCGCTGGGGCATGCGCTGTTCTTCGGCTTGGGCGCCTACCTGGCCGGTGGCACGCTCAAGGCGGCGCAGCAGCAGCCGGCGTGGTTCGCGGCCCTGCCGCTGGCGTTGCTGCTGCCTGCGGCGCTGGCCTACCTGACGGCGCGGCTGGTGTTCGCGCGCAGCCACCGCAGCGGGCCGTTCTTCTCGCTCATCACGCTGGCGATGACGATGCTCGGCTTCCTGGCTGCGCAGCAGTGGAGCGCGGTCACGGGCGGCTTCAACGGCATGGCCGACATTCCCGAATTGCCCGGCACCGAGCGCTACAGCAGCTTCTACTGGGTGGTGGCCGCGTGCGCGCTGTGCACCACGCTGCTGCTGGCCGGCGTGTTGCGTCGGCCGCTGGGCCTGCTGTGGAGCGCGCTGGCGCAGAACGAAGAGCGCCTGCAGCTCTTCGGCTACGCCACCGACCGCATCAAGGCGGTGGCCTTCGCGTTCTCCGCGATGTTGGCGGCGCTGGCCGGTGCGCTGTTCGCGATGCACCAGGGCATCGTCACGCCGCTGACCATGGGCTTCGTGCTGTCGACGGAGTTCGTCATCTGGGCGGCGGTCGGCGGCAAGGCAAGCCCGCTGGGCGCGCTGCTGGGGGCGGTGTTCGTGGGCTATGCGTCTTCGGAGTTGCGCGACCTCTTCGCCTACTGGGAAGTGGCGGTCGGCGCGATCTTCATCGCGGTCGTGCGTTTCCTGCCCGATGGACTGGCGGGGCTTGCCGCGATGGGGCGCCGGTTTTCCGGGCGCAGCGACGATGCGCACGCGCTGCCCAGAACGCCGGCACCGCCGGTGCAGGCGCAGGCGCAGGCCGGCAACGTGAGCCTCGCGTTCGAGCAGGTCGCCTGCGCGCAGGGCGGCGTGCGCATCCTCGACGGCCTTGCGTTCGACCTGCAGGGCCCCGGCCTGCGCTGCGTGATCGGCCCCAACGGCGCGGGCAAGACGTCTGCCTTCAACGTGATGACCGGCCGCCTGCCGCTGCGCGCCGGGCGCATCCTGCTCGACGGCGTCGACATTTCGGGCGCCACCGCATGGCGCGTGGCGCGGCAGGGCGTGGGCCGCAAGCTGCAGATTCCGTCGGTATTCCCCGGCCTGAGCGTGAGCCAGAACCTCGACGTCGCGTTGTGGGCCGGACGCCTGCGGCCGGCCGCAACCCTGCAGCGCGGCCCACTCGCCTGGGACAGCGCCTTGCGCGGCGAGCTGCTCGACCTGTTTCCCTCGCTTGCCAGGCAACTGCATGCACCGGCGGGCAGCCTGTCGCAGGGCGAGCGCCAGGCGCTGGAGTTCGTGATGACCATGCTGCCGCAGCCGCGCCTCGTGCTGCTCGACGAGCCGTGCGCGGGCCTTTCTCCCGGCGAGACGCACCACATGATCGAGGCCATCAAGACAGCGACCGGGCGCCTGGGCGCGGCCGCGCTGGTCATCGAGCACGACATCAGCGCGGTGGCTTCCATCGGCGGCGAGGTGTATGTGCTGCACCAGGGCAAGCTGCTGGCGCGCGGACCGCTGGCGCAGATCCAGGCCGACCCGGCCGTGCGCGCGGTCTATGCGGGAGCACGCAAATGAGCGCGAACCTGCTCGACTTTTCCGACGTGGTCTGCGGCTACGGAGACACCATGGTGCTGCGTGGCCTGAGCGGCGCCGTCGGCCCTGGCCGCGTGCTGGGCGTGCTCGGGCGCAACGGGGTGGGCAAGACCACGCTGATGCGCGCGCTCACCGGCTTCCTGCCGCTGAAACAGGGCCGCGTCGCGCTCGCCGGGCGCGATCTGGCGCGCGTGGCGCCGCAGCAGCGCCTGGCCGCGGGCATGGCCTATGCGCCGCAGGAGGACGTGGTCTTCGGCGACCTCAGCGTCAGCGAGAACCTGTGGCTGCACCTGCGCGGGCGAGACCCGGCACGCTATGCCGATGGCCTTGCCGCATTTCCGCGGCTGGCCGAGCGCATGGGCCAGCGCGCCGGCTCGCTCAGCGGCGGCGAGCGCAAGCTGCTGTCGTTCACCCGAACCCTCGGGTTGCGCGCATCGCTCGCCATCCTCGACGAACCGACCGAGGGCGTGCAGCCCGAGAACATCGAGCGCATGGCCACACTGGTGCGTGCGCGCAAGGCCGAGGGCGCCGCGTTCGTCATCGTCGAGCAGAACCTCGAATTCCTGCTGCAGGTGGCCGACGACATCCTGGCCATCGACCACGGCGAATGCTCGCTCGCGGGCGCCGCCGCCGACCTGCCGCGCGAGACGCTGGAGCGGCACCTCGTGGTTTGACCTCTCGCAGGCGCGCGCAAGCGTCGAGCGTTCGGCGGCCTAGAAGCAAGGCATCGCGCCCAGCGCCTTGGCGGAGCGGGCCAGCCCTTCGAGGATCCTGCCGGACACCGCCGCCGGAAAGTGCGGCGGCAAGCGCGCGCCGACCCGGTCGATCACGCCCGGCGTTGCAGCGAGCACGCGCTGGATGAGGTTTTCTGCGTCCGGGCCGTAATGGCATTTTTTTGCCATGGCGTTGAAGTGGCGGCGCTGGACGGTCTTGAAGGGATAGTGCTTGTTCTTGCCGATCAAGGCCATGGCGAGCTTGGCCTCGTGCCTGGAAAACTGGTTGGGCCCGTTGCCTTCCACGGGCCAGATGGACATCACGTCGTAGATGGGCGTCAGCCTGTAGCGGCCCATCGGGAGCCACGCGATGCTGAAGTTCTTTGCGTGGCCGTCGGGCGCGCCGAGCATCCAGAAGAGCAACTGCACGGTGAGCAGCGTGGCCAGGTCTTTCTGTGCATCGACCGAGCTCCGAAGCACGTCCGCCAGGTCGATCAGGCCGGGCCCCCCGTCGGCCTCGTACTTCAGGTGCGACGGCTTGCCCAGGGCCTGGCAGAAGTCTTCCTGCGGCAGGCGCAGCCACCAGTTGCCGGACGAGTGCAGCCGGCGGTCGAAGCGCTCGACGGCCAGCACCTTTTGCGACCCGAAGCGCAGCATGGCCGTCAGCGGCACGGGAATGCCGTATTCCTGCAGGATGTTCAGGCAGAGCCACTCGTTCTCGACCGAGGTGCTGAAGTCGGCCTTGCGATGGCCGACCAGGCCCAGCGGCAACTTCAGGATGTGCGTGGTGGGGGTCGAGCCGTGCGGGCGCACCCACTGGCCCTGGTGCCACAGGAGCGCAGTCTTTTCCTGCGCACCGGCCAGGGAGATGCGCAGCTCGCCTTCGGGCGCGGATTGCCCTGCGAACCTGCCGGGGTCTACCGTTTGCTGAAGCAGCTTCTCGACGTCGGCCTCGGTCATCGGCTCGCCTTCGATGTGCTCTGCATGCGATGGGCCGTCGTCCTTGCCCAGCAACTGGATGGCGCCGACGCAATCGCGTCCGATGGCCTGCAAGAGGTCGAACGGCTGTGCGGTTCGCGTCCTGAATCGGCTTGCAATGCGCTCGCGAATGGGCTGGCTGTCGGGCAGCAGGTTGTCGAAGTAGTTCTGGACGACCGCACCCTTGTGGGTGAAGCCTCCAACCAGCGGCAACGACAGCGAGAGGGGGCGTCCTGCCTGCGAGCCGACCCAGGCTTCGTCGTAGAGCAACTCGTCCGCCCCGCGCTCGGGAATGCGCCAGATGCCGACGCGCTCGCCGTTGGCCCAGATGGAAAGCGCGGGGGTGTTCGATGTGCGCGCCACGCTCACCATTCCGAAGCAGGCGGAGGCTCGTTGGCGACATGCCTTGGGCCTGGATGGTCGGCGCCTGTCGCGTAGGTCGAGAGCCTTGCCGGGTTCTTCGAGCCGACCAGAATCTCGAGGCCCAGCACGCTGAAGAGGGCCAGCAGTTGCTCCAGGCTCACCGAGCCGGGGTTGAGCTCCATGTGGGACATGCGGCTTTGGCTGATGCCGAGGCGCTCGGCCAGCTTCACCTGGGAAATGCCCGACTCCTTGCGGGCGGCCTTGAGCAGTACGCCGAGCTGTGAGGGGACCGAAAGAACTTGCTGCATGGGGGTTACCGATGAGGTGGGTAACCAAGAGATTACCGATTTGATGGGTATTTGTCAAAATACCCATCAAATGGGTAATAAGAAGAATACCCATCAAATGGGTAAATTGACCTTCCCCGGCGCCTCACCCCAGCGCGACTTCGAACAACGCGCGAATCAACGGCCGGTCCTGGCGCACCGACAAGCAGCACAGCGAATAGCCGATCGACAACTCGTCGTCGTCGATCATCACCGCGGCGAGGCCCGGCAACGGAATGAACTCGACCTGCGTCACGAAGCCGATGCCCATGCCGTTGACCACCGCATGCAGGATGGCCTCGCGGCTGTTGATTTCCATGACGCAGTTCAGGCGCACGCTCTTCTCCTGGCACGCCCGCTCGACGCGATGGCGGGTCTTCGAGCCGGGCTCGCGCAGGATGACCATCTCGCCCTCGATGTCGTTGGTGGAGATCGAGGTGCGCCGGGTCCACGGATGGTTCTCGGGCACCACCGCCACGATGCGTTCGTCGCGGTAGGGCGCCACATGCAGCCCCTCGACGGCAGCCGGCTCGGCCAGGATGCCCACGTCGATGTCGAAGTCCTGCAGGCCGCGCAGCGTCGAGGCCTCGGAGCCGATGGACACCGTGAGCTCCAGCGACGGGTGCGCCTGCCGGAAGTGGCGCGCCAGCTCCAGCGCAATGGGCGGGGACACGGCGCCCACGCGCACCAGGCCGACCTTCAGCTTGTGCGCGCTCTGCAGGAACTGCATTGCTTCCTCTTCCTGTCCGAACAGGCCCTGGGTGATGGCATAGAGCCGTTCACCCGCCGAGGTAAGCCGCACGCTGCGGCCCGTGCGAAGAAAGAGCTCGACGCTGAAGCGCGTCTCCAACGCCTTGACCTGGTCGGTCACCGTGGGCTGGCCGATGTGCAGGTACTGCGCGGCCGCGGTGAAGCCGCCTGTCTTCGCCACGGCGTGGAAGCATCGGATCGATTTGTAGTACTGGTGAAACATGAGGGCCGCCCTCGTGGGGCGAGGTCTTCGGGGCCGGCCAAGGCTCTCACAGGCGCGCCCGTGTGTGCATGCGCGCTTTCCCCTGTAGCGATGCGCGGCGGTGGCGATCCATCGGTTTTTGACCATGCGGACACCGGAAATGCGATTGGACGCGATGGCATGCGACTTCGACACTGCCACCCAGGCACACACACAAACAGCAGGAGACAACCCCGATGCCCCACGCGTTCCACAACCCCGTTGCCGTTCACTGCGGCCGAGGCAGCCTCGCGCAGCTGCCCTCGATCCTCGCCGGCCGCCGCGTTGTCGTCGTCACCTTTCCCGAAGCCCGCGAGCTGGGCCTGATCGCCCGCCTGCGGGCGCTCCTGAAGGACTCGCTGCTCGGCGTGATCGACGACGTGCGGCCGAACCCCGACGTGGCGCACCTGGCCGCCCTGTACAACCGCTTCTGGCAGTCGGCCGATGCGTGCGACGCCATCGTCGCGGTAGGCGGCGGCAGCGCCATCGACACCGCCAAGGCGCTGATGGTGGGCACGGCCAGCGGGCAGTTCGACGAGCTTGTCGGCCTGCTCGCCTCCGGCAAGCCCTTCGTGCCGGCCAGCGCCAAGCCGCTGATCGCCGTGCCGACGACGGCCGGCACCGGCAGCGAGGTGACGCCGTGGGCCACGATCTGGGACGCAGCCAACCAGAAGAAGTACTCGCTGCACCTGGACGCCACCTGGCCCGAGGCGGCCATCGTCGACCCCGAGCTGATGCTCTCGGTGCCGGCGGGCACCACCGTCTCGACGGGGCTCGACGCGCTTTCGCACGCGCTGGAGTCTGTGTGGAACGTCAACGCGAACCCCATCTCCGACACCTTTGCGATCTCCGCGGTGCAGGACATCTTCGAATGCCTGCCGGCGCTGCGGGCCGACCTGGGCAACATCGAGCTGCGCGAGCGCATGGCGCTCGCCGCGCTCAAGGCCGGCCTGGCGTTCTCCAACACGAAGACCGCGCTGGCGCACTCGATCTCGTACGAGATGACGCTGCGCCACGGGCTGCCCCACGGCATCGCGTGCTCCTTCACCTTGCCGCTGGTGCTCGAAAAGGCCTGGGCCCGGTCGCCCGACCGCGACCGCACCCTGCAGCGCCTGTTCGGCGCGGACCTGTCGGTCGGTGCCGGGCGCTTGCGCGACTTTCTCCAGGGCCTGGGCGTGAAGACCGAGTTCGCGGACTACGGCGTGGCGGACGGCGAAGCCGCGGCCATGATCGCGCGCGCCATGGAAGGCGCGCGCGGCAAGAACTTCATCGGGGCGGTGTCCGCCGGGTGACCTGAAGCGTCAGAGCGTTGAAAGAAGATGCCGGTCATCGAGCCGGTCCCACGGACCCACGTCCGTCAAGAACAGGAGACAAACATGCAATTGGCAAACCAAGGCCTGCAGGCCGGCACCTATGCGCCGCCTCTCGAACAGACATTCAGGCGCGCGCAGTGGCGAATGCTGCTGGCCGCCATGTTCTGCTATTTCTTCTTCTACACCGGGCGGCAGACCTTCGGCTTCGCCATTCCGGGGTTGCAGAAGGAGTTCGGGCTGTCGAAGGAGGTGCTGGGCTGGGCATCGGCCAGCCTGCTGTGGTGCTACGCCATCGGGCAGGCCATCAACGGCAACCTGGCCGACAAGTTCGGCGGGCGCCGCGTGATGACGGCCGGCGCCATCCTGTCGTGCGCGGCCAACTGGGTGGTGAGCTTTGCGGTCGGCTTCAAGAGCCTGGCGATTCCCTGGGGCGTGAACGGCTACTTCCAGGCGCTCGGCTGGGCGCCGGGAAGCCGGCTGCTGTCGAACTGGTGGGGCGCGCAAGAGCGCGGCAAGGTGTTCGGTTGCTACACGTTTGCCGCCGGGTGTGCGTCGGTCCTGTCCTTCGTCACGTCGATCATCGTGGTCAACGTGCTGCACCTGGACTGGCGCTGGATCTTCCGGCTGCCCGTGCTGCTGATGCTCGTGGGCGGCATCGCGTTCTACCTGATTGCACGGGAACGCCCGGAAGACCTGGGCTTCAAGTCGCCCGACACCGGCATCGCCAATGCGCAAGACGCCGAGGCCGCGAAAGCCGCAGCCATGCAGCAGGCCGCCGACGAAAGCTCCTGGTCGCGCTACAAGGCGGTGCTCGGCAACCCCAAGCTGCTGATCGCGGCGCTGGCCATCGGCTTCCAGAATGCCGCGCGCTACGGCCTGATCGTGTGGGTGCCGGTGCACTTCCTGGGCAAGGACTGGAGCAAGATGGCCGACGGCATGATCGACCCGGCATGGATCTCGGTGGCGCTGCCGGTGGGCATGGCCTTCGGCGCGCTCACCAATGGTTGGATCTCCGACCGGGTCTTCGGCTCGAAGCGCTACAAGGCCATCGTGCTGTACATGCTGCTCGGCGCGCTCGCTTCCATGGGCATGTACCTGCTGCCCACCAGCATCGGCGGCCTGGCGCTGCTCTTCCTTGCGGGCTTCTTCGTGTACGGGCCCGCCTCCTCGTTCTGGGCCCTGTGCCCGGACCTCGTCGGCGCCAAGCGCTCGGGCACGGCCACCGGCGTCATGAACTTCTTCTCGTACCTGCTGGCAGGCCTGGGCGAGCCGCTCATCGGCCGGATGCTGGACCACTCGGGCAACACGTCGATCGTCTTTCCGATCGTCGCCGCCAGCTGCCTCATCAGCGCCAGCATCGCGGTCTTCATCCGCCGCTGAAGGACTTCACCAAGACCAGGACCTGTTCGCTGCGCTCGTGAGGCGTGGCGGACGGAGAACAAAAAAAGGGACGCGGCGCGTCCCTTTTCTGCTTGTCGCCGCTGTCGTGATACTTGCGACAGCGGCGCGGCAACGGCCCTGTCAGGCGGCCACCGTCGCGGCTCCTTGCCGGATGTCCATGGCCTTCAGCGTCTGCGCGATCGCCTCCACGGCACCGGGAATGCCTGCTTCGCCGAAGTGGCCCATGCAACCGACGCGGAAGGTCTCGACCTGGGTCAGCTTGCCCGGGTAGAGGATGTAGCCCCGCTTCTTGACCTCCTGGTAGAAAGTCTTGAAGTCGTAGTTCGCGTCGTCGGGGGCGTGGAAGGTGACGATGATCGGCGCCTGGATCGACGGGTCCAGAAAGCTGCGCAGGCCGAGAGCGGCCAGGCCGTCGACCAGCGCCTTGCAGTTGCGCGCATAGCGGCCGCCGCGCGCCGCGAGGCCGCCTTCCTCGACGTACTGCGCAATGGCTTCGTCGAGCGCGGCGACCACGTGGGTCGGCGGCGTGAAGCGCCATTGCGTGGTCTTCTCCATGTACACCCACTGGTCGTACAGGTCCATGCTCAGCGAGTGGCAGTTGCCTTCGCACTTTTCGAGCACGGCACGCCGCGCGACGACGAAGCCCATGCCCGGCACGCCTTCCAGGCACTTGCCGGAGGCCGCGATCACGGCATCGAACGGGGTCTTGCGCGCATCGATCTCGAGCGCGCCGAAGGAGCTCATGGCGTCCACGATCAGGCCGCGTCCGTGCCGGGCCACGACCTGCGCGATGTCGTGCAGCGGGTTCAGCACGCCGGCGCCGGTTTCGCAGTGCACCACCGCCACGTGCGTGATGCCCGGGTCGGCGGCGAGGGCGCGTTCCACGTCGGCGGGCTGCACCTGCTTGTCCTCGGTGTAGTCGATGGTGGTCACCTTGCGGCCCAGCACACGGCAGATCTTCGCAAGGCGCTGGCAGTAGGCACCGTTGCTCGGCACCAGCACATGTCCGTTGCGCGGCACGAGGGTGCCGATGGCGGCCTCCACCGAGAAGGTGCCGCTGCCCTGCATCGGCACGCATTCGTGCGTGCCTTTTCCGTGCACGATGTCGAGCACGCGCTCGCGGATGCGCGCGGTGATCTTGTTGAAGTCGCTGTCCCACGAGCCCCAGTCGCGCAGCATCGCCTGACGCGTGCGGTCCGAGGTGGTGAGCGGGCCTGGGGTGAGCAGGATGGGGCTGGGGGTCGAACTCATCGTGATGTCTCCGTACAAGTGAGAGGCCGGGGAAAGACTGCGGGATCGAAATCAGGTGCGCCCGAGCAGGCGCCAGGCCTGCGTGCGCGACAGCAGCACGCGCGTGAGCAGCGAATAGACGATGCACACGAGCGTGGAGGTGACGACGATCAGGCTGGCCAGCGCGGCGGCCGGGCCGATGTCGCCTGCGTCGTCCATGTGCATGATCGCGACCGAAGCCAGGATGGTGTCGGGCGTGTAGAGAAAGATGGCGCACGACAGGCTGGCCATCGACACCACGAAGAAGTAGCGGCCGATGTCCAGGATGGCAGGCAGGCACACCGGCACCGTCACGCGGAAGAAGGTCTTGATGAACGGCACCTTCAGCGAGGCGGAAACGGCCTCGAACTCGTTGTCGATCTGCTTGAGCGCCGTCACCGCGGTGAGGTGGCTGGAGGTGTAGTAGTGCACCACCATCGAGATGACCAGGATCGCCATCGTCTGGTACAGGAAGCCCAGCGGGTTGGCCGGATGGTTGAAGAACATCACGTAGCCCAGGCCGAGCACCAGGCCCGGCACGGCCATCGACAGCACCGCCATCATGTGCATCGTGCGGCGCATCATGCCCAGGTTGCGCGTCTTCTCGATCAGGTAGGCGCCCACGAAGACGATGAACGAGCCGGCCACGGCAGTGATGGCGGCCACCGTCAGGCTGTTGAAGTAGGCCGCGGCCATGTCGCTTTCGAGCAGCACGAAGTGGTAGTGCTTGAGCGTGAGCGACAGGTCGTAGGGCCACAGCGTGATCAGCGAGGTGTAGACCGCCATGCCGATGGTGGCCAGCAGCAGGCCGCACACGCCCGTGCAGAACAGCAGCAGCATGGTGTCGGCCACCTTGCGCGGCTTGGGGCTGTAGGGCACCGAGCGGGCCGTGAGCTGCGCCTTGAGCTTGCGGCGCACCACGTAGTCGATGGCGAAGGAAATGACCGAGGGCAGCAGCAGCAGCATGCCGACCACCGCACCGATGGAGAAGTTGTGCTGCCCCACCACCTGCTTGAACACGTCGACCGACAGCACGTTGAAGTTGCCGCCGATCACCTTGGGTGCACCGAAGTCGCTCACCACGTAAGTGAAGACCACGGTCGACGCACTGATGAGGCCGTACTTGCAGGACGGCAGCGTGATGGTCATGAACTGGCGCAGGGGCCGGGTGCGCAGCGCGGTGGCCGCCTCGTACAGCCGGCCGTCGGCCAGCGACAGCGCGGTGACCAGGATCATCAGCGCATGCGGAAAGGTGTTGTAGACCTCGGCCAGGATGATGCCGGGCGCGCCGTAGATCGACATGCCGCCCAACAGGAACTTGAGCGAGCCCTGGTTGCCGAACCACTGCACGAAGGAAATGGCCGACAGCAGCGAGGGCGCCAGCAGCGGAATGAGCGCAATCAGGCGGAACGTGGCCTTGAGCCAGGTCGGCATGCAGCTGCGCGTGAGGGCGTAGGCGAACACGAAGGCCGTGGGCACTGCGATGGCGACGACGGCGGCGGAGACCCACACCGAATTCCAGGCCGCGCGCAGCAGGCTCGGTGTCTGGAAGTAGGTGATGAAGTGCGCCAGGCCGACGAAGCGGCCGTCCTTGTCCTGCACTGCATGCGCCAGGATGGTCACCAGCGGCGCGACCAGGAACACGAACAGCATGGCCATCACCGCGAGCAGCACGGCGCGCGCGATGATCTCGTCACGGCTCCAACGCATGCCCTGGCGGCGGAAGACGGTACGGGGCGCCATGGTGGTGGGCGTGTGCGCCAGCGTGTTCATGCGACGGCCCGCGCGGCGGGTGCCGCAAAAGCGCGAATGCGGTTGGCCCGCAGCGCGATCTCGATGGTGTTGCCCTCGCGGATGTCGAGGTCGTGCAACTGGTTGAGCGAGAAGTGCAGGCCCAGCGTCTGGCCGTGCAGCGCCTGCGCCGTGACTTCGGCGATGCACAGCCCGCCCAGGAACTCGACCTTGCTCACGAGCACGTTCATGCGGTTGGCGGTGTCCTCGCGCAGGTTCTCGGCCATGCGGTCTTCGGGCCGCAGGTAGAGGTTGACGGCATCGCCCGGCGCGAAGGCGCCGTCGCAGGCGTCGCACTGCAGCTCCAGGTCTCCGACCTTGAAGCGCTGCTGGCCGAGCGCCACCGCGCGCAGCACGTTGACCTTGCCCACGAAGTCGGCCACGAAGGGCGTGGCCGGCTGCTCGTAGATGTCCAGCGGGGTGCCGACCTGCTCGATCACGCCGTGGTTCATGACCACGATGCGGTCGGCCATCGACAGCGCCTCTTCCTGGTCGTGCGTGACCATGATGGTGGTGATGCCCACCTGCTTCTGCAGCCGGCGGATCTCGCCGCGCAGGCGCACGCGCTCGATCGCGTCGAGTGCCGACAGCGGCTCGTCGAGCAGCAGCAGGCCCGGCCGGGTGGCGAGCGCGCGGGCGAGGGCCACGCGCTGCTGCTGGCCGCCGGAGAGCTGGCTCGGGTATTTGTGGCCCGAGGTCGGCAGCCCCACCAGCTTGAGCAACTCGTCGACGCGCGCCTTGATCTCGGCCTTGCGGGCGCGTGAGTTCACCAGGCCGTAGCCCACGTTGTCGGCGATGCTCAGGTTGGGAAACAGCGCGTACGACTGGAACACGATGCCGTAGTCGCGCCGGTCCGGCGGCAGCCAGGAA
Organism: Variovorax pasteuri; assembly: GCF_051216435.1. NCBI lineage: Bacteria > Pseudomonadati > Pseudomonadota > Betaproteobacteria > Burkholderiales > Comamonadaceae > Variovorax > Variovorax pasteuri. The sequence goes on from NZ_JBPJZS010000004.1 coordinate 378,480, forward strand.
ACATCTTTGCCGTTCTGCAGGATCTGCCCGGCGGTCTGCGTCTCCAGCCCCGCGATGATGCGCAGCAGCGTGGTCTTGCCGCAGCCCGAGGGGCCGAGAAAGCACAGCATTTCTCCGGCATTCACGCGCAGGTGAATGTCGCGCAGCGCGCTGAAGGTTTCGAAGTCCTTGCGGACGCCGACGATCTCCAGCGCGGCGGCGCGGGCCTGTTCGGCGATGTATTTGCCAGCGGTCATGTCCATGGTTCGCACTCGGTGAGACGAACGCCGCGGAGCGCGGCGTCGCAGGTTGGAGAAGCCTCTTCGCAGCTGGGGGCGAGCTTTTTACTTGGGTTCGGCCTTGCCTTCGTAGCGCTTGCTCCACTCCGCGAGGATTCGCTCGCGGTTCTTGGCGGCCCAGTTCAGGTCGTTCTTGGCCAGCAGCTTTTCGTAGTTGTCGGGAATGCCCTCGAGCTTCGACGCCACGCCGGGGTACGCCACCACGGCCCACCAGTTCGCCGTGATCTGGTTGGCCTCCTTGCTGGCCATCCAGTCGGAGAAGCGCTTGGCTTGTTCCATCTTCTTGCTCGTCTTCATGATGCTGGTGGCCTCGATGTCCCAGCCCAGGCCTTCCTTCGGAAAGATCAGGTCGACGGGCGCGCCCGACTTCTTGACCTGGTGCGCACGGAACTCGAAGGAAATGCCGATCGGGAACTCGCCCGCGCCCGCCTGCTTGCATGGCTTGGAGCCCGAATGCACGTACTGGGCTACGTTCTGGTGCAGTGCGTCCATGTACTTCCAGCCCTCGGTGTCGCCCATGTTCTGCAGCCAGGACGACACGTCCAGATAGCCCGTGCCGCTGGAAGCCGGGTGGGGCATGGTGATCGTTCCCTTGTAGACGGGCTTGGCCAGGTCCTGCCAGGTTTCAGGCTTGGGCAGGCCCAGCTTCTTGGCCTCGACGCGGTTGAAGCAGATGGTGGCGGCCCACACGTCCATGCCCACCCAGGCCGGCGGACGGGCGGCATCGGAGTAGGCCGGGTTCAGCTCCTTGAAGCCCTTGGGCTCGTAGGGCAGCAACATGCCTTCCTGCTGCAGCAGCGCCAGGCTGCTGGCGGCCAGGCCGGCCACCACGTCGGCCTGCGGGTTGGCCTTTTCGGCCAGCAGCTTGGCGGTGACGATGCCGGTCGAGTCGCGCACCCACTTCACCTCGATGTCGGGATTGGCCTTCTCGAAGCTGTCCTTGTAGAGCTTCATGGCGTCGGTCTCGAGCGCCGTGTAGACCAGCAGCGGCGTGCGCTGCTGCGCGAGGGCGAGGCCGCTCGCGGCAAGGCCCACGGCTGCGGTGACTGCGATGGAGAGGGCCGTCGTGAGGCGGCGCGCGCTTCGGATCATCGTCATCTTCAACTCCTGTTCAGCTGGCTGTCGAACCCCGTGCAGGGGTGGGTTGGCGGGCTCCCAAGCACGAAAGTCCGGGGTGCGGCCGTGTCGGGGTGAGGGCAATGTAGATTGTGAACTGAGGACTGTCAATAAAAAATTGTTGACAGTTTTCAATTCGAAGCCAAAATAGCGGACATGGCAACGCACAACTCCACCTCCGCCCTGGCCTTTCTTCAGTCGAGCTCGCTGCCGATGCTCATGCAGGAAGAAATCGAGCGACTCATCATGAACGGCGAGCTCGCCGTGGGCAGCCGCATCAACGAGAGCGAGTTGTCGCAGCGCTTCAACACCAGCCGCGGGCCGATCCGCGAGGCGCTGCGCGCGCTGGAGGAGGCGGGCCTCGTGCGCAACGAGAAGAACCGGGGCGTGTTCGTGCGAGAGATCTCGTTCGAGGAAGCCGACGAGATCTACGAGCTGCGCGAGGCGCTGGAAGAAATCATCGGCCGACGCGTGGCCGCGAGCATGCAGCCCGACGCGCTCGAACGCCTGGGCGCCATGATCGAGCCGATGCGCGAAGCCGCGCTGGCGCAGAACGTGGAGCAGTACGCGCAGCTGAACCTGCAGTTCCACGACATCCTGCTGGACACCGCCGGCAGCCGCAAGCTCACCGAGACCTACAAGCGCCTCGTGAAGGAGCTGCACCTCTTTCGCATGCGCGCACTCGACACCGGCGGCGGCCTGCGCGTGTCGGCCGACGAACACCGCGAGATCGTCGACGCCATCGCCAGCCGAGACCCCGAGGCCGCCGGCCAGGTGCTGCGCCGGCACGTCGCCGGCAGCCGCGCCCGCATGCACAAGGCGATGGGCCGCCCCGACAGCACGCCCGCTCCCCACCTGCAGAACACCCCGCAGAACAACCTGACCCGCAAGGAGACCTGAGATGACTGTGAAGACGCTGGAAGTGAACGCCCGAAGCTACCGCTGGATGAGCCGACCCGTCGTGGTCGTGTGCGTCGACGGCTGCGAGCCTGCCTACCTGGACGCGGCCATCGCGGCCGGCGTGGCCCCGTACATCGAACGCATGCGCAAGTCCGGCGCCGACCTGCTGGCCGACTGCGTGGTGCCCTCGTTCACCAACCCGAACAACCTGTCGATCGTGACCGGCGCGCCGCCCGCGGTGCACGGCATCTGCGGCAACTACTTCTTCGACCGCGAGCTCGGGCAGGAAGTGATGATGAACGACCCGAAGTACCTGCGCGCCGGTACCGTGCTTGCGGCCTTCGCCGATGCGGGCGCCAAGCTCGCGGTGGTCACCGCGAAGGACAAGCTGCGCAAGCTGCTGGGTCACCGCATGAAGGGCATCTGCTTTTCTTCGGAGAAGGCCGACCAGGCGAGCGTCGAAGAGAACGGGATCGATGGTGTCGTGGAGATGGTCGGCATGCCCGTTCCGTCGGTGTACAGCGCGGAGCTGTCGGAGTTCGTGTTCGCCGCGGGCGTGAAGCTGATGGAATCGCGCCGCCCCGACCTGATGTACCTGTCGACCACCGACTACGTGCAGCACAAGGCGGCCCCCGGCAGCCCGGCAGCCAATGCCTTCTACGCCATGATGGACGGCTACCTTGCGCAGCTCGACGCCCTCGGCGCCACCATCGTGCTCACGGCCGACCACGGCATGAACGACAAGCACAACGCCGACGGCTCGCCGCAGGTGATCTACCTGCAGGACGTGCTCGACGGCTGGTACGGCAAGGACGAGGCACGTGTCATCCTGCCGATCACCGACCCGTATGTGGTGCACCACGGCGCGCTCGGCTCGTTCGCCACGGTCTATGCGCCCGACGAAGCCCGCGTGCCCGGCTGGATCGACCGCATCAAGGGCGTGCCCGGCATGGAGCTGGTGCTCTCGCGCAAGGAAGCGGCCGAGCGCTTCGAGCTCCCGCCCGACCGCATCGGCGACATCGTGGTCGTGAGCGAGCAGAGCACCGTCATCGGCACCTCGGCCAGCCGGCACGACCTGTCGGCGCTCGAAGTGCCGCTGCGCTCGCACGGCGGCGTGTCCGAACAGCGCGTGCCGCTGATCTGCAATCGCCCCGTCACAGGCATTGCCGCCAACCGCCGCCTGCGCAACTTCGACGCGCTTGACCTCGCCCTGAACCACGCCCAGTAATCCCGGAGCACCCCATGAGCCAAGCCACGTTGAAGCCAGGCACCGTCCACAAGGAAGCGCTGCGCATCGCCGGAGAAAAAATCCATCGCGACCGCACCATCGAGGTCACCTACCCCTACACCGGCGAAGTGATCGCCACCGTGCCCAAGGCCACGCTGGAAGACGTGCGGCTGGCCTACCGCATCGCGCGCGACTACAAGCCCACCCTCACGCGCTACGAGCGCTACAAGATCCTGATGCGCGCGGGCGAGATCATCGCCTCGCGGCTGGACGAGATCTCGCGCGTCATCACGCTCGAATCGGGTCTCTCGCGCAAGGACTCGCTCTACGAAGTGGGCCGCGCGTCCGACGTGCTGCTGTTCGCGGCCAACCAGGCATTGGTCGATGACGGCCAGGTGTTCTCGTGCGACCTCACGCACCACGGCAAGAGCCGCAAGGTGTACACGCTGCGCGAGCCGCTGCAGGGTGTCATTACCGCCATCACGCCGTTCAACCACCCGTTGAACCAGGTGATCCACAAGGTGGCGCCGTCCATCGCCACCAACAACCGACTGGTGCTCAAGCCGAGCGAGAAGACGCCGCTCACGGCCTACATCCTGGCCGACATCCTGTACGAGGCGGGCCTGCCGCCGCCGATGCTGTCGGTCATTACCGGCGACCCGCGCGAGATTGCCGACGAGATGCTCACGCATGCCGACGTCGACCTCGTCACCTTCACGGGCGGCGTGCCCATCGGCAAGTACATCGCGGGCAAGGCGGTGTACAAGCGGCAGATCCTGGAGCTGGGCGGCAACGACCCGATCATCGTGATGGACGACGCCGACATCGAGGAGGCGGCCACGCTCGCGGCCAGCGGCTCGTACAAGAACTCGGGCCAGCGCTGCACGGCCATCAAGCGCATGCTGGTGCAGGAATCGGTGGCCGACCGCTTCGTGGAACTGCTGGTCGAGAAGACCCGGGCACTGAAGCACGGCGACCCGATGGACCCCGCCACCGATGTAGGCACCGTCATCGACGAAGCGGCCGCGAAGGAGTTCGAGGCGGTGGTCAACCAGGCCATTGCGGCCGGTGCCCGGCTGCTGCACGGCAACGTGCGCGACGGGGCGCTGTATTCGCCCACCGTGCTCGACCGCGTCGACCCCGAGATGACGGTGGCCAAGCACGAGACCTTCGGCCCCGTGTCGCCGGTGATCCGCTTCAAGACCATCGACGACGCGATCCGCATCTCCAACGGCACGGCCTACGGGCTCTCGTCGTCGATCTGCACCAACCGGCTCGACGACATCACGCGCTTCATCCGCGAGCTCAACGTGGGCAGCGTCAACGTGCGCGAGGTGCCGGGCTACCGGCTGGAGCTCACGCCCTTCGGCGGCATCAAGGACTCGGGCCTGGGCTACAAGGAAGGCGTGCTCGAGGCGATGAAGAGCTTCACCAACACCAAGACCTACTCGCTGCCGTGGTAGCCGCCGCACCGTTGGACGTGGCGGGCATCGTCGCCCTGTTCGAGGCCAAGGGCCACGCGCAGTACGACGGCGAGCCCGTCACGCAGCTCGAACACGCGCTGCAGTCCGCGCACCTGGCGGAGCAGGCCGGCGCGTCCAGCGAACTCATCACCGCCAGCCTGCTGCACGACCTGGGGCACCTGCTGCACGACATGGCGGGCACGCCCACGCAGCAGGGTATGGACGACCTGCACCAGTACCGCAGCCGCGCCTTCCTGAAGCACCTGTTCGGCCCGGCCACGCTGGACCCGATCCGGCTGCACGTGGACGCCAAGCGCTACCTGTGCGCGCGCGAGCCGGGCTACCTGCAAGCCCTGTCGGCCGACTCGCAGCGCAGCCTGGTGCTGCAGGGCGGCGTGTTCGACGACGCGCAGGCGCTGCAGTTCGAGGCGTTGCCGCATGCGCTCGACGCCGTGCGCCTGCGCCGCTGGGACGACAGCGCCAAGTGCGCCGATGCGAAGACGCCCGGCCTGGCGCACTACGCGCGGCACATGGTGCTCGCGTCCAGCCGGCCCGCGCGGCACATGACGCTCGCTTCCGGCCAGACCGCCTTGGAGCGGTCATGAGCGCGGTGCTGCCGCTCGCGCTGGCGCGCCGCCAGGCCACGCCGCAGGACATCGCATTCCTGCTCGCCCTTCGCCAGCAGACGATGAACGGCCACCTGGTCGCCTCAGGCGCCGAAGTCGACGATGCCCATCACATGGCGCGGCTGATGCACCGCTTCGAATGCGCCGAGGTGCTGCTGCACGAGGGCGCACCGGTCGGCCTGCTCAAGGTGTCGCGCGACGCGCTGGAGTGGGTGGTCATCCAGATCCAGCTGGTGCCCGCCTGGCAGGGCCGCGGCATCGGCGCGGCCCTGCTGGCCGAGGTCGCGGACCAGGCCACGCGGGCGGGCGCCGACCTCACGCTCAGCGTGCTGAAGGCCAACCCGGCGAGGGCGCTCTACGAGCGCCTGGGGTTCGTCACCGAGCGCGAGACCGGCTTTTCGTACGAGATGCGGCGCAAGCCCTGACAACCTGAGAGAGCAAGCAACATGCGCCCCTTCTGGATCGAACAGGCTCTCTTCAACGACGGTGACCTCGCGCCTGCGCTGCAAGGCGCGCAGCGCGCCGATGTGTGCATCGTGGGCGGCGGCTTCACCGGGCTGTGGACGGCCATCCAGGCGAAGCAGCGCAACCCGGCGCTCGACATCGCCATCCTGGAGAGCGACCTCTGCGGCAGCGGCGCTAGCGGTCGCAACGGCGGTTGCCTGCTGACCTGGTCGGCCAAGTTCTTCACGCTGCGCCGGTTGTTCGGCGAGGCCGAGGCCATCCGGCTCGTCAAGGCCTCGGAAGCGGCCGTGCAGCACATCGCGGACTTCTGCAACGCGAATGGCATCGATGCCGAGCTGCGGCAGGACGGCACGCTCTACACCGCCACCTCGCAAGCCCAGGTCGGCACGCTCGACCCGGTGATGAGGGGGCTGGAAGACTGCGGCATCCGGTCGTACAGCACGCTGCCGCCCGCAGAAGTGGCGCGCCGCTCGGGCTCGGCGCGCAACCTGGCGGGTGTGTATTCGCCCATTGCGGCCACCGTGCATCCGGGCAAGCTGGTGCGCGGCCTGCGGCGCGTGGCGCTGCGCATGGGCATCCGCATCTACGAGCGCAGCCCGATGCTCGACTTCACCGCAGGACACCCGGCCTCGGTTCGCACCCCGGGCGGCACGCTCGAGGCGCCCAAGCTGGTGCTGGCGATGAATGCCTGGATGGCCAGCGCCTTGCCGCAGTTCGAGCGCAGCATCGCCATCGTGTCCAGCGACATGGTGATCACCGAGAAGTGCCCCGAGCTGCTGCGCGCCACGGGCCTGACCGACGGCGTGTCGGTGCTCGACTCGCGCACCTTCGTCTACTACTACCGCACCACCGTGGACGGCCGCCTGATGCTGGGCAAGGGCGGCAACACCTTCGCCTGGGGCGGGCGCATCGCGCCGGTGTTCGACCAGCGCTCGCCGTACGAAGCCGACCTGAAACGCGCGCTGGACGATTTCTTTCCGTCGCTGCGCGAGGTGCCGGTGACCGCGAGCTGGAACGGCCCGTCGGACCGCTCGGTGACAGGCTTCCCGTTCTTCGGGAGGCTGAACGGCGCGCCGCATATCTACTACGGCTTCGGCTATTCGGGCAACGGTGTAGGCCCCACCTACATGGGTGGGCAGATCCTCTCGTCGCTGGTGCTCGACGAAGACAACGCGTGGACGCGCAGCCCGCTGCTGCAGGGACCGCTGGGGCTGTTTCCGCCCGAGCCGATCCGCTACATCGGCTCCATCGTCGTGCGCGACGCCATTCGCCGCAAGGAGGCGGCGGAAGACCGCGACACGCGCCCCTGGATGGTCGATCGCCTGTTGAGCAAGTTCGCCAACGCGGCGGGCAAGGCGGACAAGGGCTGAGCCGCGGTTCAGGCGTTGCGAGGCTCGAAGGCGAGGTCCAGGTCGAACGCCTCGCCCTCCGGGCACGTGAACGCGATGCCGCCCGTCACGGTGCGAATGTCCAATGCGTGTGCCGCTGCCAACTGCCCGCCGGTGCCTTGCGCAACGGTTTGCCCGTGCTGCGCCAGCGTCCATGCGCCACAGTTCGACAGCCGCCCGATCTCGATGTCGAAGCCGCCGCGGCTTGCGGTGCAACGGCGCACGGTGAAGTGCAGGTGGCGAGGGCCTTGTTCCGCTGTGTCCGCCGCTCGTTCCGCCACATGTGCCCGCAGCACGTCGACGCCATCGTCCACCCGCGTCAGCGCCGGATCGCGATGGTGTGACGCGGACCAGGGCTCGTTGTACAACCGCCAGAGCCCATCAGGCACGTTCAGGCTCGCGTAGCCCAGCAGCACGTTGCCGGTCATGGCCTCGACGAGCGTGCGGTAGCCGTCCTTGTCCGCCAGCACATCGTTGCGCGGGTAGTGAAAGCCGCCGTCGCGCCAGCTGGGCTGCATGAAGCGCTCCGCATGCTTCATGAGCCCGTCGAGCACGGCGGTGTCGCCCATCTCCGAAGCCCAGGTCGCGGCCCAGCCGAAGTCGGAGTCGTCGTTGACGATCTTCTGGCCCATCACCTCGGGCCGTTCGAAAGAGCGGACGGACATCATGCCGTCGGGCTCGTGGATGAGCCAGCCGGCGATCTGCGCGGGGTAGTGCGCATGCACGAACTCGCGGTTCCACATGTTCATGAGCGTGCCGCACCATGCGTCCACCCACGGCGAGGGGCCGGCGTTGTCGCGAATGGCGCGCGTGTCTTGCGACATCATGGTGTTGTAGTGGCCGTTGGCGCCCAACCGGCCGAACTGTTCCCACGCCTTCTGGTAGCCCTGCGTCACTTCCTCGGCCATCGATTCACCGGTGACCAGGTCGTGCATGCGAAAGCCGAGGATGGCGGGCTGGTTGCAGATCTGGAACACGCAGTTGGGCTCGCACGCCACGCCCACGTAGCCGCTCTCGACCATCTGCCAGTAGATGTGCTGGTTGAGGCTTGCCTGGTCGTATTCGAAGCGGCGCTCCTTGCCGCCCCAGAAGAACGACCAGTAGCTGAACGTCAGCGCGCCGGGGGCGGCGTAGCGGTCGTCGTCGAACAGGTAGTTGTACAGCAGCGCCATCGACTGCACGTAGGCGCTGTACATGATGTTGTCGCGCCCCACGGGGTTCCAGTCTTCGGTGTAGCCGTCGGACAGGTGCGCGTTGAGCACGCTGCCGCCGCGGCTCACGCGCGCCCAGTACATCCATACCTCTGGCAGCAGCATCTTCTGCATGAAGCGCTCGAACACCGGCTTGAAGACGCCCGGCGCGGCAGGCAGGCGGTGGCGGTGCGCCAACGCCAGGGCGTAGGCCATGTACGCCATCTGGAAGCGGTAGCCGCCGAAGTCGTCCTGCCCGGTGCCGCGGCCCTGCATGAACGACCAGTCGTTGACTGGCTGGCGCGACAGGTTGGCAAAGTGCCGCAGGTGGCCTGCCTGCCTGTCGTCGAGGCGGAGGGTGTCTGCTTGCGTTCCTGGTTCTGTTTGGGCGTCAGGCGGCGGCATCGGTGGTGCGCTCCAGGTGGGTGCGAATTCGCGCGGACACCGTGGCAGCGTCCAGCGTTTCGGCGAAGTGGGTGGCGTAGCGGCCGCCCGGCGCCATGAGGTAGGCGAGCGCGGTGTGGGGCACGACATAGCCGCCCGGCGCGTTGGCGTCGGGCACCGGCTCCGCGAACACGCGGAACGATTTCTTCGCGGCCTCGACCTGCTCGGGCGACCCCGTCAGTCCGAGGAAGCCGCCGGCATGGTGCGTGTATTGGGACAGGTAGCGCTGCAGCACGGCGGGCGTGTCGCGCGCCGGGTCGACGGAGATGTACAGAGGCTGCACCCGCTCGGCCAGGGGGCCCAGCATTTCCAAAGCGGCGCCCAGCTTGGCAAGCTCACGCGGGCACACCAACGCGCAGTGCGAGAAGCCGAAGAACACCAGCAGGTGCCTGGTGCCGAAGCTGTGTTCGTCCACGGCCTGGCCGAAGTGATCGACGAGTTCGAAGCGGCCGCTCACCGGTGCCGGCGGCGCGACCGGTTTCGGGGCGGCGGCTGCTGCGCAACAGCAGGACGGGGCGGCGCTGGCAAGTATTTCGGGCATGGCCGGATTTTATTTGAACGTGTTCAATAAGTATCGGGGTTTTCCCCGCCGCACCTATACTTTTGCGTTCTGTCACCCTGGTCGTACCGATGCCATTCCGCAAGCCGAGCAGCGAGGTTCTCAGCCGCGCCCGCACCCCCGAGGACAAGGAGCGGGTGAAGGCCGCGTTCATCGCCGCCGGCCGGCGCCTGGTCAGCCAGGAGGGCCTGGCCGCGGTGTCGTTGCGCCGCGTGGCCACGGAGGCCGGTTATGCGCCGGGTGCGATCTACCAGTACTTTCGCGATCAGCAGGACCTGTTCTTCCATGTCCGTGGCGAAGACATGCAGGCCGCCACCCAGAAGTTCAGGCGCGTGATCGCGCGCACGCCCGACCCGGTCGAGCGCGTGAAGAAGCTGTTCATCGGCACGGCCGACTATTGGCTGTCGCACATGGACGATTTCCTCCTCATCTTTCCGGCGCCCGGGGCCCGCTCCGCGTCCGACGGTTTTGCCCAGTCGCAGGCGGTGCACGACATCCTGGCGCTGTACTACGAGACGGTCGATGCGCTCTTCGAGACGATCGCCCGCCCCACGCTGTCGTCGCGCGCCGCCGCGGACTTGCTGCTGGCCGCCGTGCACGGCACGGTGCTGTTCCCGCACATGACGCCCGGCATGCCCTGGACGAAGACGCGAACGATGGTGCGGCAGTTGGTGACGACGATGGTCGATCAGTGGATGGCGCAGGGCGGGGAAAAAAAGCAGCCTCCGGCCACGAAGCGCAAGCCCGCCGCGCCCGCTTCAGCCCGCACGCCCGCCAAGCCGCAGGTCTAGCACCAGCGTCGCGGTCTTGGCGCCCGAGCAGCAGATCATCATGCGGTCGTTGGCGCGCTTCTTCTCGCTCGACAGCACCAGGTCGCGGTGGTCGGGCGTACCGCAGCCTCAAGCCCCGGCGTCCCCTATCCCCTTGCGCAGCTTCAGCGCCACGTCGAAGAAAGAAGCCAGCACGCGGCTCTCGCGCCGTATCTGCAGGCAGTACAGGTAGGTCTGCGTCACGGCGGGGTCGCCCTCGATGCGCACGGTGCGCAGGCGCTCGTCGGGAATGAACTCCGCCTCCGACACGGCCCCGATGCCGATGCCGCGCGCGGCGGCCTCGCGGATCGCCTCGCGGCTGCCGATTTCCATTGCCACCTTCGGCCGCACGCCCGCGCGCTCGAAGGCCTCGTCGAGTGCGCGCCGGGTGCTCGATCCGCTTTCGCGCTGCAGCATCGGTTGGCCGTGCAGTTCCTCCAGCCGGATCTCTCCGCGGTTCGCAAACGGGTGGTCCCGATGCACGAACAGGATCAGCGCGTGCCGCGCATAGGGCGTGGCGCTGAAGCCCGGCGCCTCGTGAAAGCGCGCCAGCACGCCGATGTCGACCGCGTAGGTCTCCAGGTCCTGGAACACCGAGGACGAATTGCCCATGCGAATGGACACGTCCAGCCGCGGGTAGCGCTGGCGGTAGGCGTCGACCATTTCGATGACGTGGAAGGGACCGACGGCACCCAGCCGGAGCTCGCCGGACTGCAGGTCGCCGCTGTCGTGCAGCAGGTTGTACGAATCGACCTCCAGTGCCGCGATCTGCCGGGCGATGGGCAGCAGCCGCTCGCCGACGCCGGTGAGTTCGATGCGGTGCCCCTGGCGATGGAACAGCACGACGTTGTGCAGGCGCTCCAGCGCCTGGACCTGGGTGGTGAGCGTGGGCTGGCTCAAGCCCACGGCGCGCGCCGCGGCGCTGAAGCTTCCGTGCTGGGCGACGGCGAGGAAGGCGCGGAGTTTGGCTGCTGACATCCATAGATTTTGTGAATGGAACTGTGACAAATCCGTGATCGATCTGATATGCGGGTGTCACATGGCGTTCTTAGCCTTGCGGTAGTTCTCCGAAGCTCACTCACCCCATCACCCAACGGAAACCGCCATGACTTCCTTCTTTCGCCTGCGCCGCAGCCTGCTTGCCCTCACCCTTTCCGCTGCCGCCGCCATGCCCGCGCTGGCCGCGCAACCCCTCACCATCGGCCTGATCCCCGCCGAGGACTCGCAGGCCATGATCGAAAGCAGCCGCCTGGTGCTCGACAGCCTGCAGCAGCAGCTGGGCATGCCGGTCAAGCCCTTCGTTGCCACGGACTACAACGGCGTCATCGAGGCCCTGCGCTCCAAGAAGCTCGACGTGGCCTACCTCGGCCCGTTCTCCTATGTGCTGGCCAACCAGGTCGCGGACGTGGAGGCCTTCGCGGTCGCCGTCACCAAGAAGACCGGCCAGAGCGCGTACAAGAGCGTGATCATTGCGCGCAAGGACAGCGGCCTGGCCAAGACCGCCGACCTGAAGGGCCACACCTTCGCCTTCGTCGACCCGACCTCGGCCTCGGGCCACCTGTTCCCCAAGGCGGGCCTGCTGCAGGCCGGCTACGACCCCGAGACCTTCTTCAGCCGCGTGATCTTCTCGGGCTCGCACGACGCCAGCATCCTGGCCGTGGCCAACAAGAAGGTCGATGCCGCCGCCGTGGCCGACCGCATTCTCGCGAGCGCCATCGCCAAGGGCCAGGTCAAGCCTGACGAGCTCGAAATCGTGTGGTCGTCGAACCCGATTCCCGAGTCGCCCATGGTCTGGCGCAAGGACCTCGACCCGGCGCTGAAAGCGAAGATCGCCAAGGCCCTGGCCAACGTCAAGGACCTGCCATGGGGCGACCAGGGCGTGCTGAACGGCTTTGCGCCGACCAACGACGCGGCCTACAACGTGGTGCGCGACACCGCCAAGGCGCTCAAGCTCGACCTGCGGAGCATGAAGTGATCCGCATCCGGCAACTCACCAAGCGCTACGGCGACAACGCCGTGCTGCGCGGCGTGGACATGGACGCGGCGGCGGGCGAGTTCGTGGTGGTGCTCGGCGAGTCGGGTGCCGGCAAGTCGACCCTGCTGCGTTGCGTGAACCGCCTGGCCGTGGCCGACGGCGGCGAGCTGAATGTCGGCGGCATGGACGCCGTGCGGTGCGCCGACACGCGCGCGCTGCGCCAGCGCGTGGCCATGATCTTCCAGCACCACAACGTGGTGCCGCGCCTGAGCGCGTTGAAGAACGTGCTGACCGGCCGCCTGGGCGCGGTGTCGACGCTGGCGTCGGTCATGCACTTCTTCAGCCGCGAAGACATCGCGCTGGCGCACGAATGCCTGGGCCGCGTGGGCCTGGCGCACAAAGCGCACGAGCGCACCGATTCGCTGTCGGGCGGCCAGATGCAGCGCGTGGGCATTGCGCGCGCGCTGGCGCAGCGGCCCCAGGTGATCCTTGCGGACGAGCCGGTGGCGAGCCTCGACCCGCAGACCTCGCGCAAGGTGCTGCAGTACCTGCACGACGCCTCGCGCGAGCTGGGCATCACCGTGCTGTGCAACCTGCACCAGGTCGACTACGCGCGCGAGTTCGCCGACCGCATCGTCGGGCTGGCGCAAGGCCGCGTGGTGTTCGACGGTGCGCCGCAGGCCATGGGCCCCGACGACATCGACCGCATCTACATGCCGCAGCCCGCGCCCGACAGGAGGGACGCGGCCGCCCCGGCTGCACGGCCGATGCCGCTGGTGGCGGGCACACAAGGTTGACCATGAAGAATCCGTCCAATCCCTCCATTCCCTCCAGCTCCTACGCCTGGACCGGCCCGCTGCCCGAGGGCCGCCGCAGCTGGTTCAACCTGCTGGTCGGGCTTTGCATCGTGGCCTGGGCCCTGCAATGGAGCGCCGAAGGCGCCCAACTCAGCTGGTCGGAGCTGGCTGGCGGCCTGCCGCAGATCCTCGATTTTCTCGGCCGCACGCTGCCGCCCGACACGCGCATCCTGGGGCGGCTGGTCGCTCCGGCGCTCGAGACGGTGCAGATTGCCGTGTGGGGCACGCTGCTGGCCGTGCTGCCGGCCATTCCGCTGTCGTTCCTGGCCGCGCGCAACCTGCAGAGCAACCGCTGGGTGTACCAGAGCACGCGGCAGGCATTGAACGTGGTGCGCAGCATCAACGAACTGATCCTGGCGCTGGTGTTCGTGTCGGCCGTCGGCCTGGGGCCGTTCCCCGGCGTGCTGGCGCTGGCACTGCACGGCGCGGGCATGCTGGGCAAGTTCTTCGCCGATGCCATCGAGGAGATTGACCAGGGCCCGCTCGAAGCCCTGCGCGCGACCGGTGCGCGGCCGCTGCAGGTGATCGTCTTCGGCGTGCTTCCGCAGGTCGTGACGGCGTGGATCGCGGTGGTGCTCTACCGCTTCGAGGTGAACCTGCGCTCCGCGACCGTGCTGGGCATGGTGGGCGCGGGCGGGCTCGGCTTCGAGCTGGTGAGCAGCCTGAAGCTGTTCCGCTATCCCGAGACGGCCACCTGCATCATCGTCATCACCGTGATGGTGATCGTGGCGGACACGCTGTCGAGCCAGCTGCGCCATCGCATCCAGCGCAACGGGCGGCATTGAACGAACAACCATGTGGACTTGCTACAACCCCGTCGACGTGCACGCCGGCTGCGGCTCGCTGCAGGCACTGCCCCGGCTGCTGGGCCAGCGCCGCGCGATCCTCGTTGCGTTTCCCGAGGCGATGGCGCTCGGGCTCGTCGACCGCATCCGCGGCTTGCTGGGCGAGCGGCTCGCCGCGGTCGAGACCGACGTGCGCCCCAACCCCGATGTCGCATGGCTCGGCCCGATGTACGAGCGCCTGTGGCGCGACCACGCGGACGTCGACTGCGTGATCGCGCTCGGCGGCGGCAGCGTGATCGACTGCGCCAAGGTCATGCTCACGCGCACGACCACCGGCCGCTTCGACGAACTGCTGGCGCTGATGGAGGGCGCCGAGCCCGCATCGGGCGGGCGGCATCGCCAACTGCTGGCCGTTCCGACCACGGCCGGCACCGGCAGCGAGGTGACGCCGTGGGCCACCGTGTGGGACCAGACGCGCGCACGCAAGCTGTCGCTCCACCTGCCATGGACCTGGCCGCAGGCGGCCATCGTCGATGCCGACCTGATGCTGAGCCTGCCGCGAGCGGCCACCCTGGCCAGCGGCCTCGATGCGCTGTCGCACGCGCTCGAATCGCTGTGGAACGTGCACCGCAATCCGGTGTCCGCCAGCCTGGCGGTCAGCGCGGCGCGCAGCATCATCGCGACGCTGCCGCAACTGCTGGCGCAACCGGATCGGGCCGAACTGCGCGAACGGCTTGCCACCGCGGCATTGCAGGCTGGCCTGGCCTTTTCCAACACACGCACTGCGCTCGCACATTCGCTGTCGTACGACATCACGCTGCAGCACGGCACGCCGCACGGCATTGCCTGCTCGTTCAGCCTGCCGCGAATCATGAAGCTCGCGGCGGGGCGCGACGCGGTGCTTGACGCGCTCCTGCTGTCGATCTTCGATGCAGGCCGCATCGACGAAGCCGTCGCTTCTCTTTCGGCGTTTCTTGAAGGCCTGGGCGTCAGCGTCGATCCCGTGAGCTACGGCATTGCCGAAGCGGACTGGAGCGATCGCATCGCGCAGGCCCTGGCGGGGGCGCGCGGTCGCAATTTCATTGCCGCGCCTTGAACATTCAACCTCCACACCCCTTGCACTGACACCATGAACACATCGTCGACCCACCCCCCTTTGCCATCGCACCGGCTCCAGGCCGTCATCTTCGACTGGGCCGGCACCCTGGTGGACTTCGGTTCGCTGGCCCCCACGCAGATCTTCGTGGAATCGTTCGCGAGCTTCGGCATCGAGATCAGCTTGGCCCAGGCGCGCGGGCCCATGGGGCTTTCCAAGCGGGACCACATCCGTACCCTGCTGGAAGAGCCCGCCATCAGCGCCCAGTGGCAGGCACGCTTCGGCGCGCTGCCCGGCGCGGGCGACATCGATGCGCTGTACGAGCGCTTCATGCCCATGCAGATCGAGAAGGTGGGCGCCTATTCGAAGCCCATTCCGGGCGCCATCGAGACGCTGGCCTGGCTGCGGGCGCAGGGCCTGAAGATCGGCTCGTGCTCGGGCTACCCGCGTCAGGTGCTCGATGTGCTGCTGCCGCTGGCCGCCAAGGCCGGCATCGCGCCCGACCATGTGGTGGCGGGCGACGAGCTTGCCGCCGGCGGCCGCCCCGGGCCCTACATGGCGCTGGCCAACGTGCTCGCCCTGCGGGTGAGCGACGTGCGTGCCTGCGTCAAGGTCGACGACACCACGCCCGGCATCGAGGAAGGCCGCAATGCGGGCATGTGGTGCGTGGGGCTGACGCTGTCGGGCAACGAAGTCGGCCTGACCGAGGACGCGCTCGGCCGGCTCGCGCCGACGGAAGTGGCCGAACGCCGCCAGGTGGCGGAGCACCGGTTGCGCGCCGCCGGTGCGCATTTCGTCATCGACAGCGTGGCCGACCTGCCGCGCGTGATGCACGAGATTGCCCGGCGCCATGACGGGGCGTGCCCGTCCGACATGCCTGCGGCCTGACGCCGGCTGCCCGTTCAGCCCAGGCGCTCGACGACGAAGTCCACGAAGGTGCGCAGCTTGGCGCTGGGTCGCGCCTCGGGCAATCGCGTGATGTACACCTGCCGCGTGGGCAGTTCCCATTCCGGCAACAGCTGCACCACCTGGCCCGATGCCAGCGCGGGTCCGAGCAGCGCATCGGCCTGCACGATCACGCCCACGCCGGCCGTGGCCGCGGCCAGCAGTGCCTGGCCGTTGTTGGTGGTGAACGGGCCGCGCACCGGCACATGCACGGTCTGGCCGTCGCGCGTGAAGCGCCATGCGTGGTTCGCTCCCCAGGCCGCGAAGCCCAGCAGCGGGAAGGCTTCCAGGTCGCTCGGGTGCGCCGGCAGGCCGTGGCGCGCGACCCATGCGGGGCTGGCCACGGCGAACATGCGCGCCAGCGCGAGCGGCCGGGCGACGAGGTTCGCATCGACCGCGGCGCCCGAGCGGATGCCGCAGTCGAAGCCTTCCTCTGCGAGATCGACGACGCGGTCGTTCAGGCTCAGGTCCACCTTCACCTGCGGATAGGCGGTGATGTACGCGCCGATCACCGGCGTGAGCCGGTGCGCGCCATAGGCCACCGGCGCCGTGACGCGCAACACACCCTGCGGCATGGCGCGCAGCGATTCGGCCACGCCGTCGGCCGTGTGCACGCTGGCGAGCACGTCGCGGCAGCGCTCCAGGTAGGCGGCACCGATCTCCGTGAGCGCGTGGCGGCGCGTGGTGCGCTCCAGCAGGCGCGCGCCCAGTTGTTCTTCGAGCGCGCGGATGTGCTTGCCCACCATCACGGCCGAGAGATCGAGCGCCTCGGCCGCAGCCGCGAAGCTGCCCGCGTCGACCGTGGCGACGAAGACTTCCATGGCGCGCAACTTGTCCATATTGAGAACCCAGAGTTTCGAATTGCCGAACCGGATGGCAATTTATCAAACTAATGATTCGCAAAACAATGGACCTTCCTTATTTCATCCAGCGGGGTTTTCCATGAAGGTTCTTGTTGTTGGCGCCACGGGCGCAGTGGGCAGCGCGGTGGCGCAGGCGCTGGCCGAACGCGGTCATGACGTGTTGCGCGCGGGCCGCACGCGCGGTGACCTGCAGGTCGACATCACGAGCGATGCGAGCGTCGAGGCGTTGTATGCGGCGGTGGGGCGCGTCGATGCGATCGTGTCTGCGGCCGGCGGTCTTTTCTTCGGGCCGGTTTCGACAATGCGGCCGGCCGACTTCAACATCGGCCTGCAGGACAAGTTGCTGGGCCAGGTGCGGCTCGCGTTGCTGGGCCAGCATGTGCTGGCCGATGGCGGCTCGATCACGCTGACCACGGGCGTAGCGGCCGAAGACCCGGTTCGCGGGGGCAGCAATGCGGCGGCGGTGAATGCGGCGGTCGAGGGCTTCGTGAAAGGCGCGGCGATCGAGTTGCCGCGCGGCCTGCGCATCAATGCGGTGAGTCCGACGCTGCTGACCGAATCGTTGGCCGCGTATGGCGCGCTCTTTCCGGGCGTCGAAACCGTACCGGCTGCGCGCGCGGCGCTGGCCTATGTGCGCAGCATCGAAGGCCCGCTGACGGGGCGAGTGTTTCGCGTATGGCAATGAGCAGGCGCACACGACTGGCCGGCGCGCTGCTCGCGCTTGCCGCGACGGCGGCCACTGCCGCACCCCCCGCCACACAGGCGCTGCCCGAGGACTGGTATCCGGAGAGCGTGGCCATCGGGGCGGACGGTTCGTTCTATGTCGGCAGCTGGCGCCAGGGCGCGGTCGCGCGGCTGAAGCCCGGCGTTGCGCCCAAGGCCGAAGTGCTCGTGAAGCCCGGCGCCAACGGCCTTGCGAACGGGCAGGGCGTGCTGGTCGATGCGAAGCATCAGGCCCTGTGGGTCTGCTCGGGCACCAGCGGCTTCACCACGGTGCCGCAGACGCCGAGCGCGCTCAAGCGCTACGACCTGGCCACGGGCGCGCCGCGCGCGAGCTATGCGATGCCCGACGAGGGCTACTGCAACGACATGGCGCAGGACGCGGCCGGCAACATCTACGTGACCGACTCCTACCACCCGCGCGTGCTGCGGCTCGCGCCGGGGGCCACCGCGCTCACGGTCTGGAAGGAAGACCCGGCGCTGGGCGGCCCCGGCCCCTACAAGGGACTGAACGGCATTGCCATCGATGGCGGGCGCAAGGTCTATGTGAGCCTGGTGGCCGCGGCGTCCTATCTGCTGCGCATCGATCTGGGCGCAGACGGGCAGGCCGGCGAGCTCACGCGCATCGAGGCGCCGCGCGTGATGAAGAACGTGGATGCCATCCGCGCCTGGAAGCCCGGCCGGCTCGTGCTGTTCGAAAGCAATGCCTTCGGCGACGGGCCTTACGGCGGGCAGGTCACGGTGGCGCGCGTCGGCGGCGCGAAGCTGGCCCTGCAGACCGTGGTGACGGGGCTCAACGATCCGTCATCGGGCGCCGTGCGGGGCGACCGCGTCTATTTCATCGAGTCGAAGTACGGGCTGCTGACCAAGCGCAAGGAGGGCGACGGTCCGGTGCCGACCGGCGTGCCCTTCGACATCCAGTCGCACGCGTTGCCGCGCGACTGAAGCCTCAACTTTTTTCAAAGGAGATCGCACCATGCTTTTGTTGATCGTCAGCTACATCAAGGCGCCCGCGCAGGTCGAGCCGCATATCAAGTCGCACGGCGAGTGGGTCGCGCACCATCTGGAGGAGGGGAACTTCCTCTTTGCAGGGCCGAAGAAGAGCGGGCTTGGCGGTGTGATCGGCGCGAAGAACATCGACAAGCCGGCGCTGCTGCAGATCCTCGCGGAGGACTCGTACGTGAAGGCCGACGTCGCGGAGTACCAGATCGTCGATGTCGATTTCAAGGCCGCGGCGGCCGGTTTCGAGGCGCTGAAGGGCGTGTAGCGAAGAGCCCGGGGCAGTGAGTGCGTTCGTATAGCACTCATATGCGCATGGAAATTGCGATGCGCCGGGGCTGCATTACCCTCCGCATCCACGATGAAAAAAGCCTACCGCGCCTCCCTCCTGCGATTCGACGCCGCCGGCCAGCCCGTTTTCGATGAAGACGGCCTGCTGGTGGTCGCCCCCGACAGCACTGGCCGCCAGCGGGTGCTCGATGCCGGCAGCCACGCCGCCGTCGCGCCGCGCCACACGGACGCCGAAACGACCCACCTGCCCGGGCGCATCCTCGCGCCGGGTTTCGTGGACATGCACATCCACTTTCCGCAGACCGACATCATCGGCTCGCCCTCGCCGGGGCTGCTGCCCTGGCTCGAGAACTACACCTTTCCCGCTGAAGCCAGGTTCGCCGACCCCGCGCATTCGAACGAAGTGGCCGATGTCTTCTTCGACGAGCTGCTGCGCAACGGCGTCACGACCTCTCTGACCTTTGCAACGTCGCACGTGGCTTCGGTCGACGCCTTCTTCGAGGGGGCGCAGCGCCGCGGCCTGCGCATGATCACTGGCAAGGTGCTGCAGGACCGCAACTCGCCCGACGGCGTGCGCGACCAGACCGAGCAGAGCCTGCTCGACACCGAGGCGCTGATCCGCAAGTGGCACAACGTCGACCGGCTGGGCTACGCCATCACGCCGCGCTTCGCGCCCGCGAGCACCGACGCGCAGATGCGCGGCGCGGGCGAGCTGGCCGCCAAGTACGCCGACACCTGGATCCAGTCGCACGTGGCGGAAAACCGCGACGAGGTGGCGTGGGTGCGCGAGCTGTACCCGCAGTCGCGCTCCTACCTGGACGTGTACGCCGGCTTCGGCCTGATGCGCGAGCGCGCGGTGTACGCCCATTGCATCTACCTGGACGACACCGACCGCGCCCTGCTGCGCGACACCGGGACGGCGGCGGCCGTCAGCCCGACCAGCAACCTGTTCCTGGGCAGCGGCTTCTTCGACTTCGGCGCGGCCGACCGCGTGGGCTACCCCTACGGGCTGGCCAGCGACGTGGGCGGCGGCACCAGCTTCAGCCCGTTCCACACCATGATGGCCGCCTACTACGTGGGCCGCGAAGGGCAGACCAAGGCCGGCCTGAGCATCGCGCCCTCCGAACTCTGGTGGCGCCACACCGGCGGCGCGGCGCGTGCGCTGGGGCTCGACGGCGTGGTCGGCAACCTGCAGCCGGGCTGCGAGGCCGACTTCCTGGTGCTGAACCCGGGCGCCACGCCGCTGCTGGCGCGCAAGACAAAGCTGGCGAACACGCTGGAGGAAATGCTCTTCGCCATGATCGTGCTGGGCGACGACCGGCTGGTAGAGCGCACGGTGATTTCGCAGGCGGCGTAGCCCGGGCGGGCTGGGGGAGAGGTGGCGGTGCGGCGGTGGCGCATGCCACAATTCGCGCCATTCTTCCCCCGTATCAGCAGCGACCGCATATGAGCATCAAGAGCGACAAATGGATCCGGCGCATGGCCGAGCAGACCGGCATGATCGAGCCCTTCGAGCCCGGCCAGGTCCGCGAGGCCGCCGGCCACAAGATCATCAGCTACGGCACCTCGAGCTACGGCTACGACATCCGGTGCGCGCCTGAATTCAAGGTGTTCACCAACATCCACAGCACGGTGGTCGACCCGAAGAACTTCGACGAGAAGAGCTTCGTCGACATGCACGGCGACTACTGCATCATCCCGCCCAACAGCTTCGCGCTGGCGCGCACCGTGGAGTACTTCCGCATTCCGCGCAACGTGCTGACCATCTGCCTGGGCAAGAGCACGTATGCGCGCTGCGGCATCATCGTCAACGTGACGCCCTTCGAGCCCGAATGGGAAGGCTACGTGACGCTGGAGTTCAGCAACACCACGCCGCTGCCCGCCAAGATCTACGCGGGCGAAGGCTGCGCGCAGGTGCTGTTCTTCGAGAGCGACGAGGTCTGCGAGACCAGCTACAAGGACCGCGGCGGCAAGTACCAGGGCCAGCGCGGCGTCACATTGCCGAAAACCTGACGCAACCCCGGGCCGGGCGCTGACGCCCGGTTACCCCGCGAGGCGCGGCGCCAAGTACCATCCTGCGAACGCCGGCAAATACTCCTGCAATAAGCCGGCAAGGAGCGCGCGATGAGATGGGAAGGCAATGATCAATCGGACAACGTCGAGGACCGTCGCGGCGAGGGCGGCGGCGGCGGCGGCGGCGGTGGCGGTGGCGGTGGCGGTGGCGGCAGCTTCTTCGGCGGTCGCAGCATCGGCATCGGCACCATCGCGGTCGCGCTGATCGCGGGCTGGGTCTTCGGCATCAACCCGCTCACGGTGCTGAGCCTGCTGAGCGGCGGCGGTGGCCCCGCCCAGGTGCAGCAACAACAGCAGGGTCCGGCGCCCAAGCCACCCTCCGGCGATCGCGAGGCGGCTTTCGTCTCGACGGTGCTCAAGAACACCGAAGTGGTGTGGACGGACATCTTCAAGAACAACGGCGGCACGTACCATGCGCCGCGCCTCGTGCTGTTCCGCAACGCCACGCCCACTGCCTGCGGCACAGGGCAATCGGCGATGGGACCGTTCTACTGCCCGGGCGACCAGAAGGTCTACATCGACCTGGCTTTCTACGACACGCTGAAGAACCAGCTCGGCGCGCCGGGCGAGTTCGCGCAGGCCTACGTCATTGCGCACGAGGTCGGCCATCACGTGCAGGACGAACTGGGTATCACCGCCAAGGTCGACGGCATGCGTAGCCGCCTGAGCCAGACGCAGAACAACGCGATGAGCGTGCGCGTGGAGCTGCAGGCCGACTGTTTCGCCGGCGTGTGGGCTCACCATTCGCAGGAATCGAAGAAGTGGCTGGACCCGGGCGACATCGAGGCCGCGATGAACGCCGCGCAGAAGATCGGCGACGACGCATTGCAGCGTTCCGCGGGTCGCGCGGTGGTGCCCGACAGCTTCACCCACGGCAGCAGCGCGCAGCGCCAACGGTGGTTCGGCGCGGGCTACCAGGGCGGCGACATCAAGGCCTGCGACACCTTCAATGCACGCAGCCTTTGAGTTGAATGCGCTTGAGACGCGCGTAAATGCTGATTTCGTCGCTATCAAATAAATAGCAATTCCGCTGACGCGGGCGTTGTCATGGCGCCGTCACTGCCGTTTTTTGCGGCAATGCGACAATAGAAGGCTTAATGACAAGCTCCTTCTCCAATCTAATGCTGGCGGAACCGCTGGCGCGCGCCGTGGCCGAAATGGGCTACGAGACCATGACACCCATCCAGGAGCAGGCCATTCCGGTCGTGCTTTCGGGCCAGGATGTGATGGGCGCCGCCCAGACCGGCACCGGCAAGACGGCCGCGTTCTCGCTCCCGTTGCTCCAGCGCATGCTCAAGCACGAAAACGCCTCGACCTCGCCCGCGCGGCATCCGGTCCGGGCCCTGGTGCTGTTGCCCACGCGTGAACTGGCCGACCAGGTTGCGCAGCAGGTCAAGCTGTACGCCAAGTACACCAACCTGCGCAGCGCGGTCGTGTTCGGCGGCATCGACATGAAACCGCAGACGCTGGAACTCAAGAAGGGCGTCGAAGTGCTGGTCGCCACGCCGGGCCGGCTGCTCGATCACATCGAAGCCAAGAACGCGGTGCTCAACCAGGTCGAGTACGTGGTGCTCGACGAGGCCGACCGCATGCTGGACATCGGCTTCCTGCCCGACCTGCAGCGCATCCTGAGCTTCCTGCCCAAGCAGCGCACCACGCTGCTGTTCTCGGCCACCTTCTCGCCCGAAATCAAGCGCCTGGCCGGCAGCTACCTGCAGAACCCCGTGACGATCGAAGTGGCGCGGCCGAACGAAACGGCCTCCACCGTCGAGCAGCGTTTCTTCAGCGTGAGCGACGACGACAAGCGCCGCGCGCTCACGCAGATCGTGAAGCAACGCGGCATCACGCAGGCCTTCGTGTTCGTCAACAGCAAGCTCGGTTGTGCGCGCCTGGCGCGTTCGCTCGAACGCGACGGCCACCGCACCACCGCGCTGCACGGCGACAAGAGCCAGGACGAACGCCTGAAGGCGCTCGCCTCGTTCAAGGCCGGTGAAGTCGACCTGCTGGTGTGCACCGACGTTGCGGCCCGCGGCCTCGACATCAAGGATGTGCCGGCCGTCTTCAACTTCGACATTCCGTTCAACGCCGAAGACTACGTGCACCGCATCGGCCGCACGGGCCGTGCCGGCGCCTCGGGCCTGGCCGTGAGCTTTGCCAGCGGCGGCAACGACGCGCGCCTGGTGGCCGACATCGAGAAGCTGATCAAGAAGAAGATCGAGCTCGAACCCGTCGAGTTCGAGGAAGACCGCCCGCGCGGCCGCATCAACGACGGACGCCGCCACTGGCGCGAAGAAGGCGAAGCCGGCGACGCACGCGACGTGCTCGACCAGCCGCGCGAACGCAGCCCCGCCCTGAGCGGCGGCGGTGACGCCCGACGCGGCGGCGGACGCCCGCACCGCGCGCCGTCCGCATCGCGCGATCCGTTCTTCGACAAGCCTTACGAGCCCGGTGCGCCTGACGCGACCCCGGCGTGGGAAGCCTCCGCAAAGACCGGCCCCGCACGAGGTGTGTCGAGCAACATCAAGAGCAAGCGCAAGGTGGCGGCGCTGTTCAAGAGCGCCGAGCCGAGCTGACCCGATTGAACTGCGGCGTTTGATGCGCCGCGGTTCAGTCGATCACCTCCACCCGCGGTGCCAGCCGTATTGCGGGTGATGCCAGCCCCAGCCATAGCGCGGGTGGTAGGCCCACACGAACCCGACGCCCGGTGACACATAGGTTGGCGCAACGTAAGCCACACCGGGCGGCGCTGCGTAGACGGGTTGAGCCGGTGCAACCACGCAACCGGTCAGGGCGACTGCCAGCGTGGCGGCAGACAAGGCAAGAACAGGGAATTTCATGGCGAAGGTCCTGGGAGTTGTTGTCGGTATGCACAACCAACGCCCCGCCGCTTCGCCGGATGACGGCCCCGTCCCCCTTTACCCGGGCGCAACAGTGTCACCGTCCTGTTGTCATCCTTTCAAGCCGCTTTCGCTCCTGTTGCCTGCCTGTCAGACGACGTTGAAGTGATGCGTGCCGTCGCGCCCGAGTTGCGCGACCAGGCCGTATTCCCAGTCCAGGTAAGCCTGCATCGCTTCAGCGGGCGCATCCGTGCCTTCGTAGGGGCGACGGTAGCGATCGGTGCGCGGCGTGCCGAGGCGCGTCTCACCGGTCTGCGCTTCGAGGCCTGCGGCAAACCATGCCGTGTTGCCGCCGGTGAGCACCAGCACCTGCGCATCGGCCTTGCCGCGCGCATCGAGCAAGGCCCGCAGGTCCGCGGCGGCGTAGCGCGCGAGCAGGCTGCTGCCGCAGGTCAGCACATAGCGCCGTGAGGGTGGGATGACCGCGTCGATCGCGCCCGCCAGTTGCGCGCGAATCGCATACCAGGCGCCCGGAATGTGCCGCTTCACGTAGTTGGCGCTGGTGGTCACGTCGATCACTGCCGTGCCGGGTTGATTCAGCAGCGCGGCAAGCTCCACGGGCGTGATGTCCGCGAACACCGGGGCGACCGGCGGATGCTCCGCAGCAGGCGCCGCCGTCTCGGTGAAATCGGCCACCGTCGGCACGGCGTCCGGCACATACACCTCCCACCCCATCTGCGCGAGCCACGACGCGCTCATCGACGCGCGCACGCCGTCGTCGTCCGCCAGCACGATGCGCGCGCCGCGCACCGGCACCTGGTGGTCGGTCTCCTGCACCAGCTGCCCGCCGGGCGCGCTGGCAAAGCCGGGCAGGTGGCCCGCCGCGTATTCCTCGGGCGTGCGCACGTCGAAGCGGTATACGGTGCGTCCGGGGGCTTCGAGCGTCTGCAGCGCATCGAGCGCGATGCGCCGCACGCCGGCCAGGTTTGCCACGCGGCGCGCATCGGCCTGCGCCTGCGCACGGTGCGCGTCGGACACTGCCGCCGGGGCTTGCCGATCGGCCCCGTGGTCCAGCGCCTGCCCCGCCAGCTTCCAGCCGATCGTGCCGTTGCGCAGCGCGGCCACCGGGTTCGGAATGCCCGCGTTCACCAGCGACTGCGTGCCGATGATGCTGCGCGTGCGGCCCGCGCAGTTGACGATCACCTGCGTCTTCGGGTCGGGCGCCAGCTCGCGCACCCGCAGCACCAGCTCCGCGCCGGGCACGCTGGTGGCCGAGGGAATGCTCATCGTCTGGTATTCGTCGAAGCGGCGCGCATCGAGCACCACCACGTCGGCCTTGGCGTCGACCAGGGCCTTCACCTCGGGCGCGGAGAGCGAAGGCGTGTGCCGCTCGTGCTCCACCAGTTCACCGAAGGACTTGCTCGGCACGTTCACGTCGCGGAACAGCTCGCCGCCCGCGTCGCGCCAGCCTTCGAGGCCGTCCTCGAGCAGGTGCACATGGGTGTAGCCCAGCGCGGCGAGCGTCTTCGCCGCCAGCGGTGCGAGATCGACACCGCCGTGCTCGCCATAGAGAACGATCAGCGTGTCGCGCCGCGGAATGCGCCGCCAGGCCTCGATCTCGATGCGCGACAGCGGCAGGTTCGCGGCCCACAGCGGGTGCTCCTGCGCGAACGGGTCTTCCTCGCGCACGTCGAGCAGGGCGGTTTCTTCGCGTGCGATGAGGCGGGCGCGAACCTCGGCGAACGAAAGAACGGGAAAGGTGGCGGTCGTCATGCGGATGTAGAAGCCCTGAGTTCGGCGCTGCGGTCCCACAGGTTGGGCAGCAGCGCGTTGGAGTAGCCGGAGACGAAGGGCTTGCGACCCCCCTGCGTCGGGTAAGTATGCCGCCGCACGGCGCCGATGTTCGCGCCGTACACGTGGATGCTGATCGACACGCGGTCGGCATGCGCGTTGTGCACGCGGTGCAGGTCGCCGACGGTGGGCGACACGGCCTCCACATCGCCCGCGTCGAGCCGCACCGCCTTGCCGTGCGGCTGCGCATGCCCGTTGCCGTCGAGGGCGAAACCCTGGCTGTATTCCGCACCGCGCAGCATGCCGATCAGCCCCCACACCGTGTGGTCGTGCACCGGCGTGGCCTGGCCGGGGCCCCAGACGAAGCTCACGACCGAGAAGCGCTCGGTGCTGTCCGCGTGCAGCAGGAACTGCTGGTAGCGCGCGGGGTCGGGTTGCGCGAAGGCTTCGGGCAGCCAGTTGTCGCGTGCCACCAGCGTGCGCAGCAGCGCGCCGCCTTCGGCCAGGATGCGGGGCTCGTCCGGTGCGCTGTCGAGCAGCCGCCCGAACGCGCCCACGAATTCGCGCAGCGGCGCGACCGACAACGGCCCGCTCACGCCGCGCGCTTCCACACGCTGGTGTCGGTGATCGCGCGCACGTCCACCCGCACCGGCAGGATGCCGTCGCGCGCCGAGCGATCGGCCACCGCCTGCAGCGCGACGATGTCCGCCTCGCTCACCGGCCGGCCCGCCACGGAAGCCCGCGCAGTGATGATGCGCGCCGACGCTATCGGCAGCCGCGTGAGCTGGCTGTAGGCCTGCGCATAGGCCTCGGGGTTGGCCAGCGCCCAGTCGCCCGCGCGGCCCAGCCGGTCGAGAAACTGCACGATGGCCGCGCGCTTGTCCGGGTCGGCCAGCGAAGGCTCGCTGGCAGTGATGAAGCCCAGCGCGGTGTTGATGCCGCGCCCGTCGCGCAGGATGCGCCCGCCCTGCTGCAGCGCGATCGTGTAATACGGGTCGAACACGGCCCACGCGTCGATCTGCTTCGACGTGAAGGCGGCCGCTGCATCGGTCGGAAGCACGAACTTCACCGTGACCTCGTCGCGCTTCACGCCGGCTTCTTCCAGCGCGCCGTACAGCTGGTACTGCGAGATGCTGCCGCGCGCCGACGAGACGATCACCGTCTTGCCGCGCAGGTCGGCCACGCTGCGCAGCGGCGAATCGGGCTGCACCACGATGCCCAGCGAATCGGCCTTGCCGACGCGCGTGGCGACGATCTTCAGCGGGGTCTTGCCCACGGCCGCGGCCAGCACGGGTAGGTCGCCCGCCACGGCGGTGTCCACGGCCGCGCTGCGTTGCGCCTCGAATAAGGGCGCCGCGCCCTGGAAGTTGGCCCAGCGGTAGGCGAAAGGCGCGCCTTCCAGCGTCCTGGAGGCCTCGAACAGAGAGCGCAGGCCGCCGGCCTGGTCACCGAGCACCAGCGTGGTCTGCGGCTGCGCGAAGGCGCGCAGCGAGGCGGTGGCGGCCAGCGAGAGCGCCGCCCCCTGTTTCAGCCAGGTGCGTCTAGAGGCTCGGGAGAACAGCAGATCGGTCATGCGGCAGCTCCCGAAGACAGCAGCGCGCGCTTGCCCGCCGCCACCAGGATCGCGTCGTTCTGCGGCGTGTGGATGCGGCTGCACAGCACGTCGCGGTAGTGCCGCTCCAGCGGGTTGCTCCGCGTCAGGCCGTGGTTGCCGCTGAGCTGCAGTGCCAGTTCGACCACGCGCACCGCATTGCCGGTGACGGTGTACTTGAGCAGCCCGCTGTCGGCGGCCGCTTGCGCTCGGCCGCTGTCGACTGCAGCGGTCGCATCGTCGATCAGCACGCGGTTGGTCCGCAGCAGCGCCTCGATCTCGCCCACATGCTCCTGCACGCGCGGCAGGCTCGCCAGCGGCGCGCCCAGGCTGCCGGGCGCGCGCTGGTTCAGGAAGCCCACCAGCCAGTCGCGCGCGGACGTGGCCACGGCGTCGTAGAGGCTGCAGAGCAGCACGGTCATCCATGCCTGCTGCGTGGCGTGGGCGTCGATGTCGGTCTGGCTGCCCGCGTCGGGCGCCCAGTCGGCCGGCGCGCGCAGGTCGACCGCATGGTCGAGGCCGATGGCGACGTTCTCGAACACCACCTCGTGGCTGCCCGAGGCGCGCAGGCCCAGGTGGTCCCAGCTGGCGATCACGCGCACGCCGGGGGCGTCGCGCGGCACCAGGAACACGCCAGTGCGCGGCACGGCTTCATCCGTGCGGGCCCATACCGACAGCCAGCTCAGGCCCTCGATGCCGGTGGTGTAGAGCTTGTGGCCATCGATCTTCCAGCCCTCGCCGTCGCGGCGTGCCACGGTGGCCGGCAGGCCGCCGCGCGCGGGCGAGCCCAGAGCGGGCTCCACGCGCAGCGCGTTGATCAGCGCACCGCGTTCCACGGCGTCGCGCGTCACGCGTTCGCGCAGGTGCGGCGGCCAGCGGCTGTCGGGGCGCGTCAGTGCGTGGTGCTGCAGGTAGGTCATCGTGAGGATCAGCGCCGTGGCGGGCTCGCCGCGTGCCACCGCCGCGATCACGCGCCGCGCCGTGGCCAGCGTGGCGCCGCCGCCGCCGTGCTCGGCGGGCGCCACCAGGCCGATGAGCCCGTGCGCCTGCAGCGCCGCGAAGTTCTCGCGGGGAAAGGCGCCGCTGCGGTCGTGGTCGGCCGCGGTGGCGGTGAACTGGGCCGCGAGGCGGGCCAGCACGGTGTCGTCCACTGTGGCGGAGGAGGAGGCTTCGGTCGTGGCCGGCGCGCGGCGCAAGGGGAGTGCACTCATGGTTCCCGCACGGTACCGGCCCCCCCGGCGCCGGAAAACGACGCATCCCGCATATGCAAACTCGTTTTTCTGAGTTCGCTTCCGGCCCCTGGCTCGGTACGGTTCGCTCCATGAATCCAGATGCCTCCTTGAACCGCCGCCGCCTGCTGCAAGCGGCGGCCGCACTCGCCGCTGCCGGCTCCGCCGGTTGGGCGCAAGCCGCGGCCCCGGCGCGTGACCTGTCCGGCGTCACGCTGCGCGTGGGCACCTACAAGGGCCTGTGGCGGCCGCTGCTCACGGCCTCGGGGCAGGCGAACACGCCCTACAAGATCGACTGGCGCGAACTCAACAACGGCGTGCTGCACATCGAGGCCATCAACGGCGACGCGCTCGACCTGGGCTCGGGCAGCGAGATTCCGCCGGTGTTCGCTGCGCGGCAGAAATCCAGCGTGAGGCTGGTGGCCGTGACGCACGAAGACCTGAACAACCAGGCCACGCTCGCGCGCAAGGACGCACCCATCCGCACCATCGCCGACTTCAAGGGCAAGCGCGTGGGCTACGTGCGCGCCACCACCTCGCATTACTACCTGGCCAAGCAGCTGGCCGAGGCGGGCCTGTCGTTCAGCGACATCCAGGCCGTGAGCCTCACGCCGTCGGACGGCCTCTCGGCCTTTGCGCGCGGCGACCTCGATGCCTGGGCCATCTACGGCTACAACGGCCAGCTGGCACGCACGCAGTACGGCGCGCGCACCATCAAGACCGGCGTGGGCTACCTGTCGGGCAACTTCCCCATCTACGCCAACCCGCGCGCGCTCGACGACGCATTGCGCCGCGCCGCACTGGGCGACCTGCTGCAGCGCCTGCAGCGCGCCTTCGCATGGATCAACGGCAACTTCCTGGCCTATGCGCGCGCGCAGTCGGCCGAAACCCGTGTGCCCATCGGCGACATCGTCGAGCTGTTCAACGGCCGCAGCGGCGACTACAGCCTGGGCCCCGTCAGCGACGCGGCGGTGCGCAGCCACCAGGACGTGGCCGACACCTTCCTGAAGATCGGCGTGCTCGACGGGCCCGCCGATGTCAAACCCCTGTGGGACCGCAGCTTCGAGAGCATGCTGCGTCTGCCCGCCGCCTGATCCCGCCTTCCACTCGAAAAGGAAAACACCATGAGCCAGCCACAACAAGACGGCGTCGAATTCATCGGCATGATCCAGGGCCAGAAGGTCTCGGAGATTCACGCGGCCAAGGGCCCGTCGCTCGACCGCGACTATGTGCGCGCCTTCGCGCAGGCCCACGAGCAGGCGGGCTTCGACCGCGTGCTGGTGCCCCACCATTCGACCAGCCCCGACGCCACGCTCACGGTGGCCTATGCCGCCTCGGTGACCGAGCGCATCCACTTCATGCTGGCGCACCGCCCCGGCTTCGTGGCGCCCACGCTCGCGGCGCGTCAGTTCGCCTCGCTCGACCAGTTCAGCGGCGGGCGGCTGGGCGTGCACTACATCTCGGGCGGTTCCGACGAAGAGCAGCGCCGGGACGGCGACTGGCTCGACCACGACCAGCGCTATGCCCGCACCGACGAATACCTCGAGGTGTTGCACAAGGTGTGGACGGCCGAGAAGCCGTTCGACCACGAAGGCGCGCACTACCGCTTCGAGAATGCGTTCTCCGAGGTGAAGCCGCTGCAGACGCGCAACGGCAAGCCGCATGTGCCGGTGTATTTCGGCGGTGCGTCGGAAGCCGCGATTCCGGTGGCGGGCAAGTACGCCGACGTGTACGCGCTGTGGGGCGAGTCGCTCGACCAGGCGCGCGAGCTGACCACGCGCGTGCGGGCCGAGGCTGCGAAGCATGGCCGCAGCGTGCGCTTCTCGGTGTCGTTCCGCCCCATCGTGGCGCAGACGGAGGAGGCCGCATGGGCGCGCGCCGAAAACATCCTGGCGGAGACCAAGCGCCTGCGCGTGGTGCAGGGCTACAACCGCGGCGGACCGCAGCAGAGCGAAGGCGCCAAGCGCCTGCTGGCCGCGGCCGACAAGGGCCCGCGGGTGGACAAGCGGCTGTGGACGGCGGTGGCGCAGGAAATCGGCGGGCGTTCGAACAGCACCGCGCTGGTCGGCACGCCCGAGCAGGTGGCCGATGCGCTGCTCGACTACTACGACCTGGGCGTGACGACCTTCCTGATCCGCGGCTTCGATCCGCTGGAGGACGCGCTGGACTATGGGCGCGAGCTGATTCCGCGCACGCGCGAATTGGTGGCGCAGCGCGCTGCGTCCATTCGCAAAGCGGCCTGACGACTTTCTTTCTCCCTCCCCCTCTGGGGGAGGGCAGGGGTGGGGGCAAGCGGCCTCGATCACCGTCACTGCGTTTGATGCCGCCGTGCCCCCATCCCCACCTTCCCCCAGAGGGGGAAGGTGCCAAAACCGAGTACCTAGGAAACCCCATGAGCGCTGTTCTTTCCATCGACCGCCACGCGTCGCTGAAACTCAACCCGAACCCGCAGCAGAAGTACTGGTTCGACCCCGTCCCCCCGCGCCCCACCGTGCAGGCCGAGCGCCGCCACCGGCAGGAGCGCCTGGCGGGCGCCTTTCGCCTGTTCGCGCGCTTCGGCTTCGCCCAGGGCCTGGCCGGCCACATCACCGCGCGCGACCCCGAGCTGACAGACCACTTCTGGGTCAACCCGCTGGGCATTCATTTCTCGCGCATCAAGGTCTCCGACCTGCTGCTCGTCAATTCGAAGGGCGAGACCGTCATCGGCGAGCGCCCGCTCAACAAGGCGGCCTTCGCCATCCACGCGGCCATTCACGAGCACAACCCGAAGATCATTGCCGCAGCCCACACGCACTCGACCTATGGCAAGGCCTGGTCCACGCTGGGCCGCAAGCTCGACACCCTCACGCAGGACAGCTGCGTGTTCCACGACGACGTGGCGCTGTTCGACGACTTCACCGGCATGGTGGTCGACACCAGCGAGGGCGACCGCATCGCGCAGGCGCTCGGCGACAAGAAGGGCGCCATCCTCAAGAACCACGGCATCCTGACGGCCGGCCCCACGGTGGAGGCCGCCGCCTGGTGGTACATCGCGCTGGACAACGCCTGCCACACGCAGTTGCTGGCCGAAGCCGCCGGCAAGCCGCAGCCCATCGACGAAGACACCGCGCGCCATACGCACGCGCAGATCGGCGGGCCCGAAGGCGCCATCCATTCCTTCGACAGCCTGTACGAAGGCCTGGTCGAGGCCGAACCGGAGTTGCTGCTGTGAAGATGAACGCAACCCTTTCCCGCCGCAGCGTGCTGCGCGCAGGCGGTGCCGCCGCCGTGGTCGCCTCGGGCGGGCTGATCGCCTCGCAGGCCTTCTCGCAGCAGGCGCGCAAGCTCACGTTCGCGTGGAACGCCGCCGCCTTCTGCCTGTCGCCCGTGGTGGTGGCGCAGGAGCGCGGCTACTTCGAGCGCAACGGCCTGCAGGTCGACCTCATCAACTACACCGGCTCCACCGACCAGCTGCTGGAGTCGCTCGCCACCGCCAAGGCCGACGCGGCCGTGGGCATGATCCACCGCTGGCTCAAGCCGCTGGAGTCGGGCTTCGACGTGAAGATCGTCGGCAGCTCGCACGGCGGCTGCGTGCGGCTCGTGGGCGCGAAGAGCGCGGGCGTGACAGACATCGCCAGCCTGAAGGGCAAGTCGATCGGCGTGTCGGACATCACCAGCCCGGGCAAGAATTTCTTTTCCATTCTGTTGACCAAGAACGGCATCGATGCGGACAAGGACGTCACCTGGCGCCAGTACCCGGCCGACCTGCTCGACATCGCGGTGAAGAAGGGCGAGATCCAGGCCATTGCCGACGGCGACCCCAACATCTACCTGATCGAGAAGCGCAACAAGGGCGCCTACGTCGAGGTGGCGAGCAACCTCACGGGCGAATACAAGGACAAGGTCTGCTGCATCGTCGGGGCGCGCGGCGAGCTGGTGCGCAAGGACAAGGCGAGCGTCGCCTCGCTGGTGCGCGCCATTGCCCAGGCCTCCGACTACGTGGCCGAGAACCCGAACGAGTCGGCCAGGCTTTTCGCCAAGTACTCGCCGAACGTGCCGGTGGAAGACCTGCGCGCGTTGCTCGGCACGCTCACGCACAACCACCACCCGCTGGGCCGCAAGCTGCGCGACGAGGTGGAGTTCTACGCACGCGACTTCCGCGGCGTGGGCGTGCTCAAGAAGAGCACGGACCCGGCGCGCTTTGCGGAGCACGTGTCTTTCGATCCCCTGGCATGAAGCACAGCAATTCCATGACTCACAGTTCACGCCGCCGGTTTCTCGTTCAGGGCGCCTCGGCCGCTGCCGCCGTGTCTTTGCCCGGCGCTGTTTTCGCACAGGGCCGCCCGGTGCTCAAGGCCGGCGACCAGAAGGGCGGGTTGCGCGCGCTGCTCGAAGCGGCAGGCGGCCTCGAAGGGCTGGGCTACGACATCCAGTGGTCCGAATTTCCGGCCGCCGCGCCGCTGGCCGAGGCACTGAACGCCGCCGCGGTCGATTCGGGCCCCATCGGCGACGCCCCGCTGATCTTCGCGCTGGCCGCCGGCACGCGCGTGAAGGCCATCGGCGCGAACCGCTCCGACTCGTACGGCACCGCAGTGCTGGTGCGGCCCGATTCGCCGCTGAAGACAGCCGCCGAGCTCAAGGGCAAGAGCATCGCAACCAACCGCGGCTCCATCGGCCACTACGTCACGCTGAAGGCCATCACCTCGGCCGGCCTCAAGCCCGAGGACGTCAACATCCGCTTCCTGGCACCGGCCGACGCCAAGCTCGCGCTCACGCAGGGCTCGGTCGATGCCTGGGCCACCTGGGAGCCCTACACCGCGCTGGCCGAGGTCAGCCACCATGCGCGCGTGCTGGTCAGCGGGCGCGGGCTGCTGCCGGGGCTGAGCTACCTTGCGGCGACTGACAGCGCCATCGCGGCCAAGCGGCCGGTGCTGCAAGACTTTCTGCAGCGCGTGGTGAAGGCGCAGATATGGTCGTACCGCAACGTCGATGCCTACTCGGCCGCGCTGGCGCGCATCATCGGCATTCCGCCCGAGGCGGCGAAGCTGCAGTTCGAGCGCCGGCAGCAGAAGTGGGTGGCCATCGATGCGCAGGTCATTGCCGATCAGCAAGGCACGGCGGACTTCTATCGGCAGGTGGGGCTCATCAAGCAGCCGTTGGATGTCAAAGGAACTTTCGATACCGGGTTTGGTGTGGCTGGTTGACCTTGCGTGTCTTGTCTTCGGGAGGCGCTCCCCTGCTCCCGGCCTTTCCCTCATCCGGCAACAGTGCCAGCAGCGCCTTGACCAACGGCGATTCATCCGATTTTCGCCAGACCACCAGCGTATCGAC
The DNA here is from genome assembly GCF_051216435.1 of Variovorax pasteuri. Taxonomy (NCBI): domain Bacteria; kingdom Pseudomonadati; phylum Pseudomonadota; class Betaproteobacteria; order Burkholderiales; family Comamonadaceae; genus Variovorax; species Variovorax pasteuri. Next base: position 412,308 of record NZ_JBPJZS010000004.1, read on the forward strand.
GTAGGTCTTCTCACCCTTCAACGATCGATAGACAACGCCTTCGCGGTGCAGCGCCTTCACGCAAGCCGGCACCAGCGCAATGCCGACGCCCCCCGACACCAGGCTCACGATGGTGTTCATCTGCCGCGCCGGAAACATCAGCGGGCTGAAGCCGCGCCGCATGCAGGTCGCGACGATGGCATCGAACATCTGCGGACCGATGTGGCGCTCGAAGCCTAGAAAGCGTTCGTTCGAGAACTTCTCCAGCGCCACGGGTCCCGTGCCCGCGAGCGGATGCGCCTCGGGCAGGGCGAGGATCAACGTGTCCTTCTGCACCAGCCGCGAGCCGAGCGTGGCCGGCATGTCGGACGGCTGCAGCACCATGCCCACATCGAGATGGCCTGCCTCGACGTCGGCCACTATCTGTTCGGTGATGCCTTCGCGCAGCGCCACGCTAGCCCGGGGGTGCGCCTCGTTGAAGCGCCGCAGCGTCGGCGGCAGGAACGAATAGGCGGGCAGGCTGATGAAGCCGACCGCGATGGAGCCCATGACGCCCGCCGCGCCGTCGTGCGCGCGGCGACGCATGGTTTCCAGGCCCGCAAGTACGGCGCGCGCGTCGTGCAACGCGTCTTCCCCCGCGCGCGTGATGGCGATGCGGCGCGATGTGCGCTCGAAAAGCGCCACGCCCAGTTCGTCTTCCAGTTCCTTGATCGCCAAGCTCACGGGCGGTTGCGACAGGTGCAGGCGTTGCGCGGCACGGCCGAAGTGAAGCTCTTCGGCGACCGCGACGAGGCAGCGGAGGTGGCGCAACTCCATTGATCTGAATCCTGTATTGATCTATCTGAATTGTAGATTTGTTGCTATGGATTTCCAATCCTAGACTTTGCTCGAAGGCGCCGGCGATACCCCTGCCGCGCACCATGGAGACAAAGAAATGATCGAAAAAACGACGGCCCTGCCACGAGCACGGACCGTGGTTCACCCTGGCCCTTACGGGCCTGTGCGGATCGCACATATGCACGCCGACAAGGGCCGGCACTTGCGCCTTTCGCTGCCGCCGGGGCGCACGCTGTACGACAGCCTCGTGCAGGTGCTGGCCACCGAGGACGTGGCCAGCGCGTCGATGACGCTCATCGACGGCGAATTCGAGCACCTGAGCTTCTGCATGGCGCTGCCCGACCCCAGCGGCCGCGTGCTCGCCACCTACGGCGCGCCCGAGGCGCTGCGCGGCGCGCGGCTGATCTTCGGCAACGCCACGCTGGGCCGCTCGGCCGGCGGCATCCCCGTCGTGCATTGCCACGGCGCGTTCTGCGAAATCGACGGGCGCGTGCGCGGCGGGCACATCCTGACCGACCGCACGGTGGTCGGTCGCATCCCCGTTACCGTGGTGGTGACCACGCTCGACAGCTTCGAGCTGCGCGTGTCCTACGACGAGGAAACGCGCATGCCGCTGATGCGCCCCGAAGCACGGGCGGTGGCCCATGTCTGAGGTGCGCCTGATCGAGCGCGGCCGCATGGGCCGCGTGGCCTACGCCCGCATCGGCCCCAACGAAGACCTGGTGCAGAGCGTCGAAAAGCTCTGCGTGGCGCAGGGCATGCGCCATGCCTTCGTGCGCGGCGCGCTCGGCAGCCTGATCGATGCCTGCCTGGAGCGGCCCGACGGCGCATGCCAGGTAATCCGCGGCCCCGCCGTGGAAATCGTGAGCCTGGCCGGCGAGGTGCGCCTGCAGACCGACGGCACGCTGCGCGCGGCCCTGACGGGCGTGGTCGCCGACACGAACGGACAGGTCTATGGCGGTCCGTTCGTGGCCGGCGCCAACGCTGTTTGCGTCACCTTCGAGATCACGCTCGAAGAGTGGCTTCCTTCCGACGATTCCTGATTTCGAAAACCCCAAGACAACCATGACAGACACTCCCTCTTCCCCCCGCGTCGCCGTCGTCACCGGAGGCGCGCGCGGCATCGGCCTGGCCATCGGACAGTGGTTCCTGGCGCACGGCTACCAAGTCGCGCTGCTCGACAACGACCACGCCACGCTCGACGACGCCGTCGCCGAACTCGCCCTGCCCGGGCGCGTGCTGGGCGTGCACTGCGACGTTTCCGACGCGGCGCAGGTAGCCGCTGCGGCCAAGGCCGTCATCGGTCGCTTCGGCCGCGTCGATGCGCTGGTCAACAACGCAGGCGTGGCGGTGTTCAAGCGCATCGCGGAAACCACCTTCGCCGACTGGCGGGCCGTGATGGGCACGAACCTCGACGGTGCCTTCCTCTGCACGCAGGCCTTCGGCCCGTTGATGATCGAAGCCGGCAAGGGCGCGGTGGTGAACGTGGCGTCGATCTCGGGCCTGCGCGCCAGCACGCTGCGCGTGGCCTACGGCACCAGCAAGGCGGCGCTGATCCACCTGACGAAGCAGTACGCGGTCGAGCTAGGCAACGCGGGCGTGCGTGTGAACGTGATCGCGCCCGGGCCGGTGGAGACCGAAATGGCCAAGCTGGTGCACAGCGTGGCAATTCGCTCTGACTACGTCGACGCCATTCCCCTGGCCCGCTACGGCAGCGTCGAGGAAATGGCCAACGCGGTGGGCTTCCTGTGCAGCGACGCGGCGAGCTTCATCAATGGCCAGGTGATTGCGGTGGACGGCGGCTTCGACGCCGCCGGCGTCGGCCTGCCGACGCTGCGCCGGGGCGTGCCCGCAGCCGCAGCCGACCACGCCTGAGGAACAAGCGACATGAGCGACAACAGCTACATCATCGGCTGGGGCCACACGGCCTTCGGCAAGCTCGACGCGGCCGACAGCGAGCAACTGATTCGCGACGCGGTCGAGCCCGCGCTGCAGACCGCCGGGCTCGAGGCCGCGGACATCGACGGCATCTTCGTCGGCCATTTCAACAGCGGCTTCCTGCCGCAGGACTTCAGCGCGTCGCTGGTCGCGATGGCCGTGCCCGGCCTGCGCCACGTGCCGGCCGTGCGGCTGGAGAACGCCTGCGCCACGGGTTCGGCCGCAATCTGGGCCGCGCTGGACGCGGTGAAGAGCGGCCGCGTGCGCCACGCGCTGGTGGTGGGCTTCGAGATCATGAATGCGGTGCCGGGCCCGGTCATCGCGCAGACGCTGCTGCGCTGCTCCTACGTGAAGGAGGAGGGCACGACGCCCGCAGGCTTCGCGGGCGTGTTCGGCCACATCGCGGGCGGCTACTTCGAGCGCTTCGGCGACCAGAGCGATGCGCTCGCGTCTATCGCGGCCAAGAACCATGCCAACGGTGTGCACAACCCTTATGCGCACATGCGGCGAGACCTGGGTTTCGACTTCTGCCGCAACCCGTCGGACAAGAACCCCTTCGTCGCAGGACCGCTCAAGCGCTCGGACTGTTCGCTGGTGTCCGACGGCGCGGCGGCGCTGGTCATTTCGGCGACGCCCGCCGGGTCGGCCACGGTGCCGGCCGTGCGCTGGCGCTCGCACACGCAGGTCAACGACTACCTGCCGCTGTCGCGGCGCGACCCGACGCGCTTCGAAGGTGCGGCGCTGGCGTGGCGCCGCGGCCTGGAATCGGCGCAGCTCACGCTCGACGACCTTGGCTTCGTGGAGACGCACGACTGCTTCACCATCGCCGAGCTGCTGGAGTACGAGGCCATGGGCCTGGCGCCGCACGGCCAGGGTGCCCGCGTGATCCTCGACGGCGTGACGCGCAAGGACGGCCGGCTGCCCGTGAACCCTTCGGGCGGCCTCAAGTCGCGCGGCCACCCCATCGGCGCAACGGGCGTTTCGCAGCATGTGATGGCCGCGATGCAACTGACCGGCACGGCCGGAGACATGCAGGTGGGCACGGGCAAGCCGGGCGCCGTGTTCAACATGGGCGGCGCCGCCGTCGCCAATTACCTCAGCGTGCTGGAGGCGGCGTGAGCCACGCGCGGGCCGCCAACATGTCGGTGTTGCTGTCGCAGACGGCAGCGCTGTTTCCCGAGCGCGCCGGCCTGATCCTCGAAGACCGCAGCTGGACCTGGCACGAGATCGACACGCGCGTCGATGCGCTCGTACAGGGGCTGCGTGCGCTAGGCATGCAGCCCGGCCACAAGTTGCTCGTGCAGTCGCGCAACAACCTCGCGCTCTTCGAAAGCTGCTGGGCCGCGTTTCGCATGGGTGCGGTATGGGTGCCGGTCAACTTCCGGCTCACGCCGCCCGAAGTGGCGTACCTGGGCAGTTCGAGCGAGGCGACGGTGATGCTGGCCGAAGACGGCTTTGCCGCGCATGTCGATGCAGTGCGCGTTGCCAGCGCGCATTTAAGGCACGTCGTCACCATCGGTGCGCCGCGCCAGGGCGAGCAGGGCTACGAGGCGCTGATCGCCGCCAATTCCGGCGCGGAAAAGTCCGTTGCCGATGTCGAGGCCGACACGCCGCTGTGGTACTTCTACACCTCGGGAACGACCGGCAAGCCGAAAGCGGCCGTCTTGACGCATGGCCAACTCGCCTTCGTCGTCACCAACCATCTCGCCGACCTGATTCCCGGCACGACCGAGAACGACTGCTCCATCGCGGTGGCGCCGCTGTCCCACGGCGCGGGCATTCATGCGTTGCTGAACGTCGCGCGCGGCGCGGCCACGGTGCTGCCGCTGTCGGACCGGCTGGAACCGCGCACCTTCTGGTCGCTGGTCGAGCGCCACAAGGTCAGCAACGTCTTCACAGTGCCGACCATCGTCAAGATGCTGGTCGAAGACCCGTCGGTCGACGAATTCGACCACCGCTCGCTGCGCTACGTGATCTACGCCGGCGCCCCGATGTACCGCACCGACCAGCAGCGGGCGTTGCAAAAGCTGGGGCCGGTGCTGGTGCAGTACTTTGGCCTTGGCGAGGTGACGGGTTGCATCACGGTGCTGCCGCCGTCGATGCACTCGGCCGATGACGCCGATGCCAACGCGCACATCGGCTCATGCGGCCGGCCGCGCACCGGCATGGAAGTCGCGATCCTCGACGAGCAGATGCAAAGGCTGCCGGCCGGCGCGGTCGGAGAAATCTGCTGCCGCGGCCCGGCCGTGTTCGCGGGGTATTTCAACAACCCGGAGGCCACGGCCAAGGCGCTGCGCGGTGGGTGGTTCCACACCGGCGACCTGGGGCGCATGGACGCGCAAGGCCTGCTCTACATCACGGGCCGCGAGTCCGACATGTACATCTCGGGCGGCTCCAACGTCTACCCGCGCGAGGTCGAGGAAATCCTGCTGACGCATCCCGCCGTGCGCGAAGCCGCCGTGCTGGGCCTGCCCGATGCCAAGTGGGGCGAAGTGGGCGTGGCCGTGCTCGTGTGCGACAGCGAAGGCGTGACGCCCGAAGACATCCTCGGCCACCTCGACGGCCGCTGCGCCAGGTACCGCTGGCCGCGGCACGTCTTCTTCTGGGAGTCGCTGCCCAAGTCAGGCTACGGCAAGGTCACCAAGAACGAAATACGCCGGCTCCTGTCGGAGCGCGGAGAGATCGTGGAGGCTGCCATCCACTGAGCCTGCCCTTTCTCCCCGGACGATCGAATTCAAGACAAACCAAAACATCGAGACAACAAATGAACATCAACCGCCGTACCGTGCTGCGTACCGTCGCCGCTGCTTCCAGCCTCGCACTGCCGCTGCGCCAAGCCGTCGCACAGAAGAACGTCTTCAACTACAAGTACGCCAACAACCTGCCCGTCTCGCACCCGATGAACATCCGGGCCAAGGAGATGGCCGACGCGCTCCGTGCCGAGACCAACGGCCAGGTCGACATCCAGATCTTCCCGAACAACCAGCTGGGCTCCGACACCGACGTCCTGAGCCAGTTGCGCGCGGGCGGCGTCGAGTTCTTCACGCTGTCGGGGCTCATCCTGTCGACGCTGGTGCCCTCTGCCTCCATCAGCGGCGTGGGCTTTGCATTCCCCGACTATGCGAGCGTATGGAAAGCCATGGACGGGGACCTGGGCAGCCATATCCGCACGCAGATCGCCAAGTCCAACATCGTGGCCATGGAGAAGATCTGGGACAACGGCTTCCGGCAGATCACATCGTCGAACAAGGCCATTGCAGCGCCGGCCGACTTGAAGGGTTTCAAGATCCGCGTGCCGGTGTCACCGCTATGGACCTCGATGTTCAAGGCACTGGACGCCGCCCCCACGTCGATCAATTTCGCCGAGGTGTATTCCGCGCTGCAGACCAAGATCGTCGACGGGCAGGAGAACCCGCTCGCCATCATCTCGACCGCCAAGCTCTACGAAGTGCAGAAGTTCTGCTCGATGAGCAACCACATGTGGGACGGCTTCTGGTTCCTGGCCAACAAGCGTGCATGGGACAAGCTGCCGCCCGACCTGCAGGCCATCGTCACGAAGCACATCAACGCTGCAGCCCTGAAGGAGCGCACCGACGTTGCCGAGCTCAACGGCAACCTGCAGAAAGAGCTCGCGGCCAAGGGCATGCAGGTCAACCAGCCGGACCCCGGCGCCTTCCGCGACCAGTTGCGCAAGGCCGGCTTCTACGCCGATTGGAAGGCCAAGTACGGCGACGAGGCATGGGCGCTGCTCGAGCGCAGCGCGGGCAAGCTCGCATGATCGCGCCGCGCCCGGCGGCGCGGCCGCCCGAGCATCGCGCAGGCCCCCCGAGCGTGGAAGACGCGGCCGGCGCGCACGGCCACGGCGATGCGGCCAACGAGGCCAACCCGAGCTCGTTGACCTCGCGCATCGAGCGGCTGCTCGGCGTGCTGGTGGACGGCGCGGCCGGCGCGCTGGTGCTGGCCGACGTGGCGGTGCTGCTGGCGGGCGTGGTCGCGCGCTTCGTGCTCCACAAGCCGCTGATCTGGTCGGACGAACTCGCGTCGATGCTCTTCATCTGGCTCGCCATGCTGGGCGCGGTGGTGGCGTTGCGGCGCGGCGAGCACATGCGCATGACCGCGGTGGTGTCGAAGCTGACGCCGCCGCGGCGCCGCTTTGCCGAGGCTGTGTCGCTCTACGCAGCCCTTGCCTTCCTGGCGATGGTGGCGTGGCCTGCGTGGGAATACGCGTCGGAAGAGCGCTTCATCACCACGCCTGCGCTGGACGTCTCCAACGCTTGGCGTGCCGCCGCGCTGCCGGTGGGCGTGGCGCTGATGGCCATGTTCGCGGCGCTGCGGCTGTTGCGCGACTTCGACTGGAAGACATCGGTCCAGGCCCTGGCGATCGTCGTCACGCTCATCGCGGCCTTCACGCTCGGTCGCGCGGTGTTCGAAGACCTGGGCCGGCTCAACCTGCTGGTTTTCTTCGTCGGGGTGGTGCTGGCCTGCGTGCTGTGCGGCATTCCGATCGCGTTCGCGTTCGGCCTCGGCACCTTCGGCTACCTCGCGCTGACCACCGACACCGCGCTGCCCGTGATCGTCGGGCGCATGGACGAAGGCATGTCGCACCTAATTCTGCTGGCGGTGCCGCTGTTCGTGTTCCTGGGCCTGCTCATCGAGATGACGGGCATGGCGAAGGCGATGGTCGCTTTCCTCGCGAGCCTGCTGGGGCATGTGAGAGGAGGGCTTTCCTACGTGCTGGTGGGCGCGATGTACCTCGTCTCGGGCATCTCGGGCTCGAAGGCGGCGGACATGGCCGCCATCGCGCCCGCGCTGTTCCCGGAAATGAAGAAGCGCGGCGCCGCCGAGGGCGAACTGGTGGCACTGCTCGCGGCCACCGGTGCGCAGACCGAGACGGTGCCGCCCAGCCTCGTGCTCATCACCATCGGCTCGGTCACGGGCGTATCGATCGCAGCGCTGTTCACGGGCGGGCTGCTGCCAGCCGTCGTCCTGGGCTTGATGCTGTGCGTGGTGGTGTACGTTCGCAATCGGCACGAAGACCTGAGCCTGGTCGCGCGGCCCGCGATGCGGCAGGTGTTGAAGCTGGCGCTGGTGGCGCTGCCCGCGCTGGCACTGCCTTTCGTGATCCGCGCGGCGGTCGTCGAAGGCGTGGCCACGGCGACCGAGGTGTCGACCATCGGCATCGTCTACGCCGTCGTTGCCGGGCTCGTGGTGTACCGCCAGTTCGACTGGCGGCGGCTCGGCCCGATGTTGGTGGCCACCGCCTCGCTGTCGGGCGCGATCCTGCTGATTATCGGTACGGCCACCGCCATGGCGTGGGGCCTGACGCAATCGGGCTTCTCGCGCTGGCTGGCCGAGGTCATGGGCAGCCTGCCCGGTGGTGCGCCGATGTTCCTGGCCGTATCGCTCGTCACCTTCGTGGTGCTGGGCTCCGTGCTCGAGGGCATACCGGCCATCGTGCTGTTCGGACCGCTGCTGTTTCCGATCGCACGGCAACTGGGCATCCACGAGGTGCACTACGCCATGGTCGTCGTGCTGTCGATGGGACTGGGCCTGTTCGCGCCGCCCCTGGGCGTGGGTTACTACGCGGCATGCGCCATCGGCCGCGTGCGGCCCGACGAAGGAATCGGGCCCATCGCCGGCTACATGCTGGCCCTGCTGGTCGGCACCATCGCCGTGGCGGCCATTCCGTGGCTGTCCATCGGCTTCCTCTGACATTCACAGCGTTCAGCACCCAAAGGAAAAAGCATGGAGACAAAGACAAGCATCGCCCGCAAGACCGTTGCCGTGGACGGCGACGTCAAGCTGAGCTACCTGGAGGCCGGCACCGGGCCCACCCTCGTACTCATACCGGGCTGGTCGCAAACGGCCGAGCAGTACAGGTACCAACTCGAAGGTCTGGCGGCCCGGCACCACGTGATCGCCTTCGACCTTCGCGGCCACGGCGACTCCGACAAGCCCGGGCGCGGCTACCGCATCGCGCGCCTCGCGACGGACCTGCAGAACGCGCTCGTCGCGCTTGACCTGACGGAGGTGACCATCGTCGGCCACTCCATGGGCTGCTCGGTGCTGTGGTGCCACTTCGACCTGTTCGGCGCGGGTCGCATCGCCCGCTACGTGTTCTGCGACCAGGCGACATGCCTCACGCGCAATCCCGAGTGGACTGAGCAGCAGGCCGCCGACTACGGCCCCATCTTCACGGCCGACAGCGTGGTCGAGACCGCCAATGCACTGCGAGGCCCGGGCGGCGTGGAGGCCACGGTCGGCTTCCTGCGTTCCATGGTCACGGCCGACATGCCCGCCGAGGACTTCCAGTGGATCGTCGACATGAACATGAAGATGCCGCGCGCCGCGGCGGCCGACCTGCTCTACAACCACTGCCACCAGGACTGGCGCGAAGTGTTGCCGCGCATCGACCGGCCGACGCTTTTCATCGGCGGAAAGGGCAGCCTGGTGCCGCACAGCTGCATGCGGTGGGAGGCGACCCAGGTGCCCGGCGCCAGGGTCGAGATCTTCGACGACGGGGAGGCAGGCTCGCACTTCATGTTCATCGAGAACGCGGCGAAGTTCAATGCGTTGCTCGCAGGATTTGCGGGTTGAGGCCGAAGGCGGGGACATTCGCGCAGGGGAAGTACCCGCCGGCCTGGGTACCCGCCCGGGACAAGTGAAGCGCAAATTCAAGACCGTAGCTGAGTCCAAGTCTCGCGTAGACGCGTCCCCTGGAAGAGGCGCAGCAATAGCTAGAGTCGTTGCATGACTTCAGCCACCGACACCCTCTACGCCATTTCCCCCGCGCCCGTCCACTCCCTGCCCATCCAGGGCGAACGCGCGCGCTTCCCGGTCAACCGCATCTTCTGCGTGGGCCGCAACTACTCCGAGCATGCCCGCGAGATGGGCCACAACCCCGACCGCGAGCCGCCGTTCTTCTTCATGAAGCCGGCCAGCGCCATCGTGGCCGACGGCGGCGAGTTTGCCTACCCCACGCTGTCGAACGACGTGCACCATGAGATCGAACTCGTGGTCGCGCTGAAGACCGGCGGCTCGAACATTGCCGCATCCGCCGCGCTCGAACACGTGTACGGCTACGCCGTGGGCCTGGACATGACCCGCCGCGACCTGCAGGGCGAGGCCAAGAAGATGGGCCGCCCCTGGGACACCGGCAAGGCGTTCGACGGCTCCGCGCCCTGCGGCGAGCTGGTGCCCGTGGCCAAGGCCGGGCACCCGGCGGCCGGAGAGATCCGCCTCGAGGTGAACGGCGCCCAGCGCCAGGTCGGCGACCTGGGCGACATGATCTGGAACGTGCCCGACACCATCGCCTACCTGTCGACCCTGTTCACGCTGCAGCCCGGCGACCTGATCTTCACGGGCACGCCTGCAGGCGTGGCGGCCGTGCAGCGCGGCGATCGCATGCGCGGCACGGTGGCGGGCGTCGGCGCGCTGGAGGTCGTGGTCGTCTGACCCCCATGAGGGTCCCGGCATCGGCCCTGCTGGGGCTGTCGGACCGCAAGTTGGCGTACCCTCGCGGGCTGCAGCCTGCCGGATCCAGTGACACGCCAACCCCGATGCGCCCCTCTCCCTCCACGTCCGTTCGCACCTACGGCATGCACGAGCGTGCCGACCATCTCGACTTCGACATTCGCTTCCAGGGTGCGCGCAACGAACTCACGCTGCCGCACCGGCATGCGTATTTCCAGATCCAGGTCGGCATCGAGGGCCGCTCGCAGCAGGCCATCGGCGGCGAGGTGCGCCCCTTCGGGCCGCGTCATCTGAGCTTCGTGCTGCCGTACCGGGTGCACGTGATCCCGCACCCGCCCGAGGCGCTGTACTGCATCGTCAATTTCGACCAGCGCTTTCTCTGGCCCGAGCTCGAGGTCGATGCGCTCGACCTCGACGACGTGTCGCTTGCGCGGCATCCCGACCTCGCACCCTTCCTGTTCCAGGAGTACGTCGACTTTGCTTTCGACGAGGCCGACTTCACGCGCATCCGTGGCTGGCTCGACGAGCTGCATGCGCTGAACACCGGCCGCAACTTCGGCGCCAAGATCGCGATGCGCGGCATCGTGCAGCAGATCATCGGCCTGGCCTGCATGCGCCAGGAGCAGGCGCTGATGCGGCTTTCGCTGCAGCACAACGGCAAGACCTCGCAGCGCGACGCGTTGCAGCGCGTGGTGCGCTATGTGCGCGACAACCTCGACAAGCCGCTGTCGCTGACCGATGCGGCCGCAGCCGCGTTCCTGTCACCCAACTACCTGGCCAACCTGCTGCGCAAGGAAACCGACCGCACCTTCACTGACCTGGTGACCGAGCGGCGCATCGAACGGGCGAAGGAGCTGCTGTCGTCCACCTCGCTGCTGGTGCGCGAGATTGCGCACCAGTGCGGGTTCACGGACGAGGCCTACTTCAACCGGCGCTTCCGGCAATGGGTGGGAAGCACGCCGCGCAATTTCCGGCGCGACCATGTGGCGAGCTCGCGCGGTTAGCGGTCAGCTTCGCCCCGACGCCCGCGCCAGCTGCGACAGGCGCTTCACCAGCGGCTCGAACAGCTCCGCAGACGTGTTGCCATAGCCCAGCACCAGCCCGTTGTCGGTGGCCAGCGGCTGCATCGCGAACCCCGACAGCGCAGAGGGCGCGATGCGATGGCGCAGCGCCTCGGCGGCGATCTTTCGGTCGTCGAACTGCGCGGGCAGCCGCACGGTCAGGTGCAGCCCGCAGTAGCCGCCTTCGATCTGGTGCGGCACCTTCAGGTGCTTTTGCAGCGCGAGCCGCAGCGCCTGCTGCCGGTCGCGGTACAGGCGCCGCATGCGGCCCAGGTGCCGGCTGAACTGCCCGCTCTCGATGAACTCGGCCATGGCCAGCTGCTCGTGGCGGTGCCCGCCGCGCAGCATCTCTTCGAGCGGCACGCGCACGCTGGGCACCAGCCGTTCGGGCAGCACCAGGAAGCCCAGCCGCAGCGACGGGAACATCGTCTTGCTGAAGGTGCCGACGTAGAGCACGGGCGCATCGGCCACCAGCCCCTGCATCGCGCCGATGGGCTCGCCTGTGTGGCGGAACTCGCTGTCGTAGTCGTCCTCGATGATCCACGCGTCGTGCGCGCGTGCCTGCGCGATCAGGTCGAGCCGGCGCGCGATGCTCAGCACCGAGCCGGCCGGGTACTGGTGCGAAGGCGTGGTGTACACGAGCCGGGGCGTGTGCCTGCGCCAGTCTTGCGCACTCGCGCACAGGCCTTCGGCGTCGACCCGCACCGGCACCACGCGCATGTCGCCCGCATGCATGGCGGCCTTCACGCCGCGGTAGCCCGGGTCTTCGACCCAGCCGGTGTCGCCGGGGTTCGACAGCAGCCGCACGCACAGCGTGATGGCCTCCTGCGCGCCTTCGGCAATGACGACCTGGTGCGGCTCGCAGCGCACGCCGCGTGCAACCGACAGATGCCGCGCAATGGCCGCGCGCAGCGCCGGCTCGCCCAGCGGGTCGCCGTAGCCCAGCGCGGCCGTGCCGGCGTTGCGCACGGCACGGTCGAGCGCGCGGCGCCAGGCGGCCAGGGGAAAGTGCGACAGCGCGGGCACGCCGGGGCGCAGCGCCGCCTCCATGTCGGCACGCGATGCGCTCGGCTGGAGCTTTGCGAGGCGCAGCGCCGTGGCAGGCACACCGGCCGGCATGCCTGCACGCTTGGGGACCGGCGACGAGAGCTCGGTCACGCGCGTGCCCTTGCGGTCGGGTTGTACATAGCCTTCGGCGGCCAGGTGCTCGTAGGTCGCTGTGACGGTGTTGCGCGAGATGGCGAGCGCTTCGGCCAGCGCGCGCGAGCCGGGCAGGCGGCTCCCGGGGGCCAGGCTGCCGTCGAGGATGGCGCGCTTGAGGCGCTCGTGCAGCTGGCGCTGCATCGAGCCGGCGTCGCGGCCCTTCAGCAGGGAGGATTCGAGCAGCGCTGTGGCAGAAGCAGAAGAGGAGGAAGGGGCAGGGCGTGGCACCATGAAATCAATCGTTCGTGGCGCTTTCGTTGGAGCCACGTTGCGGGTACTTTACGTGCTCCGACACAGCCGTTTCATTTTTTTCGAAAGACACCCGCATGCCAGCCCGCCACAACGAATTCGGCCAGTCCATCGGCCCCGACGTGCCCGATTGGACGCCGCGCGCACTGCCACCGCGCCAGAGCGTCGAGGGCCGCTTCTGCACGCTGGAGCCGCTCGACGCGGCCAGGCACGCCGACGACCTCTATGCCGCCTATGCGCAGGCGCCCGACGGCCGCGACTGGACGTACCTGGGCGTGGAGCGGCCCGCCGACCTGGAAAGCACCCGGGCCTACGCGCAGCGCGCCGCGCAGAGCACCGACCCCATGCACTTCGCCGTCGTCGACAAGCAGAGTGGCCGCGCCGTCGGCACGCTGGCGCTGATGCGCATCGACCCGACCCATGGGGTGATCGAAGTGGGCAGCGTCAATTTCTCGCCGCTCCTCAAGCAGACACCCGTGTCCACCGAGGCGCAATACCTGCTGATGAAGCTGTCGTTCGACGCGCTGGGCTACCGCCGCTACGAATGGAAGTGCGACGACTTCAATGAGCCCTCCAAGCGCGCGGCACTTCGCTTGGGCTTCCAGTACGAGGGCAGGTTTCGGCAGGCGGTGGTCTACAAGGGGCGCACGCGCGACACGGCCTGGTTCTCGATCGTCGCGAGCGAGTGGCCTGCACTGCGCACCGCCTTCGAGCGCTGGCTCGCGCCCGAGAACTTCGACGCGCAGGGCCGCCAGCGCATGTCGCTGGACAAGTTCCGCCTGCCGTCCTGAGCCGGCATGGTCAGGGTGCGGCCGGCGGCCCGAGCGCAAGATAGCTGTCGTCGCCATCCAGGCTGCAATCGAGCGCGCTGGGCGCCACGTCGCGCTCGAGCACTTCAAACATGCTGTCGACGAAATCCATCAGGCCATCCGATGCGGCGATGGCGGCATCGACGTCGCCGTTGGCCACCGCTTCGATCACCGCGATGTGCCCGTCGACGGTGCCTTGCAGGTCCACCTTCTCGGGCGCATGCATGTGATAGATCCAGCCGATGCGTCGGAAGATCGTGTGCAGTGGCCGCAGCGTGCCCTCCACGAAAGGCTCCTGCGCGGCCGCCAGAAAAAGCTGGTCGATCAGGCGGTCGGCCACGTTGAACTGCTCGATCGTCATGTGCGCGCCATGCTCGATGAGCTGCCGCTTGATGTGCTGCATGCGGTTGCGCTCTGATGCGCCCGAGCGCTCTGTGGCGAGCCGGATCACAAAGCGCTCCATGTCGCGGCGCAGCCGCAGCAGCCGGCGATCGCGCGTGAGGTCGATCGGCGCGATGCGGATGCCGTGCCGCGGCGTGATCTGCACCAGCGTGTCGGCGGACAGGCGATTGAGCGCCTGGTGCACGGGCGTGCGGCCGTAGCCGACCATGGTCTGCAGCTCGTGCGTGGCCAGGAAGCGGCCCGGCGCCAGCTTGCAGCAGATCAGCAGTTCTTCGATGCGTTCATAGGCCTGGTCCGACTGGTTGACAGGGCTCTTGAGCAAGGTGCCCGGCGCGGCGGTGTCGACGGAAACCAGCTTGGGCCTGGCAGGGGAACGGGTGGCCATGGAACTCCTTGTTTCAACGCAGCAGCATATCTGATATGCAAGTGTAAGCACAGCCTCGAACCCGGGTTCTCCTCTGAAGGCGAGCACAGGTATCCCCTCGAGGAGGGGCAGGGTATCTACGAATAAATATCGTGAAATATCACGATATTCTTGCGCAAATTTCGTCGTGAACCAGCGGCCCGGAGCCGCCTCCTGGAGACTTGCATGAAAAAACTCCCGAGCCTTCCCCGCTTGTGCGCCGGCGCTGTCGCACTGGGGGCAGCGACCGTGTTCGCATGGGCTTTGCCTGGCGCCGCGCGTGCGCAAACCAAGGAAACGCTGAGCTTCGCCGCTGCGACCTTTGCGGAATCGGGGCGCGGCGACAAGCTCAAGTTGTGGGTCGACAAGTTCAACAAGAGCCAGAGCGCTGTCGAAGTGCAGCCGCTCGCGCTGCCTTTCTCGACGCTGGCCAAGACCGTGTTCACGCAGATGGGCGGCGGGGCGGGCCCCGACCTCATCCGCTTCGACCTGATCGACTACTACGCCGCCGCGCAGGCGCAACGCATCGTGGCCATCGACGGCGACATCAAGCCCGGCGACTACCGGCTGACCGACCCCAACAAGTACCTCGTGATCGGCGGCAAACGCTACGGCGTGCCCTTCGAGATCAGCAACTACCAGCTGATCTACAACCCGCAGCTTCTGAAGGGCGGCAAGCCGCCGGCCACGTTCGACGAGTTCCTCGCCGCCGCCAAGGCCGCCACTGGCGACAACGTGTTCGGCTTCGCCTACCGCGCCACCATGGCCGAGAGCAGCGGCTTCTGGCAGGACCTGTGCAACTTCGTCTATGGCTTCGGCGGGCGCTGGAGCGACGACAAGGGCAACCTCACCATCAACAGCGCCAAGGTGGTGGAGGGGGTGGTCGCCTACAAGAAGATGTATGACCTGGGTGCCACGCCCAAGGGCGCCGACGCCGCCACCTACAGGCGCATGTTCTGGGAAAAGAAGCTGGCCATGGAGATCGACAACGGCGGCGTGGCCGGCATCTTCAACCAGCAGGCGCCTGACCTGCCGCTGGGTGCGGCGCCGTCGCCGTTCCCGACACGCGCGCAGGGCCTGATCCTCGCGCCGCTCGCCATCAACGCCAACACAAAGCACAAGGCTGCGGCCGTCACCTTCATGAAGTGGATGATGCAGCCCGAGAACCAGAAGGACCTGCAGGCCATCCTCGGCGCCGCCAGCGTCGCCACGGTGGTCGAGCGCACGCCCGAAGAGCTCAAGGCCAAGCCCTGGCTCAAGGTGTACGACGACCAGGCGCCGAACAGCGTGCCGCAGCTGGTGCAGGGCTTCGAGGCGCGCACGCCCGAGATCCAGCAGGTGATCCTGGAGCAGGTGCTGCGTGTGCTCCAGAGCGGTGCCGACCCGCAGAAGGCCATGGACGACGCCCAGCGCCTTGTCAGCGCCCGCGTCCTGCGCAAGTAAGCCGGGCCAGGGCACTTGCAATGACCGCCAACAAGCAAGCCGCCGCGGGCGGCGTGGGGTGGGCGCCGTACCTGTTCTGCGCGCCCGTCATGCTGTACCTGCTGGTCTTCCAGGCCTATCCGCTGCTGCAGGAGCTGTACCTGAGCTTCACGCAGACCTCGCTGCTGTCGCCGGGCCAGCACGACTGGGTGGGCCCGCGCAACTACGCCGACCTGTTCGGCCAGGCCGAGTTCAACCAGGTGCTGGTCATCACCGCGGTCTACACGATGGCCTGCGTGGTGTGTTCGATCGGCATCGGCCTGGGTACGGCGCTGCTGCTGAACATGCCCTTTCGCGGACGCGGCATCGCCCGCTCGCTCATCACCATTCCCTGGGCGGCGCCGCCGGTGGCGGTGGCGTTGATCTTCATCTGGATGTTCAACGGCCAGTACGGCGTGCTGCAGCATGTCTTCAACTTTCTAGGCCTGTCGTCGGGCATGGAAGGCTGGCTCGACAACCCCTCGCGAGCCTTGCCCGCAGTGCTGCTCACCACCGTGTGGCAGATCTTTCCTTTCACTTCGGTGGTGATCCTGTCGGCGCTTCAGGGCGTGTCCAGCGATCTTCGCGAGGCGGCGGTCATCGACGGTGCCGACAGGCTGAGCGTCTTCGGCGCGGTGGTGTGGCCGGCCATCCGTCCGACGGTGATGCTGCTGACGCTGTTTATCACGATCTGGTCGCTGCGCCGCTTCGACCTGATCTGGCTCATGACGCAGGGCGGCCCCATCGGCTCGACCAACACCCTGGTGATCGAGCTGTACCGCCGGGCCTTCACGTACCGTGAACTGGGCGAGGCCGCGGCGGTCGGCATGGTCGGCCTGTCGCTGGCGCTCGCCATCACGGTGGTCTATTTCCGCTTGACGGTGCGCGCCGAGCGCGCGGCGGGGCACTGATGAAAACAGCAACGCTCGACTGGCGCCAGGCACTGCTCATGATCGTGATCCTCGGCATGCTGGGCATCACGGCCTTTCCGATCTACTGGATGCTGGTCACATCGACCACGTCGTCGGCCGACCTTTTCGCGACGCCGCCGCACCTGCTGCCGGGCATGGCGCAGTGGCACGTGTTCCGCGACGTGTTCGCCAGCACCGATGTCGGCATCTGGCTGGTCAACAGCGCGATCGTCGCGGTCGGCACCACGGTGCTGAGCCTGGCGCTGGCGGTGCTGCCCGCGTATGCACTGTCGCGTTTCAGGTTTGCCGGCATCGCCATCGTCGGGCTCGCGCTCTTCGTCACGCAGATGCTGCCCGAGGCGATGCTGGTGGTGCCGCTGTACGCGATCTTCGGCCAGCTCTCGCTGCTGAACACGCTCACGGGCCTGATCCTGGTGAACACGGCCTTCACGGTGCCGGTGATCACCTGGATCCTGAAAGGCGCCATCGACGGCGTGCCGATGGACATCGAGGAGGCCGCCAGCATCGACGGCTGCTCGCGCCTGGGCACGGTGTTCATCGTCGTGATTCCGCTGATTGCGCCGACGCTGGCGGCCACTGCGGTGATCGCCTTCTTCCACGGCTGGAACGAGTACGTGTTCGCGCAGACGCTGGTCAGTGCGCCCGAGCTGCACACCGCGTCGGTGGGCCTGGCGGGCTTCGTCGGCGAGCTGAGCACGCCGCTGCATTCGGTGATGGCCATCGGGCTGATGTACACGCTGCCCGCCGTCTTCTTCTATCTGCTCGTGCAGCGCTACGTCGTTGCCGGCATGACCGCCGGCAGCGTCAAGGGCTGACGGGCCACGCAAGGATCGCATCGTGTCATCCATCTCCCTGAAAAACGTCACCAAGACCTTCGGTGCCAAGACGGTGCTGGGCAACATCAACGTCGAGGTGCCCGCCGGCGAGTTCCTGGTGCTGCTGGGCCCCTCGGGCTGTGGCAAGTCGACGCTGCTGCGCATGCTGGCAGGCCTCGAAACCGTGAGCGGCGGCGAGATCCACCTGGGCTCGCGCCGCGTCGACACGCTGCCGCCCAGCGCGCGCGACATGGCGTTCGTGTTCCAGTCGTATGCGCTCTATCCGCACATGACGGTGCGGCGCAACATCACCTTCCCGCTGATCATGCGCAAGTTCCGCTGGTGGTTTCACATTCCGCTGCTGGGGCATTTCGCCAAGCGACGGATCGAGGCCTCGCCCGAGGTTCGCGAGCTGGTCGACCGCACGGCGAAGATCCTGTCGCTGACCGAGATGATGGAGCGCCATCCGCGCACCCTCTCGGGCGGCCAACGCCAGCGCGTGGCATTGGGCCGTGCGATGGTGCGACAGCCCGAGGTGTTCCTGATGGACGAGCCGCTGTCGAACCTCGACGCCAAGCTGCGCTCGTCGATGCGCGCCGAAATCATCAAGCTGCACCGCGACCTGGGCGGCACCTTCGTCTACGTGACGCATGACCAGATCGAAGCGATGACGATGGGCACGCGCATCGTGCTGATGCATGCCGGCGAGGCGCAGCAGATCGGCACCCCGCGCGAGATCTACACCAACCCGGCCAACACCTTCGTGGCACGCTTCATCGGCACGCCGGCCATGAACCTGGTGCATGCCCGCATGGAGGGCTCGCAGCTGAGCATCGGCGAACTGCGGGTGCCGCTGCCGGCGCATCTGGGTGTTCGGGGCGCCGACAGCGGCGCGAACGTGCTGGTCGGCGTGCGGCCGACCGCGCTCACCCTCGGCGCCGATCCGGCACAGCCGGGCATCGCAGGCACCGTGGGACTGGTCGAGCACGTGGGTGCCGAATCGATAGTGACCGTTCGCCTGGACACGGCCCGCACCGCGCACGACCGCGACGGCGGCATGGCCGACGAAATCATGGTGACCGAGGCGGGCTACAGCACGCTGGGCGCAGGCAGCAAGGTCCGCATTTCGCTCGACCTGAACCAAGCCGTGCTGTTCGCTGCCGACTCGGGCAAGCGCATCTCGAACGACATTCCGCTTCCGGCCGACAACGCACGCCCGGTTTTGCAACTCCAACCCCAGCACTGACGCATCCGCACATGGCAACACTTATCTCCGACGTGAAGGTCATCCTCACGGCACCCGAGGGCATCAACCTCGTGGTCGTGAAGGTCGAGACCAACCAGCCCGGCCTGTACGGCCTTGGGTGCGCGACCTTCGCGTACCGCCACCTTGTCGTGCAATGCCTGGTCGAGCAATACCTCAAGCCGCTGCTTGTCGGCCGCGATGTGAGCGCGATCGAGGAGCTGTGGCAGCTCATGCACCAGAACGCCTACTGGCGTAACGGCCCGGCCGAGAACAACGCGATCTCCGGTGTCGACATGGCGCTGTGGGACATCAAGGGAAAGATGGCCGGCATGCCGGTCTACCAGCTGTTCGGCGGCAAGGTGCGCGAGGGCGTGCCCATCTACCGCCATGCCGACGGACGCGACCTGGCCGAGCTGTGCGACAACATCCAGGGCTACATGGCGCAGGGCATCACGCACATCCGCTGCCAGAGCGGCGGCTATGGCGGCGGCGGCTTCGGCAAGGCGCCTTCGACGGCGCCGCGCGGTGCACCCGATGGCGTCTACCTGGACAGCCGCAGCTACATGCGCGACACCCTCAAGCTCTTCGAGGGCATCCGCAGCAAGGTGGGTTTCGACGTGGCGCTGTGCCATGACGTGCACGAGCGCCTGAGCCCGATCGAGGCCATCCGGTTCGCCTGCGAGATGGAGCGCTTCGAGCTGTTCTTCCTGGAAGACGCGATTCCGCTGGAGGAGGGCAAGTGGCTGCGCCAGCTGCGCGAGAAAACGCGCATTCCTCTTGCCCAGGGCGAGCTCTTCAACAACCCCTATGAGTGGAAGACGCTCATCACCGAACAGCTCATCGACTTCATCCGCGTCCACCTTAGCCAGATCGGCGGCATCACGCCCGGGCGCAAGCTGCAGCTCTTTGCCGAGCAGTTCGGCGTGAAGACTGCGTGGCACGGGCCCGGCGACATGTCGCCGGTGGCGCACGCGGCCAACATCCACATCGACCTGGCCGCGCGCAATTTCGGCGTGCAGGAATGGTCGGGCGTGCAGCCGCCGAACTTCGTGATCCAGGACCTGAAGGGCCCGCCCGGTGCGCTGCTGGACGTGTTCCCCGGCTTGCCTGAATTCAAGGACGGCTACGTCTACGCCAACGACAAGCCGGGCCTGGGCGTCGACATCAATGAAGAAGAGGCGCGCAAGTACCCCTGCGAGAACGTCATCACCACCTGGACGCAGACGCGACTGGCCGACGGCACGCTGCAGACCCCCTGAGGAATCCATCATGTCCACCCAACTCTTCAGCCTCGCGGGCAAGACCGCGCTCGTCACCGGTTCGTCGCGCGGCCTTGGCTTTGCCATTGCCGACGGGCTGGCCGCCGCAGGTGCGCAGCTGGTGCTCAACGGTGTCGACGCGGCACGGCTCGAGGCTTCTGCCGCGACATTGCGCGGCAAGGGCTACGTCGTCGAGGCGTGCGCGTTCGACGTGTGCGACGAAGCCGCGGTCGTGGCCGCCTTCGAGCAGCTCGATGCGGCCGGCATTGCCGTCGACATCCTGGTCAACAACGCCGGCGTGCAGTACCGCAAGCCGATGGTCGAGCTGGCCACGGACGACTGGCGCCGCGTGATCGAGACCAATCTCACCAGCGCCTTCGTGGTCGGGCGCGAGGCGGCCAGGCGAATGATTCCGCGCGGGCGCGGCAAGGTGATCAACATCGGCTCGCTCACCAGCGAACTGGCGCGCGCCACGGTGGCACCGTACACGGTCGCCAAGGGCGGCATCAAGATGCTCACCCGCGCAATGACGGCCGAATGGGCGAGCCACAACATCCAGGCCAACGCCATCGGGCCGGGCTACATGCTCACCGACATGAACCAGGCGCTCATCGACAACCCGAGCTTCGATGCGTGGGTGAAGGGGCGCACGCCGGCGGGCCGCTGGGGCAAGCCGGAAGAACTGATCGGCACCGCCGTCTTTCTGGCATCCGAAGCATCCAACTACGTGAGCGGGCAAATCATCTATGTCGATGGCGGCATGGTGTCCGTGCTCTGACGGTCATTGAAGGAGACATCAACCATGAAGCGCTTTCGCCTTGCCTGTGCAGCCGCCGCGACTTTCGCCGGCGTGCTGCTGACCCCGTTTGCCGTGCATGCGGCCGACTACCCCACGCGGTCGATCGAAGTGATCGTGCCTTCGTCCGCCGGCGGCGGCACCGACGTGATGGCACGTATCTTTGCCGACGCCGTGAAGAAGAACGTGCCGCAGCCCTTGATCGTCGTCAACAAGCCCGGCGCGGGCGGCGGCATCGGCATGAGCGAGGTGCAGCGCGCGCCGGCCGACGGCTACAAGATCGGCGTGATCATCTCGGAGCTGGCGATCATTCCGCACCTCAACATGACCAAGGTGACGACCGCCGACTTCATCCCGATCGCGCGGCTCAACGGAGACCCCGGCGTGATCGCGGTGCGCGCCGAATCACCCTACAAGACCATCGACGACCTGCTGGCCGCGGCACGCATGCAGGAGGGCGTGGTGTCGATGGGCAATGCCGGCACCGGCACGATCTGGCACCTGGCGGCCGCGGCCGTCGAGCAGAAGACACAGGTGCGCTTCAACCACGTGCCGTTCCAGGGCGCGGCGCCCAGCGTGGGGGCGCTGGTCGGCGGGCATGTGGATGCGATCACCGTGAGCCCGGCCGAGATCGGCTCGCACGTGGCTGCCGGCAAGGTGCGCGTGCTGGTCGCAATGGCCGATCAGCGGCTGCCCGCGCCCTACGACAAGGTTCCGACATTCAAGGAGAAGGGCGTGGACCTCGTCGTGGGAACCTGGCGCGGGCTGGGCGTGCCGCTGAACACGCCGCCCGAAGTCGTCAAGTACCTGCGCGATGCGACACGCAAGACGGCCGAAGACCCGGCATTCCGGGATGCGCTGCTCAGGGCCAACCTGCAGCCGGCCTACATGGAAGGCGAGCAATTTCAGGTCTTCATGAACAGCCAGTCCGCCTACTTCAAGTCGCTGCTTGCCAGCGTCGATCTCAAGAAATAGCAGGCCATCACCATGGACGCACTTGTCATACACGCGCCCGGCGACCTGCGCGTGGAGGAATTCGAAACCGCCGCGTTGGGCGCGGGCCAGTTGCAGGTGCGCGTGCGCTGCGGCGGCATTTGCGGGTCAGACCTGCACTACTACCAGCATGGAGGCTTCGGCACCATCCGCATCAAGGAACCGATGGTGCTGGGCCACGAGGTGGCCGGCGTGATCGAGGCGGTCGGCGCAGGCGTCACGGACTTCAAGCCCGGCGAGCGCATCGCGATCAGCCCGAGCCGCCCGTGCGGCCTCTGCAAATACTGTCAGCAGGGCCTGCAGAACCACTGTCTGGACATGCGCTACTACGGCAGCGCGATGCGCACGCCGCATGTGCAGGGCGCGTTCCGCCAGCAGATCGTGGTCGAGACGCACCAGGCGCACCGGCTGGCCGATTCGCTCAGCGATGCCGAAGGCTCGATGGCCGAGCCCTTCGCAGTGGCGCTGCATGCGGTACGGCGTGCCGGCTCGTTGCTTGGCAAGCGCGTGCTGGTCACGGGCTGCGGCCCGATCGGCGCGCTGGCGATCATTGCAGCACGGCGTGCCGGCGCGGGCCACATCGTCGCAACCGACGTCGGCGCGCACACGCTGGGCAAGGCGCTCAAGGTCGGTGCGGACGAAGTCGTCAATGTTGCCGACACGCCGGACGGGCTGGCGCGGTTCACCGCCGACAAGGGGAGTTTCGACGTGCTGTTCGAGGCCAGCGGCAATGCCCGCGCGCTGGTTGGTGCGTTCGACGCGCTGCGCCCGCGCGGCATCGTCGTGCAACTGGGCCTGGGCGGCGACATGACACTGCCGATCAACACCATCGTGGCCAAGGAGTTCGATCTGCGCGGTGCGTTCCGCTTTCACGAAGAGTTCGCGGTGGCGGTCGAGTTGCTCAACAAGGGCCTGGTCGATGTGAAGCCGTTGATCTCGGCAACGCTGTCCTACCGCGATTCAGCGCGAGCCTTCGCGCTGGCGGCGGACCGGTCGCAGTCGATGAAGGTGATCCTGAACTTCGATTGATGTTGCTGCGTTTCCGTTTCGAGGTCCGCCTGCCGTCCTGAGCCGGCATGGTCACGGCGCGGCCGGCGGCGGCAGCGCCTTGCACAGGAATTCGAGAAAGGTGCGCACCACTTCCGGCAGGGTGCGCCCGGCCAGGGTCTGCAACTCCACCGAGCGCTCCCGCATGCCGCGTTCGCGGATCTGCGCCGCATGCAGTTCGCCGCGCTGCACGCGCTCGCGCACGGTGATCTCACCGGCAATCGCGAGGCCGCCGCCGTGCAGCACGAAGCTGGCCAGCGCCTCGAAACGGTTGCTCACCAGCGCGGGCTCGAACACCACGCCGCGGTTGCTGCAGGCCACGTCGAACAGCTGGCGCACCGTCGTGTCGGGGCCCGACAGCCCGATCGGAAACGGCAGCATCTGTGCCAGCGTCACGCTGCGATGCCTGGCCAGCGCATGGTCGGGCCGCATCAGCGCGAACACCGAGGCCCGCTCGCGGTGCGCCACATGGATGCCTTGCACCGCGGCGCGGCTGTAGGTGAGGCCGATGTCGGCATCGCCAAGCAGCACGGCTTCGGTGACCTCGCCAGGTTCGCAGGCCTTCAGCTCGAACTGGATGCCGGGGTGCATCGCACGGAACGTGACGATGGTGCGCGGCAGGAACTCGTTGGCGAAGCCCGACGAGCAGGCGATGCGCACATGCCCTCGCTGCAGGCCCTGCAGCCCCTGGATGTCCGACACCACGCGCTCGGCCTCCAGCGCGCCGCGTCGCGCGTGCGCTGCCAGCAACTCGCCGGCCGGGCTGGGCACCATGCCGCGCGGGCGGCGCTCGAACAGCGGCACGCCCAGCAAGGCCTCGAGCATGGCCACCTGCCGGCTGATGGCGGAGGCACTGACGTTCAGCCGCACAGCCGCTTCGGTCAGAGAGCCGCTGCGCACCACTTCGAGAAAGTAGCGCAGCGAGGTTTCCTGCAGGCGATGGGACGGCATGGCGGTGGGCGCAGGGCGTCTGCATTGCGAAAAACGCAACGATACCGCTGAAAATCGGCAATTGTTCAAAAGCTCGGCTTTGCCTAGACTGCCGCGAAACCGTCACAAAGTGGACCGAACACCCATGCCTTCACAGCCCCGAACCTCGCGCCGCCCGCTCGCACTGCTCACCCTGGCCCTGACAGTGGCGGCCTGCATGACCGGCACGGCCGGCGCGGGCGAACTCGCCGCGGCCGACGCCGAGCGCCACGCGCAGGCCACCTACCGCGAGTACTTCGAGCTGCTGTCCCTGCCCAACGACGCCGTCTCGCCGGAGGACATCCGCAAGAACGTCGAGTGGCTGGAGCAGGCCTTCCGCAAGCGCGGCTTCACCACGCAGCAATTGCCCAACGACGGCAAGCCGATGCTCTATGCCGAATACCCGGGCAGCGATCCCGCGCGCAAGACGGTGCTGTTCTACATGCACCTCGACGGCCAGCCGGTCATTCCCGCGCAGTGGGCGCAGAAGAGCCCGTGGACGCCGGTGCTCAAGCGTAAGGCGGCCAACGGCGGCTGGGAAGAAATCGATTCGGCGCCGCTCTTCAGCGGCCCGCTCGACCCTGAATGGCGCGTGTTCGGCCGCGCGTCCGCCGACGACAAGGGGCCGATCATGATGATGCTCGCCGCCATCGATGCCCTGAAGGCCGGGGGCGCCCAGCCGGCGGTCAACGTCAAGGTGATCCTCGACAGCGAGGAAGAGAAGGGCTCGCCCTCGATCGGCAAGGTGATGCAGGCGCACCGCGACCTGCTGCGCTGCGACGCCATCGTGATCCACGACGGCCCCATGCACGCCACCAACCGGCCCACGCTGGTGTTCGGCAACCGCGGCGCGGCCAAGGCCCAGCTCACCGTGTACGGCGCCAAGGTGCCGCTGCACAGCGGGCACTACGGCAACTACGCGCCCAACCCGGCCCAGCGCCTGGCCAACCTGCTGGCCTCGATGAAGAACGACGAGGGCCGCGTGACGGTGGCCGGCTACTACGACCACGTGAAGATCGCCGAGGCCGACCGCAGGATCATGGCTGCGGTGCCCGACGACGAGGCCGCGCTCAAGCGCCGCCTGGGCATTGCCCGCACCGACAAGGTCGGTGCGAACTACCAGGAAGCGATGCAGTACCCCTCGCTGAACGTGCGCGGCATGGCCGCGGCGTCGGTGGGCGACAAGGTGGCCAACATCGTGCCCGACAAGGCCGTGGCCGAGATGGACCTTCGCACCACGCCCGACTCCGATCCGGCCTACCTCGGCCAGCTGATCCAGAAACACATCGAGCGCCAGGGCTACCACCTCGTCAAAGGCGAGCCGACGGACGAAGACCGCGCGCGCTATGACAAGCTCGCGACCTTCTCCTACCAGAGCGAGGGCGGCGACGCGGCCGGCTCGCAGATCAACTCGCCCGTCGGGCAATGGGCCTACAAGGCGCTGAGCGAGACCTTCGGCGCCAAGCCCGAGCCGGTGCGCATCCGGATGATGGGCGGCACGGTGCCCACCGCCGAGATCGTGCGCGTGCTGCCGGTGCCCTTTGCGATCATTCCGCTGGTGAACGCCGACAACAACCAGCACGCGGCCAACGAGAACCTGCGCATGGGCAACTACGTGAGCGGCGTGCGCACCGTGTACGGGCTGATGACGCAGGCGTTCTGAGGCCTTTCAGCCGGTCTTGCCCGGCTTCTGCGCCTGCTCGCACTCGACCTGGATCAGCTCGCGCTCGTCCAGCGTCGCGCCGATGCGCACCGCGCTCAGGCAGCCGCCCCACACGCAGCCCGTGTCGGTCGAGAGCAGGTCGGGCCGCGAGAGCCAGCCCAGTGTCGACCAGTGGCCGAAGGCGACCGTGGCCTTGCGCGTCTTGCGCCCTGGCACGTCGAACCAGGGCATGTAGCCCTCGGGCGCCGTGGCGGCGCTGTCCTTGGCCTCGAACTCCATCACGCCGTCGGCCGTGCAGAAGCGCAGCCGCGTCAGCGCATTGACGATGGCGCGCAGCCGGGCGCTGCCCGTGAGGCTGTCTTGCCACTGCGCGGGTTCGTTGCCGTACATCGTCATCAGGAATTCGCCCAGCGCCGGGCCGCGCAGCACCGATTCGACTTCGGCGGCCAGCACCAGCGTGTCGCTCACCGTCCACTGGGGCAGCACGCCCGCATGCACCATCAGCAGGTCGCCGGTGCCGATGCGCATGTGCAGCGCCATGTGCTGCTGGCGTACCCAGTCGAGCAGCGCTTCGCTGTCGGGCGCGGCCAGCAGTTCGCCCAGCGTGTCCTTGCGCCCGGTCTTGCGCGCGCCGTGCGCCACGCCCAGCAGGTGCAGGTCGTGGTTGCCCAGCAGGCTCAGCGCGGAGGCGCCGTAGCCCTGCACGCGGCGCAGCACCGCGAGCGAATCGGGGCCCCGGTTCACCAGGTCGCCCAGCAGCACGAAGGTGTCCCGGCTGGGGGAGAAATCGATCTTTTGCAGCAGCCGCCCGAGGGGGGCGTCGCAGCCCTGCAGGTCGCCAATCAAGTAAAGTGACATTCCTTCATTCTCTCCCTCAGTTCATGGATGTTCTCCTCCTGGCCTTGTTGACCACGCTCAACGCGTTGTTCGCAATGTCCGAAATGGCCCTTTCCACCAGCCGGCGCGCACGTCTCGCGGCCTTGGCCGAAACGGGAGACACCGGCGCGGTGGCCGCGCTGAAGCTGATGGAGTCGCCCACGCAATTCCTCTCGACGGTGCAGATCGGCATTACCTCCATCGGCATGCTGAGCGGCATCGTCGGCGAGGCCGCCTTCGCCGCGCCGCTGGCCGTGTGGATGGAAAGCGTGGGCATGGGCGCCGGCACCGCCAGCGTGGTGTCCACCGCGTGCGTGGTCACCTGCATCACCTTCTTCACCATCATCTTCGGCGAGCTGGTGCCCAAGCGCATCGGCCAGCTCTATCCCGAGCCGGTGGCGCGCTGGGTGTCGCGCCCCATGCGCGGGCTGGCCAAGGCCGCCAAGCCCTTCGTGTGGCTGCTCGCGGGCGCCACGGCCACCATGCTGAAGCTGCTGCGCATCGACGCCAACGCGGCGCGCCACGTCACGGAAGAAGAGATCTCGGCCAGCCTGGAGGAAGGCGTGGACGCCGGCGTCATCGAGCATCACGAGCACCAGATGGTGCGCAACGTGTTTCACCTGGATGACAGGCGCCTGTCTTCGCTGATGATCCCGCGCGCCGACATCGAATGGCTCGACGCCTCGTTCACCGTGCCGCAGGCGCTGCAGAAGGTGGCCGACGCGGCCGCGCTCAACCTCGTGCATTCCTGGTACCCGGTGTGCCGCAACTCGCTCGACGACGTGGTCGGCGTCATCAGCGTGGCCCACCTGCTGCGCCTGGGGTCCGCGCACCCCGGCGCGCTGGGCCCGGAGGCCTTGCCCGCGGTGTTCGTGCCCGAAACCCTCACCGGCATGGAACTGCTGGAGCAGTTCCGCGAGCGCGCCGGCCGGCTGGTGTTCGTGGTCGACGAATACGGCGTGGTGCAGGGCCTGATGACCCCGCGCGACCTGCTCGAAGCCATCACCGGCGAGCTGCAGCCCGGCATGCAGACCGACGCCTGGGCCCGCGAGCGGCCCGACGGCGTGTGGGAGCTCGACGGCCTCATGCCCGTGTCGGAGTTGCGCGCGCGCCTGGGCATTCGCGAGCTGCCCGAGGAAGAGCGCGGGCGCTACAACACCGTGGCCGGCCTGCTGATGTCCGTGTCGGGCCATCTGCCGGAAGTGGGCGAGCTGATCGACTGCGCCGGCTGGTGCTTCGAGATCGTCGAGCTCGAAGGCCGCCGCATCGACCGTGTGCGGGCATCGCCCGACCCGGCGGTGCCCAGGGACGCGTAGGGCGCGGCCAGATGCTGTCGCTGCTCGCACTCAGCTGCCCCCAATGCTCCGCGCCGCTGCCGCGTGCCGCACGTTGGCGCACGGTCGACTGCAGCTACTGCGGCGCCACCATCGTGCGCGGCACGGAAACCGTCGAACGCGAGAGCTTCCGCGCCGCGCTGCGGCGGGCCAACGCCGACGTGCCGGGCGGACGCATCCTCACCTGGCGCGGTGCGCGCTACCGCGTGCTGGCGCCGCTGGCCACCGGCGAGCACAGCGAGGTGCTGCTGGCTGAACGGCTTGGCGCGCTGCCCGAGCGCGTCACGCTGAAATTGGCCCGTGACTCCGCCGCCAACCACGTGCTGCTGCGCGAGGCCGCCGTGCTGCAGGCCCTGCAAGACCTGTCGATGGCAGGCGCGGCCTACTTCACACGCCGCTTGCCGCAGCCGCTGGGCACGGGCCTCGCCGAAGGCCTGGGCGATGGCGCCCGCCAGGCGCTGGTGCTGCGCCACCCGACCGGTTTCTGGGGCAGCCTGCAGGACGTACAGCAGGCCAATCCCCAAGGCATCGACCCGCGCCACGCCGTGTGGCTCTGGCGCCGCATGCTTGAGGTGCTGGCCTTCGTGCACGGCGCCGGCTGGACGCACCGCGACCTGTCGCCCGCGCATGCGCTCGTGCATCCGCGCGACCACGGCGTGCTGCTCATCGGCTGGTCGCGCGCGCAGCACGCCACCGGGCCGGCCCACACCACCGCCGTCGCGCGCGACCTGATGCAGGCCGCCTGGACCGTGCGCGCAGTGCTGCATGGCCTGCTTGAGGCCGGGTCCGGCGAGCCCGGCTTCGGCGCCCACACCCCGGCACCGCTCGCGGCCTTGCTGCGCCAATGCAGCGAAGACGCCGCCACCTGCGAACGCCTGGGCGCGCAGGGCATCGAGCAAGCGCTTTCGGCCGCGTCACGCGAAGCCTTCGGTCCGTCGAGGTTCGTGCCTTTCGATCCCGCGCCGTGCGCCGGCACCTGAACAACAGTCACCAAGGAGGTCATTCATGGGCTACGGAAACTACTCGCACGCCGCACACACGGCGCTGATTGCCGACCGCGCCGCCAAGCCCGGCGCCGAAGTCTTCACGCAGCGCTCGACGCACCCGCTGATGAACCCGCACGGGCTCAAGGTGCGCGAGTCGCGCGACAACGCCGACCACCCCAATTCGCTGGGCATCGTGTTCGCGCTCGACGTCACCGGCTCCATGGGCGACATTCCGCAGACCCTGGCGCGCCGCGAGCTGCCCAACTTCATGAAGCTGCTGACCGACTGCGGCGTGCCCGACCCGCAGCTCATGTTCATGGCCGTCGGCGACGCCACCTCCGACGGCGCGCCGCTGCAGGTCGGCCAGTTCGAGTCGACCGCCAACCTCATGGACCAGTGGCTCACCTGGAGCTACCTCGAAGGCGGCGGTGGCGGCAGCGGCGAAGAAAGCTACGAGCTGGCCTTCTACGTCATGGCGCAGCACACCGACATGGACTGCTGGGTGAAGCGCAAGAAGCGCGGCTACCTGTTCGTGACCGGCGACGAGCTGCCGTACCCCGCCGTCTCGCGCCACCAGATCGAAGGCCTGATCGGCGAGAAGCTCGACGAGGACATTCCCATCGAAGAGGTCATCGCTGCCGCGGCCGAGACCACGAACCTGTTCTTCCTGATTCCCGACGCCCAGCGCCGCCGCCGCTGCGAAGGGCGCTGGCGCGAGCTGCTGGGCGATCACGTCATCTGCATGGACTCGCCCGACGATGCCTGCGCCGTGGCCGCCGGCATCGTCGCCCTCACCGAGAAGGCCGTGCCCAGCCTCGAGGCGCTGGCCGGCGTGATGAGCGGCACCGGCATGGCCAAGGAACGCGTGGGCGGCGTGCTGCACGCGCTGGACGCCTACGCGGCGCTGCTCGACCCCGGCGCATCGCGCCGCGCGCCGCCGGCCGTGGCCACGGCGGCCGCGAACCCGCGCTCGTCGTGGTGGAAGCGCCTGTTCGGCTAAGGGTCGGGTGACTGCCGCCGCCGCAGGGGCCACGCACTACGTCTCGCTGCTGGGCCTGGGCTTCGGGGACTGCGGCAAGGGGCGCTTCACCGACCACCTGTGCGGCGCATTGCAGGCCCACACCGTGGTGCGCTTCAACGGCGGCGCGCAGGCCGGGCACAACGTGGTGCTGGCCGACGGTCGGCACCACACCTTCTCGCAGTTCGGCGCCGGCAGTTTTCATGCGGGCTTGGGCACGGTGCTGGCGAGTCCGGTGGTGGTGCACCCCACGGCGCTGCGCGTCGAGGAGGACGCATTGCGCAGGGTGGGTGTGCAAGACGCCTTCTCGCGGCTGCTGGTCGACGCTCGCTGCCGCGTGACCACGCCGTTCCAC
This sequence comes from Variovorax pasteuri, assembly GCF_051216435.1. NCBI lineage: Bacteria > Pseudomonadati > Pseudomonadota > Betaproteobacteria > Burkholderiales > Comamonadaceae > Variovorax > Variovorax pasteuri. The sequence goes on from NZ_JBPJZS010000004.1 coordinate 442,412, forward strand.
CAGGCCGCGGGCCGGTTGCGTGAATGGACGCGGGGGGAGGGTGCGCACGGCAGCTGCGGCGTGGGCGTCGGCGAGACGGTGCGGCACGCGCTCGCGTCGCCGGATGAAGCGCTGCATTACGGCGATCTGCTTCACCCCGCTCGCGCGCTCGAAAAACTGGAGGCCTCGCGCACCGCGTTGCTGCGCGAGTTTGCGGCTGCAGCCTCTTTGCATGGGGATGCCGCGCAAGAACTCGCCATGCTGCGGGACGACTCGCTCGCACAGCGCTGGCTCGACGCCGTGGCGCCTTGCCTGGCGCAGTCGCCGCCCGCCGGCGCGGACCGCATCGCCGAACGCCTCGCGCGTCCGGGCACCGTGGTGTTCGAAGGCGCGCAGGGTGTGCTGCTCGACGAGTGGCGCGGTTTTCATCCGCACACGACGTGGAGCACGGTGTCGACTGGCGCTGTCGAGGCGGTGCTGCGCGATGTGGGCATCGGCGCGCGCGTGCAGCACCTGGGCGTGCTGCGCAGCTACCTCACTCGGCATGGTGCCGGCCCGCTGCCCACGCATGACCACGCGCTGGACGCTCTCCTGGCCGAGCCGCACAACGCGGACGAAGGCTGGCAGGGCGTGTTCCGGCGCGGGCATCCCGATGCGGTGCTGCTGCGCTATGCGCTGGAGGCCGTGGGGAAACTCGATGGGCTGGTGGTGAGCCATCTCGATGCTGTCGAAGGCACGGGTCTGCGATGGTGCGCGGGTTATCGCGGTGCGGACGGTGTGCGCGTGAACGCGTTGCATTGCAGCGAGGTGCCTGACCTCGTACACCAGCAAGCCCTGACGCAACGGCTGTACGCCGCGCAGCCCCTGTACGAGCCGGGCAACGTCGGCACGCCGCAGGAATGGATCGAACGTGTCGAAGCCCTCAGCGGCCTTGGCGTGCGCTACGGCGCCTTCGGGCCGACGCGCGACACGGTGCAAGTGCTGCGGCCGCTCGCGTGTTTTTGAAAGATTCTTTGTGTCCTACAACATTCCCTTGATCGCCGGGGCCGCGCTCAGTGCCATTGCGGCGCTGCTGCACATCTGCATCATCTTTGGCGGGCCTGCCTGGTACCGGTTCTTCGGGGCTGGGGAACGCATGGCTGCAGGCGCGGCCGCGGGGCATCTGTATCCGCCGATCGTCACGCTGCTGATCGCGTGCGTGCTCGGCGTCTGGTCGGCGTATGCGCTTTCAGGGGCCGGGGTGCTGCAGCCGCTGCCATTGCTGGCGCTCGTGCTGCCTGCGATCACGGCGGTGTATCTGCTGCGGGGACTCGTGGCGCTGGCGTTGTTCGTCTTCGACCGGCGGCGGCTTACTGCTTTCTGGGTTTGGAGTTCGGTGGTTTGCCTGGCATTAGGCGTCGTCCACCTGGTGGGGCTGATTCAGGTGTGGGATGCACTTTGAGTGCCTGAGCCATCCTGAGAATCGAATCCGGCCATGATCGTTGGGTGGCCATGTCCGTCGTGACGAGCCTGTTGCCGCATCCCCGGTCGCTGCTGCCCGCTCAGGTCTTGCGCAGGAACGCGTCTGCATCTCCAGCCTCGCATTTCCAATCTGCGAAGACACCGACCAGCTCGCAGCTTGTGCACCTGCAGCCGATGTAGTACCAACGAACGTCGTTGCTGTCCGCGTACAAGGCGACACCCGACAAGAGTTCGAACGCCTCCGCATCGCAGATGCACGAATGCCTTTCGAACTCCGCTTCGCTTGCGTATTCGTCGCTGTCTCCCATGAGATGAACGGCGCCGCAGCGAACACAGGTTCGCCTGGCCGCGCCTGCGTCCTCATCGGTTTCGAGTTGGAACGAACGGTTTCCGCATGCGCATGCGGACTGGGAGAACTTGACGGCCACGTACCTGTTGCGCGTGCTGTAGGCGACGAGTTGAGCCTCGATGTCCTCGGGCGTGGTGCCGTACCAGTACTTGCCCTTCTTCTGCAATGTCATGGATGAAGGCCCTTGCGTGGCGCAGGGCGTGAAGCTGTGGAATTCATTCGATTTCTCCGGTGCCGGCCTCAACCCCTTCGAAACATCACCTGCACTTCGGCCGCCCGCGCCCTCAGCTGGCCGCAGCCGCCATCGACGTCCTGCCCCGCCGAATTGCGCAGCTTCGTGAGGATGCCCCGCTCGTGCAGCGTGCGCGCCATCTGTTCGCAGCGCTCCCACGACGGGCGGCTGAACGCCACGCCGTCCACCGCGTTGAAGGGAATCAGGTTCAGCACGCCGTACTTGCCCGACAGCAGCCGGACGATGCCTTCGATCTCCTGCGGCCCGTCGTTCACGCCTTCCAGCAGCGTCCACTGGTATTGAATCGGGTAACCGGTGGCGCGCGCATAGCGCTCGCCCGCGTCGACCAGCTCTTCGGGCGTCATGTTCGGCGCGCGGGGCAGGAGGTCCTTGCGCAGGTCGGCCTTCGTCGTGTGCAGCGAGAGTGCCAGCGCGGGCCGCACGCGCTCCTGCAGCAGCCTGTCGAACACCCGCGGGTCGCCCACGGTGGAGAACACCAGGTTCTTGTGGCCGATGTTGCCCACCGTGCCGAGCAGGTCGATCGCCTCGATCACGTTGTCCAGGTTGTGGGCCGGCTCGCCCATGCCCATGAAGACCACCTTGCGCACCGGACGGCGCATGCGCGCGAGCGCGACCTGGGCGATGATTTCGGCGCTGCCCACCTGGCGCAGCAGGCCCTCCCGGCCCGTCATGCAGAACCGGCATCCGACGGCGCAGCCCACCTGCGACGACACGCACAGGCCGTCCCGCGGCAGCAGCACGCTTTCCACGGTCTGGCCGTCCGCCAGCGCGACGAGCAGCCGCTCGGAACCGTCGGCGCCGGGGTGCACGGCGTGAATGCGCGCCAACCCCGCAAGCTCGGCTTCGATGGCGGGCAGCGCGTCCATCAGCGACGACGGGAAAAAGCTCGCCGGCAGGCGCCGGCCGCTGTCGCGGGGCAGCGCATGGGACCACAGCCGCAAGATCCGCTGTTCGTGGCTGGGGCCTGCGCCGGCTTCCCGCAGGCGTCGTTTCAGTTCGTGGATTCGCATGGCGTCAGGGTCGAGATGCCGCAGATTGTGCACGCCGGCCTGCAAGACAGGGCGTCACCAGGCCACCCCGACCCCTTCCAACGCCCGCTTCGCCAGCAGGAACGTCGCCGCATTCCAGCTTTGCCCCGCCATCCCCATCGGCGCCAGCGTGCGCCCATGGAACCACTCCGTGAAGCGCCAGCCGTCCAGCGCATTGGCCTGCGCCAGCCGCTCGAGTTCGGTCCATGCCTGTTCGTGCAGCCCCAGCCGTGCCAGCGCCATCACCCAGAACCCGCCGACGAACGGCCAGATTCCGCCGTTGTGGTACTGGTGCACGATGTTCTGCTGGTGGCGCCCCATGTAGGCGCGCCACAGTTCGTGCTGCTGCGACAGCGGGTGCAGCACCACGCGCACCGGATAGGGTTCGCACGCACGCGCCGCGTTGACGGTCTGCACGATGCGGTGCGCCATCTCCGTGTCGGCCAGGCCGCTCTGTATGGCCAGAACGTTGCCGAACACATCGCCTTCGTCGCCGACGACCGCGAGGTTGACGAAGCTCAGGTACAGCCCGGGGTCGCGCCGGCCGCGCCGCGCGTAATGCCGCAGCAGCCGCGCCCGGTGGTACTCGGGCAGGTCGCGCTGGAACGGGTTGAACAGGTGGTTGAAGTGGTGCTGCGTCTCGTCTGCGTGGCTGAGCGCGAAGCGGCGCTTCACGTCGTACCAGAGCGCGTTGCTGTACAGCACGTAGCCCGAGCGCGGCATGATGTCGGCCCAGTCGCTGGCCTCGTTCTGCTGCAGCAGCCGGAAGTGCTGGTGCTCCTGCGCCTGCAGCCATTGGATGGCGCGCGCGACCTCTTCTTGCCAGTGCGAGGCGCCGACGCTGCCGTGCCGGCGCACATGGTCCACCGCAATCAGCCACCACAAGGTGGCGTCGATGCAGCCCAGGTACCAGAAGTCGGCGTCCTGTCCTTCGGGGTCGACGTACTTGGGAATCTGCCCGTTGGCCGCCTGCTGCGCCGCGAGCGCGTCGAGGCTGGCCACCGCGCCTTGCTCCAGCGCAGGCACGCCGCTGCCGCACATGGCCATCACGCAGATGGCGGCGTCGCGCCCGAAGATGCGCGTGTAGCGCCGCGCGACGGCCGCCTCGGTGCGGCTGGCGGCCAGGATGCCGTGCGGTGTCAGGTTGCTTTCCAGCAGGGCGAGCGAGGCCTGGGTGCAGGTGTCGATGAGTGCGGGCGTGGAGGGGGCGGAGTTCGTCATGGGTCGTCTATCGTCGCGCACCGGCGTGCCGGCATGGAAAATTCCCTGCGGTGCATCGGGTATCCGATTGTCGGACCCTGAACCCGCACGGTATGCACCCGGTGGGCTCCGAACGCGTCCCCAACGTACCCCGAACGCAACGGTTGACGCGGCCGCCAGGCGCCGTCAGGCTCGCGTCATGCGCGCGGCCCGATCATCCCCTCGCGGGTGGGCGCGCCAACCGGGACGGGAGCAGGAAAAAATGACGACAGCTTGCTGGGCCGATGCATCGCGCCGCGATCGGCAGGGCGCTTTTCGTGCCCACGTGTGGGGCCGCCCGCTGCTTGCGGCGTGGATGCTGGTTCTTTCGATGTTGATGACTGCATGCGCCAGCCTGCCGCCGCAGGTGCCGACGCAGCCCGTCGGCGCCATCACCGATTTCTCGGCCACCCCGTTGGGCACCCTCACGCAGAAGGTGCTTCCGCCCGACAGCCGCTCTGGCTTTCGCCTGCTGCCTTACGGCCCCACGTCTTTCGCCACCCGCATGGAGCTGACCCGGCTCGCCACGCGCAGCCTCGACGTGCAGTACTACCTGCTGGCCGGCGACAACACCGGCCGCGCCTTGATGGGCGCGCTGCGCGACGCGGCGCTGCGCGGCGTGCGCGTGCGCCTGCTGGTCGACGACCTCTACACCACCGGCGAGGACGACCTGCTGCTCGCGCTCGCCAGCTATCCGAACGTGCAGGTGCGCCTGTTCAACCCGTTCCCGGCGGGGCGAGGCAGCGACGTCACGCGCTTCGTCAGCTCGGGCTTCGACTTCGCCCGCGTCAACCGGCGCATGCACAACAAGCTCTTCGTGGCCGACAACGCAGCCGCCGTGGCGGGAGGGCGCAACATGGCCGACGAGTACGTGATGAATGCGGCGGGCAGCAACTTCGTCGACATGGACGTGTTCGCGGCCGGACCGGTGGTGCGCGACCTGTCGAGCGAGTTCGACCACTACTGGAACAGCGAGGTCGTCTACCCCGTGGGGCGCATCGCCAGCACCTCGCTCACGCAGGCGCAGCTGCGGCAGAAGTTCGACACGCGGGTCGCCGACGCCAGACCGCCGCAGGCGCCGCGCATTCCGGCGGACGGCAGGATCCACGACCCGCAGCCCGACGAACCCGTCGCGCTGCCGCTGGACCTCGTGCCCATGATGAACCTGCCCTTCGAGCTGGCCGACCGTGCGCTCAGCCCGCTGCTGTGGGCCGACGCACGGGTGCTGTTCGATCCGCTCAGCAAGACGCTGGGCCTGAACGAGCGCGAGAACTCGCTCAAGGGCACCGTCACGGAAGGCGTGATCCGCTGGTTCCGCACGGCGCGCAGCAGCATCAAGATGGTGTCGCCGTACTTCGTGCCGTCCGACGCCTCGGTGGCCAGCCTGGCCGGCGCGCAGGCCGAGGGCGTGAGCGTCACGCTGCTCACCAATTCCCTGGCATCCACCGACGAGCCCTGGGTGTACGTGGGCTACTGGCCGCACATCCATGAGCTGCTCAAGGCCGGCGTGGGCATCTACGAGCTGAGTCCCACCTTGAGCGTGAAGCGCGGCAAGCTCGGCATCTTCGGCCATCGCACGGGCGCGCTGCACATGAAGAACGGCATCGTCGACCGCAAGCAGGTGTTCCTCGGCTCGATGAATCTCGACCCCCGCTCGGCGCGGCTGAACACCGAGCTGGGCCTGATCATCGACAGTGCCGAGATGGCCCGGCAGCTGGACGGCTTCGCGGACGCGGGCAGCTCCTACCGCCTGCGGCTGGACGCCAGCGGCAAGAACGTCGAATGGATCGAGCAGGACAACGACGGCAAGGAAACGGCCTACGACGTGCCGCCCGAGACCACGGCATGGCAGCGCTTCAAGCTGCGGCTGGTGGCGCCGTTCATTCCGTTGAACGAGCTGTAGGTGCAGCGCCGCCGGGCCGCGCGTTCACACGTTGCTGGTCGCGCGCACTTCCTCGATGCTGGTGTGCCCGGCCAGCACTTTTTCGATGCCGTCCTGGCGCAAGGTGCGCATGCCTTCCTGCAGCGCGGCCAGCTGCAGCTCTTCCGCGCGTGCGCCGGTCTGCACCAGGCGGCGCAGCGTGCTGGACATCACCATCAGCTCGTGGATGCCCACACGTCCCTTGAAGCCCGTGTTGCCGCAGTGCTTGCAGCCGGTGCTGGCGTGGCTGTGCAGCTTGCCGTCGTGGCCGTAGCGGTGCCGCCAGTCGTCGTGAACGGCCTGGCGGTGGGCCGGCGTCTTTTCCTGCGGGCCGAAGGCGTGCATGTAGTCGTCCAGCAGTTCCTCGACGGCCTCCGCGCTCGCGGGCGAAGGAGTGGTGCAGCGCGTGCACAGGCGGCGCACCAGCCGCTGGGCCAGCACCGCGAGCAGGGAGTCTGCGAAGTTGAACGGGTCCATGCCCATGTCCAGCAGCCGGGTCACGGTTTCCGGGGCGCTGTTGGTGTGCAGCGTCGACAGCACGAGGTGGCCGGTGAGCGAGGCCTCGATGGCGGTCTTGGCGGTTTCCTCGTCGCGGATCTCGCCGACCATGATCACGTCGGGGTCCGCGCGCACGAAGGCCCGCAGCGCCTTGGCAAAGGTCCAGTCGATGCGCGGGTTGATCTGCACCTGCCGCAGGCCGGCCTGGGTGATTTCGACCGGGTCTTCCGCCGTCCAGATCTTTCGTTCGGGCGTGTTGATCTGCATCAGCGCCGAGTGCAGCGTGGTGGTCTTGCCCGAGCCCGTGGGACCCACGCACAGCACCATGCCGTAGGGGCGCCCGACGGCTTTGGTCAGTTGCGCCAGGTTGTTCGGCGACAGGCCCAGCTGGCCCATGGGAATGGGCTTGGCCGATGCCAGGATGCGCATCACCACGTCTTCGAGGCCGTTGTTGGTGGGAATGGTCGCCACGCGCAGCTCGATGCGGTGCTGCGGCGAGTACTTCGCAAAGTTGATCTTGCCGTCCTGCGGCATGCGCTTTTCGCTGATGTCCAGGTCGCACATGATCTTGATGCGCGCGACGATGGCGGCGCGGTAGCTCGGTGGCAGCTCCAGGTAGGTGTAGAGCAGGCCGTCGCGGCGAAAGCGGATGCGGGTCTTTTCCTGGCCCGGGTAGCTTTCGATGTGGATGTCGGAGGCGCCCTCGCGGTGCGCCTCCAGGATCATGCTGTTGATCATGCGCACCAGCGAGTTGTCCGACTGCTCGATGGGCGCATCCGTGGGGGCGGCCGTGGGGCCTTCGCGCTCCAGGGTCTGCAGCAGTTCGGTGGTGCCGGCCAGGTCGAACTCCAGCGGCCGCATGGGGTCGAGGTTGGACGCAAAGGCGCCCGCAATGCCCACGGCGGGCTCGCCGATCTTCTCGTAGGCCGTGTGCAGCACGGTGTCGAGGTCCAGGCATTGGCCGATGACGGGAATCACCTTCGCCTGCGCGATGAACTCGATCTCGTCGAGCGCCGAGTGCCGGCTGATCGGATCGTCGATGGCCACGATGATGCGGCCCTCGTGCAGCATCAGCGGCATGACCTGCAGGCGCCGCGCGACGCTGTGGCCGACCTTGCGAAGGGCGTCGGCCGCGGGCGGGAACAGCTGCAGGTTCACCAGCGGGTAGCCCATCTTGCGCACCAGCGCGGTCTGCAACTGGCCCTGGGTGACGATGCCCATGCGCACCAGCGTCTCGCCCAGCGGCACGTTGGGTGCGCGTTGCTGCTGTTTCAGGCCTTCGCGCAGCTGGTCCTGGCTGACCATGCCCAGCGATGTCAGCGCTTCGCCGATCCGGGCAATCGGCATGCGGCTCTGGGCCGCGATGGCGATCAAAAGCTGTTCGGGCAGGACGACTTCGAGGGGGGACATGGGTTCTTTTCCTGTCTTGAGTGCGTGAGCGTGGCGCACCAAACTGCGGCGCGCCGATGCTGCATCCTAGGGCGAGGCAAGAGAACCTGCCATCCGTGCGACGCTTGAGTACGCAAGTTCTCAGCGAACAGGCAGGCCGTTGACATCAAGGCTTGCAGCGCAGCGCGTCGACGACCACCGCCATGGCATGCGAAGACGCAATGATCTAGGTCGCGGAAGGCGCTGCGGGCCGCAGCCGGCGCAGCCGCACGGTCAGCTCCTTGACCAGCTGCAGTTCACCGCGCCGCTGCGCCACCTCCAGGCCTTTGGCGAAGGCCGCCTCGGCCTGTGCGGCATCGCCGAGTTCCAGTGCAATCAAGCCCTGCAGGCGGTGGGCCGCGGTGAAGTCCGCATCGAAGGCCAATGCCTTCCCGACGTGCATCAGTGCAGTGTGCGGATCGTCGCGCCGGTGATACGCCAGCGCCAGGCTCATGCGCAGCAGCGCGCCGTCGCGGCCGGCGGCCAGCATGCGTTCGAGTGCGTCGGGCGAGGGGCCGGGTGGCGGGGGCTGCGTGCTCATCGTTGTGTCCTTGCTTGTTTGTCAAAGCATAGCCTTTGACATTTCAAGTTGCAGTTCGCGGCCCGAATCTCCTTGTGTCCTACGCGGATCGCGCCGCCGATGGCAAAGCATCGAGACGATGCGTAAATTGATACTTGTGACAACACTGGGGTTGAGTGCGTCTTGCGCACTCGTGCAGGCCGAGCCGATCAAGGTGCCGGTCGACAACGACGACAAGGGCACCGTCTATGTGGCGCCCAACGTGAACCCGACCGAGCAGGCCGCCACCGTCAATGGCGCGACCGTCGGCGTGCAGCGGCCGGACGGCAGCGGCACCTACATCGGTACCGACACCTCGACGCCCCGGCCGACCTATTCGCTGGGCGCCAGCACGGGCGGCAACGTGTCGCTCAACGGCGGTGTGTCGTCCGACGGCAAGGCCAACAACGGCGTGAAGGCCGGGGTGACCATCAAGTACTAAAGGGCTCAGACCAAGGTGCCGTACACGATGAACCCGTCGTGTGTGGCCACCTTGTCGTAGAGCGTGCGCCCCGCCGTGTTGGTCACATGCGTCTGCCAGTACACCCGGTGCCCGCCCGCGCGCTTCACCCGGTCGTACACGCCCTGGATCAACTGCCGTCCCACGCCCCGTCCGCGCTCCGAGGGCAAGGTGAACAGGTCCTGCAGATAGCAGGTCGGCTCCATGCGCGTGGTGCTGCGGTGGAACAGGTAGTGGGTCAGGCCGACCAACTGCCCGTCACGCTCTGCGACCAGCGCATGCACCGGTTCGTAGGCATCGAAGAACCGTTGCCAGGTGACCTGCGTGATCTCGTCGGGCAGGGCGGTCGGGCCCTCGCGACCGTAGAAGGCGTTGTAGCCGTCCCAGAGCGGCTTCCACGCCGCGTAGTCGTCCGGCACCGGAGGGCGAATCGAGAGGGAAGAGGTCGTCATGCGTGTGCTGCCTGCGCGTTGAAAGAGTGAAAGTGAACGTGCGATTGCAACATGACTCGGTCCCGGGCAATTGCGCAATGACATCGCGCCTTGGTGCCATCGATCAGCGAGGGTCCGCTCGAGTTTCCCCTGTCGACGCCGGCGCATGCCAGCGGCGCAGCCATTGCAGCAGATCGTCCACGTAGGTGAACACCACGGGAACCACCAGAAGGCTCAGCACCGTCGAGGTGATCAGGCCGCCGATGACCACGATCGCCATGGGTTGCCGGAAGCTGGGCTCGGCGCCCAGACCGAGGGCGTTGGGCAGCATGCCGGCGGCCATGGCGATGGTCGTCATGACGATGGGACGCGCGCGCTTGTGGCAAGCGTCGATCACCGCATCAAGCCTTGGCATTCCGCGCTCGCGCCTCGCGACGATGGCGTACTCGACGAGCAGAATCGAGTTCTTGGTGACGATGCCCATCAGCATCAGTACGCCGATGACCACCGGCATCGAGAAGGATTGGTTCGTGAGCCAGAGCGCGCCGAACGCACCGCCGAACGCAAGCGGCAGCGCGCACAGAATGGTGGCGGGTTGCATGAAGTCATGGAACAGCAGCACGAGCACGGCATAGATGCAGAACACCCCGATCGCCATCGCGGTTCCGAAGCTCGTGAACAGCTCCGACATTCGCTGCAGCTCGCCTTGCTCCACGATGCGCACGCCTGCGGGCAGCGACTCGAACGCCGGCAGGCTCATGGCCTCTTTCTGCACTTCGCCAAGCGCCCGGCCGTTGAGTTCCACGCTCAAGGTCACATTGCGGGAGCGATCCAGGCGGTCGATCTGCGAGGGGCCGCTGCCCATGGACACATCCGCCACCGAGCCGAGGCTGACCGACCCGTTGGAACCCTTGACGCGCAACTGGGCGATCGCGTCTATGTCGTGGCGCACGGAGGCGCCCATGCGCACGCGAATCGCGATCTGACGCTCCGGCAGATTGAGCTTCGGCAGCGCCGTTGCGTAGTCGCCGTAGGTTGCGAGCCGCACGGCGTCGGCAAGTGCCTCGGACGTGACGCCCAATGCGGCAGCACGCGCATAGTCGGGGCGCAACTGCACTTCCGGGCGCTGCAATGCCGCGCTCGACGTCACGTTGCCGACGTTCCTCAGTGACCGGAGTTGTTGCTCTGCATTGTTCGCGGCCTTGTTCAGGGTGTCGGGGTCGTCGCCGGCAAGCGTGATCTCCAGCGTCGAGCCGGTGCTGCTGCCTGCGACCGTCACACGAACGCCGGGAATGGTCCTCAGTTGATCGCGGATCTCCGATTCGACCTGCGACTGCTTGAGCTTGCGTTCACCGCGGTCCACCAGGTCCACCGTGAGCGTGGAACTGGTGACGTCCGTGGTCGAGCTGGAACTCATGCCGCTCCCGGTGCTGGCCGTGCCGGCAGCAATGAAGACGGACTGCACCTCGGGAATCTTGCTCAGCAGCTGCTGTGCCCGCAGGCCGACGGCGGTGGTCTGCTCCAGCGTGGCGTCGGGCCCGAGCTTGAGCGTGACCGTGGCCTGGGCCTTGTCCTGCTCCGGCATGAAGGCAGTGGGAATCGTCAGCGCCAGGGCAATGGAAAGTGCCAGGAAGACCAGTGCGGCCAGCACCGTGGTTCTGCGGTGTTGAAGCACGCCGCGTGCCCAGGCCAGGTAGCGCGTCATCGTGGGGCCGTCCGTCGATGCGCCATGCAGGTGCGCGGCCTTCGGCTTGAGCAGGTACGCGGCCATCATGGGTGTGAGCAGCCGCGCCACCAGCAAGGACGCGAGCACGGCGATCGAGGCGGTCACACCGAATTGACGGAAGAACTTGCCCGGAATACCGCCCATGAAGGCCGTGGGCAGGAAGACCGCCACCAGCGTGAACGTCGTGGCGATCACCGCCATGCCGATCTCGTCCGCGGCTTCCATGGCAGCCTGGTACGGTGTCTTTCCCATCAGCAGATGTCGCTCGATGTTCTCGATCTCCACGATCGCATCGTCCACCAGGACACCGATGACCAATGACAGCGACAGCAGCGTGATGGTGTTGAGCGAATAGCCTGCCAGTGCCATGAAGGCGAAGGCCGGTGCGATGGACAGCGGAAGCGCGGCCGCGGCGATGAGCGTGGCGCGCATGTCGCGCAGGAACCACCCCACCACGAGCACCGCAAGTACCGCACCTTCGAGCAGGAGCTCCATGGAGCCTTGGTAGTTCTCCTCGATCGGCGCGACCGTGTTGCTGGCCTCGACGATGTCTGCGTCGGGATGTGCGGCGGCAAACTTCTTCAGTGCCGCGCGGACATCGTTCGCGACGCCCACGTCGGAGAATCCCTGAGAGCGGGAGATCTGGAACCCGATGACTTTCTTGCCGTCGCGAAACGCCATGGTCGTGCGCTCGGCGTTCGAGTCGGTGATGCGCGCGATCTGGTCGAGCCGTACATAGCGGCCGTCGCCCAACGACAGCGTGATCGCCGCCACCTCCGCGGCCGAGCCCACCGTGGCCAAGGTGCGGCTTGACTGCTTCTGGCCGCCGATGTAGGTCTCGCCGCCCGACGCCTCTTTCTGCATTGCCTTGAGTTGCGTGGACACGTCGGACGTCGTCACGCCGAGGCCCGCCATCAGGACCGGGTCGAGGTCGATGTGGACTTCGCGGCTGATGCCGCCCACCCGCGACACGGAGCCGACGCCCTTGACGGCCAGCAGGCTCTTGGTGACCTGGTTGTCGACAAACCAGGACAGGTCCTTTTCGTCCATCGTCTTCGAGTCGATGGTGTAGGTGAGCAGCGCGCTGCTGGCCGTGGTCAGCTTGGAGACCGTCGGCGACGCCATGCTGGCCGGGAGGTCGGCCTTGGCACTGTCGACCGCGTTGCGGACTTCGTTGAGCGCCTCCTCCGAGTTCTTGTCGATCTCGAAGCTGACGCTGATGCTCACCAGGCCGTCGGTGATGGTCGTGGTGACGTGGTCCAGCCGGCTCAGCGACGCGAGCTTGTCCTCGATCTTGCGCGCGACCTCGGTCTCGAGCTGCGCCGGCGCCGCGCCTTCGAGCGAAGCGGACACCTGCACGGTCGGCAGGTCGGTGTCGGGGAAGTCCTGGATCTGCAGCGTCCTGAAGCCGATCAGCCCCAGGACCGTGAGCAGGATGAACGTGAGAACGGCGGGAACCGGATTGCGGATGGACCAGGACGAGACATTCATCGCTGGGTCTCCGGTTGCTTCACCGTCACCTGCACGCCGTCGGACAGGAACGCGCCGCCGCTGGCAACGACCCGCGCGTCGCTGGGCAGCTTGGACAGCAGCTCGACCCGGTCGTCCTGGCGGCGGCCCGTGGTCACGGCCTGGGCGGAAACCTTGCTGTTCGCATCCACGAGGTAGACATAGGCGCGCCCGTCGCGCATCACGATCGCCGACTGCGCAAGCGTGACAGCCGGCGCGCTGCCCAGGCTGATCAGGCCACCGGCAAACATGCCCGCACGCGCAGTGCTGCCGCCGTTCAGGCTGACATACACCGTCGCGCGCCCGGTGGTCGTCGACAAGGTGGGCGCCGCCATGCGCACCGTGCCCTCGACGCGCTCTGCGTTGAGCAGCGTCAGCTCCGCCTTCTGGCCGGCTTTCACCGCAGCGAGTTCGCGTGCATCGAATTCGGGCCTCCATTCGAGCCGGCCTTGCCGCACGAGGCGGAAGAGTTCGGTGCCCGCACTCACCACGTTGCCGACGACGCCGGTCTTTGACGACACCACGCCGTCATCGGCAGCCAGGACGCGAGTCTGTGCGAGCTTGAGCTTCACGCTGTCGAGGTCTGCCTGGGACGATTGAAGGGTCGCGCGTGCCGAGTCCTCGGTGATGCGGTACTCCTCGATCTGCTGCGCGGACAGAGACCCCGTCGCGCCGACGACCTTCGCCCGCCGCACATTCGCGCTGGCCTGTTCAAGACTGCTGCGCGACTGCGCGACCACCGCTTCCTGCTTGCGCAGGTCGACCCGCAGGCCATCGTCTGCAAGGCGCGCGAGCACCTGGCCGCGCCGGACCGTGGCACCGACGTCCACCAGCAATTCGGCGATGCGGTAGCCGCCTGTCTCGGGACTGACGATGATCTCCTGCCATGCCGTCACCGGCCCGCTGCCCTGCAAGGTGCGGGGCCAGTCGCGGGTGTCGGGCTGCACGACCTCGACCGTCATCGCGCTGGCCGGAGCGCTCGCCGCAAGCGCCCTGGTGGGCGGCCGCAGAAGCAGCGTCGCCGCACCGACCGCCAGGAGAAGGGCCACCGCGATGGCGGCGCCGCGGCGGAACTTGGGTTTCGATGTGATGCTCATGGCGTTCTCGTCTTTTCATCGGCCAGCGTATCGGGCGACATGGCCGGCGTGCCGGGCTGCCATCCGCCGCCGACGGCCTTGTAGAGTGCGATCCAGTACTGGACCCGGTTCTGCTGCAGGGTGATCTCGGTGATCTGCGCCGACAGCGCCGAGCGCCGTGCCTCCTCCAGGGTGAGAAGGCTGGCGCGGCCCGCGCGCCAGTTGGTCTCGGTGGACAGGAAGTAGCTGCGGTATTCGCGCGCGGCGTTCTCCGCCTGCTCCGCCCGCAGGCCGGCGCCGTTGAGGTTCGTGAGGGCTTCTTCCACGTCCCGCACCACGGTGCGCACACCCTGCCGATAGGCGGCCAGCGCCGACGTGTAGCTGGCGCGCGCCGTGTCGACCGCGGCGTTGAGCTTGCCGCCGTCGAACAGCGGGATCGAGAGCGACGGCCCGAATGACCAGAGCGTGGCCGGCGAGGCCAGGCTGCTCGCCGATACGCTGACCGACCCGCTGAGCGACAGGCTCGGATACAGATCCGCCTGGGCCGCGCCGATCTCCGCGCCGGCGGCTGCCACTTCGCGCTCTAGCGACGCCAGGTCGGGGCGCTGCCGCAGCACTTGCGCCGGCACCGCCTGCACCTGCAGCGCGGCCGGCCGCGGCATGCGGTCCTCGCCGGTCGTCATCAGCCGCCGGAGCGCGGGTTCGTCGCTGCCGGTGAGGTAGACCAGCGACTTGATGAGGATGTCGCACTGCGTGTTCTGTTGCAGCAGGCTCGACTGCGCGCTTGCGAGGCTCGCACGCGCCAGGGCGCCGTCCGACGGTGCGGTGAAGCCGGCCTGCACGGCGGTCGCCGTTGCCTTCTCGGTGGCGGCCGTCGAGGCTGCCTCGCTTTGGTACGCGTCTGCGAGCAAGGTGCAGGCGCGGTACTGCACATAGGTGTCGGCGACTTCCGCCGCGAGGGAGACGCGCGCATCGTGCCAGTCGGCGGCGCGCGCCTCGATGCGGGCCTCGGATGCTTCCGTGTTGCGGCGGACCTTGCCGAACAGGTCCAGCTCCCATGAGGCATCGAAGCCGGCGCTGCGCGACGTGCCGGTGGCCAGGGACTCGCCCGACTGCAGCTGGTTGCTGCGCGAGGCCGAAGCGCTGCCAGTCACGCTGGGCCGGGCCTGCGCCCGCGTGCTGCGCAGCGTGGCGCGTGCCTTCTCCATGCTGGCCCAGGCCTTGGTGAGCGAGGGACTGTCTCGCTCGGCCATCTCGACCAGGCGGGCGACCCGGGCGTCGTCGAACTGCTGCCACCATTGCTGCAGATCGCCTGCGCGCCCGCCGTGCGGCAATTCGGACTGCCACGACGGCAGCGCCTGCGGCTGCGGCGGGCCCTCGATGCGGCCGGTGGCGCAGGCCGCCAGGCCCCAGGCCAGGCAGACGGCCAGGGGGGTGATAAACAAGGAGCGGAGCGGTACGGTCATCAGATCTTCTTCCTCCGGCAAGGTTAGAAGCGTCTGCGGTTGGCCGCGGTTAAGCAGCGTTAAGCTGGGTAAATGTCGGCCGCCGCTCGGCCGCCGGCGCCCGGATCGGCGCCATACTCCCCCGATGCACAGGGTTCTGCTTGTCGACGACGACGTCGACCTCACATCGATGCTGTCGCTCTACATCTCCCGCGAGGGCTTCGATGTGCGTGTTGCGAACGACGGCGAGACCGGCGTCAGCGAGGCACTGCGCGGCGGCTACGCATTGGTCGTGCTCGACATCATGATGCCGCGCCTGTCCGGCATCGAAGCGTTGCGCCGCATCCGCTCCACGAGCAATGTGCCGGTGCTCATGCTCACGGCGCGCGGGGACAACGTGGACAGGATCGTCGGCCTCAACATGGGTGCGGACGACTACGTCCCGAAGCCGTGCACGCCCGGCGAACTGGTGGCGCGCATCCAGGCGATCCTGCGCCGCACCGAGAGCCGCGACCAGCCGGAGGGCACGAACGCGGCGCTGACGCTGGCGGCCGGCCAGCTCACGCTCTGGCCGGGGGCGCGCCAGGCCACCTGGCGCGGTGCGCCGCTGGAGCTGACGGGCACCGAATTCAACCTGCTGGAAGTTCTCGTGCGCCATGCGGGGCAGTTGACCAGCAAGCAGGAGATCTCCCAGGCTGCCTTCGGCCGGCCGCTCACGCGCTTTGACCGCCGCATCGACGTGCACATCAGCAGCATTCGCCAGAAGATGGGCATGCGCGAGGACGGCCGCTCGTGGATCCAGAGCGTGCGCGGCCTCGGCTACCAATTGCTCAAGGACTGAGCGGCCATGGTCAGACCCACGCGCCTCTTTCGCAAGCTGCTGCTCGTGTTGTCGAGCTGCATGATTTCCAGCATCGGATTCACGGCCCTCTATCTATGGCTCATAGGGGTCACGCCGCCGCCGGGCGACCCGGTGCCCAAGGTGAGCGGGCTTCCTGTCGTTCCGGTCATGATCGCCGTGGTGGCCAGCCTGGTCTTCGGCGGCTTTCTGGCCTGGTATCTCTCCCGGCCGCTCCAGCACCTGCGCTGGGGGCTCCAACGCATGGCCGAAGGGCACCTGGATACGCGCGTCGAACCGCTGATGAAGGGGCGCCGCGACGAGATCACCGATCTGGCGCACGACATCGACGGCATGGCGGGGCAGCTGCAGACGCTGATCGCCGCACGGGACCGCCTGCTGCACGACATCTCCCACGAGCTGCGTTCGCCGCTGTCGCGCATCCAGGCGGCGATCGGGCTGCTCGAACAGGATTCGTCGCAAGTGGGTGCCATGGTCGAACGCGTCGAGCGCGAGACCCGGCGGCTGGACGCGCTGATCGACGAAATGCTCACGCTGCACCGGCTGACGGCATCGGCGCCCGTCTCGCGCAGCGCGGTCGATGTGATCGAACTGCTGCACGACATCGTCGCCGACGCAGACTTCGAAGGGCGCGCGATGAACCGCTCGGTGAGCATCGAGACGCCCGAGCGCTTTGTCGCCCAGGTGGACGGCGAGCTGATCTATCGCGCCTTCGAGAACGTGATTCGCAATGCCGTGAAGCACACGTCGCAGGGAAGCACTGTGGAGGTGCGTGCGCGCCTGCGCGAGGAAGACAGGCGGCTCGAGGTGGTGATCAGCGACCACGGACCCGGCGTACCGCCTCACATGCTCGAAGCGATCTTCGTGCCGTTCGTGCGGATCGACCGGCGCGAGGTCGATCGTGGTGTCGGGCTGGGCCTGGCGATTGCGCGCAGCGCAGTGCTGGCCCATGACGGCACGATCGGCGCATCGCTCGCCGACAACGGCGGCCTGCAGATCAGGATCGAACTGCCTCGTTGACGTCCACGCGCATCCGTCGTCACGCGCACTCGGGGGCCAGGGTGTCCAGCACTTTGATCAGGCGCTCGACGAGTCGAGTGGAATAGACCTGGGACGGATGAAGAATGTCCGCCATCTCGCCGCGGCGCATCGGCACGCTGCCCCAGTCGGCGAACGGCACCGCCAGATCCCCCGCCACACGTCGCACCGTCGCGTCGCCTCGTGCGCGCACGTCGGCGCCGACGAGTATTTGCGACAAGCCCGTCAAGACCACGTGGCGGCCCTCTGCCCTGGTTTGCGTGACCATGGCGCGCAAGGCCGGCTCCAGCGGCAAGTTCTGCATGGCGTCATTGAGTCCGTACTGGATGACGACGATGCGGCTCGAACGTGGTTCACTCGCGAACGCCGCCGACCGCACGCTGGCGGTTTCTCCGTTCACGGAGTGATCGATCACCCGGTATCTGGGGCGCATCCGCCGAAGCGCGGCCGCCGGGCTTTCCTCGAGGCGCCGGTCGCCCAGGTAGCCGCCATGAAGGATGGAGTCGCCGTAGAGCTCGACGCTGCAGGCACCCTTCGGCGTCGCGGCAGCGCCCACGGAATCGACCGCGAGGCCCGGATCGGCTTTCCCGGAGCGGCTCAAAATAGGAGCTGCAGTGCCTTTGGCGTGGTCTTCCAGCGGCGCAACCGAGGTCGGTGAGCAACCGGTGGCCAGTGCCATGCCCAGGGCGCCGGCGATCGTTCTGAACAGAGGGGATCGCCAAGGTCGAACGCGAATGGAATCAAGCATTCCCTCAGGCTAAAAGGCAATGAAGGAGGAAAAATGGAGACTGTGTGCCCGCCTCGCGGAACGCAGGACGGCTGGCGGCGTGCACGCCGACAATCAGCAAGACCCAGATGAAGATGGCGGCGCCGCCGCCCAGCGAAAGAAAAGGAAAAGCCCATGTCCAGCCTCACCCTGCAGCAAGCCCAGACCATCATCGATGCCGCCCTGAAGAAATCCAGCGAGGCCGGCTATCAGCCCATGGGCATTGCCGTGCTCGATGCCGCCGGCAACCTCAAGGCCTTCGCCAGTGAAGACGGGGCCACCATGTTCCGTTTCGACATTGCCCGCGCCAAGGCCTGGGGTGCCGTGGGCATGGGCGTGGCCAGCCGCAAGCTGGCCGAGCGCGCCAAGGACAACCCCAACTTCTTCGTCGCGCTGGCCGCCACGGCCGACGGCAAGTTCCTGCCGCAGGCCGGCGCAGTGGTGATCCGCGATGCGGCCGGCCGGATGCTGGGCGCGGTGGGCGCCAGCGGCGGCACCGGCGACGAGGACGAAGCCATCTGCATCGCCGGCGTGCAGGCGGCGGGGCTCGTGGCCGGTTGAAACGCCTTCAGCCGGCGGCCTGCCAATCGGGCAGGCGGGCATTGGCGTCGCGCCGGTTCACTTCGTAGAACAGGCCGCGCAGCCAGCGGTTCGACGCATCGTTCTGCATGCGGCGGTGCCAGTACTGCTGCACCTGGAGCTGCGGCGGCTTGAAGGGCAACTCGATGGTCTTCACCGCAATGTGCCGCTGCACCACGGTGGCGATGTCGTCGGGCACGGTCGCCACCAGGTCGCTGCCGGGCAGCAGCGACAGCAGGCTCATGAAATGCGACAGCTCCAGCGTCACGTGCCGGTGCCAGCCCTTGTCTTCCAGGAAGCGGTCCAGCATGTGCTCGCGCCCGTCCGGCCGCACCACGATGTGCCGCGCCGCCAGGTACTGCCGTGCCGTCATGCGCGCGGGCGCTGCCGGGTTGTGCGCGCAGGCGATGCAGGTGTAGGACGTCCTGAACAGCGCCTGGCGGAAGTAGCCCGCCTT
Organism: Variovorax pasteuri; assembly: GCF_051216435.1. Classification (NCBI taxonomy): domain Bacteria; kingdom Pseudomonadati; phylum Pseudomonadota; class Betaproteobacteria; order Burkholderiales; family Comamonadaceae; genus Variovorax; species Variovorax pasteuri. Next base: position 461,473 of record NZ_JBPJZS010000004.1, read on the forward strand.
CTGCAGATCGGGAAAGAAGCCCACGGCCAGGTCGGCCTGGCCGGCCTCCAGCGCCTGGGCGGCGGCCGTGCGCGGCATCGAGAGCGCATGCAGCCGCACCAGCGGCGCCTCCTGCCGCAAGCGGCGCAGCACGCCGGGGAGAAAGGCGACCTCGCCGATGTCGGGCGTGAGCAGCGTGAAGCTGCGCTCCGCGTTCGCCGGATCGAAGCCCGCGGGCTGGAGGATCTCCGACTGGATCGCCTGCACCACGCGCTGCACCGCGGGGCCCAGCGCCTGCGCGCGCGGCGTGGGCTCCATCTGCGCACCGGCGCGCACGAACAGGTCGTCGTCGAAGGTGGCGCGCAGCCGCGCCAGGGCCGCGCTGGTGGCCGGCTGGCTGAGTCCGACGGCTTCGGCCGCGCGGCTGACGCTGCGCAGCCTGGTCATGGCATCGAAGAGCACCAGCAGATTGAGATCGACCGAGCGAATATCCATGAAATGGATTTTATGTATCCATGTCATCGACTGTTCAGATGATCAAAGGCTTCCTAGCATGCAGGCTCAAATAAAAAAGGAGACTTCATGCAACGCAGAGATTTCGCCCGAGCGGCGATGCTGTTTCCATTGGCCGGCAGCGGCCTGCTTCGCGCCCAGCCCGACTGGCCGCAGCGCCCCATCAAGTTCATTCTTTCGCAGCCGGCGGGCTCGGGCCCCGACGTGCTGGCGCGCGTTGTCGCCGACCGGCTGACGCGCAGCTGGGGCCAGCCCATCGTGGTCGAGAACAAGCCCGGCGGACAGAACGTGATCGGCGCACTGTCGGCAGCGCGTTCGCCGGCTGACGGCTACACCTTCTACTACGCCACCACCGCGGCGATGGTGACCAATGCCTTCACCTTCAAGGCCTTGCCCTACGACCCGGCGAAGGACTTCGCGCCGGTGCGGCTGGTGGGCCGCAGCCCGTTCGTGATCGCCTGCGCGGCGAACTTCCCGGCCCGGAACCTGAAGGACGCGCTGGCGTTGGCCAAGGCGAAGCCGGGCGACATCACCATTGCAACGGAAGGCCCGAAGACCTTCTCCGGCATGCTGGCCGACAGCGTGGCCGGCATGGCCGGCGTGCGCTTCAACCATGTCCCGTACACCAAGGCCACCGATGCACTGCAGGACGTGATCGGCGGGCGCGTGCAACTTGTCTGCCTGCCCGATGCGGCCCTCACGGCCTACCTCAAGGCGGGGCAGGTGCGTGCACTGGCCGTGAGCACCGCCCAAAGACAGCCGGGCATGCCGGACGTGCCATCGCTCTCCGAGACCTTTGCCGGCTTCGACTACGCGGGCTGGAACGGCCTCTTTGCGCCGGCCGGTAGCCCGCCGGACGTGATCGCGCGCGTCAACCGCGACCTGGAGGCCATCCTGCAGCAGCCCGAGGTGGTGGAGCGCCTGCGGACCCTGGGCTCGGAACCGGAGCTTCACATGTCGGTGGCGCAGTTCGAGTCCTTCATGCGCAGCGAGCGCGAGCGCTGGGTCAAGCTGGTCAAGCAGCTCGGCATCCAGCCTGAATGAGCCGGAGTTCGAGGCGTGCACAAGCTCGACTGCACCTGCGGCATCGACGTGCATGCGCACGTGGTGCCCGAACACTTTCCGAACTACATCGGCTCCAGGCTGCCTGCCGAATGGCCCTCGATGGCACCGGCCCATGCCTGCCACCGCCACGTGATGATCTCGGGCAAGGTGTACCGCACGGTCTCCGACAAATGCTGGGACACCGCGCGCCGGCTCGAGGACCTGCCGGGCATGGGTCTCGCACTGCAGGTGGTCTCGCCGATGCCGGAGCTCCTGTCGTACTGGATGGCTGCGGACGATGCCCGTCAGCTGCTGCGCTACACCAACGACTGCATGGCGCAGATGGTGGCGCAGGGCGACGGCCGCATCGCGGCACTGGGCGCCGTGCCGCTGCAGGACATCGATATGGCGATTTCCGAACTCGAATACGTGATGAAGACCCTGGGCTTTGCCGGGGTGGAGATCGGCAGCAACATCAACGGCGTGCCGGTGGGCGCCCCGCAGTTCGATCCCTTCTTCGAAGCTTGCGAGGCCCTGGGTGCGGCGGTGTTCGTGCATGCCCTGCGCCCGGCGGGCATGGACCGGCTCGTGGGCCCGGCGCCGTTGCAGCAGGTGCTGGCCTATCCGGGCGACGTGGGCCTGGCGGCCGCCTCGGTCATCACGACCAACCTGCTGGTGCGGCGGCCGCGCCTGCGCATCGCTTTCAGCCACGGCGGCGGCACGCTGGCCGCGTTGCTGCCACGCCTGCAGCAGGGCTGGGACGTGTTCCCGGCGCTCAAGGAAAGCATCGCCATGTCTCCTGCCGAGCAGGCACGACGGTTGTTCTACGACACCCTCGTGTTCGACACGCCCTTGCTGCGCCACCTGGTGGAGCGGTTCGGGGCCACCCAGCTGCTGCTGGGCACCGACTACCCCTTCAACTTCCACGACCGCACGCCGGTGCAGCGCGTCGAGGCCGCGGGCTTCGACGAAGACACGGCGGCGGCGCTGGTGCACCGCAACGCCGAGCGATTCCTCGGCCTCCACATGAAAGAAACGACCCCATGAGTTCCCCCTGGATCCAGGGCCTGCGCAGCGTGGCGCTGTTCGTGCCCGACCTCGTGCAGGCCGAAGACTTCTACACCCGCACGTGGCAGCTCGAAGTGGCGCATCGGGCGCAAGGCGTGCTCTACCTGCGCGGCACGGGCAACGACGCCTACCTGCTGGCGCTGCACCAGGGCGGGGAGCTGCCGCAGATCCGCCAGGTGACTCTGCGCGCACGCAGCCGCGAGGCGCTCGATGCGGTTGCGGCCCAGGTGGTGGCCGCCGGCGGCACCCTGCTGGCGCAGGTGCACGAACTCAGCCGCGACCCGGCCGGCGGCGTGGGCCTGAAGTTCAAGGACCCGCATGGCCGCATCTTCCAGGTGGTGCACGGCGACACGCAGCGGCCCGAAGGCGCCGCAGTGAAGGACCGGCCCATCCGCCTGACCCACGTGGTCCTGAACAGCCACGCGGTGGACGAGACGCAAGCCTTCCTGCAGCAGGCGCTGGGTTTTCGCCTGGCCGACCGCACCGGGATCATGGCCTTCATGAATTGCGACCGCGACCACCACGCCATCGCCATCGGCATCTCGGACAACGATGCGCTCAACCACATCGCCTTCCTGATGCCGGACTTCGAGTCGGTGATGCGTGGGGGTGGCCGCATGAAAGATGCGGGCTTTCCCATCCAGTGGGGCCCCGGCCGGCATGGCCCTGGCAACAACCTCTTCAACTACTTCCTCGATCCCTTCGGCGTCGTCATCGAGTACACGGCCGACGTGGAGCAGATCGACGACAGCTACGAGGCGCACGGCCCCGAGCATTGGAAGTGGCCGCCCGGCCGCGTGGACCAGTGGGGCATCTCGCCCGCGCCCGGCGCCGCGCTGAAAGAAGCGCAAAGGCGCATCTTCTTTGCACCGAATCCCTGATTTCCCAACCGAGTGACGTCCCGATGAAATTCACCACCTACCTGCGCCAAGGCGCACCCCGCCTGGCCCTGGTCGAAGGCCAGGACCTGATCGACCTGAACGACGCCGACACGCAGCTGCCCACCGACCTGCGCGCCGCGCTGCGGACCGGCGTCGACCTGCAGGCCGCGGCACGCCAGGCGCTCGCGTCCGGCAAGCGGCAGCCTCTGGAGGCCGCGAAGCTGGCGCCGCTGGTGCCCGAGCCCGGCAAGATCATCTGCCTGGGCCTGAACTACTACGACCATGCCAAGGAAGGCGGACGCGAGAAGCCGGACTACCCCTGGTTCTTCTTCCGCGCGCCCTCGTCGCTGGTGGCCCATGGCGAGGCGGGCTGGCTGCCCAAGGTCTCGACCCGCTTCGACTACGAGGCCGAGCTGGCGGTGGTGATCGGCCGCACGGTGCCCCGGCACACGGAAGAGGCCGATGCGCTGCAGTACGTCTTTGGCTACAGCTGCTTCAACGACATGAGCGTGCGCGACTACCAGAAGCGCACGCCCCAGTGGACCATCGGCAAGAACTTCGACCGCACCGGAGGCTTCGGGCCGGTGCTGGTCACTGCCGACGAGCTGGCGCCGGGGGCCGCGGGCCTGCGCATCCAGAGCCGCCTCAATGGCCAGGTGATGCAGGACGCCAACACCGACGACATGATCTTCAGCGTTGCCGAGACCGTCGCGCTGCTGGCGGAGGTGCTGACCCTGGAGCCGGGCGACGTGATCGTGATGGGCACGCCCGCGGGCGTGGGCCAGGCACGCAACCCGCCGGTGTGGATGAAGGCCGGGGACACCATCGAGATCGAGATCGACCGCGTCGGTCTTCTTTCCAACCCCATCGCGGACGAGGCGGCGTGAGCACGGGCGACATCTACGACGTCGCCATCGTCGGCTACGGGCCGGCGGGGCAGGTGGCGGCCGGACTGCTGGGGCAGCGCGGACTCAAGGTGTATGTGTGCGAGCGCCTGCCTGATGTCTACGAGATTCCGCGCGCCATTTCGCTGGACCACGAAATCATGCGTGTGTTCCAGCAACTGGGCGTGGTGGAGGCCATCGAGCCCTACACCGAGCCGTTCACCAACTCCGAGTATTTCGGTGTCGACGGCCAATTGATCCGCCGCATGACGATGGTGGCGCCGCCCTATCCGCAGGGGTACACGCCTTCCATCGTGTTCACGCAGCCGCCCGTGGAGCGTGCGCTGCGTGCGCGGGTGGCGCAACTGCCCAACGTGAAGGTGGACCTGGGCGTCGGCATGAGCGCGCTCGCGCAGGACGACGAGGGCGTCACGCTGCAGATCGATGCCGAAGGCCAACGGCGCACGGTGCGTGCCCGCTATGCCATTGCCTGCGACGGCGGCAGCAGCGGCGTGCGCACGCAGCTGGACATCGAGATGCAGGACCTGGACTTCGACGAGCCCTGGCTGGTGGTCGATGTCCTCGTCAACGAACAAGGCCTGGCCAAGCTGCCGAAGGTGAGCGTGCAGTACTGCGAACCGCAGCGCCCCTGCACCCTGGTGGTCGGCCCGAAGAACCATCGCCGCTGGGAGATTTCGATCCTGCCGGGCGAAGACCCCAAGGAGGTTGCCACGCCGGAGCACACCTGGAAGCTGCTCTCGCGCTGGCTCGCGCCGGAGGATGGCGAGTTGTGGCGGCAGGCGAGCTACCGCTTCCATGCGCTGGTGGCCAAGGAATGGCGCCGCGGCCGCGTCTTCCTGGCCGGCGACGCGGCGCACATGCAGCCGCCCTTTCTCGGGCAGGGCATGTGCCAGGCCGTGCGCGACGTGGCCAACCTGAGCTGGAAACTCGCGGCGGTGCTCCAGGGCGAGGTGCGCGGCGCGGCGGGCGAGGCGCTGCTCGACAGCTATGGTGCCGAGCGCCAGGCCCATGTGCGCGAGCTCACCAGCCGCATCAAGGGGGTGGGTGCAGTCATCTGCGAGCGCGACCCGGCCAAGGCAAGGGCACGCGATGCACGCCTGCTGGAGGAGTGCGGCGGCAAGGTGCAGGACACGCCGCGACAGGACATCCTGCCGCGCCTGGCGTGCGGTCTTCTCTCGGCGGCGCACGGTGCGGCACGCGGCAGCCTGTTTCCCCAGCCTTGGCTCGGTGGCGCGGCGGGGCAGGGCCGGCGCATGGACGAAGTGGCAGGCCATGGCTGGCGGCTGGTGCTTGCGCCGGGCCTCGCGCTGGTAAAGGCCGATCCGATGCCGGGCTTCGTCACGCTGGCACTTGGCGGGGATGACGACGCGGAAGGTGTCGCGACAGGCTGGTTCCGGCAGCATGAATGTGTCGCAGCGCTCGTGCGGCCCGACAACTACGTCTACGGCACGGCTCGCAGCGCCGCCGAGGCCCTCTTCTTGTGCGAAGAGGCCGGCGCGGCGCTCGGTTTGTCGGCCTGCGTCGCCTGAGCCTGCGGGGCTTGCTGATCCAACGCCGCATGCGACTCGCGGAACTCGAGCGGCGTGCGGCCCACCATCCGCTTGAAGAACTTGAGGAAGTTGGTCGGCTCGGTGAAACCGAGCCGGTGTCCGATCTGCGCGGCTGTCGCCTCGCTGTGCACCAGCAGGCGCTTCGCTTCCAGGGCCACCCGGGTGTCGATCTCCTGCTTCGCGGTGCGGCCGACAGCGGCAATGCATGCGCGGGAGACGGTGCTCTCGGAGAAGCCTATGCGCCGTGCATAGTCCAGCACGCTCATGCGCCCGGCGTAGTTCGATTCGAGCTCCCGGGCGAACAGCGCGTGGATCTGCGCCTCGCGGGCCGCGCCCGGAGCCGGAAGCGTGCCCCGCAGTTCGCGCGCGAGCCTCAGCAGCAGGGTCAGGAGCTCGTGCCTGATGATGGCCGCCTCCAGGTCCGTTCCCACGAAGCGCTCGACGTCCGCGGAAAGCCGGCTGATGTCGGCCAGCGCCTCCATGAAGAGGCCCTGGCTCGGCATGGAGACGGCCGGCCAGTCGCGCAGGGCGAGAAGCCGCATGTCCGTTTCCGAGCGTCCGGCGGAAGGCGCCAGTGCCTCGTTCGAAATGAGGGCCAGCTGACCATGGAGGCCTTGGTGCATGTGCCACTGCTGCACCTGCCGAGGTCTTACCAGCAGCACCGAACCAGGTTGGAGCTCGTGCTCCACGAAATCCACCATGTGTCTGGTGCTGCCTTCCTGTACGAGCAGCAGGTGGTGGAAGTCCACGCGCTGCGGAGCAGACATTTGCCGGGGCGTCGTGCGCTGCCGGAGATCTTCGAGCGTGAATGCATCCACGCCCACCTTCGCGAGCCTGGGGTTGTGGAAGCGGACTTCTTCGAGCTGGGCCTGGGCGCGTTTCATGGGTGAAAGTCTAGCGGCGATCACCGCCGAAATTCCCAGTTTCAACCATCGAATGACGTGAACAGACCTTTTCCCGTGAGTCTCAAGAATCCAGAATTCCCTCATGAGATTGACACAGAACACAGCTGCAATCTGGTTGGTTTGAGCGTCGTCCATGAAAGAAATGACCATAAAGTTCTCACGCCCTTTCCGCTTCGCGGTCCTCGCACTGGCCACAGCAGGCCTGACTGCGTGCGCCAGCGCCCCTTCCACCAACGCATCCAAGGAGAAAGCCCCCATGACACAGAAAAAGCAGCAAGTCGTCGCCTTGCTCAAGGCCATCGAAACCGGTGAGGCCGCACCCGTTGCCGTCATCAATCCGGACAAGTACATCCAGCACAACCTCGGCGCGGGCGACGGCCTGGCCGGCTTCGGCGCGCTGCTGCAGCAACTGCCCAAGGGTTCCGCGAAGGTCAACACCGTTCGCGTCTTCCAGGACGGCGACTACGTGTTCACCCACACCGACTACGACTTCTTCGGTCCGAAGATCGGCTTCGACATCTTCCGTTTCGAAGCCGGCAAGATCGTCGAGCACTGGGACAACCTGCAGGAGACGGCGAAGTCGCCGAACCCGAGCGGCCGCACGATGACCGACGGCCCGACGGAGGCTGTGGACCTCGACAAGACCGAGGCCAACAAGAAGCTGGTTGCCTCATTCGTCGACGACATCCTGGTCAACGGCCGCATGGACAAGCTGGCCGGCTACTACGACGGCGACAACTACGCACAGCACAACCCGCAGATTGCAGACGGACTCTCGGGACTGGGCAAGGCACTGGAGGCCATGGCCAAGGCCGGTCTCACCATGAAGTACGACCAGGTGCACAAGGTGCTGGGCGAGGGCAACTTCGTGCTCACCGCGAGCGAGGGTCAGTTCGCCGGCAAGCATGTGGCCTTCTACGACCTGTTCCGCGTACAGAACGGCAAAATCGCCGAGCACTGGGACACGATCGAGGCCATTCCGACGCGCGCGGAGTGGAAGAACCCCAACGGCAAGTTCTGAGCGAAGGAAGACGCCCATGAAAGCGATATCCAGACTGTTGCTGGCCGCCGTATCGGCCGGTGTCCTGGCGATGCAGGCGAGCGGAGCCGCAGCGGCGGGGGCCCCGGCCAAGGTGATCGAGGTGGTCACCTTCAAGCTGAAGCCAGGAGTCACCGCGGCCGAATTCCAGGTCGTGGACAAGGAAGTGGAAAAGCAGCACGTCTCCAGGCAACCGGGCTTCATGTCGCGCGAGAGCGCGGCGGGCGAGGGCGGGGAATGGCTCGTGATCGTGCATTGGCGCTCGAAGAAGGACGCCGACGCGTCGATGGCAAGTTTCGAGAAGGCCCCGGCGGCGGGGACCTTCATGTCGAAGATCGATGCCTCGACCATGTCGATGAAGCGCTACGAGCATTGAAGGGCAGGGGTCGCTGGGGCGGGGCGATGCACTCGGTGCCGGATGACATTTCATGGTCTTTCGAAAGCGCCATGTGCCATAAACGTCACGCGGAATGCGTCCTTCACCCTGTACAAGCCGGGCCACGAATCGTTTCGACTTATCGATCCGCGCGAGCGATTCGTGCGCATGCATCGGCATGCATGTTGCAGTCCGGTAGTTGACTCAACTACACCGTTCTGCAATGCATTCGGACAACGAAAACAAAACTACTCTGGATCGACGATTTTTTTGCGTCAGCGCAATTGGCCTCATCACGCTGGGCACAACAGCGTGCGGAGGTGGAGGCGGCAGCTCCTTCGGAGGGAGCGCCGCTGCAGGGACCGCGGCGACGGATGCAGCACCCCTTGCGGCAGTCGATCCCTCCAGCGAAGCCGTTGTCGCGCCTGCGGTGGATCCGGCTCCCCAGGCACGCGAGTTCGTGCATCCCGGCCTTCTTCACACCGAAAGCGACTTCGAGCGCATGCGCCAGAAGGTCAATGACAAGGCGCAACCCTGGCTCGACGGCTGGAACGCATTGACAAGCAACGGCCGCGCGCAGCTCGGTGCGCAACCGCGCCCGCTGGCCACCGTGATCCGCGGCGGCGACGGCGAAAACTTCGCGCAGATGTACATCGACATCGCGCGCGCCTACCAGCTCGCACTGCGCTGGAAGGTATCGCAGGACACGCGCTATGCCGATCTGGCCGTGGTCTTCCTGAACGCCTGGTCTTCCACCCTGACGTCCATCCAGGGCAATGCCGACCGCTTCCTCGCCGCGGGCATCTACGGCTACCAGTTCGCGAATGCGGCGGAGATCATGCGCTCCTACCCGGGTTGGGCAGCGAGTGACTTTGCGCGCTTCCAGAACATGATGCTGACCGTGTTCTATCCGCTCAATCACAGCTTTCTTACAGCGCACAACGGCGCGGAAATCACCAACTACTGGGCCAACTGGGACCAATGCACGATGGCGTCGGTGCTGGCCATCGGCGTGCTGTGCGACCGGCTGGACATCTACGACGAAGCCATCGCCTACTATAAGACCGGCCAGGGCAACGGCGCCGGCCTGCAGGCGGTCTATCACGTGCATCCGGGCTACCTGGGCCAATGGCAGGAGAGCGGGCGCGACCAGGGGCACAGCACGCTGGGCATCGGGCTTGCGGGCACGTTCTGCGAAATGGCGTGGAACCAGGGCGACGACATCTACGGCTACGAGAACAGCCGCTTCCTGGCCGGCGCCGAGTACGTGGCGAAGTCCAATCTTCTCGACGGCTCCGGCGCCTTCTATACGGTGCCCTTCTTCACCAACGTCAACAAGCAGGGCACGCAGTCCGTTCTGTCGACGGGAAGCCAGGGTAGCCGCCGGCCCGTCTGGGAGAGCGTGCACAACCACTACGCCAACCGTCTGGGCGTTGCCACGCCTTACACCGAACTGCAGGTCGCGCAGATGCATCCCGAGTCGGATGGCGGCAACGGCGATCAACTGGGTTTCGGCACGCTGACCTTCACGCGCGACCCGCTCCCTGCATCTGCGCAGCCGAGCGGCCTGACCGCAAGGCTGCGCGGCGCCCAGGTGGTGCTGTCGTGGTGGGGTTGCACCGGCGCGGCCAGCTACTCGGTGCGGCGCGCCGAGCAGGCAGGCGGCCCCTACAACACGATCGCCTCGGGCATCACGGACGTGCTCACCTTCACCGATACCGCCTTGAGCGCCACGGGCGTGTACTACTACGTGATCGTTGCCGCCATCGCCTCGGGCGACAGCGCTGCGTCCAACGAAGAGCGGGTGGCCATGCAGCCCGAACTGCTGCTGCAGTGGAAGCCCGACGGCGGCGCGAGCGCTCCCGTCAGTCTTGCAACCGGCCTGGCGAAGAACGCCGCCGACTTCACGGTGTCGATCCGCGTGCTGCTGGACAGCGCCGCGACATGGTCGCGCCTCTTCGACTTCGGCTCCGGTGAGCGCCGCTACATGATGCTCACGCCGCGCAGCGATGCCGGTGCGGTCCGCTATGCGATCTCCACCGTCCATGGCTACAACGAACAGGTGATCGATGGCACCGCAGCACTTGCCACCGGCCGCTGGGTGCATGTTGCCGTGACCTTGTCGGACACGATCGGCACGCTGTACGTGGACGGCGTCGTTGCCGGCACCAATGCCCAGATGACGCTCGCGCCCTTTCACCTCGGGGAGACGACGCAGAACTGGCTCGGCCGTTCGCAGTTTTCCAATGATCCCGACCTGCAGGGGCGCGTGGACGATTTCCGCCTCTACAGCGGCGCACTCGGCGCGACGGAGATCGCCGCGCTGGCGACGGGTTGAGGCGGTGGTTCGGGGACGACCTTGGTGCCGAGCTGGCAGCGCTCTAGTTCTTGGGAAGATTGCTTTGCCTGACCAACTGCTCGTACTGCGCGTGGCTTTGAGCGACAAAGGCGCCGAATGCTTGCGGGGTCGCGGGCTCGGAAATCTTGACCCCGTAGTCCGCGAACCGTGACTTCACCTTCTGCTCTTTCAACACTTCGGCGAGGGCCACGTTGAGCTTGTTGACGATGGGCGCCGGGGTGCCCTTGGGTGCAAAGAAACCTGTCCAGAAGTAGAAGTCCATGCCTTTGAGCTGCGGCGTTTCGGCGGCGGAGGGAAGCTCCTTGTTGCCGAGATCGCGGTCTTTGCTCAGGACGCCAACGCCGGTCACCTTGTTGGCCTTGATGGGCTCCAGAAGCGCCGGCAGCCCGGAAACGGCGACGTCGACATGTCCCCCCATGACGTCGATCACGATCTTGGAGGCACTCGCGTAGGGGATGAAGTTCATCTCGACCTTTGCTCTGCGCTTGAGGTCTTCCATCGCCAAAGCGGGTAGCGAGCCTGCGCCGGTGGCGCCATAGCTCAACTTCCCGGGATTCTTCCTTGCGTAAGCGATGAGTTCGGAAAGGTTGTTGATCTTCATGGCAGGATTGGCAACGACACCCAGTCCGCTCGTTCCAAGCGGGCCGATGGGCTCCAGATCCTTGTAGGTGTAACTGGCGCTGCCTTCCGTCAGCGGGGCAAGGACGACGTCAGAGACGATGCCCATCAGCAATGTGTAGCCATCGTTCGGTGAACGGGCTGCTTTCGCCACCCCGATCATTCCCCCTGCGCCTTGGATGTTCTCGACGATGACCGGTTTTCCGATCTTCGCCTCGAGGCCTTGAACAATGAGGCGTGCAAAGACGTCGACGGTGCCGCCCGGCGCATACGGGACGATCAGCTTCACAGGGCGGTCGGGGTATTCGGCTTGGGACGCCAGCGGCGTCCCTGCCATGACGCCGAACAATGCTGCGATGCTGGCGAAACGCGCCAGAACTTTCATAAATGTCTCTTTCTCTGGTTTTGGGGGAGGACTCAACGCGCAAGCCAGGCGGCAACGTGACGGAAGACCTCGTCGCTGTTGCTATCCATCATTGGAAAATGAGAGTTCCCTAGAACCCCCTGTGCGGGCAGGTCGAGGACGGTGACGTCCGAGGTCTGCGACACCGCCGAAAAATAGCTGTCGGCCTGCTTGCGGTAACCCATCCAATGGCTGCCGGATGGCTCGATGTGGTCGCCCCACACGACGAGGTGCGGGGGAAGGGCCCTGGAAGGCAACTGTGCAGGCATACCACCGGGCTCGACCGCCACAACACGTTTCACCAGTTCGGGCTTGCGCCGTGCCACTTCGACTGCAAAACCCGCACCCTGACTGTGTGCGACGACGATGCACGCACCAACGCGTTCCACCAGGGCCTCGTAGGCATCGAGGATCATTTCCTCATGTGCGGGCCACCGGGGGACCCATTGCTTGACGAAGTCGTCGAAGGCGTCGACCGGGAACAACTGCCCGGGAAACACGTGGCGGTCCACCTTGTCGATGGAATAGGCCAAGCCCAGCCTGAAGGTCTTCCAGCCTTCTTCTGCGGTCCGGAACACAGGTGGCTCGCGATAGATCTGCGGAGACATGGCGAAGGACGAGCGCCCGCGCTCCACTGCATCGCAACACAACACGTCGTAGCCCGCTTCGAGAAAGCGCCAGAGCCACCCGGGACGACCGTCAGGCGTTGTTTCCCAGGTTGCTCCCGTCATGCCGCCGCCGTGCCAGAGCAGCACCGGAAGCGCATGCTTCGGGGAGGCGAGCTGGAAGTGCTGGGCATACATCTGGCCGTACACGTGATGCCCGTTGGGATTGACCTCCCGGGGCGCGCCGTTGAGAACCATGCTTCTGTGTTCGACCGGAAGGTTGGACAGCGCGATGGTCCTGCCGCCGACAAAGATATTGCCAATTGATCTGAGGTTGAGCGTCTGGGTGGTCATGGGGAATCGGTTTGTCTCTTCGAGGTTAAAAGTGCCCCCTGATACAGTCAAACGCATAAAAAGCACTGATTGTTGAAAAATGCGCATCCAATACAGCGTTGACGATCTTCGCGGCTTCTGCAGCCTCGTCCGACTGGGTCAATACACCGACGCGGCCAACCAGCTCTGCATCACCCCGTCGGCGCTCAGCCGGCGGATACAGAACCTTGAGCGCGCCATAGGCGGGCGGGTGTTCGATCGCACCACCAGGAAGGTCTTGCTCACGCCTGCAGGGGCCGCGCTTTATGAGCGAGTTGTTCCGCTGCTCAGCGACCTGGACAATGGCTTGACCGAAGCCGCGCGCGTCGCAAGGGGAGAAGAAGGTGCGTTGCTCATCGCGACCGTGGCCACGGTTGCCTATTCGAGACTGCCGCAGGTCCTGCCGCATTTCTCCAAGCGCTATCCAAAGGTGTTCCTCTCGATTCGCGACGGCATCGCCGCCTCGATAGCAACCCTCGTCGAGGAGCGCGTCGCCGAGTTCGGCATCTCGACCCATATGTCTTTCGGACCGGCGCTCGAGGCCACGTCCATTGCCCACTACGGCTTCAACCTGATCGCCCGCACCGCGCACCCCGCACTGAAACGGCGCAGGTCGGTGGCCTGGACCGACCTGCCGGCGCTTCGAGTCGTCAGCCTGAACCGGCTCAGCTCCACGCGACTGCAAATCGACGACGAGTTGGCCGGGCATTCCTTGCCGACGCCGTGGCATATGGAGGTCGATCAGCTGTCGACGCTGCTCGGTCTCGTCCAGAACTGGGGCTTCACCGCCGTGCTCCCGTCGATCTTCGATGCGTCCGCAATCGGTTTGCGGGCCATCCCGATCACGGGGCCGGAGATCCGACGGGAGCTTTTCCTTGTGAAGCGACGAGATGTATCGCTGTCTCCACATGGCGCCTACATGTCAGATCTCCTGGCAACGGCCTTGCGCGCCGCCGGCGAGTAGTTGCTCAACGCCATGTGTCGGGATCGGCCCACAGGCTCTATCGACCTTGGCGCTGGAGACACCCGCTGCGCAGGGTCACATGCCCAGATACACGCGACGTACTTCGGGGTTGTCGCGCACCTCGGCTGCCTTGCCCGACAGCATCAGCCGGCCTGTCTGCAGCACGTAGGCACGCTCCGCGATCTCCAGGCTTTCAGCCAGACGCTGCTCGACCAGAAGCACAGTCACGCCGGCCTTGCGAATCGTCAGGACGGCCTCGAAGATTTCGTCGACCAGCTTGGGCATGATTCCTTGCGAGGGTTCGTCCAGCATCAGAAGACGCGGCCGCGTCATCAAGGCGCGGCCGATGGCCAGCATCTGCTGCTCGCCGCCCGACAGCGTCTCCGCCCGTTGCTTCAGGCGCTCCTTCAGGCGCGGAAACAGCGTGAACACCTGGGCCAGCGGCGCATCGCGGTCTGCCTTCTTGCGGTGCAGGTAGCTGCCCAGGCGCAGGTTGTCTTCCACCGACAGGCGCGGAAACAGCCGCCGGCTTTCGGGAACGAACGCCAGCCCGCGCGCGGCGATCTGGTGAGCGGGCAGGGCATCGATGGCCTCGCCGGCGAAGCGGACCTGGCCCGACTGCGTCTTGACCAGTCCGGCAATCGACTGGAGCAGGGTCGACTTGCCCGCACCGTTGGCACCGGCGACGACGACGATCTCGCCCTCGTTCACGGACACCGAGATATCGGCGATGGCGACCATGCCGGCATAGGCTGTGGTCAGGCCGCTGACTTCAAGCAGCATGGCGTGTTCCAAGGTAGGCGGAGATCACCGCCGGGTCGCGCACGACGTCGGCGGGGCTGCCGCTGGCGAGGACGGTGCCCAGGTTGAGGACGATGGCGCGGTCGACCAGCGGCATCACGACCTGCATCACGTGCTCGACCATGACCACGGTGACGCCCGCGTCGCGCACGCGCCGGATCAGCTCGACGCCCAGTTGCGCCTCGCTCGGCGTGAGGCCCGTGAGCACTTCGTCGAGCAGCAGCAGCTTGGGTTCGGTGGCCAGCGCGCGCGCAACCTCCAGGCGGCGCTTCTCGGGGGGCGTGAGTTCACCGGTGAGGGTGCCGGCCGTGCGCGAGAGGCCGGTGAAGTCGAGCACCTGCAGCGCCGCCAGGCGAGCCGCCCTCGACGAGGCGTGGCGCACGAAGCCGCCGACCATCACGTTCTCGAGCACCGTCATGGAATCGAAGGAGCGCGGGACCTGGTAGGTGCGCGCAATGCCGAGCGCACAGCGGCGCGTGGCCGGCAGTTCGGTGATGTCGCGGCCGTCGAAGCGGATGCTGCCCGAGGTCGGCAGATAGGCGCCGGCGATCAGGTTGAACAGGGTCGACTTGCCCGCGCCGTTGGGCCCGATCAGCCCGAGGATTTCGCCCCGGTGCACGCGGATGCTCACGTCCCGGTTCGCGACGAGGCCGCCGAAGCGGCGCGTGACGTCGATCGTCTCCAGAAGAATGTCGATGCTCATCGTGCTGCCTCCCGGATCCGGGTCTTCCTGGCGAACAGCTTGATCAACCCTTCGGGCTTGAGCAGCGCCACCGCCATGACGAGGCCGCCGTACAGCATGAGGTCGAGGCCGGCGCCGGAGCCGCCGACGTAGCTGCGCGTGAACTCCGACAGCGGCACGAGAATCGCAGCGCCGAGGATCGGGCCCCACAGCGTGCCGATGCCGCCGAGCACCACGGGCAGCACCATCAGCAGCGAGAACCGGAAGTGCATCACGCTGTCGGGATCGACATAGGACACGAAGGCCGCATAGAAGCCGCCGCCAATCGCGGTGAAGAAGGCCGACAGCGCCGCGGCCGCCATCTTGGACCGGAACACGGTCACGCCGAGGCTTTCGGCGGCTTCGGGATGGTCCTTCACGGCGCGCCACCAGTAGCCCCATTTCGAGCCTTCGATGAAGAAGGTCAGCAGCCAGGTCACGACGAGCAGCCCGAGCGCGAAGAAGATGTAGGGCGTCTTGTCGCGCGCAAACTGCAGCGTGGCCCAGCTGTCAGGGCCGAAGGGCCACTGGATGCCCGTGGCGCCGCCGAGCCAGTCCCAGTTGTGGACGATCAGCAGCCCCATCTCGGCGATCACCAGGGTCGCGATCGAGAAGTAGTGGCCCTTCAGCCGAAAAGTGCCGTAGCCGAGCGCCAGGGCCAGCAACACCGCCAGTCCGCCCCCGGCGAGCATGCCGAACCAGGGCAGCACGCCGTAGCTCACATAGAGCTTGCTGACCGCATACGCGCCGACGCCGAAGTACAGCGCGTGGCCCAGCGAGATCTGGCCGCAGTAGCCGCCGAGGATGTTCCAGCTCTGGGCGAGGGCGGCGTACATCAGCGTCAGCACGATCACGTTGCGCAGGTAGGCGTTCTTCACCAGCAGGGGAAGCAGCGCGATGAGTGCGAACACCACCACCGCCTCGATGAGCTGGCGGCGCCGATGCCGGGTAACGCCGGCCAGCAAAGAAGGAGACGAAGAAGACGACGAAGGCGAAGAAGACGGCACAGCCGCAGGGGAAGATGGGATGGACATCAAAGCTTCCCGAACAGCCCCTGCGGGCGAAGAAAGATGACGACCAGGTAGAGCGCGTAGATGCCCATCGATTTCATGGCCGGCGGCAGGATGTTGGCGGTGAGGGCCTCGACCAGCCCGACGACGATGCCCGCGACGAGCGCGCCGAACACGCTGCCGAAGCCGCCGAGCGCGACGGTGATGTAGGCGATGGTCGCAAAGCCGGCGCCCACCTGGGGATGAATGGCGTACGAGGTTGCAAGCACCGCGCCTGCCACGCCGACCAGCGCCGCGCCCAGGCCCCAGCCGAGCGCGAACACGCGGTTGCTGTCGATGCCGACCAGCGCGACCGCGCCCTTGTCCTCGCGCGTGGCCTCCAGCGCCCGGCCGAAGTCGGTGCGCGTCATCATCAGGTACAGGCCACCGAAGGCGACCAGCGAGATGAGGCCGCCGAAGATCTGCGGCCAGGGCAGGAAGATGCCGCCAAGCTCGAGCGTCTTCGCGCTGAGCCAGGTGTGGTCGACATTGCGGAAGTCCGGCGTGAAGAAGAACTGCGCACCGCCCTGGATCAGCGTCGCCAGGCCGAAGGTGGAAAAGATCTGGACCATGCCCGTGTTGACCTTGGAGCGCATCGCATGCCGCACCACGCCCGCATAGACGCTCGCGCCGACGATGAACATGACGGCCGCCACCAGCGGCAGCGAGAGCACCGGGTCGAGGTGCGCGAACACCGCGAAGCCGAAGGTGGCGTACATGGCCAGCATGAGGAACTCGCCGTGGGCGAAGTTCACCACGTCCATCAGCCCGAAGATGAGCGAGAGCCCGGCGGCGATGAGGGCGTAGATCAGCCCCATCAGCAAGCCGGTGGCCAGGATCTGCGGCAGGGCGGAGGCGGTCATGGGTTCATCGGCCAGACCGGCGTCGCGGTTGCGACTTCGAACGGAAACACCGTCGAGAACTTGCCTGCCTTGAACTGGATCAGCACGGGGCTGGCAAATGTGTTCTGGCCCGTGGCGTCGAACTTCACGCGCTTCCACGGCATGATGGTCTTCTCGCCGGGAATGTCGGTGGCAACCAGCGCCTCGCGGATCTTCTTCGGCTCGACCGATTTGGCGCGGTCTATGGCCTCCGCCAGCACCATCAACGCGGTGAACACCCGCGAGGTCTGGTCGTTGAGGTCGCGTCCGGCGCGCGCCTTGAACATCTCGTTCACGGCCTTGGCCGACGGCCGCTTGTCGCCCATGTCAGCGGAGAAGCTGGCGCGCGAGATCATGCCCTGGAGCTTGTCGCCCACCGATTCGAGCGTGGGCTTCTCGATATAGCCGGCTGCCTGCGTCACGAGGTTCTTCGGCTTGTAGCCGATCGACGCCATCGCATTGGTCAGCAGGATGGCGTCGCTGGTGTAGCTGGAGGGCAGCAGGACGTCGGGGTTGGCCGTCTTGATCTGCTGCGCCTCGGCGCTCAGCGAGGGCGAGTTGGCGCGGTACTTGATGTCGCAGGCGATCTTGTAGCCCCGCTCGCTGGCCAGCTTGCGCTGCACGGCGGAAGAGTCGGTGCCGAAGATGGTGTCTTCGTAGAAGATGCCGACGCTGCCGATCGGCTTGCCCTTGCCCTTCATCGCGTCCATGAAGTCGAACATGGCCTCGCTGAACATCTCGTCATGTGCCGAGGTGCGAAAGAAATACTTCAGGCCGCGCCGGCTCAGGCTAGGGGAAGACGAGTCGGCGCAGAGATAGGGCACCTCGTAGCGCTCGCAGGTGGCGCTCACCGTGGCGGAGACGGCCGAGTGGAATGCACCCACGATGGTGCAGACGTTTTCCTGCGTGATCAGGCGTTCTGCCTCGGAGCGGCCCTTTTGCGGGTCGCCCTGGTGGTCGGCGTAGACCACACGCACCTTTGCGTTCCCCAGGCCTGCAAGGCCGGCGTTCTTCGCGCCCGGCAGGTCGAGCGTGCTGGCGGTGTTGATGATTTCAAGTGCGGTGTCGATGGCGTGCTTGCTGTCCACGCCGACCTGCGCGCTGGACCCCGTCAACGGGTAGATCACGCCGATGACGACCTCGCCTTTCTGGGCCATGGCCTGGGTGAAGGCACCGTTCAATGCCACGGTGCCGGCGATGCCGATAAGGGCCTGTCTGCGTTTCATGAATGAATCTCCGGTACTTCAGGGGTGGATCGGGAAGCGTGAAAGCGATGAAGGGTCAGAAAACCGCGAGCTGGCTGTTGCGGATGTCCGAGACCAGCATCTGCCCAGGTTTGTGGGTGATTGCAAGTTTCGGGCGCGCTGTGCGAATTGCGCGTTGCGGCGTCACGCCGCAGGCCCAGAACACCGGCAGTTCGCCGGGTCGGATCTCGGAGCGCTCGCCGTAGTCGGGCTGCTCGATGTCCCGGATGCCGATGGCCGCCGGGTCGCCGAAATGCACCGGCGCGCCGTGCACGCCAGGGAAGCGCGACGTGATCTGGATCGCCCGGATGGCCTGCTGCGGCGTCATCGGCCGCATGCTCACGACCATCGTGCCGCCGAAGCGGCCGCTGGGGACGTTGGCGATGTGGGTGTCGTACATCGGCACGGTGGTGGCCTGCTCGATGTGGCGTATCGGCAGTCCGGCCTCCAGCAAGGCTTCTTCGAAGGACATCGAGCATCCGATGACGAAGCCGACCATGTCGTCGGTCCACAGTTCGCGCAGGTCGAGCACTTCGCCGGCCGGCTCGCCGTCGCGGAACACGCAGTACGCCGGCGCATCGGTGCGCAGGTCTACCTCGCCAAGCTCGGGCACGCGCCAGTCGCCGGGCTCGCTGACGCCGATCACCGGGCAGGCCTTCGGATTGAGGCGGCAAAAGCGCAGGAACTCTTCGGCGAATTCACGCGGCAGGATCGCCAGATTGCCCTGTGTGTAGCCGGGGCTGTGGCCTGCGGTCGGGCCCCTGAAGCGGCCTTCCCGGATCTCGCGGCGCAGATCGGCAGGATGCATCCAGATCGTGGAGTTCATCGGGTTGTCGAGAAAAGTGAGCAAGGAATTTGCTTACTGTAGGAATCGCTGTGCACCGCGTCCATCGAGGAATTTGCGCGGGCACTGTTCAGAGAAATTGAACAGCGCACGCCCCACGCCGGGGAATGAAGCTGCAACGTAGTGCGCTCGCGCACTGGATCAGGAGCAAGTGAACACCAAATTCATCGAGACCTTCGTGATGCTGGCCCGCATCTGCAGCGTGCGCCGCGTGGCGGAGCAGCTCAATGCCACGCCCGGGACCATCTCGATGCGTGTGCGCAGTCTCGAGGAGGAACTGGGCGTCACGCTGTTCGACTACGACCACAAGACCATGCGCATCACACCGGATGGCGCACGCCTGCTGCGCCATGCCGAATGTGTGCTCGAGGCAACGCGCGCCATACAGGCTGCTGCGGCAAGCGGCGGTGTGCTCGGCGGGCGCATCCGCGTCGGCGTGCTCGAGACGGCCGTGCATACCTGGTTGCCCGACTTCATGAAAGCGATGCGCACCCAACTGCCCCAGGTGGAAGTCGATCTCACGGTCGACCTCACGGTCGACCTTGCCGAACAGTTGATGCGGGGCACCCTGGACTTCATCCTGCGGGTGAGCAACGAGGTCGGCAGCAGCTATTCGGTCATGGAAGACCTGATGTCGCTGCCGATCCACTGGGTCGCCAGGCGCGGGCTCATCCCCAAGCGCGACGCACTGCGCAAGACACTCTCGCACCAGTTGCTGACGCAGGTGCGCGGCACGACACCGCACGTCGCCGCAGTCAATCTCGCGCAGCAGCTCGCGGCGCGCCAGGGCATGGCGCAAGGCGAGCTGCGCATCTCCGGTTCACCGTCGCTGGCGGCGCTGGTGTCGCTGGTGCGAGAAGGCGTCGGGGTGGGCATCATCCCCGGCCTGCTGGTCAGGGAACACATCGAACGCGGCGAGCTCGTGGTGCTGCCGTTGCCCGCGCCACCCTCTCTTGGCGTGGCGCTCTCGCATCAGCCCAATGCGACACCCATCGTGCTGCGCACGGCCGACATCGCGCGGCAAGCGTGCAAAGCGTATTGCAGGCGTTGCGGCACCGAGTGGGTGCAGCACCTCGGCTGACTGGCATACCGAACTTGAAAATACCTTCAACCCACATGCAAGATGCGATGCCAATGAATCCTCCCGGTAGTGCCAGCGGCCTTGCGCACCGTCTCACGGGCTGGCAAATCGAACCGGTGGGCGATCGATGCCTCCTGGTGCGCCTGGGCGATCAGGTGGGCGCCGAGACCAGTCGCACCGTGCAGAACGTCGCTGCGTACCTGTCATCGGCGAACTTGCCCGGCGTGTTCGACGTGGTGCCCGCATTCACGACCGTGGCCTTGCACTATCAGCCGCTCGCATTCGCGCGACGCCAGGGGGCGGCGTCCCTGCAGCTGGCACGGCGCATCGAGCGGCTGCTGGGCCGTGACATTCCCACGCTGCCGGTGAACGACCAGGTGATCGACATCCCCGCCTGCTACGGCGGCGAATACGGCCCCGACCTGGAGGAAGTGGCCCGGCGCTGCGGCCTGACGGCCGACGAAGTCGTCGGTCTGCATTGCGCGACGCCGATGTCGCTCTACGTCTACTTCTTCTCTCCGGGCAACCCGTTCTTCGGTCCGGTCGATCCCCGGCTGAAGGTCCCGCGCCGCGCGACGCCGCGCCTGCGCGTGGAGGCGGGGTCGGTCGCCATCGCCAACGGCATCACGTCCATCTACCAGACGGCGCTGCCCGGCGGCTGGAACGTGATCGCCCGTACCCCGTGGAGCATGTTCGACGTGACGAAGACCCCGCCGACGCGGATGCAGCCCGGCGCCCGGGTGCGCTTTCATCCGATCTCGCCTTCGCAATTCGCGCAGATGCGGGAGCCCCGGTCATGAGCAGGAACTCGTTTGCGCACATGCAGGTTCTGCAGCCGGGCATGTTCTCAGTGGTGCAGGACCTGGGGCGCCTGGGCCACCAGCACCATGGCGTTCCAGTGAACGGTGCCATGGACGAGTGGTCGCACCGGGTTGCCAACATGCTGGTCGGCAATGCCGACGATGCGGCCGTGCTCGAATGCACGCTGACCGGCCCGGCCGTTCAATTCACCCGGGACACGCTGCTGGCTGTCTGCGGCGGGCAGGTCCGCATCACGGCGGGGGACCGGCCCGTTCCCATGGGTTGCGCCGTGCTGCTGCGCCGCGGCGTGAGGCTGGCTTTCGGCGAGCGCAGCAGCGGCGCCCGGATGTACCTGGCGGTGCGCGGCGGCTTCGCGACGACGCCCGTGCTCGGCAGTCGCAGCACGTACCTGCCCGGAAACTTCGGAGGTCACGAGGGGAGGGCGCTGCGCAAGAACGACAGGGTGCCTCTCGCCCCATCGGACCCGGATGCGCCCACGCTGGCGCTCGAGCGCATCCTGGTGCAAAGCGGCTTGCCGTTCGTGGCCGCGGCGCGCATCGGCACCGAACTGCCGGACGGATCGCCCGAAGGCGTTCGCTTCATACCGGGTCCGCAGTGGAGTGCCTTTTCCGCCGAGGCGAGAGAGTGTTTTGTCAGCCAGCCCTTCGCGATCTCGTCGCGATCCAACCGCATGGGCTACCGGCTCGAAGGCCCCGACCTGCAACTCACGCAGCCACTGGAGATGATTTCGGAGGCCACGAGTTTCGGCACGGTGCAGGTGCCGCCCGACGGCCAGCCGATCGTGCTGATGGCCGACCGCCAAAGCGCCGGCGGCTATCCCAAGATCGCCTATGTCGCGAGCACCGATCTGCCGCGCCTGGCCCAGGCGCTTCCGGGCGCGTCCATCCGCTTCACGCCGGTGACCCAGCAGGCGGTCGAGCGGGCGTGGCTGGATCTCGAAGACCGGCTGGCGCTGGTGCGCGAGATGGCCGCGCATGCGCTCGCCTGAGCCCGCATCGAACCGCAGGTCCCCATTCACAAGGAACAAGGAACAAGGAAGCACAGCCATGCCATCGATCGACATCAACTGCGACATGGGCGAGAGCTTCGGCCCCTGGGTCATGGGGCAGGACCTCGAGATCCTCCCGCACGTGACCTCCGCGAACATCGCCTGCGGTTTTCATGCGAGCGACCCCGACACCATGCTGAAGACCGTGCGGGCGGCCCTTGCCAATGGCGTGGCGCTGGGCGCCCATCCCGGCCTGCCGGACCGCCAGGGTTTCGGACGACGCGCGATGGACATGTCCCCCGCCGAGGTCTACGCGCTGGTGATCTACCAGGTCGGCGCGCTGCAGGGCTTTGCGCGGTCCCAGGGCGCATCGCTGCACCACGTCAAGACCCACGGCGCTCTCTACAACATGACGGTGCGGCAGCCTGCGCTCGCCGAGGCGGTGGCGCAGGCGGTGTTCGATGTCGATCCGACGCTGCAGTTGTTCGTGGCGAACAGGAACATGGCCCAGGCCGCGCGCGACAAGGGCCTGGCGGTGCGTTCCGAGGTCTTCGCAGACCGCAGCTACCAGGACGACGGCACGCTGACACCGCGCTCGCAGCCGGGCGCGATGATCGAGGACGTCGAGCAGGCCATCGCACAGGTACGGCGCATGGTGCTCGAAGGTGTGGTTCGCTCCGTCAACGGTGTGGACGTGCCGGTGACCGCCGACACCCTTTGCCTTCACGGCGACCAGCCCGGCGCCGTCGTGTTCGCCCGGCGAATTCGTGCGGCGTTGCTGGCCGACGGCATTGCCATCGCGCGAACCTGACCCGCTTGTCGCGACCGAGCCTGCCGGCTTCGGCGACACCGTGTTTTCCGTCGCCCTCTTCAATCTCGCTCGATGTGCACCCTAGCCCAAAGTGCCGTCCCGTGATGCACTTGCAGCGTGCGGAATAGGTGAGCAATGTCGGCGCCCGGGTCGACTCAGCCCGCTTCGCCATGGCTCAAAGCCCGAGGAACATCCGGCGGATCTCGGGGTGTGCCAGGACGTCGGAGGCCCGGTCGAACAGCTTGTTACGGCCCAGCTCCATTACCACGCCCCAATCGCAACACTCGAGTGCCTGGCGCGCGTTCTGCTCGACCATGAGCACCGACAGGCCTGAAGTCGTTAGCTCTCGGATGGTGTCAAAAACCATGCCCATGGCCTGCGGCGACAGGCCGAGCGAGGGTTCGTCCAGCAGCAGCAGGCGCGGCTTTGCCAACAGCACCATCGCCATCTCCATGACTTGCTGTTCGCCGCCGCTCATGTTGCCGGCCAGCGTGTGCCAGCGCTCTTTCAGACGCGGAAAGCGCAGCGTGATTTCTTCGAGTTCGACGTCGAGCTGCGCCTTTGTGATCCGGCGCGTGAACGCACCCAGCTTCAGGTTCTCCGCCACCGACAGCAGCGGGAAATTGCAGCGCCCTTGTGGCACCAGTCCGATGCCGCTTTTCAGGCGTGCCAGCGAATCGAGCGCGGTCACCTCGCGCCCTTCGAAATGCACCGCACCTGTTCGGCAGCGCACGATGCCGGCGATGGTCTTCAGCAAGGTCGACTTGCCGGCGCCGTTCGCGCCGATGATGGTGGTCCACGACGCGGCGGGAACGCTCAGGTCGACGCCATGGAGGATCGTCACGTCGCCGTAGCCGCCGGTGACCTGATCGATACGGATGACGGGTTCAGTCAAGGTGTGCTCCCTGGTTGCCCGTCACCGGGTCGCGGCGGCCAAGGTAGGCCTCGATCACGCGCTCGTCGCGCGCCACCTCGTCGGGCGCGCCGTGCACCAGCACTCGCCCCTGCTCCAGCACGTAGATGCTTTGCGAAATTTCGAACACGAGCTTCAGGTTGTGTTCCACGATGAGCAGAGCGATGCCGCGGCGGTTCACGCGCAGCAGCTCTTCCTTCAGGCCCTCGACCAGCGTGGGGTTCACGCCGGCCATGGGTTCGTCGAGCAGCAGCAGCTTGGGTTCGTTCATCAGCGCCATGCCGAGTTCGAGCAGCTTTTTCTGCCCGTACGACAGGCTGCCCGCGAGCGTGCCGGACAGCCGCGTGAGCTGGATCTCTTCGAGCATCTGGTCCGCGCGATCCATCATGCGGCGCTCGTGAGCCCGCACGGCTGGCGTGCGCAGCAGTTCGCTCGCGAACGAGAAGCCGGGTGCGGCCTGCGCGGCGGTCAGCAGGTTCTGGCGAAGCGTGAGTTCGGGAAACACGCGCAGTTGCTGGAACGTGCGGCGAAGCCCGAGGCGAGCGATGCGCTGCGGTGGCAGGCCCTGGAGGTCTTGCCCATCGAGCACCACGGTGCCCGCGTCGCGGGCCTGGAAGCCGCAGATGCAGTCGAACAGCGTCGATTTGCCGGAGCCGTTGGGTCCGATGAGACCGGTGATGCTGCCTGCCGGCAGATCGATGGACACGCCGTCGAGCGCCACGATGCCGCGATAGGCCTTGCGGATGCCGTGCGCGGACAGCACTGGCATGGCATTCGAAGCGACGTTCATTTGCCGGCTCCCGCGCCGCCTGTCACCGGACGTCCGAACCAACGCGCCATGCCCCGCGGCATGAACAGCACGATGAGCAAGAGCAGGGTGCCGTACAGCAGCGATTTGAGCTCAGGCGCCATGCGCAGCACCTCGGGCAATGCGGTGAAGACAATGGCGCCGACCACGGGCCCCCACAGCGTGCCGGAGCCGCCGAGGATGACCATGACCAGCAGCGATTCCGAGATGGAGAAGCCGAAGATGCCCGGGTCGATGAAGCTCAGGTAGTGTGCATAGCAGGCGCCAGCAAGCCCGGCGAATGCACCGGAGCATGCGAACGCGAAGAGCCGCATCTTCAGCACGTCGATGCCTGCCGCCACGGCCAGCGGTTCGTTGTCGCGCACTGCGATCATGGCCCGGCCCAGCCGCGACGAAACGATCGACCAGGTCGCCGCGATGGCCAGCGCCGACAGCACGACCATCAGGCCCAGCCATGCGCCCTTGGTGACCAACGGCACGCCGAACAGGCGCACCGAAGGAATGTCGGCGATGCCGAGCGAGCCGCGCGTGAGATCGATCCAGTTGCTGGCCACCAGCTGCAGCAGCAGCGTGGCCGACAACGTGACGATCACGAACGAGTGCCGCGACAGCCGCAGCGACGGCACGCCGAGCGCGACGCCGCTGAGCGCGCCCATGAGCGTTGCGCAGGTGAAGGTGAGTGTGGAATCCCAGCCCATCTTCATTGACAGCAGGGTGGAGGTGTAGGCGCCGATACCGAACAGCGCAGGCGTCGCGAGCGACAGCAGTCCTGAATAGCCCAGCATGATGTTGAGCGACTGGACCAGCAACACGAAGATGCCGGCCATGATGCCGATGTGGAGCAGGTAGGGAGACATAGCGTGGATGAGGGCCCGTCAAACCCGGACCGATTTGCCGAAGATGCCCTGCGGGCGCAGCAGCAGCATGAGGATCATCAGGACGAAGCCGATGCCGTCGCGGTACGCCGCGCCGAGCACGCCGCCGGCCAGGCTTTCCGCCACGCCCAACATCAGGCCTGCCAGCACTGCGCCCGCGACGTTGCCCATGCCGCCGATGATCACGACCGCGAAGCTCTTGAACACCACGTCCGTGCCCATGTTGGGATAGAGATCGAACATTGGAGCCATTGCGCCTGCGGCGAGTGCGCACAGCGCCGCGCTGGCCGCCGCCGTGATACGAGTGATGCGCCGGATGTCGATGCCCACCATCAGGCAGGCATCCTTGCTTTGCGCCATGGCGCGCATCGCGCGGCCCGTTTCGGTCCGCTTGAGAAAGGTCGTCAGACCCAGCAGCGCCAGCACCGCGACTGCGGCGACGAACATGCGCTGGCCGAACAGCAGCACGCCGCCCACGTCGAAGGTCACATCCTCCAGCGGCGACACGATGTGCTGCGGCGTGGCGCCGAACACCAGCCGCACCAGGTTCTGCAGAATGATCGACACCGCGAAGGTGGCGAGGATCACCGACTCGAACGGCCGGTGCAGCGTGGGCAGGAACACGACCTCGGCCATGAGCAGCCCGAAGGCCGCCATGACCAGCACCATGAGCGGATAGGCGAGCCAGTACGGCAGTCCCGCGCTCTGAGCGAAAAACCATAGTGCGAACGCACCCACCATGTAGACCTCGCCGTGGGCGAAGTTGACCTGTTCGAGAATGCCGAACACCAGGGCCAGCCCGACGGCGGCCAGCCCATAACCCAGGCCGACGCTCACGCCGTTGGCGAGCAGTTGGGACAGCAAGGAGAAATCCACGACGCGGACCCTTTCCTGGAGCCGCTGTCAGCGGCCCGACACCAGGTCCTTGACGCTGAGCTTGCCTTGCTCGACCGTCATGAACATCAGGTTGTTGTGTGCCTGGTTGTGATCGTCGAAGGCGATCGGGCCGAGGATGCCCTTGTAGTTCGTCTTTGTCAGCGCCTCGCGCACGGCGCCCGACTCGGTGGAGCCCGCGCGCTGGATGGCGTCTGCGGCCACGAGGATGCTTTCGTAGATGCCGTACGCCACGTAGTGCGGTGCCTGCTTGTTCTTCTCGACGAATGGCTTGGCGAAGGCGTCGTTGGCCGGCGAAGCAAGCTGGTCGTAGTAGGGGTAGACGGTCCACGAGCCGTTGAATTTGCCGGTGGCCAGCAGGTCCTTCACCAACGTTGCGACGAGGGGAGGGCGCGCGACCAGGGGCATCGTCAGTCCGAACTGCGTGTACTGCTTCATGAAGTTGAAGCCCTGCTGGTCGAGCATGAAGATCGCGAGCGCTTCGGGCTTGCTCGAACGGAACTTGGTAAGTAGCGGCAGGAAGTCGGTCTCGGTGTTCTTCACGTAGTCTTCCGACGCCACCTTGGTGTCGGCGCCCAGACGCTCCTTCACCAGCTTGACCGCGCTTCGGCCATAGTCGGTGTCTTCCGCGAGGAATGAAATCGTCTTGTTCTTCGCGAGCTGCGCACCGATCACGCCGGCCAGCATGCGGTCTTCGGGCACGGTGCGAAACACCCACTTGTTGCCGCCGACACCGGCCTTGTCGGTGATCTCGGGCAGCGTGGAGATCGAGACGATCATCGGCTTGCCCGCCTTCTCCGCCAGCGGCATGACCGCCATCGTGGCGCCCGAACAGAGGTCGCCCAGCAACAGGTCGACCTTGTCCTGCGAGATCAGCTTTTCCGTCGCCGCGACGGCATCGGCCGGGCGGCACTGGCTGTCCTGCATGATGAACGCGACCTTGCGTCCCAGCACGCCGCCGCGCTTGTTGATCTCTTCTACCGCCTGTTCGGCACCCCACTTCATCTGTTGCCCGAGGAACGAAGCCGGTCCGCTGATCGGTCCTGGGAAGCCGATACGGATGTCCTGGGCAAAGGTCGACGCGGCCGCCCCGACGAGCAAGGTGGTGGCGGCAAACGCACGAAGCAGGGCGATCTTTCGCATGGCAGTGGCTTTCGGGAGAGGGTGTTGAAAGGAAGGAGGGAGGACAGAACAGGTTCAGTTGGCGAGGTATCCGCCGTCGACAGGCAGCGTCACGCCGGTGATGTAGCTCGCGAGATCGGAGGCCAGGAACTGCACCGCATTGACCACGTCGGTGACCTCACCCACGCGCGCCAGCGGAACGCGCTCCAGGAATTTCGATGTGCTGGCGACGTCGGCGCGCGTGACGGCCGTCATTGCGGTGGCGATGCTGCCGGGCGCCACCGCATTGACGCGGATGCCCATCGGCGCCAGCTCGAGCGCCAGCGCCTGCGTCAGTTGCTTGAGGCCGCCTTTGGAGGCTGTGTACGCAGCGGAGTTTTCCACTGCCACGCACGAATGGATCGACGCCACGTTGACGATGCAGCCGCCCCCGGCCTGCAGCAGTGGCAGGAAGGCGCGGCTGGCGTAGAAGGCGCCCGACAGGTTCACGTCGAGCGTGCGTCGCCACTGCGCCGGAGCGTCGGCGCCGGCAAAGCTGCCGCGCAACAGCACGCCTGCGTTGTTCACGAGCACGTCGCAGTGGCCGAACACGCGACGCACCTCGGCGGCCACGTCCAGCATCGCCTGCTCGTCGGCCACGCTGGCGTCGAATGCGAGCGCCGTGCCCCCCTGCGCGTGGATGTCGGCCGTGGTCACGGCCAGTGCGTCTTCGTCGACGTCGATCAACGCGACGCGCGCGCCGCGTGCCGAGAAACTCAACGCCGTGGCCCGTCCGATGCCGGAGGCGGCACCGGTGATGACCGCGACCGCGCCGTCGAACACGGGAATCTGGGGGGGGATGGACATCGTCGCTTCGGGGCTGCGCGCGGGCTGGCCGCTCAAGCTGTGTGATGCGCCATGAAGGCGAGCGAGCGTTGCTCCGCCAGCGCGGCGGCCGCTGCCACGAAGCTGTCGCCGTCCTGGCGCGCAAAGGCGTGGTCGCAGCCCTCGTAGACCTTGGCCTCGAACTGCGGCAAGGCGGCCACGCACTCCAGGATCTGCGCGCGCACCGGCGGCGGCACGAAATGGTCGAGGGCTGCAATGTGCAGCAGCGAAGGCGGCGTGGCGGGTGAGGCCGACGGCAGCACCTCTTCGAGGCCCACGCCGTAGTAGCTCACAGCACCACGGAAGGGGTGCGCCATTGCCGCCTGTACCGACAGCCGCCCACCCAGGCAATAGCCGAGCACCACGATGCGGTCATGCCCCAGCTTGCTCTTCAGCCAGTCGAGCGTGGCGCCGATGTCGGCCAGCGCCAGCGGCGCGTCCATGCCCTGCATCAACGCGAAGGCCTGTTCGAAATGGCCCGGCGTCTGCGGTTCCAGCACGACGTTGGGTTGCTGGCGCCAGAACAGGTCGGGGCACACCACATGGTAGCCATGGGCGGACCACTGGCGCGTGGCTTCCTTCATCGCATGGTTGATGCCGAAAATTTCCTGCACCAGCACGATGGCGGGTGCGCTGCGCTCTGCGGCCTCAGCGTACAGGGCGTCGAACTGCTGGCCGTCGGCGGAAGGGATCTGGATGACGTGGCTCATGGATTTTCTTTCTTGAGGGGGTGGCGAAAGGGTTCAGGCGCTGCTCTGCGCCGTGAACTCCATCGAAAAGAGGGCGGGGTTGTGGATGGACCGGACGAACTCGACGAGCTGTCCGTCCTGGCTATGGAGCCATGCCTGCACTTCGAGCACGGGCGTGCCTTCGGGCAGGTTGAGCACGCTCGCGGCATAAGCCGGCAGCGCGATCGCGGTGACCTTCTGGCGCAGGCGCGAAATACGCAGTCCGTAGCCCTGTTCGATGAGCTGGTAGATCGAGTCCACCTCGCCAAGCAGCAACGGCCGGATGCCCGACAGGGGGCCGCTCACGTACACGCGCGTCCAGGTGGACACCTCGGGATGCCCGGGCAGATGGCGCGCGCCTGTGATCTGAAGCCAGAACCCTGTGGCGCTGGTTTCCCCGGCAAGACCGGGCTCCTCGGGCTCCGCGACGTCGAGAAGCTCATCGATGCGCATGACCGTGTCGCCCGCGAAGCCCAGCGTGTCGCCGAGGCCGTTCATGCGCTGCACATAGCCCGTCACGGGCAGCTTGCGGATGACCGTGGTTCCAATCTTGCGTGCTCGTTCGACCATGCCCCATTCAGAGAGCAGTTGCAGTGCATCGCGCACCGAACCGCGGCTGACCTGGAGCTTTTCAGCCAGTTCGATCTCGGTGGGCAACACTGAGCCGACCGGGTATGCGCCTTGCTGGATGTGGAGGGCCAGTTCGTCCGCGAGCCGTCTGTACAGCGGCGGCTTCGCCGCGCCGCCACTCCTCTCGTCGTTGGAGGCAGACTGAAGAATTGGACTGGACTTGTCTTTCATGTTCGAACTTAAAAATCAAGTTCGAATCTTATTGGCATTTTTCTTCTTGCGCAACAGGTGTCCTGCTGCACCGTGCTTGACGACCGAGACTGGGCGCCTGACCCGCGCACAAATCATCGGCGCGTGATCAGCGCGCTCGTGCGGGTTACCTTGCGCGTAAACACTTCATCGGGACCATTGCGAGAATCCGATCCGCCCATGGGCGCTCGGAACAAAAGCAAGGCGGTTTGCAGGCAGTGAGCTGGCCGGTCAGCGCGCCGCGCTCGTCATGAGCCTCGTGCAGTCAGCAAAGATCGACGGTCACGACCCGCACGCGTGCCTTGACGACGTGCCAACCAGACTGCTCACGCATCTGAACAGCCGCATTGACCGGTTGAACCCGCCGCCCCATGGCCGCCTTTCGTCGCACGCGCAGCGAACTCATTGCTCTCCGACGCGGCAGGGTGCTGCGGCCAACATTCGTGCTGCGCGCAGGAACGCCACCGGGCCGACCCAGCTGACGTTCCAGTCGCCCGCGACCGGCACCTGGCGCTTGTGCGCGATCACCATCTGCCGTTTCGGCACCACGAGGATGTACTGGCCATGCACGCCCCAGGCCATGTACGCGCCGCTCAGCGGCGAGTCCTGCGGCTCTTCGAGCAGCCACCACAAGTAGCCGTATCCGAAGCCGCGCCGCGCCGTGTGCGGCGGATGCATCTGTGCTGCGGGCGTGGTCTGCCGCGTCATTTGTTCGACCCACTCGGGCGGCACGAGCTGCCGGCCTTGCCAATTGCCCTGGCGCAGCATCAGGTAACCCAGCCGCGCCATGTCGCGTGTGGACAGGTAGAAGGGGTAGGCCAGGTGCTGGGAGCGCCGCGCGTCGCCGCTGCGTGCGTGGCGGGCCAGGTCGAAATCCTCGAGCCGCAGAGGTGTGGCCAGATCTTCCGCGAAAGCCTGGTAGATGCTCCTGCCGGTCAGGCGTTCGAAGGCGGTCCCCGCGGCGTTGAAGTCCCAGTTGTTGTAAAGGAAATAGCTGCCGGGAACATGCGACCCTCGTGGGGGCGCGGCCGCCGCGTCGTCTCCGCCGTTGGCGGCCGCGTGATAGACGCCCGAACGCGCGGCGAGCAGGTCGCGCAGCCTGGCCTGCCGCTCGATGGGCAGCAAGCCGCCCACGTCGTCGATGCCCAGGTCGGCCAGCGTGCGGTCGAGGTCGATGGTGCCGTTGGCCACGTACTTGCCGTACATCATCGAGAGCACGCTCTTGCGCACAGAGAACACGATGCTGACGCTCTGGACCGGCCCCTCGCTGAACAACACGCGGCCGTCCTGCACCGCCATGAGAGCGGTCGTGTCCAGCGTGCGCAGGTAGCTGCGGGTGGCATCAAGTTCGCGGCGGCAGGCGCTGCCCGGTGCAGACTCAGGCGCCGTCGCCCACGATGCTTCCGGGAAGACCACTGGCGCAGCAGGCGTTGCAGTGGTGCATCCACCGGCGAGCAGCAGCGCGAAGACATACGCGAAGCACAGCAGCCATTCCTGCTTGGTGCGTCCTCGCTTTGCGCATTCCTTTTCTACGAGCTGGCGTGAATTTCCGGCGAGAGCGTGTTCCAGAATCAGATGAGGCATGGGACTCGCCATTCTCGCGAATCAGAGGGGCACATTGCTTCGGTGGCCGTTAGCGTGCCGAATGCGACGAACAACGTCCTGCCAAATGCCGCGAGTGAACATCTCAGCGGGTGTGTGGAAGCCGAGCGTCTTCTTCTTGCCCGGCGCGAGCATCGCCGCCGGGGTCTCGTCAGCTCTCCAGTTCGAACGACGTCTCCCTTCATCGCTCATAAGGCCACCGTGCTTCGGAGTCCAGACGCCATGGGCGATAGCGGCAGCTCATGAAGACGCAGCTACTCCTGCGCGCAGTCTCTGAAGGACTCGCACAGATGTCTCCGCGATTTTTTCGGCGGGCGGTGACCCGAAGCCCCGCACCGGCGTTCGGGCACTTACTTTTCGGGTGCTTTGCCCACGACCCGAGGCGCGCGGAGGAAGTCGAAGTCGACCCCCTTGTCGGCCTGGGTGACGGTCTGCAAGAAAAGCTTTCGGTAGCCGCGCTCCGCCGTAGGCTCCACGATCGTGGTCTGCGATGCACGGTGCGCCAGTTCGTCCTCAGAGACGAGCAGAGAGATCTCTCGATTCCGAACGCTCAGCCGGATTCGGTCCCCATTTCGCACATATGCCAGCGGACCGCCGATGGCGGCTTCGGGTGTGACATGCAGCACGATGGTTCCGAACGCAGTTCCACTCATGCGGCCATCGGAAATGCGGACGATGTCTTTGACGCCAGCACGCGCGAGCTTGCGCGGAATGGGGATGTAGCCCGCTTCCGGCATGCCGGGCGCGCCCTTCGGCCCGATGTTCTTGAGCACCAGGATGTCGTCCGCCTTGACGTCCAGGTCGTCGCTGTCCACCCGCGACGCAAGGTCCTCGCTGTTCTCGAATACGACGGCGCGTCCCTCGTGCTCCATCAATTCCGGGTGCGCGGCAGATTGCTTGATGATGGCGCCTCCGGGGGCCAGGTTGCCGCGAAGTACCGCGATGCCACCTTGCGGATAGATCGGGTTGTCGAAGGGCCGTACGACATCCTGGGCAAATCCATTGCCCGCCAATTCGATTTCCTCCCCCAGCGTCCGGCCGGTGATGGTCAAGGCTTCCAGCCTCAGCAGCGGTTTGAGTTCGCGCAGCAAGGTCGCCATACCGCCTGCTTTGTGGAAGTCTTCCATGTAGTGCTGGCCGGACGGCTTGAGATCTACGAGCACAGGTGTCTCGGTGCCCATGCGATCGAGCCCATCCAGGTCAATGTCGATGCCCAGACGGCCGGCGATTGCGGTCAGGTGCACGATGCCGTTGGTCGAGCCGCCGATGGCAAGAAGAACGCGAAGCGCGTTTTCGAAAGCTGCCGGCGTCAGGATCTTGTCGATGGTCAGGCCCTTGCGGGCCAGCTCGACCGCCTGGGCGCCGGTTTGTTCAGCAATGCGAATGCGGTCCGCGGTCACTGCAGGCGGCGAGGCCCCGCCAGGCACGGTCATGCCGAGCGCCTCGGCCACGCACGCCATGGTGCTG
This sequence comes from Variovorax pasteuri, assembly GCF_051216435.1. Taxonomy (NCBI): domain Bacteria; kingdom Pseudomonadati; phylum Pseudomonadota; class Betaproteobacteria; order Burkholderiales; family Comamonadaceae; genus Variovorax; species Variovorax pasteuri. Next base: position 494,388 of record NZ_JBPJZS010000004.1, read on the forward strand.
GCGGTGCCCATGACCGAGCAGGTGCCGACACTTGCGACCAGCTGGTTGTTGACGTCGGAAATCTCTTCGGCGTCGATCTCCTCCGCGCGGAACTTGCCCCAGTACCGACGGCAGTCCGTGCAAGCGCCGACGCGTTCGCCGCGGTGGCTGCCTGTCAGCATCGACCCGGTGATCAGCTGGATGGCGGGAATGCCTGCTGACGCGGCGCCCATCAATTGCGCGGGCACCGTCTTGTCGCAGCCGCCGATGAGGACCACGGCATCCATGGGCTGCGCCCGTACGAGTTCCTCGGTGTCCATCGACATGAGGTTGCGCAGGTACATGCTTGTCGGCGCCGAGAAGCTCTCGTGAACCGAGATCGTGGGGAAGTCCATCGGCAGCCCACCAGCCAGCATGACGCCGCGCTTCACGGCTTCGATGAGCTGGGGCATGTTTCCGTGGCAGGGGTTGTAGCCGCTTCCGGTGTTGGTGATGCCGATGACCGGGCGGTTCAGCGCATCGTCGGTGTAGCCCGCGCCCTTGATGAACGCCTTGCGCAGGAACATCGAGAAGCCTTGGTCGCCGTAGTTTGTCAGGCCCTTCTTGAGGCCTTTGGGTTCTTCGCTCATGTTGTTTACTCGTCCAGTTTGATGTTTGCTTCGTCGATGACTTTGGCCCACTTCGCCACTTCGGCCTTCAACCTGTCCTGAGCCGCCTCAGGGGTCAGGGCGGCTTGTGGGGCGACACCTTGCAGGGCAAGTTGCGCGCGGACACTCGGCTTTTGAAGGGCCTTGTAAATCTCTACGTTCAGCTTCTGCACGATGTCCTTGGGCGTTGCGGCCGGGACGAGGACACCGAAGGTGGAGCTGACCAGGAGATTCGGAAACCCTGCTTCTGCGGTAGTGGGCACCTCCGGCAGGTTGGGGTCGCGATTGGCAGCGGCCACGGCGAGGGGCGTGAGCTTTCCGCCTTTGATGAACTGCTGGACTGCGGGCACGGTTTCCGCCATGAACTGCAGTTGTCCGCCCACCAGGTCCGTGATCGCCGGTCCGCTGCCACGGTAGGGAATGTGTTCCGTCGCCAGCTTGTACTGCGTCTTGAGCATTTCCGATGCCATTCGTTGAGGAGCGCCAGCGCCGGAAGAGCCGAACGAGACCTTGCCAGGGTTGGCCTTGATGTAGGCAACGAGTTCCTGCATGGACTTCACCGGGAGCGAAGGGGTCGCGACGAACACCAGCGGCACGCTGCCGACCACCGCGACCGTGGAGAAATCCCTGACCAGGTTATAGCGGACCCTGTCCTTTTCCAACGTGGCGATGGTGGCGTGGGAGGTCAGGGCGCCCATCAAGAGGGTGTAGCCATCGGCAGGCGCCTTGGCAACCCCCTGAGCGCCGATGTTGCCTCCGGCGCCGCCACGGTTGTCGATGATCACTTGCTTGCCAAGCGCGGTGGAAAGTTCGGCGGCGATGACCCGGCCGATGATGTCGGTTGCGCCTCCTGGCGGAAACGGGACCACCATCGTGATGGGCTTGTCGGGATACGTGGCAGCGGCAGCTCGCATCGGCAGTGCCGCAGCGAGTGCTGGTGCGAGAACTGCGAGCACGACGTTCCGGCGACCCTGATGGAAGATTTTCCTGACCATTGCGATGTCTCCTTTTTGGATGTGTAGGAGCAATGGTCGATCACATGAAAGCCGGAAACAATTTGCTTGTGCTTGGTTCAGACTAAAATATTTACTCGCTTTCGCGGTTCCATGCCGGCCCCTCGAAAGCACCGCAAAGTGCCACAGCAGACCCCGAGAGACCCATCGATTTACCTTTGCCATGGACTTGCGCTATCTCCAAAGCTTTGTCACAACGGTCGAGTGCGGATCGATTGCCGAAGCCGCGCGTCGCCTCGACATGACGGCTGCCGCTGTGGCGGCCAGGCTGAAGGCGCTCGAGGAAGAACTGGGCACGGACCTTGTACGGCGTTCGGGGCGTGTCGTGAAGCCCACTGCTGCGGGCCTGAACATCTTCGACAGCGCCCGCAACATGCTTCGCGAGGAACGGGACATCCGGGCGCTTGCCAATGAGAAGGTGCAGTTGGGGGAGCTGAGGTTGGGCAGCTTCGTCTCGGCGCTCACAACGGTTCTACCTCCTGTGCTGCGCAGGCTGTATGCAAGCAACCCCAACCTCTCGGTCTCCGTCGTGTCGAATGCTTCCACCGAGCTTTGCCGGATGGTGGCGACTGGCGACCTGGATGCAGCTGTCGTGGTCGAGCCGCAGTTCGCCATTCCGAAGACCTGTGAGTGGCGCGTCCTGATGGAGGAACCGCTCGTCGTCGTTGTCCCTCGCGAACTGGCCCATCGAGAGGCCCACGACCTCCTGCGGACAGAGCCATTCATTCAGTACGACCGCTCGGTGGTTGGGGGACAGATGGCCGACCGATATCTGCGCCAGCATGCGCTGTCCCCGCATACGCGACTGGAAATCAACGGCCTGATGTCGATCGCGGCAATGGTCGACCAAGGGCTCGGCATATCGCTGTTGCCCGACTGGTCTGCACTTTGGTCGAGTGGCCTGTCGATCCAGCGTGTCCCGTTGCCGGGAGTCGCACCTGTCCGCAAGAGCGGACTCATATGGGGCTCGCAGAGTCCTCGCGTTCCGATCGCCCGCATGTTCCTGGAGCAGGCTGAGAGCTTGTTTGCTGGTTCCAGGCCGAGCAAGCGGCGCTCCAGCTCTCCGTAGTTTTTTCTTCGGTCATCCGCTTCGCAGCTTGTCAGAGTCAGGCACCGTGGTCTCGATCGCTCGAAAGGCCTTGAACAACATGTCCCACAACGCCTGTGCAGGCAGGGACAGATGCGCATCCGTCCGTCGAACGAGGCCGATGCGGCGCACGATGTCCGGTTGAACCAGGGGGCGCGTCTGCAACTCTGCGCCTCCCGCGTCCAGCGCCAGCCGCGGCAGAACGGCAATGGATATGCCACTGTGCAGAAGACCCAGCATGGAGGAAAGATGCTCCACCTCGTCGAACCACGGCAGCGCGATGCCGGCGGCCATCAGGGCTTCGTCGATTTGCTGGCGATTGGCACTTGTGGACCGCAGTGAGACTGGACGCCATTGCGCAAGGGCCGACCATTCGACCTCGCGCATGCAAGACAGTGGGTGGCCAGTTCGAAAAGCGATCACATAGGGATCGTTGGCCACGTGCTCCACATACAGATCCGCGGCAGGGGCGCCCAGCACGCTGATGCCGAACTCCGCCTCATGTTGCAAGACCGATGCGGTGACACGCTGGCCCGTGTCGTCACGCAGTTGCAGCCTCACCTGCGGATAGCGCTTGTGGAATTCGACCAGGACGGTTGGCAGCAATGCATAGGCCACCGTCGTCAGGCAGGCCACGACGATGCGACCGGCCTCGCCACGCGCGCGACGACCGGCTTCTTCCACAGCTTCGTCCAGGCCGTTCAGAAGAGGGGCGGCCTCGCGCACGAGATCCAGTCCGAGCGGCGACAGCGTCACCCGTCGCGTCGAGCGTTCGACCAGTGAGCCGCCCACCGCCGCTTCGAGCTGCGCAATACGCCGGCTGAACGCCGATTGAGTGATGTGAAGCAACTCGGCCGCGCGCACGAAGCTGTGCGTCGTGCTCAGCGCCAGCAAGGCCCGCAGATCGTCGGTACGGTAATTGATGCGCGCCATGCATTGATTGTGGAGAAAAGAGAATTTTGCCGAATAACAAGCCCTCCGCACAATCGAATTCACACCATGCCCATCATCAAAATATTCGTCGCCCAACGACCTTCGCCTGCAGCGTGCGCTGCCATGGCCGAGGAGATCGAAGCTCTCTGCGTCAACTGCATGGATGCGCGCAGCGATGCAGTCCAACTGACCCTGCTTGGCGATTCGCTGATGCTGCGGGGTGCCCCCGTGCTCGTCGAGGTGCACTACCGCGCGAGGCATGATCGCAGTGCCCCCGTCATGGACGTCTTCATGGACGCGCTTGACCGGATGTGCAGGCGTTTGCTGGGCGCGACGCCGCGCATTCGCTGCTTCGCAATTGATCAGGCGACGCTGTTTGCTCGCAATTGAGATCAGGCGCGATGTCATACGATCAAGACCACACGCTGCGCCTTCGAAGCATCCGTAGCTTCCATGTAGGGGGAAGCGTGTGCAACCTGCGCGGTTTGCCTGTGGAGATGCGCCGCTTCGCCCAGAACGGGGCAGCACGCGCCGTCGATCCGAATGGCGACCACGTGACCGGCCAGATGTACGTTCAGGCGTATCTGCAGGCGGAGCCGCGACATCGTTGGCCAGTGCTGCTGTGGCATGGCGGCGGCATGACAGGTGCCAACTGGGAGAGTACGCCGGATGGCCGCCACGGCTGGCTCACTGATTTCCTTCGCGCGGGCTTCGACGTGTATGTCTGCGATGCTGTCGAACGGGGCCGTTCTTCATGGTCGCGCTGGCCGGAGATCTATGCCGAGGCGCCACTTTTTCGCACATTGAACGAGGGATGGGACATGTTCCGCATGGGCCCCCCAGGAAGCTACGGCAGCTACGACAGCGAGGGAAAACGACGAACGACGTACGCGCACCAACAGTTTCCAGTCGAAGCGTTCGACGCGTTTGCGTCGCAGTGGGTGCCGCGTTGGGCAGGGCATGAAGACATCACATTGCGCGCCTACGATGCGCTGCTTGCCCATGTCGGAACCTGCGTCGTCGTGGGCCACAGCCAAGGTGGCGGGTTCGCGCTGGAGGCCGCGCGCCGACATCCGGAGAGCGTCGCCGCCGTGGTCGCGCTCGAGCCGTCTGGCGCGCCCCGCGTCTCGCTCTCTCAGGCTTTGCAGTCGGCACAGGTCGGGCCGACGCCTCACCTGATCCTGTGGGGAGATCACATCACCGACCATCCGGTCTGGACGCGCTACCGCGAAACGGTGGACGACTATGCAGCGACCCTCACCCGGGCAGGCGTGCCGGTCTGCATCGACGATCTGCCACGCGCCGGCATCCTCGGCAATTCCCATTTCCCGATGATGGACCGCAATTCAGGGTTGATTGCCGAGCGTGTCATCGACTGGCTTTCCAACAACACAAGAGACATGGACCGATCATGAACAGGCGCCACTCGATATCCCTTGCACTGGGCCTCGCGGCCCTTGCGCTCAATGGCCACGCCCCGGCGCAAACGACCGCCTGGCCGTCGCGCCCCGTGCGCATCGTCGTGCCCTTCGGCGCGGGCAGCGGCAACGACATCGTCGCCCGACTGATGGCGGACCGGCTGTCGCGCAAGCTTGGACAGACCTTCATCGTCGACAACCGCGTCGGCGCCAATGGCGCCATCGGCGCAGATGTTGTCGCCCATTCCACGCCTGACGGCTATACGCTGTTCATCACGACCAACACGACACAGGCCGCAAACCCGAGCCTGATGAAGCGGCTCAACTACGACCCGATCAAGGATTTCACGCCGATCTCCCGCCTTGCCAACACACCCGCGTTGCTGGTGGTCCATCCCTCTGTTGCCGCCAAAACACTCCCAGAGCTCATCGCCCTGGCGAAATCGAAACCAGGCAAGCTGAGCTACGCCTCCGGCAGCGCGGGGACGCTCGTGCCAGGAGCCATGCTGGTGCACGCTGCGCACATCGACATGCTGAGCGTGCCCTACAAGACCATTCCCCAGGCCTTGAACGATGTGATCGCGGGGCAGGTTGAAATGATGTTCACCGACATGGCCACGGGCCTGCCGCAGGTCAGAGCGGGAAAGGTCCGGGCCATTGGCATCAGCAGCGTGCAGCCCGCTGCGTTGCTGCCCGATGTGCCGCCGATCGCGAAGACGCTGCCCGGCTTCGAGTTGCTCGCCTGGTATGCGCTTTATGCGCCGCGTGGCACGCCGGCAAATGTCATTGACAAATTGAACGCCGAAACGCGCGCCATCTTGGCGGATCGGGACGTGCAGGAGCGCTTTTCAGCTCTCGGGCTTGAGCCGATGAGCAGCAGCCCGCAAGAGTTGGCAGTGTTTGGCCGCAGCGAGCTGGAGAAATGGGGACAACTCATCAAGGCTGCCGGGATCGAGGCGGAGTAGCGAAACCCGATTGGATTCGCTCAGGGCAACGCGCCCAGCACTGGCTTCAAGTCCGGATCCGCCTTGCCCATTGCGCGTCGGTACGCCGGGCGCGCCCCAATCCGCTGCAGATAGGCCAGGATATGAGGCCACGGCGAGAGGTCGTAGGGCTTGAACAGGCGCATCGTGGTCAGCGAGAAGACGGCCATCACGTCGGCCGCGGTCAAGGTCGCACCAGCGAGGAACGGTGACGCGCTCAGCCGCTGATCGAGCGTCGACAACAGCAGCCCGAAGCGATCCTGCAGACGCTGCAGCGCGACGTTTTCCTTGGACGGATCGCTGCGCTCAAGAAACCACACCTGGAGGATCAGCGGCTGCAGGCTGGCGTTCGCGAAGTGGAACCAGTAGAGGTAGTCAGCGAACCCGGCCTGCTCGGGCCGCACGGCCAATCGGCCCTGGCCGCGGTTCGCGATCAGGTAGTCGATGATCGCGCCCGATTCGGCCAGCACCAACGCGCCGTCGGTGATCACCGGCGCCGAGCCAGCAGGGTGCAATGCCTTGTACTCCGGCGGCGCCATCCGGTTGTCCTGTCGGCGCTCATAGCGTCGCAAGGCGTAGTCGAGGTCGAGTTCCTCGCAAAGCCAGACAATGCGCTCCGATTGGGAGCGTCCGAGGTGGTGAACGATAAGAGATGTGGTCATGCAGTGACTGTATGGAATCACCCCCTCGCGCGCTTGTCGATAGCTCCGCGATCCTTGCTCGATCCTCCTCGCCCGCAGAGGAAAACGCATGGGCGGTGCTACGCTGCGTGCATGAACCTCACGGACCTCGCCGCGCTGGCGGCGCGCCAGCTTCCGCGCCCGGAAGGCGCCAGCAGCGATTACGTGCGACCGCTGAAGAATCTGGCCATTTACCGGCAGACCCGACCCAGCACGTTCGAAGCTGCGATCTACGAGCCCGTCGTAACCCTGGTCCTCCACGGACGCAAGGAGTTGATGCTGGGCATGCAGAGGTTCCGGATGAGCTCCGGCGAATGCCTCGTGGTCAGTCATGATCTGCCCGTGCAGGGTCGAGTAGTCGCCACGCCCTACCTCGCGTTGCTTTTCGACATCGAGCTGGACATGCTGCGCGACCTCATTGCTGCGACGGCCGACACGCCGCTTCCCTCGGCGCCGGCATGCTCACTGGCGGTGCATGCCTGCGACGACCGGCTCGTCGACGCGCTTTATCGTTATCTTGAGCTCGCGCAATCGCCGGCTGATGCCGCGGTGCTGGGCCCGCTGGTCACGCGCGAGATCCACTATCGGCTCGCAGTCGTTCCATTCGGTCGCATGCTGCGCGACCTGATCCGCCATGACAGCCACGCCAGCGCGATCGCGCGGGCGATCGCCCGTCTGCGGCGCGAGTTTCGCTCGCCGATCGAGATACCCGAACTCGCGCGCAGCGTCGGCATGAGCGCATCGGCGTTCCACAAGCACTTCAAGGCCATCACCGCGGCATCTCCGCTGCAATTCCGCAAGGGCCTGCAATTGCTGGAGGCGCGCCGCCTGCTGCACGCTGGCACGCTGTCTGTGACCAGCGCCGCGTTCGAAGTCGGCTACGAGAGCCCAGCGCAGTTCAGTCGGGACTACGCGCGCCGCTTCGGCAACTCACCTACGCACGATCGTCCCGGCAATCAACGGTCCGCCAATCCGCGTCATGCCTAGGGCACAGCTGACCAAGTCCACGGTCGAGGCTGCACGACAGGACGCCGAGCAGGCAGTTCAGCATCGGTGCTCACCGACCATGCCGGGGCTCGCCAGACGCGCCGTTTCCATCAGTCCCAGCGCGACCAGATTTCCACTGCACGCTGGGCCTCCGAGGGTGCCGATCCTTGAATTTTCGAAGGCGTGCGTGAAAAGCGCGGCGCCGGCGCAGGGTGCGTCACACCGTCCACATCGACGAACGCGCCGCGCGCGACCTGGTGCGGGTGTTCACGCGCCTCGCCAAGGGCCAGCACCGGCGCGAAGCAGGCGTCGCTGCCTTCGAGCAGTGCCGTCCATTCGTCGCGCGTGCGCGTGCGGAAGATGCGCGCCAGCTCGGCACGCAGCGCCGGCCACCGGGCCCGGTCGTTCTGCGCGTCGCGCAGCCCGGGGTCCACGTCCAGGCGCTCGCACAGGTCTGCGAAGAACTGTGGCTCGATAGGGCCGATGCACACGTACCGGGCGTCGGCGGTCTCGTAGGTGCCGTAGTACGGCGCCCCGCCGTCCAGCGCGTTGCGCCCGCGCTGCTCAACGAAGCTGCCGCGCAAGGCGCTGGTGGTGAACAGGCTCATGAGCGAGTTCACGCCGTCGGTGATGGCCGCGTCGACCACCTGTCCGCGTCCGGAGCGCTTCGCCTCGTGCAGCGCGGCCAGGATGCCCACGACCAGGTAGAGGCTGCCGCCCCCGTAGTCCCCCACCAGGTTGAGCGGCGGCACCGGCGCGCCGTCGGCGGGGCCGATGGCGTGCAGGGCGCCGGTCAGCGCGATGTAGTTGATGTCGTGGCCGGCCGACTGCGCCAGCGGGCCGTGCTGGCCCCAGCCGGTCATGCGGCCGTAGACCAGGCGCGGGTTGCGCGCCGCAACTGCGTCGGGACCCAGGCCCAGGCGTTCCATCACGCCGGGGCGGAAGCCTTCGACCAGCACGTCCGCGTGGTCGAGAAGACGCAGCACCTCCGCCCGTGCCTCGGCGCTTTTCAGGTCGGCCAGCACCACGCTGCGGCCCCGCCCGGTGATGTCGGTGCGGTCGCCGAGCTTGCGGCCCGGCCGGTCGATGGTGACCACGTCCGCACCCATGTCGCTCAGCAGCATGCACGCGAAAGGGCCGGGGCCGAGCCCTGCGAACTCGACGACCTTCAGGCCCGCGAGAGGTCCGCTCATGACGCACTCCTCAGCCGCCATTGCAGCAGCGAGAACGCAGGTCGCGCCTCGGTGTGATGCTCGTACACCCCTTCGACCTCGGCGCCGATGTGCACGGTTTGCATCGGGTCGCCCAGCAGGTTGCCGACCATTCGCACATGGCCCGCGTCGGGCAACTCGACGAGCACCACCAGGTAGGCGCCGTGCCCTTTCAGCGACGCATGCGCCGGATGCCACACGCGCTCCCAACTGAAGATGCGCCCGCGCGGCGCCACCTCTTCCCAGGCCGGGTCGAACGCGTGGCAGCGGTGGCACAGCCACTCGGGGCCGAACTGCCAGGTGCCGCATGCGGCGCAATGCTGCACGCGCAGCCGGCCCTCGCGCAGGCCAGACCAGTAGGGCGCCGAGAGGCCGTCGGGTTCCGCCACCGGAACCGGCAAGCCGGGCGGCAGGTAATGCGTGGTCGTCGTGTCGTTCACAGCACGTTCTCCGATGCCAGCAGCAGGTCGCTCACCGGCGTGACCATCGGCCCGCCGATCACCAGGGCCACATCGCTGCGCCGGGCCTGGCTGGTCGAGGTGCCGCGCACCTGGCGCACGGCCTCCAGCACCAGCTCGAAGCCGTGCATGTAGCACTCCGCCAGGTTGCCGCCGCTGGTGTTCAGCGGCAGCCGGCCTGAGGGCGCGAGCAGGTTGTCGAGCGTGAGGAATTCGTTCGCTTCTTCAGGGCGGAAGAAGCCGTGTTCGGCCAGCGCCATCGCCACGCCGCCGGTGAAGTTCTCGTAGCTCTGCACCACGCCGACATCGGCGGGTGTGATGCCGGCCATGGCGTACAGCTCGGGGGCCACGGTGGTGAAGCTTGCGCTCGCGTAGTCCGGCGCGTTGTGGGGAATGGCCCCGGCGCGGTAGCCCGAGCCGGTCGCCGCACCGAGCAGGTAGGCGGGCTTGCGTGCGAAGTCTTTCGCGCGCTCGGCGGCTACCAGCACGATGGCCGCGGCGCCGTCGTTTTCCATGCAGCAGTCGTACAGGTGGAAGGGCTCGGCGATCCAGCGGGAGGCCTCGTAGGTGGCCGCGTCCAGCGGCTTGCCGTGCATCACGGCGCGCGGGTTGGCTTGCGCATGGTGGTAGGAGGCCATGGCAATGGCGCGCATCGCCTCCTGCCGCACACCGTGCTCGTGCATGAAGCGCCGCACGCGCATGGCGAAGCGTTGCGGCGGCGAGAGCACGCCGTACGGCATCAGGTAGGCCTTCTCACCGGAGACGGTGTCCACGCCCCGCACCTGGCCGAAGCGGCCGTTCTGCCCCTGGGCCAACGCGCGGAACACCACCACGCAGTCGGCGAGCCCGGCCGCGATGGCCGCCGCGCCATTGGCCACGGCCGCGCAGCACCCGCCGCCGCCACCGCCCCATTGCATGGTTGCGCTGCGCAGGCGGTGCGTGCCCAGCGCGGCTGCCAGCCGCGATGCGTCGCTGCGGTCGTCGCTGTACGAGGCAAAGCCGTCGATGTCCCTCGGGTCGATGCCCGCGTCCGCGCAGGCCGCGAGGATGGCCTTCAGCGCGAGCTTGAATTCGGCGTCGGGCGACTGGCCGTGCTTGTAGTACGGGGTCTCGCCGATGCCGACGATGGCGACGCGCCCGCGCAGCGAGCGCTGCGTCATGCCGGTGCGCCGGCGGTCTCGTGCCGCACGGCCGGTGCGCCGAATGCGCCGGCCTGCGCCAGCACTTCCAGCCGGGCGTCGTCGTAGCCGAGCGCCTCGCGCAGCACCTCGTGCGTGTGCTGCCCGACGGTGGGGGCGGCCACCGGGTCGGCGATGGGCGTGCGGCCGTAGCGAATGGGCAGCGCCATGTTGGGCACCCAGCCGACGCCCGGATGCGGAATGCGCGTGACCAGCCGCCGCTCGCGCGCCTCCGGCGAGCGAATCGCCTCGCCCACCGAGCGCACCTCGCCGCACGGCACGCCGGCCGCGCGCATGCGCGCCTGCCAGTGCGACCATGGCTGCAGCGCAAAGGCCTCGCCCAGCAGCGCGAAGAGTTTTTCGCGTCGCGCGGAACGCTCGCGTCCGTTGGCAAAGCGCGGGTCGTCGGCCACGTCGGGCCGCTCGATCACCTGCGCCATCAGCCGCTGGAAGATCTTGTTGTTGCCGCAGTTGATATAGAACGAGCGGTCCTGCGCCTCGAACACGCCCGAGGGGCAGGTGTCGGGGCTGGTGTTGCCGTGGCGCTGGGGTTCGGCGCCGCTGAACACGTGCTGCAGCGTGGCGTAGCCCGTCATCAGCACGGCGTTGTCGAACAGCGCCACTTCCATCGACTGGCCGTGCCCGGTGCGTTCGCGTGCCACCAGCGCTCCGAGGATGGCGTTGGACGCCATCATCGCGGTGCTGATGTCCATCACCGGCGACAGCGCGCGCACGCCCTGGCGGTCGGCGTAGCCGTTCATCGACACGAAGCCGCTTTCGGCCTGGGCGATGGGGTCGAAGCCCAGCCGGTCGGCAAAGGCGCCCTCGCGACCGTAGGCCGAGACCGAGCAATACACCACCTCGGGGTTGGCCTTGCGGATGCTCTCGTAGTCCAGGCCGAAGCGCTCCATCACGCCGGTGGAGAAGTTCTCGACCACCACATCGGCCGTGGCCACCAGTGCGCGCGCCACCTCCAGCCCCTCGGGCGTCTTCAGGTCGAGCGCCACGCTGCGCTTGTTGCGGTTCGACCAGAGAAAGGGCGCGCCCTGGGCGAGCTCGGGGTGCACCGGCGGGTATTGGCGAAAGTCGTCGCCACGCCCGGGGGCCTCGATCTTCAGCACGTCGGCGCCCATGTCGGCCAGCATCATGGTGGCGAACGGGCCCGCGATGAAGTGCGTGAAGTCGACCACCTTGATGCCTTCGAGGGCCTGTGGCGCGCCCGCGGGGCGGGGCGTGTGTTCGGGAAAGTCGGTTTCGAGGTTTTCAAGCATGAAGGTGGTTCTCACATCTGGATGTTGGCTTTGCGCACGACCGGGCCCCACTGCGCCATTTCGTCGCGAATGAGCTTTTCGAGTTCTTGCGGCGTGCTGCTGCGCGCCTCCACGTTGCGCTCGGAGAACATCCTTCGCACCTCGGGGCGCGCGACCGCGGTGCTTATCGCCGCCTGCAGCCTGGCGACCACGTCCTGCGGCGTGTCCTTGGGCGCGAGCACGCCGAACCAGGCCGAGCTCCTGAAGCCCGGCACGTCGTCCGCAATGGCCGGCAGGCCCGGCACCGTTTCGGTGGGCTTGAGCGTGCCCACCGCCAGGTAGCGCACCTTGCCCGAGTTGACGAGCGTGGCACCGTCCAGCCCGGTGACGAAGGCGGCCTGCAGCTGGCCGCCGGCAAAGGCCGTCATCATCGGCGCGCCGCCGTTGTACGGAATGTGCTGCAGCTTGAGGCCCGCGGCCTCGTTGAAGTATTCGGCCGTGAGGTGCGACAGCGAACCGTTGCCGACCGAGCCGATGTTCAGCGACGTGCCGTTCTTCTTTGCATACGCGAGGAACTCCTTCATCGTCCTGGCCGGGCTGTCGGCGGGCACGGCCAGGATCATCGGCGTGATGGCCACGGTGGAAATGGGCCGCAGGTCTTTCAGCTCGTCGTACGGCACCTTGCGCATCAGCCCGACCACGGCGTTGGGGCCGGTGTTGCCGAACACCAGCGTGTAGCCGTCGGCCGGGGCCTTGGCAACGTAGTCCACCCCGATGGTGCCGCCCGCGCCGGGCTTGTTCTCGACGATGACGGTCTGGCCCAGCGTCTCGGTCATCGATTGCTGGATGGCACGCGCGAGCTGGTCGGTGCTGCCGCCGGCCGCGTACGGCACGATCATGCGAATCGGCTTGCTCGGGTAGCTGCCCTGGGCGAACGCGGGCAACACGCCGGCAGCGAGCCACAGGCATGCGGTGCACAGCAGCGTGCGTCGGGGGAGGAATGCGGGTTTCATGGTGAGGTCTCCTTGTTTTCGTGAATACGTGGGCCGGTTCAGGTCAGGTCAGTTCAATTCAGTTGCCGAGCACGCTCGACCAGTAGCTGCGGGCGCGGTCCATGTGCCGCAGGATGAGAAGCTGCGCCTTGGCCGAATCGCGCGCACGGATGTGTTCGAACAGCCGGCGGTGGTCGCGCAGCGAGGCCTTGCCTTGTGCCGTGTCCTCGAACATGGCCTGGCGGCGCTCGCCCGTGAACCGGTAGAAGGCATGCAGCACGCGCACCAGCACCGAGTTGTGCGTGGCGTCGACCAGCGCGATGTGGAATTCGGTGTCGGCGGCGGCGATGTTCCCGTCTTGCGACAGCACTTCTTCGGTACGTCGCAACACGGCTTCCATGCGCTCCAGGTCGGCCTCGGTGCGGCGCTGGCAGGCGAGGCCGGCGGCCAGCACCTCCAGGTGGCCGCGCACCTCCATCGTCTCGGCCACCTCGACCGGCGTGGGCGTGCCGCCCATGTCGGTGAGCATCACCAGCGCCTCGAAGCTGGCTTCGCGCTCCACGTGCCGCAGGTAGATGCCCGAGTTGGGCCGCGACTCGACGATGCGCAGCGTGACCAGCGTGGCGAGCGCCTCGCGCACGGCGTTGCGGCCCACGCCGAGGCGTTCGGCCAGGTCGCGCTCCGAAGGCAGCCGGTCGCCGGGCTGCAGGCGGCGGTCGCGCAGGTACGCCAGGATGCCGGCAATGGCACCGTGGCCACCTTGGCCGCCGGTGGGTTCCTGTGCCTCGGTGGTGGGGTCGAGCTTGGTGGCCATGGTGTGCATGCCGCTCAAAGGTCGAGCACCAGCGTCTTCGAGCGCGCGCCGGAGCAGCAGATCATGATGCTGTCGTTGGCCTGCTTTTCCTCGGCGCTCAGGAAGTCGTCGCGGTGGTCGGGCTCGCCCGCGATCACCTTGGTGCGGCAGGTGCCGCACACGCCCGCGGTGCAGGCATAGGGAACGTCGACGGCGTGGTCGAGCAGCGTGTCGAGAATGGTCTTGCCCGGTGCCACGGCAAGGCGCTGGCCGCTGCGCTCCAGCACCACGTCGTAGCCGCCTTCGGTGGCCGCCTCGCTGGCGGCGGCGAAGCGCTCGAAGTGCACCGTGCCCGCGGGCCGCGAGGCGCCGGCTGCGATGAAGGCGTCGATCATGCGTGCCGGGCCACAGCAGTACAGGTGCGTGCCGGGCGGCGCATCGCGCACGATGGCGGAGATGTCGAGCCGGTCCAGGCGCGAAGAGCCGAAGCAGAAGTCGACCTCGCGCCCGTCGCCCGCCATGGCACGCAGTGCGTCGGCGTAGGCGGTCTCGCGCGGCGAGCGGCTCGCGTAGTGCAGGCGCCACGGCCGGTCCAGCTCGCGCAGCCGGCGCAGCATCGACATGACCGGTGTGATGCCGATGCCGCCCGCGATGAACACGGAATGCGCCGTGTCTTCCACCAGGGCGAAGTCGTTGCTCGGCGGCGTGGCGCGCAGGCGGTCGCCCACGCGCGGGGTGGCGTGCATCCACGCGGAGCCGCCCTGGCCTTCGGCGTCGCGCTGCACCGCCACCACGTAGCGGCCCCCGTCGGAGGGCGCGTTGACCAGCGAGTAGCTGCGCACCATGCCGTGCGGCAGGTGCAGGTCGATGTGCGCGCCGGCGGTGAAGGCGGGCAGCGCGGCGTCGTTGGCCGATACGAACTCGTAAGACGCGATGCCCTCGGCCTCCAGCCGGATCTGGCGCAGGCGCAGGTCGATGGGAGCGGGCATGTTCATGGCGTGTAGCCGAAGTCGGCGCCCAGCCGCGCGGTCATCGCCTCGCGCCCCGAATCGTTCCATGACTCGCTGGCCGGCAGCGTGAGCGACACCGCGCGCACCATCGGCAGGTCGGGATCTTCAATGCGCGGAGGGCGCTGCTGGCGCACCGAGAGGTTGCGCACGGTTTCCAGCAGCAGCCGGCGCGTCATCGCGATGCCGGTGTCGCTCATGCCCAGGTGCTCCTTGGAGCGGTCGTAGATCGGGGCCACGCCCGACTGGCAGGCCGCGTCCTGCACCCACAGGCCCGGCAGGCCCGAGAACCAGGTTTTGGTCTGCGCGTCGTAGTTGAAGAGGAACGCGCTCTGCAGGTTGAACTTGGTCCAGTACTTCGCGTAGGGCTCGGTCGGCGGGCGCGGCGCGTAGGCGTTCACGCTCGGGTGGCCGGTCTCGCGGCCGGCGTGGCCGTTGTCGAAGATCTTGCGGGTCTTCTCGTAGAACGGCTGCGTCGGGTGGTACGAGAACATGATGCACAGCGTGTGGTGGTCGTCCAGCGGCACCCAGGCGTGGCCGCTGAGCTCGGGGTACTGCGACTGCGGCGGCACCAGCGTGTAGAAGGGCAGCATGAACTGGTTCACGCGCCAGTAGTGCGTGCGCTCGTCGAGCACGCGCTTTGAAGCCACGCTCATGCCGAAGTCCTGGCGCTTGCACTCGAAGGTGGGGCGCAGGTCTTTCTTGGCGGTCCAGTCGCTGATGGCGCCTTGCTGGTCGATGCGACCGTGCAGGATGGGGGCGTGCGCGGAGTCGATCTCGCCTTCCACCGCCTGCAGCCAGTTGCACTCCTGCACGCGAAAGCTCACGTACACGTTCTCCTCGGGCACCAGGTTCCACTCGAGGTTGGGCAGCGGCGGCAGGTTGTCGCGGTCGGGGCCCATGTAGGTCCAGGCGATGCCGTTGCGCTCGCGGCAGGGGTAGTTCTTGATCTGCACGGTGTCCTTGAGCCGGCTTTGCGCGGGCTCGGCCGGGGTGTCGAGCACGTGGCCGTCCACGCCGAACTTCCAGCCGTGGTAGATGCAGCGCACGCCGCAGTCCTCGTTGCGCCCGAACACCAGCGGCGCGCCGCGGTGCGGACAGGCATGGTCGATGAGGCCGATGCGGCCTTCGCTGTCGCGGAACGCCAGCAGCTCTTCGCCCAGCAGGCGCACGCGCTGCGGCTGTCCGTCGGCCTGCAGGTCGCGGCTGGGCAGGAAGGGAATCCAGTAGAGGCGCATCAGCTGCCCCATGGGGGTGCCGGCGCCGACGCGGACCAGGGTTTCGTTGTCTTCGTGGGAAAGCATGGGGGCAGATTCCTTGTGGGGACAGGTGCATGGCGGACACGGGTGTCGATCTGGTGTGTCCACTTTGGAGAACCAAATTGGTAGAACCAATGCTAGCTTCCGGCACGCGGGCCTGTAAAGCTGAAAGCCCAATAACCTTTAAAATGGATCAACCATAGAAGGATTGCCGATGGACCATGAGACAAGGAACACCCAGAACACCGCCGATACCTCGCAAGCCGCCGCCTTCGACGCCGTGCTCGACGCGCGCTACAGCTGCCGCGGCTACCTCGCCACGCCCGTGCCGCGCGAGGTGGTCGACGCCATCCTGCGCGCCGCGCAGCGCACCGCCTCGTGGTGCAACTCGCAGCCCTGGCAGGTCGCAGTGACCAGCGCCGCGGCCACCGAGCGCTTGCGCCAGGCCATGGCCACGCTGGAGGCGTCGGCCGACCCGTCCTTCGACATCGCTCCGCCTGCCGAATACCGGGGCGTGTACCGCGAGCGGCGGCGGGAATGCGGCTTCCAGCTGTACGACAGCGTGGGCATTGCGCACGGCGACCGCGAGGCCTCGGCGCGGCAGGCGGAGCTGAACTTCAGTTTCTTCGGCGCGCCGCACATGGCGCTGGTCACCACCGAGGCGGTGCTCGGCACCTACGGCGTGCTCGACTGCGGCGCGTACGTGAGCAACTTCATGCTGGCCGCCCGGGCGCGGGGCGTCGCGAGCGTTGCGCAGGCGGCCGTCGCCTCGCGCGCGAAGTTCCTGCACCGCTGGTTCGATGTTCCTGAAGACCGCCAGGTGGTGTGCGGAATTTCTTTCGGGTACGAAGACCCGGCGCACCCCGCGAACCGGTTCCGCACCACGCGCGCCACCATTGGCGAAGCGAGCCGCTGGGTCGATTGAGCGAGCCGGTCGCTCAGAGCTTGATGCGACCGGTGGCCACCAGCTTCTTCGTCAACTCCAGTTGCTCGGCAAGAAAGGCCGAGAGCTTGGGCGGGCCCCATCCCGCGGGTTCGAAGCCCAGCTCCAGCAGCTTGGGCGCGACGTCAGGCAGCTTGACGATGCGGGCCATTTCCGTCGAGAGCTTGTCGATGATCGCCTTGGGGGTTCCGGCCGGCGCAAACAGTGCACCGAAACCCGGCATCACGACGTCGGGGAACCCCGCCTCGGCGAAGGTGGGCACGTCGGGATACAAGGAAAACCGGGTCGGGCTTGCAACCGCCAGCGCACGAATTTTTCCCGGGTAGCGGGAAACGCCGCCCAGTGACACCACCGCCGTGTCGATCTGGCCGCCGATGAGGTCCTGCAGCGCGGGTGCTTCGCCCTTGTAGGGGACATGCACCGTGTCGATGCCCGCCGCGATGTTGAGCAATTCGCCGACGAAGTTGCCGCCTGATCCGGGGCCGTACGAGCCGTAGGAAATCTGGCCGGGCTTGCTCTTGGCGAGGTCCACCAGTTGCTTCAGCGTCTTGATGTTCAACGATTCGCGCACGCCGATGGCAATGGGCGTGAGCGCCAGCATGCTGATGGGCGCGAGCTCCGACATCTTGTAGGTCTGGGTCGGCTGCAGCACCAGGTTGCTGATCAGTGCGCTGTAGTTGACCAGCAGCGTGTAGCCGTCGGGAGTCGCCCTGGCCACGGTCGCCGCAGCGATGGCCCCGCTGGCGCCAGCCTTCGATTCGACGATGCTCGGCTGGCCCCAGGACTCGGTGAGCTTTTGTCCGATGACGCGCATCATGGTGTCGTGCCCGCCGCCTGCAGGCGTCGGGATGATGAACTTGATGACGTTGTTCGGATAGGCCGGGTCGGCCCAGGCGAACGAGGGCATGGAGGCGGCTCCCGCAATGGCGAGGCCGGTGGCGAGGGTGTGGCGGCGCGATGGGTTCATCGGATGTCTCCTGGTTTTTCTGAAATATCCATTGGTTGAACCATAGTTAAATCTGAGAGAATGGTCAATCCGCACCTGCCCGGGAGGGCACACTACCGGCTCCGAGCCCAGCGCTTTCATCGTTCGTGACCCAGAGGAGGAAAAAGCCATGTCGGAAACCACACCCGTTTTTGCACCCGTGCGCATGCGCCGCGCATTCGAAGCCATTTGCGACCAGATCCGCCAGCAGTTGGCCGACGGGCAACTTGCCGCCGGCGACAGGCTGCCCAGTGAAAAGGAACTGTCGGAGCAGTTCGGCGTCAGCCGCAGCGGCGTGCGCGAAGCACTGCGAAGCCTGGAGATGGCAGGCATGGTGGAGGCCCTGACCGGCATCAATGGCGGCTTCTACATCAAGCAGTCGCACCCCGACGGGATCACGCAGGCGGTGCGCGACATGGTGGCGCTCAACCAGGTGCCGGTGTCGGACGTGACCGAGGCGCGCATCCTGCTGTGCGACCTGGCGATCAAGCTGGCCTGTGAGCGCGCCACCGAGGCCGACTTTGCCGCCATCGAAGACGACATCGATCGCTTTGCCGAACTGGTGAAGCAGGGCAAGCCGGTGC
This sequence comes from Variovorax pasteuri, assembly GCF_051216435.1. Lineage (NCBI taxonomy): Bacteria > Pseudomonadati > Pseudomonadota > Betaproteobacteria > Burkholderiales > Comamonadaceae > Variovorax > Variovorax pasteuri. Next base: position 512,775 of record NZ_JBPJZS010000004.1, read on the forward strand.
GCGACAGCGCGCTCATCACCGAGTTCTACCGGCTCATCGGCCGCGCTACGCACAACGAAGTGATCGTGATGCTGATCGACGCGCTGTCGGAGATATTGCGCGGCCTCATCGCGCAGCTGCAGGCGCCGCACAGCAACGTGGTTCAGGTGCGCCGCAAGGTGCTGCGCCTCATGCGCGATCGCGATGCGCCCAAGGCCAGCGCGGCGCTGGCCAAGCACCTGACCGCGCTGCATCTCCTGCTGGAGGACATGGAGCGCAAGAAGGCGCCGCGCTGAGCCGCTTCAGCGCGGCAGGCCGAGCCCGCGCTGGGCGATCAGGGTGCGCTGGATCTCGTTGGTGCCGATGCTGATCACCCACATCAGCGAATGGCGCAGGTTCTGCTCGATCCGGCCCTGCAGCAGGGCACCCGGGCTGCCTTCGGACAAGGTGCCTTCCATGCCGAGAATGTCGAGCGCCACCTCGCCGAAGCGCTCCATCAGTTCACCCGAGTACACCTTGCTGGCAGCTGCGTCGTGCAACGGCGTTTCGCCTGCGTCCACTCGTTCGGCGCAGTGCATCATCATCTGGCGGCCCACCTCGATCTGGGATGCCAGTTCGCCGATCTGCCCGCGCACCAAGGGGTCCAGCCGCATCGCGCGCCCGTCCAGCTGCGCGCCCCGGATGTAGTCGCACAGCAGCTCGAAGGCGTGCGCCACCTTCATCACGATGCCGCCGCCGATGAAGCCGCGCTCCGTGGCCAGCGCGCCCACCAGCACCTTCCAGCCGCCGTTCAGCTCACCGACCATCGCGTCGGCGGGAACGCGCACGTTGTCGTAGAACACGTTGGCGAAGCTGCCGCCATACAGGGTGGTCGAGGTCTTGACGGTGATGCCGGGCGTGTCCATCGGCACGATGAACAGGCTCAGGCCGGCGTGCGGCGGGCTGGCCTCGGGGTCGGTGCGGGTGGCCAGCAGCATGTACTCGCCCCAGTAGGTGGTGGTCCAGATCTTCTGGCCGTTGATGACGTAGTGGTCGCCGTCGCGCACGGCACGCGTGCGCATCGAGGCCAGGTCGGAGCCTGAATCGGGCTCGCTGTAGCCCATGCCGTAGATGGCCTCGCCACGCAGGATCTGCGGCAGGTAGCGGTCCTGCTGCGCCGGCGTGCCGTGCACCTGCAGCATGGCCGCCTGCACGGGCGCGCCGGCACGCGGCGCCTCGGCGCGCTCCATTTCCTCGACGAACGCGAGCTGCTCGAAGGCGCCGCGCGCCTGGCCGCCGAAGCGCTCGGGCCAGCCCAGCCCGATCCAGCCTGTCTTGCCCAGGTCGCGCGCGAAGTCGCGGTCGTACTCGCGCTGCTTGAAGCCCAGGCGGTCGTGCGCTGCCTTGCGCTCGCCCGACCAGTGCACCTTCAGCCAGGCGCGCACCTCTTCGCGAAAGGCGTTGCCTTGTGGCCCCAGGTCGTATTCGGGCAACGCGTGGGGCACGTCGCCCAGGAAGTACTCCGCCAGTTCCTCCTTGCTGCGGCGCACGCCGCCGTGGCGCAGCACATCGAGGTGGACCTGCTTGAAGTGCCGCGGCGCCTCGTGCTCCTCGCTGTAGCCGATGGCGCCGAAGGTGTGCTGGGTCTCGAGGGCCACCTGGCGCAGCGTGGCTCCGGCGGCCGCGCAGGCCGCGGAGGCGAAGACGCGCCAGTTGTCGGTGCCCAGGTCGTGCTGCCGCGCGGCGTTGGCCAGCGTGAGCTGCGTGCCCATCAGCGCGATCTGGTTGTTCGCCAGCTTGTGCTGGATGGCCTGGAAGCTCCCGATCAGCCGGCCGAACTGCTTGCGCTCGCCGGCGTACGCGACCGCCATCTCGAAGGCGCGCGCCGCCGCGCCCCCGGCGCGTGCGCTCAGCGCCAGGCGGGTCATGAGCTGGAGGTCGTACAGCGTCGGGGCCGACACATCGAGCAGCGTGGCCGGCACGTCGTGCAGCGTGACGCGGCTCATGCCGTGGGCGCCCATGGCCGGCGTGGCTTCGATACGCACGCCAGGGGCGCTGGCGTCGACCAGCGCCAGGCCCGGACCGGCCACGGCGACCGCGAAATGCGTGGCGCTGTCCGCCGTCTCCATGAAGGACAGCTCACCGGACACGGTGTTGTCGGTCATGGTGGCGCTCCCCGCGCTGCGGTCGCCGTCGAAGGCGCCGAGCGCCAGCAGCACGCGTGCCTCGCCGGTGCGCGCCTCGTCGAACAGCGCGTGCTCGTCGCCGGCCGCGGTGCGCAGGCCGGCCAGGTGGAGCAGGGCCAGGTGATGCAGCGGCACCGGGCAGGCGGCGCGACCCATTTCCTCCATCGTGATGGTGATTTCGCGCAGTACGCCCTCGTTGCGGTCGCTGCCGAGCGCCGTCAGGCCCTGGTCGGCAAGCTGGCGCCACACCTCTTTCACGCGGGTCGGGTCCGTCGCCCATTCCATGGCGGTGGAGGAAGGCCAGTGCCTGGCCAGGAAGCCACGCACCGAATCGCGCAGCATCGCGCGTTCTTCGTCACTGGGCAGGTCCTGCTGCGTCATCGTTTTCTCCTGAAAAACATCAATGGTACAACCATTGTGAATTGTTGGAGCGGAGTACGGAAACAACGGCAGCCCGAATCCGCGCACTTATCATTGGCTCAAAGGTCCAACTTTTTACGGGTTCTCCGGGAGAAACAACATGAACGCCAAAGAATCGCAACCCACGCCGACGCCGGCCGCCGCGCCGGTGTCGGCCGCAAAGTTCCAGGTCATCCGCTCGGCGCGCGCCTTCGAGGAAATCGCGCAGCAGATACGCACCGAGCTGTCGCAGGGGCGGCTCAAGGTCGGCACGCGGCTGCCGTCGGAGCGCGCGCTATCCGAGCAGTTCGGCGTGTCGCGCAACACCCTGCGCGAAGCGCTTCGCTCGCTGGAACACGCCGGGCTCATCCGGTTGCAGAAGGGCGCCACGGGCGGCGCCTTCATCAGCGGGCGCAGCGGCGACGCCATTGCCACGGGGCTCATGGACATGTACCACATGGGCGCCATCCAGCCCGAGCAACTGACCGAGGCGCGCATCTGGCTCGAGTCGATCCTGGTGCGCGAGGCGTGCGCACGCGCCACGCCGGCCGACATCGAGGCGCTGAGCAGCAACATCGACGCGGCCGAGGAGGCCACGCGCAAGGACGACTTTCCCGCGCGCGCCGCCACCAACCTGGAGTTCCACCGCATCCTGGCGCGCATGACGGGCAATCCGATCATGGTGATCGTGATGAACGGCGTGCTCAACGTGCTGGCGGAGTTCATCGGCCAGGTCGGGCACTACGAGAACGCCTACGTGCTGCCGTCGCGCCGCCGCTTCGTGAAGCACCTTGCCGCACGGGATTCGGACGCCGCGGTGGCGGAGATGGAGTCCATCCTCAAGCGGCTGCAGCGCAGCTACCTGTCGAAGATCGAGGGCGGCGATGCGCAGGAGGCCGAGGCAGATCCGGCCGCCGCCAAGGCCCGTCCGAAGCCGGCCGCCAAAGCCGCGGCAAAGCCCGCCGCCAAGTCGCCGGCCAAGCCGGTCGCGAAGGCGGCTTCCAGGCCTGCGGCCAAGCCGCCAGTGAAAACGCCGCGCTAGCGCCTGCGCGCGCTGCCCGCCGACCCGACCGCTCGCCGAAACGCGAGCGGTTTTTTTTTGGCGCACCCGGGGCGAATCCCGCTTGACAGGGCGAGGGTGAATTCCTAGCATTTAGCAATGGTTCAACCAAAACTAGATTCCAGGATCCTATGACCCAAGACAACGACAAGCCTTCGACGGGAGAGTTGCTCGCCGTGCTGCTGGCCCGCGATTTCGAGGATGGCGAAAAAGTCATCATCGGAACCAACTCCGACATCCAGCTGGCCGCCTGCAACCTCGCGCGAAAGATGCAGGCACCCCGCCTGTGGTGGATCTCCGGCCCCGGCGGCATGGTGAACCCGGTGCGCAACCACCTGCTGTCCACGGCCGACTCGGAGAACATCGAATCCTCCGAGGCCTGGATGGACCTTCCGAACATGATCGACTTCATCGACTGGAAGATCCACTTCTTCGACTTCGCGATCCTGTCGGCACTGCAGGTCGACCGCTTCGGCAACATCAACACCGTGGTGGTCGGCGACCACGCAAAGCCGAAAGTGCGCGGCCCCGGCACCGTGGGCATCAGCGCGCTGTGCGGGCTGGCCAAGCGCTTCTACGTGGCGCTCACGCGCCATGACAAGAGCGCATTCGTGCCACGCGTGGACTTTCTCTGCGGCCCCGGCCACATGGAAGGCGGCAACTCCCGCGAAGAGGCCGGCCTGCCCGCGGGCGGCCCGAAGCTCGTGGTGTCGCCGCTGGGCGTGTTCGACTTCGAGCCCGTTTCCAAGGCCATGCGCGTGCGCTCGGTGCATCCGGGCGTCACGCTCGAACAGGTCCATGCGGCCACCGGCTTCGAGATGCGGGTCGACGGCACGCCGCCCGTCACCGCCATGCCTTCCGCAGAAGAACTGCACCTCCTGCGCACCCACGTAGACACCCGCGGCACGCTTCGCCGCAAATTTCCCTGACAAGGCGCCTCATGAGCAACAAGAGCAAACTGATTTCCCTCGACGAGGCCGTGGCGGTCGTCAAGGACGGGGACCGGGTGGGCCTGGGCGGCTGGATCTTCAACGCGCAGCCGATGGCGCTGGTGCGTGCACTCATCCGCAAGGGCGTGCGCAGCCTCGACCTGGTGCCCGCGCCCGGCTCCATCGCTCCCGACATGCTGATCGGCGCCGGCTGCGCGCGCAGCACCGCCTGCGTGTTCATCAGCTTCGAGCAGTTCGGCCTGGCCCCGCACTTTCGCCGCCAGGCCGAGGCCGGCACGCTGAAGGTGTACGAGCTCGACGGCCCCGGCATTGCCGGCGGGCTGCGCGCCGGCGTCTGCGACATGCCCTGGACGGCCATTCCCGACCTGGGCACCGACCTGCCGCGCCACACGCCCGAGCACTACTGGCCCCTGCCGTCGAAGCCCGGCGAGCGCAAGATGCTGGCCGCGGCCGCCATCAAGCCCGACGTGTGCCTGCTGCATGCCCAGCAGGCCGACGAATACGGCAACGTGCAGTACCTGGCAACGCCGTTCTTCGACGCCATGCTCGCGCAGGCGTCGCGTCATGTGATCGTCTCGGTCGACCGCATCGTGTCCAGCGACACCATCCGCCGCTCGAACCACTTGACCAAGCTGCCGAGCGTGATGGTCGATGCGGTGGTGGAGGCGCCCTACGGTGCGCACCCCACGTCGTCGCCCTCGCTGTATCGCGCGGACGAACGCCACCTGAAGGAGTACGTGAAGGCCAGCGTGAGCGAGGAGGCCTTCGCCGCGTACCTGAAGCGCTACGCCAAGGATGCCGGCGCCCACGGCGACTACCTCGACGCACTCGGCGCGTCCCGCCTCGCCGGGCTCGCCGTGTCCGAATCGAACCTCGCGTGAAGGCCCTGCGATGAGCAACACCCCAGCCGCCAAGCCCGGCATCCTGGACGGCGTGCGCGTCCTCGACTTCACCGCGATGATGTCCGGCCCGTACTGCACCCGGCTCATGGCCGACCTGGGCGCGGAGGTCATCAAGATCGAACCGCCCGAGGGCGACTACATCCGCCTGCGCGCCCCGCGCCGCGAGGGCCGCAGCACCTACTTCGCGCAGCTCAATGCCGGCAAGAAGAGCCTGGCGCTCGACCTCAAGAAGCCGGAGGCGATCGCGCTGATCCGCGAGATGGTCCTGAAGTGCGACGTGGTGGTCGAGAACTACCGTCCCGGCGTCATGAAGCGCCTCGGGCTGGACTACGCGTCGCTCTCGGCGCTGAACCCGAAGCTGGTGTATTGCTCGATCTCGGGCTTTGGCCAGGAGGGCGAATGGGCGGGCCGAAGCGCCTACGCGCCGGTGCTGCACGCGGCCAGCGGCTACGACATGGCCAACCTCGACTACCAGGAAGGCGACGTGGAGCGGCCGCTGAAGAACGGCATCTTCGTGGCCGACGTGCTGGGCGGCTCGCTGGCGTTCGGGGCGGTGCAGAGCGCGCTGTTTCGCGCCGCGCGCACGGGCGAGGGCGACCATGTCGACCTGTCGCTGATGGACGCGATGCTCGGCATGCTGGTGTACGAATGCCAGGAGGCGCAGTTTCCGGCCGAGCGCCGCCGGCCGTTGTACCGCCCCACCAAGGCCAGGGACGGCTTTTTGCTGATCGCGCCGGTGAGCCAGAACAACTTCGAGGCGCTGGCGCGTGGCACCGGGCACCCGGAGTGGATCACCGATCCGCGCTTTGCCATCAGCCAGGACCGCGAGCACCACTGGGGCGAGCTGATGCAGCTGCTGGACGACTGGGCCGGCTCGCAAAGCGCGGCCGAATGCGAGGCGACCATGAACGCGGCCGGCGTGCCGTGCTCGCGCTACTTCACCGTGCGCGAGGCGATGCAGCTGCCGCCGCTGCAGGAGCGGCACGCGTTCCAGACCATCGACGACGGCTCGGGACCGTTCCAGGTTCCCAACCCCGCCTTTCGCTTCGCCCGCACCGCGGCGCATGCGCGCAACAGCGTGCCGGCGCTGGGTGGTGACGGCCCGGCCTTGCTCGGCAGCCTGCTGGGCCTGAGCGACGAGCGCGTCGCCGCATTGCGGGAAAGCCGCACGCTGCACGTGCACGGGTGATTCCGAGCTTTCGTGAAAAAAGAAAAGGAGACAAGCATGCCGACGATCGAATGGAAGCGTTTTCTCAAGCTGAGGGTGAACGTAAAGGTGAATGCCAAGGCGAAGGCCAGGCTGCTGTGGACCGCTCTGCTGGCCGCAGGCGCGATGGCGCTGCCGCAGGCCTGCATCGCGCAGGCCTCGAGCTTTCCGAACAAGCCGATCACCATCATCGTGCCGTACCCGCCGGGCGGCACCACCGACGTGCTGGCGCGGGTGCTGCAGGAGCCGATGCAGCGATTTCTCAAGCAGCCGGTGATCATCGAGAACAAGGCCGGGGCCTCGGCCGTGCTCGGGACCAAGTTCGTGGCCAAGGCGGCCCCCAACGGCTACACGCTGCTGTTCCCGAACAACGGCCTGGTGATCTCGCCGCAGGTGTCGAAGGACGCCGACTACGCGCCGCTGAAGGACTTCGCGCCGGTCTCGCTGGTTTCGCTGCAGCCGATGATCCTGGTGGTGAACCCGTCGGTGCCTGCCAGGTCGGTGCAGGAGCTTGTCGACTACGCCAAGGCCAACCCCGGCAAGCTCGACTTCGCGACCGCCGGCCCGGCCTCGTTCGGCCACCTGGCGACGGAGCTGTTCAGCCGCAGGGCGGGCATCCGCATGACCCACATTCCCTACAAGGGCCAGGCGCCGACCACGCAGGCCATCCTGACCGGCGAGTCGAAGGTGCTGCTGAGCACCAGTTCGTCGCAGATGAACGCGTTCATCAAGGACGGCAAGGTGCGGCTGCTCGGCGTTTCGTCGCTGCAGCCGTCGCCGCTGGCCCCGGGCGCGCCGCCCATCGCGAACACGCTGGCCGGCTTCAACCCCGAGGTCTGGTTCGGCCTGTTCGCGCCCGCCGGCACGCCGCGCGATGTGGTGGCCAAGCTCAACGACGCCATCGTCAAGGCGCTCGCGCTGCCTGAGGTCAAGGAGAAGTTCGAGACTGCAGGCGCCTCCGCCACCGGCAGCACGCCCGAGCAGCTCGGCGCGCGCATCGCCGAGGAATACGGCACGTGGACGAGCGTGATCCGCGAGGCCGACATCAAGTCCGAATAGGCGCCCCGCGCAGGCGCAGCAGCAAAAAGAGAAGGGCCGCGAACATCGCGGCCCTTTTGTCGTGTGCCTGCGCTCAGGCGGGCTTGAACATCGGCACGGCAAAGCCGCCTTCGGCCGGCTTGAAGCTCACCTCGACCCGGTCGCCGATGCGCAGCGCATCGAGGTCGCAGTCGACGATGTTGGTGAGCATGGTCACGCCCTCGTCCAGCGTCACGTAGGCCAGCGCATAGGGAATGGGCCCAGCCCGGCGCGTCACGCTCACGCTGTAGATCGTGCCCTTGCCCGACGCGTCCACCCATTCGGTATCGCCCAGGCAGTAGGGGCACAGCGCGCGCGGATACCAGTGCAGCCTGGCGCACGCGGTGCAGCGCTTGATGCGCAGCCTGCCTTCCTTCGCGGCGCTCCAGTAGGCCTCGGTGGCGGCGTCGACAATGGGCGCGCCCAGCGGGCGCTCTTGGTACATCGTGGTCATTTCAGCTTCTCTCCATGATCAGTGTGGCGCTGCCGTGGCGTGAGCCCAGCAGGCCGCCGGTGCCCTGGGCCAGTGCAAGGCGGCAGTCGGGCACCTGCACCTTCGGGTGCGCTTCGCCGCGCAATTGCCGCACCGCCTCGATCACCTTGGTGATGCCGCCGCGGTTGGCCGGATGGTTGTTGCACAGGCCGCCGCCGTCGGTGTTGAAGGGCAGCTTGCCGACGCCCGAGATGAGGTTGCCGTCCATCACGAACCTGCCGCCTTCGCCCTTCTTGCAGAAGCCCAGGTCCTCGAGCTGCATCAGCACGGTGATGGTGAAGCTGTCGTAGATCGACGCGTACTGGATGTCGGCCGGCGTTACGCCCGCCTCGGCGAACGCGATGGGGCCAGACACGGCCGCGCCCGAGTACGTGAGGTCGACCTGCCCGTTGGCCTGACCCTTCACGGTCTCGCCCGCGCCGAGCACGGCGACGACCGGTCGCTTCAGCGAACGGGCGATTTCGGGGCGCACCACCAGCAGCGCGCCGCCGCCGTCGCTCACCACGCAGCAGTCGAGCTTGTGCAGCGGGTCGGAGATCATGGGCGAGGCCAGCACTTCTTCCACCGTGACCGGCTCGCGCAGCATCGCGTTCGGGTTGTATTGCGCATGCGCGGCCGCGGCCACCTTGATCCATGCGAGCTGCTCGCTGGTGGTGCCGAACTCGTGCATGTGGCGCGCGGCGGCCAGCGCGTACATGTTCACCGTGATGGGGGCGTAGGGCATTTCCCAGGGAACGTCCGGCGTGGCCGCGGTGACGTTGCGCGGCCCGGTGCCCACGGCGCTGGCTTCGCTGCGCGGGCGGCCGGCCAGCGTGATGAGCGCCACGTTGCACTTGCCCGCGGCAATCGCCTGCGCTGCATGGGAGACCTGGACCAGGTAGGCGGAACCCCCCGTGTCGGTGCTGTCGACATGGCGCACCTTCAGGCCGAGGTAGTCGACCATGCTGAGCGGCCCGAGGCCGGGCGCGTCGCCTGCGCAGAAATAACCGTCGACGTCCTGCAGCGAAAGACCGGCGTCGGCCAGCGCGCCGCGCGCGCATTCGGCATGCAGCTGCGCCACGGTCTTGTCGGGCGCCTTGCGCGTGGGATGTTCGAAAGCGCCCGCGATGCAGGCCTGTCGTTTGATGCTCATTGATTGCTCCGTGTTCTTCCCGATGCGGGACCATGAATCGACCGGTCCCGGCGTCTCGCCGTGCTTGACGCTGGATCGGTGTCGTCATTATCATTGGTTCAACCAAATTAAATCAAGACGAAAACGCGTTCGGCGATGAACCAGAATCTCTACGCCCAGTTCGAGCAGCGCTTTCCGCACGACGACGGCGCGCCCGCCATGGTGTTGCCAGGCGGGCGGCTCTACACCTACGGCCAGTTGAAGGCAGAAAGCGCGCGCTATGCGCGCCTGCTCACGTCGCTGGGCGCGCAACCCGGCGATCGCATCGCAGTGCAGGTGGAGAAGTCGGCGTCGGCTGTCTTCCTGTACCTGGGCGCGTTGCGCGCCGGTTGCGTCTTCCTGCCGATGAATCCCGCGTACCAAAGCGGTGAGCTGGCCCACTTGCTGGGCGATGCGCAGCCGCATGTGTTCGTGGTGCGACCGCAGGGCGCGGCGCAAGGGCGTGCGCTGGCCGCGGCGGCAGGCGTGCCCCATGTGCTGGAGCTGGACGACGACGGCGAGGGCGAACTCGCGCGGGCCGCGGCCCGGCAGCTGCCGCGCTCGGCCATCGTCCAGCGCAGCGCCGACGACCTTGCGGCGATCCTCTACACCTCCGGCACGACGGGGCGGCCCAAGGGCGCGATGCTGACGCATCGCAACCTGGGCGTGGGCGTGAGCACGCTGCATCGGTCCTGGGCGTTCGAGCCCGGCGATGTGCTGCTGCACATCCTGCCGATCTACCACTTCCACGGGCTGTTCGTCGCGTTGCACTGCGCGCTGTGGAACGGCAGCGCGATCAGGTTCGAGCCGCGCTTCGACGCCGCGCGCGCGGTCGCGCTGCTCTCGGCGAGCACGGTCTGCATGGGCGTGCCGACGCACTACGTGCGCATGCTCGCGCAGCCCGGGCTCGATGCCGATGCATGCCGCGGCATGCGCCTTTTCGTCTCGGGCTCGGCGCCCTTGCTGGCCGACACCTTCGGCGCGTTCCAGCAACGCACCGGCCACACCATCCTCGAGCGCTACGGCATGACCGAGGGCGGCATGTTCGCCTCCAACCCCTACCGCGGGGAGCGCCGATGCGCCACGGTGGGCGGCGCGCTGCCCGGCGTGTCGCTGCGCGTGGTCGATGCCGAGGGCGCGCTGGCAGCGCCGGGCGAAACCGGGCAGATCCAGGTGAAGGGCGACAACGTCTTCGCCGGCTACTGGCGGCTGCCGGAAAAGACCGCCGAGGAGCACACGGCAGACGGCTTCTTCAAGACCGGAGACCTGGGCCGGCTGAGCGAAGACGGCTACCTCACCATCGTCGGGCGCGACAAGGACCTGATCATCTCGGGCGGCCTGAACGTGTACCCGAAGGAGATCGAGGAGGTCATCGACGCGCTGCCGGGGGTGCGCGAGTCGGCCGTCATCGGGTTGGCGCATCCGGACTTCGGCGAGGCGGTGGTCGCCGTGGTGGTGCGCGACACGTCGATCGATTGCATGGCGGTGGCGCAGGCTGCGGACGTGGTGCGGGCGGTGAAGTCCGGCCTGGCCGCGTTCAAGGTGCCCAAGGCCGTCCATTTCGTCGAGGAGCTGCCGCGCAACGCGATGGGCAAGGTGCAGAAGAAGCTGCTGCGTGAACGCTTTGCCACGGGCGCTGCGAAAAGCACGGAAAAAAACATCAAAAAAATCAGCGGAAAAAGTACCGCAAAGAAGAGGCAACATGACCCCGCATGAACTGAGCACGTGGCCGCACGGCCTGCCGCGCGACATCGACATTCCCCCCACCAACCTGTGCGCCAACCTGCTGGTGTCGGCCATGCGCTACCCCGAGCGGGCGGTGCTGGCCGACGACTTCGGCAGCCTCAGCTACACCGAGCTGGCCGACCAGGTCGAGCGCATCGCCGCCTTCCTCCAGAACGAGCTGGGCGTGCAACGCGGCGACCGCGTGCTGATCTACCTGCAGAACGGACGCGGCTGGATCGCGGCCTACTTCGCGGTGCTGCGCATCAACGCGGTCGTGGTGCCCGTCAACCCGATGAACAAGCGAGACGAGCTGCCGCACTACCTCCACGACACCGGTGCGGTGGCGGCCTTCTGCAGCGCCGACAACGTGGCGGAGCTGCTGGCCGCGCCAGCCGCGCAGCAGCTGCGCCGCGTGATCGTGGTGGGCAACCCCGGCCCGGCCGAAGTGCAGCCCGAGCCCGCGCAAGGTCCGTCGCGCACGATCGGCCTGCGCCGCGTGCTGGCCGCGGCCTCCGGCCCGTTGCAGCCGCTGGAGCATCTGCCGGACGCGCTGGCGCTCATCCTCTACAGCTCGGGCTCCACCGGCGCGCCCAAGGGCTGCATGCACACCCACCGCACGCTCACGGCCAGCACCGTGATCGTGGCGCACTGGATGGGGCTGGTGCCGCATTCGGTCCAGTTGGTGGCGCTGCCGTACTTCCACATCACGGGCATGCAGAACCTGATGAATGCGCCCATCTATGGCGGCGGCACGCTGGTGCTGATGAAGCGCTGGAACCGCGACGAGGCCGCGGCGCTCATCGCGCGCCATCGCGTGAGCCATTGGACGGCGATGCCGACGATGGTGATCGACTTTCTTTCGAGCCCACGCCTCGCGGAGTACGACCTGAGCTCGGTGCGGCGCATTGGCGGCGGTGGGGCGGGCATGCCCGAGGCCGTGGGCGAGCGCCTGAAGGCGCTGACGGGGCTGGACTTTCTGGAGGGCTACGGCCTTTCGGAAACCGCGCACGTCTCGGGCAACCCGCCGGCCGCGTTCAAGCGCCAGTGCCTGGGCGTGCCGCTGTTCAACACCGACCTGCGCATCATCGATCCCGACACGCTGGCCGAGCTGCCGCCGGGCGAGGTGGGCGAGATCGTGATGGCGGGGCCGCAGGTGTTCGTCGGCTATTGGCGCAATGAGGAGGCCACGCGCACGGCCACCGTGGCGCTGGACGGCAAGCGCTTCGTGCGCAGCGGCGACCTGGGGCGGCGCGACGACGAGGGCTACTTCTTCATCGTCGATCGGCTCAAGCGCATGGTCAATGCCTCGGGCTACAAGGTCTGGCCGGCCGAGGTGGAGGCGATGCTGCATGAGCACCCGGCCATCGCGGAGGCGTGCGTGATCGCGGCCGTCGATGCCTACCGCGGAGAAACGGTGAAGGCCGTGGTGGTGCTGCGCAACCCGCAAGCCGGCGTGCGCGAGGCCGACATCATCGAATGGTCCCGCAACAGGATGGCGGCCTACAAGTACCCGCGCCTGGTCGAGTTCGTGGCGGAGCTGCCGAAGTCGCCCACTGGAAAGATCGCCTGGCGCCAATTGCAGGACGCCGAGCGCGCAAAAACGCTGCGCGCCGCGGCGTGAGCCGTTCGATGCGCCTGGTTCGCTTCATGCGCTTGATACGTAAGCGCAATCCAAATATCATTGGTTCAACCAAAACGAAGAAATGGGATTTCCATGCAGAATCTAGTCACCCTTGAAGGCCGCACCATCGTCGTCACTGGCGCGGGGCAAGGCATCGGCAAGGCCATTGCCGAACTGGTCGTCGACCTGGGAGGCAACGTGGTCGCCGTCGACCTGAATCCCGACACGCTCGAGTCCGCGATGGCCGAACTGCCCGCGGCCCGTGTGCAGCAGGTCGTTGGCAGCGTCACCGACGCGGCGCTGGCGGCCAGCGCGGTCGAGGAGGCGGTGTCGCGCTTCGGCGGCGTGCACGGCCTGGTCAACAACGCAGGCATCACGCGGCCCGCCATGATCGAGAAGATGACCGCGCAGCAGTGGCAGGACGTGATCGACGTGCACCTGACCGGCACCTTCTTCTGGCTGCAGGCCGTGGGCCGCCACATGGTGGCGCGTGCGAAGAGCGGCGACGCGAGCGGCGGCGCCATCGTCAACATTTCGTCGGACGCGGGCCGCAAGGGCTCCATCGGGCAGGTCAACTACGCGGCCGCCAAGGCCGGCATGCTCGGCGTCACCATGACGGCGGCGCGCGAATGGGGCAAGTACAACATCCGCACCAACTCCATCTGCTTCGGCGTGGTCGAGACGCCGATGACCGAGGTGGTGCGCGGCGAGAAATTCCGCGACGGCATGCTGGCGCAGATTCCGCTGGGCCGCTGGTCGACGCCGCAGGAGGTGGTGAAGACGGTGTGCTTCCTCATGTCCGATGCCGCCTCATACATCACCGGGCAGCACCTGGGGGTGAACGGCGGCTTTCACATCAGCCTGTAGGCGCGCGGCCATGAAGACCCGCCTGACCGAACTGCTGGGCATCCGCTACCCGATCGTGCAGGGCGGCATGCAGTGGGTCGGCCGCGCCGAGATGGCCTCGGCCGTCTCGAATGCAGGCGGCCTGGGCATGCTCACCGCGCTCACGCAGCCCACGCCGGAAGACCTGGCGCGCGAAATAGAGCGCTGCCGCGGCATGACGGACAAGCCTTTCGGCGTGAACGTGACCATGCTGCGCAGCGTGAACCCGCCGCCGTACGAGCGCATCTTCGCGACCATCGTCGAGAGCGGCGTGAAGGTGGTCGAGACTGCCGGCAACGTACCGGCGGAGGTGGTCGATCTTCTGCGTCGCAACCACATTGCCGTGCTGCACAAGTGCACCTCGGTGCGCCACGCGCTGGCGGCGGAAAAGCGCGGCGTGGACGTCGTCAGCATCGACGGCTTCGAATGCGCCGGGCATCCGGGCGAGGACGATGTGCCGGGGCTGGTGCTCATTCCTGCGGCAACGCGCGCGCTCAAGATTCCGGTCATCGCCTCGGGCGGCATCGCGGACGGGCGCGGCATGGCCGCTGCACTGGTGCTGGGCGCCGAGGGCGTGAACATGGGAACGCGCTTCGTCTGCACGCAGGAGGCGCCGGTGCACGACGCCATCAAGCAGGCGCTGGTCAAGGGCAGCGAGCGCGACACGCGCCTCATGTTCCGCAGCATGGGCAACACCGCGCGTGTGTTCGCCAACGCGGTGGCGCAAGAGGTCGTCGCCACCGAGCGCCGCCCCGGCGGCTGCGCCTTCGAGGACGTCCGCGCGCTGGTGTCTGGCGCGCGCGGCAAGGCCGCGCTCGAATCCGGCGAAGTGGATGCTGGCCCGGTCTGGGCCGGGCAGGTGATCGGGTTGATCGACGACGTGCCGACCTGCGCCGCGCTGCTGGAGCGCATGGTGGCCGAGTGCCGCCAGCAGCTTGCGCGCGCGGCGGCTTTCTTCTAGGCGCGAACCCGCATGCAAGACCTGGACACCGACGCGCTCGCGCGCTTCATCCGCGCCAACGTGGCCGATTTCGCGGGTCCGCTGCATGTCAGCCGCTTCGACGGCGGGCAGTCGAACCCGACCTTCGGCGTGCAGGCCGGCGATGCCCGCTATGTGCTGCGGCGCAAGCCGCCGGGGCAACTGCTGTCGTCGGCCCACGCCGTCGACCGCGAGTACCGCGTGATGCGGGCGCTGGCCGCAAGCGCCGTGCCGGTGCCGCGCGTGCATGCGCTGTGCGAAGACGATGCGGTGCTGGGCAGCAGCTTCTACCTGATGGAGTGGGTCGAGGGCCGCATCCTCGGCGACCAGACCTTGCCGGGCATCGCGCCGGCCGAGCGTGCGCGCATGTACGCCGAGCTCAACCGCGTGATCGCCGCGTTGCATGCGCTCGACTGGCGCGGCATCGGCCTGGAGGACTTCGGCAAGCCCGACCGTTACCTGGAACGCCAGGTCGCGCGCTGGAGCCGGCAGTACCGGGCGACGGAAACCGGGCGCATCGAGGCGATGGAGCAGCTGATCGAATGGCTGCCGTCCCATATCCCGGTGCAGGAGGCGCAGACATCGATCGTGCACGGCGACTTCCGGCTCGACAACGTGGTGTTCCACCCGAGCGAGCCGCGCATCGTTGCCGTGCTCGACTGGGAACTGTCCACGCTGGGCGACCCGCTCGTCGACTTTGCCTACCACTGCATGACCTGGCGGCTCGCGCTGGGCACGCACCGCACGTTGGCGGGCGTGGACCCTGCCGCGCTGGGTATTCCGACCGAGGAAGAACACGTGCGTGCCTACTGCGAGCGCACGGGGCGCGACGGCATCGCGCACTGGCACTTCTACCTCGCCTTCAACATGTTCCGTCTCGCCGCCATCCAGCAGGGCGTGCAGAAGCGCGCGCTCGAGGGCAACGCCGCCCATGCCAAGGCGCTGCAGGCGGGCGCCCGCGTGGAGGCCACGGCCACCATGGCGCTCGGGCTGATGCGGGCGGTGTCGGCCGCGGCATGAGCGCGCCGACTGCCTGGGGTGCGCCTTCGAGGAGATCGAGCGCGGCTGGGGACCGATCGACGCCTGCCTCTGCAGCGCGCCAGCGGCTGCGCGCGGCTTCTCGTCGACTGCCGAAGCTCCACTGAAGCGATGCCGCGCCCTGAACCCCTCCCACTTTCCAAGGACCAGACCATGTACATGCCCCCCGACAGCAAACTGCACCTCGATCCGCAGGACGAGTACACCCACGCGCCCGAAGCCGCCGGGAACTACAACGAGAGCATGTACTTCAATGCCTTTGACACCGCGCGCGGCATCGGCGCCTGGATGCGCCTTGGCAACCGGCCGAACGAAGGCCATGCGGAGATGAGCTGCTGCGTCTACCTGCCCGACGGCCGCGCCGGCTTCATGTACGGCCGCCCGACCATCGCCCACAATGAGGCGATGAACGCGGGCGGATTGCGCTTCGAGGTGCTCGAGCCCTTCAAGCGCCTGCGCGTGAGCTATGAGGGCGAGCTGCTGATCATGGACGACCCGCACGCCATGGCCGACCCCGGCAGCGCCTTCAAACGCTACCCCAAGCGTCCCGCGACCATCGCGCTCGACTACGAGGGCATCTCGCCGATGCACGGCGGCGAGATCGTCGCGCTCGACGGCAGCCGGCTCGAGGTCGACCCCGAGCATTCGGTCTACCGCGGCCACACCGAGCAGAACATGGCGGTGCGCGGCCACATCACGGTGGACGGCGAGCGCTATCCCATCGACGGATTCGGCTACCGCGACAAGTCGTGGGGGCCGCGCCACTGGCACAGCTTCTATTGGTACAAGTGGCTGCCCGTCACCTTCGACCGCGACTTCGGCGTGCTGCTGTCGGTCAAGGGGCAGCGCGGTGGCCGGCCCAACAACGTGAGCGGCAACGTGCTGCGCAACGGCCGCTACGAGCCGGTGATCGAAGGCCGCATCGCCACCGTCTACGACGACAAGTACTACCCGGTGCGTTTTACCGCGCAGGTGCGCACCGCCGAGCGCAGCTACACGCTGGAAGGCGAGGTCGGCGCGCTCGTGCCCCTGCGCCACAAGAGCGCCAGCGGCGAGCCGGGGGCCTACACCCGCATCACCGAAGGCATCACCACCTACCGGTGCGAGGGGCGCACGGCGCTGAGCATGTCGGAGTACTGCGACGTGATGGTCGACGGCACCCCCATCTCGGTGCTCGAGGAGCCCACCGCATGAAGACGCTGACCTACGCCGTGGAAGACGGCATCGCGACGCTGACGCTGAACCGGCCCGAATCGAAGAACGCCATCAGTCCCGAGATGGCCGACGAGCTCGGGGACCTGCTGGCGCGCATTCGCGCAGACGACGCAGTGCGCGTGCTTGTGGTCACGGGCGCGAGCGGCGCCTTTTGTGCCGGCGGCGACGTCAAGGCGATGGGCGAGGGCGGGCCGCGCACGCCCGAGCAGCGGCGCGCCGGCATGGCGCGCTACACGCGCATCTGCACCGAGCTGATGGCGCTCGACCGGCCGGTGATCGCGGCGGTCGACGGCGTGGCCTTCGGCGCCGGCTTCAGCATCGCGCTGATGTGCGACATCGTGCTGCTGAGCGATCGCGCGCGGCTGTGCATGGTGTTCCAGCGCATCGGCCTGGTGCCGGACATGGGGGCCTACTACACGCTGCCGCGCGTGGTGGGCCTGCAGCGCGCCAAGGAGCTGATCTTCTCCGCGCGCGAGATCGACGCCGCCGAGGCGCAGCGCCTGGGCATCGCGATGGAGGTGCTTTCCGCGGAGGGCCTGATGCCGCGTGCACGCGCCATCGCGCAGAGCTTTGCCGGGGCTTCACCCGTGGCCATGAGCGTTTCGAAGCGGGCGCTGCAAAGCTCGCTCGGAAGCGACCTGCCGACCATGCTCGAGATCGAGTCGGCGGGCCAGGCGCTGGCTTCCAGCAGCGACTACGCCAAGGAATCAGTGCGCCGCTTCGCCGCGCGAGAGCCCGCCCAGTTCCGCTGGCCGGCGGCTGCCCCCTGAACCCGACATCGACCCCCCAACTGAAACACAAGGAACAACCGATGCTCGACTACCGCAAGGCACGCGACTGGCACTCCGGCGACGTGCAACACGCGTACACCCCCAAGGACACGATGCTCTACGCCCTCGGGCTCGGCCTGGGCGCCGACCCGCTCGACGAGAAGCAGCTGCGCTTCGTCTACGAGAAGGACCTGATGGCGTTGCCCACCATGGCCGCCGTGCTGGCCTCGCCCGGCTTCTGGATGCGCGAGCGCAAGGAGATCGGCATCGACTTCATGAAACTCGTGCACGGCGAGCAGTCGGTGCGCCTGCATGCGCCGCTGCCGCCGTCGGGCACGGTGGTCGGGCGCACGCACGTCACGCGGGTGGTCGACAAGGGCGAAGGCAAGGGCGCGATCCTGCATGTGGAAAAGGCGCTCTTCGGCGCCGGGCAACAGCACTTGGCCACGGTCGAGAGCGTCTACTTCCTGCGCGGCGACGGCGGCTTCTCCAAGGCGGACGGCCAGGCCGACGAAGCCGCGCCGCCCGCGGCCCCCATGCCCGAGTCGGCGCCCGAACTCGTGCTCGACCTGCCCACGCGCGCCGACCAGGCCTTGCTGTACCGCCTGTCGGGCGACACCAACCCGTTGCATGCGGAACCCGCGTTCGCCGCCAAGGCCGGGTTTGCGCGGCCCATTCTTCACGGACTCGCGACCTGGGGCATTGCCGGGCGCGGCTTGGTCGCAGCGTTTGCGGACTTCGATGCAACGCGGCTGTCGGCCATGCGCGCGCGGCTGTCGGCTCCGGTCTATCCCGGCGAAACCATCCGCCTCGAAGGCTGGCGCGACGGAAGCGAAATCGCTTTTCGTGCGCGCGTGGTGGAGCGCGACGTGCTCGTGCTGACCAACGGCCGGGCCGCGCTGCGATGAGGGCCTGGCGGGTCGAGGCCCTCAGCGATCCGGGGCAGATGCGGCTCGTCGAAATGCCGGTGCCCGTGCCTGCGGACGATCAGTACCTGGTGAAGGTAGAGGCGGCGGGTCTCAATTTTCTGGACACGCTCGCCATCAAGGGCCAGTACCAGACCAAGCCCGTGCTGCCGTTCACGCCGGGCGTGGAGGTCGTGGGCACCATCGTGAGCGGCGAAGGCGCGGGCATGCGCGTGGCCTGCGCCACGCCGGTCGGCAAGTTCGGCGGCTTCGCGGAATACGCGCTGGTGCCACGCGCCGAGGCGATGCCGATCGCAGCCGACGTGCCCCCCGGCGCGGCCCTGGCCCTGCGCGGCAACTACCCGACCTCGCTCTATGCCTTGCGCCACGCCGGGCGGCTGCAGGCTGGCGAAACGTTGCTGGTGCATGCCGGCGCCGGCGGCGTCGGCAGCGCCGCGGTGCAACTCGGCAAGCTGATGGGCGCGCGCGTGATCGCCACCGCAGGCAGTGCCTCGAAGCGCGATGCTTGCCTGGCGCTGGGCGCGGACGCGGCCGTCGACTACACCGACCTGAAGTGGGTCGACGAGGTGCGCAAGCTCGCACCGACCGGTGTCGACGTGGTCTACGACCCGGTCGGCGGCGAGATCGGCGCGCAAAGCGTGCGCTGCCTGGCCTTCGGCGCGCGGCTGCTGGTGGTCGGCTTTGCGGGCGGCGCGTTGACGCAGTTGCCGGCCAACCGCCTGCTGCTGGCCAACGCGTCGGCCGTCGGTGTGTTGTGGGGCGAGGTGCGCAAGCGCGACCCCGGCCTGGCCCGGCAACTGGGCGAGGAGATCCAGGGCTGGTACCTGCAAGGGCGCCTGCGCCCGCTCGAGTCCTCGGTGTTCGACTTCGATGACGCGCCGGCCGCACTCGGCGCCCTGGAGCGGCGGCAGACCTCGGGCAAGGCGATCCTCCTGCTGACACGCTGAGGAAGAACGCCGCAGAACCGGCTTCGCCGGGCCACGTGCTTTTCGGCACGGGTTGCGTCATAATCAATGGTTCTACCAAAGGAGATATCATGGATTTTGACCTGCCCCCCGAAGCGGAAGAGATGCGCGTTGCCACGCGCGACGCCGTCGATGCGCTGCTGAAGCTGGAAACGCGCTACCAGGACACCGGCGAAGTGCCCGAGCAGGTGGAGACCACCCTGCGCGAGATGGGCTTCTACGGCATGTCCATTCCCGAGGCCTATGGCGGCATGCCGGTCGACCACCTCACCAGCGTCGCGGTGCAGCTCGAGCTGGCGCGCCTGCCGCCGCAGTTCTGGCCGTTCGTGCGCTCCGCGCTCGGGCCGGGCGTGCACATCATCGTGGACCACGGCTCGGAAGCGATCAAGAAGAAGTGGCTCCCCGAGATCGCATCGGGCCGCTCGCGCAACTGCATTGCCATCACCGAGCCGCACGCCGGTTCCGACGCCGCGAAGATGACCACCACGGCGCGCCGCGACGGCGACCACTACGTGCTCGACGGCGTGAAGACCTTCATCTCGAACGCCAACCATGCGCACTCCATCACCGTGCTCGCATCCACCGACCGCTCGGCCGGCAAGAAGGGCATTTCGGCTTTCCTGCTGGACACGACCACACCGGGCTTCAAGGTGACCCGCACCATGCCCACCATGGGCTGGATGGACGACAGCCTGTGCGAGATTGCTTTCACCGACTGCCGCATTCCGGCGGAGAACCTGCTGGGAGAAGAGGGGCGCGGCCTGTCGTATGCCATGTCGGGGCTCAACGAAGGCCGCCTGAACGTCGGTTGCCAGGCGCTCGGGCCGGCACAGATCGCGTTGGACGAGACCATCGAGCACGCCAAGACGCGCGTCACCTTCGGCCAGGCGCTGGGGGAGCACCAGGCCATCCAGCACATGATTGCCGACATGGCCATGGACCTGCACGCCGCGCGCATGGTGCTGTTCGAGGCGGTGTGGCGTGCCGCGCGCGGTGAAGACGCGCGCATGAAGGCCTCGATGGTCAAGGTGATCTGTACCGAGGCGGCATGCCGCATCGCCGACAAGGCGCTGCAGATCTTCGGCGGCTCGGGGTATTGCCGCGGCACCATCGTCGAGCGGGTGTACCGCGACCTGCGCGTGCTGCGCATCTACGAGGGCGCCTCCGAGATCCACCGCAACATGATCGCCAGGCAGCTGCTGGCCTGAGCCAGCCACCGCCGGGCCGGGCTCGGCCCGGTCCGGTCCGGTCCGTCAGCGCATCAGTTCCCGCGCGATCACCACGCGCTGGATCTGGTTCGTTCCCTCGAAGATCTGGTTGAGCTTGGCGTCGCGCATCATCTTCTCCACCGGGTAGTCCTTCACGTAGCCGTAGCCGCCGAAGACCTGCACCGCGTCGGTGGTCACCTTCATGGCCACGTCGCTCGCGAAGCACTTGGCCATGCTCGCGAACTTGGGCAGCTGGTTCCAGTCGCCGATGTCGGCCAGCCGCGCGGTCTCGTACACCAGGCAGCGCGCGGCCTCTATCTGCATGGCCATGTCGGCCAGCATGAACTGGATGCCCTGGAACTCGATGATCGCGCGCTTGAACTGCTTGCGCTGCTTGGCGTAGGCCAGCGCCGCATCGAGCGCGCCCTGGGCCAGGCCCACCGACGCGGCGGCGATGGCGGGGCGGTTGAGGTCGAGTGCGCGCATGGCCGAGCGAAAACCCTTGCCTTCCTCGCCCAGGCGGTTTTCCGCCGGCACGCGCACGTTGTCCAGGTACACCGGCACGTTGATCGTGCCCTTCATGCCCATCTTGCGTTCGTTGCGCCCGAAGGTCAGGCCCTTGCTCTTCTTCACGTCCACGATGAACGGGCTGATGTCGTCGGCGCCGCCGCGCTCGCCGGTCCTGGCGAACACCAGGATGTAGTCGGCGCGGCTGCCGAAGGTGCACCACTGCTTCTGGCCGTTGAGCACGTAGCTGTCGCCGTCTCGCACGGCGCGCGTGCGCATGCCACCGACGTCGCTGCCGCAGTCGGGCTCCGAGATGGCGATGGCGGTCACGGTGCGGCCCTCGGCCAGCAGCGGCAGGAAGCGCTGCTTCTGGTCGTCGGTGCCGAAATGCATGATCGGCAGCGCGAACATGGTGTTCATGCCCGCCATCAGTGCGCACGACTCCGACACGCGGGAAATCTCCTCGCGCGCGATGCACACCATGGTGAGGTTGGCGCCGGGCCCGCCGTATTCCTCCGGCACCCAGAGCTGCAGCAGCCCCATGTCGCCGTACACCGGAATCAGCTCCTCGGGAAAGCGGTCGTTCTCGTCGATCTCCGCGGCTATGGGCGCGACGTGGCGCTCGACCATGCGGCGCACGCCGTCGCGGAAGGAAATCTGTTCTTCGGTGAAGTTCATGCGGGTCTCTTGGTGTGTGTCCACTTTGGGTTGTTGATGGCAAGCGCCTCGCCCAGGCCCTGGCGCAGCTCTGCGGCCAGCTCGGCGTCGATGGGGATCTCGCCTGCGCGGATGGCGTCGGCGAGCGCGCGGCGCGTGGCCGCGGCGGCCTCGTCCTGCGGGCCGTCCAGGCGCAGTTCGCGCTCCACGATGCGCAGCACGTTCACCGTCACGCGCGCCTGGAAGCGGTGGTAGCCGTCCAGCGTGGGCAGGAGCTCGTCCTCGAGGTAGCGGGCAGCGGCCTGCAGAAGGGTGCCGGCGGAAGGTACGGAGTTCGGCATGGGGTCAGTCCTCGATGAGCCGGAAGAAGTCCCACAACGGCTCTTCCATGCGCCGGCCGACCGCGCACAGTTCCAGGCTCGCGGGGCTGCCGTCGGCACGCACCGAGAGCCCGCGGCGCACGCAGCCGATCGCCCACTTGAGGTTGGAAAAGGCTTCCCAGAAGCGCACGCGCATCGGCTCCACCGGCCTGCCGCTCGCGCGCTCGTAGGCCGCGTACAGGTCGTTGCGCGAACCGAACCCGCCGACCTCTCCCGCGCCGCCGAAGCGCCAGGTGCGCATGCACAGCACGCCCAGGTCCTGCATCGGGTCGCCGACGCGGGCAATTTCCCAGTCGAGCACGCAGCGGATGCCCTCGGCGCCGACGATCAGGTTGCCCGTGCGGAAGTCGGAATGCACGAGCGCGTCGCGCCATTCGGCCGGCAGGTGCCCGCGCACCCATTGCATTGCGTACTCGAGCGCGGGATGGCGCAGGCCCGTGCGCGCCAGCAGTTCGCCGTACACCTCGAGCTCCTGCGCGGGAGACAGCCGCTGCAGGAAGGGCAGCGCTGCGACCGGCATCGCGTGGATGGCCGCGAGGATGGCGCCGGCCTGCGCCGCCATCACGCCGCGCGCACCGGCGTAGGCCGGGTCGGCCACAAGCTTGCGGCCCAGCGTCTCGCCCTCGACGCGTTCGGTGACGTAGCCGCGCTCCAGGCTGTCGTGCACGTCGAGGATGGCGAGCACCGTGGGCGCGGGCACGCCGTGCGCGCGCGCCGCGATCATCACGCGCGCGTCTTCGGCGGCGTCGAGCTTGGGCGCGACGAGGGATTCCGCTCCCGATGATGGAGGCGGCGCAGCCGGCGCGGGCGTCTGCTGCAGGATCATCGGGCGGCGCCCGCCCGCCGTCAGCAGGTCGAACGACCAAGTTGTCTTGGTGGCGCCGCCCGTAAGGCGGCGCAGCCCGTCGACGCTGCCGTGCAGGCCCGCATGGCGCTGCAGCGCGGCGGCCAGGCGGCGCCCCATGTCGGGTGCGGCGTCCACGTCAGATCTTCCGGCCCGCGGCCTGCCAGAACGGGTCGCGCAGCCGGCGCTTGAAGATCTTGCCGCTGTCCTCGCGCGGCAGCGCGGCGTGAAAGTCGAAACGGCGCGGCACCTTGTACTTTGCGATGCGGGTCGCGAGGAACGCACGCAGCGTGTCTGCGTCGGGTGCGGTGCCAGGCATCGGCTCGATCGCCGCGGCCAGCGATTCGCCCATTTCCTCGTCGGGTATGCCGAACACCGCGCAGTCGCGGACCCAAGGGCACTGCAGCAGCACTGCCTCGATCTCGGCCGGGTAGATGTTCACGCCGGCCGAGATCACCATGTCGGAGCGGCGGTCGCACAGGTAGAGATGGTCGTCCTTCACGTAGCCGACGTCGCCGCAGCTGATGAGGCCGTCGCGCTCCACCTCCCTGCGTTTCTCGGGATCGTTGTGGTACGTGAAATCGGCGTAGGCGGGCACGCGCATGAAGATCTCTCCGACCTCGCCGGGCGCCACCGGCCGGCCGTCTTCTCCGTAGAGCACCATGCGCGCATCGGGGGTGAGGCGGCCCACGCTGCCGGGGAAGGCCAGCCAGTCTTCGGGTGTGCTGAGCGTGGCGGTGCCGACCTCGGTGCCGCCGTACGTTTCGTAGACCACCGGGCCCCACCAGTCCATCAGCGCGCGCTTGGTCTCGGCCGAGCAGGGCGCGCCGGTGTGCGTCACCCACTTCAGCGAGCTCAGGTCGTGGCGCCGGCGCACGTCCTCGGGCAGCTTGAGCATGCGCACGAACATCGTGGGCACGGCCACCATGTGGGTGATGCGGTGCCGCTCGATGGCGGCGAGCACGGCCTCGGCGTCGAACTTGGTCTGCATCACCAGCACGTCGCAGATCGGCAGGGCCTGGCGCGCGCACGCGTTGGGCGAGGCGTGGTACAGCGGGCCACCGATGAGCACACGCACGCCCGGTTGCAGGCCGTACACGCTGCGCAGCAGCTCCACGTACGCGGCCGCCTGCTCGGGTGTGGCCGCGTCGCGCTTCACGCCCTTGGCCCGGCCTGTGGTGCCCGAGGTGTAGATCATGGTCGCGCGGCTGCGGCGCGGCGGGCCGTCCCAGGGTGCGAAGGCTTCCAGCCAGGCGCTCCATTCGGTCGCGTCGGCGGGTAGTTGTGTCTCGGCGGGCGCAAGCGAGAAAGCGCTCACCGCCTCCGGCGGCGTCGGCACGGTGAGGACGATGGTGCCGGCGGGAATCCGGTCGCGGATCGGCGCCAGCAGGTCCGCATGCGCTACCAGCACCTTGGGCTCGACGTCGCCCACGATGTAGAGCACTTCCTCCGGCTTGCCGTGCCAGTTGATCGGCACCGCATAGGCGCCGAGTGCTGCGGCGGCCTGCTGCGCTTCGAAGAAGGCGAAGTCGTTGCGCAGCAGCAGCGCGATGGCGTCGCCTTCGCGCACCCCCGCCGCGTCGAAACCGCGCGCCGCGCGCAGGGCGCGCTCCATCAGCGCATCGCGCGCCATGCTGCGCTGGTCGAGGATCACCTGGCTCATGTCTTCGTGTCTCCGTGGTCTGCGATCAAGCAAGCCGGGCCGTCAAAAACCCGCGAGATTGTCAATGGTTCAACATATGATAAGTCGCGCCCCGCCGCGGTGGCAAGAGGGCGACCCCCATGCAGGAGACAACGATGAGGGTTTTCGAGGGCTTGAAGGTGCCTGGTGGCGGGCTGCGACGTGCGCATCAGCACGACCGGCAGCGCGAAAGATTCGGCTGCGGCGCGCAGTAAGGCCAATCGGGTTGTGAAGTTGCGCCATTGAGCACAGCGGCGCCGGACGGGACACTGGCTGCATCATGAGCCAATCACCCTGGATGACCCCGGAACTCGAGAGCTTCCGCGACACCGTAAGGCGCTTCTACGACAAGGAGCTTGTCCCCAACGAGGAGCGCTGGGGGCGCCAGCAGCACGTGGACCGCGAGGTCTGGCGCAAGGCCGGCGCGGCCGGCCTGCTGTGCGTGGGCATCTCCGAGGCCTATGGCGGCGGCGGTGGCAACTTCATGCACGAGGCGATCCTGTTCTACGAGCAGACCCTGGCCATCGTGCCCGGCCTGGGCAACGGCGTGCATACGGGCATCGTCGCGCACTACCTGGAGAACTTCGGCACCGAAGCGCAAAAGCACGACTGGCTGCCGCGAATGGCCAGCGGCGAGCTGGTGGGTGCGCTGGCCATCAGCGAACCCGGCGCAGGCTCCGACGTCCAGGCCATCCAGACCCGCGCGGTACGCCAGGGCGACCACTATGTGGTGAACGGCGCGAAGACCTTCATCAGCAACGGCCAGTTGGCGGACCTGGTGTGCGTGGTGGTGAAGACCGACCCCGCTGCGGTATCGCGCGGCATCTCGCTGCTGGTGGTGGAGACCGCGAAGGTCCAGGGCTTTCGCCGCGGCCGGGTGCTCGAAAAGATCGGCATGCACGCGCAGGACACCTCCGAGCTGTTCTTCGACGACATGCGAGTGCCCTGCGCCAACCTGCTGGGGCCGGAAGAGGGGCAGGGCTTTCGCCAGCTCATGAAGGAGCTGCCGCGCGAGCGCGTGGTGACCGCGATGAGCGCGCAAGGCTCCATGGACCGCGCCATTGCGGAGACGCTGGCCTACGCGCGCCAACGCAAGCTGTTCGGCGACACGCTGTTCGACTTCCAGAACACCCGCTTCAAGCTCGCGGAGTGCCAGACCAAGGCCACCGTGTCGCGTGCCTTCATCGACCGCTGCATAGACCAGCTCGCGCGCGGAGAGCTCGATGCGACCACCGCTGCCATGGCCAAGTGGTGGTGCACCCAGACCTGTGGCGAGATCGTCGACGAGTGCCTGCAGTTGCACGGGGGCTACGGCTACATGACCGAGTACCCGATTGCCCGGATCTACCAGAACGTGCGCATCGGACGCATCCTGGCGGGCAGCAACGAAGTCATGAAGGAACTCGTGGCGCGCGACATGAAGCGCGCCTCGGAATGAAGGCAGCCTGCAGATGAACAACGACATCAACGATGCGTTCCGCCCTCGCATCCTCCAGGGCAAGGTCGCCGTGGTGGCCGGTGCGTCCAGCGGAATCAATCTTGGCATCGCGCAGCATCTCTGCCGCGCGGGTGCCAGGGTTGCCATCTTGAGTCGCAGCGCGGAACGCATCGAAGCGGCCGCGCGCGCGGTCTCGCCCGACCGGGCCGAGGCGATCGGTCTTGCCGCGGACGTGCGCGACTACGACGCCGTCTCGGGCGTCTTCGCCGAAGTCGCGTCGCGCTTCGGGCTCATCGACATTGTTGTCTCCGGGGCTGCCGGCAACTTCCACGCCCCAGCGGCGCAGCTGTCGTCGAATGGGTTTCGCACGGTCATCGAAATAGACCTGATCGGCACGTTCAACGTGCTGCGCGCGAGCTTCGATCACTTGCGGCGGCCCGGCGCATCGCTCATGTCGATCACCGCGCCGGGCGGCGCCCATCCCTCGATGTTCCAGGCCCATGCCAACTCGGCCAAGGCAGGCATCAACATGCTCACCAGATGCCTGGCCATGGAGTGGGGACCGGGCGGCGTCAGGGTGAACGCGATTTCGCCGGGGCCCATCGCGGGCACCGAAGGCATGGCGCGCCTGGCGGCCACGCCGCAGCGCGAGGCACTGCTCAAGGGCCGGCTCGCATTGCGCGACTACGGCAGCAAGCGCGACATCGCCGACGTGGCGCTGTTCCTGTGCAGCGACAACGCGCGCTACATCACCGGGACGGTGATCGACTGCGACGGTGGCAGCGCCCTGGGCGATGCCTCGGGCGACGCCCTGGCGCCGTCCGCCCGTGCCGCTGGCAAGCCCTGATTGACACCACCGTGGCGAACTTACTAGCATTGGATCAACCATTAAAAAGAGTGCTTCGGCTCGTTCGCACTCAAGGAGACGCCATGCTGTCAGCTGCTTCCGCCACGCCCGTCGCGTATGCCCAGCCCCTGTTCGACAAGGCGCGTGCCGAGGACAGTCCTGCCAGGGGTCTTCATCACACGATCCCCATGTGCTACGTGCTTTCCTTTCTCGGCGGCGCGCAGGACCGTGGGATGGATGTGCCCGCGCTGCTTGCGCGCCATGGGATCTCGCCCGCGATGATCGACTCGCCGCTCTCGCGCGTTTCGGTGGCGCAGTTTGCCGCGCTGCTCAAGCACCTGCGCTGGCGCATGCGGGACGAACTGCTCGGTTTCGGAAGCCGGCCCGTGAAGCTGGGCACCTTCGTGCTCGCAACACGCCAGATGATGCGCTGCGCCACGCTCGGCGATGCCTTGCGCGTGGGTTTCGGCATCTACCGCCTTGCCATCGACGAGTTCAGCGCCCACCTGCGAATCGAAGGTGCGATGGCGCGCGTGGTCATCGGTGAAAGCGCGGCGGGGCGTCGGCCCGGATTCATCCAGTCGGCCTTTCTGTATTGGGTGCTGGGGTTGGCGTCGTGGCTGGTGCAGCAACGCATTGCGCTGCGCGAGGCCGCGCTCAGTCGCGACCTGCCGTCCGATTCGTATCGCGAGAGCGGCCATCTGTTCAACGTTCCGATGCGCTTCGGCGCGCCCACATCGAGCATCGCATTCGATGCGAGCTGGCTCGCAGAGCCTGTCGTGGCCGATCCGCCGCACCTCCAGGCCTTGGCTCGTGAACTGCCGGGTGCGCTCCTGGTGCGCTTTCGCGACCACTCGAGCTTGACCGAGCGTGTGCGGCTGCGGCTGCAGCACCAGCTTGCCACGGGCCTGCCGTCGCTCGAGCAGACCGCCTGGCACCTGAAGATGACGCCGCATTCGCTGCGGCGTCGCCTCGCCGAGCACGGCACCAGCTTCCAGGGCATCAAGAACGCGCTGCGCCGCGATGCGGCCATCGAGTTGCTGACGCGCTCCAGCCTGCCCTTGGGCGACATCTCGCAACAGCTCGCCTTCTCGGAGCCCAGCACGTTCCATCGCAGCTTCAAGCTGTGGACCGGCGTGGCCCCGGGCGAGTACCGGCGCATGCACGGCACCGTGCAGGCGGGGCCGGAAGGCACCTGAATTTTTCCGTTTCCGATCCACTCGAAAAACCGGCCATGAACCATCCGTCGATCATCGCGCGCTCGCATCCCGACAAGACTGCTGTCCTCATGGCGGAATCAGGAGAACGGCTGAGCTACGCGCAGCTCGAGGCGCGCTCCAACCAGGGCGCCCATTTCCTGCGCGCGCTCGGCCTGAAGGCCGGGGCCCATATCGCAGTGATGCTTGAGAACCATCTGCGCTTCTTCGAGGTGTACTGGGCCACCCAGCGCGCGGGTCTCTACTTCACGCCCGTGAGCACCCACCTGAGCGCGCAAGAGGCGGCCTACATCGTGAACGACTGCGGCGCCTGCATCGTGGTGTCTTCGGCGGCGCTGGCCGACAAGGCGCACGAGCTCGTGGCGCTTTGTCCCGGCGTCGAGCATTTCGTCAGTGCCCATGGCCAGGTCGAGGGCTACGCCTCGTGGGAGGAGCACACGCGCAGGCAGCCCGAGTCTCCGATCTCCGACGAGGTAGGCGGTCACAACATGATGTACTCGTCGGGCACCACCGGCAAGCCCAAGGGCATCAAGGTTCCCTTCGCGAACAACCCGATCGGGGCGATGGTGCCGATCATGCAGGTGTTCTCGCGCAGCTTCGGTTATGACGCGGACACGGTCTACCTTTCGCCCGCGCCGCTGTACCACTCGGCTCCGCTGGGGTTCTGCGCGACCGTGCAGCGGCTGGGCGGCACCGTGGTCGTGATGGAAAAGTTCGATCCCGAGGCTTTCCTGGCGAACGTGCAGGCGCACCGGGTCACGCACACCCAGGTCGTGCCGACCATGTTCGTGCGGCTGCTGAAACTGCCCGAGGAGGTGCGCGCGCGGTACGACGTGTCTTCGCTCGTGTGTGCATTGCACGCTGCTGCCCCCTGCCCGGTGGACGTGAAGGCCCAGATGATCGACTGGTGGGGCCCCTGCATCTACGAACAGTACAGCGGCTCCGAGGGCATCGGCTGCACCATGATCTCCGCGCCCGAATGGCTCTCGCACAAGGGGTCGGTGGGCCGTGCGCTGATGGGCGAGGTGCGCATCGTCGCCGAAGACGGCAGCCTGCAGCCGACCGGCACGGCGGGCGCGGTCTACTTCGCCAACAGCCGCCGCTTCGTCTATCACAACGATCCCGGCAAGACAGCGCAGGCCTTCAACGACCAGGGCTGGTCGACGCTCGGCGACGTGGGCTATCTCGACGAGGAAGGGTACCTCTACCTGACCGACCGCAAGGCCTACATGATCATTTCGGGCGGGGTCAACATCTATCCGCAGGAAGCCGAGAACGCGCTGGCCATGCACCCCGATGTGATCGACGTGGCCGTGTTCGGCGTGCCCAACGCCGAGTTCGGCGAAGAGGTGAAGGCGGTGGTGCAGCCGGCCGACTTCGCGCGCGCGGGCCCTGCGCTGGAAGCCGCCCTGATCGCCTACTGCCGCGAGCGCCTCGCCTCGATCAAGTGCCCGCGCAGCATCGACTTCGAGGCGCAACTGCCACGGCAGGACAACGGCAAGCTCTACAAGCGGCTCCTGCGCGACCGCTACTGGACAGGCCACGCAAGCCGCGTGATCTGAAGCGACAGCGCCAAGGAGTCACCCATGCAACACCAGGCGGCATTCGACTTTGCCGGCAAGACCGCGCTCGTGGTCGGCGGCACCAGCGGTATCGGCAACGGCATCGCGCAGGCTTTCCGCGCCGCGGGCGCGCAGGTGCACGTCTGGGGCACGCGCGCCGGCCCGGGCAACTACCACGCCGACGAGGGCAGCGACCTCGAGGGGCTGCACTTCTCGCGTGTCGACGTCTCGGATGCGGCGGCCATCCAGGGCTTTGCGCCGGGCTTCGAGCGCCTCGACGTCCTGGTGCTGGCACAGGGCGCGGTCGAGTACCGGCGCGCCGAATTCGAGGACGCGACGTTCCGCCGGGTCGTCGACGTCAACCTCAACAGCGTGATGTCGTGCGCCAGCCGGTTTCATCCGCTGCTCAAGGCCGCCGGCGGCACGGTGATCGTGGTGAGCTCCATCTCCGCCTACCGCGCCGCGCTGGGTACGCCGGCGTATGCCGCATCGAAGGCCGCGGCCCTCTCGCTCACACGTTCCCTGGGCGCAGCCTGGGCCCACGACGGCATCCGGGTGAACGGCATCGCGCCCGGGCTCGTCGCCACCAAGATGACCCGCGTCACCACCGGCAATCCGCAGCGGCTGGAAACCACGCTCGCACGAATTCCGGCGAGCCGTATCGGCACGCCCGCCGACATGGCCGGCGTTGCGCTGTTCCTCGCTTCTCCGCTCGCGCAGTACGTGATCGGCCACACCATTCCCGTCGACGGCGGGCTCAGCGCCTGAGGGCGTTGCACAACTTCAGGAGACAACACATGAGCTGGGGATTCGAAACCGACGAGGCGTTCCAGAAGGAACTCGACTGGATCGACGACTTCGTGCGCAACGAGGTCGAGCCGCTCGACCTGCTGCTCGACAGCCCCTACAACGTGGCCGACCCCGCGCGCAACCGCCTGGTGCGCCCGCTGCAGCAAAAGGTGCGCGAGCGCAAGCTGTGGGCCTGCCACCTCGGCCCCGAGTTGGGCGGGCAGGGCTACGGGCAGGTGAAGCTGGCCCTGATGAACGAAATTCTCGGGCGCTCGGGTTTCGCACCCACGGTGTTCGGCTGCCAGGCGCCGGACTCCGGCAACGCTGAAATCCTGGCGCACTACGGCACCGAGGCGCAGAAGAAGCGCTACCTGCATCCGTTGCTGGCCAACGAGATCGTTTCCTGCTTCGCCATGACCGAGCCGCAGGGCGGCTCGGACCCCCAGGTCTTCACCACGCGTGCCGAACGCGACGGCGACGACTGGCTCATCAGCGGGCAGAAGTGGTTTGCATCGAACGCCAGCTACGCCTCCTTCTTCATCACGATGGCGGTGACCGACCCGGACGTGTCGGCCTACAAGGGCATGTCGATGTTCATCGTGCCGGCCGGCACGCCCGGCCTGGAGATCGTGCGCGATGTGCACCTGGCAGGTCGCAAGGCCCACGGTCATGGTCACGGCTACCTGAGCTTCGACCGCGTCCGTGTGCCGGCCGACCACATGCTGGGCGGACCGGGGCAAGCGTTCGCGGTCGCGCAGACGCGCCTGGGCGGCGGGCGCATCCACCATGCGATGCGCACCATCGGCGAGGCGCGCAAGGCCTTCGACATGCTGTGCGAGCGCGCCGTGTCGCGGCGCACGCAGCACGGCAGGCTGGCCGACAAGCAGCTGGTGCAGGCGATGGTGGCCGACTCTTGGATCGAACTGGAGCAGTTCCGCCTGCTGGTGCTGCGCACGGCCTGGCTGATCGACAAGCACAACGACTATCAATTGGTGCGCAAGGACATCTCTGCCGTGAAGGCGGCCATGCCCAAGGTGCTGCACGACATCGTGGCGCGCGCGATCCAGGTCCATGGTTCGCTCGGCCTCACGGACGAGATGCCGCTGGTCGAGCAGATGGTGTCCTCCTTCATCATGGGCCTGGCCGACGGACCGACCGAGGTGCACAAGATCACGCTCGCCCGCGAGCTGCTCAAGCAGGTGACGCCATCGACCGAACTGTTCCCCAGCTACCATCTGCCGCGTGCGCGCGAACGTGCAATGGCCTTGTACGGCGCGGCGCTCGAAGGCGCCGACGGGCTTTGACAGCGATGCAGGCAACAGCCGAGGCGCAGCCGCAGGCGTGGCACGACCTGGTCGACCCGGCGGCCCTGGCTGCGTGGATGGACACGCAGGGGCTGGGAGGACGCGACGGTGGAACGATCGCCAACGCCACCCTGCTGGCCGGCGGCACCCAGAACGTTCTGCTGAAGTTCGACCGAGGCGCACGCAGCTTCGTGCTGCGCCGCCCGTCGCGCCACCTGCGGGCCAACAGCAACGAAACCATGGGCCGCGAGGCCCGCGTGCTGGCCGCACTCGCGGGCAGCGCGGTGCCGCACCCGTCCTTGATCGCAGCCTGTGCCGATACGGCCGTGATTGGCGCGGCCTTCTACCTGATGGAACCGGTGGATGGCTTCAATGCGACCCACGTCGGCTTGCCGGCCCTCCATGCGTCCGACCCTCTGGTGCGCAGGCGCATGGGCTTCGCGATGGTCGATGCCATTGCCGCGCTTGCGGCGGTCGACGTGGCGGCCGTCGGGTTGGCTGACTTCGGTCGTGCCGAGGGCTTTCTTGAACGGCAGGTGCCACGATGGCGCAAGCAGCTCGAAGGCTATGCCGCATGCGAAGGCTGGCCCGGCCCGCAGTCCTTGCCCGAGGTGCGCAAGGTGGGCGAATGGCTTGACGCGCATCGACCGGCTGATTTCACGCCCGGCCTGCTGCATGGGGACTTTCACATCGCCAACATGATGTTTCGCCACGACGGCCCCGAGCTCGCGGCCGTGGTCGACTGGGAACTCGCGACCGTGGGGGATCCGCTGCTCGACCTGGGCTGGCTGCTGGCGACCTGGCCGCGCCCCGACGGCTCGCACCACACGCCGAACCGGGTCCAGCCGTGGAGCGGCTTCCCGCTCGCGCAAGAACTGGTGGAGCGCTACGCGCAGCGCAGCCAGCGCGACCTTTCGGCCATCCGCTGGTATGCGGTGCTCGCCTGCTACAAGCTCGGAATCATCCTGGAGGGCAGCCACGCACGCGCTTGCGCGGGCCAGGCATCGCGCGACACCGGCGAGCGGCTTCACAGTGCCGCGCTCGGCCTCTTCCGGCGCGCTGTGGACTGGATCGAGCAGCCATGAACCGGCGCATCGTGCTGGCGGCGAAACCGAAAGGGCGACTGGACGCCGCGCATTTCCGGCTCGAAGACGCGCCCATGCCCGAGCCCGCGCCGGGTGAACTGCTGGTGCGGGTGCGCTTGCTGTCGATAGACGCCGCCAACCGGGCATGGATGCAGGCCGCGACCTATCGCGACGAGCTGCAGGCCGGCACGGTCATGGCTGGCACCGGCGTGGGGCAGGTCATTACTTCGCGGGCCGAGGGCTTTGAGCCCGGTGACTTGGTCACGGGTGGCGTCGGCTGGCAGGACCATGCCGTGCTGCCCGCCGCGCAGGTCCGGTTGCTGCCACGCCGGGAGCCGGTCAGCCACCTGCTGAGCGTGTACGGCACTTCGGGCCTCACTGCCTGCCTGGGCCTGGAGAAGGTCGGCCAGCTGCAACCCGGCGAAACCGTGGTGGTGTCCGCGGCCGCCGGCTCGGTCGGTTCGCTGGCCGGGCAGATCGCCAAGCGGATGGGCGCGCGCGTGGTCGGCATTGCGGGCGGCCGCTCGAAGTGCGACTGGCTGGTCGACGAACTGGGTTTCGACGCGGCCATCGACCACCGCGCCGGCCCGTTGGCACCGCGCCTGCGCGAGGCGGTGCCCGAGGGCATCGACGTGTACTTCGACAACGTGGGCGGCGAGGTGTTCGGCGCCTGCCTGTTCGCGATGAACGACTTCGGACGCATCGTCTGCTGCGGCGCGGTGTCGCAGTACGACGGGCCCACGCCGCCACATGGACCGCGCGGCGTGCCGGGGCTCATCGTGCTCAAGCGCTTGCGCGTGCAGGGCTTCTTCTTGCCCGATCACGAAAGCGAGCGCGATGACGCCCTCGGTCGCCTCGAAGCCTGGGTGCGCAGCGGTGCCCTGCGGGTGCCTGAAGACATCGTCGAGGGCCTGGAAAACGCGCCGGCCGCGCTCATCGGCCTGCTCGCCGGAGAAAACCGCGGCAAGCGGCTGGTGCGCGTCGCACCCTGAAAACACGCCTCATCCGATCAACCGACACGAAAGACACGCACATGCCAGGACCGCTTGCAGGAATCAGGGTGCTCGAAGTCGCGAGCATCGGCCCCGGGCCCTTCTGCGCCATGATGCTCGCCGACATGGGCGCGGAGGTGGTCCGCATCGACCGCCGTGCCGACGTCGGCCGCACGCCCTGGCTGCCGCCGCGCGCCGACATCCTGTCGCGCGGGCGGTGTTCGCTGGCGCTCGACCTCAAGCAGCCTGAGGGTGCGCAGGTGCTGCTCGACATGGTCGCGCAGGTCGACCTGCTGATCGAAGGCTTTCGCCCCGGCGTGATGGAGCGGCTGGGCGCAGGGCCCGAGGCCTGCCTCGCGCGCAACCCGAAGCTGGTGTACGGCCGCATGACCGGCTGGGGCCAGAGCGGTCCGCTGGCGCAGGCGGCCGGCCACGACATCAACTACATCGCCCTCAGCGGTGCCTTGCACGGCATCGGCCACCCCGACACCGGACCCGTGCCGCCGCTCAACCTCGTGGGCGACTTCGGCGGCGGCGGCGCGATGCTGGCCTTCGGCCTGGCCTGCGCGCTGATCGAGGCGCGCGGCTCGGGGCGCGGCCAGGTGGTGGATGCGGCGATGACGGAAGGCTCGGCGCTGCTGATGTCGATGTTCTACAGCACCCATGCGGCCGGCCGCTGGCATCCGCTGGGCGAGAACATGCTCGACGGCGCGGCGCATTTCTACGGGACCTACCGCTGCGCCGATGGCCAGTGGATCGCGCTGGGCTCGGTCGAGCCGCAGTTCTACGCGCTGCTGCTCGACACGCTGGGCATCGAGAACGCCGCCGAATGGCCGCAGCACGACCGCGCCCGCTGGCCGGAGTTCAAGCGCAAGCTGGCCGAACGCTTCGCCACGCGCACCCGCGACGCATGGTGCGCGCTGATGGAGGGCACTGACATCTGCTTTGCGCCCGTGCTTGATCTCGACGACGCGCCGCGGCACCCGCACGCGGCGGCCCGCGGAAGCTTCGTGGCGATCGACGGCGTGATGCAGCCCGTGCCGGTGCCGCGCTTCAGCCGCAGCCAGCCCGAAACGCCGCGCGGCGCACCGGTCGTCGGTGCGCACAGCGAGGCCTTGCTGGCGGCGTTCGGCTTCGACGCCGCGCGCATCGAGACCTTGCGCACCGCCGGCGTGTTCGCGCAGGCCGCGGCATGAAGCGCCTGGAGGGCCGGGTGGCTGTCGTGACCGGCGCGGCTTCGGGCATTGGCGCGGCCACGGCGCGACTCTTCGAGGAGGAGGGCGCGCGCGTGCTCGCGGTCGACCGCGATGCGGTTCTGCTGGCCGAAACGCACGCCGGACGGGACGGCATTCGCACGCTGGCACAGGACTTGACCGGTGAGGACGCGCCGCGTGCCGTCGTCTCCGGGGCGCTCGCCGCATTCGGCGCCATCGACATCCTGTTCAACAACGCCGGCACCAGCGCCAACAGCCTGGCCGAGGCCATGACCGACGCCCAGTGGGATTTCGTTCTCGACGTGAACCTGCGTTCGATGTTCCGGCTCACGCGCGAGGCCGTTCCGGCGCTGAAACAGCAGGCCGCAAAGACAGGCCGGGCGCGCATCCTGAACACTTCGTCGGTGATGGCGCGCGACACCGACATCGGTCTCGCGGCCTACACCGCTTCCAAGCACGGCGTGGCGGGATTGACGAAGACGCTGGCGCTGGAGCTCGGCAAGTTCGGCATCACGGCCAATCACATCCTGCCCGGCGCGATCGTCACCGGCCTTACGCGGCGCAGCTTCGGGCAGGCGCACATCAGCGCCGTGTGGGAGAAAAAGGCCGCGCTGCGCCGGCTGGGCCAGCCCGTCGACATCGCGCGCGCCGCGCTGCTGCTGGCAAGCGACGAGGCGGACTTCATCACCGGCCACGGGCTGGTGGTGGACGGCGGGCTCACGCTGCGCGCCTGATCAGCCGCGCGCGCGCTCTTCCTCCTGCAGCCGCCGCCAGTCGATCTTGCCGGTGCCCGCACGCGGCAGCCGCTCGACGAATTTCACGCTGCGGGGGCATTTGTAGGCGGCCATCTGGCTGCGTGCCCATTCGATCAGCTCGGTTTCGCTGACCTGGTGCTGCGCGCCCCGGCGGCGCACCACCACCGCCTTGACGACTTCGCCGCGGCGCGGATCGCGCGCGGCGATGACGCAGGCCTCCTGCACCGACGGGTGCATGTGCATGAGGCTCTCGACCTCGGCGGGCCAGACCTTGAAGCCCGAGGCATTGATCATCCGCTTGAGCCGGTCGACGATGAACAGGTAGCCGTCGGCGTCGCGGTGCACCAGGTCGCCGGTGCGCAGGAAGCGGCGCCCATCGATCTCGCGGAAGGTCTGCGCATCGGCCTGGGGATTGCGCCAGTACCCCTTCATGACCTGGCCGCCGCTCACCAGCAGTTCGCCGGTCTCGCCGTCAGGCACCGGCACGCCGGTGACGGGGTCGACGATGCGCACTTCCACCCCGAAGGTGGGAATGCCCAGGCACTGGCGCTTGCTGTGCAGCGGCGGATTGCAGGCGGCCATCGACGCGGTCTCGGTCATGCCCCAGCCCTCCAGATAGCGCACGCCCAGTTCATCGGACAGGCGCCGGTTCACCGCCTCGGGAAGGCCGGCGCCGCCACCCGTCACGGTGCCCAGGCTCGCGATGTCGAACGCTTTCAGGTCCTCCAGCGCCAGCAGGTCGAGCAGCATTGCCGGCGATACGCCCCATTGGTTGACGCGATGCCGCTCGATGAGCATCGCCGCGCTGCGAGCGTCCCAGCGCGGCAGCAGCACCACGGTGTTCGCCATGAAACCGGCGGTGGTGATGAGCGATTGGAAGCCCTGCATGTGGAACATCGGTGCCACGCCGAGCACGACGGTGTCGGGTCGGTCGCCGCGCCAGAGCGCGCTGGTGATGCCGCCGGTCATCAGGCTGGCGTGGGTGTGCATGCAGCCTTTGGGCTTGCCGGTGGTGCCCGAGGTGTAGGCGATCAGGCAAAGGTCGTCGGGAGCGGCGGCACGGGCGGCGGGCGGGTGTGCCGCCGCGAGGGCGTCGGCCCAGTGCACGGTGCGCCGATCCGGCAGCGGCGCCCGGGGCGCGCGCACCCATTCGGGCACGTCGTCTGCGCGAGCTTCGGTACCTGGGCCGTCGAACGCATCGCCGTAGGTGAAGACCAGCAGGTGAGACAGTGCGGTGCCGAGCAAGGGCGCGACACGCTCGAGCAGTTCCTGCGCCACGATGGCGACGCGCGCGCCGCTGTCTTCGGCGCAGTGCGCGATCTCGGGCGTGAGGTTCATCGGGTTGACCGGCACTGCGACCGCATCGGCTCGCAACACGGCATGCACCGCGGTGGCGAACTGCGGCGAGCTCTGGCCGATCACCATCACCCGGTCGCCGCGTTCCACGCCGGCGTGCCGCTGCAGGTGGCCGGCAATGGCCTCCGCATCGCGCCGCAGCCGGGCGAAGGTGGTCACGCTTTCGAAGTAGCGGTAGGCCGGCTTGTCGGGATAGCGCTCGGCGGCGACCTCGATGTTGTGGAACAGGTGCGTGCGCGGCACGTGCAGCGTGGTGGGCAGGCCCTTGGGCCAGAACGGCGAAGCGGCGGAGCGAAGCGGGGCGACGGCATCGGTCATGTTCGGCATGGTGCGGCTTTCAGTGTCCGGTCCAGCGCGGGGCGCGATGCTCGGCGAAGGCGCGCGGGCCTTCGAGGTAGTCGTCGGTCTTCACGAGGCGCGCGATAGCTTCCCGGGCCAGCGCCTGAAGGGCAGCTTCGTCCAGGTCGGGGACGCGGCGCGCAACGGCCAGGCTCTCGGTGACCGCGAAGGGCGCGTTCGCACAGACGCGCGCGGCCAGTTGCAGCGCGCTGTCCATCACCTCGTCGGGCGCGACCACGCGATTGACCAGGCCCAGCGCCAGCGCCCTTTGCGCATCGATGGTGTCGCCGGTCGCGATCATCTCCAGCGCAATGGCGCGGGGCAGCGAGCGCGGCAGGCGGTAGATGCCTCCGGCCGCGGCGATGAGCCCGCGCTGCACCTCGGGCAACCCGAAGACCGCGCGCTCCGAGGCCACCACCAGATCGCAGGCAAGCATGAGCTCCAGGCCGCCGGCCACCGCCGCGCCATTCACTGCGGCGATCCAGAGCTTGCGTCGCTTTGCGTTGACGAAGCCCGCAAAGCCTCCGTTGGGGGTGGAGCGCGCGCCCGGCGCGCTGCCGCCGGCCAGCTCCTTCAAGTCGGCGCCGGCGCAGAACGCCTGGCTGCCGGTGCCGGTGAGGATGGCCACGCGAATCTGTGCATCGGCCTCAACGGTTTGCACATGTCGCTCCAGCGCCTGTGCGAGCGCGGCATTGACCGCGTTGCGTGCCTGCGGGCGGTTGAGCGTCAGCACCGCGATGTGGGCGCCGACCCTGTGGAGCTGGACGACATCTTCAGGGTTCACGGAGTTCCTTCTGCAGCAGTGCTGCGGGTAGGGCCGGGTCGGCATTTCGGCCAACGCGTCTGCGCGACTGCGCCATTGCGGGACGGGGCGGCCCCTTTCCATACTGGCCGCAGGCGGACATCGATCCGCCGCACCACCACCCCTGGAGACAAGACATGCATCCTCGATTTCAATCCGCGCGCCTGTTGCGCCTTGCATTCGGCGCCGTGGCGCTGGCCGCAGCGCTGGCGTCCCATGCGCAGGACTACCCCACGCGCGCAATCGCGCTGGTCGTGCCCTTTCCCGCCGGTTCGCCCGTCGATGCGATGGCCCGCGAGATTGGCGCCGACCTGCGCACGACGCTCGGCCAGCCGGTGGTGGTGGAAAACCGCCCCGGCGCCAGTTCGCTCACCGGCACGCAGTACGTTGCGCGCGCCGCGCCCGATGGCTACACGCTGCTGCTCATGACCACCAGCCACCTCATCAACGCGCAACTGCAGCCCAAGCCGGGCTACGACCCGTTCGACAGCTTCGTGCCGGTGACGGAGCTCATCAAGTCGCCGGTGGTGTTCGTGGTGCGCTCGACGCTGCCGGTAACGAACATGGCGCAGTTCACCAACTACGCCAAGGGCCGTTCGGTGTCCTACGCCACCTGGGGCATCGGCTCCAACACCGACATCTACGGCGCGATGATTTCCGACGGCATCAAGGCCGAGCTGCTGCGCGTGCCCTACAAGGGCGAAGCGCCGCTGGCCAACGACCTGCTCGGCGGCCAGGTCGACAGCGCGATGATGACCGTCGGCATGTACAAGGCCCAGTCGAAGACCGGCAAGCTGCGCGCCCTGGCGGTCAACGGGCCGAAGCGGCTGGCTGCCTTCCCCGAACTGCCAACGCTGCTGGAGTCCGGCGTGCCGGGGCCGAGCGTGGCCGGGTTCGCGGGCATCCTGGTGCCGGCCGGGACGCCGGCGGCCATCGCGGACAAACTGGCCGCGCACATCCAGCAGTACATCCATAAGCCCGAGGTCGCGGCGCGCTGGAACGAGCAGTGGGGCTTCCAGGTTTCGGCCGTCCATCGCGCCGCGTTCGGCGAGCTGATGCGCAAGGACGCCGTGCGCTGGAGCGAGGCCATCAAGTCGGCCGACATCAAGCTGGACTGAACGGGGCAGGGTGCGCCGCGTGAGCATGGGCTTCAGCCGGGTCAGTCCATCGCGCGGCGCGGCGGCAGGTCGACGAAGTCCGCCGTGCGGCGCTCGGCGTTGGCCCGCGCGGCATCCATGACCTGTTCGCCGGGCACGAGGCCCGCGATCCACAGCGCCGCCTGCTCCAGCGTGTCGGCGGTGCCGTGGTCGCGGCCATAGGTGATGAGGCGCTTGGAGCCGGTCACCGCCAGCGGTGCCTTGGCGGCGATGTCACATGCCACGGTCCGCACGCTGTCGATCATGTCCTGCTGCGTGGCGAAGACCTGGTTCACCAGGCCGCGCTCCCTCGCTTCGGCGGCGGGCATGCGTCGGCCGGTGTAGGCCAGTTCGCGCACCACGCCCTCGGGCACGAAGCGCGCAAGGCGCGGAAAGGTGCCCATGTCGGCCGGCATCCCGACGTTGATTTCATGGATGCAGAAGAAAGCGTCGGCGCTCGCATAGCGCATGCAGCAGGCGCTGGCCAGGTCGAGCGCGCCGCCGATGCAGCCGCCCTGGACCGCGGCGATCACCGGCATGCGGCACTGTTCCAGCGCGGTGAAGCAGCGCTGGAACGCCAGGATGCCTTCGTAGCGCGCCATCGGGCTGGTCAGACGAGCACGGCGCTCGCCGTCGGGGCCATTGGACGAAGCGCGGAAACTTCCGAACATCGAGGTGTCGACACCGCTGCTGAAGTAGCTGCCGGTGGACGAGATCACGAGCACCCGCGCCTGCGCCGCATCGTCGAGTTCGCGCACCGCCCGCGGCAGTTCGCGCCAGAACGCCAGCGACAGGGCGTTGCGCTTCTCGGGCCGGTTCAGCACCAGGTGCGCGACACGGTCGCGCACCTGCAGGTCGAAGCATTCGAAGTTCATCGAATCAATCGAAGCGTTCGCCGGCTGCGGCCTTCCTTTGCAGCAGCGGCGGTGGCGCGAAGCGGCTGCCGTAGCGTTCCGCCAGCATGGTGGCGCGATCGACGAAGCGCGGCAGCCCGTAGCCATTGATGTACTGCACCGTGCCGCCGGTCCAGCGCGGATAGCCGACGCCAAGGATGGAGCCGATGTTGGCGTCGCGCGCCGAAGCAAGCACGCCTTCTTCGATGCAGCGCACGGCCTCGATCGCCTGCGCGAACAGGAAGCGCTCTTTCAGGTCGTCGAAGGGCGCGGCGTTGCCGCAGGGCGGGAAGTGCTTCGTCAGATCCGCCCACAGCGTCTTCGGCTCACCGGCCGGGTAGTCGTAGAAGCCGCCGCCGCCCGCGCGGCCTGGGCGGCCCAGCTCGTCGACCATTTTCTCGAGCACCGCCCAGGCCGGGTGCTGCGGCAGCGGCTTGCCTTCGGCTGCAAGGTCTGTGGTTGCCTGCCTGCGAACGGAAAGCGTGAGGCTCATGGCCACCTCGTCCATCACCGCGAGCGGGCCGACCGGCATGCCGGCCTGCAGCGCCGCGTTCTCGATGGTCGCGGCGTCGATGCCTTCGGCCAGCATGGCGGCGCCTTCACGGGTGAACGTGCCGAACACGCGGCTGGTGTAGAAACCGCGGCTGTCGTTCACCACGATGGGCGTCTTGCCGATCTGCTTGACGAAGTCGTAGGCGCGCGCCAGCGTGTCGTCGGACGTGCGGCGACCCTTGATGATCTCCACCAGCGGCATGCGGTCGACCGGCGAGAAGAAATGCAGGCCGATGAAGTTCTCCTGCTGCTCGTACGCCGTCGCCAGGCCGGTGATCGGCAGCGTCGAGGTGTTCGAGGCCATGATGCCGCCGGGGGCCAGGTGCGGCGAGGCTTCGCGCACCACCTGCGCCTTGACCTCACGGTTCTCGAACACTGCCTCGATCACCAGGTCGCAGCCGGCCAGGTCGGCTGCGTCGGCGGTGGGGGCTATGCGCTGCAGCGCGGCCTGCATGCGTTCCTCGCTCATCGCACCCTTGGCCACCCGCTTGGAGAAGACCTTTTCGCTGTAGGCCTTGCCGAGCTCGGCCTTCTCTGCGGTCGTGTCTTTCAGCACACAGGCCACGCCGCGCGAGGCACATGCATGCGCGATGCCCGCGCCCATCATGCCGGCGCCCAGGATGCCCACCTTCGAGAAGCTCGCATGCGGCACGCCTTCGGGGCGGCCCTTGCCGGACTTGACCTCGTTTATCTGGAAGAAGAATGTCGTGATCAGGTTCTTTGCAACCTGTCCGGTCACGAGTCCGACGAAGTGACGCGTCTCCACGCGCAGCGCGGTGTCGAAATCCACGCTCGTGCCTTCGACGGCTGCCGAAAAAATCGCCTCGGGCGCCGGGTAGCAACCCTTGTATTTGCGGATCAGCGTGACGGGCGCTGTCTTCAACCATGCGAGCGGTGCCGGTGCGCTCGCAGTGGCGCCAGGCAGCCGATAGCCCTTGCGGTCCCAGGGCTGGGTGGCGTCGGCATGGGTGGCGATCCATTCGC
The DNA here is from genome assembly GCF_051216435.1 of Variovorax pasteuri. Lineage (NCBI taxonomy): Bacteria > Pseudomonadati > Pseudomonadota > Betaproteobacteria > Burkholderiales > Comamonadaceae > Variovorax > Variovorax pasteuri. The sequence goes on from NZ_JBPJZS010000004.1 coordinate 554,823, forward strand.
GTGCGAGCGTCAGCAGCGCAGGGATATCGCCGGCCACGCCGTCGACCAGGCCGAGCGCCTGCGCCTTGGCAGGGGAGAACAACGTGCCCTCGAGCAGGAAAGGCATGGCCTTCTCGAGTCCGAGGTGGCGCACCATGCGCACAACGCCGCCACCGCCCGGCAACAGGCCGAGGCCCACCTCGGGCAGGCCCAGGTCGAGCTTGGGGTCGTCCAGCGCAAAGCGCGCATGGCAGGCCAACGCCAGCTCGAAACCGCCGCCCAGCGCGGTTCCGTTGAGGGCCGCGACCACCGGGCGGCCGAGCTTTTCGAGCCGCCGCATCATCGCCTTCATCGCCATCGCGCGGTCGAACACGGCCTGGCCGTCGTCGGGGCCCACGGCCAGCAGGTCGTTCAGGTCGCCGCCGGCAAAGAAGGTCTTCTTGCCCGAGGTGAGGATGACGCCGGCGATGCCCTCGCGCTCGGCCTCCAGCCGCTCGACCGCGCCGCCCAATGCCTGGCGGAACACGCCGTTCATGGTGTTGGTGGCCTGGCCCGGCATGTCGATGGTCAGGGTGACGACGCCGGTGCCGTCCTTGTCGAAAGTGATCGCTGTCATAGGAGGTGTTCAGAGTCGTTCGATGATGGTGGCGATGCCCATGCCGCCGGCCACGCACAGCGTGACCAGGCCGCGCTTGAGTTGCCGGCGCTCCAGCTCGTCGAGCAGGGTGCCCAGCAGCATGCAGCCGGTGGCGCCCAGCGGGTGGCCCAGCGCGATGGCGCCGCCGTTCACGTTGACCTTCTCGGCCGGCACCTGCAAGTCGCTCATGAAGCGCAGCACCACCGAGGCGAAGGCTTCGTTCACCTCGAACAGGTCGATGTCGTCCACCGTGAGGCCGGCCTTGCGCAGCGCGATACGGCTGGCGGGCGCGGGCCCGGCCAGCATGATGGTCGGCTCGGCGCCGACCACGCCCACCGACACCACGCGGGCGCGCGGCACCAGGCCCAGTTCGCGGCCCTTGGCCTCGGTGCCGATCAGCATCAGCGAAGCGCCGTCCACGATGCCCGACGAATTGCCTGCGGTGTGCACGTGGCGGATGCGGTCGACCTGCGGGTACTTGAACTGCGCGATGGCGTCGAAGCCGAACTCGCCCTGCTGCGCGAACGCCGGCTTGAGCCGGCCCAGCGATTCGGCCGTGGTGTCGGGCCGGATGTATTCGTCCTGCGCGAGGATGGCCAGGCCGTTCGCATCTGTCACCGGCACCACCGAGCGGTCGAACCAGCCCTGCGCGCGGGCGTGCGCGGCCTTGCGCTGGGAGGCCGCGGCAAAGGCATCGACGTCGTCGCGGCTGTGGCCGTCGAGCGTGGCGATCAGGTCGGCGCCGATGCCCTGCGGCACCGGCTGCAGCCGGAAGTTGAGCGGCGGGTAGGTGTCCCGGGCGTTCGGCGCGCCGCCCATCGCGATGCGCGACATCGACTCCACGCCGCCCGCCACCACCAGGTCTTCCCAGCCCGAGCGCACCTTCTGCGCGGCGATGTTGACGGCCTCCAGGCCCGAGCCGCAGTAGCGGTCGAGCTGCACGCCCGGCACCCGCCAGTCCCACCCCGCGTACAGCGCGGCGGTCTTGCCGATGCACATGCTCTGCTCGCCGTAGGGCTGCACGCAGCCGATCAGGGTGTCCTCGATCTGGGCGGTGTCGAGGTCGTTGCGGCGCTGCAGCGCCTGCATCAGGCCGCCGAGCAGCGCGATGGGGTTGACTTCGTACAGGCTGCCATCGGCCTTGCCCTTGCCGCGCGGCGTGCGCAGTGCATCGAAGATCATTGCTTCCTGCATGGATTCTTCCTTCTTTCGGTAGACGTGTCAGGTGTTGCAGGCGGCTTCGCCTGCGCCCCACCCAGTGTGTGCGGCCACGGCGGCGTGCTCAATGACGGATGAGCGCAATGTCGTTGGCGGGAATGAGCAACCGCTGCCGCCGCTGCAACCGCCTTGTGCGGGTTCAGGCGGCTTGTCGCGCGCCGTGCCTGAAGGTGAAGACCACACGGCCGAAGCCGTTGCGGTCGTTGGTCTTTTCAGCCGCTTCGCTGAAGCGCTCGACCGGCAGCACATGGCTGACCAGCGGGCGGATGCGGCCCTGCGCGTACAACGCCAGCACTTCGGTGCGCAGCTCGTGCATCAGCGCCGGTGTGCGTTCGCCTGCCTGCCGCGCGTCCACACCGACCAGCGAGGCGCCTTTGACGATGCTCAGGTTGGACTTCAGCGCGCCGATCTCCCCGCCCGCGAAGCCCACCATCAGGTGCCGTCCGCCCCAGGCGAGGGTGCGAAACGCAGCGTCTGTCGCATCGCCCCCGACGGGGTCGTACACGACGTCCACGCCGCCTGGGGCGGCCAGCGCCTTGACGGCGGCCTTCCAGTCGCCGGTGGTGTCGACCACCGCATCGGCACCGGCGGACATTGCCGCGGCGCGCTTCGCATCGGTCGACGCAGCGGCGATCACACGGGCACCGAGAATTTTCCCGAGCTGCACCGCGGCATGCCCCACGCTGCCGGTTGCTCCCAGCACGAGCAGGGTTTCGCCCGGAGAGAGCCGGGCACGCGAACGCAGCGCATACAGCGAGGTGAGGTAGGGCGCAAGAAGCACCGAGGCTTCGACCAGATCCGCCTGCGGCGGCAGGGCAAACGCCAGCGCCTGGGGAATGCAGATGTATTCCGACCATGCCCCCATGCGCGTGCCGCAGACCCGGTCGCCCGGCTTCAGGCGACCGTCGGCGCCTTCGCCCAATGCGTTCACCTCGCCGCTGAACTCGCTGCCCGGCACGAAGGGCGTGGGCGGCTTGACCTGGTAGCCGCCCCGCGCAAGCAACAAGTCGACAAAGGAGATGCCGCAGGCACGTACCTTGATGCGCACCTGGCCGGCGGCGGGTTGGGGAACGGCCGCTTCTTCGAGCAGGATTTCGTCTTCGGGTCCGTACCCCCGGACAAGCAGTGTTTTCATTCGGGAATCTCTCCGCGGCATTCGCTCACTCGATGCGGATCGAGCTGTCTTTCTTGATGGCAATCCATTCCTGCCTGGCTTTTTTCATCACCTCTGCGAAGGCCGCTGGCGTGAGCGGGGCAGCGACCTCCAGAGCGTTGTTCGCCATGTCCTTGCCGAACTCCGGCGTGGCCATGATCTTGTAGATGACGGTGCTCAGCCGCTCGACCACCGGCTGTGGCGTTCGCGCCGGGGCGAAGACGCCGCAGAAGGTTTCAGTGCTGATGCCGGGAACACCTAGCTCTTCGAAGGTCGGTATGTCCGGCAAGCCCTTCCAGCGTGTGCGTCCGGAGGCGGCAAGCGGGCGAAGTCGGCCGTCGCGCCCGTACTGCACCGCGGTGGTGCTGGAAACGACGGCGGCATTCAGGCGGTCGCCCATGAGGTCGGGCAGCATGGGTGCCTCTCCCTTGTAGGGAATATGGTTCATCGTGATGCCGGCGCTGCGCCCCAGCATCTCGCCGAAGAAGTGCGAGCTCGAGGCATGCCCGGTGGTGCCGAAGCTGAACGGCGCCTTGGCGGCCTTGGCCTGCTGGATGAAGCTGTCCAGCGTCTTGGCGCCTTGCGGCGGCACGGCCCAGATGGCCGCGATTTCGTAGACCCGAGCCACCGGCGCGAAGTCTTTCATTGCGTCGTAGGTCACGTTGGGCAGCACGATGGGGTTGCTGACGAGCGCGGTCATGTTCATCAGCAGCGTGTAGCCGTCCGCCGGTGCGCGGGCGACCAGGTTCGTGCCGATCAGTGAATTGGCGCCGGGCCGGTTGTCCACGATGACCGGCTGCCCCAGTTCGGCCTCCATGCGGCGACTCAAGGAGCGGGCGATGGCGTCCGTCTGTCCTCCTGCGGGAAAGGGCAACACGATCGTGATGGCCTTCGACGGCCAGGGAGCGTCCTGTGCGACGGCTGCATTCAGCGCGGGCAAGGACGCCGCCAGCGCCAGCATCTGACGGCGATTGAGTGTCATGGTTGTCTCCGTTTTCTTGGCAGAAGCCGCGGCCCCTTCTTGCACGGCCCTGTCATGCCGAACACACCGGTGCGCAAGAGGCAGTGTGGGCCTGCGATGCGGCCGGCTCAATGACCGTTGCGCGCAAAGTCGTTGGCCGGAATGCGCAGCCGCGGCAGCCCGTGCAGCGGGGCATTTCGGCCTGTTCGACGGGCGTTTGCGGTCATGGTCCGCGAGGCCTGCGCGATCTAACCTGCGCCGCAACAACATCGAGAACGGAGACAGGCATGCGCGCAGACCAAGCCAGCGCCCCGGCGGCAGGCACCGTGGCGACTCCCACCGACCCGGCATCGTCCATCGTGCTGCAGGTCGCGGCACGACGTGACGAGGCGCAGGGCATCGTCTCCTTCGAACTGAGGCATCCCGAAGGACTGCCGCTTCCGTCGTTCGACGCCGGCGCGCATCTGCTCGTGGAAGCCGCGCCCGGCCTGACGCGCGCCTATTCGCTTTGCAACGACCCTGGAGAGCGCGACCGTTACCTGATAGCGGTGCTGCTCGGCCCCAACCCGCTTGGCGGCTCGGCTGCACTGCACCGGCAACTGCAGCCCGGCATGACGCTGCGCGCCAGCAAGCCGCGCAACGCGTTCCCGATGAGTCCGGGGGGGCGGCGAAGCATCCTGCTCGGTGGCGGCATCGGCATCACGCCGCTGCTGGCGATGGCCGAGATGCTGGCGGCCCGGCAAGCCGATTTCACCTTGCACTACTGCACGCGTGATGCGGCCCGCACGGCGTTTGCGCAACGTATCGCCGGCTCGCGCTTCGCTGCGAACACGCAGCTTCACTGCGACGACGGACCTGCATCCCAGCGTTTCGACGCCGAGTTCGTGCTGGCACGGCCGGCCGTCGACACGCATGTCTATGTGTGCGGTCCGGCGGGGTTCATGGCGCACGTCATGTCGACTGCGCAGCGCCTGGGATGGCCCGGAAGCCAGATGCACAGTGAGTTCTTCGCTGCACCCGAATCCGAACAAGCGCCGGCGACCGACGTCGGCTTCGAGCTTGTGCTGGCATCGAGCGGCCGCCGCATCGCGGTGCGCCCTGGGCAGAGCGCCGCGCAGGCGCTGCAGGACGCCGGCGTGCCGCTGGTGATGTCGTGCGAGCAGGGCATTTGCGGCACCTGCGTGACCACGGTGCTCGACGGCACGCCCGACCACCGCGACCACTACCTCACGCGAGAGGACCGGGAGCGCAACGACTGCTTCATGCCCTGCTGTTCGCGGGCGCTCGGCCGCGAACTGGTTCTCGATCTCTGACGTTTCACGTATTTCGCCAACCCAAGGAGACAAGCCCGATGAGCATTTCCGACATCGACAATGAAATTGCCAGCCACCAGCTCTACGCAGACCCGCAGCGCATGCATGCCGTGTTCGACCGGCTTCGCAGCGAAGACCCGTTGCACTGGACACAGGCGCCCGGCCATCCGCCGTTCTGGGCCGTGAGCAAGCATGCCGACGTGGTCGAGGTCGGCAAGCACCCCGAGGTGTTCATTGCCGCGCCCAAGACCTTCCTGCTGGACGACGAAGATCTGCGCGTGCGCATCGCCGAGACGGCGGCCACCGGCGGCAAGCTGGTGCGCACCATGATCCACATGGACGACCCGGACCACCGGAAGTACCGCGGGCTCACGCAGTCGTTCTTCATGCCTGCGAACATCAAGCGGCTGGACAGCATCATCCAGGACCGCGCGCGGGCGCTGGTCGGGCGCATGCTCGAACGCTCGGACGGATGCGAGTTCTGCAACGAGATCGCGGTGTGGTTCCCGCTGCAGATCATCATGACCCTGCTCGCGGTGCCTGAACAGGACCATGCCTACCTGCTGAAGCTCACTCAGCAGTTTCTTGCGCCCAAGGACGCGACGCTCAAGCGCGACGGGCCCGAGGCCCAGGGCAAGGGGGCGGTGGCGCGCGAATACTTCACCTACTTCGGCAAGATGCTGGCGGAACGCCGCGCCGCGCCCCTGGCAGACGACCTGGGCTCGCTGATCGCCCATGCACAGGTCGACGGCAAGCCGCTGGAGACGATGGAGGCGGTGTCCTACTACGTGATTCTTGCCACGGCGGGACACGACACCACGAGTTCTTCGATGGGGAGCGGCCTGTACAACCTCTTGCGCCAGCCGGGTGAACTGGACCGGCTGCGTGCCCGGCCCGAACTGATGGCGTCGGCGGTGGAGGAGATGTTTCGCCACGGCAGCCCCGTGAAGCATTTCGTGCGCACGGCCACGCGCGACTACGAACTGCGCGGCAAGACGATCCGCGCCGGCGACGAGGTCGCGCTGATGTACCACTGCGCCAACTTCGACGAAGAGGTGTTCGACGACGCGCGGGCCTTCCGCGCCGACCGCGCGCCCAACAAGCAGATTGCCTTCGGCTTCGGCGTGCATGCCTGCCTGGGCCAGAACCTGGCGCGCAGCAGCATGCGGGCGTTCTTCACGGAGCTGCTGGCACGCACCGCGTACATCGAACTGGTGGGCGAGCCTGCTTTCATCGCGAGCAACCAGGTCGGCGGGCTGAAGGCGCTGCATGTGCGCGCGACGCCCGTGGCGACGAGCACGCAGCACGCGCAGCGCGTGGGAGCGGCCGCATGACGACGCAATCCGAGACGCTGGCCGTGTCGGCACCTGCCATGACCATCGGCGGTCGCGCGGTGCAAGGCGCGGAGACATTCGACGTGGTCGATCCGGCCACGGGCCAGGTGTTCGCGCAGGCGCCCGATGCGAGCGACGGGCAACTCGATGCCGCGGTGCAGGCTGCGCGCGATGCCTTTCCCGCCTGGGCGGCGCGGCCCTGGAGCGAGCGCCAGGCCGTGCTGGGCCAGGTTGCCAAGGTCTACATGGCAAACCAGGAAGAACTGGCGCGGCTGCTGACGCGGGAGCAGGGAAAGCCGCTCGCGCGAGCCCGCTCGGAGGTTGCCGTTGCCGCGCACTGGTATGCGGAGTTCGCGAAGATGTCGCTGCCCGAACTGGTGCTGCAGGACACGGCGCAGGCCCACGTGGTGGTACGCCGCGTGCCGGTGGGCGTGGTGGGTGCCATGGTGCCCTGGAACTATCCGGTGGTGCTCGCGGCCTGGAAGATTGCACCGGGCCTTCTGGCCGGCAACACGATGGTGTTGAAGCCTTCGCCGTTCACCCCGCTCGTCACGCTGCGCCTGGGTGAGTTGTTGCGCGAGGTGCTGCCGCCCGGCGTGCTCAACATCGTGAGCGGAGGCGAGGCGCTCGGCCCGCGCATGTCGGCGCACGAGGGCTTCGACAAGCTCTCGTTCACCGGTTCGTCCGCCACGGGCCGCGCCGTGATGCGCAGCGCGTCGAGCACGCTCAAGCGCCTGACCCTGGAGCTGGGCGGCAACGACGCCGCCATCGTGATGCCCGATGTCGACGTCGAAGCGGTGGCGAGGGAGCTGTTCTGGGGCGCCTTCGTCAACAGCGGTCAGATCTGCATTGCAGCCAAGCGCATCTACATCCACGAGAAGATTTATGCGCGCATGGCGCAGGCGCTGGTGGCACTGGCAGAAACCACCCGCATGGGGCCGGGCGATGCAGAAGGCGTCGAGCTCGGCCCTGTGCAGAACCGGCGCCAGTTCGATCGGCTGCGCGAGCTGCTGGCCGATTGCCGCCAGCGCGGGTTGCGGCTGCTCAGCGGCGGCGAGCCCGCGCCCGGACCCGGCTTCTTCTTTCCGGTGACGCTGGTCGACAACCCGCCGGACGACGCCCGTGTCGTGCGGGAGGAGCCCTTCGGGCCGATCCTTCCGCTGCTGAAGTTCCATGACGTGGACGAGGTGGTCGCCCGCGCGAACGCCTCCGAGTACGGGCTGGCCGGCTCGGTCTGGTGCCGTGACGAGACACAGGCGCTCGCCATTGCGCGGCGGCTGGAAACGGGCACGGTCTGGATCAACGAGATCCAGACCGCTTCACCGCACAAGCCCATGGCAGGACACAAGCAGTCGGGCCTGGGCGTCGAAAACGGCCTGGAGGGGCTGATGACCTACACCCAACCGCAGACGATTTCGCTCCGGCGCGCCGCCTGAACTCCACTGAAGCCCATTGAAACCACACGAACACGAGAACCCAACATGCAACTGAAAGACAAAGTCATCCTCGTCACCGGTGCAGCCAGCGGCATTGGCCGTCAGGCTTGCTTGAGCCTGGCCGCCGGCGGCGCACGCATTTTTGCGAGCGATCTCGACGGCGCAGGCGCCGCGGAGACGGCGGCCCGTATCGAAGCCGAGGGCGGCAGGGCCGTGAGCTTTGCGCACGACGTGACCGATGCCGCCGCGTGGACGCGCGTGACAGGCGAGATCGAGCGGCAAGCCGGGCGGCTCGACGGGCTGGTCAACAGCGCAGGCCTGATGGTCGTGCGGCCCTTCAAGGACACCGATTTCGCGCTCTACCGCAGGCAGCAAGCGGTGAACGTGGACAGCGTATGGCTGGGGTGCCAGGCCGCCCAGGCGCTGATGGCGAGTACAGCTGCGCAGGGCAAGGGCGCATCGATCGTCAACATCTCGTCCATCCTCGGCCAGAAGGGCGGGAGCATGCATTCGGCCTACTGCACCTCCAAGGGCGCTGTGCGGCTCATGACGAAGGCGCTGGCCGTGGAGCTGGGGCGGCTGCAGATCCGGGTGAACTCGGTGCATCCGGGCCTGGTGGAAACGCCGCTGGGCATCGGGTCGATGCAGGACATGATCAGCCACGGTGTGCCGCTGCCTTCGATCGAGGCGGCGGTCGGCATGGTGGCGCAACGCACGCCGCTCGGGCGCATGGCGCAGCCGACGGACGTGGCCAACGTCATTGCGTTCCTGTGCGCGGACGAGTCGGCCTACGTCACCGGCACCGAGCTGACGGTGGACGGGGGCTACAGCATCAACTGAACACGGCGGGGCCGGTGCGCTGGCGCCGGTACGCAAGGGGCGTCATGCCGGTGGCGCGCTTGAAGGCACGGTGGAAGGCACTGGGCTCGGAGAAGCCGAGCCGGTAGCCCACTTCGGCAACGCTCAACTGCGGCTGGTTCAGCAGCCGCATGGCGGTGTCGCGCCGCAGCGTGTCCACGATGGCACGGTAGCTCTGGCCCTCCTCGTGCAGGCGGCGGCGCATCACCTTGGCCGTCTGGCCCATGGTCGCGGCCAGCGCAGTGAGGCCCGGAAGTTGGGCAATATCCCAACGCCGCAGGCAGCGGCGCACCTGCAGGGCCAATGGAACGTCCTCGCGGTAGGGCGCAACCCGCCGCAGCGGCCAATGGAGGATGAAGATTTTCAGGCCTCGCATGTCGGCGACCAACCGGGCGTCGAGCCAATGCGCGTCGAACACCATGCGGCTTGGCGTGCCCCTGCGAAGCGGCGCCTCGAACAGGGTATCGGCCGGGGCGAGGTCGGGGTATGACGGCGGCAGTGTCACCTCCCGCAGTGCGATCGGCCGCTGCACCATCCATGACATCAGCCCGATCGCGCCGTAGAGCAGCACCAAGTGACCGGTGGCGCGGTACGGGTCAGGCGGAGTCGCATCCACGATTTCCAGCGTTGCAGTGGCGCCGTCCACGCGCAGCCTCGGCGCGAAATCGTCCAGCACCAGCCGGTACAGGCTGCAGCCCAGCCGCATCGCCTCGCCGAGGTTGGCGCAGCGCAGCATCTGCTGGGCGACGAGCAGAAAGGTGCCTGCGCGTACCGGGCGTGTGACGAGGCCCATCATCTCGTCGCGCAGCGCGCGCTGCATGCCACGCAGGGCGCGAGCGAACTGCACCAGCGTCACCACGTGCAGCGGGTCCGCGAGCTGGGCCGGCGTGAGGTGGCATCGGCGCAGCAGTTCTTCCGTGTCGCAGCCCTTGGCCTTCGCGGGCTCCAGCAGCAGCCGGAGATAGCGCAGGGCAAGGCCGTCGCCGCCGGATGCGGGTGAGAAGGGCGCCAGAGGCGCTGGAGACCCAGCTTTCATGCGCCCAGAAAACCTCAGGCAGAGAACGTCGGCTCGGTCCACCACGGATAGAGGTCCGGCATGCCGGTACTGACCTTGTCCGGAAAGCGGGCGGCCCGCTTCTCCTTGAACGAGGCCACGCCCTCCGCGGTGTCCGCGGAGCCGCCGCGCGACTTCAGCGCCGCGCTCTCCACGCGATGCGCTTCCATGGGGTGGCCGGCGCCCAGCATGCGCCACATCAGTTGCCGCGTGAGCGCCACGGACACCGGCGCTGCGTTGTCCGCAATGTCCAGTGCCTGCGCCTGCGCGCGCGCAAGCAGTTCGCCGGGTTCGCACACCTGGCTCACGAGCCCGCCGGCCAGCGCCTCGGCCGCGTCGAACACCTTGCCGCCGAGACTCCATTCGAGCGCCTTCGAGATGCCCGCCACGCGTGGCAGGAACCAGCTGGCGCACGCATCGGGCACGATGCCCCGGCGCGCGAACACGAAACCGAAGCGCGCCTCGCTGGAGGCGATGCGCACGTCCATCGGCAACAGCATCGACGCACCGATGCCCACGGCCGCGCCGTTGATCGCCCCGATCAGCGGCTTGGTGCAAGCGAACAGGCGAAGCGCCAGCACACCACCACCGTCGCGACCAGGCTCGTCTTCCGGTTCCGGCGCGCGCGCTGGCGATGCCGTATCGAAGGCCCGCGCGCCCTCGGAGAGGTCGAACCCCGCGCAAAAGGCGTGGCCCGCGCCGGTGATGACGATGGCATGCACGGCGTCGTCGGCGTCGGCCAGGTCGATTGCCCGGCAGAGCTCGCGCCGCATGAGGCGCGTCATGGCGTTCATCTTCTCGGGGCGGTACAGCGTGAGCGTGAGCACCGGGCCGGAAAGGTCCCAGCGAATGCTCTCGAACGCCGCCTCGCTCATTGCATTTCCGCCAGCCGTGTCGCCTGGGCCTCGACGTCGCCGAACAGCTGGTCGATCAGCGTCAGGCGGCGCAGGCAGTGGCCCACGGCGTATTCCTCGGTCATGCCGATGCCCCCGTGCAGCTGAATGGCCGCTTGGCAGAGGGTGCGGCCGTGCCGGCCGATCATGAGCTTGGCGCGCACAAGGTCGGCACGAGCATCCGGCGCATCGAGGTCGTCCGCCGCGATGGCCGCGGCCAGTGCCATGCTGCGGCACATCTCGAGGCTGACGAGCATTTCCGCGGCGCGATGGCGAAGCGCCTGGTTCTCGCCGATCAGGCGGCCGAATTGCTTGCGCGTGTTCAGGTAGTCGATGGCAAGCCGGTAAGCCGATTCCATGGCGCCCACGGCGTCCGCGCAGACCGCGGCAGTGCCGCTCGCCAGGGTGCCTTCGATGCCGCGCACGGCACTGGCGCCATCGTGCGGATCGCCAAGGGGCAGGCCCGCCGCCGCCTTGAAATGGAGTTCGCCGGCCGGCGTGTCGTCCACCATGCGGTGGGCGCGGCAAGACACGCCCTGGGCGCTGGCGTCGACCAGGAACAGGGCCAGGCCGTTCGCATCGCCCGGTGCGCCCGCGGTGCGCGCGCTGACCACGAACCGATGCGCAGCCGGGGCGTGCAGCACATTGCACTTGATGCCGTCGAGCAGCCACTGGTCGCCTTCGCGTCGCGCCGTGGTCTCGACCCAAACCGGGGCCTGGTGCCCGGCGGCTTCGTCGTGGGCCCAGGCCAGGCGTACCTCGCCGCTGGCCACATCGGGCAACAGCTGCGCCTGCAAGGCCTCTGCGCCGGCCAGTCGGAGTGCCGTGGCGCCGAGCACGATCGACGCGAGGAAGGGCTCGAGCGACAGCGCCCGCCCCAGCTCCTGCATCACCGGCAGCAAGTCGACGGCGCCGCCGCCGAAGCCACCATGCGCCTGGGGCAGGGGCAGGGCGGTCAAGCCGAGCTCGCCCAGTTGCTGCCACACGGCTTGGCTCCAACCCGCGGGCGTGGCCGCGATGGCACGGCGCTGCTCGAAACCGTACACGTCGCCGAGCAGGCGGGCCAGGCTGCCTTGCAGCGCTTGCTGGTCTTCATTGAGTTCGAAGTTCATCGTGACCTATCCCAGGATCGTCTTGGAAAGAATGTCCTTCTGGACCTCGCTCGTGCCGCCGTAGATGCTGGCCGCGCGGCTGTAGAAGTAGCGCATGGCCAGCGGCCCCGCCCAGTGCTCGGCGCCCTCGCCGTCGTGCGGGCGGCGCTCCATGGCAGCGGGCCCCGCGATGCGTTGCAGCAGTTGGGCAATGTCCTGCTGCAGCTCGGTGCCCTTGAGCTTCAGCACCGAGGCGAAGCCGGGCACCTTCTGTGCCGTGTCGGGCGACAGCAGAAAGCGCCAGTTGGTGATTTCGAGCGCCCGGATCTCGGCGTCGAGCATGGCCATCTCGCTGCGCAGCTTGGGGCTTTCGAGCAGCGGCTTGCCGGCTTGCGTGCGCTTGGCGGCGAGTTCTCGCGCGTAGTCCAGCCGCTCGCGGCACAGGCCCACGTTGGCGATGCCGGTGCGTTCGTTCATCAACAGGTACTTGGCGCAGTCCCAGCCGCGGCCTTCTTCGCCCACCAGGTTGTCGACGGGCACGCGCACCTCGTCGAAGAAGACCTCGTTGAGGTGGTGCTGGCCATCGATGGAGGTGATCGGCCGGATCGAGATGCCCGGTGTGCGCAGGTCGATCAGCAGGAACGAAATGCCGTGCTGCTTCTTGCCCTCGCTGTCCGTGCGAACCAGCGCGAACACCCAGTCGGCCAGGTGCGCAGTCGTGGTCCAGATCTTCTGGCCGTTGACGATGTACTCGTTGCCGTCGCGCTTGGCCGAGGTGCGCAGCGATGCCAGGTCGGACCCGGAGCCCGGCTCGGAGAAGCCCTGGCAGAACCAGATGTCGAGGTTTGCGAGCTTGGGCATGAAGAAGCGCTTTTGAGCTTCGGTGCCGAACTTCAGCAGCACCGGACCGAGCATGCCGACGTTGAAGACCTGTGGCAGCGGCGCGGGCGCGCGGAACAACTCGTCCAGCAGGATCAGCCGCTCGGCCTGCCCGAGCTCGGCACCGCCGAACTCGCGCGGCCAATGTGGCGCGGCCCAGCCTTTTTCATTGAGGATCCGCTGCCAGGTCACGGTGTCCTGCTTGCGCGGCGGATGGCCCAGGCGCAGGCGTTCGCGAATGTCGACGGGCAGGCGATCCTTGACGAACTGGCGGACTTCGTTGCGGAATGCGGCTTGGTCGGGGGTGAGGTCTAGATCCATCGAGAAGGTGGCTGTGCCTGAAAGTTGCCTTGAACAATCATAGCGCAAGCGCATTCATTGGATCAACCATTAACTGTCAAGATCTCTGAGCCTTGGTGATCTCGCGGCCGCCTCCGCTTGGACTTTCTTGGCAGTCGCCGCGGTCTACCGATTGGGCGACTCTTTGTGGTCGAGGCTGTGTGAAAAGACTGCCAGTTCCGCTCTTCCAAAATTAAAATTGGTGCACCCGTTCTGAGCGAGGTGCCCCATGAAGCGATTCATCCAAGGCGAGTCGCGCGAGCAAGTCA
>NZ_JBPJZS010000005.1:0-479356 GCF_051216435.1 Variovorax pasteuri
GCCGGGCGCGCTGCGGCCCCTGCGTTTGCGCCAGCGCCAGGAAGGCGTCGCGCCATTCGGCGGTTTCCGTGGGGTCGGGGTCGTGCGACAGCGGGGTCTGCGACGTGTCGAGCAGCAAGGCGCGCATCTGGTCGGCGGAAATTGAGCTATTCACGCCCAAAACTTTATGCCGAAAAACATGGAATGTAATTCCAATCAGTCGACAAAAAATAATAGATCAAAGCATTTTGTGCCGTCAAATCTTACTTTTGCAGCATAACGAAGCCTCCCCACCTGCAAAGTCACCGATCCTCATGCGACGAGCCTCGCTCGCGGCAACTGTGTCCAATCCCTCGCTGGGTTAGACCCGCTACAACTCTTCATGCGACGAATCCAACGCCGCTGGGAATCACACAGGCCAGTGAGCCGATGAGCGTTCACTCCCAAGCGCTTCAGCCGAAATTTTTCATACCTGGTCTCCGAATCGCGTTCGGTGCAGAGGTGATCGCGAGATCAACATTCACGCCGTCGGGTCGAGAGCCGTGCTCCACCCAGGCGGATCAATGGCACCAGGTCTTGGTCAACACTTGCCAACGCAGTCCTGATTGAGTGCATGACCATGACATCGCTCATCAAACGGCGGCTTCAAAGCAGATCGCACGCACGGAGATGAAGAACTGCGCGCCCCGCAAGCACGGGCTTTTTCAGACCACGATTTCGGATCGTATCGGTGCACATGCGGCATTTTGGTGCTCTGTGCGCACCACCCGCGTTGGATTGCCTTGATTGATCCGCGATCAAGACGAGGGGCTTTCGAGTTGCGCCTGCAAGGGTGAGTGGCGGGCTGCTCGCGAGCAAGGGGTTTCCCTAGAAAGATGGCCTAAAGCTTGCGTAGGTCTCGCATATCAATGAAACTTTCAACTATTGGAAAGTTAATCGAATGTGGCCATGCATCTCCCGCTCAAACTGAAATCCGACTACATCAATCTCCTGCTCGATATAGCTTCCGAGCGCACTCTTGATCGTGGCTCGCGTGTGTACGAGCTTGAGCTAGGTATCCCGAGCCGCGATGTCCGGTTGTTGCGAATGATCGGTAGCTCGCCTGGCATCACGGTGGGGCAACTCGTGCAGCGCTCTGCGATAGAAAAGACCCTTGTCTCCAAACTGGTGAGTTCGCTGGTCCAGCGCCAATTGGTCGAGCGTCACATCGGCATCGAGGACGCTCGCCAGGTTCAGCTGTGCCTGACCGATCTCGGCATCGACCTCGTAATGCGCGCTGAGCCGCTCGGCCATGAAATGGAGGCCCGCTTCCTCGACTGCCTCACGGAGGAGGAAATGAAGTCGTTGCGACGCATCCTCCAGAAGATCATCCACGCCGAGGCCGCCTCGCGCGACATCTTCGAATTCCTGCTGACGCAACTGCGCGAAAGCAAGGCGTCGGACGCATCCGCTTCCCCAACTTCCAATGCTTCCTCGAAAAGGTAAGGCCCCATGACGATTTCACTTTCGCCGCGCCGCGCGCTCGCGCTCATCCTGTCGGCCTTCGCCTTCACACTGTCCGCCGCCGCATCGGCGCAGACAGTGCTGCGCACTGTGCCCTCGTCGGACCTGAAGATCCTTGACCCGATCTGGACCACGGCCAACATCACGCGCAACCACGGCTTCATGATCTACGACACCTTGTTCGGCATGGACGAGAAGGGCGTGATCAAGCCGCAGATGGTCGACAAATACAGCGTTAGCCCCGACAACAAGATATGGACCTTCACGCTGCGCCCAGGTTTGAAATTTCATGACGGCGCCCCCGTCACCTCGCAGGACGTGATCGCCTCGCTCGCGCGCTGGGGCAAACGCGACCCTCTCGGCCAGAAGATGTACGCCGCCATGGACAACATCACCGCAGAGAGCGCGAACACCTTCCGCATGACGTTCAAGCAGCCCTTCGGTGTGGTGCTCGATGCACTGGGCAAGCCCAGTCCGATGGTGCCGTTCATCATGCCTAAGCGCGTGGCCGAGACCCCTGCCGACAAGCAGATAGAGGAAATGATCGGGTCAGGGCCTTTCACGCTCGCCAAGGAGGACTTCCGTCCCGGCGACAGGGCCGTTTATCGCAAGAACATGGCCTACGTTCCTCGCAAGGAAGCCCCTTCCGGCCTCAGCGGCGGCAAGGTGGTGAACGTGGACCGCGTCGAGTGGGTGTTTCTGCGTGATCCGCAGACGCAAGCGAACGCGCTGCTCAATGGCGAGGTCGACATGCTCGAGGCCGTTCCTTCCTCTAGCTATGCCGACATGCGTACCAATGAGAAGATCGAACTGCTGACGATCATGCCGGCAGGGCCATTCACCGTGATCTACAACCACAAGGTCCCTCCCTTCGACAATCCGAAAGCGCTGAAGGCTGCGATGCTTGCGATCAACCAGGAGGCCATGCTGCGCGCGCAGGCCACCTTCCGCGACTTCTACAAGCCGTGTACGTCAATCTACCTGTGCGGCTCGACATACGCCAGCGACAAGACGGGCTTCTTTACAGGCAAGCCGCAGTTCGAAGAAGCTAGGAAACTGCTGAAGGAATCAGGCTACAACGGTAAGCCCGTGGTTATTCTGCTGCCGGGCGATTCGCCCGCGTTGAACAAGTTGCCCGTTGTCTATGGCCAACTACTCAAGCAGGTGGGCTTCAATGTGGACGTGCAGTCCACTGACTGGGCCACGCTCGTGACGCGGCGCACCAAGAAAGATTTGCCGGAGAACGGGGGATGGAACGCCTTCATCACGTTCTGGGGCGGCATCGATGCCAGCAACCCGCTCACCCACAGCGCGCTGACCGGCAATGGCGACCAGGGCTACTTCGGGTGGCCCGCCGACCCCGAACTGGAGACGCTGAAGTCACGCTTCATCGAGACCGTCGATCTCGCGCAGCGTAAGGAGATCGCGACGCAGATCCAATTGCGCGTGCTCGAAGGTGGCGTGGTCGCGCCGCTGGGCGAAGGCAAGGCACTGACCGCAGTCCGTCGCGGCGTGCTGAGTGGCCTGCTTCCCTCGCCTGCCGTCCTGTACTGGAACGTGCGGAAGAAGTAGCCCGCAGTTCCCCCTCTGGTTCATGCCGCCGCCCGGACGCACCGACGCGTCCGGGTGGGGAATCTCTTCGCCCGTACCGACCGGCCCGCCGGTCCCGTATCTCCCCCCACTTCGCGAACAAGGCAGTCATCTCATGCTCAATTTTCTGTTCCGACGCGGCCTGGCCACCGCGCCGGTGCTCTTGATCGTCGCCATCATCGTCTTCTTGCTGCTGCGCATCACCCCCGGTGACCCGGCGGCCGCCATCGCAGGCGATTCGGCCAGCGCCAACGAGATCGCACAGATCCGCGCGCAGCTTGGCCTGGACGCATCGATCTTTAGCCAGTTCTTCCAGTGGCTAGGCCACGTCGTGCGAGGAGACCTCGGTTATTCGTACTTTTACAAGATGGGCGTGACCGCGCTGATCGGTCAGCGGCTGGAGCCCACGCTTTCCGTGGCCACGCTGACCATCGTGCTCACTGTGCTGATCGCTGTGCCGCTGGGCGTGCTGGCGGCCTGGCGGCGCGGCGGCCGGCTCGACCGCTTCATCATGGGGGTGTCGGTGCTCGGCTTCTCAGTGCCTGCCTTCGTCGCAGGCTACCTGATGATCTGGCTGTTCTCGATGAAACTGGGCTGGCTGCCCTCGCAGGGCTACAGCCGCATCGCAGAAGGCACAGGTCCGTGGCTGCGTAACCTCATACTGCCCTGCGTCACGCTGGCCGTGATGTACGCGGCGCTGATCGCACGGGTCACACGCGCGGCGGTGTCGGAGGCGCTCACCGAAGACTACGTGCGCACCGCGCGCGCCAAGGGCATTGCCGAGTGGCGAACGCTGATGCGCCATGCGCTCGCCAACGCGGCCGTGCCGATCGCCACCATCGTCGGGCTCAGCGTTGCTGGCCTCATCGGAGGCGTGGTGGTCACAGAGACCATCTACGCGATCCCCGGCCTCGGCCAGCTTACGGTGGACGCCGTGCTCTCGCGCGACTACCCACTGATCCAAGGCATCACCCTCTTTTTCTCGCTGGTCTACGTGGTGGTCAACCTGCTGGTGGACTTGAGCTACCTACTACTCGATCCCCGCATCCGCTACTGACGCGCACGGCGCACCGATGAAAGCACTCCCATGACGTCCATCTCTCTTCCGACCCCAACTCCCGTCGCCGCAGCGCGGCGCAAGCGCAGGCCCTCGTTCGCGCGCCGCATCTTCTCGAACGGCTCGGTGCGCCTGGGCGCTGCGCTGCTGGCCATCATGGTGGTGATCGCCGTGGCGGCGCCGTGGCTCTACACCATCGACCCCAACGCCATGGACCCGGCCAGTTCACACCTGCCGCCAGGCACGCGTGCCGAGTTCACCACGCTGGCCGGCGACACCTTCGAGCGCTTCTTTCCGATGGGCACCGACAGCATGGGCCGCGACGTGTGGAGCCGCACCGCGTACGGCGCGCGCATCTCGCTGTCGGTAGGCGTGGCGGTAGCCATCGGTTCGGTCTTCCTTGGGCTGATGGTGGGCATGGTGGCCGGGTACTTCCGCCGCTTCGACGGCGCGATCATGCGCGTCATGGACGGCATGATGGCCGTGCCCGGCATCCTGTTCGCCATCGTCCTCGTTGCGGTATGGCGCCCGAGCTTGCTGACGGTGGTGCTGGCCATCACCGTGCCCGAGATCCCGCGCGTGGCGCGGCTCGTGCGCTCGGTGGTCCTGTCGGTGCGCGAAGAGCCTTACGTCGAAGCGGCCATCGCGCTCGACACGCCGACCTGGACGTTGATGATGCGGCACATCCTGCCCAACACGGTAGCGCCGCTGATCGTGCAGGGCACCTTCGTCTGCGCAGCGGCGATGCTGGTGGAAGCAGCCATGTCCTTCCTCGGTATCGGCCTGCCGTCCGACGTGCCGACCTGGGGAAACATCATGTCCGAAGGCCGTGCGCACTTCAGTGCACACCCCTCCACCGTGCTGTTGCCCGGCGCCTTCCTGGCGCTCACCGTGCTCGCGGTGAACATGCTGGGCGACGGCCTGCGCGACACGCTCGATCCCAAGTTCAACAAGCGGGGCAACTGACCATGACTCGCACCTCTCTTTCCGCCGCACCGGCCGGCGACGCACCCTGTCTCGCGGTACGCAACCTGAGCATCGACCTGCCCGCCGGTGCGGACCGGCCCCATGCCGTGCATGCCGTCTCCTTCGATGTGATGCCCGGCCAGGTCGTGTGCCTGCTGGGAGAATCGGGCTCGGGCAAATCGGTGATCGCGCAGGCCGCGATGGGCCTGCTGCCCGAAACACTCAGGCCCTCTGCCGGACGCATCGAGGTGCAGGGAGAGAACGTGCTCGAGGCCAACGCCTCGCGTCTGCGCGCATTGCGTGGCGCGCGCATGGCGATGGTGTTCCAGGAGCCGATGACGGCACTGAATCCGGTGATGCGCTGCGGCGCACAGGTCGACGAGATGCTGGCCGAGCACACCGACTTCGGCGCTGCGGAGCGCCGGCAACGTGTGTTGGCCATTTTCGAGCGCGTGAAGCTGCCCGAGCCCGAGCGCATCTACGACGCCTACCCGCACCAGCTCTCGGGCGGGCAGCGCCAGCGCATCGTGATCGCCATTGCGCTGATCCTGCGCCCCGCGCTTCTCATCTGCGACGAGCCGACCACCGCGCTCGACGTGACCACGCAGGCCGAGATCCTCTCGCTCATCCGCGAGATGCAGCAGGAGAACGGCACGGCGGTGCTCTTCATCACGCACGACTTCGGCGTGGTGGCGGACATTGCCGACCACGTCGTCGTGCTAGAACTGGGCCGTCAGGTCGAGAGTGGGCCGAAAGACCAGGTGCTGCGCTTTCCGAAGGAAGCCTACACGCGCATGTTGCTGCGTGCGGTGCCTCGCCTCGAACCGGCACGGCGCCCCCCGGTCGCGGACGGGCCGCCCCTGCTCGATGCCCGCGGTGTGACCAAGACCTACCGCTCCGGCTCCTGGCCCGGCAAGCGCCGCGCCGTGCATGCGGCCATCGACGTGTCGCTGAAACTGCACGCCGGCGAGACCGTGGGCATCGTCGGCGAATCCGGCTCGGGCAAGTCGACGGTGGCGCGTTGTATCGCGCGCCTGATCGAGCCCACGCAGGGGGATGTCCGGGTGCCCCACGTCGAATCGCAGGGCGCTTCGCGCGCGCGGCTGTCGGCCTTTCGCCGCACGGTGCAAGTGGTTTTCCAGGACCCCAATCGATCACTCAATCCGCGACGCACCGTGGGCCAGTCGATCATCGAAGGCCCGGTGAATTTCGGCATGCCGCCCGACAAGGCATGGCTGCGCGCCGAGGAGCTCATGGACCTGGTGCGGCTGAAACCCGACGTCCTGCACCGCTACCCGAGCGAGTTCTCCGGCGGCCAGCGGCAGCGCCTGTGCATTGCGCGCGCGCTGGCCTGCGAACCCCGGATCCTGATTGCCGACGAGGCGGTGTCCGCGCTCGACGTGTCGGTACAGGATCAGATCCTCAAGCTGCTCGCAGAAATCCAGCAGCGCCTGTCCATCGGCATTCTCTTCATCACCCACGACCTGCGCGTCGCCAGCCAGATATGCGATCGACTGATCGTCATGCACAAGGGGCGGATTGTCGAAGAGGGCGCGGCCCACGACGTCCTGCTGTCGCCGCGCGAGGCCTACACGCGCTCCCTGCTGGCTGCCGCGCCCGGCCAGGGCTACGTGTTCGGCCAGGGCTGAGCGCACGACGCCGATCTTTTGCATCCCTACCTTCCAACCACGCCAACAAAAACAAGCACACACCATGCAGACACCTCTGTACGCCCTCAGCGCCACCCAGCTCCTGGAACACTACCGCGACCGCATGCTCTCGCCGGTCGAGGTGACGAAAGCCGTGCTGGCACGCATCGAACGCTGGGAGCCAAGCATCCAGGCCACCTACGAACTCGACGCCGAAGCGGCTCTGGCCTCTGCCGCGGCCTCGGAAGCGCGCTGGGCCAGGGGCGCGCCGCAAGGCGAGCTCGACGGCGTGCCCATCACACTCAAGGAAAACATCGCCACGCGCGGCACGCCTTCCCCCATCGGCAGCGCCGCGACGGTACTGGCCCCCGCCACCGCCGATGCCCCTGCCGCGGCCCGCGTGCGCGAGGCGGGCGCGGTCATCGTCACCAAGACCACGATGCCCGACTTCGGGTTTCTGGGGGCGGCCCCCTCCAGCTTCCACCCGCTTACGCGCAACCCCTGGGATCTGAGCCGTAACACGGGCGGCTCCAGCTCCGGTGCGGGTGCTGCGGCTGCGGCGGGCTACGGCCCCTTGCACCTGGGCTCCGACATCGGCGGCTCGGTGCGCATTCCGGCCAACTTCTGCGGCGTCTTCGGGCTCAAGCCGAGCCATGGGCGCATTCCAGTCGATCCGCCGGCCGCCGCCCGCGTGATCGGCCCGATGACGCGCACCGTGGCCGATGCCGCATTGTTGATGAAGGTCCTCTCGCGCCCGGACCCGCGCGATTACATGAGCCTGCCAGCACAAGACATTGCGTGGGGCAGTCTGGAACGCAGCATCAAGAGTCTGCGCATTGGTCTGTGGACCGAGCCTGCGGGAGGTTGGCCGATCGACCCGGAAGTGAGGGAGGCTGTGCTGGTCGCGGCGCGAGTCTTTGAACAAGCCGGTGCCATCGTTGAGCCGCTGACCGACTGGACGACACTGGACATGCGCATGGGGATGGCTCACTTCTTCACCATGCGCTGCCGCGTGGACTTGGCGGCCATGCCACCGGAGCGCGCCAGTCTCGCGGCCGGCTACATCCACGAGGCGGCCGAGTTCGCGGGCTCGCTCACGCCCGAGGACACTTTCCGCGCCTTCACTCGCATGCAGATGCTGCGAGCCGCCACCGTGGCTGCGACGCAGCCCTATGACTACGTGCTGTCGCCCGTCTCGCCGGTGCTGCCGTTCGCGGCGGAAGCCATCCACAGCGGCTCGGAGAACCCTCTGAAGGACTCCCACTTCACGTCAGTGTTCAACCAGTCCGAACAGCCTGCCGCGTCCATCAACTGCGGTTATTCCAGCAACGGACTGCCGATCGGCCTGCAGATCGCGGGGCGCCGGTTCGACGACCTGGGGGTGCTGCAGATGGCGCATTTCTACGAATCCGTGCGGGGACCACAGAGCGCCTGGCCCGAGCCGGCCTGAGGGTCCGCCGTCCCTGAAGACTCCCACCGCGTCAACATGAAACACATCGCCTTCATCGCACCATGACCCACGCCTCGCCACCTGCGCCCATCCGTGCCGAATTCCTCATCATCGGAGCGGGCATCGCCGGTGCCTCCATCGCATACTGGCTTGCGCCACATGGCCGCGTTGTGCTGCTGGAGCGAGAGAGCCAGCCCGGTTATCACTCTACTGGCCGCTCTGCCGCACTCTTCATGGAGAGCTACGGCACGCCGCAGGTGCGCGCCCTCACCATGGCCAGCCGCGCCTTCTTTGAGGAGCCGCCGCCCGGCTTCAGCGAACACCCGCTGCTCACGCCGCGAGGCGCCATGTTCGTCGCCGCTCACGACCAAGCGGCCGAACTCGAAGCCCACTGGGATGTGCTGCGAGCCGTCACGCCGAATGCGCGCCGCTTCACGGCGGACGAAGCCGTGGCCATGGTTCCCGCGCTGCGACACGAGCAGATACTGGGCGCCGTCTACGAGCCGGATGCCTCCGACATGGATGTGCACGCAATCCACCAGGGCTACCTGCGCGGCATGCGCCAGGCTGGAGGCACGCTGGCGTGTCATGCCGAGGTGAGCGCGATGACTCATACCTCCGCAGGTTGGGTTGTGCAGGCCGGCGACACGATCTACGAGGCCCCGGTCGTTATCAACGCCGCAGGCGCCTGGGTCGACACGATCGCCGCCTTGGCGGGCGCGCGGCCCCTGAATATCGAGCCGCGCCGACGCTCTGCCTTCATCTTCGCGCCGCCCGATGGCCTGGACACCACGCGTTGGCCCATGGTCCTGGGCGCAAAGGAAGACTGGTACATCAAACCCGACGCCGGGATGCTGCTCGGATCGCCAGCCAACGCCGACCCCGTGCCGCCGCAGGATATCCAGCCCGAAGAAATAGACATCGCTCTCGCGATCCACAAGCTCGAAGAGATGACCCTGCTGACGATCAGGCGACCAACCCACACCTGGGCTGGCCTGCGCTCCTTCGTGGCCGACGGCGACCTGGTTGGCGGCTTCGACGACAAACTGCCGGGCTTCTTCTGGGTCGCTGCCCAGGGCGGCTATGGCATCCAGACTTCGGCAGCCATGGGTGAGACCTGCGCTGCGCTGGCCCGTGGCCTGCCGGTGCCCGCCCACGCAGCAAGCTTCGGACTCACCGCCGACATGTTGTCACCTGTTCGGCTGCGCAATCCTACGTCTCAGTCCTTCTAACTTTTTTTAACTTCAGGAACCGAACCATGCGTGTCTTCAGCGGATCCCTCGCCACCGAAACTAACACCTTTGGACCAATGCCCACCGGCATTGCGTCCTTCAAAGACCGCGGCTACTTCCCGGCCGGCAAGCATCCGAACCAGATGACCTTCTTTTCGGGCCCGCTGTGGGCCGCGCGGCTTCGCGGTAAGGAGCGCGGCTGGGAACTAATCGAAGGTATGGTGGCCGGCGCACAGCCCAGCGGAACGACCACGCGCCTCGCCTACGAGACTTTGCGCGAAGAACTGCTGGCCGACCTGCGCGCGGCGCTGCCAGTTGACATGGTCTTGCTAGGCCTGCACGGCGCAATGGTGGCTGAGGATTACGACGACTGCGAAGGCGACCTGCTGCAGCGGGTGCGCGCGATCGTCGGACCCGGCGTGGTCGTCGGCGCCGAACTCGATTCGCACAGCCATCTGACCCCAAAAATGGTCCAGAACGCCGACCTGCTGATCGCTTTCAAGGAATACCCACACACCGACGTGCTGGAGCGTGGCATTGAGCTGGTAGACCTCTGTGCGGCGATGGTCGGCAAGAAGATCAAGCCGGTCGCCGCCGTGGTCGACTGCGACATGATCGTAACTATCCACACACCACGTGAACCCGCGCGCAGCTTCATCGATCGCCTGCAGGCCCTCGAGGGCAAGGATGGGGTGCTGTCAATCTCCGTGATACACGGATTTTCCTGGGGCGACGTGCCTGAAATGGGCACCAAGCTGCTGGTCTATACCAACGACAACGCTGCTAAAGCCGAAGCACTGGCGCGTCAACTCGCTGACGAACTGATCGGCATGCGCGAGGCGCTCAACGTGAGCTATCCCGACATCGACAGTGCGCTCGACGAAGCACTAGCCTTCAACGGCGCCCCTGTTGTCCTGGCCGACAGTGCCGACAACCCGGGGGGCGGTGCGGCCGGCGACTCCACCTTCATTCTGCGCCGTATGGTCGAGCGCGGCATCCTCAACGCGGTCATCGGCCCGATGTGGGACCCCATTGCCGTGCGTACCGCCTTCGATGCTGGTGTTGGATCGCGGCTCGCGATACGCATTGGCGGCAAGATCGGCCCGCTCTCGGGTCTGCCGATGGACTTGATGTGCACTGTCAAGGCGCTGCATGCCGGCATGACCATGACGGGCCTCGCAAATACGCCCATGCCATTGGGAGACTGCGCGCTGCTCGAAGCCGAAGGGATCGAGATCGTGCTCACCACGCTGCGCAATCAGGCTATGGACACTGACGTTTTCACGCAATTGGGCTGTAACCTCGCTGCAAAAAAAACCATCGTCGTCAAATCTTCGCAACATTTCTACGCCTCGTTCTCCAAGGTTGCGAAGCACGTCATCTATGTAGGCGCCCCGGGCACCATGACGTCGGATCTCGCAATGCTGCCTTATAGAAAGGCCCGTCTGCCTAAGTGGCCGCTGGACGCTACGGAATTCCGACCCGACGCTGAGATGAGTGATCCTGTCATGGCTGGGTAAATGCAGCGCTCCTCTTGTGGAGCAGTTGAACCAACGGTCCCTGGGATTCCCTCCGGGTTGCTGGCGGGAGCGGAGGCAACACGCATGCGCCCATAGTGATGATTGCCGAAAGGCAGCCGACATGGTCCGCTTGCGCGCGCACACCTAAGCCTCGTTTTCTTTCAAAAATCGATCCGATGTTCACCCCGATGCATTCCATGAAAAAGTTCAACCGTACCTTTGTCGCCGTACCCATTGCCGCCGCATTGACCTCACATGCGCTCGCGCAAGGCGCTATCGCTCAAAACCCGATCGCGCCGCCCGCCGTGCCCGTCGGTGTCGACACTTTTGTTCGCGCGGAAACCGACACTTACTTGACCATGCTGTCCAAGGCCGTAGGGCTTGGCAAGCTGTGGCACGTGCGCGATCTGGCCCCCATCGACAACCAGCGAGTCATTCGGATGAACCGCGATACGCTGTACTCCAGCGCCGCGTTCGATCTGGATGCGGGGCCGGTAACCATCACCCTTCCAGACGCCGGCAAGCGCTATCTCTCGGCGCACGTCATCAACCAGGACCACTACACGACGAACATCTTTCACGGCGCAGGTGCGCACACGCTGAGCAAGGAGAGCGTCGGCACGCGCTATTCCTACGTGATCATCCGCGCGTTCGTCGACCCCGGCAGTGCGGACGACCTCAAGCAGGCTCATGCGCTGCAGGATGCGATCCGGGTCAGCCAGAGAGACTCCGGCAAGCTGGAACTGCCAGCGTGGGATGTGGCCAGCCTCAAGAAGGTGCGCGACGCCTTGATCACGCTTGCATCGACCATGCCGGATCTGACGCAAGCCTTCGGCACCAAGGCCTCGGTGAACCCCATACGACATCTTGTAGGGGCAGCGTCCGCCTGGGGTGGATTGCCGGAGCAGGAAACCGTCTACCTGAACGTCAATCCCAGAAAGAACGACGGTACGACGGTCTATCGGCTTAGCGTCAAGGACGTGCCCGTCGACGGCTTCTGGTCGGTCAGCGTGTACAACGCTGCGGGCTTTTTCGAGAAGAACCCCGAGAGCGCCTATACGGTCAACAACGTGACGGCCCGGCCCGCCAGCGACGGCACCATCACTGTTCAGTTCGGCGGCTGCGACGGCAGCAAGACCGCCAATTGTCTGCCGATCACGCCAGGCTGGAATTACTTTGTGCGCCTGTACCTGCCGCGCGCGGAGGCCGCCAGTGGTGCCTGGAAGTTCCCTGAAGCGCAACCTGTGAACTGAGACTTTTTTTCGATAACTCGCCAGCCCACGAACCCAAGTTCTAAGGAAGGCCTAAACAGGTCACCAATTGGCGTGCGATGAAGGCCAATGGTGAGCACGGAGACGAATCGCGCCGCCAGATGCCCCGAGTCGATGAGGTCTGGCCTCGCTTCTTTCCCTTCTTTTCACCATCTCATTCTCACCATCGAAAGGTACAACTCATGGCCAACACCGCGCCCATGGAATTGATTGACATCGCCAGCCGCTACAAGCACATCCGTCCGGTGCCGCGCATGCCGAACTTCGCGGCCTGGATCGAAGGCGTCGACCTCACGCAGCCGCTGACTGACGCTGTGAAGGCCGAACTGCGGCAGGCGCTGTTCGATTTCGAGGTGATCTTCTTCAAGCCGCAGACGATCACACCGGCGCAGCACATCGCGCTGGGCCAGGTGTTCGGCCCGATCTCGAAGGGCTCGTACTTCGAGCGCAATGCAGACGCACCCGACATGGAGATGATCGTCTCCGACCGCGAGCGTCCGCCGGCCATCGACAACTGGCACACCGACATCAGCTGGAAGCGCAATCCGCCGTTGGGCACCGCGATCCAGATCACCGTCACGCCACCGGCTGGCGGCAACACCTGCTGGAGCAGCACCAGCAAGGCCTACGACTGGCTGTCGCCGGGCATGCAGCAGTACCTTGAAGGCCTGAGCGCGGTGCACACCTGGGAGCAGTCGGGCTTTCGGGAATACCTGGGCAAGAAAAGCGACGACGCGCTGATCGCCGCGATCAAGGCGGGCAAGCCCGTGGTGCATCCGGTGGTGCGCGTCAATCCAGATTCAGGACGCAAGTGCATCTTCGTCAACGCGGACTTCACGCGCAACATCACCGGCATCGACCGGCATGAAGCGCGTGGGCTGTTGCACTTCCTGCTCGGCTGGCTCCAACGGCCCGAGTTCATGGTGCATCACCAATGGGAAGCCGGGGGCATCGCCATCTGGGACAACCGCAGCACGCAGCACTACGCTGTGGCGGACTACTGGCCGCACCACCGGGTGAACCAGCGCGTCACCTTCGACACGCCCGATACGGCCCAGGCAGCCTGACTGTTAGCGCCGCTGATCACGCTTGCACTGGCGCTAACAGCCCAAGAGGTTCAACGGCTGTTTCACTCGCATATTTCGTGATCGTAACTGGACGCTAGACGTGATGGTCGCCGCCTAGTATTGGCGGCGACCATCATGTCTAGGTGTGAAACTTCAACACGTTGTTCATGCTCGGGAGCCTCTCGATCGAGAGGTCCGCTATGCGCCTGTCAGGCTAGGCGAGACGAATGTGAAGGCCGACGCAGGGTAGGCGCGCAGTGATCCCACCTTGACAGCGGCCGCAGGTCAGCACGTCGGCGGAACGCACGACGAGGAGGACCGCGACGAATTCGACCGGGTTGAAGTGGAGGGGGCCGCCGCTCTTGTGTATCCTGCGTGCCCTCACGGTGGGGCTGCACCACCGGCCAGGACAACGACAAGCCCAACTCATGTACAGGGACCTTTCTCTCGCCGCCGAAATGCTGATCCCCTGGGTCGCAGCGCCACTGGGCGCGCTCGGCTTGCTCGCCATGCTGGCGAGCGTGCTGGCGCCAGACCGCCTGCTGTTCGATGCGGGCTACGCCTGCGTGCCCCACGGGGCGCAGCTGCGGCTCTTTCCGCGCCACATGCGCATCGGCAGGTTCATGTGGTGGCTGATGGGCCTGGGCGTCCTGCTCTTGGGGCTGGCGATGCTGTCGGCCACGCCGATGATGGTGGCCGGGCTCGCGGAGGAGCCGCCCGAGGCCTGGCACCACTGGCTGCTGTTCATCGCGCTGACGGTGGCGATGATCGGCACAGGCGCCTTCATGTGCTGGTTGGGCATCAGGCTGATGCGCCTGCGCTGGTTCGGCGGGCCGCTGCGCGAGACCCGCTTCTGCGTCGATCCTCAAAGCGGTGAGCGCAGCATCGAGATCCGTACCGCCTCGCTGCTGCGCCGCAGCGTCACTCGCCACCCGCTCGGCCAACTGCGCCATGTTGTTGTGAGCGCACGTGACAGCTGGGATGTCGGCGCCATGGCCGGCCAAGGCGTGCTGATCCACCAGCAACTGGTGCAATTGGCCCTGGCGTTCGGGCAACAGAGCCCCGTCGACCTCATGGGCCGCGTCAACGACGGCCCGGGCGTGCGCCACATGGTCGCGCTGGTGCATGCATGGTGCGGCGCGGTTGAACTGCGGTTCGACAGCCTCCGGCCCATTACGCCTTTCGACCTGGAACTGGTCAAGGACTGAGTTAGACAACTCCGCCAAACGGCGCCCTAGGCCGCCCGTCACGATGAAGGCCCTTGTGAGCACTCGCCACGGTGCGGTGAGCTCATGTCACCTATATCCGAGGTAAGGACCTCAGGCCTGAGCGCCCCTGCAATGGTAAGGGGCCAGCGAAGTCACGTTGATAGTTAGACGCGCGATGGCAAGGATGGCGTCCATCTAACTCAGATGGACGCTTGATGAATTTCAGAAACTTGCCCCGGCGACGCTGTCCGAGCAGGCGCCGGCGGCACCGGTGCGTTGCTCGCCGCCGGAGATCCGTGTCGAACTGCGCCGCGGTGTGGCGAGCGCCACAGTCATCTGGCCGCTGGCCGGCGCAGTCGAGTGCGGTGCGTGGCTGCGCGAGTGGCTCAAGTGAGCGCACCGATGATCCGCATCGAGGCGGTGTGGCTGGCCACGGTGCCGCTGGACATGCGCTGCGGCACCGACACCGCGCTGGCGCGCGTGGTGAAGGTGTTCGGCGAGGCCCGTGCACACCACGCCTATCTGTTCGCCAGCGCAAGAGCCAACCGCATGCGTCGTCATCGAGTGGCGTAGCCGGTCGCCGATGCTGCCCCTAGCGCTCTTTCGCATCCCTACTTTCGCGGCGGCGTCACTGGTTGGTGTGATCGTGAACTTCGCCTACTACGGGCTCATCTTCGTCTTCAGCCTGTTCTTCCAGATCGAGCAGCAGCTTTCGCCCCAGCAGACCGGGCTGGCGTTCTTGCCCATGACGATCGTGCTGATGGCGGTGAACGTCGTCGCCGGACGCTTGATCACCCGCATGGGTGCCGGGCGCTTGATGGTTCTGGGCTTGGCACTTGCGGCTTGTGGCTATCTGATGCTGCTGCCGATCAGCATCGCCGGCCCCTATTGGATGCTGGTCGTTCCGATGCTGCTGGCAGCCAGCGGTATCGCACTGACCGTGCCGACGATGACCAACGCCACGCTGTCATCGGTGGACACCTCGCGCGCCGGTATCGCCTCGGGTGTCCTCAACTCGGCACGTCAGATTGGCGGCATGTTGGGTGTGGCCGTGTTCGGTTATCTGGTTCGCGACACGGCGCCAGAGCCGTTCATGCGCGGCATGCATTGGTCGCTCGGTGTATCCGTTGCGTTGCTGCTGGCAGGAAGCCTGATGTGCCTGTTCGGAATTCAGCGGGATCGAGAAAAACCGGCATGAGAGAGTCGTCGGCGTCGGACGTTCGCGAGCTATGCGGCTTCTTGGCGGTTGCTGACGATGCCACATCAACGTCCCGGCAAGATGCCTTGAACACAATCTGCCTTGGGCTGATTTGCTGAAAGCAGTCCTGAATGTCAACCTGATCGGCCTGTTGCAGGGCCCGTCAAGATGTGTTCACAGCGTGCTTACCTGCAATGAAACAATCTCCGACACCTAACTGCACGACTGGGAGAGGCTAGTAGCCCTCTTCGCGCAACAAGCGACGCTCGCCTACGTGCGCGCGCCGGCAACGTGAGATGGTCTTCAAGTCCCCTAACCGAAGGATGCGCGCCCGGTGAGGGCTCTCGTCATCTGGGCCAGGAACTACTCCAGCGATGCGGCAGCAACTCGTCGATGCGGCTTTGCGGCTGCGTCGGCAGGCGCAAGAACACATCCTTCAGATAGGCGTACGGATCGTGCCCGTTGAGCTTGGCTGACTGGATCAAGCTCATGACGGCAGCGGCGCGTTGACCGGCGCGCGGGCTGCCGGCGAACAGCCACTTGCCTCTGCCCACTGCAATCGGACGGATCTGGTTCTCGATCCAGTTGTTGTCCGCGGGCCCGCTCCCGTCGTCGATGTAGTGCGAGAGCGCAGTCCAACGCTGCAGGCTGTAGTTCAATGCTTTGGCTGGCGCGCACGCCGTGCCATGCCTTCCCGTCAGCGTGTCCGCCAGAACGCCCACCACTGGCGCCGCGCTGTTTTCGTCTCCAGGGAACGCAGGTCCAGGGTGTCGTAGTTCGTGAATGGGGCGCCGGCACGTCGGCGCAACTCCGTTTCGAGTTCATGGGCGATACCGCGTGCGTGAAGGTCTCCCTCGAGTGCCTTCCTGCGCCACTCGATGGCCATCGTGCTCAACGCCTCGTCGGGCAGCTCCTGCTTCGTCGTCATGAGGTGATTGTGCCGTCTCGGTCGACGCGTCTTGACAAGTGTCTTGTCGTCGCCACAAGGCTGTACTGCGTGCGCGCAGGCGCGGCCTCTCTCCTTTTCCTCTTGCTTCTCATTCACATCAATTCAACCCCAAATGAACAACGAGCCCACCCATCTGCCGGAAGACCTCCATCATCCCTGCGCGGTCGCTGCGCTCCCGTACGTCCTGGCTGCTAGCGCCAGTGCAATCGTGATCAGCGGGGGAGCGTTAGCTTTTGATTGTCAATCTATGCCTTCCTCCGGTATGCGTAAGCGGTATCGAATTTGTTTTTGAGGTACTCGCCCCATATCACCTGCCCATACTTGACCGGATTTTCTGGCCCCTGACAGGTCGAAATGCACTCGACATTGGTGCGATAGGTCGGATCAAAGAAGAAGGGCACTGAGAACCGCTCGCGGCCGGAGGTGTTGATGACCCGATGCGGGTTGCTGATCCAGCGATCGTTGGTCCAACGCATAAGCATGTCGCCGATGTTGACAACGAATGTGCCTGGAATCATCGGGACATCGATCCATCCACCCCCACGGCGTCTCACTTGTAGCCCCCCCACTTCGTCCTGTGCCAGGATAGTGGCAAAGCCATAGTCGGTGTGCGGGGCAAGGCCGAATTCGTCATCGGCCCGGTTCGGCGGTTGCGGCGGATAGTGCAGCAGCCGAACAAAGGACATGGGTTTGACGAAACTCGGGACGAAGAATTCTTCCTCGAGATCGAGTGCGATTGCGAAAGCGCGCAATAGCTGGCCTCCAAGCCCTGTCAACGCCTGCTGGTAGGCCTCGATGTTCTGGCGGAAGCTCGGTAGAGCTTCGGGCCAACGATTCGGTCCGTGCAGAGGGGTGCCCGCCTTCACATCGGGATCGTCAGGCCCGAGATCGACCCCTGCAAGAAAGCTCTCGTTTGCACTGGGCTTGGTGGTCCCCGCAATGGTCGCGTTGCCCATGGGAATGAAACCGCGATGGGCGTCATTCACCTTGACCTTAATTTTCTCCTCCTCCGGCAGTTGGAAGAATTGACGCGATGCATTGAAGGCCGCATCGATCGTGGCCTGAGCGACCCCGTGACCGCTCAGGTACATGAAGCCCACCGTTTCAGCGGCTCGCCGAATGGCTTGAGCAACGGCTTCCTTCCCCTCGCGGGTGCCTTCAAGAAACGGCTCCAAATTAACGACTGGAACGCGCTCGGCGTTAACTTCTTGCATGATGTTCTCCTTGTGTTGACCGGTTGATTGGTATCCGTCAAAGGCCCAAGAAGGCCTTGCGGACGAAGGGGTTGTCCAACAGTTCCGGGCCTGCCCCGGAAAGAACCACCTTGCCCTTTTCGAGCACGTGGGCGACGTGCGACATAGCCAGTGTTTGTCGGACGTTCTGTTCGACAAGCAGCACTGTCATGCCGCCACGATTGAGCCTGCGAACCATCTCGAACAGTTCGCTCACGAGCTTTGGACTCAGTCCAAGCGAGGGCTCGTCCAAGATGAGGAGACGCGGTTTGGCCATCAGCCCGCGAGCGATCGCGAGCATCTGCTGCTCGCCGCCCGACATGCTGCCGCCCAATTGGCCGCGTCGCTGCGCGAGGCGTGGGAACAGGTCATAGACGTAGTCCAGGCTGCTTTGCAACAACGGAGTTGCGCGCTTGTTCAAGGCGCCCATCTGAAGGTTCTCCTCGACGGTCATCTGCGGGAAGACCAGCCGTCCTTCCGGCACAAGTGTGACCCCCTGAGCGACCGTCTGGCGACAGTCCATGCCTGTGATGTCCGTCCTGTTGAACAAGATCCGACCGGCGCGTGGCTTCAGCGCGCCCGCCACCGTTTGCACGGTGGTGGTCTTGCCTGCGCCATTGGCGCCGACAAGCGCGACGATCGCGCCGGCCGGCACCGCGAACGACAGGCCACGCACCGCCAGCGCCCCGTCGTAAGCGACCTGCAGTCCGTCGATGGTCAGCAGCGCAGCTTCAGTCGCGGGAATGTTTGGGGGGATGTATTCATGATGCTACGTACTCCTCGCCAAGATAGGCCTCGACCACGCGCGGATTGCGCACCACGTCTGCGGGCAGCCCATCCGCGATCAGTTGCCCTGCGTCGAGCACGACCACGCGGTCGGACACTTTCATCACCGATGCCATGTCGTGTTCGACCAGCAACACGGTAGTACCTGCGTCGACCAATGCGCGCAAGCTCACGAGAACTTCTTCGCTCTCCGCAGGAATGAGGCCCGCCAACGGTTCGTCGGCTAGAAGAAGCGTCGGCCGCGCGGCGATCGCCCGAGCGAGCTCAAGCTTGCGCAGATGTCCGATGCTCAATTCCGAGGCCGGTTTGGCGGAGAGTTGAGTCAAACCGACCATGCGCAATGCGTTGTCGATGGCGGTCCCAACATCTCGCGCGCCGTCGCGACCGAACAATGCGCCGACCTTCACGTTCTCATAAACGCTCAGGCCACGAAACGGGCGAGAGGTCTGGAAGGCGCGCGCGACACCGAGTCGTGCGATGGCGGGTGTGGGCAGTCGGTCAATGCGCTCGCCGGCGAATGTGACCGAGCCGCTCGACAAGGGCACGTATCCGCTGAGCAGGTTGAAGATGGTCGACTTGCCGGCCCCGTTCGGGCCAATCAGCGTGGTGATGCTCCCTGTGGCAACATCGAAACTCACGTCCTTGACTGCGACGAGGTTGCCGAAATTTCGCGTCATTGCGCGAACGCTGAGGATTGGTTCTTTCATGATTCCATCCCATCGCGTTGGGCCGTGCGTGCTCTGCGAATGCGAGCGAATGCGCCAATCAAGCCATCAGGGGCTAGAAGCACCACGGCGATGATGATGGCTCCAGTCATGGCCAGTTGGTACTCAAGAAAGTCATGAAGCAGGAGCTCGGTCACGCTGGTCATCACGACGGTCCCAAGCAGCGGGCCCCATATCGATCCCATGCCACCGACCAGGCTGCTGACGATCATGCCCAGGCTCAGGGAACCGCGAAAGACGGAATCGGTCGTGATGTATCCGAGACTCAGCGCGAGGATCGCGCCGAGCATGCCGGTGAGTGAAGCACTGAGCACGAACGCCAGTACCTTCAGACGCGTGGTGGGTACGCCGAGCATCTGCGCTGCGTCTTCATCCTCCCGGATCGCAGCCAAGCCGTAGCCGATGCGACTGCGCCCGAGGAAGAACACCACGGTCGCGACGACGACCAGCCCTAACAGGGAGAGCCAATAGAAGAACGTGTCTACGCGTACCGACGAAGGCACGACGTTGGGCACCGACAGTCCCATCGACCCCTTGAAAATGGGGAAGGCATTGACGGCCTCGGCGCATACCAGCGCCACCGCGAGCATTGCGATCGTGAAGTAGTGTCCCCTGAGCCGAAGCATCGGCCAGGCAACCAATGCAGAGAGGAGCAGGCAGGCCAGCACGGCGGCGCCAGAGGCCAGTCCAAGCTGCCCCGCCAGCGACGTGGGCTTCCATGCATCCAGTGCAAGCGCTGCAGCGAAGGCTCCCACGCCAATGAACGCCGTGTGACCGAAGCTGTAGTAAGCGGCGAAGCCGCCCAGGACATACCAGGACATCGCAAAACCGCCCGACAGCAGCATCGTCGTTCCTATGCGCACATAGAAAGGCGGCAGCACCAGCGGCAATGCCGCAAGAGCCAGAAGCATCAACAAGGCGGCGGCGAGCCACCATGCGAGCCGGATTTCAGGGCGGGCGTTCATCGGCTGGCCTTGAAAGCGCTGCCCAGGAGGCCGTTCGGTCGTACGAGCAGCATGAGCAGGAGGATCAGGAACATCACCGCGTTGGTGTAGACCGCCCCGACATACGTGGCCGTCAGTGTGGCGGTGACTCCGAGTAGCAGGCCACCGAGCATGGCGCCAGCGGGACTGCCGACACCGCCCAGAGTCACGACCACGAAGGCGTAAACGGTCCAGAGCGTTTCGTCTGCGGGCGTGAATGGCAGCATCACCCCAATCAGCACACCTGACGCGGATGCGAAAGCGCAACCCACACCAAAGGTCGCCGCATACACCGCAGTCGCGCTCACGCCGCACAGCCGAGCGCCCGAAGGGCGCGAACTCGAGGTGAAGGTCGGAGAGGATCAACACTTTCATCGGGACACCTCGTCAAAGCGCGCGCGAAGCCCGGCACTCACTTTCTCGTCGAAGCCAGTGAACGAGCCGCACACCACCAGATGGTCCTTGCACCTGTCGAATTGCCAATAGGCATCGTCGAGCGCGACCCATGGCTCGTCGACCGCGTTGTGGAGCTGGAGCCAGGCAAGGATTTCTCCTTCGCGCCTACTGTACGGCGGTGGAAGGCCAAAACCCGAATGCGGCGTGGCCCCCAGAATCCGGGCCCGGATGTCGCTGGAGAACGGTTTCAGCAAGGACTGGTAGGGAAGCTGCTCGCGCCAGGATGAACTGATCACGATCTTCACGTGTGGAAAATCGCGCAGCAATGTCTCCAGGCGTGGCAGGAAGCAGAAGTCGGCGCCGCCGGCGAGGATGTGATCTTCTCCCTCCGGATGCAGCACGCCGTCGAAGTCAAGGAAGAGGATCACCATGGACCTCCGAATCCATTCTCATCGGCTTTCATACGACACCGCCGTGCTGGACGGCATTGAGCATCGACCGCACCTTTTCCGAGCCGCCCCCGGCTGCGAACGCTGCGGGCGCCTGGCACTCGAGCAGCTCGTGAGGCTTGTTCAGCCAGGTCCGGGCCTCTGCGCCGAAGACCTGGGCGGCGAGCTCCAGCAAATGTTGGGGAAGAACTTCCGATCCAGTCTCCTCCTGCGGATTTAGTGGCCACGCCAGGTGCGAGCCCATGTCGACCCCGAAAGCGCGGAACGGCGCTGCGGCGGTTATCAAACCTTCGGCGACATAGTCGACGTTCTGATGGTGGTGGCCATGGACCACCAGTTGGACGCCAAGCTTTTCGGCGAGTTCGTCGATCACCTTCCAGCCATGTGGGTGGGCCGACGGCGCCTCGTGCGTCACCATGATGTCGGCGGGTCCGCTCCGCAGCAACCGCTGGTACTCATCCGGGAAGATGGAGGACCGGTGCTTGCGGGAGATGCCGTCGCGCCACCGTTCTTCGCGCTTCATGGTGCGGCGCATGGCCTCGCTCGACTGGAACGCCGCCTCTTCGATGGGCCGCTGCGGATCCCAGATCTTGCTGCGAAAGATGCCGCCCAGGCCTGCGATCTTGTATCCGGCGATCTCGACGATGCGCCCGTGCAGATTGCGATCCGAGAGCTCCGATCCCCATAGGTTGTCGTAGTCGGTGTCCGAGTCCGTGTCGTGGTTTCCATGGATGAACCACACCTCGGCGCGGTCCAGGATCGGGCCCAGTTCGACGTGCAGCGGCCGGCGCGCCTGGATGTCGCCCAGCAGCACGATGGCCTCAGGCTGAAAGCGCTCGACCGCGGCGATCACCGGCTCGAGATCACCGTGCGGGTCGCCGAAGAACATCAGCTTGGGCTTCGACTGTTGGTGCTCGGATCGCGCGTGGAGGTCCGACGGGATGAGAGGTTTCATTTCATATGCCGACTGGCGGTTCATCGGCCAGCTGCGACCCGAAGGAAGTGCGAGCGCAGCTCCTGAAAGCTGTCTTGATCGAACGCCTGCTTGGGATCGGTGAGCACGAGCCGCGCGAAGCCCGCCTCAAAGCTTCCGGGCCAATCGTCGAGTGCGACCCACTCTGCGTCATGGCGGCCGTTTCCGTCGAGCCAGGCCTGGATCTCCAACTGGCGCCGGTGGTGGACGGCCGCATTGGGGTCTATCTGCGGCGTCGCTCCGATGATCCGATGCCGGATGTCAGCGCTGAAATACCGCTGCAACTGTTCGATGCTCTCGGCCAGTCGCCAATCCGACGAGATGACGACGTCGACAGACTCGAACTCTCGAAGAAGCTCTTCCAGCCGCGGCAAATGGCTGAAAAACCTGCTGCTGAACGAGTAGTCCACGCCGACAGGATGAAGAACACCATCGATATCCAGGAACAGCAGATCGCTGGAATTACCCGTGCGGCCAAAGGCATCATGGGCCAGCGTCGTTTCGGTCATGGTGAGACGGCAAGTACAGGGCTTCGTCATCCAACAAACCCGGCCTGGAAGGACTCAAGGAGATCGAGCACATCGGCAGCTCGCCCTTCGGCTACCAGCGACTCGGCGGTCCTGTAATCAAACAGCGCGAGTGGCTCGTTCCTGTACCAGAGGATGGCCGCCTCGAGGTCCCCG
The DNA here is from genome assembly GCF_051216435.1 of Variovorax pasteuri. Lineage (NCBI taxonomy): Bacteria > Pseudomonadati > Pseudomonadota > Betaproteobacteria > Burkholderiales > Comamonadaceae > Variovorax > Variovorax pasteuri. The sequence goes on from NZ_JBPJZS010000005.1 coordinate 22,867, forward strand.
CCCGAGACCGCAGTCGCGGCAGCCAGCACATGCTGGATCGTGCGGGTAGATGACTGGATGTCACTCATAGCTCGACCACGAACTCGGGGTTGAACTGCTTGTTCTCCAGGCCGCGGCCATGCTGCAAGTACCCACGGGGATTGCACACCACCCGGCAGTTGCCGACTTGATAGTCGAAGCTCTCGTGGATGTGGCCATGCACCCAGAGTGACGGCACTTCGAAGAAGGAACTTGGGAGCTCGCTCACAAAAGATGCGGACAGCCAGTCGGACTGATAGTGCCGCGCGAGAGAGTTTCGATGCGGGGCGTGGTGGGTCACAACCACCGTTGGCCCGTCAAAGGGCTCGGCCAGCTTCTGGGCCAGCCAGGCGCGGTCACTCTGGTGGAGCGCCAGCGTGTCCTCGGGTGTCAGGCGGCGCTTTCTTGACTTGGCTGCTACCACGGGTGCGTCGGATGATTCCTGCGCCTCGGCCCACCGAATCGATGAGTAGTCGTTGAGACGGACCTTGGCCGCCTTCATGGCCCGCTCGGTGTCGGTCAGAGCTCCCGTCTTGGCCTGAATCGGCAGTTCGAAGTCCGTCCACAGCGTGCAGCCCAGAAAGCGGACGCCGGCGATCACGGCCTCGCCGGGTGCCAGGAGATGCACGTTGCACGAACTCGCGGTGAGCGCCATTTCCTTGAGCGAGGTCTGGAGGACACCTTCGTAGAACTCATGGTTGCCGGGCACGAACACGATGGGGGCTGTCTCCCCAAAGGTCCCCGCCCGCCGGGCCCAGCGCATGGCCTTGGAACCGGGGACGAAGATGTCCCCGGCAAGGATCACTGCGTCGTAGTCGACCTTCGGGACGAGAAAGGTCCCGAACTCGAGGTGCAGGTCCGAAAGGATGAGCAGCTTCACGTCGGTAGGCCCATTTCTTCATTAGCGCATTCAGGGCATCAGGATCGAGAGCTTGGCGTTCCATGCCTCGCCGTCGGACCTGGAGGGCACGGCGACGCGGATCGTCGGGCGGTCGAAGTCACTGGTCTCGAAGAGGATGTGCACGTGCTGAAAGCGAAGCACCGGGTTCCTGGGATATTCGGTCCACTTGAGCTGCCAGGTGTTGAAGTACTCGAAATCGACCGTTCGGGCTTTCTTTCCGCGACTGACGATGCAGGCTTTGCGGGCATCGGGATCGAACAGGATGCAGGTTTCATCCCAATCGCCCAGCATGCGACGCGGGTCGACCGGGAAGAATGTCGCGCCAGATGTTTGGCCTTGGGCCCGGAGCAACTGTTCGCGTCCGGACTGGATGGAGCGCGGGGAGGCGATCCAGACCCAGTAGAAGAGAACCAAGACGACGGCAAGGGCCAGCAGGAGCGGAATTTCCATGCTCAGTTGACCGGCCAGATCTGATGCCGAATGCTGAACGAAGTGCGCATGTCATAGTGTGTGAACTGCGCTCCGCTCTCATCTTCGAGGACCAGGTGTTCGACTTGATCGGCATCGGCGGCGGTTGCCGACCAGATCTTTCGGATGTCTCGAATTTGCCAGCGATCACGATCGCTCTCCATCGGCGCCAGATACTGAAGGTGTCGCAGCGACTGCGGCCCTACGCTCTCGAAGAGATCGAGGAAGTCGCTCTCATAGATCAGCAGAGCTCGCTCCGGAACCTCGAGGTCGTCTTCATGCACCACCCAGGTGGGAAAGAAGAACGGGATCGACAAATTCAACTGGATCGCTCTCCAGCACCTCGCACCAGGCCCGGCCAGCATGGAAGAGATCCTCACCTCATACGAATCCATCGTCATAAACATAAAAATGAGCCCTATAGGTTGTAGCCCTATGGGATTCTAAATGACGCAATAGAGGGGATGAAATCTGCGGCACACCGCCCCCCTCAATCCGACTTCGGACGCGCGTTGCGTGTGGTCCGCAAGGCCAAGGGATTGCCGCAGGAATCGTTCGATCAGGTGTCGAGCCGGACCTACATCTCTTCGTTGGAGCGAGGACTGAAGCAGCCCACCGTTGCCAAGGTTGGCGAACTGGCTGCGGTTCTGGGTGTCCACCCGTTAACGGTCTTGGCGCTTTCCTATCTGCGCCACCCGACGCCCGCGTCCGTGCAAAAGCTCACAGCTCATCTAATCGAGGAGATCGATGAGCTGAATCTCCTGGCGCGATGAGGCGATCAGGCCACGGCGGGGGAATTCGGTGGCGCACTTCGCCGACAGCCGGCGCAATTTCCGATGCCTATCGCTCTGCGTTGTCGGTCAGACCCGGCTTCGCAAATCGAAGCACGTTGCAACGTGAATAGGCTGCGCGATCTGTTGTGCCTGCAAGGCTCGAAAGGTTGGACGGCAGTACGTAGGCACGCTGATGCAGCGCACGGCCATCCAGGCGCTGTACAGCAACTCAACACGACCTAGCGCGTGCGGTGTTCGCGTCCCTTCTGGGGGCCTAGACATCGAGCGTGCCAACTAGGTCTGGACACTGGACCACCTACGTGCCGATGGAGGGGCTGGGTGTATCAGGTGGTGGTGCTGGACTGGGCGAGCCACTGAGTGATTGCGCATCGCGATCGAGGCCGACTTTTAAGTTGCCGCCAAGCAGGAGGCGTTCGAGCGCTGAGAAGCGTCGCAGATCGTCGACACGGACCAGGGCAGCCGGTTCAGTAACGCCGAGTTCATCGCCGAGGTGGTGCGCATCCCGATGAAGGTTGAACCATGAGTACATGGCTCAACCGGGGCGCCTCCGGCGGCCTGGCTGGGGCCTGAAGATTGAAAAATTAAACCCACAGCCCATCCCTATCTCAGCTCAAAGAGTGTTCAGGCGAGCAGAGCCGACTCCATCTTCCGATGCTCATGATCACCAGACACGGTGACCATGTTCCCAGACTGAGTGCTCAAATGCACTGGAATACGCAGGATGCAGCACGCCGTCGAAGTCGAGGAACAGAATCACCCTGAATCTCCTAGCCCATATCCACCAGCCCTCATACGACATCGCCGTGTTGAATCGCGATGAGCATCGATCGCACTCTTTCCGAGCCGCCCGCGGCGGCGAACGCTGTTGGCGTTTGGCCATCGAGCCATTCGTGCGGCTTGTCCAGCCAGGCTTGGGCCGCTGTGCCGAACACCTGAGTAGCGAGATCGAGCACGTCTTGTAGAGGCCCTCCCAGCCCAGGCTCATCGCGCGGCCATGCCAGGTGCGAGCCCATATCAACCCCGAAGGCACGGAAAGGCGCCGCGGCGGTTATCAGGCCCTCGCCGAGATAGTCGATGTTCTGATGTTGGTGGCCATGGACCACCAGTTGGACGCCAAGCTTTTCGGCGAGTTCGTCGATCACCTTCCAACCATGTGGATGTGCCGCTGGCGCCTCGTGCGTCACCATAATGTCGGAGTGGCCGCTCTGCAGCAGTTGCTGGTAGTCGGCCGGGAAGATGGAGGACCGGTGCTTGCGGGAGATGCCGTCGCGCCACCGTTCCTCGCGCTTCATGGTGCGGCGCATGGCATCGCTCGACTGGAACGCCGCCTCCTCGATCGGTCGCCGCGGATCCCAGATCTTGCTGCGGAAGACGCCACCCAGGCCCGCGACCTTGAACCCGGCGATCTCGACGATGCGTCCGTGGAAGTTGCGGGTGGCGAGCTCTGATCCCCACAGGTTGTCGTAGTCGGCGTCGGAGTCCGTGTCGTGGTTCCCGTGGATGAACCAGATCTCGGTGAGATCCAGGATCGGCCTTAGCTCGACGTGCAGAGGCCGGCGCGCCTGGATGTCGCCCAGCAGCACGATCGCCTCAGGCTGAAAGTGCTCGACCGCAGCGATCACCGGATCGAGATCGCCGTGCGGGTCGCCGAAGAACATGAGCTTGGGCTTCGACTGGTTGTGCTCGGATCGCGCATGGAGGTCCGACGAGATGAGCGTTTTCATTTCATATGCTGATGGCGGTTCATCGTTCATTCGCGAACCGCAGGAAGTGCGAGCGCAGTTCGTGGAAGCTGTCTTGATCGAACGCACGTTTGGGATCGGTGAGAACGAGCCGCGTGAAGCCCGCTTCGAAGCTCGAGGGCCAATCGTCAAGCGCGACCCATTCCGCGTCGCTGCGGCCGTTTCCGTCGAGCCAGGCTTGGATCTCCAACTGGCGCCGGTGGTGGACGGCCGTATTGGAACCAATTTGCGGCGTCGCGCCGATGATTCGGCACCGAATGTCAGCACTGAAATAGCGCTGCAGCTGCTCGATACTCTCGGCCAGCCGCCAATCCGACGAGATGATGACGTCGACAGACTCGAACTCTCGAAGAAGCGCTTCCAGCCGCGGCAAATGGCTGAAGAACCTGCTGCTGAACGAGTAGTCCACGCCGACAGGATGAAGAACACCATCGATATCCAGGAACAGCAAATCGCTGGAGTCGCCAGAGCGGGTAGTGCGGAGAGACATCATCCAACATACCCAGCCTGGAAGGACTCCAGGAGATTGAGCACGTCTGCGACTCGCCCCTCGGCTACCATCGCTTGAGCCGTCTTGTATTTGAACGGCGCAAGCGGTTCGTTCCTGTAGCGGAAGATGGCGTCCTGGAAATCACCTCTCGAAGTCGCGGCCACGGCCGCCAATACTTGCAGGCTCACGCGGATATGTGCCTGGATGCTCTGCGCTCCGGGAGCGTGAAGGACCGTGCTTTGATGGACATGTGCTTCTCTGGCGAACGAAGCGATATCCAGGCCCATCATCTCGACGAACTTCGCCGGCGACAGAATCTGGCGCCCATCCACCACTTCGCAGAGCTGCTGGGCTAGACGTTGGTGGTTTGCGGTGCCGTGGACTGCCCAGTCGTGCGGCAGTCGTTGAGTTAGGGCCTGGTCCATGGCGTTTCTTCAATAAGCCTACGCCACAACAGCACGGGTATTGCGATGGTGCCGATTCGACCGGATCGCCCGAACCCCGGTCGCCGCGGATGGAGGCAGCATCCACCGGGATGAGGAGATCGCTTTCCCTCCAGGGCGATCCACCGCAGGCCACGCCGCCTCGATGATGATCGACTTCGTCTGAGTGCGCCGACTGTCATGCAGGAAGGCGACGAGTTCGGCCCCTTGGATCACGGCGATCAAGATTTCGCCGCCTGCGAAATAAGTGGTGTCTCTCATAGGCCCACCACCAGCCCAGGATTGAAATTCTTGTTCTCGAACTCTCCGTGCCAGTTCTGGTACCCGCGCGGATTGCAAACCACCCGGCAGGCACCGACCCGGTAGTCGAAACTGTCGTGCGTGTGTCCATGGACCCAAAGAGAGGGAACCTCGAAGAACTCCGGCAGCATTTCGTTGTCGAAGCCGCCCGATGCCCAGTCTTCGGCAAACCGTGGCGCCAATGACTTGCGGTGCGGCGCGTGGTGGGTGATGACCGCGATGGGGCCATCGAACGTCTCGTCAAGCTTCCCGCGCAGCCAAGAACGATGCCGCCTGTGGATTTGTAGGGTGTCCCTCGGCACCAGACGCCGCGTGCTCCGGGAGTTGGAGATCAACGGATCGTCGATGCGAATGGCTGAGTAGTCGGCCAGGAGGCGCGAACATGCTGCCATGGAGCGATCGCGGTCAGACAGAAGGCGCACCGGCTGCCCCGCGAACCCCGGGTTGTCGATTCGCAGGCGGAAGTCCGTCCACAGCGTGCAGCCGAGAAATCGCACGCCGGCAATCACGACTTCATCGCAGTCGAGGAAATGGATGCCATGCTCGTCGGCGTGGCGTCTCATATCGACCTGCTCCTGATCCATTGTGGCCCCGTAGTACTCGTGGTTGCCAGCAATCAGCACGATCGGCTTGTCCCCGAAACGAGCGGGATCCCGTAGCCAGCTTGCTGCAGCACGGCCAGGCGCCATGATGTCGCCAGCCAGTACAGCCACGTCGTAGTCGAGATCCTTAGCGACCTCGAAGGTCCCGAATTCCGCGTGGAGGTCCGAAAGGATGAGCAGCTTCATGTAGCACGATGAAGGGCGAGAGATCCTGCTTGAGCTCGGATCTACCTCAGAATTTGTCCAGTGCTCTTTGAATCCCCTGCGCCACAGCACTGAACATCGGGAGCGTTAATCTCTCGTAGAAGCGCACCATCGTGCCTTGCTTCGGGTCCTGCAGCACCTCCCCGATACGCCTGCCGCCATGACACAACGTCGCAGTTTTCGGGGCGACGTTGAATCTCCCTCCACGTGGCTTGAGACGTTCCGCAGTGAGCGCAACAAAGATGTCGGGAGGACTCAGGCCAGGGTCAGCCACCAGGAGCTCGCGCACTCGTTCGACCGTTGTATGTGGGTCACTACGAACCAATTCACTCAGCGGCTTGGCCCATCGGGTTTGCAGATCGGTGGGAGACGCGAACAGGTCGACGATGTCATTCGGAAGGCGCGCCAGTGCAATGGTCCGACTTACTGTCGCAGGATTGCAGCCAACGCTCTCCGCAAGCTGGCGCATGGAGGGAAAAAGCCCTCGCTCAAGCGCTCGCGCATAGACCATTCCTTGCTCCCACGGCGATAGATCCTCTCGCTGTCGATTCTCCCGGTCCATCTGAGCAAACAACTGCGCGTCGGAGAGATCCTCGATCAACGCCAAAACGGGAAGCTCGAGTTCAAGGCACGCGCGATGTCTCCGGTGGCCGTATACGATTTCGTAGTTCTGCTCCGGAACCGTTGCGTCTGTTGCCCCGTTCAACGCCGAAAGCGGCAGCGCTGCCGAGACCGGCCGTACTTTAATCGGCTGGATGTTCCCCCCCGAAGATCGGATCTCCTCTTTGAGAGCCAGATACTCCGGTGATGCAAATGCGGTTGGATGGCGGTTTGCCCAATCTGAAGCATGGACACGTGACGCGTCCAAGGTGCGGACGGGCAAGGCCCCATTGAGCTTGTTGGCTGCAGCCAGGAGCTTCTCCCGATCTTGGCGAGCTCTCTCGGGCAGCTCGATCATGTACTGAACAAGAGCACGACGCATGGGCGGGGCAGAGGCTTCCCCTTCGTCGTCAATGCTGGCAAGCGCCGCGCGCACTGCTTCCACCCTATCTCCGATCCGTTTCGGCATTTGATTCCTTGCTCGGGTGATGAATCGCTTCGACTATCCGCCCGACCATGCTCGGGCGTGCTCATCTAAAAAAATGCTAACAAAGAAACACCTGCAGTGTTGGTGAATTTCGCCTACAGCGAAATTGATATCGGGAATCCAGAGCAATGCACGCCATGACATATCGCCACCCTGAGACCGGCTGTCGTCCAAGTTATGCGATTTTCGCATATTCGATATGCGAATTCAGCCTTAGGCCACAAGGAAGTGGCTCATGCAAAAGACAATCTACAGCCGGGAAAGCCGGCTGCTTCTCAGGCTCTTGAAGGAAATCAGAACTGCGCGAGGTCTGACCCAGGCCGAACTCGCCAAGCGCGCCAAGATGCTCCAAAGCGACGTATCCAAGGTCGAGACCGGTGTTCGGCGCATCGACTTCGTCGAACTGAGGCACTGGTTGATTGCGCTCGACCTGGACATGGCCACGTTCGTCGCGGAGTTTGAATCCCGTCTGCCGGTGCTGGCGTCAGTGCGAAAAACATAGCTCTTGTTAAGCCCATTTGAGTGGGCTGCATAGCTGCGCGGGGTATACGCGCATCGCGATGTCCCAACTTTTACGTTCTAGCCCTGAGCGGGAAACCGAGGGCTGCGGAGCGCTCTGACGCTTGGGAGTTGCGGCAATCAGTTGGGCCAAGCTGTCCCTGCCTCTTCAGATAACTTCCTCTTCAGTCTGGTCAGATTTCGCTGAAGTTTCTGCTGGCGAAGCTGACTCTTTTCAAGCTCGATGATGAGCGCCGCATTGTGTGTCTGAGCCTTTCGAAGCTGCATCTTCAGCTCGGCATTTTCGTGCCTCTTGTGCATGACGATGTCTTGCAGATGAACACTATCTTCATCCTTCTTTGGCTTGTGAGAAAAAACGCGCGCGCGTACCAACGGGTACTTGCAACCCTCATAGCCGATCAAAGTCCGGGAATGACCGGCCTCCAATGCTACGGAAGTAGGCGTAATGCGCAGCACACGCCTTTTCAAATCGTCGAGGAGCCGCGGATGTGTCGGCTTTCCGCTCAGTAGCCGGCCCAGCGCGTCATCGAAGTCCTTCTCTACCGGATCGACCTGATCCGAGCTCCTGGCTTTGCGCGACATCCCTTTTCCCCCTCAGGCAGTCGAGGAATGAGGTTCAAGCGCTCTGAGAATCGCGCCAGCTTGCCGCATTCGCTGGGTAGAGATCAAGCTCGGTTGACCATCCACTCGCTTCTGAGTCTCGCAGAGGGCGCGATTGCCGTCGTAGCGAGCTTGCCAAAAAGGAGCGGTGAGTTTGTCTGCTGCGAAGCAGCCACATCCGGCACACATTGTTGGTGACCGAAACGCGAAGTTCGGGGCATTTGCAAACCAGGGGTCTGTTTTCGCTGCCTTGTGACACAGTGATCGCCCCGGAGACAACTGAATCAGACACGCGCCATGTGGCTCGAACCAGATTCGCAAGTCGTGCTCCAGAACCAAGGCTTCCACTCCTGGCGGGCCAGCACGAGCGACCAACTCGGCGAGTTCCTTCCGATGTTGCGCAATGTGAGCTGCCATGCCGCCGGCGAGCGGCGCGCCATCGGAGGCTTGCTCGAGCAGAAAGCGCACCGTCTCGTGAACTCTGGCACTTTCCATCAGTTCCTGAAGTTCTGGATCGTTTCCTACATAACCTTCTTCCGTCATCGCAATGGAGAGATGCTTGAAGTGTTGAGATATCGCCGGGAGAAGCCGCGGGTCGACCTTTACGACGTGGTGAGCGAACGTCTTTCTCCATGGCGCCGTTCGGATCATCAATCCTGATTTGTATCCACGGAGATCCACTTTGCCGCCGGGGCCCGTGATTTGATCCGGCAACGCATCCAGACATTGCGCTCGCAATACAAATTCTTTTTGCCAAATACGAAGCAATTGAGATGTAGGCTTAACAGCGTCCGATGTCAAAGCCAAATTATTTCTAGCCGGTGCACACAAGTTTAAAAACAGCGATGAACAATCGGCCGTCCTCCACGGAGCGAACAATCTCTCCATTATGTCAATTGCACGAACCGATGGCGGCACATAATTGGATCCAAGGGGTCGCGACCCAATGATCCATTCGAGTGGCTCATCATCGAAATTCTTTAGCATTTTTGACTGCACGTAGAACAACTCCGAAAGCCCCGTCCGAGATATGCGAGTTTGAATGCAAGCGGGCATATCCGTCATTGAATCGCGACCACCTTCCATTGCGCACAGTTCACTGACATGCATCCCCGTCGTGCCGAGCAAGGTCGCCACTGCTGCACCAGAAATATTGATGAGACAGCCAACAACCTTGAAGTCGAATCGGCTTACCGGCTTTTTTGTAATCCCCGCAGGAAGGTCTTCCTCAAGATTAATCCAAGGCTGACTTTCATTTTTCAAAACCGAAAAAGGAAACTCCAACGCAAAGGATTTACGCCTTTCCGTGACCGGACGCTTACCAGAGTATTTGTAAATGCTGGTCAACCAAGCGCAATGATGAACAAGGCAAATCACATCATCGGCAGGCGCTCCAAGAAGCCGGCTAGCAGACTGCCAAATGGGAAGCACCACCACATCAGGATACGGCTGAATCCATCCATTTGCCGCCTTTGCTCCCAACTTGGAAACTGCCAAGGCCGAAAGTCCGTCATATGGTGACTCGGGCATTGTTTCGACATGATGCTCGCGCAGCACATCTGACTGACGATAGATCATATGGAGCACTTTCAGGTTATTGATCAATTGCCCCGGATTGATCTCTTCACCGTGATTTTTCTGGGTCTCGGTCACTATCGATTCATAGAATTCCCAAGTCACATCGTTGTCAAGATCCGCAAAAGATTTTTGCCCTCTCTTGATCATCCAGCGAAGCAGGCGTGCAAGCGCCGTCCTAGTCACCGTCGCCGCAGTGGTAGGCTTTACTGGACGAGCAGATCGCGAGTCAAACAATAAACCAAAAAAAAAGCCATCGCGAAGCTCGAAGCAATACTTTAAATTCAGGATCCAAAAAACTCTTTCCATTGCCAAAATCGATTCGCCAGTGAATGATAAGCGATGAAGGTTTGACACCGGACCGCGAATAATCCAATATCCAGTCCGCATCCGTAAGAAAGCTTTTAGAAGAAACCCGTACCGTCTCGTCGCAATTTCCAATTGCAACACGCGTATGTGTTTTCATTTTTCACTCGATTTCCGGAATAGGAGAAAGGCTAAGACTTTCAGCACGCTTCCATACATCCGGATTGAAAACGTGCAGCCAATAATTTTGCAGACGATTAGATTTTGGAGCCCATACCTCGAGCCAGCGTTGCGGGCTTACTCGGGACTGCGCGTCATTAAAAGCGTTCTTCAACTGCAAGAGACGCGCAAGGGAGTGGGCGTCGTTTCTGTTGACATGCGCCAATGCGCATGCAGGGCACCACCCGTAGGCGCGACAAAGCCGTCCACTGACCTCTCCGGGAACAGGAGAATCAAAGGGATCGAAGCACCGAAACCCTGGCGTAACTGACCCAAGATCAGAACCATGGGCCTCTCCTCTTGCATCAGCGGCCTTGCCGCGAGTTGACGCCCATCGTTCTCGCACCACCATGACGTTCGCCAGTTGCTCGTCATTTCTAGCCCTTGCTGCTGCAGAGTTGTAGTGATCTTGTACGACCTGTCGACCGCGTTGCCCACCCGCTGCCTGGACCGCTTTGATGTCACCCAAGAACAAGTCACGAACTTGATCGAGCGACGTGTTGCGGATGTGGGCGAGACTGAACTTTTTGAGGCCGTGCTTTTTTTGGAAAGCAATAAGCTGGCAGTACCAACCGTGCTTCGGTGCGCGCCGACCCGAATTATTGTCCCAATTGCAAACTTGACCCGAACACTTTCCTCTCGACAAAACAAACAAAAAGAGTCGCCCTTGGATATCTACGGGAGCTAAAAATCGAATTTTTGAGGTCCATCGATCCAAGAAATTGATGATCTCCGCAGGTCCACCCGGTTGATCCAACGGGAAGCTTCGCATTTGGCTTCCGTTAGCGCGAGGTTTTTCGCCCTTCAACACAATACGCTTTGCCCCGAGGATCTCCGAGTACTTAACATGCTTTTGTAAAAAGCCACGCGTGGTTTCTGGATTGAACGCCGTGTAGAACGCCAGCACCAAAACAAAAGGGATCAACCCCCGATCGGATGGATATCTGCACTCACTGATTGAATCAAAGCCTCCGTGCAGCCTGATCAGTCCTCCAAGATCTGGGCGTTTTTCGTAAATTTCCTTCGAGCTCACAGGACCATCGCCAAACTCCTTCTGCAGCTCGATCAGGAAGTCTGGCAGCAGCTCAAAATCAGGAGGAATTTTCTTTTCAATGAATTCTTTCTCCCGAAGCTCCACTTCACTCCAGACTTTGTCGAGCCTGACCATCGTCGACTTCATTTCTTCGTCACTCGCTTTTAAAAAGGAAGCCAGTGACTGATGATCCAGGGGGACTCGCCCTCCCGACGGAGGAGATTTCGGCCAAAATTTTCGGGGGACCTCAAGTTTTGGCTGCAACCTTTTTGACCATTTTTCCATCTCCTTAAGAGATTTTATTATTCTTCGTAGTGCAGACAAATATGTTCGTTTTTGATCGACCGCGATTTTTCGATTTCCTTCGGAATCGGCCACCCAAGCAACAAACTTTTGGAGTAAATCGCGATTCAAGTTTTCTATTTTTATCGTTTCCTCAACCGATGAGTCTTGGAGAAAAGCAAAAAACCCCCTGCGCAATTCGCCTTCAAATCTGATACGGCTGCCAGGAGTCATTTTTGACGCTATAAAACGCGTTGCATCTACAAACGCGAGAGCCAATTCTGGATATTCAAACCAAGAGGTGACATCCAGTTGAGTTGAGCTGCCAGGGAAAGAAATGAACTTTTTATAACCGTCGCTTACGAGTGACTCTTCACACCTTTCCTTTTGGATAGATGACTCGGAGACTAAAGATGGCGCTTTGGCCCAAATTTCCTCTTTTCTCATGATTTCAACTCTCCAGTATCTCCTTGATTGAAGCGCACTGACGATCGCTGACGAGTTTCTCAAACTCGCCCACCGCACGTAGATAGATGTCGGTTGTAGTCTGAAGATGCTTGTGACCTAAGAGGCTAGAAATGACTTTCCAAGGCTCGTTATTTCCTTGCTTCTTCTCAGCGCAATAGGTCCAAACTGCGAATGTATGCCGAAGCATATGCGGATGTGCAGTACAAATTTGTCGCACGTACTTTTCTCCGCTATCAGGATCCTCGCAAAGCCGACTTTCCATCAAACCTTTTGCCGATCCATCTGACGATGCCAAAAGTGCAGCACGAGAAAATGCACGTCTGAAGCTTGAATATCTCATCGGCATCCCAGCGTTGTGCAGGGCGTGGATGCCATTTAAGAAAAGAGCTGTTGGCTCACTTCTTTTGGAGAAGCTTTCGTTTAGCTTCCCAACTCTGATCGCATCCTTACGCTCGTTTTTTATATACCAAATCAACCATTCCAAAATTTGATTAGGCAGCCGAACTTTTCTTGAATTTCCACCTTTCCCCTTTATTCGCAAATACGTGACACCTGTCGGATTTCTCGGATCAGTAGGGGAGAGGTCAAGAATCGAGTAATATGAAATCGCCTCCGGCTCACCTGGACGCATACCCGTGTGCAGGCAAAGCTCACCCCAGAGACGATCCCGCACGCAGGCGTTCTGTGGATTGGATTCCGACGGCGTCGGTCCAAGATGCGCAGCAATGGCACGATACTGACTGGGAGAGAACGCACTGACTTTCTCATCGGAGCGCTCAGTGCGGCGAGGAAGAAGCGAATCCTCGGAGGACAGGTCGTCCCCGTTTGAGTTGGTGGTACGCCCATCTTTAGATGCAAGATAAACGCCGTCTTTCGAAGGATGTTCAAGATCCTCTTCAATCCAGCCCCGTCGCAGGGCATATCGATAAAACATGAGCACGGTCCTCACACGGCGGATCACGGTTTGTTCGGCGTAGGGCTCGTGGCTGCGAGGGTTTATCGATTTGGAAAGTCCTTCCCGGAATGCATCTACATCGAAGGCCGATACATCATCCCATTTGACTTTTGCTGTGTGAAGGTAGGACCACCAAACGCCTAGGTCATCGGCTACCGCATTTACTGTGTTCGGGACATATGCGCCGCGCCGCAAATAGCGCCCCCAAAGAAATAGCAAGATCGGTCTGACGATCTTCTGAGACTCGCGTTCGGTGACAACAGGGAATCCCTCCGGCAAGACCGTGAGAGCCGGATATTCAATCGGACTCGCCTTTATGACCCGAGTGTTCACGGCATCTCCCTTCAGGAAAAAGATACTGAACACCTGATGGCCTCAGACGCAACTCGATCGCGGGGAGGACCCACCAAGTTATGAACACAAGATAGACCACGCAAATACAGAATTCAAGGACGATGAAGGATCGCTTCGTTGAGACTGTGTCCCTCTATGGTTCATTCGGTTTCGGGCGTAACTTCGAGAACGGATTCAACGTCATATAAGTGATGTGAAGGCCCGAGATCGACATCAGGTGGGCCACGCCCGTCGCGCGAAAGACGTCCCAGCCCGCGCGGTCGATGGCGCTCTGGTCGCCGGTGACCAGGGCTGCGATCACGCCCGCCTGGCCGCGGTCGGGCACCCGCGCGAACACGGCGTCGCGCACCGACTCCCGTGCGCGCTCGACCGGGCGCAGCCATGTGGTCGACAGCAGGGCTGGGGCGGCGTCGCGCGCACCGGTGCGCACATAGCCGCTGGCATGCAGACCTTGCTCCCACATCCACAGCTCGCCGTCGAAGCCATGGGGGTTGCGGTTGCCGTGCGGCGCCTTGAGCCGCACCGTGAAGCGCCAGCGCTCGCCGGCATGCGGCGCATCGGCGAGGTCTTCGGCATACCAGCCGAGCGCGATGCGGTCCGGCACGAGCGGCGGCGTGCTTTCGGTGAGACCGGCCCAGCGCGCGGATTCGACGTCCAGACGGAATCGCACGCCGGCCTCGTTGCGTTGAGGCATTTCCGCGACGACGCCGGTCACCTGCAGGTCGCGCCCTTCGAGCCCGGGAGGCAACGCGCCCTGCGCATAGGCCACGGCGCGCCACCCCGCGAGGCCCGCGCCGGCCATGGCGCCGCACACGAGCGCGATCGTCACGAGCGATCTCGCCGGCAGGCGCCGCCACGCGAGGCCAGCCACGGCAGCCAGCAGCAATGCGGCATAGAGCCATGCCGGCCACAGCGTCGACTGCTGCAGCTGCAAGGCCGCGCCAAGCAGCGAGCCGCCCAGTGCAGCGAAGGTGCCTGCGCCGCCCGCAACGCCGCCCACGGCACCGCCAGCCGTGCGAAACGACGTCAACTCGAGCCCCCCATCCCCATGATGCAAACCCTCCCCAGGTCACGCTCAATGGCGCGTTAATTGCTTGGCATCTGGGCTAGTATGCGTCTCACCAGAGACATCTTTTCGATGCAATCTGTCAGTACTGCACACAAAAACGCATGTCCATTCACGCCGCTCTCCACCACGTCACTCACTACAAATACGACCGCCTGGTGCAGTTGGGCCCGCAGGTCGTGCGCCTGCGTCCCGCGCCGCATTGCCGCAGCAACGTGATCTCGTACTCGCTGCGGGTCGAACCCGCCGAGCACTTCGTCAACTGGATGCAGGACCCGTTCGCCAACTACCAGGCGAGGCTCGTGTTCCCCGAGAAAACGCGCGAATTCAAGGTCACCGTCGACCTCGTGGTCGAGATGGCGGTCTACAACCCCTTCGATTTCTTCCTCGAGCCGCAGGCCGAGAACTTCCCGTTCAAGTACACGGCCTCGCAGGCCGAAGAGCTCGCGCCCTACCTCGTGGCCGACCCGGTCACACCGCTGCTGGAGGCCTACCTCGACAAGGTCGACCGCAAGGAACAGCGCACCATCGACTTCCTGGTGGGCATCAACCAGCAGGTGCAGCAGGACGTCAACTACCTGATTCGCATGGAGCCCGGCGTGCAGACGCCGGAAGAAACGCTCGCCAGCGGCAGCGGCTCGTGCCGCGACTCGGGCTGGCTGCTGGTGCAGCTGCTGCGCCACATGGGCCTGGCCGCGCGCTTCGTCTCGGGCTACCTGATCCAGCTCACGCCCGACGTGAAGTCGCTCGACGGCCCGAGCGGCACCACGGTCGACTTCACCGACCTGCACGCCTGGTGCGAGGTGTTCCTGCCGGGCGCCGGCTGGATCGGCCTGGACGCCACCTCGGGCCTGATGGCCGGTGAAGGCCACATTCCGCTGGCCTGCACGCCGTCGCCCTCGAGCGCCGCGCCCATCGAGGGCGGGGTCGACGAGTCCGAGGTCGAGTTCGGCCACGAGATGAAGGTCACGCGCATCTACGAATCGCCGCGCGTCACCAAGCCCTACACCGAAGAACAATGGTCCGAAGTGCTGGCCCTGGGCGACGCAGTCGATGCGCGCCTGAAGGCCGGCGACGTGCGCCTCACCATGGGCGGCGAACCCACCTACGTGGCCACCAGCGACCGCGACGCGCCCGAGTGGAACACCGACGCCCTCGGCCCCACGAAGCGCGGCTACGCCACCGAACTCGTGCAGAAGCTGCGCGCCGAATACGGCAGCGGCGGCTTCCTGCATTTCGGCCAGGGCAAGTGGTACCCCGGCGAGCAGTTGCCCCGATGGGCGCTGTCGATCTTCTGGCGCGCCGACGGCCAGACGCTGTGGCACGACTCCGAGCTGTTCGCCGACGAACGCTTTCCCACGCACTACACCAGCGAAGACGCGCGCCGCTTCACCACCGTGCTGTCGCACAAGCTCGGCCTGACCGAGCGCTACATCCAGCCCGGCTACGAAGACACCTACTACTACCTCTGGCGCGAACGCCGCCTGCCGGTGAACGTCGACCCCTTCGAATCGAAGCTCGACGACGAACTCGAACGCGTGCGCCTGCGCCGCGTGTTCACGCAGAAGCTCGACGCGGTGATCGGCTACATGCTGCCTATCGAGCCAGGCAACGCCGATGGCGACGCGCCCGCGCTCGCCGGCCCGGGCTGGAAGACCGGCCCCTGGTTCCTGCGCGACGACCGGCTGTACCTGATTCCGGGCGACTCGCCCATGGGCTACCGCCTGCCGCTGGACTCGCAGCCGTGGGCCAGCAAGGGCGACTACCCCTACCTGATCGAACGCGACCCGACCGCGCCGCGCGGCGTGCTGCCCAGCGCCACCGACTACCGCGCGCGCTATGCCGAGACTTCGACGGCGGCACCCCAAGGAGACCGCGGCGCCGTCCCGTACGCCTTCGGCACGCCGCCGGTGGTGCCCGCCGCACTGCGCATGCAGGGCGCCGGAAGCGCCGCCGCAGCAGCAACAACCGCCGCGACTGCCTCCGCGTCCGCAGGTACAGGGCCCGCAGGCACTGGACCCGCAGCCGCTGCCGAAGACGCCGAAGACACCGGCAATGCCGCCACGCGCCAGCCGCTGCGCGGCGAATCCGCCCACTGGGTCACGCGCACCGCGCTGTGCGTCGAAGTGCGCGACCCGCGCCGCGCCAACGGCCCGTCGGCCGAGAAGAAGGGCAGCGCCTCGGGTGTGCTCTACGTCTTCATGCCGCCTCTGGCGCGCCTGGAGGACTACCTCGACCTGGTCGCGGCCGTGGAAGCCACCGCGCGCGACCTGGGCGTGCGCATCGTGATGGAAGGCTATCCGCCGCCGCGCGACCCGCGCCTGAAGATGCTGGCCGTCACGCCCGACCCGGGCGTGATCGAGGTCAACATCCACCCGGCCCACAACTGGAAGGAACTGGTCGCGCACACCGAGTTCCTCTACAACGCCGCGTTCGAAACCCGCCTGTCGGCCGAGAAGTTCATGACCGACGGGCGCCACACCGGCACCGGCGGCGGCAACCACTTCGTGATGGGCGGCGCCACGCCCGCCGACAGCCCGTTCCTGCGCCGGCCCGAACTGCTGGCCAGCCTGCTGCTGTACTGGCACAACCACCCCTCGCTGAGCTATTTGTTCTCGGGCATGTTCATCGGCCCGACCAGCCAGGCGCCGCGCGTGGACGAGGCGCGCAACGACCAGGTCTACGAGCTCGAAATCGCCCTGCAGGAAATCGCCAAGAACCGCGAGATCTACGGCGCCAACATGCCCGCGTGGCTGGTGGACCGCACGCTGCGCAATATCCTGATCGACGTGTCGGGCAACACGCACCGCAGCGAGTTCTGCATCGACAAGCTCTACTCGCCCGACTCCAGCACCGGCCGCCTGGGCCTGTTGGAACTGCGCGCCTTCGAAATGCCGCCGCATGCGCGCATGAGCATCGCGCAGCAGCTGCTGATCCGCGCGCTGGTCGCCCGTTTCTGGGACGAGCCCTACAAGGCACCCGTCACCCGCTGGGGCACCGAGCTGCACGACCGCTTCCTGCTGCCGACCTTCGTGAAGATGGACTTCGACGACGTCATCAGCGAAATGCGCCAGGCCGGTTTTGCGTTCGATCCCGACTGGTTCGCGCCGCACTTCGAGTTCCGCTTCCCGCTGGTGGGCCAGATGCAGGCCATGGGCGTGGAGCTGTCGCTGCGCAACGCGCTGGAGCCGTGGCACGTGATGGGCGAGGAGGGTTCGGCGGGCGGCACGGTGCGCTATGTCGATTCGTCGCTCGAACGCATCGAGGTGCGCGTGACCGGCCTGAACGAAAGCCGCCACGTCATCACCGTCAACGGCAAGGTGCTGCCGCTGCAGCCCACCGGCGTCACGGGCGAGTTCGTGGCCGGCGTGCGCTACAAGGCCTGGAACCCGCCTTCGGCCTTGCACCCCAGCATTCCGGCCCATGCACCGCTGACCTTCGACCTGGTCGACACCTGGATGAAGCGCTCTCTGGGAGGCTGCCAGTACTTCGTGGCCCATCCGGGCGGACGCAACTACGACACCTTCCCGGTGAACGCCTACGAGGCCGAAAGCCGCCGCCATTCGCGCTTCACGCGCACCGGCCATACGCCCGGACTCATGCGCACCCCGCCGGCAACCATCGAGTTGCCGGGCAGCCGCGAATTCCCGTTCACGCTGGATCTGCGGCGATAAGGGGACATTCCGCACACGGCCGCCACGGACACCCCGTGACGGCGGTGTGACAATCCCCCTCCTGTGGAACCTTTGAACGAATCCCTGTTCGACGCCCAGGCACTGGACTTTCCAGCGGCCCTGGCGTCGGCGCTCGCCCCGGCCGCGCTGCCCGGCCACTTCGACGAACTGCGCGGCAAGGCCACGCCGGCCGTGCCCGCGCGGCCGGCGCCCGGAGCGGCGCCCGCTCCTGCCGCCGCCCCGCTGCTGTACGACGCCGCGGCGGAACGCCCGGTCATGCCGGCCGCGCCGCTGCCCCTGTCGCAATCGCAGTCTCAAACGCAGTCGTCGCAATCCCAGTCGCAGTCCCAGTCTCAGTCACAAGGCCCGTCCGGCGAACAACCGCCGCTCACGCCCGCCTGGAATGCCTTCTTCGAGCAACTGGGCCCGGGCGGCTTCAACGACCTGCCACGGCGCGCCGTCAGCCTCGAGCGCCAGATCCGCGA
Source organism: Variovorax pasteuri (assembly GCF_051216435.1). Lineage (NCBI taxonomy): Bacteria > Pseudomonadati > Pseudomonadota > Betaproteobacteria > Burkholderiales > Comamonadaceae > Variovorax > Variovorax pasteuri. The sequence goes on from NZ_JBPJZS010000005.1 coordinate 41,452, forward strand.
CAACGGCGTCACCTACAACGTCTACGCCGACGCCAACGGCCCGCAGCGGCCCTGGTCGCTCGACCTGTTCCCGCTGATCGTCTCGCCCGAGAGCTGGAGCCAGATCGAGGCCGGCGTGCTCCAGCGCGTGCGTGTGCTCGACCGCGTGATGGCCGACGTCTACGGCCCGCAGCAGCTGCTGGCCGAAGGGCTCATTCCGCCGGCACTGGTGAGCGGCCACCCCGGCTACCTGCGCGCGCTGCACGGCGTGAAGCCGCCCGGCGACACCTGGCTGCATATCACGGCCTTCGACCTGGCGCGCGGTCCCGACGGCAACTGGTGGGTGGTGTCGCAGCGCACGCAGGCGCCGTCGGGCCTGGGCTACCTGCTCGAGAACCGCCTGGCCATCACGCGGCAGTTTCCGCAGGCCTTCGAGGCGCTGCACGTGCAGCGCCTGGCGGCCACCTACAGCGCCATGATGGAAGGGCTGCAGCGCATGTGCCCGGCCGGCGTGCCGCCGCACATCGCGCTGCTCACGCCCGGCCCGTACAACGAAACCTACTTCGAGCACGCCTACCTGGCACGCTACCTGGGCATCACGCTGGTCGAGGGCAACGACCTCACCGTGCGCGACCAGCGGCTGTACCTGAAGACCCTGCAGGGCCTGCGCCCGGTGCACGGCCTCATCAAGCGACTCGACGACCAGTACCTCGATCCGCTGGAGCTGCGCCCCGACTCCACTCTCGGCGTGCCCGGCCTGCTGCAGGCCATTCGCGCCGGCAACGTGCTGGTGGCCAACATGCCCGGCTCGGCCTTCCTCGAATCGCCGGCCCTGCTGGGCTTCCTGCCCGGGCTGGCGCGCCGCCTGATCGGTGAAAAGCTCAAGCTGCCCGCGCTGCCCACCTGGTGGTGCGGCGAGCGCGCCGCGCTCGAGGCCGTGCTGCCGCAGCTCGGCGACTGCGCCATCAAGCCCACCTACCCCGGCTTCGAAGGCCGCGCCAGCTTCGACGCCGTGCTCGGCAGCCAGCTCGGCCGACGCGAGCTCGACGAATGGGCCGGGCGCATCGTGCGCGAGGGCGACGTGCACACCGTGCAGGGCTACCTGCCGCTGTCGCAGATGCCCACCTGGGCCAACGACATGGGCCCGGGCCACATCGCGCCGCGTGCGATGCTGCTGCGCGTGTTCGCGGTGAGCGATGGTGCGCAGTCGTGGCGCGTGCTGCCCGGCGGCCTCGCCCGGCTCGCGGGGCCCGACGCGCAGATCGCCTCCATGCAGCGCGGCGGCAGCAGTGCCGACGTGTGGGTGCAAACGCATGGCGAAGTCGACCGCACCACCCTGCTGCAGCCGCACGCCACGCCGGCCTCGCTCGCGCGGCACCGCGCGCCCGTCACCAGCCGCGCGGCGGAAAACATGTTCTGGCTCGGCCGCTACACCGAGCGCGCCGAGAACGCGGTGCGCCTGGCACGCCTCACGCTCAACCTGCTGGGCGGCGAAGACCAGTCCTCGCGCCCGCTGCTCGAATGGCTGCACCGCATGGCGCTGCGCAACGCGCTGGTGCCGGCCGAGGCGCCGAGCGCGCCCAAGTCGCGCCGCGTGTTCGAACGCGCGCTCGTGGCCGAGCTGGGCGACGTGGCGCATGGCGGCAGCGTTGGCTACAGCCTGCGCTGCATCCGCGAGGCGGCCGCCGCCGTGCGCGAGCGCCTTTCGCAGGACAACTGGAACCAGATCGTTCGCGCCGAGACCGAATTTTTGCGCCGCGCCGCCGAGCAGGCCGGCGAAGGCAGCTTTGCCACCAGCGCCGCGCTGCGCGCGCTCGAATCCGCCAGCACCGCGCTGGCCGCGATGACCGGCGCGCAGACCGACCGCATGACGCGCGACGACGCCTGGCGGCTGCTGTCCATCGGGCGCCACATCGAGCGACTGGGCTTCCTGTCGAACGCGCTGGAGGCCGGTTTCGAGAACGGCGCCGTGCACGAGGTGAGCGGCTTCGAAGCCATGGTGGCGCTGTTCGACAGCACCATCACCTTCCATGCGCGCTACCAGCAGCGCCGCGACGTCGCCACCATGGTCGACCTGCTGGTGCTCGACGCCGAGAACCCGCGCTCGCTCGCCTGGGTCACGCAGACACTGCGCGGGCGCATCGCGCGGCTGGCCGGCAGCGCGCCGGGCAAGCTCACCGCGCTGTCCTACGAACTGCCCGACCCGGCAAGCTGGACGCTGGAGCACCTCTGCGCCGCCGGACCCGACGCGAACCACCCGGCGCTTCTGGAGCTGCTCGCCAACTGCGAGAGTGCCGCCTACCATGTGTCGGACGCCATCGGCACACGCTACTTCACGCTGACTTCGGAATCGCTGCGCTCCGTAGGCGCTTGAACGGGCACTCCCCATGCTTCGCGCACTTCGTGTCGCTTCGCACCGCCCCTCGCCGGGGGCAACGCCTGCGGCCCGGCAAAGCCGGTTCCGCGGCGTTCCACGATAAATTCAAGGAGACGCGCATGCGCTGCACCGCCATCAACCGCCGCTTCGCACTGGCCGCCTCGGGCCTGTGCATGGCGCTCGCAATCGCCGGCTGCGGCAAGCAGGAGCCCGCCACGCCCGCGGCCTCGAGCGCAGCACCGGCCGCCGCTCCCGCCCGCGTGCTCGTGGTCGGCACCGACGCCGCCTACACGCCCTTCGAGTCGCAGAACGACAAGGGCGAGATCGTGGGCTTCGACATCGACGTGGTGAAGGCCGTGGCGCAAAAGGCCGGCATCGAGGTCAAGTTCGTGAACACGCCGTGGGAAGGCATCTTCAATGCGCTCGACCAGGGCGACCGCGACCTGCTGGTGTCGGCCATCACCATCACCGACGAGCGCCGCCAGACCATGGACTTCTCGCAGCCGTATTTCGACGCGAAGCAGCTCATCGCCGTGAAGAGCGATTCGCCCGTGGCGAAGTTCGACGACCTCAAGACGCTCACGGTGGGCGTGCAGAACGGCACCACCGGCGACGAAGTGGTCGGCAAGCTGCTGGGCAAGTCGAACACCGCCATCAAGCGCTTCGAGTCCACGCCGCTCGCGCTGAAGGAACTCGAAGCCGGCGGCGTGCAGGCGGTGGTGGCCGACAACGGCGTGGTGGTGCACTACCTCGCCAACAACAGCGCAGGCGGCTTCAAGACCGTGAGCGATGCGGGCTTTCCGGTCGAGAAGTACGGCATTGCGGTGAAGAAGGGCAATGCCGAGCTGCTCGCCAAGATCAACCAGGGCCTCGAAGGCATCCGCACCGACGGCACCTACGCCAAGATCTACGCCGCGCACTTCGGTGCCGAGTCGAAGTAATCCACACACACCACGCGCCATGCTGCTCCACGTCACCCACGAAACGCGCTACGAGTACGCGCCGCCGGTCGAAACGGCGCAGCACCTCGCCCACCTGAAGCCGCTGGCCACCGATTCGCAGCGCCTCGTGAGCCACAAGCTCGCCATCGAGCCGCCGCCCGCGCAGCGCGGCGAGCGGCCCGACCTCTACGGCAACACGCGCGCCTTCTTCGCGCTCGAGTCCACGCACGACCGGCTCGTGGTCACGGCCGAGAGCGTGGTCGAGACCTCGGTGCCCGTGCTGTCGCCGGCCGTCGCGCGCGATCTGCCCTGGGAGACGGTGCGCGAGCGCTTTCGCTTTCGCAAGGACGCCACCTTCGACGCGGCCTCGGAGTTCGTCTTTCCGTCGCCCTACGTGCCGCGCCACGACGACTTCGCGGCCTACGCGCGCGCCAGCTTCGTGCCCGGGCGCCCCACCTTCGACGTGGCGATGGACCTCACCGAGCGCATGTACGAAGACTTCGCCTACGACGCCGACAGCACCGAGATCAACACCCCCGCCGTCGAGGCGCTCGCCCAGCGCAAGGGCGTGTGCCAGGACTTCGCCCACATCATGATCGCGTGCTTCCGCACCCTGGGCCTGCCGGCGCGCTATGTGAGCGGCTACCTGCTCACGCAGCCGCCGCCCGGCCAGCCCCGGCTGGTGGGCGCCGACGCCTCGCACGCATGGGTGTCGGTGTACCTGCCCGGCGAGGGCAACGGCAGCCCCGGCGGTTGGGCCGACTTCGACCCCACCAACGGCCGCCAGCCCGGCGAGGACTACGTCACCCTGGCCATCGGCCGCGACTACTCCGACGTGTCACCGATGCGCGGTGTACTCCATGGCGGCGCCCGGCACACGCTGAGCGTCGGTGTGACCGTGCAGCCCGTGGGGGAAGTGGTCGAGGCGCTGGCGCAAACCCGGACACAATCACTTTCTCAAGACAAGGAATCTCCATGAGCGTTTACGACAAACTTTCCAGCCTCGGCATCACCCTTCCCCCGGTCTCGGCGCCCGCCGCGGCCTACGTGCCCTTCGTGCGCACCGGCAACCTCGTGTTCCTGTCGGGCCACATCGCCAAGAAGGACGGCAAGGTCTGGGCCGGCCAGCTCGGCGCCAGCATCACCACCGACGAAGGCAAGCAGGCCGCGCGCGCCATTGCCATCGACCTGCTGGGCACGCTGCACGCGGCCGTGGGCGACCTGAACAAGGTCACGCGCATCGTCAAGGTGATGAGCCTGGTGAACTCGGTCGGCACCTTCACCGAACAGCACCTCGTGACCAACGGCGCGAGCGAATTCTTCGCCGAAGTGTTCGGCCCCGAAAAGGGCGCGCATGCCCGCAGCGCCTTCGGCGTGGCGCAGATCCCGATGGGTGCCTGCGTGGAAATCGAGCTGATCGCCGAAGTGGGCTGATTCCGCCCCGGGCGGCAACCCACATTCGAGGCCTGACGGCGGTGGTCGTCAGGCCTCTTTTCATTTGAAGCCATGACATCGACCCCCACCCAGTTCATTGCGCAGGCCAGGCAGGACCCGGTCAACGCCGCCCTGCTCTCGCGCCTGCCCGGCCTCGGCCTGCCCCAGGGTTTCCTCACCGCCGGCAGCCTCTTCCAGGCGACATGGAACCATCGCTGCGGCAAACCGCCCGGCTGGGGCGTGAAGGACTACGACGTCTTCTACTTCGACGACACCGACCTGTCGTGGAACGCCGAAGACGCCGTCATCCGCCGCGTGCAGCACGCCGTGGCCGACCTGGGCGCGACCGTCGAGGTGAAGAACCAGGCGCGCGTTCACCTCTGGTACGAAGCGCGCTTCAAGTCGCCCTACCCGCAGCTGCGGTCCGCGCGCGACGGCATCGACCGCTACCTCATTGCATGCACCCGCGTCGGCATCGACCTGGCCGACGAGACGCTCTATGCGCCCGACGGGCTCGACGACCTGGCCGCGGGCATCCTGCGCATGAACCCGCTGCTGCCGATGCGCGAGCTGTTTCTCAAGAAGGCCGGCGACTACCAGGCCCGCTGGCCATGGCTCCAGGTCGTCCAGCCCGAGGCCGCGCACACAGATAGCGCGATTACTTGCGCTTCCAGCTCGCCACCGTGATGAACACGCCAGTCTCTTTCGCATCGCGCAAGCGAACGCTGTAGCGGCCGGCGCCATCGGTGCCGTTGAAGACGATTTCGCGGCCCTCCTGCTCCGGGCTCGCGCCCTTGGTGAGTTCGCGGTAGGTGTCGACCAGCGCGCCGAGTTCGGCGTAGCTGCGCAGCGTGACTTCGGCGTCGGGCAGCTGCGGCTCGTTGCGTTGCGAGCGCTGGTAGTCGGTTCGCATCGGCTTGCCCGCGAGCGCCTTGGGCCGCACGATCTTGCCGCCGCTGGCCGTGCTGTTCACTTCGCCCGCCTGCACCAGCAGCTGGTGCAACGACGCCGGAAAGCCCGGCGGCAATTCATCCTTGCGCCAGCCCGGCACATCGGGCTGGCCCGCGATGTACTCGACGCTGGCGATCTTCTGCGCGTCCGCGGCCTTTGCCGGGTCGTCGCTCTCGGCCATGGCCGCCAGGAAGGCCGGCAGCGTCTTGCCCCAGACGACCAGCGGCGCGGCGTCTGCCTGCTTGGCGCCGGCCGGCTGGAAGATCGACAGCACGGTCTGCGGTGCCGGGTTGCACACGTCCGGCTTGTCGCGCTCCGCCGCCGCCTTGCAATGGCCGTTGACCAAGCCGAGCGCCAGCAGCTTGCCTTCGGCGTCGATCAGCATCGCGGCGCGTTTCTCGCCGTGGTCGCCGCCGTTGACGGACGCGATCACCTTGCGGCCGTCGGGCCACACCGTGCGCGTGATGTCGTGCCTGGAGCGCATGCCCTCGAGCACCTGTTGCGCAATGAGGCTGTCGGGGTCGGTGTAGCTGCCGCGCGCATAGCCGACCATCGCGACCACCGCAGCGCGAATGCCCGGCTGCTCGCTCAAGCGCAGCGGCGGCGCAGGCAACTCGGTGGTGACGGCCCCCGAGGCATCGGGTTGCGCGCCTTGTGCTTGCGCGCCGAGCGCGCCGGCCAGCAGCAGCGACGCGACGATGGTTTTTGCAATCCGTGCGTTCATTCGGAGAGTTCCACTTCGATGTTGGTGACAGCGGGCATGCGGCGCCCGTGCGTCAGATTGACAACAAAGGCCACGCCCTTGCTGCTGCCCGCGATGAAGCCCGTGGGGCCGTTCACGTGGGACACGAAGTCCTTGAGCGGCGGCGACAGCTGCTTGTAGAAGGCAATCACCTGTTCCTGGCTGTCGGTGGTCTGCAGGCGCATCACGCGGCCCGCCTTGGCGTTGCTCACCATCTGCTGGTAGGTGCTGTGGAGCTGCGCGTTCGGGTACAGCGGCACCTGCGCCGCAAAGCCCTTGGGCCGCTTCGCCGGACGGGCCGCGGTGTGCGCGGCGTCCAGCGTGACGTAGTCGGTGCGCACGATCTTCTCGTCCTCGCCGGAGACCAGGTCGTCCTTGGGCACCTGGGTGCTCCACGTCAGCAGCGGCTGCGCCTCGGCGCGATCGACGCCGGGACGCAGGAACACCACCAGTTCCGCATGCTGGTCGTCGCCGCGGCAGGTCGGCGCGGCGCCGCAGCCGCGATGCGCCAGCGCGGCGGCCAGCACTTCGCCGCTGCGGTCGTCGACCAGCACGGCGGCACGCTCGGCGCCGCCATTCATCCGGCGGTAGGACGACAGCAAACGACGGTCACCGGGCAACGCGAGTTCCTTGCGGTGCATGGCGGTGGCCAAGCCGTCGATCAGCTGTTCGGCCACGAGGCCTTCTTGCCAGAAGTACGAGCCCGACGCCATGCCCGCGAAGCGCACCACGGCACGGTCCAATGCGGGCACCTGCATGCCCTCAGCTTGGCCGCCAGCGTTCAGGAACGCAATGGGCTCGGCCGCTGCGGCGGTGCCCAGCGAGGAGAGTGAAAGAACCAGGAAAGCAGAGGAAAAAGCGAGTCGGAATCTGGAAGGCATCGAAAAGAAAAAAGAGAGAAAAGAGAAAAGCGGGAAGGGAGCGTTGCGCTCCGAGCCGGCAGCGCGCAGCCGCCGGGGGTCGGATTCTAGAAGGCGGTACAAACACCTTTGTCAGCAACCCTTCATCGCCATGTCCCGATACCGTCCGCCACCGCCCGCGCCCGACAGCGCACTCCATGCACTCGAACAAAAGCTCGGCGTCGAGCTGCCGCCGGTTCTCAAGGCCTGCTATGCCGCTTCCAACGGCGGCACCTTCGGCGACCCGCGCCGCAGCGACGGCGAATGGCAGTTGCACCCGGTCTTCGACGCCACCGACCGCAAGCAGATGAAGCGCACCGGCGAAGACATCGCGCACTACACCAAGCTGGCGCTGAAGGACGCGCGCTTTGCGCGCAACGGCATCAGCATCGCGCACGACTACACGCTCTTGCAGCAGCTGTTCGTGCTGCGCGACGAGGCGACGGGCGTGGTGGCTGAAGAAATCTTCATGTTCAACGCGTTCGCCGGCACGTGGTGCGAGCCGTATGCAGCCGACCTGCGGGCCGCCATCGACCAGGCCCGCGTACCTGAGGCCGTGCAGCCCGACCCCGCGCGTGCGCTGCCCGAGTTCCGCTACCACGCCGACCCCTTCGCGTCGGGCGTGCTGCGCACGTCGGGCGAGGCTTGCGCATGCTGCGGCAAGGCCACGGGCTACATCTACGGCGGCAGCTTCTACGCGGTGGACGACACATCGAACTTCTGCCCGTGGTGCATCGCCGACGGTTCGGCCGCGGCAAAGTTCGACGGCGAGTTCAACGACGCGGCGTCCATCGGCATGGGCGAGGCCGAGCTGCCCGCCGCCGTGCTGGCCGAGGTGTCGCAACGCACGCCCAGCTTCTTCAGCTACCAGCAAGAGCAGTGGTGGGCACACTGCAACGACGCCGGCCGCTTTCTCGGCGAGATCGAGCATGTCGACCGTGCCCTGCTCGCGTCGGAGGCGGCCAGCGACTTCGTGCGCGCCACCTGCGACGAAGCGGACCTCGGCGGCGACACCGGTTGGCAATGGCTGCTCGACACGCCGTCGCGCAAGCGCGGCATCGCCGTGTTCGTCTTCGGCTGCCTGCACTGCGGCCGGCTGGGTGGCTATGTCGACCACAGCTGACGCGTGAGCGCGACCGGTGCCTCGACGGCACGTTGACGCCAACGAACGGCGCCTGGTGTTCAGGACGCGACTTCGAGCCGCGCACACAGCTGCCGCATGGCGGCCGAAATCGGTGCGATCACCGGCACATGGAAGCGGGGCGCCAGCGCGAGCGCGGCCTGGCCCAAGGGCCCGCCGCCGATGATCACGGCCTGCGCACCGTCTTCGTCCACACAGCGTTGCACGGCGCCTGCCAGCGCTTCTTCCAGCGCATGCGCATCGGCCGCCAGTTCGCGCGGGTCACCCTGCGTCAGCCGGATGCCGGTGTACAGGCCGAGCAGCCCCAGCACGCGCGCGCGCTGCTCGATGGGCGCCACCAGGTCGGGCGTGACGGTGGCGATGCCGAAGCGCCGATGCCCCTGGCTCGCCTCGCGCATCGACGCCTCCGCGATGCCGACGACCGGCACCCGCGCGTTCGCGCGCACCAGATCGATGCCCGGGTCGCCGAAGGCGCTGACGATCACGCCGCTCCAGCGTGTGCGACCGGCCTCGTGCCACACCTTGAGCACCTCCCCGGCCGCGGCTTCGAGTTCGCGCTCGTTGACGATCATCGACGGACCGCCGGCGGCAGTGCGACCGGTCACGCGGCACCCGGCCGGCGCCTCGCCGTTGGCGATCTTCACCATCATCTCGGTGGTGGCCGCCGACGAGTTGGGGTTGATGAGCAGGATGTCCGTCATGCGTGGCGCTTTCTGAAGAGTTCAGCCTGGCTGTGCGGCCTTGGCAGCCGAAGCGGTGCCGGTGGCCGGGCCTTCGCCTGGCAGCGGCAGCGCGTCGGGCGACTGGCCGTAGGTTTCCGGCACGCTCTGCACGCTGATCACGAACACCGCGTACATGCCGGCGGCCAGTCCGAACACGCCGACGAGGCCGAAGGCGTCGAACAGGCGTCCGGCCACGAGCGGCATCAGCGCCCCCGCGGCAGTGCCCGTGGCCAGAATGAACGCGGTGCCGAAGGCGCGCACGCGCGTCGGGTACAGCTCGGGCGCAAAGATCCAGATGGTGGTGTTCAGCAGCAGCACGAAGAACTGGAACACCGCACCCGCGATCAGGATCACGACGATGCTCTTCGCCACGAAGCCGATGGTCAGGGCCGCGAGGCAGGCGCACACCGCGCCGGCCGTCAGCACGCGCTTGCGCGGAAAGTGAAAGCCCAGCAGCGAGGCCGCAATGGCGCCCAGCAGGCTGCCGCCCTGCATCACCATCGTGAAAAGCAGGCTCTTCGACATGCTGTAGCCCAGCGCGACGAGGATGGTCGGCATCAGCGTGAGCACCGAGATCTGCGCGCCGTAGGTCATCCAGATGGTGATGCACAGCGGAATGGTGCGGCGCGCCAGCGCACCGCGAAAGATCTCGGTCACGCGCACCTTGACCTTCGCGGCCTGCGCCATGGTGCCGTCGTCGGTGATGTACTGCTGCTGCGGCACGTTCCTGGCCGACAGCCGGCCCGACGCCAGCCGCGACAGCACCGAGTTGACTTCCTTCACCCGGCCCTGAGACAGCAGGAAACGCGGCGTCTCTGGAATGTAGCGACGGTAGAACGCACCCAGCAGCGCCGGCACCATCAGGCAGGCGAACAGCCAGCGCCACGCGTTGTCGCCGGGGAACATCCAGAACACCAGCAACCCGAAGCCCGGCGCCAGAAAGTTGCCGAGCCCGCCGGCGCCGACGTTCACCAGCCCGACCGCGGTGCCGCGGAACTTGGTGGAACAGAACTCGGCCAGCATCGTCACCGCGATGGCAATCTCCCCGCCCAGGCCGAAGCCGACGATGGCACGACCCAGCGCCATCACGGCGAAGTTCGGCGCCATCGCGCACACGCCCGCCCCCAGCGTGAACAGCAACAGGTCGATCGAGAGCATCACGCGGCGCCCGTACCGGTCGGCAATGAACCCGGAGACGATGCGCCCGACGGCCGCGCAGGCGAAGGTCACGGTGTTGAGCAGGCCGATGTCCGATGCGCTCAAGCCCCACTGCGCGCGCAGCATGGGCCCCACGATGCCGACGGCGTTCTGCTCGAAGCTGTCAAACAGGCAACCGATCAGGATCAGGAAGATGATCGTGTGGTGCGACCGCGTGACGCCGATCTTGTCGAGCGCACGGTCGAGCTCGGCGACCCGGGGCGAGTCGGGCCCGGATGAAAGTGCAGGTCCAGCCATGGAAAACTCCTTGGGAAAGGAAGAAGTGCTTGCTCGGTGCCGTCCGGAATCGCGTGTCGCATGCTATCGGCGACTCCTTCGGCGTGGCATATGGATTTCACCTAGTTGGCTTTTGTGAAATTCATATTTCAGTGATGCACGGCAACAAGCAAGCAGCGTGCCCGGGTTTTGGCGCCGCCGCGAAGGCAATGTCGTGCGAGATGCACCGTCGGCAAACGGCTGCGCACTGTTGAAGTGCGCCGGGTGCGCGGAGCCGGCGGAAGATCGAGCCGCGCCGGTGCGGCTCAGCGCCGGCTCAGAGCTCGCCGCTTTCCTCGTGGCCGAGCTCGATGGCGGCCAGCCGCTTGCGGCCGGCGGAGCCGGAGGCCTCGATCACCATCGTGGCAAGCAGGTCGCACACGCCCATCACCGCCGTGTGGTTGTCCAGCAGGCCCGGGCCGCGGCAATCGCACTGCAGCGACCAGGTGGCGCCGGCAAAGTCGGGCGATGCCTGGTCGCTGATGTAGAGAATGCGCGCGCCGATGCGGCTCGAGGCCTCCAGCAGCATGGCCATCTGCCGCGTCTGCCGGCGCATGCCGAAGACGATGACGCAGTCGCGCATGCCCAGCGCGGCCACGTGCTCGGACAGTGTTTCCCCCGGTCCCGGAATCGCCGTCACGCGCGGCACCACCTGAATGATCTGCCAGCGCAGGTACTGCGCAAAGGCATGGCTGCTGCGGCTGCCGAAGATCAGCACCTGGTTCGCGCCGATGATCGCCTTGACGATTTCGGCCATCTGCCGGTCGTCGAGCCGGTCGAAGGTGCTGGCCAGGTTGGCCTGCGATTGCTGGAAGTGCGTGGCCACCAGGTGGCCTCGCTTGGACGCCTGCGTGGCGGTCTGGAACAGCGGCGAGCCGGTCTGCTTTTCTTCGCGGACCTGGCGGCGGGCTTCCTCGTAGGTCTCGTACCCGAGGCGGCGAATGAAGCGGCTCACCGTGGAGGGCGACACGCCGGCAAGCTCCGCCAGCTCGTTGCCCGCATAGCTCGCCAGCTCGCCCGGAAACTCCAGCACGAAGTCGGCAAGCTGGCGCTCCGTGGCGGACAGCTGGTCGAGCTGGCTGCGCACGCGGCGAACGAAGGAGTCGGTGGGTGGAGGCATGGCGGTTGGGGCACGCCATGATGCCATGGCGTGCACGCCGCATTTCATCCGCCTTTGCGCGCTGACAGCAGGATTGCGGTGTGCCCGCCATCCGGTTTCAGACCGCAGCGGCCGCGATCTCCAGTTGCGTCAGACGCCGCGCCATGCGCCCGACGAAGTTCTGCGTCACGTGCGGCAGCACGCGCTGCGAGGGCACCACGATGCCGACCTGCAGCTGGTCGAGCGCCGGCAGCTCGAAGGGCCGCCAGATCAGGTCGCCGCGCTTCAGGTCGTCGATGAAGGCGATCTTCGAGAAGCACGAGATGCCCTTGCCGGCCATGATCAGCCGCTTGAGCATCGGTGTCGAATTGCAGGTGGCGGCCGGTTCCATGTCGTCCCAGAACGCGGCGAACTCGGGCGACAGCGCCGCGCTGATGACCGGGTGCGAGCTGGAGCGCAGGAACGGATAGCGCGCGCATTCCTTCAGCGACACGCGCGCATGGTTGGCCAGCGGATGACCCGGCGGCATCACCACGCCGATCGGCAGGTTGGCCAGCGCCACCGCCGCCACGCCGCCCGGCAGCCGGCTCACGAAGGTCATGCCCACGTCGACCTGGCCCGACATCACCATCTGCGCCACGTCCATCGGCTGCACCGCGGTGATGGTGTACGTCACGGCCGGGAACACCTGCAGAAAGTCTTCCACCGCCGAGGGCAGCATCTCCTCGAAGAACGAGTCCATGGCCGCCACCTTGACGTGGCCGGTGCGCTCGCCCTTGAGCGCATCGAGTTCGGTGCGCATCACCTGGTACTCGTGCAGCGTTTCCTGCGCATGCTTCAGCAGCCGCTCGCCGGCCGCGTTGAGCCGCAGGCCGTTGGGCATGCGGTCGAACAGCTCCACGCCCAGCTCGTCTTCCAGCTTGTGGATCTGCCGGTTGACGGCGCTCGCAGCCACGAAGAGCCGCTCGGAGGCCTTGCGCACCGAACCGCAGCTCGCGACCTCGATGAAGTATTTGAGGATGCTGGCATGCATCAGCCGGCCCTCCCCGCTTGCAGCCGCTCAACCGTGCGTGTGCGGCATCGCGGCAATGGCCGGGTGGTCGCAGGCCACGCGCCTCGCGTCGGCGCCGCCCGGCGAGCCGAGCCCGCTGACGTTCGCCGCGAAGAACTCGCGGTTGATGCCGGTGAAGTGCGCCATTTCGGGCGGCAGCCGAAGGTCTTCGTAGATGGCCTGGGTGGGGCAGGCGGACACGCAAACGCCGCAGTCGATGCATTCATCCGGGTGAATGTACAGAGTGCGCTCGCCTTCGTAGATGCAATCGACCGGGCAGCACTTGACGCAGGCGCCGTCCTTGACGTCGATGCAGGCGGCGGTGATGACGTAGGGCATGGCATCGGGCCTTCGTGACGGCGGGCGAGCCCTAGCGGCCCAGCCACTGCGGCTTGCGCTTCTGCTGGAACGCCAGCACGCCCTCGTCGGCATCCTGCGACTGCAGCGCCGCCACCAGCGCCGGCAGCCGCATGCGGTGCGCCTCGGCCGGCGACAGCGTGCCGGTGCGGCGCACCACCTGCTTGATGGCCTTGAGCGACAGCGGCGCGCAGGCCAGCAGATGCTGCACCCAGCGGTGCACGGTCGTGTCCAGCTCCGCGCGCGGCACCACCTCGTTGACCAGGCCCATCTCCAGCGCGCGCCGCGCCTTCACGCGCTGGCCGGTGAGCATCATGCCCATGGCCTGGCGGTAGGGAATCTGCCGCTGCAGCAGCAGCATGCCGCCGTCCAGCGGCAGCCGGCCCACCAGCGGCTCGGGCAATCCGAAGCTGGCCTCCTCGCAGGCCACGACGATGTCGCAACCCAGCACCATCTCGAAGCCGCCGCCCAGCGCGAAGCCGTTGACGCGCGCGATCACCGGCACGTCCAGCGTCTCGCGCAGCGCGATGCCGCCGAAGCCGCCGGGGCGCGCCGCGGCCCAGTACTCCACGCCCTTGAGGTTGGAGGTGTTCTTCAGGTCCGCGCCCGCGCAGAACGAGCGCTCGCCCGCGCCGGTGAGCACCACCGCGCGGATGTCGTCGCGCGCTTCGATCTCGGACCAGATGCGCTGCAGCTCGGCCTCGGTCGGCAGGTCCACCGCATTGAGCACGTCGGGGCGGTCGATGGTGACCGTGGCGACGTGATCGACAACCTCGAAAAGAACGCTCATGCCCCGGTCTCCTCGATCAGTGCGCGCGCTTCGGCCAGCACCTCTTCGGTGTGCTGCCCCAGCTTGGGCGGGTCGCGCCGCAGGCCGGCCTTGGCGCCCGACATGTGGATCGGGCTGGCGATGAACCTGAGCTTGCGCCCGGGCGACGAACCGCCTTCCAGGATCATCGCGTTGTGCAGCGTCTGCGGATCGACGAGTGCCTCGCGCATGTCGCGCACCGGCGCAGAGAGCAGGTCCTGCTCCTCCAGCTTGGCGAGCCAGTGCTCGCGCGTGCCGCTGGCAAAGCGCTCGTGAAAGATCGCATGCAGTGCCGTCTTGTTAGCGAACTGCGCCTTCAGCGTGGCGTAGCGCGCGTCGAGCGACAGGTCTTCGAGCCCCAGCGCCGTGCAGATGTCGCGCAGCGGGTTGGCCTTGAAAGCACCCACCAGCACCAGCGGGCCGGTCTGCGTGTCGAACACCCCCGACAGCGGCATGGCGGCCCAGTTCACCTCGGAGTCTTCCATCATCACCATGGCTGCCTCCTGCATCTGCATGGCGAGCATGGAGTTGTAAAGCGACACGGAAATCTTCTGGCCCTCGCCCGTGCGCTCACGCTGCAGCAGCGCCAGCAGAATGCCCTGCACCATGTGCATGCCCGCGGTGTAGTCGGCCAGCGCCGTCGGGTAGATCGACACCGGCACCGAGGCGTCGGCGCGGCGCGCCATCACGCCGGTAAGCGCCTGCGCGAGCACGTCCTGCCCGCCCTTGTGGGCATACGGGCCGGTCTCGCCGAAGCCGGTGCCCACCGCATAAATGATGCGCGGGTTCAGGCGCTTGCAGTCTTCGTAGCCCAGGCCCAGCCGCTCCATCACGCCGGCGCGGAAGTTGTTGGTGACCACGTCGGCGCCGGCGATCAGCGCCTTCACCAGTTCCATCTGCTGCGCATCGCGCAGGTCGATCTCCACGCTGCGCTTGTTGCGGTTCAGGCTGCAGAAGATCGGGTTGTCGTGGCCCGCCACGGGCGCGAAGGTCGAGCGGCTCAGGTCGCCCGCGCCCTTGCGCTCGATCTTGATCACGTCGGCGCCATGGTCGGCCAGCATCTGCGTGCAGACCGGGCCCATCATCACTTGCGTGAAGTCGATCACGCGAATGCCGTCCAGCGGCAGTGCACCGGTGCTCATGCAGCCTCCTGGGTGAACGAACGCGCAATGTCGGGCACGTCGGCATTGGGGCCCTTCTGGTCGCCCGGGTCTGCGCCCTGCGCGCGCAGCGTCTTCTGCAGCTTCGCGATGTCGACCTCGCGCACCGACACACCGGCATTCAGCGCCAGCGCCGCGGCCGTGCCCGTGGCCTCGCCCATCGCCATGCAGGGCGGAATCTCGCGCGAGATCTTCTGCGCGGCCGAGGTGGCCGAGTAGTGGCGCCCGGCGACCAGCAGGTTCTCGACGCTGCGCGGCAGCAGCGTGCGGTAGGGGTAGTAGTAGTCGCGCCCACGGGCCACGCTGTCCTCGAAGCGCGTGCGCTGCGCCACGTCTTCCTTGGTCATCACGTAGGCGCCTTCGAGCAGCCGCGTCTGGCGGATGCCGGTCTGCGGCGCCATGTCGATCAGCGTGCACTTCGAAAAACCCGGCAGCCTGGCGCGCACGAACTCGATCACCTTGTGGATGGTGGCGCGGCCCTGCACCTCGGCACGCGTCAGGTCGCTCACCTTCAGGCCGTCCAGGCCCGGCATGTGCGGACAGTTGCACCACACCACGCCCGGCAGCGGCGTCTTGAGCCACCAGGCCTCCCACGCACCGCCCAGCATGTGCTTGATCTCCCGGTCCAGCGCCTGCCAGGCCACGGGCTCCTCGCGCTCGAAGCGCTCCGCCTCCTCGGTGTCGACCGCGCCCAGGCGGAACACGGTGGTCACGATGTAGCTGCCGCTGATGTGCGGCGCGCCGGCCGAGGCCGCCACGTCGAGGTCGCCGGTGGTGTCGATCACCACCTTGCCCAGGATGGCTTCGCGCCCGCCCTTGGTCTCGCAGACCACGCCCTTGACCTTGCCGTCTTCCACCAGCGTGCGCGAGAACCACGAATGCAGCCGCAACTCGATGCCGGCCTGCTGCACCATCTCCAGCGAGGTGCGCTTCCACGCATCGGGGTCGAAGGCGGCGGCGAAGCAGATGGGGTGCGGCTTCTCCTTGCTGTGGAAGTCGTAGGTGCCCCAGCGCTTCCAGCGCCGCACCGACTCGGGCAGCGTGCCCCAGTCCTGCTGGCGCGGGTACTCGGCCAGGCCCAGCGCGGACATGCGCTCGATCATCTCCAGGCAGATGCCGCGCACCGAAATTTCCTGCTGGTGGCTGTCCCACATGTCGTCCAGCACCAGCACCATGCCGCCCGAGGCCAGGCCGCCCAGGTGGTTGTAGCGCTCCAGCAGCGTCACGCTCGCGCCGTTGCGCGCGGCGGCCAGTGCCGCGGCCTGGCCCGCGGGCCCGCCGCCGACCACCACCACGTCCGACTCGGCCGCCACGCGCACGTCGTGCGCGGGCTCCTGCATCCAGTCGCCAATACGGCTCATAGAACTATCTCCTTTAGAAATGTTGGGATGCGGCGGCACGCGGGCCACCGCCTGTTGGAAGTGCGGCAGCGCTCAGTGCACGCTCTCGGGTTGCCAGCGGATGACCCACTTCTCCGCCAGCGTGACCAGCAGGAAGAACAGGCCCGACAGCGTGGCGCTCATGACGATCGCGGCGTACAGCAGCGGCGAATCGAAGTTGAAGGTGGCCTGCAGGATCATGGCGCCGATGCCCACCGTGGCACCCACCCACTCGCCCACCACCGCACCGATCACGCACATCGACGCCGCGATGCGCAGGGCCGAGAACAGGTAGGGCAATGCATTCAGCAGCCGCAGCCGGAAGAAGATCTCGGTCTTGCTGGCGGACAGCACGCGCATCAGCTCCATCGCCTGCGGGTTGACCGACTCGAGCCCGCGCACCATGTTCACCAGCGTCGGAAAGAAGCACACCAGCGCGGCAATGGTGATCTTCGGCTCCATGCCATTGCCCATGATGAGCACCAGCACCGGCGCCTTGGCCACCAGCGGCACGGCGTTGAACATCAGCACCACCGGAAAGAAGATGTCCTGCAGCGTCTTGTTGTGCACGAAGACCGTGGCCACCGCAATGGCCGCGAGGTTGCCCAGCACGAAGCCGCCGGCCGCCTCCATCGCGGTGGGCAGCAGGTTGTCGAGCAGCACGGCGCGCTTGGCGTAGAGCGTCTCCAGCACGGCCCACGGCGTGGGTGCGATGAAAGGCTTGACGTCGAACACGGCAATCACGGCCCACCACAGGAAGAGAAGGCCGGCGATGCCCAGCGCCGGCAGGATGCGCCGGCGCCACAGGCGCCTTTGCCGCGCGGTGGCCCAGGCCTGGTATTCGGGGTCGACCGGTGCGGCAAAGGCACCGGGCACGGCGGTGTCGAGGGAGCGTGTGTTCATGGCATCGGCCTCAGCAGGTTTCCAGCACGCGCCGTAGATGGCTCGTGAGGCGAACGAATTCGGGGGTCTCGCGCATCTCGAGGGTGCGTTCAGCGGGCAGCTCCACGGGCACGATCTCGCGCACGCGCCCGGGGTTGGCGGCCAGCATCAGCACACGCTGGCCGAGGAAGGCCGCCTCGTGGATGCTGTGGGTGACGAAGAGGATCGTCACGCCGGTCTCGCGCCACACGCGCAGGATTTCTTCGTTGAGCCGGTCGCGCGTGATCTCGTCGAGCGCGCCGAAGGGCTCGTCCATCAGCAGGATCTTCGGGTCGCTGGCCAGTGCGCGCGCAATCGACACGCGCTGGCGCTGGCCGCCCGACAGTTCGTGCGGAAAGGCGTGCGCGCGGTCCTTCAGCCCCACCAGCTCGAGCAGCTCCTGCGGCGAGCGGCGGCCCTTGCGGCTCGCGCCGCCGCCGACCTGCAACGGCAGCTCCACGTTCTGCAGCGCGGTGCGCCACGGCAGCAGCGCCGCATCCTGGAACACGAAGCCGATGTCGCGGTTCTTGCGCGCGGCCTGCGGCGTGGACGACAGCACCTCGATGCGGCCGCGGTTGGGTTGCAGCAGGTCGGCCACCACGCGCAGAAAGGTCGACTTGCCGCAGCCCGAGGGGCCCAGCAGCGTGAGGAATTCGCCGAGCGCCACGTCGAGGTCCAGGCTCTGGATGGCGGTGACGTCGCGGCGCTCGGTGAAGAAGCGCACGCCGATGTCGCGGCACGCGATGGCCGGTGCGGGTGAACGGGCTGTGTCTAGAACGGCGGCCATCGTGTCAGGCCTTCATCGCCCGCGCGGCGGCGGTGGCCTTGAGCGGGTCGAGCGAGATCACGTCGTCCACCTTCGGCGTGCGCGCGGTGAACTGGCCCAGGTCCGCATAGGTGGTGATCTGCTCCTGCCACACGGCCGGGTCCATCGCGCCCCAGCCCTGCGTCTGCGCGGCACCGCCGAAGGCGTACTCGAGCATCACGTCGACCGCCACGCGCTCGTCTTCGCGCTTGAGGTTCGGGTACTCCTTCACCAGCATGTCCACCGCCTGGTCGCGGTTGGCGCGCACGTGGTGCCAGCCCTTGGCGGTGGCGCGCAGGAAGGCCTCGATCACCTTGGGCTGGGTCTCCAGCGTCTTGGTCGATGCGTAGTACGGCAGCGCATAGAGGCGCACGCCCGCGTCCCACTGCGTGAGCGTGGCGATGTCGGGGCCCAGCACCTTGATGGCCGTGGTGTTGGTGAGCCAACCCGTCACCACGTCGACCTGGCCCGTGAGCAGCGGCGACATGTCCGCGCCGATGGAGACGACCTTCACGTCCTTCTCGGCGATCTTGTTCTTCGCGAGCAGCGCGCGCAGCAGGATGGCGGCCGTCGATGGAATGCCCACCCGCTTGCCGACCAGGTCGGCCGGCTTGCGCACCGGGTTCTTCGCGAGTGAGAAGTAGGTGTACGGATGCTTCTGCGCGCCCACCGCGAAGCACTTGATCGGCAGGCCCTGCGACACGGCCAGCATGATCGACGGGCTCGACGACACCTGCCCGACCTCGTAGCGGCCCGAGGCGATGATGGCCACGCCGTCGATGTTGGGGCCGCCCGGCTGGATCGCGAAGTCGATGCCCTCCTGCTCGTAGAAGCCCATGCGCTTGGCGACCACCTCGCCGATCTGGTTGCCCCCCACGATCCAGCCCAGCTGCATGTTGATGCGCGCCTTGCCCTGTGCGAAGGCGTCGACGCTGAGCAGGCCGCCGGCGGAGAGACCGCCGGCGATGAGGGACGTCTTGAGGAGACTTCGGCGACCGGGGTCCCGGAGATTGGCCATGGCGAATTCCTTGTGGATGCGATGAGGTGAACGGATGCTAGGAGCGCGCGGCGAGCGCACCAAGCACCGTTTTTCGCAACGGGCGAACTAAAAAATAGGTCCCCTTGCGCTTCCCCAATGACATCGCGGTGCATGAGGCGCACCGGCGTGCACCACATGCGGGAAAACGTGAATCCCGCGGCTAGAAAAGACCTTGCTGCGCGGTCGTCAACGCCACGAAGCTCTCGCCCATCGGCTGCAGGATGGCGTCGGCGATCGGTTGCAGCTGCTTGCTCAGGTAGTGCTCGTAGTCGATGCGGGAATGGCGCGTTTCCAGCGGCTCGGGCCCGTTGCGGGTCATGACGTATTGAATCCAGCCGCCGCTCTGGTACTGCATGGGCCGCCCGACACTGGCGTTGTACGCGTCGGCGATGCGCGCGGCGCGCACCTGCGGCGGCACGTTGACCAGGTAGGCATCGAGCGGGTGGCGCAGGCGCTTCCTGTAGATGAGCAGGTCGTCCTTGGCGCCAGCCAGCGTAGCGCGTGCATAGTCGGTCACGAACGCCTTGTACGGCTCGCCCTGGAAGATGCGCGACAGCAGTCCCTCCTGGAACTGGCGCGCCAGCGGGGTCCAGTCGCTGCGGGCCATCTCCAGGCCGCGGTAGACCATCTCCTCCTTGCCCGAGGCATCCATGCTCAGGCCCGCGTAGCGCTTCTTGCTGCCCACCTCCGAGCCCCGGATGGTGGGCATGAAGAATTTCCTGTAGTGGGTGTCGAACTCGATCTCGAGCAGGTTCTCCAGGCCCTGCTCCTCGCGCAGGGTGCGCGTCCACCAGCCGTTGATGTCCCCCGCCAGGTCGGCCGCGACGGCGTGCGCTTCCTCGTTGCTATGGGTGCGCCTGAGCCAGATGAAGATGGAGTCGGTGTCGCCGTAGATGACCTCGTACCCCCGGCGCTCCACGAAGTCGCGCGTGAGCTTCATCATCTCGTGGCCCCGCAGGGTGACGGCGGACACCAGCTGGGGATTGAAGAAGCGGCACTCGGCCGCACCCAGCACGCCCGCGAAGGAGTTCATGAGCAGCTTCAGGGCCTGGGACAGCGGCTCGTTCCTGACCCGCTTGGCCTCGTCGCGGGCAAGCCAGAGCGTGGTCACGATTTCCGGCAGGCAGTGCTTCTCGCGGGAGAAGACAGTCCCTCCCGGCCCCTTGACGCGCATCGCCGGATCGCTGGCGTTCGCACCTTCCATCAGGCCCACCGGGTCGACCAGGAAGGTGCGGATGATCGAGGGGTACAGGCTCTTGTAGTCCAGCACCACCACCGAGTCGTAGAAGCCCGGCTTGGAGTCCATCACGTACCCGCCGGGATAGGCCTTGCTCGCGATCTCTCCCACGTTCGGCGCCACGTAGCCCAGGCGATGCATGCGCGGCAGGTAGTGGTGGCTGAACGCGGCAATGGAGCCGCCGAAGTGGTCGGCCTGCAGGCCGGTGGCGTGGGCGCGCTCCATCATGAACTGCAGCAGCTTCGCCTTCTCGAAGATGCGCAGCACCAGCTCGCAGTCGCGGATGTTGTAGCGCGCGAGCGCGGGCTTGTCCTGCTGGTAGCGACGCTCGATCTCGGCCATCTTGTCGTACGCGTCGCCGATGGACTTGCCCTCGCCGAGCAGCGCTTGCGACACGGTCTCCAGGCTGAACGAAGGAAAGCTCCACACCGCGGCCTTGAGTGCGTCGATGCCGTCGATGACCACCCGGCCGGGCATGGGCGCGAACAGGTAGCCCTGCTTGCCCGGATGGGTGCGCCACGCGACAGGCCGCCGCTCACGCCCCAGCAGGAGCGGCGCCCCGCAGTCGTCGGCTGTCTTCTGCAGCACGCGCAGGTCGAACTGGATGACGTTCCAGCCGATGAGGACGTCGGGGTCGTTGCGCTCGAACCAGTCGTTGAGCCGCTCGAGCATGGCCTTGCGGGTCGGGCAATAGACGAGCGAGAAGTCCGTGGGCTCATCCGGCTCAGCCGATTCAGCCGGCTCGGGCGGCGGCTCGCCCAGCATGAAGACCACCCGTTCCTGCGTGCCGTCCAGCGCAATGGAATAGAGCGCTTCGTCCTGGCTCGTCTCGATGTCCAGCGACACCACCTTCAATACCGGCCTGAATTCGGGCGCGGGCTTGAGCTTGCAGTCGATGAGGGTGGCGCCGTCGACCCGCCCTCCTTCCACCCGCACGCCGGCGGTGATGAACCGCTCCATCAGGTAGCGGTCGTGCGGACGCACGTCGGCTTCGAGCAGCGGAATACCCTGCGGCTGCAGGGCACGCGCCAATCGACCGAGCTGGCGGAAGTGCATTGCATAGACACCGACGACGGGTTCCTGGTGGAAGGTCTTCAGTTCGAGTTCGCGCAGTTGCATGCCCGGCATGCCCGCGAGCTGCGCCTGCACCGCCGCCCTGTGCCGGGTCGCGACGAATGCGACGGAGCTCCGGGCGGTCAGGAGCACTTTCAGCGGCCCCGCATCGGTGGCCAGCCAGTACTCGATTTCGGTGCCCGACGGGGCATCGCGCCAATGGCGAGTGAGGATGAAGCCCTTGAGTTCGGTGGACGCCACGAGAGCTTGAAGAGTCGGATGAGGCGGAAGGGCGGGCTGGGGCACGGCCGATTTTCGCCCGGTTGTTGCGGCTACGCAGCGTCCGGAATCTAGCGCGGGCCGCCGTCCTCGATGTCGGCCGCGAACTTCTGCAGGAGGCGCACCAGTTCCTCGAAATCCTGCGGCTCCCAGTTGGCAAAGATGGCGCGTGCGATGCGTTCGCGCGCCGCGTCGACGGCGTCGGTCATCAGCTTGCCCTTCGGCGTCACCACGGCTTCGCGCACGCGCCGGTCGTGAACACCGCCCTGGCGCTCGACCAGACCCAGACTCTCCAGCTTCGCGACCTGCCGGCTGACCGTGGTGTAGTCGCGCCCCACACGGTCGGCCAGCTCGACCACGCCGATCGGCCCGACCCGCTCGATGCCCACCAGCAACGGGAACAGGGCGCGGTCGAGCGAAATGCCCGCTTCGCGCACCATTGCCTCGTCGCGCTGCGGCCGGTTCATGACGCTCACCACGGTCAGCAGCGCACCGTGCAGCGAGCGCAGTTGCACGGACATATGTGCATCTTGCACATTTATTTTCTTTGGCATAGCATCCACTCCTATTGAGTGCATATTACACACATTGGAGCTTTCGATGACCCAGGATCCTTCTGTTGACGTACTGATCTGCGGCGCCGGCGCGGCCGGCCTCACGCTCGCCATCGACCTGGCGCGGCGAGGTGTTTCCTTCCGGCTGATCGAGAAGCTGGACGCGCCTTTCAAAGGCTCGCGCGGCAAGGGCATCCAGCCGCGAACGCAGGAGGTCTTCGAGGACCTGGGCATCCTCGATCGCATCGTCGCGGCCGGCGGCCTGTACCCGCCCTCGCGGGAATACCGCGCCGACGGCAGCTTCACCGAATCGCTGGTGATGACGCACGAAGCGCCGACGCCCGCTGAACCCTATGGCATTCCATTGATGGTGCCGCAGTTCCTGACCGAAGGCACGATGCGCGAGCGCCTGGCCGAGCTCGGGCATCGCCCGGAATTCGGCTGCGAACTGGTCGGCTTCGCGCAGGACGAAAGCGGCGTCACGGCGCGGCTGGTCGGCGTGGCGGGCGAGGAGACGCTTCGCGCGCGTTTTCTCGTCGGTGCCGACGGCGGCCGCAGCTTCGTGCGGCATGCGCTGGACATCGGCTTTCCGGGCAAGACGCTGGGCGTGCGTGCCATCGTGGCCGACGTCGTGCTGACAGGGCTGGGGCGAGACGCGTGGCACCGTTTCAACGACGGAGAGATGGATGCGCAGATGTCCCTGTGCCCGCTCGCGGGAACGGCGTTGTTCCAGCTGCAGGCACCGATGCCGCTGGAGGGCGACATCGACCTCGGCGCGCAAGGCCTGACCGCGATGGTCGCCGCGCGCACCGGTCGTGACGACATCCGGATCCACTCGGTCTCGTGGGCCTCGGCCTTCCACATGAACGCGCGTCTGGCCGATCGCTACCGCGCAGGCCGCGTGCTGCTGATCGGCGACGCCGCACACGTCCATCCCCCGACCGGCGGCCAAGGACTCAACACCAGCGTGCAGGATGCCTACAACCTGGGCTGGAAGCTGGCGGCCGTTGCCGCCGGGGCACCCGCGACATTGCTCGACAGCTACGAGGAAGAACGCCGCCCCATCGCCGCAGACGTGCTCGGGCTTGCCACGAAGCTGCTCGGCGATGCGAAGCGGGGCGACATGCGGCGCGGGCGGGAGGTGCAGCAGCTCGACCTCGGGTACCCCGGATCGTCCCTCGCGATGGAGATGCCCCCACGCGTCGACGGCCTGCAGGCGGGAGACCGCGCACCCGATGCGCCGGTCACCGGTGCCGCCGGGCAACCCGTGCGCCTGTTCCAGCTCTTCAAGGGCGCGCACTGGACCCTGCTCGGCTGGGAGGTCGATCGCGGCGACGTGGCGCCGCGATCGGGCCTGCACGTTCACGCCTTCGGCGACAGCGGCGACCTGCGCGACGATGGTGGCCACTTCCGCAAGGCCTACGGACTCGCCCCTGGCGATTGGGTGCTGGTGCGGCCCGACGGTCATGTGGGCGCCATCGTCGCCGGCGCCCAGCTCGCGGCGCTGGAGCGCTATCTGCAAGGCGTCGGCCGCAACGCGAAGCACTGAGGGAAAACGCCGAGCTCCGCCTCCACGTTCATTCCTACAGTCGAATCCGTCCGCGCGGACGCAGGCAGCAAAGAACAAAAGGAAGACGCGCCATGGAATTCGACTACGTGATCGTCGGTGGCGGCTCCGGCGGCGCCACCCTGGCCTCGCGCCTGAGCGAGGACCCCGGCGTGCAGGTCTGCCTTGTCGAAGCCGGCGGCGAGGGGCGCGGCATTCTGGTGCGCGCACCGGCTGCCACAGTGGCGATGCTGCCGGGCCGCCCGCGCATCAACAACTACGCCTACCGGACCGTGCCGCAGCCGGGCCTGGACGGCCGCCGCGGCTACCAGCCGCGCGGGCGCTGCCTGGGCGGCTCGAGCGCGATCAACGCAATGCTCTATGTGCGCGGCCACCGCGAGGACTACGACGACTGGGCCCGCGCAGGCTGCGCCGGCTGGTCGTTCGACGAGGTGCTGCCCTACTTCATTCGCGCCGAAGGCAACCAGCGCGGTGCGAGCGCGCTGCACGGCGCCGACGGGCCACTGCAGGTGGCCGAGCAGCAGAGCCCGCGCGCGATCACCGAAGACTTCGTGCGCGCCGCGCAATCCTGCGGCATTCCGCGCAACGACGACTTCAACGGCCCCGAGCAGGAAGGCGTGGGCCTCTACCAGGTCACGCAGTTCCATGGCGGCGCGAAGAATGGCGAGCGCTGCTCGGTGGCCGCGGCCTACCTGCACCCGGCGATGAAGCGCTCCAACCTCAGGGTGCTGACCGGCACGCAGGCGCTGCGCGTGGTGCTCGACGAACGGCGCGCGGTGGGCGTCGAGGTGCGGCGCGGCGGCAAGGCCGAGACACTCGCCGCGCGGCGCGAGGTGGTGCTGTGCGGCGGCGCGTTCAACTCGCCGCAGCTGCTGATGCTCTCGGGCATCGGAGAACCCACCGAGCTGGGGAAACATGGCATCGCGGTACGGCACGCATTGCCGGGCGTCGGGCAGAACCTGCAGGACCACACCGACTTCATCCTGTCGTACACCTCGAAGGACACCGACCTGTTCGGCATCGGCGCGGTCGCGGGGCTGAAGCTGATGAAGGCCGCCTTCGAGTGGCGCAAGCGCGGCACGGGGCTGGTCGCCACGCCGTTCGCCGAGGGCGGCGCCTTCATCAAGTCCTCGCCCGAACTGCGGCGGCCCGACCTGCAGCTGCACTTCGTGATCGCCATCACCGACGACCATGCGCGCAAGCTGCACATGGGCTTCGGCTTCTCGTGCCACGTGTGCGTGCTGCGGCCCAAGGGCCGTGGCGACGTGCGGCTGAACGATGCCGATCCGCTGTCGGCGCCGCGCATCGACCCGCGTTTCCTGTCGGAGCCGCAAGACCTGGCGCTGCTGCTCCAGGGCGTGAAGAAGACGCGAGAGATCCTGCGCGCCCCGGCGCTCGCGAAGTACCGGCACCGCGAGCTCTACACCGCCGACGCCCGCACCGACGAAGAGCTCGTGCGCCATATCCGCGCGCGCGCCGACACCATCTACCACCCGGTGGGCACCTGCAGGATGGGCACGGACGCGATGGCGGTGGTCGACGCGCAGCTGCGCGTGCATGGCATCGAGAACCTGCGCGTGGTCGATGCCTCGGTCATGCCCACGCTGATCGGCGGCAACACCAACGCGCCGACGGTGATGATGGCCGAGCGCGCGGCCGACTGGATGCGCGGGCCGATCACCTTCGACCGCGCCGTGCAGGACGCTAGGACGCCTGCGACGAGCCCCTGACCACCAGTTCGCCGGGCAGCAGCAACTGGCGCGGCGGCACGTCGAGGCCGCGCAACCGTTCGATCAGGCAGTTGGCCGCCGTGCGCCCGATGGCATCGGTCGGCTGGGCCACGGTGCTCAGCCCCGGGCCGATGAGCGAGGCCCACTCGGGATCGTCGAAGCCGACGAAGCCCAGGTCGTCGCCGAACCGCCAGCGCAGCCGGGCCATCGCCTGCGCCACGCGCAGGGTGACCACCGCATTGCCCGCGACCACGGCCGCGCGGCGCCCGCGCCTGGCGCGCTGGCGCAGGGCGCGCAACGCTTCGTCGAGCGCCTCGTGGCCCCCTTCGACGCATTCGAAGATCTCGCCGGCCACGCGCGGCTCGTGCGCGGCCACGCAGGCGCCGAAGGCCGCCGTGCGTTCGCGCCGCGAGCTCACGCCCTTCTGCGGCTCGGTCACGTACAGCAGCTCGCGGTAGCCGCCTTCGACCAGGTGGCCGCAGGTGGCCGTCATCGCGGCGTGGTTGTCCAGCGAGACGAAGTCGGTGTGCATGCCGGTGTGGCGGCGGTCGACCAGCACCGCCGGCTTGCCGTGCAGCGTGACCGCGTCGACCACGTTGCTGCCGCGGCCCAGCGTGTTGAGGATGAAGCCGTCGACCTGGTAGCCCGCGAGCGCATCGATGGCCTCGCGCTCGCGTTCGCTCTCGTTGCCGAGGTTGAACAGCATCACGAGGTAGCCGGCGTCCTGGCAGGCCTTCTCGGCGCCGCGCAGCACGGCCACGGAGTAAGGGTTGGTGATGTCGGCCACGATCAGGCCGATGAGGCGCGAGCGGCCGTGGCTCAGCGCCTGGGCCATCGGGCTGGGCGAGTACTGCAGCGCCGCGATCGCGACCTCGACGCGCGCGGCGATGTCGGGGCTCAGCAGGCGTTCGCGGTGGTTGAGAAAGCGCGAGACGGTGGCTTTGGAAACGCCGGCTGCTTCTGCGACGTCGGCGATGGTGGCGCGGCCGCTCGGCTTCATGGTCTTGCTCCTTCCCCCTTTGGGGGAAGGTCGGGATGGGGGCGGGCAGAGCGCTCGATGGATGCGCCGCTTGCCCCCACCCCTGCCCTCCCCCAGCGGGGGAGGGAGTAAAGCCTGGGCACGCTCATGCGCTCGCCGTGTCGTACGGCGCTGTCGGCTTCTCTCCAGCCAGCACCTGCAGCAGATTGGTCGTCGCAAGCTCGGCCATCGCATGCCGCGTCTCGTGCGTGGCCGAGCCGATGTGCGGCAGCGGCGTCACGCGCGGATGCGTGCGCAAGGGCGACTCGGCCGGCAGCGGCTCCTTGGCGAACACGTCGAGCCCGGCGGCGCGCAGCGTGCCGTGATCGAGCGCGTGCAGCAGCGCCTCTTCGTTCACCGTGGCGCCACGGCCACCATTGATGAACGAAGCACCCGGCTTCATGCGCGCGAAGAAACCGGCGTCGATCATGCCGCGCGTCGCGTCCGTCAGCGGCAGCATCGCCAGCACGATGTCGGCACGCGCCAGCAGGTCGTCCAGCGGCGTGTGGATGGCGCGGCCTTGCAGCTCGGGCGCCTGCGTGGCCAGGTCGACCGCGCGGCGCGAGTGGTAGAGCACCGGCATGCCGAAGCCCAGGGCGGCGCGGCGCGCCACGGCCTGGCCGATGCGCCCGAAGCCGAGGATGCCCAGCGTCTTGCCGTGCACGTCGGTGCCGAACAGTTCTTCACCGATGTTTTTCGTCCAGCGGCCCTCGCGCACCAGGTTCGACAGCTCCACCACGCGGCGCTGCGTGGCCATGAGGATCGCGAACACCGTGTCGGCCACCGTCTCGGTGAGCACGTCGGGCGTGTGGCACAGCACGATGCCGCGTTGGTGCAGCTCGGCCAGTGCGTAGTTGTCGACACCGACCGACACGCTGGAAATCACCTGCAGCTGCGGCGCCGCGTCGAGCAGCGCGGCGTCGACGTTGTAGCTCGAGCCGATGAGTCCGTTCGCGGTGCGCAGCGCCGCGGCGAAGGCCTCGGGCTCCTTGCGCGGATCGACCACGGTGACGTGGTGTGCGGCCTGCAGGCGCGCCAGCTGGTCTTCGGGCAGCGCCCGGAACACGAGCACGTTCTTTTGCGTCATGGTCTTCAGAGCCCCGCTTCTTCGAGTTGCGCCCGCGTCGGCAGGCCTTCGGTATCGCCCAGCACCTGCACGGCGCGCGCGCCGATCCAGGCGCCGCGGCGCACGGCATCGGGCACGCTCCTGCCTTCGAGCAGGGCGCTCACCACGCCGGCGGCAAAGCCGTCGCCCGCGCCCACGGTGTCGATCACTTCCTTCACCGGGAAACCGGCGACATGGCCGGTGCCGGCCACGTCGCTGTCGTAGTAGGCGCCCGCGGCGCCGAGCTTCACGACCACCAGCTTCGCGCCGCGCTCGCGGTAGAACCTGGCCACGTCCTCGGGCTTGTCGTGGCCCGTGAGCAGCAAACCTTCCTCGATGCCCGGCAGCACCCAGTCGGCGCGCGAGGCGAGCTCGTTGACCCAGTGGCGCATGGTCTCGGTGGACGACCACAGCGTGGGGCGCAGGTTGGTGTCGAAGGAGATGGTGCGGCCGGCCGCGCGCATCACGTCCATGGTCTTCAGCGCGGCCTGCAGGCTGGTGTCGGAGATGGCGGCGAACACGCCGGTGGCGTGCAGGTGGCGCGCGGAGCGCAGCCAGGCCTCGTCGACATCGGCCGGGCCCATCTGGCTCGCGGCCGAGCCCTTGCGGTGGTATTCGATCGGCGGGTCGCTGCCGTCGGTGACGCGGCCCTTGAACTGGAAGCCGGTGCGCTGCGCCGCGTCGGTGATCACGTGCGAGCAGTCGATGCCTTCGGCGCGCATCGCGGCCAGCAGCGCGCGGCCCATGGAGTCGGTGCCCAGGCGGCTGGCCCAGCCCACCTTCAGGCCCAGGCGCGACAGCCCGATGGCCACGTTGGTCTCGGCGCCGGCGGTGCGCTTGAAGAACGACTCGGCGTTTTCCAGCGGGCCGGGGCGGTCGGCCACGAGCAGCAGCATGGCCTCGCCGAACAAGGCCACGTCGAAGGCAGTAGGTTCTGTCATGTCGTTCTTGGTTTCTTGGGGTCTACGACTGCGCGCGCGCGGCGCGGATGAAGTCGATCTGCGCGCGGGTCACGGCCGGCAGGTCGTC
The DNA here is from genome assembly GCF_051216435.1 of Variovorax pasteuri. Classification (NCBI taxonomy): domain Bacteria; kingdom Pseudomonadati; phylum Pseudomonadota; class Betaproteobacteria; order Burkholderiales; family Comamonadaceae; genus Variovorax; species Variovorax pasteuri. The sequence goes on from NZ_JBPJZS010000005.1 coordinate 70,302, forward strand.
GCCCACGAGCGGGTATTCGATGGCGTGCGGCACGTCGGCCGGCAGCGCGCGCAGCACGGCGCGCCACGGCGCGACCGAGTCGCCCAGCGGCACCGCCACCCATTTGTGCGGCAGCCGCTGCGCGCCCTTGCAGTGCACGTAGCGCACGCGGTGGCCCAGCGCCTGCGCGGCCTGCAGCGGGCACTCGCCCACCCAGTGCCAGTTGCCCATGTCGAAGGTCATGCCCAGCGACACGCCGGCACGGTCGGCCACGTCGAAGAAGGTCTGCAGCGCGGCCAGCGTGCCGGCGCGCACGGTCTGGTCGTTCTCGATGACGAGCTCGACGCGCGTCTCGGCCAGCTGCACCTTCAGGCCCCACAGCGAACCGTGCGACGACGCCTGGAAGTCGCCGATGGACATCTTCAGCCGCTTCGCGCCCACGCGCGTGGCGGCGGCAATGCCGCGCTTGAGCGCGGCGCTGTCGAGCCAGCCGCCCTGGGCCCACAGGCCTTCGGGGCTGGAATAGACGGACGCGAGCCCGTTCAGCGCGGGCAGTTCCGCCTCGGCGTCGCGCAGCATCTCGCCGCGCACTTCCACCGAGTCGGCGCCGGCCGCGCGGGCCAGCTGCGAACACCAGAGCTGGCCGTGCCGACCCACCTCGGCCGCACCGAAGGACGACAGAGAAATCAGGACCTCGAAGGACATCAGTGGCCTTGGTGCGAGCTGAGGATCTGGCCGAGGAACTGGCGCGTGCGCTCGTCCTTGGGGTTGCCGAAGAATTCTTCGGGCGGCGCCTGCTCGACGATCTTGCCCTCGGCCATGAAGATCACGCGGTCGGCCACGCTGCGGGCGAAGCCCATCTCGTGGGTGACGCACAGCATGGTCATGCCGTCTTCGGCCAGGCCGATCATGGTGTCGAGCACTTCCTTGACCATCTCGGGGTCGAGTGCCGACGTGGGCTCGTCGAACAGCATGATCTTGGGCGTCATGCACAGCGCGCGCGCAATGGCCACGCGCTGCTGCTGGCCGCCCGAGAGCTGGCTCGGGTACTTGCCGGCCTGCTCTGGAATGCGCACACGGGTGAGGTACTTCATGGCCACCTCCTCCGCTTGCGCCTTGCTCATGCCGCGCGAGCGCATCGGCGCGAGCGTGCAGTTTTCCAGGATGGTCAGGTGCGGGAACAGGTTGAACTGCTGGAACACCATGCCCACTTCGGCACGCACCGCATCCACGTTCTTGCCGCCGGCCGTGAGGTCGATGCCGTCGACCACGATGCGGCCCTTCTGCACCGTCTCCAGCCGGTTGATGCAGCGGATGAGCGTGGACTTGCCCGAGCCCGAAGGCCCGCAGATCACGATGCGCTCGCCCTGGCGCACCGACAGGTCGATGCCGGTCAGCACCTGGAATTCACCGTACCACTTGTTGACCGCTTCCATGCGGATGATCGATTCCGTCGTCATGCCAGGATTCCTTCAGCCTCTTTGTATGGCGGTGATTACTGCATCTTCGGCAGGTCGGCCTGCAGCCACTTTTGATAGAGCTTGTTCAGCTCGCCGTTGGCGGTGTTCTTCTGCACGAACTCGTTCACGGCCTTGGCCAGTTCTTCCTGGCCGGGGCGCATTGCGATGCCCATGGACTGCTGCACCAGCGTGAACTTGTTCTCGAAGGTGTTGGCAGGCACGCGCTTGGCGATCTGCGCGGCCACGGTCACCGAGCAGCCGATGGCATCGACCTGGCCCGAGATGAGCGCCTGCATGGCCGATGCGTCGTCGTCGAAGCGGCGGATCTCGGTGCCTTCGGGTGCGGCCTTGGTCACGGCCACGTCCTGCGTGGACGCACGGGCCACGCCCACGCGCAGGCCCTTCAGGTCGCCTGCCGCCTTGATGGGGGTCTTGGTGGCGCCGTACAGCACGATGGTGGCGGCCGCGTAGGGCTGCGAGAACTGCACCTGCTTCGAGCGCTCGGGCGTGATGGCCAGCGAGGCCACCAGCACGTCGACCTTGTTGGTCAGCAGGAAGGGAATGCGGTTGGGGCCGGTCACCGGCACGATGTTGGCCTTGACGCCCCAGTCCTTGGCCAGCAGCTTGGCCACGTCGGCGTCGTAGCCGTCGGGCTGGTTCTTGGCGTCGGTGGTGCCGTAGGGCGGAAAGTCGACCAGCATGCCGATGGTGATCTCGCCCTTCTTCTTGATGTCGGCCACGCTTTGTGCCGAGGCGAAGGGTGCGAACACGGTCAGGGCCGCGCCCAGGCCGAGGGCTGCGAGCGCTGCGCGGCGGGTGGTGGTATGGGTCATTGGATATGTCTCCTGAAGAAAGGAAGGAACAACGAGAAAGAAAAAAGCGAAAGCGAAAAAAGGGACTTCAGCGCGCCAGTGGGACTTCAGCGCGCCAGTGGGACTTCAGCGCGCCAGTGGGACTTCAGCGCGCCAGTGCACGGGCGCGCTTGCGCTCCATTCGCGCGGCCAGCAGCGACAGCGGCCAGCAGATCGCGAAGTAGATCGCCGCCACCACCGAGAACACGATGAGCGGCTGGAAGGTGGCGTTGTTGACGATCTGCCCGGCGCGCGTGACCTCCACGAAACCGATGATGGCCGCGAGCGACGTGCCCTTGATGATCTGCACCACATAGCCCACCGTGGGCGCCAGCGCGATCTTGAAGGCCTGCGGCAGCACCACGTCGCGCATGCGCGCGCTGTACTTGAGGCTGAGCGCCTCGGCCGCTTCCCACTGGCCGCGCGGAATGGCCTCGATGCAGCCGCGCCAGATTTCCCCGAGGAAGGCGGCGCTGTTCAGGATGAGCGCCACGCCGGCCGCCACCCACGGGTTGATGTCCAGCCCCAGCACCGGCGCGCCGAAGAACACCAGGAACAGCTGCAGCAGCAGCGGCGTGCCCTGGAAGATCTGGATGAAGGTGGTGGACACGCCGCGCGCCCAGCGCGACTCCGACGTGCGCATCAGCGCAATGGCGAGCCCCAGGATCGCGCCGCCCACGAAGGCGATGGCCGACAGCGCCAGCGTCCACTTGGCCGCTTCGAGGATGAAAAGGAATTCGGGAAAGCCGAAGGTACGCATGGTGTGGTCTCCGTCCGTCGTCTGTTACCGGCGGTCCGGATAGTTGAGCGTGCGCTTGTAGATCAGCTTGAACATGCCCGAGAAGGCCAGCGCCAGCGCCAGGTAGATGCCCGCGACCACGATGTAGATCTCGAAGCTGCGGAAGGTCTGCGACTGCAGGTTGGCGGCCACCGAGGTCAGGTCGTCGGCCGAGATGACCGACACCACGGCCGAGCTCAGCATCAGCAGGATGAACTGGCTGGTGAGCGCCGGGTAGATGGCCTTCAGCGCGGGCTTGATGATGATGAAGCGAAAGATTTCCCACGGCTTGAGGTTGAGCGCGCGGCCCGCCTCGATCTGCCCCTTGGGAATCGACTCGATGCCCGCACGGATGATTTCCGTGGCGTAGGCGCCCAGGTTCACCACCATGGCCACCAGCGCGGCCGTCTGCGGCGACCAGCGCAGCCCGATGGCCGGCAGCGCGAAGAAGAAGAAGAACAGCTGCACGAGGAACGGCGTGTTGCGGATCACCTCGATGTAGGCATTGATGACGAAGCGCAGCCAGCCCGGCCCCGAGGTCTTGCCCCAGGCGCAGAAGATGGCGACCAGCAGGCCCAGCACCGTGGCGATGAGCGACAGCTGGACCGTGATCCACGTGCCCTTCAGCAGCAGCGGCCAGGCGGCGAAGACGGCGTCGAATTGAAACTGGTAGTTCATGGTGGGCGAGTGCTGCAGGGGCGCCGGGTGTGCGCGTGCATGCCTCGAAAGCAATGCTTGCAGCTTATATGAAACCGGTTTCAGGCCGACCTAGGGATTCCCCTAGGTGGTCGTTTTGTCCCAGCCGCTGCCTACACTGCGCCATCCCGAACCCACCCGCGGACACCATGCGCCCAGAGACCGATTCGGCAGATTCGCTTCCCACGGGCACGCCCGTCGTGCAGCATTTCAGGCAGGCGCTGCTGTGGCCCCTGCGGCTGGTGCCCGCGCCCGGCGCCAGGCCGGCCCACCACGGGCCCTGGCACGTGCTGCGCGAGATGGGCGAAGCCTCGCCGTGGCGCGAGGAGGTCGACGAATACACCGGCGACAGCAGCCGCTTCCACGAGCGGCACTACAACGAGTTCGTGAGCTTTCTGCCGTACGTGCAGCGCTTCCTGTACGGCGAGGGCCGCGCGCACGGGGACAGCGGCAGCGACGGCGATTCGCCGATGCGCATCTTCCGCCGCCACGACATTGCGGCGGTGCGCGTGGTGGCGCAGCCGGGCGACGCGCCGGTCACGCTGCAGGTGGTTCATTGCGACCTGTACTTCTTCTTCGACATCGACGTGGTGCTGCTCAACCTCGAGGTCGGCGCGGACCACCTGAGCCTGGCCCAGGCGCAGGAAATCCTCTACCGCTTCGGGCGTGCCTACCCCGCGGGCTGGGAGCCCGACGGCACCGCCCTGCACTGCATGGCCAGCGTCGAATGGCTGGCGGCCGACGGCCGCGTGCTCGCGCGCTCCGACGCGCAGCAGCGCGACGCCTTCCTGTCGCACGTGGCCCAGCACCGCGCGCCGCGCATCTCGTCGCACTGGGCGTTCTTGATGCAGCCGCTGGTGACCGACTACTCCGAGGAGCCCGGCGCGCTGCGGTACCGGCAGATCGACTACTACCGCATGCCGGTCATGGCCTACCTGTCGCTGGACGATCCGCGCCGCCTCACGCGCGACGACTTCGTGCGGCTGGCGCTGGTCACCGGCGCGGGCGCGGCCGATGCCCACCTGCCCTATGCCGAGCAGCACCTCGCGGACTTCGAGCACAAGTACTGCTACGACCGCTTCTGGGTCGATGCCGGCGCGGCGCCGCGCACGCGCTACCTGTGCAACGGCCATGCGCTCGTGGTGGTGGGCGATGCGCATTCGGAGTTCTTCTGCTGCCGCGACCGCGGCGTGCTCGCGCAATTTCGCCACCAGCACTTTTTGCTGTTCCTGATCGCGCACTTCCAGAAGGCCTCGCTGCTGATGTTCTCCGACCAGCTGGTGGAGGCGCTGAGAAAGCTCGACATCCGCAGCACGCCGAGCGTGAAGCAGTTCAAGCGCGCCATCCGCGCGAGCTTCGAGCGCTTCCTGCGCTTCACGCACCGCTACTGGTTCCACGAGATCTCGGAGCAGGCGCAGGTGCGCGCGCTGTCGCACATGTGTGCCACGCACCTGGGCCTGGACGCGCTCTACGACGAGGTCAAGTCGCGCATCGCCGACATGAACACCTACCTGGACGCCGACAGCCTGCGCCGCCAGGCCAGCACCGTGGTGCGGCTCACGGTGGTCACGCTGTTCGGTCTCATCGGCACCATCACCACCGGCTTCCTGGGCATGAACCTGCTGGCCGAGGCCGATGCGCCGCTGTGGCGCAAGGCGGTCTGGTTCGGCGTGGTGTTCGTCGCGACCACCTGGCTCACGATCTACACCATGGTGAAGTCGCAGCGCCTGTCGGACTTCATCGATGCGCTGTCGAACGACAGGCTGGGGTTCAGGGGCAAGATGGCTGCGCTGGCGAGGGTGTGGCGCTCGGGTGGCGATTAGCGGCGGCTGGCGCAGGCTGGTGGCGACGACGAGCCACACGTTCCGAGCCCGGCGTTTTCAAGGTGCGGCCACGCACGGTGCGCCTTCGCTGACAGCGAGCGTCGCCACAGCCCCACCCGGCTGCTGCGGCGCAGCGCCTCTATTGAAGTCTTCAACCACTTCGTACAGAGGCTCCCCCCATGAACCGCATCGCGACCACATTCCTTGCCAGTTGCATCGCCCTGGGCGCTGCATCCGCCATGGCACAAGCAGGCGGTGGCGGCGGCCCGGGCCTGAACAGCCCCGACAGCCCCGCCATGCAACAGAAGACCTCGCCGGGCAGCACCGGGCCGACCAACCCCAATGGCATGACCACCGCGCCCACCGCCACGCCAGGCACGCCGAACTCGGGCGGCAACCTGTCGGGCAGCACCAAGGCGCCGGGCGGCGCAATGAGCTCGGGCCGCAAGTCGGATGGCAGCTCGAGGAAGGGCATGATCAACAACACCCAGGGCACCGGGCAGGCGCAAACGCCGAGCGCGCAGTAACCACCGCAGTGAACAGCCGTCGCGGCCGCCTACCCGAGGGGTGGTGGCCTCGATGCCTGGCGGGCGCAGGCCGCATCGCTCGCTTCGCGCGCGCGGGCGATGTCGACGGCGCGTTCGTTGCGAAGCTGGCGCTTTCCGCAGCTCTCGCAGCGGTACAGGCGCATCCCGGGCAGCAGGTGCATCCACACGCTGCGATGGATGCGCCCGATGTGCGTTGTGCCGCACGAGCAAGCATGGAACAGGTGGAACATGAATGGCCTGTGAAGAGCAACCCAACGGGACAGAGAAAGCCCCAAACCGACCATGGATCGCTGCTTGCGGGCAGCATCGATTGTTCAGCCCCGCCCTGCGGAATGCACTCCCCGGTTCACGCTATTTATCGCCTTGTCTGTCCGCGGGAGACGGCTCGCCGAAGTCCGTTCCCGCGAATTCCTGCGGCACATGCACGCCCTGCGCGTCGCGCAACAACACACCGCGCCGCTCCATCTCGCGCATCGTCCGGTTGACGACCTCGCGAGACAGCCCGGCATAGGAGGCGATCACGCCTTGCGTGACGCGCTTGTCGTACACCTCGTGCCCCGCCGGAGCGATCTGCGTCATCTTGTGCAGCACGCGCCCGACCATTTCTTCGGACGACAGCGAAGACACACGCCGTATCTGCCGGCGCAGCACGTTCATGCGGGAAGCCACGCCTTCGAGCAGGTTCAACGCGATGTCGTGGTGCCGTTCGCACAGCGCCCTCATCGCGACCACGGGCACGTGGTGGATAGTGCAGGGAAGCACCGCAATCAGGCGGTGGGCCGCCTGGTACTGCGGCTCGCTCAGGGAGCCGCCCAGATAGAAGTCGTGCCGACGAATGAAGTCGGTGGTGACGCCCGCTTCGTCCTGCGCGCCGTCGCGGCCCTGAACCACCACGCGCACGAGCCCGCTTTCCACGCAATAGAAACAACGCGTCCAGTCGTTCGGTGCAAGGATCGTTTCGTTGCGCGCGTATGAACGCAGCTCGCAAACCCGCTCGACGGCCGAGCGTTCCGCCTGCGAAAGGCGAGCAAACAGTGGATGCAGATACACGCCGCGATGGTGCAAGCGCGGACTTCGAAATGCAATCACCCGAATTCGGGATACGCACGGGCCGCAACCGGACCCGGTCGGAAGCACAGAGGCAGCGTCTACTCGCACGCCTCCAGATCGATCAGCCCCTTCTGCATGGCCTCGCGCACCGCCCGCGCGCGTGACTTGACTGCCAGCTTTCGATAGATGTTCTTCACGTGCGCATCGACAGTGTGCAGCGAACGTTGGGTTGCCTCGGCGATCTGGCGGTTGCTGAGTCCTTGCGAAATCATGCGAAGTACATCGAGTTCGCGCCGCGAAAGCGCGCAGGCCTCGGCGCCAGGGCCCACCGGTGGCACAACGCTCGCCGCAGGCGGACGCTGGGGCGCGAGCACCGTGCGCCCCCTCTCGGCCATGCGCCAGGCGACGCGCGTCGCCGCCGCCGAGTCACCCTCGGCTATCAGGCGCATCAGATGCGCGAGTTCCTGCTGGGCCGCTTCGATGAACAGCACGGCGGCGGCACTTGCAGCGCTTGCGGCGTTCGGAGGCGTTGGCGCAATGCCGGGTGCCGGCCACGCGGCAACGGGCTTGTGGGGTTCTATGGACATTGGTGCCTTCTTCAGTAGCTGGAATGGAGTTCGGGAAGCGCGGCGAGCCGTCATTCGCCGTCGGGTTTTCGGCCCCATGGATCGGCCGGCGGGTACGAAATGCCCTGCGGAAAAACCGCGCCGACCTGGTTCGGCTCGACGCTCGCCAGGTTCTTCTCGAGAGGCAGCAGGCGGCCGAAGTCGGTGGACGCGAAGTCGGCGGGCACATGCACGCCCTGGTCGTCGCGCCGCACCAGCCCGCGTTGTTCCATGTCGCGCATGGTCTTGTTGACGACTTCGCGCGACAGGCCCGAATAGGAGGCGATCACCGATTGGGAGATGCGCTTGTCGAAGGCCCCCGTGCTCGCAGGCGCGAGCACGGTGAGCTGGTGCAGCACGCGGCTCACGACGTCTTCGGTGGACAGCGCCGACATGCGCCGCAACTGGTTGCGCATGACGGCCATCCGCGCGATCGCGAGTTCGAGCAGGCCGATGGCCACTTCGGGGTATGCGCTGCATAGCGTGCGCAGCGCCACGATCGGGATGAGATGAACCGACGAGGGCAACGCCGCCACCAGCGTGTGCCTGGCCTGGAAGGCGTCTTCCGCCAGAGACGGGCCGATGAAGAACTCGTCCTGCCGGATGAAGTCGGTCGTGACGTCGACGGGCTGGGCGCGCCCGCTGCCGTGCTCCACCACGCGCAGCAGCCCGCTGGCCACGCAGTAGACGCGGTCGCTCCAGCTGCCGGCGGCAAGCACCACTTCGTTGCGCCGGTAGGAGCGAAGTTCGCTGCTGCGAACCAGCGCAACGCGTTCCGCCTGCGACACGTTGGCAAAGAGAGGGTTCAGGTACATGGCTGAAGAACCTGCCGGGCCGTCGCTCGGGTCGCCGCCCGGTTCACAGAGCGGGAACGCGCACGCGGCTCATGTACGCAAGGCCCTCGACCTGGACGACCTGCGCGCGGGGCGCGCCCGTACGCCATCGCTCCCGTCGGCCTCACCCTCGCCATGCAGTTGCGACAGCGTCGCCTCTGAGGTTCGCAGCGCAGCCTCGAGCACCGCGTACTGCACCGATTCCGCGGAGTTGCGTCGGCGCCCATCCACCCGCGGCTGCTCGAACGTGCCCAGCAACTCTTGAACGGAGCGTTGCAGCTGCGACAGATCCTTGCTCAGCCGTGCCAGGCGCAGTTTGAAGTCGGGCGCAAGTCTCACAGGCACCCCGCCAAGGGATGCACGGCAGCGGGATGAGCACCAGCGGGTGTCACCGGCGCATCGGTGCCTCGCACGCCATAGCCTTGCAGCCACCGCGCGCCCACGTGCGAGGCGATGTGCATGTCTTCTTCGCGCTCGATGCCGTCGAGCACCACCTGGCCCGCGAAATGCGCGCACAGCGAAAGCATGCCGCGCAGGCACTCCACGCCGAAGACGCCGTCGCGCGCACGGCGCAACAGCGATGCGTCCAGCTTCACGATGTCGGGCCCGCAGGACTGCAATGCGGCAAGGTTGTCGTTGCCGCCGCCGATGTCGCGCACGGCGATGCGACAGCCGCGCAGCTGCATCTGCACGCAGAAGTCGCGCGCGGCTTCCAGGTCGTCCAGCATGGCGCTGCCCGTGATCTCTATCACCAGCCGCGAGGCCAGCTCGGGCTCTTCGTCGAGCGCCGCGCACAACGACGCCCACCAGTGGTCGAGCTTGACGCTCTGGGCGCAGATGGCCACGCCGATGCCCGCGCCAAGGTGCGCACCGGGCCGCCGCCGCAGCTCCGCCAGGGCCTGGCGCATCGCGATGCGATCGAACGCGCGGGCCAGCCCCAGGCGCTGCAGGCAGGGCAGGAACACCTCCTGCGCGAGCAGCGCCGGCTCGCTGTGGCTCGGTGCAAGGCGCACGCGGCCCGCGTGATAGAGCGTGCCGGCGTTGCTGCCCGTGTGCGCCACCGGCTGCCACGCGAAGGACAGCGCCTCGGTGCGCAACGCTTCGCTCACGCGCACGGCAACGTCCATGTCGGCGCGGTAGCGCTGGCTCCAACCGTCGGCCTGGTTCTCGCGCGAGTCCGGAAACGGTTGCGCCGTCCACAGCGCAAGCTCTATCTCCGACGTGCCCAGCTGCCCGGGCGCGCGCACCTCGATCCAGTCGGCATGCAGCTGCACCATCGCGACCATGCCCTTGGCACGCACCGGCTCGGCGCCGAGCACGGCAAGCAGCGTCTCGATGGGGCGGCTCATGCGGCGCACGTCGTGCGGCAGCTCGCGGATGTCGCGGGCGCCGCACACAAAGGCGTCGTTGGCCCACAGCAGGAAGCAGTCGTCGCGCAGCCGGGCCATGTCGGTGGCGGCGGCGCTGAGAAAGTGGGTGCACAGGCGGCGCTGCACCTCGAGGCTGGCGGCCGATGCGAAGTCTTGACCGTAGGCCTGCGCGAGGTGCGGAAGGTTCGAGATGAACACATAGGCGCAGGCCCTGCGCGGCGCAGTGTCCGGCAGGGCATGCGGCGGGGTGCGCAAGGCGCCTGCGACGCCGGGCGCGGCGCTCGGCGCGGTGCGCGGGCTGCGCTCGGCGTGCTCGTCCTGCACGCGGCATCCTGTTGCGGCGCGCAAGGTCCACGGCGTGTGTGGTGAGAGGGCGACCATCCGATGCTCCTTCAATGAATCTCGTCGATGAACTCCTGCAGGGAGCGGAACGCCGTTTCACGCCCGGGCCGGTGAAGGCCTGGGGGAAACCATGAGGCGTTCCGAATGCTACGGATTGCAGTGGTCGTTGGCAGCCACTTTCGCTGGCTACCTGTGTGCCGCGTCACACTTGCAACGCACTGCTACCGAACGGGCAGCAAATCACGTGCCCTTGAGGGCCGCGGGCCCGGTGCGCACAACGCCCGCGAGCACGAAAAGGGCTGCGCCGATATGATTTGAGCGCCCCGCCGACCGACCCCCGCGCTTGAACCCCAACACCCCCGCAGCCACCGCCCCCGCCCCGTCCCTCTGGGCTCCGCTCGCGCACCGGCCGTTTCGCGGCCTGTGGACGGCCGGCAGCCTGTTCTTCGTGGGCAACGCCATGCAGAACATGGCGGCGTCGTGGCTGATGATCGAGCTCACGGCCTCGTCGTTCCTTGCGGCGCTGGTGCAGACCGCTTCGTTCCTGCCGATGTTCCTGCTGTCGCTGCCCGCCGGCGTGCTGGCCGACACCACCGACCGCCGCAAGCTGATGCTGCGCATCCAGGGCGTGTACGCCGCAGCCGCGCTGGCGCTCACCGGGCTGGCGCTGGCCGGCTGGGTGGGGCCGGGCACGCTGCTGTTCTTCACCTTCCTGCTGGGCGTGTGCACCGCGCTGCAATCGCCGTCGTGGAACTCCGCCGTCAGCGACACGGTGGAGCGCAAGGAGCTGCCCCAGGCGATCACGCTGGTGTCCATGGCCTTCAACGGGGCGCGCGCCGTGGGGCCGGCGCTGGCGGGGCTGGTGTTCGCGCTCACCGGGGCCAGCGCGGTGTTCGCGGCGGCCGTGCTCACCGCCGTGGGCATGAGCTACGCCACCCGCCGCTGGCCGCCGCGCCCGCCCCTGCCGGCCAAGCTGCCCGCCGAGCGGCTGTGGGGCGGCATGCTGAGCGCGCTGCGCTATGCGCGGCATTCGCCGACCATCTTCGCGCAACTGGTGCGCACCGCGGGCTTCAGCGGACTGGGCTCGGCGCTGTGGGCGCTGCTGCCGGTCATCGCGTCGCAGCGGCTGGACCTGGGTGCGGCGGGCTACGGGCTGCTGATGGCCTGCCTCGGCACGGGTGCGGTGTCGGCGGGCTTCTTCGTCGGGCGCATCCGCTCGCGCTTCGGGCTCGACACGCTGGCGGCCTGCTGCTGCCTGGTGTTCGCGAGCGCCATGCTGGTGGGCGCGCTGTCGACCTGGCGCCCGCTGGTGTACCTGAGCTTCGTGCTTGGCGGCGCGGCCTGGATGACGATGATGTCGACCTTCAACGCCGCCACGCAGACCAGCGCGCCGCCGTGGGTGCGGGCGCGCGCCGCGTCGCTGCACACGCTGTGTTCGCTGGGGGCCTTCGCGCTCGGCTCGGCGCTGTGGGGCGCGGTGTCCAGCCTGCTGGGGCTGCCGGCCGCGCTGTGCCTGTCGGCTGCCTTCATGGTGGCGAGCGTGGGCCTGGCGCGGCCGTACCCGCTGCGCATGGGCGCGGACGACGAGGTGACGCTGGCCGCGCACAGCGACGAGCTGCTGCTGCCGAAAGAGCCCGAATTCGAGGCCGGGCCCGTGGCCGTCGAAGTGGTCTATTGCATCCGCGAGGCCGACGCGCGGCGCTTTCTGGACACGGTGCAGCAGCTGGCCGTACCGCGCCGGCGCGATGGCGCCACCTTCTGGCGCGTGTACCGCGACCTGGGCGACCCGAGCCGCTACGTGGAGCGCTTCATCGTCACCTCATGGGCCGACTACCTGCGCCAGCGCTCGCGCGCCACGGTGGCAAGCAACGAGCTGGAGGCCAGCGCGCGCGTGTTCCAGGTGCCCGAGGTGCCGGTGGTCACGCGGCACTACCTGGCCGAGCGCAGCCCCTGACGGCAAGCTTCAGGCGTCCACCCAGCGGCACGCCTCGTCGAGCGTGGCGCGCGTGGTGCGGAAGCGGTTGGCCGGATGCGCCGGGTCTTCGTAGCCGAAGGAAATGCCGCACACCACCTGCCGGTCCGGCGGAATGTCGAACCACCGGTGCAGGAACTTCGCGCGCGACGCGATGGCGGCCTGCGCGATGCTCGCCACGCCGCGCGCCCGGGCGGCCAGCATGAAGTTGCTCACGTAGGCGCCGCAGTCGAGCACGCCATAGGTGCCGAGCACCGCCTCGGTGGTGACCAGCGCCATGTGCGGCGCGCCGAAGAATTCGAAGTTCAGCTGTGCCTGCCGCGCCGAGGCTTCGCGGTCGCCGTGCGCAATGCCCACGCTGTCGTACAGCTGGAAGCCGCACTCGCGCCGCCGCTCCCGGTACACGCCGCGGTATTCGGCCGGCGGTGCGATGTCGAACGTCGCGTCGGCCGAGGCCTCGGGCTCGGCCATGGCGCGGCGCAGCCGCTCGGTGGCCGCGGCGCTGGTCACCGCCACCTGCCAGGGCTGCGAGTTGCACCACGAGGCGGTGCGCTGCGCGGCGCGCAGGATGGCGTCGACCACCTCGCGCGGCACGGGCGTGGCGAGGTAGCCGCGGCAGCTGTAGCGCGCGTCGAGCACGGCGTCGAAGGCGCCGGCCTGCAAGGCGTCTGAAGACGTGGGATTCATGTCGGGTCCAGCAAGGGTGGCATGGGTTCGGCGCACGTGCGCAGGAAGCCTTGCGCGGGCGCGATCCAGTCGACGGCGTGCACCAGCTCGGCCGCCTGAGAGAGCGCGGACGGCGTGCAGTGGCCGCTGAAGAGCGTGTTCTCCTGCACGAGCAGGAAGCAGCGCTCGCCCGAGACCTGCACGGCCTTCAGCGTCAGGCCGCCGAAGTCGAGCGGATCGCTCGCGCCTTGCGCCGGATCGCCGGCCCCGGTGAACAGCGTCCAGCGGATCTCCCCCGGTGCCGCCGCCCGCACGGTCGCCAGCGCGACATCATCGCCGGGGGGATCGATCAGCGCCCATTCGCCGCGTTCGCCGCCGCCCACCAGGTAGCTGTTGCACTCGGCCTGCGCGCCGGTCGTCACGCGCACCACGTGCGGCGACAGGCGCACCACCAGCCCGTCTTCCAGCGCGTGGCGGCCCTGCCCGTGGCCGTCGGGGTCGATGCGCCCCAGCTCGGCATAGGCCGGCTCCCACGGGTTCACCGGATGGCGCCCGCCCGGGCCGGTGGCCACGCGCGGCATGATCATCGGCACCTCGCGCAGCGCCTGCGCATGGTCCATGCAGGCCTGCGCCGTGGCGAAGGACTGCAGCTGTTCGAGGATGCGGCGCGTCACGTTCATGAGCTTCAGCGCGCGCTGCGGGCTCAATGCCTCGGCGGGCGTGAGCCACAGGCACTCCACCGTCTCGCGCGTGTCGGCGCTCGGCGTCTGCGCCGGCGGCGCCAGCGCGACGAAGAAGCGGGTGTCGAAGCGGCGCGGCATGCCCGGCGGGGTGAGCCAGTGGCTGAAGTAGCGCAGCCGGTCGACCGCGAGTTGCCAGCCGCGCGCGCCGCACATGTGCAGCAGCGCGTCGGAGCCCAGTTCGGCGGCGTGGCGCATGGCGGCGCGTTCGTGCTGCGGCAACGCGTCGAGCGCCACCAGCCCGCCCGTCTCCTCGGAGGCGAACAGCAGCCCGGCCTCCTCGAAGCACTCGCGCACGGCGGCCACGTAGTAGTCGAGCCCGTTCGCGGGCACCGCCAGGCGCAGGCTCGCGGCCGCGTCGTCCAGGCCGCAGCAGGCCGCGTGCATGGCGGGGTCGTGCGTGTCGACCGTGCCGCCGGGGAACACGCTGGCGCCGCTGTTCTGGTCGGCCTCCTTCTCGGCCCGGCGCAGCATCAGCACCTCGAGCCCGGCCGCGCCGTCGCGCAGCACGATGAGCGAGGCGGCCGTGCGAATGGGCCGCACCCCGGGCGCAGCAGGCGTATTCATGCCTTGGTTCATCGGGACATTCATCTGTGGTGGATCTTTTCAAAGGGTAGCGGGTCGGTCGCCATGGGGCGTCCCGGGCGCGACACCCGCTGGCGCCGGCACAGTATTTTCCAGCCGACGCGCCAGAGGAAGCTCGGAGCGCTACCGCACAGACGCAAGGCCTCGCGCATGCCACAGTGCACAGGGCAGTTGCCTGCGCCGATGTCAGCGCCACCCTGCCTCCAGAAAGATCACAACGATGTCCGACGCCCCCTACTTTCATGACGCCTCCGGCACGGTCCGCTTCTCGGTGACCGTGGAAGGCGGCCAGGCCGTGAGCGCCAGCATCGGCAGGGAGGCGCTGCGCTACCACTTTCGCACCGCCGAGAGCGCCGATTCGCTCGAAACCTTCGGGCACCACGTCGAGGAGATCGAGTCGGCCGTGCGGCGCCGGCTGGCGCAGGGCGCGATGGAGCCCGTGATGCTGCGCGAGCACGACATGCGCAGCCCGGCATGAGCAGCCGGCGAGCGACGAGCCCTAGCCTCGGGAGAGCAGGTCCGTATAGCTGCGCCGGTTCGCCCGGTAGCAATCGCAGGCCGCGCTCTCCAGCCCCTGTCGGTCGGTGATGGTGATGACGCCGCGGCGGTAGTCGATCAGGCTGCGCGTGTGCAGCGCCGTGGCCGCGTTGGTGATGCCGACCCGCCGCACGCCCAGCATGCGCCCCAGCACCTCGTGCGTGAGCGTCAGGCGCGCCGAATGCGCACAGTCCTGCGTGGTGAGCAGCCAGCGCGCGAGGCGCTCCTCGATCTGGTGGAACTGGTGGCACAGCCCCAGGCGGCCGAACTCGGCCAGCAGCACGCACACATAGCGATTGAGCACGCGCTTCAAGGTGGCGCTCTCCAGCAATTCCTCCTCGAACGACTGCGCCGTCAGCCGCCATGCCAGGCCCGCGCCCTGCACCAGCGTGCGCAGCGGCGCGCGCTGGGCGTCCAGCGACAGCTCGTAGCCCAAGGCACCGTCGTTGCCGACCATGCCGGTCTGCAGGCCGTCGTGGCCGTCCGCCACCGACACCAGCGAGACAAAGGCGCTGGTGGGAAAGTGAATGTGCAGGATCGGGTCGCCCGGTTCGTACAGAACCTGCGCCGCCCCCAGCTGCACGTTGTCGCAGCGGGCGAGCAGGCGGTCGCGGTCTGCGGGCGGCAGTGCTTCGAGCAGCCGGTTGAGCACCGGGGCGGCGGGGTCTGGAGTCACGGAACCGCCTGTTGAAAAGAGGAAAGAGCGCAAGCGCCTTCGCATGAACACGTCGGCATCCGCATTGTTGCCCGCCGGAGTGTGGTCATCTGTGCGCCTGCGTACCGAGTGGAAAGCGGGAACCCGCGCGCGCAGGCTCAGGTGGCGAGCCGATCCGGCAGCAGACGGTCGGTTTCGCGCTTGACGACTTCATAGCACTCGCACACCTGGCGTTCGAGCCCCGGCCGGTCGAGCACGGTGATGTGGCCGCGCGCGTACTTGATCAGGTTCAGGCGCTGCAGCTTGCCCGCCGCTTCGGTCACGCCTTCGCGCCGCACGCCGAGCATGTTGGCGATGAGCTCCTGCGTCATCACCAGTTCGTTGCCGGGCAGGCGGTCCAGGCTCAACAGCAGCCATCGGCACAGCTGCTGCTCCAGCGAATGGTGCCGATTGCACACCGCCGTCTGCGACATCTGCGTGATGAGCGACTGGGTGTAGCGCAGCAGCAGGTGAAGCAAAGGCCCGCCTTTTTCGGTCAGTTCCTTGATATGGGTCGCGCTCACCCGGTAGGCATTGCCCGCGCTTTGCACCACCGCGCGGTTGGGCGTGCTGCCCCCGCCCATCAACAGCGAAACCCCCACCATGCCCTCGAAGCCCACCACGGCAATTTCAGCCGATTGCCCGTTTTCCAGCACATACAGCAGCGAAACGATGGCGTCGGTCGGAAAAAACACGTACTGCTGCACCACGCCGGACTCGTAAAGCACTTCTCCCAGACGTAGCGGCACCAGTTCGAGCAGCGGTTTCATCCGGGCCATCACCTCGGCGGGGATGACATCCAGCAGGCTGTTGCGCGCGGCAGCCGCGGGCAACGAAGACGAAGACGAACGCGAAGGCAGTGCCATGGCAGGGAGCGGCTTCCAAAGTTCACATGATTCTGCGGCGCATCCACCCGCGTCTGTACGGTAGCGCACAAAGGACTGCCCTTTTGTTTGGGGGGCGTCGGTGCGCTGGCGAACGGTGCCAGCAACGATTTGGCGCTAGCGTGGGCACAAGTCACCTCTGCTTTGGAGGAAAACCCTTGCGGGGACGCAGGAGGCCGAATGCCCATGCGAATGCTCAGCCGCCTGTGCTGCGCGCAATTGCCGCTGCTGATCGACGACCAGGAGGAAATCCAGATGTGCGAAGTGCTGCGCAGCGCGGGGCTCATCGAGGCCGACCTGCCGCCGGTGCTGTACCGGCGCGGGCACCACGTGTATGCGGGTCAGGCCACCGTGATGCGCGTGACGCCGAAGGGCCTTTCCGCGTCGGGGCAGAAGCTCTGAACCCAATGGCTGTGCGGGCGGCGTCCAATTCAACCGCCGCGCCACGGTGCTTAAAAAAAAGGCGGCTTTCATCCACCTGAAATCTTTCGATTGCAGCAAAATCCCGGGCTTCGAGAAAACTCATCCCAAGATCGCCATGACGCTGGACGACCTGTTTGCCGATAGCCACCTGCTGCCCACGGTACCGAAGGTGGTGTTCGATCTGATCGAGATCCTGCGCGACGAGGACGCCGCGGTCAGCGCGGTGGCCCGCAGGCTCGAGCTCGACCAGGTGCTGACCGCCAGGGTCCTGCGCCAGGTCAACTCCCCCTATTTCGGGCTTCGCCGAAAGATCTCGTCCATCCAGGACGCCATCCAGATGCTGGGGTTCTCCTCGATCCGCTCCCTGGTGGTGAGTTCGGGCCTCACGGGCACCTTCCGCAAGGTCGACGGCGTGAACCTGCCGGCGTTCTGGTCGCACAGCCTGCGCGTGGCATCGGTGGCCCGCTACCTCGCCGGCAAGACCCGGCGCGTGGACCAGAGCCTCGCATTCACCGTCGGCAGCATGCACGCCATCGGCCACCTGATCATGGCCGGCGCCATGAAGGAACAGATGGCCGTGCTCAATGCAGCCCACCCCTTCGACGCCATGGGCCGCCTCGAAGTGGAAAAGCAGCAGTGGGGCTACCACTACGGCGACGTCAGCGCCCGGCTGGCCGCACGCTGGGAATTTGCCTCCGACTTCACCAGCGCCCTGGCCGGCTTTGCCGACCCGATGGCGTGCGAACAGCAGGACCCACTCGCCAATGTGCTGCATCTGGCGGTGTGGCGCGTTGCGCTGGAGCGCGAAGGGCTCGTGATCGGCGATGCGCAGCACGTGTGGCCGGCCCTCTCGGCCGACGCCATCGGGCTGTCGGAAGCGGTCGTCCAGGAGATGCCGGCACCGCGCGAGCTGGCGTTCGATCTCGAATCGATGATCGCCTGAGCCTGCGCAGTCCATGGCACAGGGCAAGCGAGTTTCCGCAGACATCAGCGAGGACGCCCTTCGGGCGATCAAGGACATGGGCGCCGCCGCCAAGGCGGGACGCCTCGGCGCGGGCGAGGGGCAGGCCGCGGCGGCCGCCCGCCTGGGCGTGCACGTGCAGACCATCGCGCGGATCGAGTCCGGCGAACCGGGCGTCGCCATCGGGCACGTGCTGGGCATGCTGGTGCTGTACGGCATCACGACGCAGCTGCAGCGGCCGTAGTCCCCAATCAGGGGGCGGAAGCGTCCAGGGTCGCGCTATCCTCGCCGCCCACCCACCTCCGGAGCACCGATGACTTTTTGCGCTGTCCTTGCATTGCCGGGTTTGAGCCTGGCCATCGCCGACACGAGATTCACCTTCGAGGGGAACACGCCTGGGGCGCAGCACCACGACGGCCCCGACGACCTGCCCATCGACATCGCCGGCACCGGCCACCGGACCAAGCTGCCCTTCCATCGCCGCAAGATCCAGATGATCGGGCGCAGCTGGGCCACAGGCACGGGCGGCGTGCTGGCCCTGCGGGCGGCCCTGAACGCGCTGTGCGCCGCCGCGGCGCAGGACGGCCCCGCCGCGCGCGCGCTTGTTCTTGGCCGGACCGACGAGCTCCTCAAGGACGCACGGGCCGCGAGCTTTTCGGACGCCAGCCCTCTCGACACCATCCTGATGTGCGCGCGCTTCGCGCAGGCGCCGGCCGTGCCGCTGCCGTGGGCGTTCACGCTCACCGAACGAGCCGGCGACGCGCCGCAGAAGATCGAGTCGCCGATCCTGGTCAATTGGCCGCTGGCGCTTGCAGACAGCGATCAGCTGGCGGGCGCGGAAGACGCGCTCGATGCCGGACTGACCCGGTCGGGCGGCCTGCCGGACATCGTTCGCGCCTTCGCGGGCGCCCTGCACACGAGCTCGCAACATGGCGCGTCCTGCGGCCCGATCGCCCAGATCGGCTTCACCGCCGATCGCGGGCCGAAGGGCGTTCTTTCTTATTACGTGAGCGCGAACGCGGCGGAACTCAGCCGCTGCAGCGACGCCGAGTTCGATGCGTTGATCGGGCAGCCGATCGAGGTTTCCGAGGGAAGCTGAGGTTTTTGCAGGACGGCCTTCTCAACGGGCACCTCAGAGGGTCAGCTGTCGCCGGCTCGTCCAAAGGTTGACCAGGGCGTCGAGCTCCGTGGCATGGAGCCGGTCGGGCCGGACGGCTCCTTCGTCGACCAGGACCCCTGTCCCGAGCGAGGCCTGCCAGCAATTTTCAGAGAGCTTCCTGAAATGGCCGAGGCATACGTATCCGAATGGCGCTGAAAGGGAAAAGGCACATCGCCGCAGCAGCATGCCGTCGCTGCGGGCGCCCTCTACCTCCTTGGTCGACACGAGCACGTGCACACCATCGTCCTGGAGGATGTTCTGCCTCGGCAGGATGGCCAGGAGCTGGGAAGGGCGGGGGAAACTCGAATCGGGCATGACTGTCCGTATATCGGCAACCGGGCGCGCAAGTTGAGGGCGGCGATGTCCGGACAAGGGTAAGCACCCAAGCCCGGTACCCGCCTCGTCGATCCCCATCTCGCGCAGCACTTGCGCCAGGTCCGGCAGCCATTCGCGGCCGGGCCCTGCTCCAAGCAAAAATCCCGAAGTCGCGCTATGGTGCGGTGCCGCTCCCCACGGCGAATTTCAAACAGAAGGCAGGGCCCATGATCGATCTCAACATCAACGGCCAGTCCGTTGCCGTCAACGCCCCCGACGACATGCCCTTGCTCTGGGCATTGCGCGACATCGTCGGCCTGACCGGCACCAAGTTCGGCTGCGGCATCGCCCAGTGCGGCGCCTGCACCGTGCACCTGGACGGCCAGCCCGTGCGCTCGTGCGTGCTGCCGGTCGGCAGCATCGGCAAGAAGGCCATCACCACCATCGAGGCCATCGCCCAGACGCCGGCCGGCCAGAGCATCCAGAAAGCCTGGCTCGAGGTCGACGTGGTGCAGTGCGGCTACTGCCAGTCGGGGCAGATCATGTCCGCCGCCGCGCTGATCCAGCGCACGCCCAACCCGAGCGACGCCGACATCGACATGGCCATGTCGGGAAACGTCTGTCGATGCTGCACCTACTCGCGCATCCGGGCGGCCATCAAGCAGGCCGCTGCCGGCAAGCCCGAGGTGCTGCAGTCGGTCGTCGCCATGCCCGCCAGGAGCGCATCGTGAGCGCCGCAGGCATCAGCCGGCGCGCCGCGCTGCAGGCCGGCGGCCTGGCGCTCGCCTTCACCTGGGTCGGGGGCAGCAAGGCCTTCGCGGCCATCAGCGCCCGGCAGCAACCCGCCGACGCGGCCGCCGCGCTGGCCGACGGCAACCCGGCCTTCGCACCGAACGCCTTCATCCGCATCGATGCCGACGGCGGCGTGCGGCTCGTGATGCCGATGGTCGAGATGGGCCAGGCCATCTACACCGGCTCGGCGATGCTGCTGGCCGAGGAACTCGGCGTCGAGCTCGACCAGGTGCGCGTGGAACACTCGCCGCCGAACGAGGCGCTTTACGGCATGCCGCTGCTGGGCGGCCAGATCACCGGCGGCTCGACCAGCACGCGCGGCACCTATGCCGTGCTGCGGGAAGCAGGCGCCGTGGCGCGCACGCTGCTGGTGGCCGCCGCCGCCGCGCAGTGGAAGGTCGACCCGGCGAGCTGCACCGTGGCGCGCGGCGTGGTGAGCCATGCGGACTCGAACCGCCAGCTCGGCTTCGGCGCGCTCGCCGGTGCCGCCGCCAAGCTGCCGATGCCGGGCAAGGTGGCGCTGAAGGAGCCGAAGGACTTCAAGCTCATCGGCCAGCCGCTGCGCCGTGTTGACGCCGCCGACAAGGTCAACGGCAAGACGCAGTTCGGCCTCGACGTGCGCGTGCCGGGCATGAAGGTGGCCACGGTCAAGGCCTGCCCCACGCTGGGCGGCGTGCTGGCCTCGGTGGACGACAAGGCGGCGCGCGCAATTCCCGGCGTGATTGACGTCATTCGCATCAAGGACGCGGTCGCGGTGGTGGGCGAGCATTTCTGGGCCGCCAAGCGCGGCCTCGATGCGCTGAAGCTCACCTGGACGCCGGGGCAGAACGCCGCCCTCACCACGCAGCAGTTGCGCTCGGCGCTGACCGACGCGCTGGCCAAGGGCAAGGCCATCGTCGGCAAGGAAACCGGCAAGCGGCCCGAGGGCACGCTGGTGCAGGCGACCTACGACCTGCCGATGCTGGCCCACGCGACCATGGAGCCGCTCAACACCACGGTGCATGTGCGGCCCGACGCGTGCGAGATCTGGGTGGGCACGCAGGTGCCGGCGCGCTGCGTGAGCGTGGCGGCCAAGATCACCGGACTGGCCGAAGACAAGGTGGTGGTGCACAACCAGTACCTGGGCGGCGGTTTCGGGCGGCGGCTGGAAACCGATTCGGTCGAGCAGGCCGTGGCCTTCGCCAGACAGGTGCCCTACCCGCTGAAGGTGGTGTGGACGCGCGAGGAAGACATTCGCCACGACATCGTGCGCCCGATGTACCACGACGACATCTCGGCGGTGGTCGACGGCGACGGCAACATCCTGTGGTTGGGCGACCGCATCGCGGGCGGCACGGTGCTGGGCCGCTGGGCGCCCGCCTTCATGGGCAAGGACGGCATGGACGGCGACCTGATCGAATGCGTGGCCGAGCCCTGCTACGACCTGCCCAACCTGAAGGTCGAATGGGTGCGGCACGACATGCCCGCGGGCCTGAACGTCGGCTGGTGGCGCGGCGTGGGGCCCACGCACAACCTTTTCGTGATGGAGAGCTTCATCGACGAGCTGGCGCAGCGCGCCAAGAAGGACCCGGTGGCCTACCGGCGCGCGCTGCTGAAGAAGAACCCGCGCACGCTCGCGGTGCTCGACCTGGCCGCGGAAAAGATCGGCTGGGGCAAGGGCGCGCTGCCTGCGCGCGCGGGCCGCGAAGGAAACGAAAGCCGCGTCGGGCGCGGCGTGGCCGTGGGCGACCCCTTCGGCAGCCGCGTGTGCGCAATGATCGAAGTGGAAGTTTCGCCGCAGGGCGAAGTCCGCCTGCGGCGCGCGGTGGTCGCGCTGGACTGCGGCATTGCCGTGAACGCCAGCTCCATCGAGGCGCAGATCCAGGGCGGCCTGCTGTTCGGGCTGAGCGCGGCGCTCTTCAGCGAAATCACGCTGCAGGGCGGCGCCATCGAGCAGAGCAACTTCCACGACTACCGGATGCTGCGCATCAACGAATCGCCGCCGATCGAGGTGCACACCGTCAAGAGCGGCGAAGCCCCCGGCGGGTTGGGCGAGGTGGGCACCGCCATCGCCGCACCGGCGCTGGCCAACGCGATCTTCGCGGCCACCGGCGTGCGCCTGCGCGCATTGCCGGTGAACCGCGCGCTGCTGGCGCAGGACAAGGAGGCGCTGAAGAAGAAGGTCGCCGATGCCGGGCCTTCAGCGCATGAAGCACACGGCGAAAGGAGCGCGGCATGAAGCGGTTCTTCAAGGTGCTGGTGGTGCTGTTCGTCGTGGCCGCGGGGCTGTATTTCTTTCTGAACCGCACCGACAAGTCCGAGGGCGAGGCGCCGGTGCTGGCCGGCGCGCCGAGCGATGCGGCACTGCTGGTGCGCGGCGAATACCTCACCAAGGCCGCCGACTGCATCGCCTGCCACACGGTGGCCGGCAAGGGGCAGCCCTTTGCGGGCGGCGTGCCCTTCGTGCTGCCTTTCGGCACGATTTATTCGTCGAACATCACCGCCGACCCGGCCACGGGCATCGGCGGCTGGAGCGACGAACAGTTCGTGCGCGCGGTGCACGACGGCGTGCGCGCGGACGGCAAGCGCCTGTACCCGGCATTCCCGTACACCTCGTACACGGCGCTCAGCCGCAACGACGTGCTCGCCATCAAGGCCTACCTCTTCAGCCTGCCGCAGGTGAACCAGCCGAACAAGGAGGCCGACCTGGGCTTTCCGTTCAACCAGCGCTGGGCCATGGGCTTCTGGAACGCGGCCTTCTTCAAGAGCAGCCGCTTCGAGCCCGACCCGGCCAAGCCGCTCGCATGGAACCAGGGCAAGTACCTGGCCACGGCGCTGGGCCATTGCGCGGAGTGCCACACGCCGCGCAACCTGGCCTTCGCGCTGGAGACGAGCAACAACCTCGCGGGCGAATCGATCCAGGGCTGGCGCGCCTACAACATCACGTCCGACGCGAAGAACGGCATCGGCGCCTGGAGCGACGCCGACATTGCCAGCTACCTCACGACCGGCCATGCCGACGGCCGCGGCTCGGCCTCGGGCCCGATGGGCGAGGCGGTGGAGCACAGCCTGCAGCACCTGAAGCCGCAGGACACGGCGGCGCTCGTGAGCTACCTGCGCACGGTGCCGGCCAAGCCGGGCAAGGACCCGATCGAGATCGACGCCAAGGCGCCCTGGGCCGTGGCGGCCAGCGCGGCGGCGCCCGCCGCAAACACGGCCGAAGGCCACGAGCAGGGGCTTCGGCTGTTTGCGGCGGCGTGCGCCAGCTGCCACCAGTGGAACGGGCAAGGCCAGCAGACCAACTTCGCGTCGCTGCTGGGCACGCGCGGCGTGAACGACCCGGGCGGCGCCAACGTGACGCAGATGATCCTGCAGGGCGTGAACATGCGCGTGCACGACAACGAGGTGTACATGCCCGCATTCGGCAAGGCCTACACCGACACCGAAGTGGCGGCGCTCGCCAACTACGTCATCGCGCAGTTCGGCAACAAGCAGGGCACGGTCACGCCGGAGTTCGTGGCGAAGCAGCGCACGCGCTGAGTCGCAGGAGGATCCGGCATCGTCGATGACCGGATCCAGAAACCCGGGCTCAGCTCTTCACGAACGCCAGCAGGTCGGGGTTGATCACGTCCGCCTGCGTGGACAGCATGCCGTGAGGAAATCCGTCGTAGCTCTTGAGCGTGCCGTGCTTGAGCAGCTTGGCCGACAGCGGGCCCGAGTCCGCGTAGGGCACGACCTGGTCGTCGGTGCCGTGCATCACGAGCACCGGCACGTCGATCTTCTTCAGGTCTTCGGTGAAGTCGGTTTCGGAGAACGCCTTGACGCACTCGTAGTGCGCATTGGCCGCGCCCATCATCCCCTGCAGCCACCAGCGGTCGATGAGGCCCTGCGAGATCTTCGCGCCCGGGCGGTTGAAGCCGTAGAACGGGCCGGTCGGCAGGTCGATGTAGAACTGCGCGCGGTTGGCCGCGAGCGCGGACCTGATGCCGTCGAACACCTCCATGGGCAGGCCGCCGGGGTTGGCCGGCGTCTTCACCATGATGGGCGGCACGGCACTCACCAGCACCGCCTTGGCCACACGGCCCGGCTTGGCGCGCGCCACGTAGCGCGCCACTTCGCCGCCGCCGGTCGAGTGGCCGATGTGCACGGCGCCCTTCAGGTCCAGCGCGTCGGTCAATGCGGCGACGTCGGCGGCGTAGGTGTCCATCTCGTGGCCGCCCGCGGTTTGCGAGGAACGGCCGTGCCCGCGCCGGTCGTGCGCGATCACGCGGAAGCCCTTGCCCAGGAAGTACAGCATCTGAGTGTCCCAGTCGTCGCCGCTCAGCGGCCAGCCGTGGTGGAAGACGATGGGCTGCGCGGTTCGCGGGCCCCAGTCCTTATAGAAGATGTTCGTGCCGTCCTTGGTGGTGACAAAGCTCATGGTGGATCCTTTGGTGTGGTCGGGATGGGTTGGGGCTGGCGCTGAAAGCTTCTGCGCGGCAGCCAGGGTCGAGGTGCCAAGGGCGGAAACCGTCACGATGCCTGCCGCACTCGCCAGAATGCTCCGCCGCGAGGCACCTGTCGATGTTTTCGTGTGGATGTGGGACATGCTTCTTTCTATGGCTCGCGTTGCTCGGCGGCGAATGCAGGATTGCCTCGCCGACACCGGTACTCTGGTCGAACGGACGCGGTAAATCTTGAACGGAATGCCTGCGCTTTGAACGTTGTCGCCGGCAGCCTGCGCAGGTTTGCGCTCGCCTGCGCCCCACCGGCAGCGTCGGGTACCCCGAACTCGGGATACTGCTCACCCTGCGGCGCCAGCGCCGCGTTCTGTGGAATCGAGTTGCAGCAAGCCAGACCGTTGGAAGAGAAAGCCGCCCGCAAGGCCTTGTTGTGGATCGTCGCGGGGGGCTTCTTCATGCAGTCGCTCGACACCACGGTCGTCAACACCGCATTGCCGTCGATGGCCAGCAGCCTGCATGAAAGCCCGCTGGCGATGCAGCCGGTCGTGGTCGCCTACACGCTGACCATGGCCATGCTGACGCCGGCCTCGGGCTGGCTCGCCGACCGCTTCGGCATGCGCGCCACCTACCTCGTGTCGATCCTGCTGTTCGTGCTGGGGTCGGTGTGGTGCGCCGGCGCGCAGTCCTTGACGCAGCTGGGCGCCGCGCGCGTGCTGCAGGGGCTGGGCGGCGCGATGCTGCTGCCCATCGGGCGGCTGGCCATTCTTCGCAGCGTGTCGGCCGAGGGCTACATCGCGGCGCTCGCCACCGTCAGCGTGGCGGGGCAGCTCGGCCCGCTGCTCGGGCCCACGCTGGGCGGCTGGCTGGTGCAGTCCGCCAGCTGGCACTGGATTTTTCTGATCAACGTGCCGATCGGGCTGGTGGGGCTGTGGGCGGTGCGGCGCTTCGTGCCCCTGGGCCGGCTGGACGACGCGCCGCGCTTCGACTTTGTCGGCTTCGGCCTGCTGTCGCTGTGCATGGTGGCGTTCTCGCTGGCCATAGATGTGCCCACCGCGACGCACCGCGGCGCCTGGTCGGCCGGGCTGTTCGCGCTCAGCGCCGTCTCGGCGCTGGCCTACCTGCCGCACGCGCGCCGGCGCAGGTCGCCCTTGTTCCGGCTGGGCCTTTTTCGGGAGCCCAACTTCGGCGTCGGCCTGCTGGGCAACCTGGTGGCGCGCATCGGCAGCAGCGCGGTGCCTTTCCTGCTGCCCCTGTTCCTGCAACTGCAGCTGGGCTACAGCCCCTTGCATTCGGGCCTGATGATGATTCCCGCCGCGCTGGCCGGCATCGTCACGAAGTCGTGGATCAGCGGGCTGGTCAACCGCTTCGGCTATGACAGCTTCCTGCTCGGCAACACGCTGATCGTGGGTAGCTCGATCGTGTCGTTCTGCCTGATCTCGCCCGAATGGCCCTTGTGGGCGCAGGTGGTCCAGCTCGCCGTCTTCGGCGGCGCGAACTCCATGCAGTTCGCCGCCATGAACAGCGTCACGCTCAAGGGGCTCGGCAAGGCGGATGCCAGCAGCGGCAACAGCCTCTTCTCGATGGTGCAGATGCTGGCGATTGCGCTGGGCGCCACCATCGGCGGCGGCCTGGTCGGGTTGCTGTCGGGCGAACTGGCCTCCACCGCGCTGGCGTTCCGCTACACCTTCATCGCCGTCGGGGTGATCACGCTGCTGTCGGCAGGCGTGTTTCGCTGGCTCGACGAGGCGCGGTTCAAGGCGCAGCCCCGGCGCACCTGAACGCCAGGCCTTGCACCTCCCGCAAGGTCAGCGCGTCACCCGCACCAGCTCGAGCGTCTCGTCGGTGGCGCTGAACGGCGGTCGTGTGTTCTGCGCCTCGAACCGTACGACACGTGCG
This sequence comes from Variovorax pasteuri, assembly GCF_051216435.1. NCBI lineage: Bacteria > Pseudomonadati > Pseudomonadota > Betaproteobacteria > Burkholderiales > Comamonadaceae > Variovorax > Variovorax pasteuri. Next base: position 96,682 of record NZ_JBPJZS010000005.1, read on the forward strand.
AGGTCGAGCGCGTACAGCAGCTTGATGGACAGCCGGGTGGCGCGCGGCGCCAGCGGTGCGCCGCCTGCATAGCCCGAGTAGACCCAGCCTTCGTAGCTGATCTCCATGGCCTGCACCTCGTTGCCGTCCACTTTCGTCGTCCGCTCGCCGCCCGCGGTGGCCTTGAGTTCGTAGCGCAGCTTTTCGCCCGTGGCGGGCACGTAGTCGAGGTACCAGAGCATGCCGGGCCGGATGTCCTTGCGCACCCATCCACCGGGCGGCGATGCGGTGTCGTAGATGCCGCCGACCGGCGTCGTCACGGACACCACGCGCCCGTCCGTCTTCTCGATGCGCCCGCCTGCGTTGAAGGACAGCTCGTCGCCGCTGGCACGGTCGACACGGTAGGTCACGGGAATGCGGGCACCGGTCAGGCGGTCGGTGCGCACGTACTCGAGCGCGTCGCCCACGCGCAGCGCGGCTGCAGGCGTCAAGGCGCCGCGGGCGCCGGCCGGCTCCCGGCCACGCGCCGCCATGGCGGCCTGCGCTCGTCCTGGCAGTTCCGTTAGGAACGACGCCGGAATGGCAACGCCGCCGTTGCCCCCGTCCGGCGCCGCAGCGCTGGTGATGCCCAGCAGCCGGCCCTCGGCGTCGAACAAACCGCCGCCGCTCGCGCCCTGGGACACCGCGGCGGTCATCTGCAGGAGCGGAAGGTCGGCGTCTTCGCCGCCACGCAGGCCCGTGAGCATGCCTTCGGTCAGCGTGTTCTCGAGCCCGCGCGGATTGCCCACGGCATACACGCGCTGCCCCACCCTTGCGGCGCCGGCCGGTGCCACGGCCACGGGCGGCGCGTTGAAGTTCGCCACCCGAATCTGGCACAGGTCGCGCGCCGGGTCGGGTTGCTCCAGGGTCGCCCCGTAGGTGACGTTGTCCTGCCGGATCACGAAGGTGCTCGCCTTGGCGAGCACGTGGCAGGCGGTGACCAGGCGGCCCGGCGCGACGACGACCGCAGTGCCGTTGCGCAGCGGGCGCTCCTGCGCATCGAAGGTTCGCACCGACCACACGCTGGGCGAGACCCTGCCGAACAGCACGTCGGGCTCGAGCGCCCAGGCGCCTGAAACAAGGCCGCAGGCAAGAACGGCGCAGCCGGCGAGCGGCAGCAGGCGCGGGTTGCCGGCCTTCATGGCTTGGCGGGCAGCAAGCCCCGGAGGTCGTCGATCGATACGCGGGTGGCCGGCGCAGACACCGGCGGCGCGGCGCCGACGGGGGGTGCGACGGGGAGGGCGACGGGTGCCGCCGCAACCGGCACCGAGGGCAGGGGCGATGCCGGTTCTGGGGCCAGTGGCGAGGATGGCGCCGGTGGACTGGCCGAGGCAACGCGCGTTTGACCGATCTTCAAGCCCGCCAATGCCTTGTCGCCGTTCTGGCTGCTCCTGTCGAAAGTGCGGACCTCGCCAAACACCAGCTGCATCCAGCTCGGGTAGTTGAAGCCGGCGCCCGTGCCTGAATCGATGGCCGCCCCCACGAGGCCGCCGATCAGGATGTTGCCCACCATGCCGCCGTTGACACGCGACGTGGCCTGGCCGCTTGCCGGTGGCTGGCCGGGGTGTGTGCATTCGATGCTGAGGTTGCCGCCCGAGCGGCGCACCGGCACGCTTTGGCCGGAGCGCATGACGGCTTCGCTCTTGTCATTGGCCACCGTGCACTTGGCGCCGTCTACAAGCTCGCCGCTCATGGTCAGGGTTTCGATCTTCACCACCTGCGTGGTGCCATGCGTCACCGACGCGCAGCCCGTCAAGAGGGACAACAAGCAAGCAAAGGCCCCCAGGCCCAAAAAACGCCAGTTCATGACAACCATCTCCTCGATCCTGTTTGTATGGAAATGCTACAGCGGGCTGGAGTCTAGCGGCTGCATCGCTTTCCCTGCCGCTGCCGGCGCCGCACCAGGCGTTCAGCAGCCTTCCTGCGCCCCCACCACCCGCCGCACCGTGTGCAACGCGCTGCGCAGGCCATCAAGACCCACGGAGCCCAGCGCCAGGCGCAACGCGTGCGGCACGTGCGCCGACGTGGCGAAGGGCTCGGCCGTCGACACCGACACCCCTTCGCGCACCAGCGCCGCCGCGACCCGGTCGGCGCGCGTGTCTTCCGGCAAAGGCAGCCACACGAAGTACGACGCCGGGTGCCGCACGCACCTGAGGCCTGCCAGCGCTTCGGTGGCAATCGCCTGCCGCAGGGCGGCGTCCTGCCGCTTCTGCGATTCGAGCCGTCCGACGGTGCCGTCGTCCAGCCACGCGCAGGCGATGGCGGTCGTCACGCCCGGCGTGCACCAGGTCGTGGCCCGGATCGCGCGTTCGAGCTTCGGCACCCACGCCTCGGGCACCACCACGAACCCCACGCGCAGGCCGGTCGCCACGCTCTTCGACAGGCCCGAGACATACACCGTGGTCTCCGGTGCCAGCGTGGCCAGCGGTGCGGGCGGCATCTTCTTCGGATCGTCGGCCAGGAAGGCATAGGCCGCGTCTTCGATGACCAGCAACCCGTGCCGCCGCGCGATGGCGACCAGCCGGCGGCGGCGGCTCTCGCTCATCACCCAGCCCAGCGGGTTGTGCAGGGTCGGCATGGTGTAGACGGCCTTGACGCGGCGCTTTGCGCACAGGCGCTCCAGCGCGTCGAGGTCGGGTCCCTGCCCCGACGCGGGAACGGGTGCAAGCTCGAGGCGATGCGCCTCGGCGAGGGCCTTGAAGCCCGGGTAGGTCAGGGCGTCGACCGCGACCACGTCGCCCGGTTTCAGCAGCGCCATCACCGTCACCGCCAGGCCGTGCTGCGCGCCGTCCACCAGCAGCACGCGCGACGGCTGCACAACCAACCCGCGCGACACCAGGTGCCGGGCGACGCAGGCGCGCTCGTGCATGCGCCCGCCATGGGGCGCGTAGCGCAGCATCGATTCCAGCTCGCCACCGGCGGCGAGTTGCCGCAAGGCAGCGCGCAGCAGGTCGGCCTGCCCCGGCAGCGACGGGTAGTTGAAGTTCAGGTCCACCAGGCCCGCCGCCACCGCCTGCTGGTCGATGCCCTGGCCCGGCGGCAGCGCGGTCTCGCGAACGAAGGTGCCGCGGCCGACCTCGCCGCTGACCAGGCCCATGGCCTCCAGCTCCGCATACACGCGCGAGGCCGTGGCCAGCGCCAGGCCGTAGTGCCCGGCCAGCCGCCGGTGCGTGGGCAGGCGGGTGCCCGGCGGCAGGCGCCCGCTGCGGATCTCGGTCGCGAGCTCGTCGACCAGTTGCTTGTATCGGGCTTCAGCCATCGCGGGATGTATCCATGACAATTTTTTGATTGTATGGATCGACCTGCCTACGATGGGCACATTCGCTCCCCCAAGCCACAACAGCCCACGCCATGCACATCGCCATCCTCACCTTCGACGGCTTCAACGAACTCGACTCGCTCATTGCGCTGGGCGTGCTCCACCGCATCAAGACGCCGGGCTGGCGCGTGACCCTGTGCTGCCCGAGCCCGCAGGTCACGTCGATGAACGGTGTGACGGTGCATGCGCAGTCCTTGCTGGAAGAAGCACGCCATGCGGATGCCGTCTTGATCGGCAGCGGAAGCAAGACGCGGGAGGTCGTCGGCAACCCCGAGTTGATGGCGCGCCTGGCGCTGGACCCTGCGCGCCAGCTGATTGCCGCCCAGTGCTCCGGCACCTTGATCCTGGCCAAGCTCGGGCTCGTGGGCAGCGTGCCGGCATGCACCGACCTGACCACCAAGCCGTGGGTGCAGGAAGCGGGTGTGGAAGTGCTGAACCAACCCTTCTACGCACGGGACAACGTGGCCACCGCGGGTGGGTGCTTTGCCGCGCCCTACCTGGCCGGCTGGATCATCGCCCGCACCGAAGGGCTGGAGGCCGCGGCGGCGGCGCTGCACTACGTGGCGCCCGTGGGCGAGAAAGAAGCGTACGTGGCCAACGCGCTCGGCAACATCACGCCGTACCTGCCGAACTAGGGCCGTGCGGCCTGGCTGCGTTGCTGGGTGACGGGCACGTGCACGTCCCACTTCTGCGAGGGGCTCACGGCCCGCGTGCAAACCACTGAAATCACGCGACGGCTGCGCTCCGACAGCTCGCCGCCCTTGGTGTTCGCGAACCAGCGGATCGTGTCCCACCGCGCCGTCAAAGGCACCGCGCACCTCGGCACCAGAACCTTGAGGTTCGGCTCTGTCGCTTCCCATGTGCCGTGGGTCCTGGCGTTCTCGCGGGTGATGAATTCACGCGCTGCCTCGCGTATCTCGTAGAGGCCGTGGACCGTGTCGGTGGAACGCATGCCCTCGATGCCCGAGGCGGCGAGGCAGTGCGCGGATGCGGTGAGCCACACCAGGGGAAAGAAAGGCAAGAGCCGGCGAATGCTGTTCATGGTCTTGTGGCGCAGAGAAGCGATCGGTGTGGGCTACATTGCAGAACGATTTCCAGGCTTGGAGGAACGTTCAAATGACAGAAGTCTGCATGGTATTTTTTCGTGCCGGCACATGCGATCTGGCGGCAGCAGCTTCTTCGCTGCGTGAGCATGGCCTCGATGTTTCGCAAGTGTCCGACGTGTTGGTTGCGAGCAGTGCGGAGTCTCCACAATTTCGCATTCTCGTTTCGAGCGCACCGCACGTTCAAACGGAGGCGTGCGAGATCGCTTTGGGTACGCCGCACGAAGCGGCAATGCGCGAGTGCACCGCACGCTTCGAGATAGAGATCGATGACCTGGACGAAGCGCTCGACGAGATCAACACGCTCATCGAAGTGCAAGCCGCGCTGCAAGAGGCGTCGAACGGCTACCTGTTCGTGCCGTGGAGCGGGCAGCTGTGCGAGCCATGAAATTTCGACCTTCGCCGGGCCGCTTATACACAGCGCGATATGACGGCGGAATTCAGTTGATGATCTCCCCCATGCCCACGCGCACACGCTCCCTGAGCTGCCGTACGTACTCCGCATCGAAAAGCTCCCAGGTGGCCAGTTCGCCGACGATCCGAAGCGGCTCCCGGCTGCGGTACGAGCGTGTGGGATTGCCCGGAAACTTCTTGTCGGTGACGTTGGGGTCGTTCTCGAAGGCACCCGTGGGTTCGACGATGTAGACGCGGCCACGGCCTTCGCCCTTCGCCATTTCGGCGGCCAGCCCGGCGCCCTTTGGCAAGGCGGTGAAGTAGATGTGATTCATGACGACGCGGCCGTCATAGTTCGACCGGAAGCCTGCGGTGAGCAGGTCGCCCACCTGGAGGTCCGCCCGCGTGCCGTGGTAGTAGGGGCCGGTGTCCAGTACATCCATCGCGGGTCGCTCCTCTGCGGAAAGGAAAAGCCGCGGAGTCTACCCGGGTCGATTTTCAAGCGATTGCTGCATCCATGCGCGGCAGCCAGCCCGCGAAGCGTCGCCTAATTCGCGTCCCAGACAATGCGCCCCATGCCCCCCCGCAACCGCATCGTCCCGCTCATCGTCGCCTCCCCGCTCTTCCTGCAGAACCTCGACACCTCGGTGATGGCCACCGCCCTGCCGACCATCGCCGGCGCGCTCGACGTCAGCGTATTGCACCTGAACCTTGCCATCACCTCCTACCTGCTGAGCCTGGCCGTGTTCCTGCCGGTGAGCGGCTGGCTGGCCGAGCGCTTCGGCGCCCGGCGGGTGTTCTGCGTGGCAGTGGCTTTCTTCTCGCTGGGCTCCACCCTGTGCGGCGCCGCGCAGACGCTGCCGCAGCTGATCGCGTTTCGCGTGCTGCAGGGGCTGGGCGGCGCGATGATGCTGCCGGTGGGCAGGCTCATCCTGCTGCGCAGCGTGCCGCCCGCGCAGATGGTGTCGGCCATGGTGTGGTTCACCGTGCCGCCCGCGTTCGGCCGGCTGGCCGGCCCGCTGTTCGGCGGCGCCATCGTCACGCTCACCTCGTGGCGGTGGATTTTTCTTGTCAACATTCCCTTCGGCCTGCTCGCCATTGCCGGGGCGCTGCGCTTCATCAACAGCGACCTGCCCGAAGACAGCGCGCCCGCGCCCTTCGACATTGAAGGCTTCGTGCTGCTGGCCGTGGGGCTCACTGCGCTGCTGGGCAGCCTGGAGATGGTGGGCAAGGCGCTGCTGCCGGTGCCGGCCATCTGGGCGCTGGCGGGCTTCGGTGCGCTGGCCTCGCTGGTGTATCACCTGCGAAGCCGCCACAAGGCCAGTCCGCTGATCGACCTGGGCATCTTGCGCTTCTCGACGTACCGCGCGTCGATCATCGGCGGCACACCGCTGCGCATTGCGATCGGTGCCTCGCCGTTCCTGCTGCCGCTGATGCTGCAGCTGGGCTTCGGGCTGTCGCCGCTGGCCTCGGGCAGCTTGACGATGGCCACGGCGCTGGGCTCGCTGGCCACGCGCACGGTCATGGCCCGGGCGATTCGCACGGTCGGGTTCCGTTCGCTGCTGGTGGGCGCCACCTGCCTCACCTGCCTTTGCTATGTGAGCTACGGCCACTTCCGCCCGACCACGCCGCATGTGCAGATCTTCATCACGCTGCTGTTCGGCGGGCTGGTGAATTCCATGGCGATGGTGTCGCTGCAAACGCTGGGCTTCTCGCAGATTCCCAAGCCCCGCACGAGCCATGCGGCCACGCTGAACAGCATGGCGCAGCAGCTGTCGCTGAGCCTGGGCGTGACGCTGGGCGCCTCGCTGGTCACGCTGGCGGCGTGGTGGCACGGCAGCGGCGCCCAGCTGACGGCGGCCGATTTTTCGCCGGCCTTCGGCGTGGTGGGGGCGATGACGCTGCTGTCGCTGCTGTCGTTCACCAAGCTCTCGAAGGACGAGGGGGCGGGGTTGCGCTGACACGGTCACGCAGGCCGCGTCGCCCGCGCTCGAAGCACGTCGCCCGGCGGCCCGTTCAGGCCAGCACCGCCAGCAAGCTCGCGACCCCCAGTCCCACCGCCGCCAGCGCATCGCCGGCGATCAGGCCGCCACCGAACAGCGACGCGCCGCTCATGTCCTGCGGCGCGTCTTGCCGCGCGGGCGCACGATGCGTCCACACGCTGCCTGCGACCCCGCCCGCGCCGAGCCACAGCGACGTGGGCAGGCTGACGAAGCCGCCGAAAGACAGCGCATACGGCGACGGCAACACGATGGCGTCGAGCACGAAGCTGCGCGGACGCAGCCACTTGCGCAGCACCTCGATCGCCAGGCCTGCCACCATGCCCACGCCGATGGCCGTGCGCTGGAACGGCAGGTCGGTGGTCAGGCTGCGCAGCACGCCGACGAACTTGTAGGTCATGGCCGAGCTCCACTCGGCCGGCTGCTGGTCGGCCTTCAGCACGGTCTGGTCCTGCAGCAGCACGGGGTAGGCGGCCATGAAGAGCTTCGCGAACACCACGGCCAGCACGGCGCCCACCACGACGCCCAGCACCTGGTAGCGGAACTGCACCACGCGCGAGGTGCCCAGGCGCCAGCCGGTGGAGCGGTCCTGCTGCATGTCGCAGGCCACGCCGGTCGCCACCAGCAGCACCGCACCGGCCATCAGGCCCACGCCGGGGTCGCGCAGGCCCAGGGCGGCAAGGATGACGATGGTCACGACGAACGCCGAAGAGATCGGGTTGGCGTCGCTCACGCCCACCGAGATGCCGTTGACCAGCGCGAACACGAAGACCAGCGCCACCGCCACCACAAGAAAGAACACGGGCTGCCCCAGCAGCCAGTGGCCGCAGGCCACGGTGGCGCCCGCCCAGAACACCACCCAGAGCACGAGGCGCCTGCCGTCGATGCGCAGCCCCGCACTGGCGACGGGCTGCGGCGCATCGAGCGCGGCCTGACGCCGCGCGTGCGGCAGGGCCCGCGCGAAGATGAGTGCCATGTCCACCAGGGCGGCACCCATGATCGCGCCCAGGGCGATGAGAAACATGATCTTGCGCGGCGGGTCGCCGGCCTGGAGCCAGCCGATCGAGACGAAATACGGCTGCAGTGCCACGCCGATCAGGCCTCCCATCACCGCGGGAATGCCGATGCGCGCGCCCACCACCAGCCCCGCGCCGAAGGTCGAGGCCGATAACCCGATGGCGCCCAGCCAGGGCAGGCGTGCCACGGCCAGCCCGGTCATCAGCCCGAGACCCATGCCACCGCCGAGCTGGCGCACCGAGCGCCGCAGCAGTGCAGGGTCGGTCAGCGCCCTCAGGATGTTGGCCACCGCCAGCCCCGACGGAAACGCCAGGCGCATGCGGTCGACCAGCACCGGCGTGTAGAGCATGCCCACGCCGACGCCGAACATGCCGACGCAGCCCAGGTACAGCACCATCTGCCAGGCCGGCGGCTGCGGCAGCCCCATCCACGCCTGGGCCTGCAGCAGCACGCCCAGGCCGCTCATGCTGGCGACCGAGGCGGCGGCGGTCTGGATGTAGTTGGCGCCGTGCCGCCCACTGGCGCCGTAGCCCGCGGTGACGACGGAGCCGAGCAGGCCCGCCAGCACCTGGCCGCCGACGAAGAAGCCGAGCGAGAGGTTCATGTAGGCCGCGGTCACGCCGGCCAACGGCCCCAGCACGCACATGCCCACGGCCGCCAGCAGCAGGTGATAGCGCCAGCTGCCCTCGACGGGCAGCCAGCGCCAGCGCGGGCCTCGGGGTGAATCCATGGGCGAGATGATCTCGCACTCCTGAGCTTGGGCCGAAGACGGCTCGCTAAACCGCAGCCGGCGCCTGCCCGCGCAGCGCGGGCTGATCGGCGTCGGGCTTGCGTTGAAGCGGCAGCCACAGCGTGAAGCGCGTTCCACCGAGGCCGGATTCCCAGCGCACGGCGCCGCCGATGGCCTGCGCGCGCCGCTGCTGGTTACGCAGGCCCCGGCCGCCGCGCTGAAGGGCGTGGTCCACCGCGAAGCCCGCGCCGTTGTCCTCGATCACCACGGACACGCCCTGGCCGTCCGCGGCGGTGCTGAAGCCGATGGTCGTGGCTCTCGTGTGGCGCAGCACGTTGGCCACGCACTCCTGCATGATCCGCAAGATGTGCAGCGCACTGCTCGGGTCCAGCCAGGGCAGCGCGGGCACGGGCTGCACCTCCCAGCGCAGCGCCACGCCGGCGCTCTCGATGCGCGGCGCCAGGCGAAAGCGCAGGGTGGCCAACAGCAGCAGCAGGTCGGCGTCCAGGCTTTCCATGGAGTCGATGGCCAGCTTCAGGTCGTCCATGCAGCCCTTGAGCACGCCGGACACCTCCGCGTCGTTCATGACGCCCTGCTCCACCGAACGGATGGCGCTGATGAGCGACGAGCCCAGCCCGTCGTGCATGTCCTGCATCAGGCGCCGGCGCTCGGCACCGAGCATCTGCTCGTTCTCGATCACGCGCAGCCGCAGGTAGCTTTGCTCCAGCTCGGCTTCGCGCGCCTGCAGGCGCTGCGCCAGGCCGGTGTTCAGGCGGCCCACCTCGGCGAACGCGTCGGTGTACCGCTGGAACATGATGTACGAGAAGATGAAGAACAGCCCGATGATGGCGTAGGGTGACGTGTACACGCTCTCGGGGCTGACCAGGTTGTTCTGCAGCAGCCCGTCGTACGAGGTGAAGGCCACGGTGAACACGGCCCAGCCCGCCACCAGCCGCCCTTCGGGAAACTTCGAGCGCAAGGCCTTGCGCAGGTTCACCGAAAAGATCAGCACCGCCACCGGCAGCACCACCAGGTTGAGCAGCGGCGTGAACAGGTAGAGGCTGGCGATCGACCTGGACACATGCGGCAGCGTGCCGACATTGCACACCACGGCCAGGGCCACCGACAAACGGGTCAGCCACACCGAGGGCTGCCGGTGCAGGCGCTGCAAGAACAGGTGGATGAGAATGATCAACCACAGCATGGAAGCCACGGTCATCCATTCGAACCACTCGTCGGAAATGGGCAGGTAGTCGCCGCTCACGAAGTAGTGAAGCATGCGCACGAAGGCCAGCGCCGAGATGGCCGAGAACAGCAGGTAGAGCGATTCGCGCCGCTTGCCCGCCCACACCGCGAACGCGAACGCGCCGACCGCCAGGAACGCGGCGCTGCCCATGAAGGGCAATTGCACCTGCAGCAGCTGGCGCGCCTGGTAGCGCCAGTTCAGCGCATCCTGGTCGCCCACCCACACGGTCGAAAAACCGCTCCCGCTGCTGCGCAGTCGGTTCACGCGGATGAGCACGGTCGTGGGCGCCGGCGTGTGGGCCGCCGCGTTCAGCGGCAGCAGCAGCGGATGGTTGTAGCCGTTGTGCACGGGGCTGCCCTGCGACTGATACAGCAGCGCGCCGTCGCCGTACACCGCAATGTGGCCCAGGGTCTTCCAGCGCGGAAGGTAGAGCAGCAGCGGCCGCGCCGACGGCGCCAGCCCGGCCAGGTCGATGCGGTACCAGTCGGTGACGGTCTGCACGCCGCCGCTCGGTGTGGGCACCAGTTCGCGCGGGGCCGTGTGCGGCAGGCTGATCGCCTTCCACCCTTCGCTCGGCAGCCCGGCGTCCTCGATGCGCCGCACCGGCGCGGAATAGCCGGTGCCGGGAACGGACAGCAGTTCAGCCCGAGTGATGTGGACCGCGCCGTCGCGCTGCGGCGGCGCATCCGCAGTCGCCGATTGGCTGGCGGCCATGCAGGACAAGGCGATCAACGGCAGAGCCAGCCACAGCTTCGCGGTCCAGCCGCCGAGCCACCGGGAGTGCTTGTTAGGTAGCTTCACGGCGGCGGAAGAAGACCGGGGTGAGGGCATGGTGCGATCGAAATGACCAGCGGCTGGAACAGCCGGGAAGGCCGGCCATTATCCATACGCCTGAGGATGCCACCTTCGCTCCTTCGCGCGGCCTCAACTCACCATGTAGCCGCCGTCCACCGGCAGGATCACGCCGGTCATGAACGACGCGGCCGGCGTGCACAGGAACACGGCCGCGCGCGCCACATCGTCGGGCGTGCCCCAGCGGCCCATGGGCGTTCGCGCCAGGATGGGGCCGGCGCGCGCCGGGTCGTCCTGCAGCGCCTGGGTCATCGGCGTGGCGATCCAGCCCGGCGCCACCGCGTTCACGCGGATGCCGTCCGCCGCGTAGGCAATGGCCAGCGACTTGGTGAGCTGCGCCACCCCGCCCTTGCTGGCCGCATAGGCCGGCACCAGGCCGCCGCCGAAAAAGCTCAGCATCGACGCCGTGTTGACGATGCAGCCCTTGCTGGCCTTCAGCCGCTCTCGCGTGGCGCCGCACACGCGCATGGTGCCGGTGAGGTTCACGGCAAGCACTTTCTCGAACACCCCGATGTCGTGCTCGGCGCCGCGCTGCAGGATGCCTGCGCAGTTGAAGACGATGTCCAGCCGTTCGATGTCGGCCAGCGCCGCATCGAGGCCGGCGCCCGAGCCGATGTCGGCCTGCCTGAGCTCGACCGCCGCATCGAGCGTGCCGTCGCCGCCGCTGCGCCCCAGCGCCGTGACCTGCGCACCGAGCGCGGCCAGGTGGTTGGCAATGACGGCGCCGATGCCCTGCGTTCCGCCGGCCACGAGTGCGCGCTTGCCGTTGAAGAGTCCGGGCTGGTAGGTCATGGTGGGAGTGTTGCCTTGGGAGAATGGAGACAGATGTGCGTGCGCAGTGTAGACAAGCACCCGCCTGGCACAGGCCTCCACAAAATCTCCCAATTCGGTGGCCATCATTCCCCTGTCCGCTTGATTCCTCCGGCGGACACCTCCCTCCACCGGCCCCTTGCGAGATCGGGGCCATTCAGCCCGCATTCGTGCGGGCTGTTTTTTTGCGGCGCCAGGGAGCCCCTTCCTACGCGAAGCCCAGCGTCAGCATCGGGCTCGATCGACCCGCAAGCAGTTTGTTCTTGGCGAAGGTCCGGTCGACCGCCCCCGGGCCCTCCAGCTTGAAGACGCTCACGGTCTTGACCAGGCTCACCGCCTGTTCTTGCAGCGAGCCGGCCGCGGCCGCCGCTTCTTCCACCAGCGCCGCGTTCTGCTGGGTCACCTGGTCCATCTGCGAGATGGCCTGGTTGATCTGGTCGATGCCGCTCGTCTGCTCCTGGCTGGCAGCGGTGATCTCGCCCATGATGTCGGTCACACGCCTCACGCTGTCGACAATCTCGGTCATGGTCTTGCCGGCCTCGCCGACCAGCTGCGCGCCCTCGCTCACATTGCCCACCGAGGTATCGATCAGGCCCTTGATCTCCTTGGCCGCCGCGGCCGAGCGCTGCGCAAGGTTGCGCACCTCGGCTGCGACCACGGCGAAACCGCGGCCTTGTTCCCCGGCGCGAGCCGCTTCCACGGCCGCATTCAGTGCAAGGATGTTGGTCTGGAACGCAATGCCGTCGATCACCGAGATGATGTCCACGATCTTCCTGGAGGACGTCTCGATGGCCGCCATCGTACCCACCACCTTGTCGACGACGTTGCCGCCCTTCACCGCAATGTCGGAGGCAGACACGGCCAGCTGATTGGCCTGGCGCGCGTTGTCGGCGTTCTGCTTGACGGTGGAGGTCAGCTCTTCCATCGAGGCGGCCGTCTGCTCGAGCGAGCTGGCCTGTTCCTCGGTTCGTGACGACAGGTCCTGGTTGCCGACGGCGATCTGGTTGGACGCGGTGGCGATGGTGTCCGTGCCCATGCGCACGGCGCGCACCACGCCGATGAGGCTCTCCTGCATCGCCTTGAGCGCATGAAGCAGTTGCCCGGGCTCGTCGCGCGAGCGTGCGTCGATGGTCGAGCGCAGGTCGCCCGATGCGATGGACTGCGCAACCTCCACAGACCGCCTCAGGGGCCGGGTGATCGCGCGCGTGATCCACCAGCCCAGGGCCAAGGCGGCGAGCACGGCAACGAACGCGAGCACCAAGGTCAGCAGCACCGCAGCGGAACCCAGGTCCTGTGCCACCTTGCCGTCTTCGCTCATCTTCTTGCTCTGGAAGTCGATCACGGCGCTCAAGGCGGCGAAGTAGGCGTTCTGAGGCTCGCGGAAAGCCTTCAGCACATAGGTTGCGGCTTCAGCGAGATTCTTTTCCTGAAGCATCTTCAGCACGACATCGCGGGCGTCGAAATACCTGGCCTCCTTCTCGGCCAGCGCCGCGAGCAATTGCCTGGCTTCCGCAGACTTGCTTTCGGCCTTCAGGCGGTCGAAGAAGGCAACGCTGCGGCCATTGGCTTCCTTGAGGCGCACCTTCAGCGAGGCGGCCTCTTCGTTGTCGTTGGACGCGATCAACAGGTTGCGCAGCAGCCGTGCCTGCGCGTCGATCTCTTTCTGCATGCTCGTCGCCAGCTGCACCTTGACGTAGCGGTCGTTGAGAATGGAGTCGACCTCCGCGTTGATGCGCGCAATCTGTGTGATCGCCACCGCGGCGATGGCGACGAGCAAGGCGACGATGGTGCCGAAACCCAGCCCAAGACGTACGGCGACTTTCAAATCGGAGAATTTCACGTGATTTTCCAAAATTCGCCCGCACAAGGCCGTGTGAACACCGGTTGGCACGGACGGGGGAGGTAAGAAGCAACAGGGCACCGCATCGCACATTGCGCAAAGCGAGAGCCCGCAACTTCCTATCGGCACGTCAGGGCAGAAATACAGGCTTGGAGCAACTATTTTTCGCCCATTCGGCGAAAACTGACGGCCACCTTGCGCGGCGTCATGGCAGCGGGCCCAAGGAAGGGCTCGGTGGCGCCAACCGCTACGCGAAGGCGATCAGCCCCACCTGGTTCTCCAGCGCGGCCAGCACGCTCATGCCGGTGATCTGCGAGGTCTTGGGGTTGTCCGCCGCGCTCTTGCCGCCGACCACCACGCTTAGGCTGGCGTAGGCGCCCTCGGCGTCGATGCGGCCGATGTTCTCGGTGATGGACGGATCGGCCACCAGCTCGACCTGCGTCCTCTCGAGCCCCAGCCCCGCCAGCGCGACGGCGGCGGCGAGGTTGGCGTTCTTCGGATACAGGCGCGCGGCCTCGGCCGCCGTGCCCGAGAAGATCACCGTCGCCTGCGTGAGTTCGTCGAGGCGGAATGCGCCGTCGGCGGGCGTGTCCTTCCAGGAGGCCGGCGGCTTGGTCGAGGTGTACTTGACCTTCGACAGGCCGGCCTGGCGCAGCGACAGCAGGCCGTCGAGCCCCGCGATGGCGCCGGCCGGCAGCAGCATGCGGCTGCCGCCTTGGGACGCCGCGCGCTCCAGGCGCTGCAGCAGCGCCGCATCGGCGAGGCTGCCGACCGAGATCAGCATCAGCCCGACACCGGCCGCAAGAATCTTTTCGCCGTGCTCGCGCACCGCACCGTGCCCCGCCACTTCGACCGCAAGGTGCAGGCCGTGCGCCAGGAATTCGTCGATGCCGGTGCACACCGCCACGCCGGGCGGCACGCTGCGCAACGCGTCGTCGCGCTGGTGCGCGCGCACCAGCAGCGCCACCAATGCATGCCCGTCGACCTGCCGTGCCGACCAGGCGTCGACCAGCGAACGGCCGATCGCGCCAAAACCAATGATGCCTACGCGTTTTTCCATGGCGGCGAGTGTGTCGCATGGCGCTTGCGCTGGCAACGCGCCGGAGTCGGACGCTGGCTCCGCGCGGCGTGGCCGCTGGCGCTCACACGCAGCCGGGCGCCACGCTGTCCAGCGCCTTCGCCAGGTGTACGACCAGCCGGGTCGAACAGGCCTGCGCCGGCCGGGTCAGTGCTGCTTCGGCAGGTTGAGGCTGCGCAGCATCGGCACCCAGCGTTCGAACTCGGTCTGCACGAACTTGCCCAGCTCTTCCGGTGTGCCGCCGCGCGGCTCCATGCCCATCGCGCGAGCCCGGGTCACGAAGTCGGGTTGCGCAATGACGTCGTTCACGGCCTTGTTCAGTCGGCGGATCGATTCGCCCGGCGTGCCCGTGGGCACCGACAGCGAATACCACAGGACGGCCTCGAAGTCGTAGCCCTGCTCCTTGAAGGTCTGGGCCTCGGGCACCTGCGGCAGCCGCTGGCTGTCCATCACGCCCAGCACACGCAGCTTGCCGGCCTGGATCAGCGACAGCGAACCGGTGAGCGACGTGCCGTGGATGTCAATGGTGTTGCTCAGCAGCGCCTGCACGGCCGGCGCGTCGCCGTTGAAGGGCACGTGGGTGGTGCTGAAGCCCTGGGTCTTCTCGAAGCTCAGCGGCGCCAGGTTGGTGAGGATGGCCTCGCCTGGCGAACCCCGGTTGATCTTGCCCGGATGCGCCTTGGCGTAGGCGACCATCTCCTTGATGTTCTTGTAGGGCAGGTCGATCCGCCCCACGACGATCGCGGGCTGGTAGCCGATCTGCGAGACCGGTGCGAAGTCCTTCTTCGGGTCGTAGGGCAGCTTGTCGTACAGCACCGTATTGTTGGCCAGCGTGCCGAGCGACGACACCAGCACCGTAAGCCCGTCGGGACGCGAGCGGGCCACGTAGTCCGCGGCAACGATGCCGCTGGCGCCGGGCTTGTTCTCCACGATGATCTGCGTGCCCTTTTTCGCGAGCTCGGAGGCCAGCAGGCGCACGTACTGGTCGGTGCCGCCGCCCGCCGCGAAGGGCACGACCATGCGGATGGGCTGGTCCGCATGCGCGGCGCCCGCCGCCATGGCGAGGCCGAGCAGCATCCGCGCGATGAACTTCTGATGAATCACTTTGTCTCCGATCTCTTTTGGAAAGCGGTGGCTGTCGTTCCACTCGCCAAGCCAGTCTATCGACGGGCTCGTCGCCGGGCGCTGCATGGAGTGAAAAGCTGCTTTGTAGGTTGCGCATGGGCGGCGGCGTGTTTTCCACCGATGCCACGCTGCATCAGCATCAGGACCCCTGAACCGGCCGCGCGTACGTCTTCACCACGCCCGCGGCGTGCAGGGCCGCGATCTCCGCCGCGCTGAAACCGGCGTCGCGCAGCAGCTCGTCGGTGTGCGCCCCGTGCGCCGGCGCGGCCTGGGTCTGGCGGCGCGGCGTGTCGCACAGGTCGTAGGGCAGCCCGAAGCTGGCGTAGCCGGGCAACTCGCCGTCGGGCGCTGCCTCGATCACCATGCGGCTCGCCTTGAAGTCCTCGCTCGCCAGCGCGTCACCGTAGCTACGTACCACGCCCACCACGATGTTGTGGCGCGTGAGCAGCTCGACGCACTCGCGGGTGGCGTGGCGCGACAGACGTTCGCTCACGGCTTCCTTCATCGCAGGCCGGTTCGCCACGCGCAACTCGTTGGTCAGAAAACGTGCATCCGTCGCCAGCGCGGGGCAGCCGATGGTTTCGCACAGGCGCACCCAGTGCGCCTGCACGTAGGCAGAGATCACCACCATGCCGTCGCGCGTGCGGAAGATGTCCGCCGCCGGCGCGTTCATCGGCTGGCCGTCGCCGCTGCGCGTGGGCTCGACGCCGCGCACCAGGTAGTCGCTCCAGTTGGCCAACTGCAGATTCAGCGCCACCTCCAGCAGCGACACGCGAATGGTCTCGCCCAGGCCGGTGCGCTCGCGGCGGAACAGCGCGGCCAGGATGGCCTGCGTCGCCACCTGCACGGTGGCCGTGTCTACGATGGTCGCGCCCACCTTCTGCGGCAGGCCCTGCGCCTCGCCGGTCACGGACATCAGGCCGCTTTCGGCCTGCGCCGCGATGTCGTAGCCGGGGCGCTCGCGCGAGGGAGCACGCGCGGGAAAGCCGCTGATCGACACATGAATGAGCTGCGGCTGCACCGCGCGCAACGCCTCGGCACCCAGTCCCAGCGCATCGGCGGCGCCGGGCCGCAGGTTCTGCACCACCACGTCGGCGCGCGCGACCAGGCGGCGCGCGACCGCGATGCCCGCGGGCTGGCGCAGGTCCAGCGCCATCGATTTCTTGCTGCGGTTGTAGGCGCGCAGCATCGCGTGGCCGAAGTGGCCCGTGTGGCGCGCCATGTCGCCCTCCAGGGACTCGATCTTCAGCATCTCGGCGCCGAGGTCGCCCAGCGCCATGGCGGTGCCGGGGCCCGCGATGTAGTTGCCGAGCTCGACGACGCGGATGCCTTGCAGCGGCGGGGGAGCGTTTGGTTCGTTCATTCGCGACACTCTAGGAGCGCGCGGCGGCCCCGGCGACGCACGGTGCGCAAAGCTGCTTTGCACGGCACGCGGCCGGCCACGCGCCATCCGTCGCCACACTGCGGCCCCATGGATGCATTGACTGTTCGAACGCTAGGCCCGACCCGCGACCTGCTGGGCGAAAGCCCCTGCTGGGACGCGCGCACGGGCGCCGTCTGCTGGATCGATTCGCTCGCCGGCGCGCTGCGCCGTCACTGGCCCGCCACAGGTGAATCGGAGCAGCATGCCCTGCCCGCGCCGGTCGGCTCGATCGCGCTGTGCGAGAGCGGCGCGGTGCTCGTGGCGCTCAAAGACAGCTTTGCGCGCTACGACTTCGCCAGCCGCCGGCTCGAGACATTCGCGCGCATCGACATACAGCACCCGGACGTGCGCCTGAACGACGGCAAGTGCGACCCCTGGGGCAACTTCATTGCCGGCACCCTGCACAACAACCGCCAGCCGGGCGACCCGATTGCGGGCGGCCTGTACCGGCTGCGGCCCGATGCCGCCGTGGAGTGCCTTGCGCAAGGCTTTGCGTTGACCAACGGCCCCTGCTTCAGCCCCGACGGGCGCACCTTCTACGTGGCGGACAGCCCGCTGCGCACCATCTGGGCCTACGACTACGCGCCGCGGGGGCCGCTGGCCCACAGGCGTGCGTTCGCGCAGACGGAAAGCTTCGCCTCGGGCCCCGACGGTGCCACGGTGGACGCCGAAGGCTTCGTGTGGACCGTGCTGCCGCGCGCCGGCAAGACCGCCCGCTTCGCACCCGACGGCCGCCTGGACCGCGTGCTGGACCTGCCGGCCACGCACCCGACCAGCCTGTGCTTCGGCGGCGCGCAGCTCGACAAGGCCTTCGTCACGTCGATCTCCAGGAGCACGCACCTTACGGGAAACCGGCCGCAGGACGGTGCTTTGTTCGAACTGAGCGGCCTGCCCGCTGCCGGGCTGCCGTCGCACCGCTTCGCGGACTGACCCAACCTCCCCGGCCCAGGACAAAGCCCAGGCCCAGGGTCAGGCCGCGTCGCTTTCGCGCAGCGCCTCGGCGATGAAGTCGACGAAGGCTCGCACCTTCAGCGGCAGCGTGCGGCTCTGGCGGAACACCGCATACACGCCGTTGGAAAACGCGCGCACCGCGAACCGGTGCTCGGGCAGCAGGCGCACCAGGGTGCCGTCGTCCAGGCTGCTGCGCACGGTCGGCTCCGACAGCAGCGCAATGCCCATGCCGCCGATGGCCGCCAGCCGCAGCAGCTCGCCGTTATTGGAGCTCAACACGCCCTGGATGGCCAGCTCCTGCTGCTGCCCCTGCGCATCGATGTACTTCCAGGTGGTGGCCTCGCGCTCGCGGCGGTAGGTGAGGCAGCGCACCTGCGTCAGGTCCTGCGGCGTGCAAATGCGCTTGTGCACCTTCATGAAGGCAGGGCTGGCCACCAGCACCTCGTCGCTGCTCAGCAACCGCTTGATGACGAAGGTGGAGTCGTTCGACTCGCCGGTGCGGATGTCGATGTCGAAGTCCTGCTCCACCAGGTTGACCGGGTGCTCCGACAGTTCCAGCTCCAGCTGGATGTCGGGGTGGCGCTGTGCGAAGCCCGGCAGCAGCGGCGCGATCACGCGCAGGCCGATCTGCGTGCGCGAGTGAATGCGCAGGCGCCCCTCGGGCAGCAGCTTGGAGTCGCGCGCCGCTTCCTCCGCGCGGGCCATCGCCTCCAGCACCAGCTCCGCTTGCTCCAGGAAGGCCTGGCCGGCTTCCGTCACCTTGAGGTTGCGGCTGGTGCGGTCGACCAGTTGCACGCCCAGCTCTTCTTCCAGCGCGCTGATGCGCCGCGAGATGGTCGCGGGCGACAGGCTCAGGCTGCGGCCTGCCGCGGACAGGCTGCCCTTTCTCTGGACGATCACGAAGATCCGCAGCGAATCGAGGGCCTTCATTTCAATAAGCGCAAAGAAGGTGTGCGAAGCATGGCGCGCCGGGCGGGGACCGCGCTCCTACCATCAAAGCACGCAACCAAGCCTACAAGGAGACCAGCGATGGATTTCGGAATCTTCATATTGATGCAGCAGCGAAACAAGCATAAGACGTCGCACGAGATCCTGCGCGACGCCGTGGAGCAGACGCGCGTGGCAGACGAGCTGGGTTTCGGCGCCGCCTGGTACGCCGAGCACCACTTCAGCAACTACGGCCTGTGCTCGTCGCCCCTGACCATGATCGCGCATTGCGCCGCGGTCACCCGCAACATCCGCCTCGGAACCGGCATTGTCGTCGCACCGCTGTACCAGCCCGCGCGCCTGATCGCCGACGTGGCCATGGTCGACCAGCTGTCCAACGGCCGGCTGAACCTGGGCATCGGCTCGGGCTACCAGCACTTCGAATTCGAACGCTTCGGCGTGTCGCTGGACACCGCCAAGGCGCGCACGCTGGAGATGCTCGACATGCTCGAGCTGGGCCTGAAGCAGCCCAAGTTCAGCTACGACGGCGAGTTCTACCGGCAACCCATGAGCGCCATCAGCCAGCGCGCGGTGCAGCAGCCGATGCCGCCGATGTGGATCACCAGCGTCGACCCCACCTTCGTGACGCGCGCCGTGCGCGGCGGCCACCATGTGTTCGTCTCCGGCGGAGACGGCGGCGTCGAGAAGCTGCACCAGACCCGCAAGCTGATCGACCGGGTCGCGCTGGCCGAGGGCAAGGACCCGGCGCAGATCAAGGTCGGCGTGCTGCGCGCGGCCTACGCCAGCGACAACAAGGCCGAGGTGGAGCGCTACCTCGACTGCGCCCGCTTCCAGCGCCGCGTGGCCGTGAGCCTGAAGCGCCGCACCGCGCAGGTGGCGGACGACTACCAGGTCGAGGAAAACGTCGTCGAGGGCGAGTCCAGCCTGGAAGAAATGCGCGCCAACCTGCCGGTCGGCTCGGTGGACCTGGTGATCGAACGCGTGGTGAAGGAAATTCGCGCGCTCAAGCCGTGCCACTACGCCTTTCAAACGCAGATGGGCGACTTCGACCACGCCACCATGCTGCGCCAGTTGGCGCTGTGGGCCAAGGTGATCATGCCCGCCGTGCAGCGCGAGATTGCCAACGACCCGCAGCACGTGGCCCAGGTCGAGCCCGAACTCGCCGCGGCCTGACGCCGACCAGGGGTCAAGCCATGACACAAGCCGTCGCCCATGCCGATGCGGATGCATGCGTTGCACCCGCCGCTGCGATCGCGCCGATCGAGCCCGCGCTGTTGCGGCAGTTGCTCGGGTGCTTCCCGACCGGCGTGGCCGTCATCACCACCCGTGACGCCGAAGGGCGCCCGGTCGGACTGACCTGCAACTCGTTCAGCTCGGTCTCGCTGGAGCCTCCGCTGGTACTGTTCAGCCTGCGCAAGGCCAGCAGCCTGGTGCGCGCATTCAGCGACGCCGACGGCTTTGCCATCAACATCCTGTCGCAGCGGCAAGACGCGCTGTCGGGCCGCTTCGCGTCCAGCAAAGTCGCCGACAAGTTCGACGGCGTGGCCTGGCGCGCCGGCCCGCTCGGCATGCCGGTGATCGACGACTGCCTGGCCAGCTTCGAGTGCAGCGTGCACGCGCGCCACGACGCCGGCGACCACTACATCTTCATCGGCGAGGTGAAGCACATGGGCGGCGGCGGCGCCGACCATGCGCTGGTGTTCTACAAGGGCGCCTACATGATGCTGGCGGAGTCGCTGCGCACGCTGGTGATCCAGGGGCGGCTCGGCTCGCCCGACCTCGACGAGGCCTACCGCACGCTGTACGGCACGCTCTTGCGGCTGGCCTGCGAACGCGCGAGCGACGACGAGCTCGACGCCGTGGAGGCCGCGGTCAACGACATCGAGCGGCACCGGGACACCGACACGCTCGCGCAACGCATCGAGTCGGCCAGCCGCTTCTTCAGCGCCATTGCGGCCGCCGGCCACAACGAGGCGCTGCGCCTCATGGCGCAGACCATGACCACCGTGCTGCGCGAGCGCATGACGCACGTGGTGCCGGTGCTGCCGCGGCCTGACCTGTTCCCCCTGCGCCGCAAGATCGTGGATTGCCTGCGCCGGCGCGACGCCGACGGCGCCGAGACCGCGCTGCACGAACTGATCGCCACGCTGCGCAAGGACGCGCCCGTGCCGGCCGGCGCCAACGCCTAGCCACGCGACGCCAATCCCCGCAACTGTTCAGCGCCCGCAAGGCGTTGCACCGACAAGACCATCGCGCAGCGCTGCCCCCCTTGCGCGCAGAACACAGCACAGGAGACAACACATGTCGAACCCCGACACCCCCGCCGGCCACGGCGGCGCAGCAGCGAATGCCCATGCCGCCTTCCGCCGCGAGCTGGAAGCGTTCGCGCGCACCGCGTGCCCGCCCGAGATCCGCGCCGTCGTCGCGGCGGGCCAGAAGGTCACCAAGCGCGAGTACCTCGGCTGGCAGAAGATCCTCACCGAGAAGGGCTGGGGCGCGCCCAGCTGGCCGCGCGAGCACGGCGGCACCGGCTGGGACATCGCGCAACGCCTGGTGTTCGAGGAGGTGATGGCGCAGGCCGATTGCCCGCCGCTCTACCACCATGGCCTCGGCCACATCGGGCCCGTGATCATCCGCTTCGGCACGCCCGAGCAGAAGGCGCGCTTTCTGCCGCGCATCCTGGACGGCACCGACTGGTGGTGCCAGGGCTACTCAGAGCCGGGCTCGGGCTCCGACCTGGCCTCGCTCAGCACCAGCGCGCTGCTGGACGGCGACCACTACGTGGTCAACGGCCAGAAGATCTGGACCTCGCACGCGCACGAAGCCAACATGATCTACATGCTGGTGCGCACCTCGCGCGAGGCGAAGAAGCAGGACGGCATTTCGCTTCTTCTCGTGCCCATGGACACGCCCGGCATCACGGTACGGCCCATTCGCACCATCGACGGCTGGCACCACCTGAACGAGGTGTTCTTCGACGAGGTGCGCGTGCGCGCCGACAACCTGCTCGGCGAAGTCGGCAAGGGCTGGACCTGCGCCAAGTTCCTGCTCGAACGCGAGCGCCTGCCCCCGGCCAACGTCGCGCGGCTGGAGCTGGTGCGCAGGCAGGTCACGCGCGTGGTCGAGGAAGCGGCCACTGCCTCGGCCGGACGCCGCGACTTCAGCAGCCTGCGCTACCGCCTGCTGCTGGCCGAGGCCGACGCCAAGGGCGCGCGCGTGCTGCTCGCCCACGCCACCGACGACCTGAAGCACCAGCGCCCGCTGGGCGTGCAGCCCTCGGTGATCAAGCTGATGTGCAGCGACGTGGCGCAGCGGCTGACCTCCATCGCGCTGGACGCGGTCGGGCCCGACGCGGCGCACCGCTTCCTGGCGGAGCTGGGCGACCCACACGACCAGGGCCACCAAGGCGATGGCGCGCCCGGCGCCACCTGGGTGCAGAACTACCTGTTCACCCGCGCGCGGACCATTGCCGGGGGCAGCTCCGAAGTGCAGCGCAACGTGGTTGCCAATGAATTGCTGGGAGTCTGAAAAAGTGTCGATGTCTTTCACCCCCCTGTTCCCCGGCATGCTGCTGGACGCGGCCACCCGCTTCGCGCAGGACCACGAGACCGCGCAAGACTTTGCCGGCACCGACCCCATCCGCGAGATGGGCTGGGCCTGCACGCTCGTTGCCGAAGAAGCCGGCGGCGTCGGCGGCACGCTGGCCGACCTGGCAGCCATCGTCGTCGGGCTCGCCGCGCACGGCGTGCAACTGCCCGTCATCGAGACCTGCGCCGTCGCACCGCTGCTGCTGCAGGCCGCCGCGCCCGACCTTTCCACGCGGTGGCTGCAAGCCGTGTGCGACGGCAGCGCGAAGATCGCGCCGCTCACCGCGCTCTCGGCTTCGCTGGACGACATCCCGGTCACGGCGAAGCAGCTCGACATCGGCTTTGCCTTCAGTGGCGAAGTGCGCGGCGTGGACGTGTCGCTGCCCGCCACGCACTACCTGGTGCCCGCGGTGCTGCAGGCCGGCGACGAGCCCCTGTTGTTCCTGGTCGACAGCGCGCACCTGCCTGCGCCCACGGCCACCTACCGCACGATGGAAGGGCGGCGCAGCGCTGACTTCTCGCTCGACGGCGTGGCGGTGCCGGCGCTCGCATGCATCGCACGGGGCGACGCGGCCCGCACGGCGCTGGTGCAGGCAGACAACGCCGCGCTGCTGCTGACGGCCGCCGACACGGTGGCCGCGATGACCACGCTGATCGAGCAGACCGTCAGGCACCTGCAGGAGCGGCGCCAGTTCGGCGTGGCGCTGGCGTCCTTCCAGGTGCTGCGGCACCGCACGGCCGACATGTACGTGCGCTACCTCTGCGCCAAGGGCCTGCTGATGCATGCCTTCGAGGAACACCAGAACGCGGCGCCCGGCCTGCGCCGCACGCTGCGCCTGATGAAGGTCGCGCTGGCCGAAACGGGCCGCGTGTGCGCCGAGGGCGCGATCCAGATGCACGGCGGCATGGGCGTGAGCGAGGAAGTGCTCGCCACCCGCATGGCGCAGCGCCTGCTTGCCTCCGAGTTCCGCTACGGCGACCGCATGACGCATGCGTCGCGGCTGCTGTCCCCGCAAGACCCCGACGTCTGTGCACAGGCATCGCCGGCGAGCGGCATGTCCCCCATTTCCAGGAGTTCGTCATGAGCGTCAGTCTTGAAGTTTCCGAGTTCGTTGCCGTCGTGCGGCTGGACAAGCCCCCCGTCAACGCCCTGAGCCGCGAAACCCGCCACCGCCTGATCCAGGTGTTCGACGAGGTCTCCGAGCGCGAGGACATTCGCGTGGCCATCCTCACCGGCACGGGCAAGTTTTTCTGCTCCGGCGCCGACCTGAAAGACCGGCCCTCGGCCGACAAGCCCGGCGACTTTCTGGACCACAACCGCTGGACCCGCGAAACCGGCAACGCCATTCGCGAGTGCGCCAAGCCCGTCATCGCGGCCGTCAACGGGCCGGCGCTGGGCGCGGGTTTCGGCCTGATGGCCGCGTGCGACATCTTCCTGGCGTCGGACGATGCGAGCTTTGCCATGCCCGAGATCAACGTGGGCCTGGCCGGCGGCGTGTCGATGCTGCGCACCATGTTCGGCCGCTCCTTCACGCGGCGCATGTTCTTCACCGGCATGCGCGTGCCGGCCGCCGAGTTGTATCGCCGCGGCGTGCTCGACGAGGTGCTGTCGCCGGACGAGCTGATGCCCGCGGCCCTGCGCATCGCGCAGGAGATGGCCTCCAAGAGTCCCATTGCGCTGGCCTATGCCAAGCAAGCCGCCAACATGATGGACGTGATGCCGCAGCGCGACGGCTACCGCTTCGAGCAGAACATCACCATGGCGCTGTCGAAGACCGAAGACGCCAAGGAAGCGCGCCAGGCCTTCCTGGAAAAGCGTGCGCCCGTGTTCAAGGGGCGCTGAGCGATGGACGCTGCGCAAGTGCAAGTCGAGGTGGGCAGAGGCCTGGAAGCCCTGTTCAAGCCGCGCTCGATCGCGGTCTTCGGCGCGTCCGACGACGTCACCAAGATCGGCGGGCGGCCGCTGCAGTTTCTGCAGAAGTACGGCTACCGGGGCGCCATCTATCCCATCAACCGCAAGGGCGGCACGGTGCAGTCGCTGCAGGCCTATGCGAGCCTGGCCGACCTGCCGCAGCCGCCCGAGCTGGCCGTGATGGCGGTGCCGCCCGAAGCGGTGCTTCAGGCCGTGAAGGACTGTGCCGCGCGCGGCGTGCGTGCGGCCGTGATTCTTTCTTCGGGCTTCTCTGAAATGGGCGAGGCGGGCAGCCGCCTGCAAGCCGAGATCGGGCAGGTTGCCAGGTCGTCGGGCATGCGCGTGGTGGGCCCGAACTGCCTGGGCTCCATCGGCGTGGCGGACAGGAGCATCGCCACCTTTTCGGTGGCGCTGGAGTCGGCGTTTCCCGCCGCGGGCCCCGTGGGCATCGTGTCGCAGAGCGGCAACCTCGGCAGCTACACCATGCGCCTGGCCACCGAGCGCGGCATCGGCATCAGCCGCCTGCTGACCACCGGCAACGAATGCGACGTGGACATTGCAGACGGCATCGCCTCGCTGGCGACCGACCCTGCCACCTCCGTCATCCTGTGCTGCATGGAAACCTGCCGCCACGCGGCCAAGCTCATCAAGGCGCTGGCCATGGCGCGCGAGGCGGGCAAGCCCGTGGTCGTGCTGAAGGTCGGCGTGTCTTCGGCGGGCAGCGAAGCGGCTGCATCGCACACCGGCGCGCTCGCCGGCTCCGACGCGGTGTTCGACGTGGTGCTGCGCAATGCCGGTGCCATCCGCGTGCCAAGCATCGAGCAGTTGCTGGAGGTCGGGCATGCGGTGTCGGTGGTCGGGCAGGCCCGCGCGCCCAAAGGCAACCGCGTGGCGCTGGTCACTGCATCGGGCGGCTTCGGCGTGCTGATGGCCGATGCGGCCAGCGCGCAGGGGCTGGACTTGCCCAAGCTTTCCGCGGCCACGCAGCAGCGCATCGTGGCCGCGCTGCCGTACGCCTCGCCGGGCAACCCGGTCGACATGACGGCGCAGGTGTCGAGCCGGCCCGAGCTGCTGGTGCAGGTGTTGTCTGCGGTGGCGCAAGACGAGCGTTGCGACGCGGTGATCCTGCAGTCGGCCTACGCCTTCCAGATGCCGCGGCTGCGCGACGTGTACATCGCGGCGCTGGAACAGGTGCGCCGGACGCATCCGTCGCGGCTCGTGCTGCTGTGCTGCAAGGCGCCGCGCGAGACGATGGCGCAACTCAACGAGCTGGGTTTTCCCACGGTGGAGACCATCGACGCGGCCTGCGCGACGCTGGCCGCGCTGGTGCGGCTCGGCACGCGCGACGAGCCAGGGGCGGGGCCCGTAGCAGCACCCGCTGCCCAGCCGCTGCCGGGCGAGGCCTTCGCCAACGAGGCGAGCGCCAAGGCCGTGCTCGCGCAGGCAGGCATTCCGGTACTGAAAGAGGTCACGGCCGCGAACTGGCACGAGGCGCTGGCGGCGGCGCGCGATATCGGCTTTCCGCTGGTGCTGAAGATCGTCTCGCCCGACATCGCGCACAAGACCGAGGTCGGCGGCGTGGTTGTGGGCGTGGGCTCCGAGATGCAGCTGCGCGACGAATACGACGGCATGCTCGCGCGCGTGGCGCAGAAGGCGCCGCAGGCGCGCATCGCCGGCGTGCTGGTGGCGCAGATGGCGCAGGCCGGCACCGAGCTGATCCTGGGCACCACCACCGACCCGGTCTTCGGCCCGGTCGTGATGGTGGGCCTGGGCGGCATCTTTGCCGAGGTGCTGCGCGACGTGGCCCTCCAGGTGGCGCCGGTGAGCGAAGTGCAGGCGCTGCAGATGCTGCGCTCGCTGAAAGCCTTTGCGCTGCTCGACGGTGCACGCGGCCGGCCGAAGGCCGACGTGGCGGCGGCCGCGCGCGCGGTGGCGGCGCTTTCGCGCTTTGCCACGCGGCACGCGCAGGCCGTGGCCGAGATCGACATCAACCCGCTGGTGGTGCTGGACCACGGTCAAGGTGCCTTCGCGCTCGACGCGCTGCTGGTGCCGCACACGAAAGACAAACCATGAACCCCTCCCCTCTTTCGCTCGAAGGCCGCGTGGCCTTCATCAGCGGCGCCGGCCACGGCATCGGCCGTGCCACTGCGCTGGCCCTCGCCCGCCTGGGCGCGACGGTCGGCGTGAACGATCTCAAGGCCGAGTTCGTGGAGGACACCGTCGCGCAGATCCGCCAACTCGGCGGCAAGGCCCTGCCGGTGCCGCAGGACGTGTCCACCCGCGAAGGCATGCGCGAGGCCGTGCAGCGCCTGGCGCGCGAAGCCGGGCGCCTCGACGTGATGGTCAACAACGCGGCCTGGGTGCGCTACCAGCCGCTGGCGGAGATCACGCCCGAGGTGATGGACCGCATGGTCGACATCGGCTTCAAGTCGGTCATCTGGGGCATCCAGGCGGCGGCCGAAGCGATGGACCCGGAACGCGGTGGCGCCATCGTCAACGTGGCGTCCATCGCCGGCTTCAAGTCGCCCGGCCGCTCGGTGGTGTACAGCGGCCTGAAGGCCGGCGTGCTCGGCATCACCCGCGCAGCAGCGGCCGACCTGGGCGCCCGGGGCATTCGCGTGAACGCGGTGGCTCCGGGCGCGGTGCCCACCGAAGGCACGGCAAAGCACCGCAACGCCGAGCTCGACGCGAAGCGCATCGCGCGCACGCCGCTGGGCCGGCTCGGCACCGTGGAAGACATTGCCGACGCGATCTGCTTCCTGGCCGGCGACGGCTCGCGCTTCGTCAACGCAGAGACCATTCGGCTGGACGGCGGCGCTTCGGAGACCTCGCTGTGAGCGCCGCGGACCCCGGCCCCCTGCGCCTGCAGAACGTGTACGTGGTGGCCGAGCGCCCGGCCGAGCTGCACGCCTTCTACGAAAACGCCCTCGGGCTGAAGCTCAAGTTCCGCGACAAGGACCGCTGGTTCCAGTACGGCGTGGGCAACACCAGCGTGGCGCTGGCCTGCGCCGAGGAGGCCTTGCCCGCGACCTCCGGCCTGGTGATGGTGTTCGAGGTGAGCGACTTCGCCGGTGCGCGGGAGCGCATCGCCGGCGCGGGCGGCGAGGTGCTGGGCACGCGCGACATGGGCGCGCACGGCGCGGTGATGTCGCTGCGCGACCCGCAGGGCAACGTGGTGCAGCTCTTCAAGCGCGCCGCGGCGCCATGACGCCGACTGCCGCGCTGCAGGCCCTGCTCGATCGCGAGGCGATCCGCGAGTGCCTGTTTCGCTACTGCCGCGGCATCGACCGCGTCGACGAAGAGGCGCTGCGCGGCGCCTACTGGCCAGACGCCACCGACTGTCACGGCGCCTGGAACGGCAGCGCCGACGGCTTCATTGCGCAGGCCCTGCAGCGGCTGCGCCAGGGCGGGCGGCGCGTGCACCAGGTGAACAACATCGCCATCGAGCTGCACGGCGACGCGGCGGCGGTGGAAAGCGGCTTCTTCGCACTACAGGCCCCCGCCGACGCGCCCGCGAAACGCACTTTGCTGTGTGGCCGCTACCTCGACCGCTTCGAGCGCCGCGCCGGCGAATGGCGCATTGCCGCGCGCACCGTGGTGTACGACTGGATCGAAGAACGAGAGCGGCCCGAGCTTGCGCACGACGACGCGCTGCTGTTCGGCGCGCGCCAGCCGGTCGGCCGCGCGGCGCCGCACGACATGCTGTATGCCCTGCTGCGCGGCGTGCGCAACGCGGCCGAAGAGAAGAATTCATGATCAGAGACCCGGAAAAGTTCCAGACCCTGCTCGCCACGGTGCGCCGCTTCGTGCACGATGAATGCCTGCCGCTGGAAGCGCAGGTCGACCGCGACGACGAAATTCCCGAGCCCGTCGTGCAGCGCATGCGCGAGATCGGCCTGTTCGGCCACAGCATTCCCGAGGCGCACGGCGGCGCCGGCCTGACCACCGAGGAGCTGACCCTGGTGAACCTCGAGGTGTCGCAGGTGGCGACGGCGTTCCGGGCGCGCTTCGGCGGCAACACCGGCATTGCGTCGGAGTCGATCGTGGCCGACGGCACGCCCGCGCAGCAGCGCCACTACCTGCCGCGCCTGGCCAGTGGCACGCTGACCGGCTGCTTTGCGCTCACCGAGCCTGAGGCCGGATCGGACGCCACTGCGCAGAAAACGGTGGCCGTGCGCGAAGGCGACGGCTTCGTCATCACCGGGAGGAAGTGCTTCATCACCAACGCGCCCATCGCGGACCTGTTCACCGTGTTCGCCCGGACCGACGCGGCCGCGAAGGATGCTCACGGCATCACCGCCTTCCTGGTGGAGCGCGGCACACCCGGGCTCGCGACCTCGCAGCCCTACCGCAAGATGGGGCAGCACGGATCGCTCGTGGGCGAGGTCAGCCTCGACCGCGTGCGCGTGCCGGCCAGCGCCATCGTCGGCGGCGTCGAGCGCCAGGGGCAGGGCTTTCGCACAGCGATGAAGACGCTGAACAAGCAGCGCATCAACCTGGCCGCCTTGTGCGTGGGCCCCGCGATACGGCTGGTCGCGGAGATGGCGCGGCACGCCGGCGCACGCCGCCAGTTCGGCCAGCCCATCGGCGAGTTCCAGCTGGTGCAGCAAATGATTGCCGAGAGCAACACCGAGGCGCACGCCGCGCGCGCCCTCGTGCTGGAAACCGCGCGAAAGCGCGACGACGGGGCCGACGTGACCATGGAGGCGTCGATGTGCAAGCTGTTCGCCTCCGAAATGTGCGCCCGCGTGGCGGACCGGGCGGTGCAGGTCTTCGGCGGCAGCGGCTTCATGGCAGGCAACGTGGCCGAGCGCTTCTACCGCGACGTGCGGCTGTTCAGGCTGTACGAGGGCACCAGCCAGATTCACCTGGTCAACATCGCGAAGCGGACGCTCGCGTTGGCTGCACGGGACACAGCCTCGCCCTGACGCAGCCCCCGCTGCCGACTCAGGGCGCCTCCATGCCCTTCTGCGCCAGCACCGCGCGCCCCTCGGCGCTGCCCAGCAGCGCCAGGAAGGCCTGCGCGGCCGACGGGTCGCGTGCGGCCGAGCCCACCGCGCCCGCGTACACGGTGTAGTTCTGCACCTCCGCCGGAATCGGCCCGACCAGCGTGGCGCCCGGCACGGCCAGGATCTCGCTGACCTGGTGCACCGCGATGTCGGCCTCGCCGTTCACCACGCGTTGCGCCACCAGCCCGCCGGGCACCAGCACCGCCTTGGCCTGGATCTGCGGGGCGATGCCCATCTTCACGAACAGCTGCGACAGGTACACGCCGCTGGAGCCGCCCGCCGCGGGGTCGATGTAGGCGACCGCGCGTGCGTCGAGCAGCGCCTGCCTGAAGCTGGCCACGCTGGAGATGTCCGGCGCGGGCGCGCCCTGCTTCACCGCCACGCCGATGGCCACGCGCGCGAGCCGCGCAGCGCTGCCCGCCACCACCTTGCCCGACGCACCCAGCTGCTCGATGGCGGCCGGCGTGAGCACGACCAGGTCGAAGGCCTCGCCGTTGCCGATGCGCTTTTGCAGCGCGCCGGCCGTGTCGTTGTCGATGCTGAGCTTGTGACCGGTGCGCTGTTCGAACAGCGGCGCCAGCGCCACCACCACGGGCTTGAAGGCGCCGGCGGTCAGCACCTTCAGCTCGGCCGCCAGGGCGCCGGTGCACAGGGTCAGGAGCGCGAGGGTCAGGGTGAGTTTTTTCATGTATTGCCTTGAAGGAGGAGTCCAGCCGCCACGGGTCGAAGTCTCGCATTTCCGTTGCGATGCAATGACCCTGCCGCAATGTATCGACTAAGCTTTGCCGCCATGCAGTTCCCGCTCCCGCCCAAGAACCGATGGCTGTGCGCAGCCCTCTTGACGATGGCATGTCTCCAGAACGCGCTCGCTGCCGACGAAGAGTCGGTGCGCGAACTCGCCGAGACTTCCCAGCACATGCTCAACGAACTGGCCAGCCAGGTGACCGACCTGCGGGCCATGGCCGAGCGCAAGACCTTCGACACCGTCACGAAGACGCTGGAAAAGCAGGTTGGCCAATGGCCCACCGAGACCGACGCCACCGAGAAATACCGGCCGTGCAAGAACGCCCTAGAACGCGCGCTCGACGTGGCGCGGCTCACGCACGCCAAGGCCACCGGCACGAAGGCTGCCACGCCGGCCGAAGAAAAGGCGTGGCTGCAGGAACACGCGAAGCTGACCGACAAGCGCACGGTCTGCGAGCGTGTGCTGCGGCATCCGCTGATCCGGGCGTCCTGAGCCCCACGCTCGCGCCCCTTCTTCCACTTTTCGGAGCCCGCATGGCGTCTTCATCCACCGCCGCACATCCGCACTACGACCGGCTGATCGCCGCGGCGCGCGCCCTGCCCCCGCTGCGCGTGGCCGTGGTGCATCCGGTGAACGACGTGTCGCTCGAAGCGGTGCTGTCTTCCGTGCGGCTGGGCCTGATTGCGCCGGTGCTCGTCGGCCCGCGCGAACGCATCTAGGCCGCAGCGGTGGCCATCGGCGCCGACCTGTCGGCCTTCGAGATCGTCGACGCACCGCACAGCCATGCGGCCGCCGATGCCGCGGTGGCCATGGCCCTGCGCGGCGAGGTCGACGCGCTGATGAAGGGCAGCCTGCACACCGACGAGCTCATGGGCGCGGTGGTGCGCCGCGAAGGCGGCCTGCGCACCTCGCGGCGGATCAGCCACTGCTTCGTGATGGACGTGCCGGGCCATTCGCAGCCGCTGATCATTTCGGACGCGGCGATCAACATCGCGCCCACGCTCGAAGAAAAGGTCGACATCGTGCAGAACGCGATCGACCTCGCGCATGCGCTGCACATGCCTGCCGTGCGGGTGGCGATTCTGTCGGCCACGGAAACCGTCAACCCGAAGGTGCCCTCCACGCTGGACGCCGCCGCGCTGTGCAAGATGGCCGACCGCGGCCAGATCACCGGCGCGCAACTCGACGGCCCGCTGGCGCTGGACAACGCCATCGACCCCGAGGCCGCGCGCATCAAGGGCATCGACTCGCCGGTGGCCGGCCGCGCCAACGTGCTGATCGTGCCCGACCTGCACGCGGGCAACCTGCTCGCCAAGAGCCTCACCTTCCTGGGCGGCGCCTATGCGGCGGGCATCGTGCTGGGCACCCGGGTGCCGGTGATCCTGACGAGCCGCGCCGACTCGGAGGCGGCACGGCTCGCCTCGTGCGCGGTCGCGTCCATGCTGGCGAAGGCGGGGCGCGAGCGGCTCATCAAGGCCATCGGCTGATCGCCCCCGCGCTTCTTCAGTCCTGCAGGCAGAGGTACTTGAGCTCCAGGTAGTCCTCGATGCCGTGGCGCGAGCCCTCGCGGCCGAGCCCCGACTGCTTCACGCCGCCGAAAGGCGCGACCTCGTTGGAGATGAGGCCGGTGTTGATGCCGACCATGCCGGTCTCCAGTTGCTCGCCCACGCGCCAGATGCGGCGGCGGTCTTCGGTGAACACGTAGGCCGCGAGGCCGAACACCGTGTCGTTCGCCATCGCGATGGCTTCTTCTTCGGTGTCGAAGCGAAACAGCGGCGCCAGCGGACCGAAGGTTTCCTCGCGCGCCACGCGCATGCGCTGCGTCACGCCGGTAAGCACGGTGGGCTCGAAGAAGGTGCCGCCCATCGCATGCGGCTTGCCGCCGGTGCGCAGCTGCGCGCCTTGCGAGAGCGCGTCGTCGATGTGCTCGCGCACCTTGGCCACGGCGCGCGCATCGATCAGCGGTCCTTGCGTGACGCCGGCTTCCAGCCCGTTGCCCACCTGCATCGCTTCCACCGCCTGCACCAGCCGCTGCGACAGCGCGTCGTAGATGCCCGACTGCACGTAGATGCGGTTCGCGCACACGCAGGTCTGGCCGGCGTTGCGGAACTTGGAGGCCACGATGCCCTCGACCGCGCGGTCGAGGTCGGCGTCGTCGAACACGATCAGCGGCGCATTGCCGCCGAGTTCGAGCGACAGCTTCTTGATGGTGGGCGCGCACTGCTGCATCAGCAGACGGCCCACGCCGGTGGAGCCGGTGAAGCTGAGCTTGCGCACGGTGTCGCTCTCGCACAGCGCGGCGCCGATGGCCGGCGCGTCACCGGTCACGATCTGCAGCACGCCCGGCGGCAGGCCGGCCTCGAGCCCCAGCACGCCGAGCGCGAAGGCGCTCAGCGGCGTGAGCTCGGCCGGCTTCACGACGATGGTGCAGCCCGCGGCCAGCGCGGGAGCGACCTTGCGCGTGATCATCGCGGCCGGAAAATTCCACGGCGTGATGGCGGCGCACACGCCGATGGGCTGCTTGAGCACCACGATGCGCTGGCCGGCGCGCTGAGGCTGCAACACCTCGCCGTCGACGCGCTTGGCTTCTTCGGCGAACCATTCGATGAACGAGGCGGCGTACGCGATTTCGCCGCGCGCTTCGGCCAGCGGCTTGCCCTGCTCCAGCGTCATGAGGCGGCCCAGGTCGTCCTGGTGCGCGAGCATCAGGTCAGCCCAGCGGCGCAGCACCTGGGCCCGTTCGCGCGCGGTGCGTGCGCGCCACGCGGGCAGCGCGGCGGCGGCGCCGGCAATGGCGCGCTCGGTCTCGGCGCGGCCCATGCGGGGCACGTCGGCAATGTGCTGCCCCGTGGCGGGGTCGGTCACGGCGAGCGTGGCGCCGCTGTCGGCGGCGGTCCATTCGCCGTCGATGAGGCAGGCGGGCTTCAGCAGGTCGGGGCGCTTCAGGCCCAGGGCGTGGGTGTTGTTCATCGCAGTCATCCCGCTCATGCCTTCAGTGCGCCGTCGATGATGCCCAGCGCGCGCTCGAACAGCGCATCGGGAATGGTCAGCGGGTACAGGAAGCGGATCACGTTGCCGTACATGCCGCAGCTCAGCAGCAGCAGGCCCTGCTCCATCGCCTTGGCCTGCACGCGCTTCACGGCTTCGGCGTCGGGCGCACCGGTGGCCGGGTCGCACAGCTCGATGGCGACCATCGAGCCTTGCCCACGCACGTCGGCGATGGCCTTGTTCGATTCCTTCGCGTCGAGCAGGCGCGACACCAGGCGCGAGCCCAGTTCGGCGGCGCGGTCGCACAGCTTCTCGTCTTCGATCACGTCGAGCACCGCGTGCGCGGAGGCCACGGCCAGCGGGTTGCCCGCGTAGGTGCCGCCCAGGCCGCCCGGTGCGGGCGCGTCCATGATGTTCGCACGGCCCGACACCGCCGACAGCGGCATGCCGCCCGCCAGGCTCTTGGCCAGCGTGACGAGGTCGGGCTCCACACCGTGGTGCTGCATGGAGAACAGCTTGCCGGTGCGCGCGAAGCCGGTCTGCACCTCGTCGGCGATGAACACGATGCCGTGCTCGTCGCACAGCGCGCGCAGGCCCTGCATCAGCTCGGTGGGCGCGACGTTGAAACCGCCCTCGCCCTGCACCGGCTCGATGACGATCGCGGCCACGCGCTTCGGGTCGATGTCGGTCTTGAACAGGCGGGCCAGCGCGGCCAGCGAGTCCGCCGTGCTCACGCCGTGCAGCGCGCTCGGAAACGGCACATGGAACACGTCGGCCGGGAACGGGCCGAAGCCCAGCTTGTACGGCGCGACCTTGCCCGTCATGGCCAGCGTCATGAGCGTGCGGCCGTGGAAGCCGCCGCCGAAGGCGACCACGCCGGCACGGCCGGTGTGGGCGCGCGCGATCTTCACGGCGTTTTCGAGCGCCTCGGCGCCGGTGGTGAAGAAGGCGGTCTTGACCGGGCCCGAAATGGGCACCAGCGCGTTCAGGCGCTCGGCCAGCGAGATCACGCTTTCATAGGGAACGATCTGGTAGGCGGTGTGCGTGAAGTTCGCCAGCTGCGCCTGAATGGCGGCGACCAGCTTCGGATGGCGGTGGCCGGTGTTGAGCACCGCGATGCCGGCCGCAAAGTCGATGTACTCGCGGCCCTCCACGTCCCACAGGCTCGCGTTCTCGGCGCGCTGGGCATGAAAGTCGCACATCACGCCGACGCCGCGCGGGGTGGCGGCAAGGCGGCGGGTCTTGAGTTCGCTGTTGGTGGTCATGGAGGCTCGCTTGAAGAAGAAGAAGGGGGTGGTGATCGCTCGAAAGATCTGATTGAATCCCCTATTGGCCCCACCGAAAAGATCCACTTTTGCTCCAGTGCATGGGGCCAATTGAAAACCGCATGAAATCCATCTGTGCCGACCTCGTGCTGCAGCGCCTGGCCCCCGACGCGGCCACCGCGGCGACGGCACTGAACCGCCAGCTCTACGACTGCCTGCGCGAGGCCATCCTCGACGGCAGCCTGCCGCCTTCGAGCCCCCTGCCCGCCTCGCGCGACCTGGCGCGCGAGACCGCCATGTCGCGCAACACCGTGCTGCACGCGTACGCGCAGCTGCAGGCCGAGGGCTATGTGCATTCGCGCGTGGGCAGCGGCACCTTCGTGGCCGCGACCACGCCCGAGAGCCAGCTGAGCGCCGGCCGCGCGCGCACCGTCGCGCCCGAGGCGCCCGGCACCGTGCGGCTCGCCAGGCGCGCACAGGCGCTGGTGGCCGACGCCTCGGCCGCACCGCGCCAATGGGGCGCCTTCATGCCCGGCGTGCCCGACGTGACGCAGTTCCCGCACCGCACCTTCGGGCGCATCGTGTCGCGGCTGTGGCGCGCGCCCACGCCCGAGCTGCTGACCTACTCGCACGGCGGCGGCCACCCCGCGCTGCGCGAGGCCATCGCCGAGCACCTGCGCGTGGCGCGCAGCGTGCGCTGCGACGCAAACCAGGTGCTGGTGACCGAGGGCGTGCACCAGGCCATCGACCTGTCGCTGCGCATGCTGGCGGACCCGCGCGACACGGTGTGGGTCGAAGAGCCCGGCTACTGGGGCTTTCACAAGGTGCTGCAGATGGACGGCACGCGCGTGCGCGCGCTGAAGGTCGAGGCCGGCGACGAAAGCCCCCAGGCCGGCTGGCCGCGCGGAGGCACGCCGCCGCGCCTGATCTTCGTGACGCCCTCGCACCAGTACCCGCTGGGTTCGGTGATGAGCCTGGCGCGCCGCCGCGCGCTGCTCGACCACGCGCGCGCCTCGGGCGGCTGGATCTTCGAGGACGACTACGACAGCGAATTCCGCTTCGCGGGCCGCCCGATTCCCTCGATGCAGGGCCTGGAGGCGGACAGCCCGGTGATCTACGTGGGCACCTTCAGCAAGACGCTGTTCCCGGGGCTGCGCGTGGGCTACATGGTGCTGCCGCGCGCGCTGGCCGCACCCTTTCGCACCGCGCATGCCGACCTGTACCGCGAAGGCCATGCCATCACCCAGGCGGCGCTGGCCGAGCTGATCGAGCAGGGCCACTACGCGGCGCACATCCGCCGCATGCGGGTGCTCTATGCGCGAAGGCGCGCGCTGCTGGCGGGGCTCATCGCCACGCACCTGGGGCCGGCGTTTCTGCATCCTCAGGCCAGCAATGCCGGGCTGCACCTGGTGCTGCAACTGCCCGAGGGCAGCGACGACGTGGCGGTGGCGCGCGACGCCGAGGCCCACGGCGTGCTCACGCGCCCGCTCTCGCGCTACTACCGCCGGGGCGGCGCGCAGCGCGGGCTGCTGCTGGGGTACGCGTGCGTGCAGGAGGCCGACATCGAGCCGGCGTTCCGCGTGCTGCTGGGCTGCCTGCAGCGCGCCGGCGCGACTACCATTCGCGCGCATGTCTCCTGATGCCCTGCTCCCCGTCGCTGCATCGATCGGCTTCGAAGGCCCGTCGCTCGAGGTGGCGCGCCGCCTGATCGGCGTCACCCTGCTGATCGACGGCGTGGGCGGGCGCATCGTCGAGACCGAGGCCTACGACAGCACGGAGCCCGCCGCCCACGGCTTCGGCGGCCTGCGGCCGCGCAATGCCTCGCTGTTCGGCCCGCCGGGACGCGCCTACGTCTACCGCTCCTACGGCATTCACTGGTGCCTGAACTTCGTCTGCCGCGAGGCCGGGCACGGCGCCGGGGTGCTGATTCGCGCGCTGGAGCCGACCCACGGCATCGAGCGCATGCGAGAGCGGCGCGGCCTCGACGACCTGCGGCTGCTGTGCGCCGGCCCCGGCCGGGTCGGCCAGGCGCTCGGTGTGGACCATGGCTTCGACGGCATGGCGCTGGACGCGCCGCCCTTCGCGCTGCTGGCGCAACCCGGCGACCAGCCGCCGCTGGAGATCGCGGTCGGGCCGCGCATAGGCATCTCGAAGGCGATCGAACTGCCCTGGCGCTTCGGTGAGAAAGGCTCGCGCTACCTGAGCAAGCCGTTTCCGCGGCAGTGAACGCAGACATGCCCGACTCGGGCCGGATGTGTCAGGCGGCACGCGGTGCCAGCTGCCGGATTTGTGTCTTGCGTGGAAGCAAATGTGGCGCTTCTTTGCACGGTGGCAGCAGGCCGACGAAGCCCTTGCACGGCGTAGCGCAGAAGCTGTATTTGTTGGCGCTTATCGAGACTTCGTGCCGCTCGAAACGGCTATTGCGCCGAGCCATTCTCTACAGTGAATGCCCCTGTCACTCACTACCCCAACTAGGGGACAAGGAAGGCGCTACACACGCAACCACTGAATGTTTGAAGGCTGCTTGCCTCGCGGCAGGTTGTCGGTGCGAAAGCAGCGATGCAGATGCGAGGTATCAAAGGCGACGGCCGGGGTGTTACTAGCACCCCGACCGTCTAACCAAATCCGTGCACCAACCTCTAAAGGAAAGCACAAAAATGGCTACCAAGACTATAGCCCGGCCACCCACGCCCGGAGCTTCCGAAGACAACGCCCAAGACCCGGCGGATCTTCTTGAAAACACCCTCTCTCAGCTCGAAGCTCTCCTGTGGGTCTGCCATGGGGAAGACATCGACTGGTGCAGCGGGGATGGGCCTCGACAACTGGACAACTTGCTTTGGCTTGCGGCTGAACTGGCGCGGAAGGCTGGGGAGTTGTTTCAACTGAACGAGAAGGCGCGCAAGGGCGCGTCTGAGACTGGCGGGTAGTGGCTGGTCTAGCGAGCTGCGAATTTCGCAGCTCGCTCGTAAAGCGGAGTGCTTCAGCGCGCGCAGCTTCCTAGCCTCGCTGAGGGCTAATCAACCAGCCAGCGTCGCATCTTCAGCGTACAGCCTGCAATCATTGTTTCCAATTAGGCCGGGCTCAAGCCCCGCTATCAGGCGAAGCTTTTTTGGCCCGCGATTTCCGCGCAGCAGACCCTTGCACCATCTTGAGCGCGTCTCTATATAAATACGGCACCCAGAACACTGGCGCAAGCTTTGTGCCTCGTGATGCAAAAAATCCAATGTCAACCAACTTGTCTGCAACTCGGGAGGCGTCTTTCTCATCTTCGCCCCAAATTACGCGTAGCGTATCTAAGTTCTGCTCGGATTTTTCGCGCTCCAACTTGTACAAATGACGAATTAATGAAGGATGTTCTGCGCACAGAGTTTGTTTAAACCGAGTCTCGGAAACAACCGGCAGCGCCTCTTGAAGCGGGGAATTATCAATAAGATATCCGTCATCAGGATGCCGCTTTCCCAATCGATAGTTATTTAACTGCATCTCGCGCGCAGCATTGAGCAAATGAATAATCTCTCGTGGTGCAGTTCGACCGGTGCCATCCGCCAATCGAGTCAGCATCCAGTCTAAAGTTTTTGGTTTTTTAGGGCCTTTCTCCACTTGCCTAGGAAATACCTTGTAGAAAAATTCTTCTTGGAGCGTCAAGTCGCTCATGATTTTTCCAGGGTCAACTTGGTAATATCCACAGACTCCCTCGTTTGACACCAATCTATTAACTATAAGGTTTAGAATGGATTGATTATCCCAATTCAATGTAATTACTCGAGTGATATGACTTGCTTCTCTAAACCCTGTTGCCACAACCTTCTTCCAGATATCGTCTCGAAGAAAAATCTTTACCTTGAATTGAGAATACACAACCATATCGAGATAAACCCGAAATAGTGACCGTATTGCACACGCCTCAAGCGCATCGCTATCTGCAAACGCGACGTCTAAACGATCAAGAACGATCCACGCTGTTATCGTTTGCTTCGAAAAACCAATATTCAATTTCGCCAGTAGGGCGTCGATAGAAATGAAACCCTCTTTAATCTGAGCAGGGCTCGGCTCTCCAAGAGTTATTTTCCCTGTGATTTTCAACCCCGATCCGGGATCAGTTATCCCTCCTTCAACACTGGGCAATATCTGACGCAGATAACTCCAAGCTGCCCTGAGTCGAGAAACGAGGTTGGCATTTCGCTCAAGCAGCCCATTACTCACCAATGCCTCAATTACTTCCGAGCATTCCTTGTTAATCGACTTTGTAGCTTCTAATTGATGACGGATTTGATGCGCAAGAATGGAAAGAAAATATATTTTCCACAAACTTCGGAAATGGTCATCTGACAGATGATGTCCATTTGTGATTTGCTCAATATCCCTAAATGCCGGCAACCCCCGGGGATTTTCAGCTTGCAAAAAAATGGTTCGTTTTCCGAGTCGGAATTCTTCTTTTTTAGACGTGAGAAGGGAATAAAGTGCGCTTTTCCCCGATCCTTTGGCCCCAAAAACAATATCGCACTCGCCTGAATAGAATTTTCGCCATTGCTCTGTTTCAACAAAATAGTGACTCAGCTTTCCTATCTCATCCTCAGCAATCTGGCTGCCAAACTCGGATGCTTCAAGAACCTGTTGTTTGTCCACTGAGATACGCCTGTATTGAATGTCCGCCAAATTGTTCATTATTTTGATGTCATGCGTGCGCGATTAAGCTTGGAATGTTCCGCCCCGTGTAGGAATGCGGCATAAAAAGGCAATGAATGGTTACATGATGATGACTCTTTGTCCAGTCAACATCTTTTTGGAGGGCACGCCCGCGACTCACCTTTGAAGCTCAACAACTAACGGCTGGCGGAATCATCGGTGCCCATCCATCAAAGTATTCGGTCGGTAGCGTGGACGCGCATGTGTGCACCTAAGACGGCTCTGGAGCAACTCTACGAACCCGAATTTGTGACCGTTGAAGAATCGGTCGCCCTTATCAAAGGTCCGAGGGCAAGCGATCCTTCAGACTCAGATACTTCCAAGCGTACTCAAACATGCCTGAGTAGCACTAGCCACGAGCACACCGTCCACGTCATAAACGGCAGCCACAGAAAGCCCGCGCCCCTCCCCGCACAAGGACTCTGCACCTCAAAGCAAAGCCACCCATCCACCCTGAACGGCCGATGAAACCAGATCGCATGGTTCAGGCTCGCCACATGCAGCCGCTCCCCATCGCGGTCGAGCTGCGGCACATGAATGCCCACGGCCGCAAAGTTGAGCCACAAGTCCGACAGGTACGCGAACGCAGCCGCGCGAAGCACGGCGACAGCGGCAAAGGAACCGCAGGGCTCCCATGCCGTTCCTCACCCCAGAACATCCTTCCCCTGCTCGTTGAACTCCGTCTGGCTCAGCGCCGTGCCGATCTCCCGCGGCAGCGCGTCGCGCACCGAGAACACGCCGAGAATCTTCGTTCCCGACACCAGCGGCAGATGGCGAAAGCCCCGTTCGAGCATCAGCACCACGGCGTCGGACACCCGCATGTCGGGTGGCACGCAGATCGGGTTGGGGGTCATCACCTCGCGCACCGCCGTGCGATCGGCGTCGAGCCCGCGGGCCAGCACCCGGGTCATCAGGTCGCGCTCGGTCAGGATGCCCAGCAGGGTGTCTGGCAGCTCCATGACGAGCACGCTGCCGCAGTTGGCACGCGTCATCACGCAGGCGGCATCGCGCACGCTGGCCTGCGGGCCCAGGCTGACGACATGCGTGCGCGAGATGGACTGAAAAACAGTGCGCTCGGCCATGGTGCGACCTCCGGAAGTGGCGTGATGGTGCGCCCGGCCGCCGCTCAGCGCAAGGAGGCGTTGAGCCGCTCCAGCGCCTGGGCGCCGGGGCAGAGCTGGGCCGGGCCCAGCGCGTTGAGCGGCCGGTCGCTGGTGTTGAGCGCCGTGTGCAGGTCGGTGGCCAGCGGGTCGACGTAGAGCAGGCCCGTCACCACCTCGCCCATCTCGTGGTGCCGCTGCATGTAGGCCATGGCGGCGTAGCGGTCGCCGGGGTTGTAGTCGGGGTGCAGGCTGCGCAGGCGCAGCAGCGTGCCGTCGTGCTGGCGCACGTCCAGCACTTCGCCCGGCCCCATGTCGACGGTGATTTCTTCCCGCCCGCTGATGAAGTCGATGCGGCTCACCGCCTCGTTGTGCTCGCGCACGTAGTCGTAGCTCTTGGTGCTGCCGGGGTGGTTGTTGAAGGCAACGCAGGGGCTGAGCACGTCGATGAAGGCCGACCCGCCGTGGCTGATGGCCCCCTTGATCAGCGGCACCAGCTGCGCCTTGTTGCCCGAGAAGCCGCGGCCCACGTAGCTGGCACCCAGCTGCAGCGCCATGGCCACCAGGTCCACCGGGCTGTCGGTGTTGACGACGCCCTTCTTGCTCTTGGAGCCCTGGTCGGCGGTGGCCGAGAACTGGCCCTTGGTGAGGCCGTAGACCCCATTGTTCTCCACGATGTAGGCCATGCGCACGCCGCGCCGCATGGCGTGGGCGAACTGGCCCAGGCCGATGGAGGCCGAATCGCCGTCGCCCGACACGCCCAGGTACAGCAGGTCGCGGTTGGCCAGGTTGGCGCCGGTCAGCACGCTGGGCATGCGGCCGTGCACGGTGTTGAAGCCGTGCGACGCGCCCAGGAAATAGTCGGGCGTCTTGGAGCTGCAGCCGATGCCCGAGAGCTTGGCCACGCGGTGCGGCTCGATGTCCAGCTCCCAGCAGGCCTCGATGATGGCGGCGGAGATCGAGTCGTGGCCGCAACCGGCGCACAGCGTGGAGATCTTGCCCTCGTAGTCGCGCCGCGTGTAGCCGACCTTGTTGGTGGCCAGCGTCGGGTGGCGCAGGCGTGGCTTGGCAAGGTAGGTCATGCGGATTCCTTCCATTCCTTCATGGGGGTGGCGCGGGACGCCTGTGCCTGCGCCTGCGCCTGCGCCTGCTTCAGATGCGTGCCGATCGCCTCGACGATGAAACGCGCCGTGATGGGCGTGCCGTCGAAATGCAGCACCCGCACCAGCCGGGCCGGGTCGGCGTCCAGCTCGTTGAGCAGCAGGCTGCGCATCTGCGCGTCGCGGTTCTGCTCGACCACGAACACCTGCCTGTGCTGCGCCAGGAACTGCACCACGCTCTCGGGGAAAGGAAAGGCGCGCAGCCGCAGCGCGTCCAGGTGGATGCCCTGCGCCTCCAGCGCATCCAGCGCCTCGTGCATCGACGGGCTGGTCGAACCGAAATAGATCACGCCCAGCTCGGTGGCCTGCGCGGCCGGCCGCGGCACCGGCTGCGGCACCAGCGTGGCCGCGGTCGCAAACTTCTTCAGCAGCCGCTCCATGTTGTAGATGTAGTCGGGCCCGCGCTCCGAATATCGGGCGTAGGCATCGCGCGTGGTGCCGCGCGTGAAGTAGCTGCCCTTGGTCGGGTGCGTGCCCGGCAGCGTGCGCCAGGGAATGCCGTCGCCGTCCACGTCCTTGTAGCGGCCGAAGTCGCGGCCCGCCTCCAGCTCTTCGGCGGTCATGACCTTGCCGCGGTCGTAGGCCTTGCTGTCGTCCCACGCAAAGGGCGCGCACAGGCGCTGGTTCATGCCGATGTCCAGGTCGGTCATCAGGAACACGGGCGTCTGCAGCCGGTCGGCCAGGTCCAGTGCGGCGGCCGCGTGCTCGAAGCACTCGTGCGGGTCTTCGGGGAACAGCAGCACGTGCTTGGTGTCGCCATGCGACGCATATGCGCACGAAAGAATGTCGGCCTGCTGCGTGCGCGTGGGCATGCCGGTGGAAGGGCCCCCGCGCTGCACGTTGATGAGCGTGACCGGGATCTCCGCAAAGTAGGCCAGGCCGATGAACTCGGTCATCAGCGAAATGCCCGGCCCCGAGGTCGGCGTGAAGGCGCGCGCGCCGTTCCAGCCGGCGCCCACCACCATGCCGATGGAGGCGAGCTCGTCTTCGGCCTGCACGATGGCAAAACGGTGCTGGCCCGTGGCCGGATCGACGCGGAACTTGTTGCAGTACTTCTGGAAGGCCTCGGCCACCGAAGAAGACGGCGTGATCGGATACCAGGCCGCAACGGTGGCGCCGCCGTACACGCAGCCAAGTGCCGCAGCGCTGTTGCCGTCCACGAAGATGCGGTTGCCCACCCGGTCGGCACGCCGCACCTGCAGGCCCACGGGTTCGCGCAGGTTTTCCCGCGCGAAGTCGCAGCCCAGGTGCAGCGCCTGCACGTTGGAGGCCAGCAACTTCTCTTTGCCCTTGTACTGCTCGCCGAACAGCTTCTCGACCACCTCGGGTTCGATGCCGAGCAGGATGGCCAGCGCGCCCACGTACACGATGTTCTTGAACAGCTGGCGCTGGCGCGGGTCTTGATAGACGGCGTTGCAGATCTCGGTGAGCGGCATGCCGATCACGCGGATGTCGCTGCGGAATTTCGAGGGCGGCAGCGGGCGCGTGCTGTCGTAGAAGAGATAGCCGCCGGGCTCCAGCTCGGCCACGTCGGCGTCCCAGGTCTGGGGGTTCATCGCCACCATCATGTCGGTGCCGCCGCGCCGCCCCAGGTGGCCCTCTTCGGTCACGCGCACCTCGTACCAGGTCGGCAGGCCCTGGATGTTGCTCGGGAAGATGTTGCGCGGGCTCACCGGCACGCCCATGCGCAGGATGGCCTTGGCGAACAGCTCGTTGGCCGAGGCCGAACCCGAGCCGTTGACGTTGGCGAACTTGATGACGAAGTCGTTGACGCCTTCGATCTGTGGAATGGCGCTCATGCCGCCACCCCCTGCCCTGCGGGCGTCATCTTCAGCAGGAATTTCTGCATGTCCCAGGCGCCCGTGGGGCAGCGCTCAGCGCACAGGCCGCAGTGCAGGCAGACGTCTTCGTCCTTGACCATCACGCGGCCTGTCTTGAGCCCGCCGGACACGTACAGGTCTTGCGCCA
This sequence comes from Variovorax pasteuri, assembly GCF_051216435.1. Taxonomy (NCBI): domain Bacteria; kingdom Pseudomonadati; phylum Pseudomonadota; class Betaproteobacteria; order Burkholderiales; family Comamonadaceae; genus Variovorax; species Variovorax pasteuri. Next base: position 139,955 of record NZ_JBPJZS010000005.1, read on the forward strand.
GGTTGAGCGCCGGCGCCTTCAGCCGGGGCCGCAGTTCGGCTTCGTCCGCGTTGTCGATGAAGCTGATGCAGTCCATCGGGCAGATGTCCACGCAGGCATCGCATTCGATGCAGGCGGGCTCGGTGAACACGGTCTGCACATCGCAGTTCAGGCAGCGCTCGGCCTCCTTGAAGGCGGTGGCGGCATCGAAGCCCAGCTCCACCTCCACGCGAATGTTCGCCAGCGCCGTCTCGGCCTTGGCCCATGGCACCTTGTAGCGCAGGTCGTTGGAGGTGTCGTTGTCGTAGCTCCACTCGTGGATGCCCATCTTCTGCGACACCAGGTTGGTCATGGGCGCGGGGCGCACATACACCGGCTCGGCGCGCAGCAGCTTGTCGATCGACACCGCGGCCTCATGGCCGTGGGCCACGGCCGTGATGATGTTCTTGGGGCCGAAGGCCGCGTCGCCGCCGAAGAACACGTGGGGCACCGTCGACTGGAAGGTGTTCTTGTCGAGCGTCGGCAGGCCCGACTTGTCGAAGCCGACGCCGCAGTCGCGCTCGATCCAGGGGAAGGCGTTTTCCTGCCCCACCGCGACCAGCACCTCGTCGCATTCGAAGTAGGCGTCGGGCTCGCCCGTGGGCACCAGCGTGCGGCGGCCCTGGTCGTCGTATTCGGCACGGACAATCTCGAAGCGCATGCCCAGCAACTTGCCCTCCTCGTGCACGAAGGCCTTGGGCACGTGGAAGTCGATGATCGGAATGCCTTCGTGCTGGGCGTCTTCCTTTTCCCAGGGCGAAGCCTTCATTTCGTCGAAGCCGCTGCGCACGACGACCTTCACGTCGGTGCCGCCCAGGCGGCGCGCCGACCGGCAGCAGTCCATGGCCGTGTTGCCGCCGCCCAGCACGATCACGCGCCGCCCGATGCTGCTGACGTGGCCGAACGACACCGAGTTGAGCCAGTCGATGCCGATGTGGATGCTGGCGGCCGCTTCCTGGCGGCCGGGCACGTCGAGGTCGCGTCCGCGCGGCGCGCCGCAGCCGACGAAGATCGCGTCCCAGCCCTGCGCCATCAAGGCCTTCATCGAGCCGATGCGCTCACCGCCGCGGAAATCGACGCCCAGGTCCAGGATGTAGCCCGTCTCCTCGTCGATCACCGACTCCGGCAGGCGAAAGCGCGGGATCTGGGTGCGGATGAAGCCGCCGGCCTTGGCCTCGGCGTCGAACACCGTCACCTCGTAGCCCAGCGGTGCCAGGTCGCGCGCAACGGTGAGCGACGCAGGGCCGGCGCCGACGCAGGCAATGCGCTTGCCGTTCTTCGGCCCGGGCTTGGGCATGCGCGCGCGCACGTCGTCCTTCATGTCGGCCGCCACGCGCTTGAGCCGGCAGATCGCCACCGGTTCGGGGGCCTGGGCGTTGCTTTCCTCCACACGCCCACGCCTGCAGGCAGGCTCGCAGGGCCGGTCGCAGGTGCGCCCCAGGATGCCGGGAAAGACGTTGGACACCCAATTGATCATGTAGGCGTCGCCATAGCGGCGCTGCGCGATCATGCGGATGTATTCGGGGACGGGCGTGTGCGCCGGACAGGCGTACTGGCAATCGACCACCTTGTGAAAGTAGGCCGGGTTGGCTATGTCGGTTCGCTGCAAAGCGTTGTCTCCTGACGGTCGCCCGGGAGCCCGAAGGGGCCGGCGCGCGGCTCTGCGGCGAGTATGCGCCGCACTGGCGGCTCGCAAGACTTGGTGGAATCCCGCAGAAACACGAGCCCTCGGGGGTCGAGCTTGCGCACGCTCCGTGCGCAAAGTGACCACCCGGCACCGCACCGTCGGCCGACCGCTGGCAGCGCCTATGCTAGGCGGTCAAGAACAAGGCCCCTGCCCGGCCACAGCCGCAAGACAAACCTCCCATGCACCCGACCGGAACCCTGCGCGGCATCGCTGCGATGCTGTTGGCCTGCGCCTTCTTTGCCTGCATGGACGCGCTGCTCAAGAACCTGGCCGGGCACTACCCGCCGGTGCAGGTGATGGCGCTGCGCGGCCTCACCGCGCTGCCCCTGGTCTGCCTGTACATCGCATGGCGGCGCGAGGCCGGCGGCGTCTTCAACCGCCGGCTGCGTTGGCGGCTGCACCTGCTGCGCACCGTGCTGAACATGGCGATGCTGGTGCTCTTCGTGCATGGCCTGAAGACCCTCGGCCTGGCCGAGGCCTACACGCTCACCTTCATCGCCCCGCTGTTGATGGTGCTCATCGCCGTGCCGATGCTGGGCGAGTCGGTGCAGCCACGGCACTGGATCGCCATCGGGCTGGGCTTCATCGGCGTGGTGATCGCACTGCGGCCCGAGCAGGGCGCCTTTCTCTCGATGGGCGCGCTGGCGGTGCTGGTCGCCGCGGTCTTCTATGCGCTGTCGAACATGCTGGGCCGGCTCATCAGCCGCACGGAACCCCGCGCCGCCTTGGTCTTCTGGACGACCGCCGGCATGGCGGTGGGGGGCACCTTGTTGGCAGCACCGCAATGGGTGCCCATTCAGCCCCAGCACATGTGGGTGCTCGCGGGCCTGGCCATCAGCGGCTTCCTGGGCCAGATGGCCATCGCCGAAGCCTTCCGGCACGGCCAGGCCGCAGCCATCGCTCCGTTCGAATACAGCGCCCTTGCATGGGCGTTGATGCTCGACTGGTGGATATGGAAGGCCGCGCCCGATGCATGGACGCTGGGCGGCGGAGCATTGATCGTTGCAAGCGGACTCTGGCTGGCGCGAAGCGAGGCGCCGAGGTCTGCAGGAAAGAAGCGGCAGGCGGTCTGAGCCGCGGCGAACTGTGTGGGCGAAACCGCATGCCGTTGTGGAAGGTTCAAGAGAGCGTACTTACGCCAAGCCGCAAATGCTTGCGTTCCTGCGCAGCGCCCTCGACGTAGCAGTCGAGGGCCGATGACACCGAGAGCAACACGTCACAGCACCATCTTCCAGAAAGCTCGCGACGAAGTCGTGCGTCACGGCCAGGGTGTGCTGCCGCCTCACGACGCAGGCCGCTTGGTGCGAGAAGGCGCTGACCTCGCAGTGAGAAAAGTTGCAAGGCGGTCCAGCGCACCGCTGCGCTCGCGCAAAGGCAGCAGGATGCCAATGTCGCGAAATGCCGCAGGCGCATGCCAATGCACTTCGACCAGATGGCCCCCGTCCAGCAGATGCCGCACGACGCTGCACGGCAATAGCGCCAACAGTTCCTCCTTGGCAAGCAGCGCCCAGACCATCGTCGGTGAGGTAGTCAGGACATTGCAGGTCTTCGGCGGCTGCGCGGAGTCCGCGAAGAGCTCGTCGAAGGCCTGACGTGCCGCCACCGGCGCTGGCGTTGTGAGCCAGGTCGCGGCCTCCAACTGCGCCAGCGACACCTTCTTCTTCAATGCCAGCGGATGGCCCGGCGCAGCGACAACGGCAAAGCGGTCTTGCTGCAACGCGATGAATTCCCAACCCTCAGGCAGGACCTCTGGCGCGCGGCACACGAAACAGTCGATCTCGCCCGCGGTCAGCAGCGAAGGCTGATTGGCCGCATCGGCCTCTTGCAACTGCACGACGATGTCAGGGTGGGCGCCGGCGAACGCCGGCAATGCGTCGCCAAGCAGGCTGCTGATGCCTGCGGCAATGGCCGCCACGCGAACCACCGAACCGGCACGGCTTGTGATGGCCACCGTTTGCGTGGCGGCTTCGTCCACCAGCGCCAGCATGCGCCGCGCCATCGGCAGCAGCGCAACACCCAGTGCAGTGGCGGACATGCCTTTCGAATGCCGCAGGAACAACGCGCTGCCAAGCAGCGCTTCGAGGTCCGACAGCGCCTGCGTGGCGGTCGGCTGCGCCATGCCGATCGCTTCGGAAGCGCGCTTGACGGAGCCCAGATCGGCGGTGCGAACGAACACCTCGAGATGGCGCATGCGCGCGCGGCTCAGCAGGCGGTTTCGCAGTACGGTGGCGGACAGGGTCATGCGTCTGAAGGTATTGGAGATGCCGATAGCAACTGGCAAAAATCGATTGGAAGTCTATCGCTTCAACGACCAAACTGCAGACCACAAAACATCGAACCGGAGACATCACTTGGCCCCCTTCAAACACGGACGACGCCTGCGCGCGTCGCTGCTCCTGGCTTGCGCCGCCGCGTGCGTCTTGCCCTCCTTTGCGCAGACCTATCCCGACAAGCCCATCACGCTGATCGTTCCCTACCCGCCGGGCGCGGCCGTCGACCGCGTGGCCCGTGGACTGTCGCTCGAGCTTGGCAAGCGTCTGGGGCAGAGCGTGATCGTCGACAACGTGGCCGGCGCCTCGGGCACAGTGGCCGGCAAGCGCATGCTGCGCACGCAGCCTGACGGCTACACGTTGATGATCGGCACGGTCAATGAACTGGTGGTTGCGCCGCCCGTGATGAAGGCGGGCTACACAGCGCGCGATTTCACGCCCATCGCAAAGATATCCAACAACTCGACGGTGCTGGTCGCGCATCCAGGGTTCGGCGCCAACACTGTCGACGAGCTGAGCGAACTGGGCCGCAAGAGTCGCGAACCTCTTCTGTCCGGCGCCACCGGCACGGCCACGATGCAGACCTTCGGCGGCACGATGCTGGCCGACGCAGGCGGCTTCAAGATGACCCACGTTGTCTACAAGGGCGGCTCGCCGCTGCTCAACGACCTTGTCGCGGGGCAGGTGCAACTCGGCACGATCGCGCTGACTTCGGCGCTGCCGTTCATCCGCGACGGCAAGCTCAAGGCCATCGGCATCATCTCGATGCACCGCGACCCGACGGCCGCCAACATACCCACCGTGAACGAGGGCAAGACAGTCAAGAACGTGCAGGCCGACCTCTGGACCGGGCTCATAGGTCCTGCGCGCATGCCTCCCGCGGTGGTGGCCCGCCTGAGCAGCGCGGTGCGCGAGATCATGGCCAGCGCAAGCTACCGGGAAGCCGAATTCAAGTCGGGCAGCGTGGTGGCCGAATTTGCCGAACCCGCCGCCTTCGGCCGGTTCCTCGCCCAGGAAGAAGAGCGCGTGCGTCCCCTGCTCGCCAACGTCAAGCCGGAGTAGAAATTGAGCCTGACATCGCTACCGCTGAACCGGACAGACATTGGCAACGGCATCGAAATCCACTATGCCGAGGCCGGCATCGGCACCCCGCTGATCTTCGTGCATGGCGGCATGGGCGATTGGCAGTCGTGGGCGCCGCAGTGGCAGGCATTTGTGCCGCACTTTCGCTGCATCACCTACAGCCGCCGCTTCAGTTCACCGAACCGCAACCTCCTGGGCAGTACCACTCACTCGGTCACCGACGAGGCGCAGGACCTTGCCGGTTTCATGGACGCCATTCACGCCGCGCCTGCGGTATTGGTAGGCACGTCCTACGGCGCGTACACCGCGCTCGCGCTGGCCCTGCGCTGGCCGGAGAAAGTTCGAGCCTTGGCGTTGACGGAGCCACCCGTGCTGCCTTTCGCAGACCGGGTGCCCGGCGGACGAGAGGCCCGCGAACTCTTCGAGCGCGACGTGCTGCGGCCGGCGGACGCGGCGTTTGCAGCGGGCGAGGTCGACCGTGCGATCGACATCCTGACCGGGGGAATCAACGGGCGCGACAGCAAGGAGGCGATGTCAGAAGCCGGGCTGGCAGGACGCCGTCGCAACGCGCAGGCGATGCGCGCGCTCGCCTTGTCGAGCGAGCCCTATCCCGCGCTGGACGTCGAGGCGCTTGCTGCGCTCCAGATCCCGACATTGCTGCTGCGCGGCGAACGAACGCAACCCATCCACCGGGCGGTATCCAGCGCGCTGGCGGCACTGATGCCACATGCACGCATGATCGAAGTTCCGGCAGCAGGACATGGCGTGCATCGCGACAACCCCGCGCTTTTCAACTCGGTGGTGCTTCGCTTTCTTGTGGGTCTGAACATCGCGTAGACGGACCTCGGGCTGCAATCCCGGACTTGATGCTCGATGTGTGGATGCGTGTTGGCGCCGACCGAAAAGTGAGCCAGCGGGGATGCGAACAAGAACCTGGACTGCCTGAAAGTAGTTCATGCATTCCTACGAAGATCGAATCCGAGCAGTCGGGCTCGACGAGGCTTGGGGCTCATGGCATAAACCGTCCAGGTTTTTGTCCGCCCCCCGGGGGCTCACATCTACTTCGGCATCAAATCAACGACATCAGGGAGGATCCAGAATGACACTCGTCTTTTCGTCTTTCAACGACCACTTGGGCACGCTGCCGCCCGAGCTTTCGCGACACGGCATGGCGTTGCGCTCGCAAGTCCAGCAGCGCATCAGCACCTTGCCGGATTCCGGCCTGTCTGCCTTCCTCTTCCTGCCCGACCAAACCGACCACCCCGACCACGAAGACGCACCGCAGGTTTTCGCGCAGGCCGTCGAGCAGATGTACCTGCCCAAGCCCCACGTGGGCGACGAGATTCCGCTTCTGTTTCTCGGCTATCACGCGATGAGTCGGCTCAGCGGCAAGCGCACGTCGCAGGGGTTTCTGCTGACCGACCAGGCGATGTACGTGCAGGACGACTTCACGGTGCTGCTGGCGGCGCCAATGGCGCAAAGCCACGTGCTGCCCGGGCGCATCGGCGAGGTGCCCTCTTTCGTATCGACGCTGCTCGAACGCTACAAATCCTGGAAGGACTGGGCCGGCGTGTCGGGCGTGCCCGAGCCGATGCTGCTCGAGCGATGCGGCGCGCTGCTGGCGCCGGTGGTAAGCGCAGCGGTCGAATACCACGCGCAACATGCCAGCCAGCGGCAGGCACCGCAGCGCACATGGAAGTTGTCCGAACTGGTTGCCGACCACAACGCGGCCGATACGCTGCTCGACCCGCTCAACCCCAAGCTGTCAAAAAAGCTCGGCAAGGTGTCTGGCAAGTTCCAGGTTCCTGCCAATGAAACGCTGCAGTTCGCGCTGGTGGATTTCCCGCTGTTCGGCGGTCCTTACGGCCTTGCACTGACCAAGCAGGCGTTGTACGGCAAGGACCTGATGGAAGCGCCGGTGCGCATCGCGTTGCAGAGCGTGGATGCCAGCGCGCTGCAAATCACGGAAAAGGGCGACGAGCTGCTGACCGGCTCGAATGAGCCCGTCGCGCTGCCCGCGCACATGGAGGCAGCGCTTCGGGAGCCCTTTCTCGCTTTTCTCAAGCAGGAAATCGTGAGCCTTCAGTCGCAAGCCTGAGCGGCGCGCGCACCTCAAGCCCCTGAGCCGGCCACGATCGCGATGCCGCGAATCTGGCCTGCGGCAGGCGCGCCTTCGGCCGACGCCGGCTTCGCATAACGCGACGGCGCAAAGCGGTGCAGCAGCTCGGCTTCGCGAACGCGCGCCGACGCGAGGTTGGCGAGCTTCACATGACCGAAGCCGCGCACCGACATCGGCAGCACGGCCACGCGCGCGGCGGTCGATTGGTTGTCGGCGGTGAGCTCGGTGCACATGTCCTGCAGCAGGCCGTCGAAGTGCGCGATCAGCTCGCGCTCGATGCGGCGCTCTTCGGTGTAGCCGAACAGGTCGAAGGCGGTGCCGCGCAGCCGCTTGCCGTGCGCCAGCCACTTCATGGCCGGCAGCATCCAGGCGCCCAGGCGCACCTTGACCGGCGCCTGCCCGTTCGCGGGGCGCGCGAGCAGCGGCGGGGCCATATGAAACTCGAGCTTCAGGTCGCCTTCGAACTGGTCCTTGAGCTTCTGCAGGAAGGCGCCGTCGGTGTAGAGCCGCGCCACTTCGTACTCGTCCTTGTAGCTCATGAGCTTGAGCAGGCTGCGCGCCGCGTTGCGCGTGAAGGGCAGGCTGGCATCGCCGCCCGGCAGTGCGGACTCGGCCTGCTGCAGCGCGCGAATGCGCGTCTCGAAACGTGATGCCCACGCGGCGTTCTGGTAGCCGGTGAGATGGCGGCGCGCATCGGCCAGCAGCGTTTCCAGCGGGCGCTCGTCGGCCTGCTGCGCTTGCGCATTCATCGGCGCCGCGCGCAACTGGTCGAGCGCGGCAGGGTCGCCCGCAGCGAGCCGCCCCAGCGAAAAGGCCGACTGGTTGGCCGCCACCGCCACACCGTTGAGTTCGATCGCATGCATCAACGCCTCCAGGCTCAGCGGCACCAGGCCGCGCTGCCATGCGTAGCCGGTCGCCACGATGTTGGCGGCCAGCGTGTCGCCCAGGAACTCCTCGGCCAGGCTCTGCGCGTCGAAGGTCTCGACCTGCTCCTCGCCCGCGACGAAGCGCATCTTCTCCAGCAGCAGGTCGACGTGCAGGTCGGCATCGGGGTTGCGCAGCGACTCGGCCACCGGGATCTCGTGGATGTTGGCGAGCACGCGCGTGCGTCCGTGCCGCACGGTCTGCAGGGCATCGGCCGATGCGCCCACCACCACGTCGCACGCCAGGATGGCGTCGGCCTGCTGGGTGTCGATGCGCACCTGGTTCAGCCGCTCGGGCGCATCGGCCAGGCGCACGAAGCTCAGCACCGAGCCGCCCTTCTGCGCGAAGCCCATGAAGTCGAGCACGCTGGCGGACTTGCCTTCGAGGTGCGCGGCCATGGCGATGACCGCGCCCACCGTCACCACGCCGGTGCCGCCCACGCCGGTCACGAGCAGGTCGTACGGCGCGCTCCATGCGTGCGGCGCGGGGTGCGGCAGCGCGGCCACGCGGTGCAGGAAGGCATCGCGCCCCGCGGCCAGCGCGCCGCTCTTGCGGCGCAGCTTGCCGCCGGTGACGCCCACGAAGCTGGGGCAGAAGCCCTTGGCGCAGGAGTAGTCCTTGTTGCAGCTGGTCTGGTCGATCTTGCGCTTGCGGCCCATCGGCGTTTCCTGCGGCAGCACGGCCACGCAGTTGCTCTGCACGGTGCAGTCGCCGCAGCCTTCGCACACCGCTTCGTTGATGAAGAGGCGCTTGGGCGGTTCGGCCAGCTCGCCCTTCTTGCGGCGGCGGCGCTTCTCGGCGGCGCAGGTCTGCTCGTAGATGAGCACGGTCACGCCGGGCATCTCGCGCAGGCGGCGCTGCACCTCGTCGAGCGCGGCGCGGTCGTGGAACTCGGTGCCCGCCGGAAAGCGGTTCCTGATGGCGTCGTAGTTGCCGATGGCATCGCTCACGACCACCACCTTGGTCACGCCTTCGGACTCGACCTGCCGCGCGATGGCGTCCACGCTGATGACGCCGTCGACCGGCTGCCCGCCGGTCATGGCGACCGCGTCGTTGAACAGGATCTTGTAGGTGAGCGTGGCCTTGGCGGCCACGGCCTGGCGGATCGCGAGGTAGCCCGAGTGGTAGTAGGTGCCGTCGCCCAGGTTCTGGAACACGTGCGGCGTCTTCGTGAACATGGCGTGCGAGATCCAGTCGACGCCCTCCCCGCCCATCTGTATGAGCCCTGCCGTGCTGCGGTCCATCCAGTTGGCCATGAAGTGGCAACCGATGCCCGCGCGCGCGGTGGAGCCTTCGGGCACCTTGGTGCTGGTGTTGTGCGGGCAGCCGGCGCAGAAGTACGGCAGCCGCTTGACGGCGTCGCTCGCGTTGCCCAGCAGCTCGGGCGGCGTGAAGTCGCGCACATGCTGCAGGTGGTCACCCAGGTCGTGGTTGTCGGGGAAGTGCACGGCCAGCCAGTGCGCGACCAGCTCGATGAGGCGCGAGGGGCGCAGCTCACCCAGGGCCGACACCAGCGGCAGGCCCGCGCGGTCGTGCTTTCCCACGAGCACGGGGCGCGCACCGGCAGGCGCGTTGTAGAAGATGTCGCGCAGCTGCGTCTCGACCACCGCACCCTTTTCTTCGACGACGAGGATCTCGTCGAGCCCCTGCGCAAAGGCCTTCAGGCGCGTCTGCTCCAGCGGAAAGCTCAGGCCCACCTTGTAGAGCCGCACGCCGGCGCGCGCGAGCTGCTCGGGCGAGAGTTCGAGCCGGCGCAGCACCTCCATCAGGTCGTGGTGCGCCTTGCCGCAGGTGACGATGCCCACCTTGGCATGCGGGCTCACGATGACGTGGCGGTCGATGCTGTTGCGCTGCGTGAAGGCGGCCACGGCCGCAAGCTTGTCTTCGAGGCGCGACTCGATGCGCAGCGACGGCAGGTCGGGCCAGCGGTAGTGCAGGCCGTCGGTCGGTGCGCGGTGGCCGGTGGCGGCGCGCACGGCGTCGGCGTCTTCCCAGGCGGCCACGCGCGCATTCACCGCATCGAGGTCCACGGTGCCCGCGCTCTCGACGATTTCGGACAGCGCCGCCATGCCGACCCATGCGCCCGAATAGCGCGAGAGCTCGTAGCCGTACAGGCCGAACTCCAGGTACTCGGCCACGCTGGCGGGCTGCATCACGGGCATGCGCCAGGCCATGAAGGCGTGGTCGCTCTGGTGCGGCATCGACGACGACACGCAGCCGTGGTCATCGCCCGCCACCACCAGCACGCCGCCGTGCGGCGACGAGCCGTAGGCATTGCCGTGCTTGAGTGCGTCGCCCGCCCGGTCCACCCCCGGGCCCTTGCCGTACCACATGGCGTACACGCCCTCGACGGTGCGCTCGGGGTCGGACTCGACGCGTTGCGTGCCCAGCACCTGCGTGGCGGCCAGCTCCTCGTTGACGGCAGGCACGAAGCGGATGCCGGTCTGCTTGAAGCGCTCGCCGGCCTTCCAGATGGCCTGGTCGACCATGCCCAGCGGCGAGCCGCGGTAGCCGCTGACGAAGCCCTGCGTGTGCAGGCCGCGCGCCGCGTCGCGCCGGCCCTGCATCGCCAGGATACGGATCAGCGCCTGCGTGCCGGTGAGGAAGACCGAGCCGGCGTCGGCCCAGAGGTTGTCGGAGAGCTGGTAGTCGGGCCGTCTGAGTGCGGTTGCGGTGTGTGGGGCGTTCATGCCCGGAATTGTTCTGCCGCACCCGAAGGAAGTGTTTCTTCAATACACTGGCGCAGACCCTTGTTTGAAGAATAATCCTCTCGAAATTCGCCATGAACGTTGGTTCTGTTTCTCTTGACGAGCATTGCCTCAAGATTCTTTCTGCACTGCAGCACGACGGGCGGCAGACGGTGCAGCAGATCTCCGAGGCCGTGGGGCTGTCGCCCACGCCCTGCTGGAAGCGCATCAAGGAGATGGAGGCGGCCGGCGTGATCCGCGGCTACACCGCCCTGGTCGACCCCGAACTGGTCGGCCTGCATGTGTCGGCCGTGGCCGAGGTGAACCTCGACCGGCACAGCGAGGCGCTGGTGCAGCGCTTCGAGGAAGTGGTGGCCGCGAGCCCGCAGATCATCCGCTGCGTGTCGGCCACCGGGCCGGCGGACTACATCCTCCACGTGACCGTGCCAGACATGAAGCACTACGAGCGCTTCTTGCACGAGGTGCTGTTCAGCCTGCCTGGCGTGACGCATGTGCGTTCGAGCATCGTGCTGCGGGAGATCAAGTCAGAGACGGCGCTGCCGCTGGCGCACCTGCTGGGCACGGCGCCCCGGGCAGGGGGCACGCGGCGCAGCTGAGCTCGATGCAGCACGTCCCTCCAGCGGGCAAGCCAACATCCGTGAGGTCGCAGGGCATGGAGATCGGCCGGTAGTTCCTCCAGCCACACGAAGCTTCTGCTCCGGCACCGCCATCGTCTTTTGACGCCTGCGCAGCCCGCAGCTTGCGAACGGCCGTGCGCCGGCGTAGGAGACCCGCTCACAGCGACACGCGTGCATGGACCACCACGGCAGTACAGGGTTCGCCTCACCGTTGGCACCAGGGACGTTCAGAGAAAATTCAGGGAAAAAAATGGCTGTCATCACATTCCTCGTCGAGGACAACAAGACGATTCGCGACCAGCTCATCCCCACGCTCGAGGACCTGACCAGAGCCCGTGTGCTGGGAACCGCCGAGACCGAGGCGCAGGCCATTCACTGGCTGAAGTCGCACGACGGCGACTGGGACGTCGCGGTCGTCGATCTCTTTTTGAAAGAAGGGTCCGGGCTGGGGGTCTTGCGCGGCTGCGAGCAGCGCGCGCCGCACCAGCTCGTGGTGATCCTGTCGAACTATGCGACACGCGAGATGCGGGCGCAGTGCCTGGCGCTGGGTGCAGACGCGGTGTTCGACAAGTCGACCGAGCTGGACAACTTCCTTCACTTCGTGCAGCGCATTCCGGGTCAGGCGGACCGCAGCTGACACGGTCGCCGCCAAAGCAGGCAACCAGTGCGAGGGCGTTTGGCGCACACTCGCTCACTGCCTGGCTGTAGTCCGTCGAGACGAGAAGTTCAGTTAGCTCCCGGGAGGGAGCCTCGATGCCAACTGAAGCCGACCTCCACGAACTGCTCTACATCAGTGTGATCGCGTCCGCGGCCCCACTGGGCGTGGTTGGCAAGATTGCCCGCCACGCCCGGCAAGCCAATGCCCAGGTGCACATCACGGGCCTGCTCGTGTTCGACGGCGAGAGGTTCTGCCAGTACCTCGAAGGCCCGGCGGACGACGTCCGCAGGCTCTACGAACGCATCGAGATCGACCCCAGGCACCGCGAGGTACGTCTGCTGCATCGGGGCAAGAGCAACAAACGGCAATTTCGCCGGTTCAGCATGGGCTTTCTGAGTGTCGACGGCACGGAAACGCTGCAACACATCGAGAGCCGGGAAAGCGCCGCTGCGCGAGCGGCATTTGTCGCGCTGGTGCCGTCGATGGACATGGAGCCGTAGCGGCGATCGCTACCGGCGCCTGCAGGGGGCGCCTTGACATTTGCCCGCGCAGTCCCGATCTTCGTGGCTGCAGGCGCATGCCGTTGCGTGCCTGTTTGCCCCCGTGACCCTGAACCCGTTCCACCCCGCCGTCGCCCAGTGGTTCCTTGGAACCTTTCCCCGCCCCACGTCCGCACAGGTCGCGGCGTGGCCGGCGATTCGCGCCGGACGCGACACGCTGGTCGCGGCACCCACCGGCTCCGGCAAGACGCTCACCGCTTTCCTGGCCGCGCTGGACGACCTGGTGCGCCGGGGGCTGGCACCCGGCGGGCTGCCGGATGAAACCGCCGTCGTCTACGTCTCGCCGCTGAAGGCGCTGTCCAACGACATCCGCCTGAACCTCGACGCGCCGCTCGCGGGCATTCGCGCCGCGCTGGCGGCGCTCGGCCTGCCCGACGTCGACATCCGCACCGCCGTGCGCACCGGCGACACGCCGCAGCGCGAACGCCAGCAGAGCCTGCGCCGGCCACCGCACATCCTGGTGACCACGCCGGAGTCGCTCTATGTGCTGCTGGGTTCGGCGTCGGGCCGCAAGATGCTCGGGGCGGTGCGCAGCGTGATCGTCGACGAGATCCACGCCATTGCCGCAAGCAAGCGCGGCAGCCACCTCGCGCTGTCGCTGGAACGGTTGCAGGCGCTGTGCGTGGCGCACACAGGCGCGCGGCCGGTGCGCATCGGCCTGTCGGCCACGCAGAAGCCGATCGACGAGGTGGCGCGCTTCCTGGTCGGCGCCGGTGCGCTGCACGCCGACGGCACGGCCGACTGCGCCGTCGTCGACATCGGCTATGCCAAGCAGCGGGACCTGGCGCTCGAGCTGCCGCCGACCCCGCTGGAAGCCGTGATGTCGGGCGACCAGTGGACGCAGGTGTACGCCCGCGTGGCCGAGCTGGTGTGGCTGCACATGACCACGCTGGTGTTCGTCAACACGCGCCGCATGGCCGAGCGCGCGGCGCGGCACCTGGGCGACATCCTCGGCAAGGAGGCCGTGGCCGCGCACCACGGCAGCCTGTCGAAAGAAACGCGCCTGGACGCCGAGCAGCGCCTCAAGCGCGGCGAGCTGAAGGTGCTGGTGGCGACCGCCTCGCTGGAGCTGGGCCTGGACATCGGCGACGTCGACCTGGTGTGCCAGCTCGGCTCGCCGCGCGCCATCGCCACCTTCCTGCAACGTGCGGGGCGCTCGGGCCACGCGGTGGGCGGCGTGCCGAAGGCGCGGCTGTTCCCGCAGTCACGCGACGAGCTGGTCGAATGCGCCGCGCTGCTCGACTGCATCCGCCGCGGCGAGCTCGACGCGCTGCGCGTGCTGCCGGCGCCGCTGGATGTGCTGGCGCAGCAGATCGTGGCCGAGACCGCCTGCCGCGAATGGCACGAGGACGATCTCTTCGCGCTGGTGCGCCGCGCGTGGCCCTATGCAACCCTCACGCACGAACGCTTCATGGACGTGGTGCGCATGGTGTCCGAAGGCTTCACCACGCGGCAGGGGCAGCGCGCCGGCTACGTGCACCGCGACGCGGTGAACCACCTGCTGCGCGAGCGCAAGGGCGCGCGCATGACCGCGCTCACCTCGGGCGGCACCATTCCGGAGACCGGCGACTACACGGTCGTGCTGGAGCCGCAGGCCGACAAGATCGGCACGGTCAACGAGGACTTCGCGGTCGAGAGCCTGGCGGGCGACGTGTTCCAGCTCGGCAACACCAGCTACCGCATCCTGAAGATCGAGCCGGGCCGCGTGCGGGTGGAAGACGCGCACGGCGCGGCACCCAACATTCCGTTCTGGCTCGGCGAGGCGCCGGGGCGCAGCGACGAGTTGTCGTTCGGCGTGTCGCGGCTGCGCGAAGAAGTGGCGCAGGCGCTGGAAGAAGGTGGCCGCGACGGCGCGATGGCGCTGCTGACGCAGACCCTCGGCCTGGACGACGAAGCCGCACGCCAGATCGTGGCGCACCTCGCGCACGCGCTCGCCGTGCTCGGCGCGCTGCCGACACAGCGCACGCTCGTCATGGAGCGCTTCTTCGACGCATCGGGCGGCATGCAGCTGGTGATTCACTCGCCCTTCGGCAGCCGGCTCAACCGCGCGTGGGGGCTGGCGCTGCGCAAGCGCTTTTGCCGCACCTTCAATTTCGAGCTGCAGGCCGCGGCGACCGAAGACGCGATCGTGCTGTCGCTGTCCACCAGCCACAGCTTCGCGCTCGACGAGGTGGCGCGCTACCTGCACTCGGCCTCGGCGCTGCACGTGCTGGTGCAGGCGCTGCTCGACGCGCCGCTGTTCGGCGTGCGCTGGCGCTGGAACGCGACCACGGCGCTCGCGCTGCCGCGCTTCAGCGGCGGGCGCAAGGTGGCGCCGCAGCTGCAGCGCATGCGCTCCGAAGACCTGCTCGCGGCCGTGTTCCCCGACCAGGTGGCGTGCGCGGAGAACATCGTCGGCGAGCGCGAGGTGCCCGAGCATCCGCTGGTGGCGCAGACACTCGACGACTGCCTGCACGACGCGATGGACGCCGAGGGCTGGCTCGCGCTGCTGCGCCGCATGGAGTCGGGCGAGGTGCGCGTGCTGGCGCGCGACCTGCCCGCGCCCTCGCCGCTTGCCATGGAAGCGCTGAACGCGCGCCCCTATGCCTTCCTGGACGACGCGCCGCTGGAAGAGCGCCGCACGCAGGCCGTGCAGAACCGCCGCTACACCGACCCCGAAAGCGCCGACGACGTGGGCCAGCTCGACGCGGACGCCATCGCCAGCGTGCGCGAGGAGGCCTGGCCGCAACCGCGCAACGCCGACGAGATGCACGAGGCGCTGGGCATGCTCGGCGCGTTGAGCGACGACGAGGTGGCGCACGAAGTGGCGCGAGGTGCCGGCTGGAAGCAATGGCTCGCCGCGCTCGCGAAGGCCGGCCGCGCGACGCGTCTGCTGCGCGAAGGCACGGGACGCGGTGCGCGCGGCCTGTGGGTGACGGCCGAGCGCCTGCGCCTGCTGCAGGCCGTGGCGCCCGATGCACCCATGCAACCCGCCATCGAAGCGCCTGCCGACGCCGAGCAGCCGGCCGACCGCGACACCGCGCTGCGCGAGTTGCTGCGTTCGCGCCTTGGCGGCCTCGGCCCGGTCACCGTGGCGCAGCTGGCCGCGCCGCTGCGCCTGCCGAGCGCCGACGTCGAAGGCGCGCTGCTTGCGCTGCAGGCCGAAGGCAGCGTGCTGCAGGGCCGTTTCACGCCGGGCACGCCAACCGTCGAATGGTGCGAACGCCATCTGCTGGCGCGCATCCACCGCTACACGCTCAAGCGGCTGCGCCGCGAGATCGAGCCGGTGGAGCCGCGCGACTTCGTGCGTTTTCTCTTCGAATGGCAGCGCATCGGTGCGGCCTCCCGCGTGAGCGGGCCTGAAGCGCTGTCGGGCGTCCTGTCGCAGCTCGAAGGCTACGAGGCGCCCGCGCCGCTGTGGGAGGCCGAGCTGCTGCCCGCGCGCGTGAGCGACTACGCCGGCGCCTGGCTCGACGACTTGTGCACGGCCGGACGCGTGCTGTGGACGCGGCTGCGCCCGAACGCAGCGGAGGGCCAGAGCGTCCGCAAAGGCGCGGGCAGCCTGTCGTTGCGTGCCACGCCGATCGTGCTGTTGCCGCGCCGCAGCGCGGCGCTGTGGACCGGCCTGGCGCCGGCCCCCGTCGACGACGAAACGCTTGGCTCGCGCGCCACGCGCGTGGCCGCGCACCTGGCGCAGCACGGCGCCTGCTTCTTCGACGAGATCGCGTCGGGCACGCGGCTGTTGCCGGTGGAAATCGAGGAGGCGCTGACCGAACTGGTCGCCAAGGGTCGCGCGCGCTGCGACAGCTATGCCGGCCTGCGCGCCTTGCTGGTGCCGGCGTCGAAGCGCGCGTCGGCCGACACGCGGCGGCGCCGCCGCACGCCGCTGTTCGGCATCGAGGACGCAGGGCGCTGGACCTTGGTGCGGCCGCCCGCCGCGGCCGAAACGATGACGGCAAGCTCCGCGGAGGCGATGGAGCAGGTCGTGCACGTGCTGCTGCGCCGCTACGGTGTGATCTGCTGGCGCCTGCTCGAGCGCGAGGCCGCATGGCTGCCGCCCTGGCGCGACCTGGTGCGCGTGTGCCGGCGGCTGGAGGCACGCGGCGAGATTCGCGGTGGCCGTTTCATCGCCGGGGTATCGGGCGAGCAGTTCGCGCTGCCCGAGGCGGTCGCTTCGATGCGGCAGGTGCGCAGGCAGCCCGGCGACGGCGTGCTGATTGCGCTCGCGGCCAGCGACCCCGCCAACCTGCTGGGCAGCATCGTCCATGGGCCCAGGGTGCCGCGCGTCGCAGGTTCGCGCGTGCTGTACCGCGACGGTGTGCCGATCGCGACCAGCGTGGCCGGGGAGATCGCCTTGCTGGTGGCGCTGGACGCGGCGCAGGCGCAGGCCGCACGCCGCGCGCTGTCGCTCGAACCGCCGCTGCGCCTTGTCGACCTCGCCGTGCAGCAGCAGGCCTGAGCGCCAGGCCACGGGTTCGAGGAACACACCGCACAAAACGAGAACCTCTGACTACGTATTCGGGGTGTGTGGTCCCCCGAATTGGGTATTGCGGAATATCTACGTTTATTTACATTCGTCCTCACCGTTTCGGGGCCGGCCGGCGCGGCGAAAACAACGACGCCGGGCACTGGGGATCGCATGCCACTCTTTTGCTTGATGAGGCTCCAGCACGCCCGTTTTCCGCTTCGCCTGGAGAAGCCGGAAGACGTCCGGCGCATTTCCGTCCTCGCGGCCACGGGCCTGGTCGAGGCTGAATTCAACGTGCCGCCGGCACTCAAGGGGGCCTATGTGGTGCCCCGGATCGCCGTGGTGAAGCGCATCACCGACGACGGCCTGCAGGAGCTCGAACGCTTCGTCGGCGAGCGCGTCGGTACCCGGGGTGCCAGGCATTCGGGCGCTCGGCGTTGAGCGCTGCGGATCGCGTTCGCGCGTCCCGCGCCGGTGATCCTGTGTAATGATGAAATTCGTGGCTTATTTCCTTGTCTTTCTGATGTTCTTCGCGTCGCTGTGCAACGCGCAGACGGCGCCCGTTCAGCGCCTGCGCATCGTCGGCGGCTTGGGCGGTGTCACGCAGTACACGGGGCACGAGGAACAGTTCTGGACCCGCGACCTCGCCGCGCTGTCAGGCGGCCGCTACACCGCGAGCATCGTGCCCTTCGACCGCGCGGGCGTGCCGGGCCAGGAAATGCTCAACCTGATGCAGCTGGGCGTCGTGCCCTTCGGCACCGCATTGATGAGCCAGATGTCAACGCAGTTTCCGGAATTGGGTGCCCCCGACATGGCCGGCCTGAACCCCGACATTCCCACGCTGCGCCGGGTGGTGAGCGCGTTCCGCCCCTACCTGACCGAGACCTTGCGCGACCGCTACAACGTGGAACTGCTGGCGGTCTACATCTATCCGGCGCAGGAGGTGTTCTGCAGCAAGCCGATGCGGCAGCTGGCCGACCTCGCGGGAAGGCGCACGCGCGTCTCGAGCGCCACGCAGGCCGACTTCGTCACGGCGCTCGGCGGCACGCCGGTGTACACCGAGTTCGCCCAGATCATCGCGAACATGAAGTCGGGCAACACCGACTGCGCCATCACCGGCACCATGTCGGGATACACGCTGGGACTGCACGAAGTGACCAGCACCCTCTACACCACCCCCCTGAGCTGGGGCGTGGCGGTCTTCGCGGCCAACCGCGAAAGCCTCGCCGCGCTGCCGCCCGACCTGCAGGCCCTGCTGCGCAAGGAACTGCCGCGCCTGGAGGCTGCGGTGTGGGCCCAGTCGGAACGCGAAACCGGCGAGGGCATCGCCTGCAACACGGGCGCGGCGGGCTGCAGCAAGCCCGTCAAGGGCCGCATGGGGGCCGTGGCGCCGTCGCCGCAGGACGAAGCCCGTCGCCAGGAAATCTTCGCGACCCGCGTGCTGCCGGGCTGGGTGCAGCGCTGCGGACCGGTGTGCGCCAAGGTCTGGAACGAGACGCTGGGACCGGTGGTCGGCCTGCGCGCCTCCATCGCGCAGTGAGCTTCCCCCCGCAGTGAGCTCCCACCCCGCAGTGAAGCCGCACTTTCCCCGCCGCGTCACCGCCATCGTCTACGGCGTGGCGATCCTCTTCCTCGCCATGGTGGCGACCGTGGCCACCGTCATCGTCTGGGAGGCGCACCAGAAGACGCTGAGCGACCACGAGAGCCAGGCGGTGCGCTTTGTCGCCGGCTCGGAAGCAGCCCTCAATCGCGCGCTGCTGAGCGTCGACATGCTGCTGGCCGGCGCGAACGAATTGCTGCGCGACTCGACCGCCGGCAGTGCCGGCGTCAACGCGGGCCGCTTCGAAGCGCACCGGCTGCTCGACAACGTGGTGAGGCAGAACCTGCTGGTGCGCCATGTTGCGTTCGTCGATGCCGGCGGCACGGTGATCGCCTCGTCCGACCGGCGCGGCGCCCAGCTGCCGCTGGCCCTGCCCGCCGGCTTCGTGCGCAGCGTGCTGGCGAACCCGGTGTCCACGCTGGCGATCAGCGCGCCGGCCTCCAGCCTCGTCACCTCGCAGAACGTGCTGTTCTTCGCACGCGCCGTGACGCTGGCCGACGGCGCGCGGATGGTGGGCGTGGCCGAGGTGCAGCTGTCGCTGCTGGCCACGATCATGACGCAGGGCGCGGGCATCCGCGGCCTGGAGGTCACGCTGGAACGCGACGCCGGCCCGCTGCTGGCGAGCCTGCCGCCGCGCGACGACCTCACGGGCAAGCAGATCGAGCCCGCCCTTCACGAGCAGACCAGCGACGGCAAGCCTTCGCGCATGGCGGCGCGCCTGAGCGGGCTGCCGGCCATCGTGGTGGCGCGTCCGACGCTGCATCGCAACATGCTGATCGTCGCGAGCATTCCTTTGACGGCGGCCCTGCGGGACTGGCGCCGCGAGCGCGACCTGATCGCCTGGACCACCGCCGGCATCGGGCTGATGATTTTGGCGGTGGCGCGCTTCACGCACGTCCAGCTGCGCCGCCAATGGCGCGCAAGCAACGAGCTGGGCCGCTCCAAGTCCACGCTGGACCAGGCGCTGGAGTCGATGATCGACGGCTTCATCCTGCTGGACGCCGAGAACCGCGTGCTCAGCTGGAACCGCAGCTTCATCGCGATGTTTCCCTGGACCGCGCCGATGATCGCGCCGCAGCTGCCCTTTCGCCGCATCATGGACGAGACCGCCAAACACGTGGTGCACGACCGCGGCGCGGCCGACTGGACGGCCCTGAACCTGCCGCAGATGAACCAGGTGCACTCCGAGCAGGAGGCACTGCTGCAGAGCGGCCAGGTGATCCGCGCCACGCGCAGCCGCACGCCCGACGGAGGCACCGTCTGCGTGTACCAGGACATCACCGAGAAGCGCCGCCACACGGCCGCCATCATCGAGAGCAAGGCGCAGTTGCAGGCCACGCTCGACGCGCTGCCCGACCTGCTGCTGGAAGTGGGCCTGGACGGCCGCTGCCACGGCTACCACGCGCCGCGCGGTCCGCTGCCGGTCACCGACGTCGAAGACCCGGTCGGGCGCAGGCTGCCGGAGCTGCTGCCTGCCGAGGCGGTGGCGGAGGTCATGAGTGCCCTGCGCGAGGCCGATGCCACGGGCTATTCCGCAGGCCGCCAGTTCGAGCGGCGCGGTGCGCGCGACAGCGCCTGGTTCGAGATTTCGGTCTCGCGCAAATCGGTGGGCGACGAGGTCGACACCCGCTTCATCGTGATCCTGCGCAACATCACCGAGAGCAAGCTCGCGGCGCACGAGATCGAGCACCTCGCCTTCTACGACACGCTGACCGGCCTGCCCAACCGGCGGCTGCTGCTCGACCGCCTGAAGCAGGCCATCGGCGCGGCCGGATCGCCCGCGCAGCGCTCGCGCCTGTGCGCACTGCTGTTCCTCGACCTCGACAATTTCAAGACCCTGAACGACGCGCTCGGGCACGACATCGGCGACGTGATGCTCAAGCAGGTGGCGCAGCGGCTCAAGGACTGCCTGCGCGAGGGAGACATGGTGGCGCGCCTGGGCGGCGACGAGTTCGTCGTGATGCTGGAAGACCTGAGCGCGCAGGCCGTGATCGCCACCTCGCAGACCGAGACGATGGGCGCGGCCATCCTGGCGCGGCTGAACCAGCCCTACCAGCTCGGCTCGCAGCAGCATCACAGCACCTGCAGCATCGGTGCGGTGCTGTTCGAAGCGAAGCACGCGTCGATGGAAGAGGTGCTCAAGCAGGCCGACATCGCGATGTACTACGCCAAGACCGGCGGCGGCAACGCGCTGCGCTTCTTCGAGGCAGGCATGCAGACCAGCATCACCGCGCGCGCCGCGCTGGAAAACGAGCTGCACACGGCCATCGCGTCGCGGCAGTTCGTGCTGCACTACCAGAGTCAGGTCACGAGCGACAACCATGTGACCGGCGCGGAGGTGCTGGTGCGCTGGCAGCATCCGTTGCGCGGCCTGCTGATGCCGCGGGAATTCATCGACGTGGCGGAAGACACCGGACTCATCATTCCGCTGGGCCTCTGGGTGCTGGAGACGGCCTGCAGGCAGCTGACGGCCTGGCGCGCCGAACCCGGCCGGGCCCACCTGCAGCTGTCGGTGAACGTGAGCGCGCGGCAGTTCCGCGAAGACGACTTCGTTGACCAGGTCCGCGCGGTGCTGCAACGCACCGGCGCCGACCCGGCCAGGCTCAAGCTGGAACTCACCGAAAGCCTGCTGCACGACAAGGTGATCGACACCATCGAGAAGATGGACACGCTGGCCGCGCTGGGCCTGCAGTTCTCGATGGACGACTTCGGCACCGGCTACTCGTCGCTGTCGTACATGACCCAGTTGCCGCTCAGCCAGGTCAAGGTCGACAAGTTCTTCGTGCACAGCATCGGGTTGAATCCGAAGGTCGAGCTGATCATCCAGACCATCATCGGCATGGCGCGCAACCTGGAGCTGGAGATCGTGGCCGAGGGCGTGGAAACGCAGGCGCAGCGCGACTTCCTGGAGCGCCACGGCTGCCTGCTGTGCCAGGGCTACCTGTTCGGCATGCCCCAGGCGCTGGAGGCCTACGAGCACGCGCTCGACGGCGGTACGGCTACCGCCTGATCTGCGGCGCGGGCACGCCCTCGATCATCACGTTCAGGCAGGCCGGCATCCCGCTGGCGAGCGCACGATCGGCCGCCGCCGGCAGCGAGGCCGCATGCGTCACGCACTCGCCGTGCGCGCCGAAGGCCTGCGCGACCATGTCGTAGCGCGTGGGTCGCAGCTCGCAGCCGATCAGGCGCTGCGGGCCGTAGTCGCGCAGCTGGATCTGGTACTCCGCATTCCAGCGCGCGTCGTTGCCGACCACCGCGAGGAAGGCGAGGCCGTAGCGAACCGCGGTGTCGAACTCGGCGATGTGGAAACCGACGGTGCCGTCGCCCATCACCGCGACGACCGGCGCCCCGGGGCGGGCGCAGCGCGCGGCCAGTGCGTAGGGCAGTCCGGCGCCGATCGCGCCGGCGACGCCGTTGATGACGCGGTGCGGCGCCCGCAGGCATGCCGTGGCCCACTGGCCGATTTCGCCGCCGTCGCACACGAGCACCGACTCGGGATGGCTGTCGAGCAGGGCCTGCAGGGGCCGCAGCATCTGCACCGGATGCAGGCGTTCCGGCGATTGCGCGCAGGCGCTGTCCCACGCCGCGGGCCGGTAGGACACCGCGTCGCGCACTTCGCCCCGCCATGTGGAAGCGGCCGCACCGCGCGCCGCCTGCGTCAGTGCGCGCAGCGCCGACGCCGCATCGGCTTGCGCGGTGATCTGCAACCGGTCGCCCACGGCACGGCGGCTGCGCGCGATCTCGTCCGGGTCGGCATCGACCTGGTGCACCTGCGTCGCAGCGGGAAAGGCCGCGCCGAACCTGAGGGTGAAGTCGAGCCGCTTGCCCACGAGCAGCAGGCAGTCCACGCGCGGCAACAGTTCGGCGAATGCGCCGAGGCTCGCATCGGCGATGCCGCGCGGGCTCTCCATGCCGATCACCGGGATGCCCGTCGCATGTTCCAGAGCCTCGGTCAGCACGCGACCGGCACGCGTCATGCAGGACGGCCCCACGAGGATCATCGGGTGCGTGGCCTGCGCAAGGCGCTGGATCAACTGCGCCGCGAGGGCCGGATCGAGCGGCATCGGGTCGGGCGAGAACGCGCCCACCTCCAACAGGCCGGCAGCGGCCGCACCCTCGAGCACGTCGGTCGGCAGGCTCAGGTGCACCGGTCCCGGCCGGCCGGACCTGGCAAGGCGGATGGCCCTGGCGACATCGGCGGCCACGTCTTCAGGACGGGCGCATGTCCAGGCGGCCTTGCAGACCGGTGCGGCCATCTCTGCCTGGCGCATTTCCTGGAACGCGCCTTGCCCGAGCTGATCGTTGGGCGCGTGGCCGGACAGCAGCACCACGGGCGCCTCGGCCATCTGCGCGGTGTACAGCGCTGCCACCGCATTCGCATGGCCCGGCCCGCCGGTGACGAGGGCGACGCCCACCTCCCCCGTGATGCGCGACCACGCATCGGCCATGTGCACCGCACTGGCCTCGTGGCGCGTGTGGACGAGCTCGATGCCGGAGCCGAAGGCGGCGTCGAACACCGACATGATGTGGTTGCCCGACAGCGTGAAGACGCGCTTCACGCCCGCTGTTCGCAAGGACTGGATCAGCGCGTCTGCGCCTCGAGGGCCGGAGTTTCTTGGCATGGCTTGTGGGGGGGGTGGAATGTCCGGCGATTTTGCCGCCGGAGCCGCGCAGGCCCCCGCCCCCCGGGCCGGTGCACCGCTCGGGCACAAGGCCGACTCCGGCTTGCGTGAGCGGATGACCGAGGCGGCCAGTCAGCGGCGACGCCGGCCGCACCGATGCCTCATGCGCGTCGCCGCGCCCGCTTGCGGTGCAGTCGTGCCGCCCAGGCGCTGGCCACGCTGACGGCCGCCAGGCCAATCACCTGCCGCGTGAGCGTGGCCGTGGCCTTGCGCGTGCGTTGCGCCACCAGCTGTTGCGCGGCTTCGATGCGCGCGATGCCCTGCGCATCGGGAGGCTGCACGGCGCCGTCGGTCCCCGCATCGGCCTGCCGTGCCGCGTCGTGCGTGGCGGCCTGGGCCTTGGCCGCGGCGACGGAGCCGTGCGCGGTGGCATACACCTTGGTGAACTCGGCACCGAGCAGGAAGATCTGCGCCGCGTAGTACACCCAGGCCAGCAGCACCACCAGCGAGCCGGCCGCAGCGAAGGATTCGTTCACGCCGCTCTTGCCGAGGTACAGGCCGATCAGCACCTTGCCGACCTCGAAGAGAACGGCCGTGACGGCCGCGCCGATCCAGACGTCGCGCCATGCGATGGGCGCGCTCGGCATGAACTTGAAGATCATCGCGAACAGCAAGGTGAGGATGCCCAGCGACACCAGCACGTTCAGCGATTGCAGCAGCAGCTCCCACCCGGGAAACAGGCCCGTGCTCCAGGCCCCGAGCGCCGCCAGGCCCGCGCTGACGATGAGCGAGACCATCAGCAGGAACGCCAGACCCAGGATCAGGCCGAACGACAGCACCCGCGCGCGCAGGATGCCCCACAGGCCCTTGGGCTTGGCCCGCTCGGGCACGTGCCAGATGCGGTCGAGCGCGCTTTGCAGTTCGGCAAAGACGGTGGTTGCGCCCACGATCAGCACGACGATGCTGATACCGCCCGCGATGAGCCCGCGCGAGGGTTCGCTCGCGCTCTTGATCAGGCCCTGGACCGCCAGGGCGCCCTCCTGCCCGATCAGGCCCGACAGCTGCCCGGCGATCTGCCCGCGCACGGCTTCCGCGCCGAACAACGCGCCCGCCACCGCGATGACGATCACGAGCAAGGGCGCCAGAGAGAACATGGTGTAGTAAGAGATCGCGGCGCCCATGCTGGGGGCGAAGTCGTCGATCCAGGCCATGGCCGCATCCCGGCACAGGCGGTAGAGCTGCATGAACTTGGGCTTGAGGACGGCGGTGGTCAAGGTGTGCTCCGTAAGCGTCGGCCGGACTCGGCAACACGTTGCACAAAGACTCGCCGCTTCCACGGCAACGCGAAGTAGGAAATTCGCGCATCCGTGGGGCAGGCTCAGCCCGCGTCGCCCGCGCGCGCGAGCGCTCGGCGCGCGCCGTCCTTGCCGGCGGTGACGATGCGTGCGCTCTCGACGAAGCCCTGGATCAACCGCAGCCGCGCCGACGCGCGCAGCCACAGGATGCCGAAGCGCCGCGACTCCGACGGCATCGGCAACCGGATCTTCACGACCTTCTGGCCGTCCAGCAGCGGCGACGCGATGTCGGGCACCAGCGAGACGCCCAGCCCGCGGTCGACCATCATCGCGATGGCCAGCAGCGAGCTGAGTTCGAAGCGCTCCTGCGGCACGATGCCCGCGGCGCGCAGGTAGCGGTCGGCCTGCTTGCCGCCGCCCAGGCTGCGGTCGTAGCGGATCAGCGGCGAGGTGCGCAGCAGCTCATGCGGATCGCGCCGCGCGAGGCGGCTGGGCGCGAGCAGCACCAGCGGCTCTTCGCGCAGCAGCGACCAGTCGAAGGTCTTGGCGAGCGCGAACGACGGATACAGGCACACGGCGGCGTCGAACTCGCCTTGCTGCACGCCCTTGTAGAGCGTGGCGGTGGTGCCCGACTGCAGGAACACCTTGGCGCCCGGATGGGTCTTGACGAAGCGCGCGAGGATGTCGGGCAGCAGGCTGTGAATGGCCGTGTTGATGGTGCCGATGACCAGTTCGCCGCCGGCCGCCCCGCTGCCCAGCAGCGCCTTGATGTCGCTCACCTCGCGCAGCAGCGCGCGGGCGCGGTGCACCAGCTGGTGGCCCGCCTCGGTGGGCTGCACCGTGCGGCCGGCGCGCGCGAGCAGCGGCGCGTTGAGCTCGCGCTCGAGCGCGCGGATCTGCTGGGCGACGGCACCGGGTGTCAGGTCGAGCCGGCGCGCGGCCTCGGACATCGAGCCCGACTCCACCACCAGGAGAAAGCTGTGCAGGTAGGCGGTTTCCATGAAGATAGATTTTCTGCGATCTGATCGCAGGAAGCACCGGTTTTTCTTGTGTCATGAACTGCGGACACTGCGGCCATGAGAAGCAAACTCTTCGTACCCGGCACCCGCCCCGAGCTGTTCGCCAAGGCACTCTCCAGTGCGGCGGACGCCATCTGCCTCGACCTGGAGGACGCGGTGTCCGAACCGCGCAAGGACGAGGCGCGCGAGACCGTGCGCCAGTTGCTGGCCCGCGGCGACGTCGCCTCGTCGCGAAAGACATTGATCGTTCGCGTCAACGCCATGGACACGCCGCACTTCGAGCGCGACGTGGCGGCGGCGGCGCAGCCCGGCGTGCACCTGATCAACCTGCCCAAGCCGCAAAGCCCGGCGCATGTGCGCACGGCCGTCGAAGCCATCGAGCGCGCGGAGCGGGCCAACGGCGTGCAGGCGCCCATGGGGCTGCTGCTGAACATCGAGACGCCCTCTGCGCTGCGCACGGCCTCGGTGCTGGCGCTGGCACATCCGCGCGTGGCGGGGCTGCAGCTGGGGCTGGGCGACCTGTTCGAGCCGCTGGGCATCGCGCGGCGCGAACCGTCCGCGATCCGCCAGGCGATGTTCGCGGTGCGCATCGCAGCCGGCGAAGCGGGGGTGTATGCCTATGACGGCGCGTTCGCGAACATCGGCGACGCCGAGGGATACCGTGCGGAGGCGATGCTGGCACGCGACCTCGGCTTTCTGGGCAAGACCTGCATCCACCCGAGCCAGGTCGCGATCTCGAATGACGTGTTCCGCCCCACCGACGAGGAGATCGCACACGCCTGCAAGGTGGTCGAGGCGGCGCGCGAGGCCGATGCCCGCGGTGTCGGTGCCTATGTGGTGGACGGGCAAATGATCGACATCCCGTTCGTGATCCGCGCACGCGCGATCGTCGAGCGTGCACGCACCCTGGGGTTGCTTGCGGGCTGAGCCTGCGGCCGCCACCCCGATGAATTCATAAAAACCGGAGACAAAAAATGAAGATTCGCTCGCCCTTTGGTCCGCTGGCAGCGGCCGTGCTCGCCGCCGGAGGCCTCCTGTCGGCCGGCGCCTTCGCGCAGGCAACGTACCCCACCAAGAGCATCACGATCGTGGTGCCCTACCCGGCCGGCGGCTCGAACGACACCTTCGCGCGCCAGGTCGCCAAGGAACTCGGCGACGAGCTCAAGCAGCCCGTGATCATCGACAACCGCCCCGGCGCGAGCGGCAACACCGGCACCGGGCAGGTGGCGCGGGCCGCGCCCGACGGCTACACGCTGGTGGCGGTGTCCTCCAGCATGACGACCAACGCGGCCGTGCAGTCGAAGCTGCCCTTCGACCCGGTGAAGGGCCTCGCGCCGGTGGCCATGTTCGCCAAGGGACCGTTCATCGTCGCGGTGAACAACGACTTCCCTGCCAAGACGCCGGCCGAGCTCATCGCCGCCATCAAGGCGAAGCCGGGCCAGTACAACTATGCGTCGTCGGGCTCGGGCAGCGTGAACCAGTTCGGCACCGAACTGCTCAAGGCCAAGGTGGGCGACCTGCAGATCGCGCACATCCCGTACAAGGGCATGGGCCCGGCGGTGACCGACCTGATCGGCAACCAGACGCAGCTGCTGATTTCGAGCGGGCCGTCGCTGCTGCCGATGGTGCGCGCGGGCAAGCTGCGCGCCGTGGGCATCACGAGCCTGAAGCCGAGCCCGGTCGCGCCCGAGCTCACGCCGATGTCCGTGGCGGTGCCCGGCTACGAATTCGAACTCTGGTGGGGCCTGCTGGCGCCGGCGGGCACGCCGCCCGAGGTGGTGAGCACGCTCAACCGCGCCGTCAACCAGATCCTGGCCAGGCCGGCCATCGCGGCCAACTTCCTGCGCGAAGGCGCGATCGCCACGCCGCTTTCACCGGCGCAGTTCGGCGCCGTGATCGCCGAGGACGTGGAACGCTGGAAGAAGCTGGCCAGGCAGCAGAACATCACCGCCGATTGAGGAAAGACCCATGAGCATCCCCGCGTCCGAGCACAGCGCAGACACCGCGCGCCTTCCCGAGCGCAAGGGCCCGAGCGGGCCGTTGAGCGGCCTGCGCGTGCTCGACCTGAGCGCCTACATCGCGGGCCCGTACGGCTGCTCGCTGCTGGCCGACCAGGGCGCGGAAGTCATCAAGATCGAGCCGCCCACCGGCGACAACCTGCGCAAGTACCCCTCGACGCTGGAGGCCGAGAGCCGCGCGTTCATCGGCGTGAACCGCAGCAAGCTCGGCGTGGTGCTCGACCTGAAGGATGCGAGCGACCTGGCCGCGCTGATGGCGCTGGTGCGCACGGCCGACGTGCTGGTGCACAACTTCCGCCCCAGCGTGCCGCCGCGGCTGGGCATTGCGTACGAGCAGCTGAAGACGCTGAACCCGCGCCTGATCTACTGCGCCGTGACCGGCTACGGAGAGACCGGCCCGCTGCGCGAGAAGGCAGGCTACGACCAGGTGCTGCAGAGCATGACCGGCATGTGCGCGCTGCAGGGAAAACGCGGCGGGCCGCCCGAGATCATCTACGGCTCGGTGGTCGACTACTACGCGGCCGCACTGGTGGCCGCGGGCGTGGCCTCGGCGCTGTACGAGCGCGAGAAGAGCGGCGAGGGCCAGTACGTGGGCGTGTCGCTGCTGCGCTCCGCGCTCGCCATGCAGTCGGCCCGCATGGTGTGGGCCGAGGGCGAGCCGAAGGACGTGGGGCGCGACATGCGCTCGGGCGGCATCACCGGCCTTCACCCGACCCGCGAGGGCCACCTCTACATCTCGGCCAACACGCCGCATTTCTGGCAGGCGCTGTGCGCGAAGGTCGGGCTGCCGGAGCTGGCCCGCGACGAGCGCTACGACTCGGTGCGCAAGCGTGCCCAGCACTTCGCGCAGATCGTTCCCGTGCTGCGCGAAGCGCTGGCGCAACGCACGGCGCTCGAATGGGAGGAACTGTTCGGCGAAGAGGTGCCCTGTGCGGCGGCCCGCACCGTGGAGGACATGTTCGACAACCCGCAAGTGCTGGCCGAGGACATGGTGGCGAACTTCGCGCACCCCACGCTGGGCACCTACCGCGGCTTCACCCGGCCGGTGCAGTTCGGGCGCACGCCGGGGCCCGAGCCCTTCGCCGCGCCCACGCTGGGGCAGCACACGCGCGGTGTGCTGGCGTCGCGAGGCAGCGCGGAACGCTCGGACGACTGAGCGATGCGCAACGACCTCGCCGTGCCGCACAGCAGCGGCACGCAGCGCCCCGTCTGTACCGCGCCCGACGGCGCGTGCGACGCGCACATGCATGTGTACGACCGCCGCTTCGCGCTGCACGGGCCGCCCGAGGCGATGCTCAACCACGCCACCGCCGACGACTACCGCCTGCTGCAGCGGCGCATCGGCACGCAGCGCACGGTGGTCGTGCAGCCCCGCGTGCACGGCACCGACAACGCCGCGACGCTGGAGGCGATCCAGGCGCTCGGCGCCGCGCGCACGCGCGGCGTGGCGGTGGTGCGGCCCGACGTGGGAGACGCCGAACTCGAAGAGCTGCATGCCGGCGGCATCCGCGGCATTCGCTTCACGCTGTACACGCCGGCGAATGCGGCGACGGATTTCGCCATGGTCGAGCCGCTGGCGCAGCGCGTGCACGCGCTCGGCTGGCATGTGCAGCTGCACTGGAGCGCCGACCAGATCGCGCAGCATGCGGCGCTGCTCGCGCGGCTGCCCTGCCCTGTGGTCTTCGACCATCTCGCGCGCATGCGGCTGCCCGATGCCGCGTCGCATCCCGCGTTCGAGGTGGTGCGCCGGCTGCGCGACAACGGCCGCACCTGGATCAAGCTGTCTGGCGCCTACCTCGACTCCCGGCTCGGCGCCGCGGGCGGCTATGCCGACACCACCGCCCTCGCGCAAGCCTGGGTGCGACAGGCGCCCGATCGCGTGGTGTGGGGCAGCGACTGGCCGCACCCCACCGAGCGGCATGCCAAGCCCGACGACGCGCAGCTGTTCGACCTGCTGGGCCGCTGGGTGCCCGACGAGGCCACGCGCCGCCGCGTGCTCGTGGACAACCCCGCGCGGCTCTACGACTTTTCCTGAACCCACCACCTCGAGACATCGGCATGAACCCACGCCTTCTGAAATCCGTCGCGGCCCTGGCCGCCTGCGTTCCCCTGCTCGGCTGGGCGGCGTGGCCGGACAAGCCGATCCGCATGGTCGTGCCCTATGCGGCGGGCGGTGGCGCGGACAACACCGCGCGCATCGTCGCGCAGCAGATGAGCACCGCGCTGGGCCAGCAGATCGTCATCGACAACCGGCCGGGCGCCGGCGGCGTCATCGGCGCCGACAACGTGGCCAAGGCGGCCGGCGACGGCTACACGGTGCTCTACGACGCGTCGGCGTTTTCGGTGAACCCGTCGCTGCGCAAGCTGCCGTTCGACGCGACCAAGGACTTCATTGCCGTGTCGCTGGTGGCCACCGCGCCGCAGATCCTGGTGGTGCCGACCACTGCGCCTTACAGGACGGTGGCGGAATTCATCGACTTTGCGCGCAGGAACGCCGGCAAGCTGAGCTTCGCCTCGGCGGGCGGCGGCACCGGCTCGCACCTGGCGGGCGAGGCGCTGAACGAGCAGGCAAAGATCAACCTGATGCACGTGCCGTACAAAGGCGGGGCGCCGGCGCTGACCGACGTGATGGGCGAGCAGGTGTCGGCCTATTTCGGCAACGTGGCGTCGACGCTGGGTTACGTCAAGGGCGGCAAGCTGCGCGCGCTGGGCGTGAGCTCCGCCCAACGCGTGCCGGGGCTGCCCGACACGCCGACGCTCGCGGAGTCGGGCCTTCCGGGCTACGACGTGGTCGAGTGGAACGGCGTGTTCCTGCCCAAGGGCACGCCGCCGGACATCGTGCAGAAGCTGGGCAAGGCGGTGCAGGCGGCGGTGAACGACCCGGCCGTCAGGCCGAAGCTGCTGCAGCTCGGGCTGGTGCCGGCCGGCACGACGCCCGAGGCATTCTCGAAATTCGTGCAGGATGAGAGCCGCCGCGTGAGCGCGCTGGTGAAGGCGCGCAACATCCGCGTCGACTGACCTACGGCGCGGGTCGCGCCTGCGCCTGGAGCAGCGCGCCCATCTTCTCGTGGATCAGGTTCACGGCCTTCAGCGGCCGCAGCATCACCTTGAACTCCGTGATCCTGCCGGCATCGTTCCAGTGGATCATGTCGACGCCGTTG
Organism: Variovorax pasteuri; assembly: GCF_051216435.1. Classification (NCBI taxonomy): domain Bacteria; kingdom Pseudomonadati; phylum Pseudomonadota; class Betaproteobacteria; order Burkholderiales; family Comamonadaceae; genus Variovorax; species Variovorax pasteuri. Next base: position 170,761 of record NZ_JBPJZS010000005.1, read on the forward strand.
ACGGTGATGCCGTCGAGTTCGACCACGAACTCGAGCACGGCGTCGCGCTCTGCCTTGAGTTCCCGCACGTAGCGAAAGCTCTCGTTGAAGAACACCTGGAACGCCGCGGCCAGGTACTTCTGCGTGATGGCCTTGCCCACCTGCGGCTTGTGCACCACCGGTGAATGGAAGACCGCTTCGTCGTCGAGCAAGGCGTCGAGCCCTGCCGCGTGGTGGCTCTCGACAAGCCGGTGCCAGGTTGCAAGCGTGTCGATGGGCATGAGTAGGTGTCCTTGTGGGGTGAAGCGAGGGAACCGGCGCGCAGTCTATCGAAGCCCGCCGCTGCGGCTGTCGCCTGTGCGCGGGCTGAACCCGCAAGGGTGGACAGAAACACGCTCGAAAGAAATGTGCGGACTCCACATCGGCAAAATCCACTAACGGCGCGAGACGAAAAACACATCACGCGGAACTGCTCGACGCTGAGAACGGCCATCGCCCCTAGCCTTGAGCGCTGGACTTGCTGCGCATCCACAACGCAACCGCCTCCAATTCCTCGGCCGTGAACCTGCCGAGCAGCTCGTTCGCGGTCTGCTCGATCATCGGCGAAGCCACCAGATCGGCATACATCGCCAACCTGCGCGCTTCGAAATCGGGGGCAGCCAGGGTCAGCGGCGCTTCGGAAGTGAAGCGTCCACCGGCCCTGAGTCGCACGCGCACCTGTTCATGGATGGTTTGCGTGTTGGCCACGTAGATGCTGACCAGGCTTTCGCCGGCGGCCGAGTGAAAGCAGGTTTCCAGCGCGGTTCGGCTGATCCTGACGGGTGTGCGCCTGCTGCCTTCCTTGTGAAAGAAATGCAGCCACTCTTCGGCGTTTTCCGGGTTTTTCCATTCTTCTTCCATGCGTTCGGCGTGCTGGTACAGCAACAAGTGAGTCCGACTGCATCGTTGAATCGACAGTGCAAGGCCAGGAGGAGGCCATTGACGCCCCGGTCTGTAGGCCGATCGCAAAACCGCGGAAAAAGTCACACGCCCAAGCGTGTGGCGTGGTCAGATGCCGGCCACACCGCGCTGAAGCGCGAAGTCGAGCAGCACGCGATCGGAGGGCTCCTCCGGCCAAGTGGTCTGGGCGACCCACTTGTAGAACGTGCTGGCCGCGACCCGGCTGGCGGGGCCGTCGCGCCGCCAGGCGCGGGCGATCGGCAGGGCCAGCTGTTCCAGCCGCTGCGCTTCGAACTGGCCGCGCAGCTCGGCTTGCGAGGGCGGCTGCATTTCCGCAAACATCGCGCGGGCTTGCGCCATGCGGTCGTTTTCCCAGAGCTCGCGGATGCGCTGCATGCGATCGGACGGCGAAAGCGGAATCACCGGATGTGCAACGGAGTTAGTGCCAGCTGACGCCGCTTGCGGCGCGGTGTCGGCAATCGGCAGCGACTTGATGGCCGCATAGCCCTTCTTGAGCGCGTCCTTGAAATACGCTGCGGGCGATTTCAGCTCGGGCATGGTCGGGCTGAGCAGGCGCTGATCGACGTGGTCGAGCGTGGCGCGCAACTGGTTCTCGTCGGTGGTGGCGTAGAGATCCTGTGCCTCTTCCTGCTTGATGCCCAGCGCGATGAGCCGGCCCACGAGCGCCAGGTCGAAGACGTTGCGCTCGGCGTTGGGAATGTCGCCCAAGCGTTGCTGCACCTTGGGGATCACGCGGAACTGGATCTCCTCGATCTTGCGGCCGCGCTTGTGCTCGATGAGCTCGATGCTGAAGTCTTCGCAGAGCGCGTCGATTTCGGCCAGCGCCTTGGAGATCACGTCGCGCTTGAGGAAGCGGTAGTCGACCTCCTTGATGTCGCTGCGCCCGGTCAGCACGGCCGCCCACCAGACCACGTCCTCGCGCATCGAGAGGCGCCCGGGCGACGTGAGGTAGCGCGCGCCGATCTCGTACAGCACGGCGGCGGAGTAGCTGCGCATCTGGCCGCTGATCTCCAGCAGCACCCGGGTGTACTGGTGGGGGCGCACCAGGCGCTCCTTGATCTCTTCCGGATAGCGCCAGGTGACCATGCAGGGGCGTCCCCTGCCCTGCTCCTCGATGGTGACCGTGCCGAGCAGCTGGGACGACACCCAGCGCTTCAGCGCGGGGCCGCTGGTCGACCACTCGATGGTGGTCGCCTGCATGTCGCGCAGGTGCGCCTTGAGCAATTCGGTGTTGTTGGAGTTGAACCGGGCGTCGCCGATGAGTTCGCTCAGCGCCAGCTTGTAGACGGGTTCGTCGACGCCCTGGCGCTGGGAGTGGTACAGCAGGGCGTTGTAGATGCGGCGCGACAGCAGCGTGAGGCGCCCGCGCTTGGGACGGATGGCGATGGCTTCATTGGCCTTGGCAACGCTCTGTTCTTCCGCTGTCGGAGGTTGGCGCGGGGCGCTGGGGGGAGCTTCTTCCTCGGCCATGTCTGATGTATCGCAATTGCTTGGGTTCACATCATGCCTTCGTATTGTGAATGGGTCAATTCACAAAGAATCGAGACGTCTTGTTCTATTTGAAAAGTAACACTTGGAACTTTGAAGAGTTTGGCAAGTGACTTTCTCGTTGAGTGACAAGGACTTGGCGCTGTTTTTGTGAGTGATTCTGGGATTTGATGTGAGATCGGATGGGATTTGATGTGAGAACGGTTGGGGTTCTATGGCCGTTGTTGTGTGTATCTATGGGGTTTGATGTGAGTGGATATGGGGTTCCCGCCACCCCGAGGGGCTCTTTTCCCAGGTTCCGCACCTTTCCCGGTCCCGAACGGGCCCTGGCGGCGCTCGCAAGGCCCCCAGAGCGGGCGTGACACGGCAAAATCCACCCGCCCGGACTGGCGCCAAGACGGGGTTCCCTATCCGTTCTCACATTAGGCAAGCGTGCGGACACTGGGGAATCGGTATAACTTGTTCATTCGATGGATTCTCGTAGAATTGGCGGATTCTGTCGAATAGGGTCTACCCAATGTCCGTCCCCGTGCCTCCCGTCGGTGGAAACCAGGTTTCCACCGACCCCCAGACGCCTCCGAGGCAAGTCATCAACATGGAGCGCATCGCAGGCCTTGCCACGCGTGCTGGCTCCATGGTTGAGCAGATCCGCGGCATGCTGCTCGCCCCCGAGGCCCGCAAGATTCCGCCTGTCTATTCCACCGCGCAGCTCGCTGCGCTTTGCGGCGTCGACAAGGCGCATGTCGCCTACCGCATCACGAAGGACGATCTTCCGCCCGGCCGCCTGACGCCGTCCGGCGGCAAGCGGACCTTCGAGCTCGAGGAGCTCCGCCGCTGGACGCGCACCTACCGCGCCGACAAGATGCGTCCGACCGGGCGCAAGGCGATCACCATTGCAGTCGGTAACTTCAAGGGCGGCGTTGCAAAGACGACCACCGCGATGGTGCTGGCGCAGGGCTTGAGCCTGCGCGGCCACCGGGTGCTGGCGATCGACACCGATCCACAGGGCTCTCTCACCACCCTGCACGGCTTGTTGCCTGAGGCCGAGGTCACGGAAGACATGACGATCGGCCCGTTGTGCGACGGGACCGAGAGCGACATCCGCTATGCGATTCGCTCCACGTACTGGGACGGCCTCGACCTGGTGGCTGCGGCCCCTTTCCTGTTCTCGGCCGAATTCGCGTTGCCCGCGCGCCAGATGCAGGAGCCGGGCGCAAAGTTCTGGGATGTGCTCAACGTCGGTCTGGAAAGCGTGCGTGATCTGTATGACGTGATCGTCATCGACACGCCGCCGTCCCTTTCTTATGTGACGATCAATGCGCTCTGGGCCGCGAACGGTATCGTGGTGCCTGTGCCGCCGTCTGGGCTGGACTTCGCTTCGTCGGCGCAGTTCTGGTCGCTGCTGGCCGATCTGGGTTCCAACCTGGACGGGCAGAGCAAGGATCGCGAGGGCAAGGCCTTCGAGTTCCTGCATGTGCTGCTGAGCCGCGTCGACGCGGCCGATCCGGCCATGCCGGCGGTGCGGCAATGGATCCAGGCGACATACGGCGAGTACACCCTGCCGGTGGAGATTCCCAAGACCAGCGTGACGAGCAACAAGGCGGCCGAGTTCGCGACCGTCTATGACGTGCAACGGTACGAAGGCGCAGCGAAGACCTACAAGCGTGCCGTGGATGCGTACGACGCGTTTGTGGAACTGGTCGAGCAGTCCGTCGTCGGCGCATGGTCCGCGCAAGGGAGAGCGCGCTGATGGGGGAGAACCACGGTCAAGACCGGATGCACTTGAGCGCCACGAAAACCAGGGTGAAGGGCACCGGCGTGGAAACCTGGTTTCCACGCGGCGCTCGACAACAGCACGGCGCGACTCAGGAGGCTGTACCTTTGATGAGCCGACTGTGCGCGTCTGCCAACATGGTGACGCCCTCCGTAAGGCTCAATACTCGGCGCAAATTTTCCGCCGAACTCTCGGCTGTTCGGCAGCCTGAGCGTAGAAGACAACGTGGCGCTCGTACGGAGGCACGGCACGCCCGGGCCGTTGCTGAACGCGCGGCGCTATCGCTCGGGCGCGTCGCGCACCTGGGCGCGGCAGCTGCTGCTGCTGCCATCGCTATGGAAACCAGGTTTCCACACGCATCGGTTCATATGTACCAGTTCATCGAATCGACGCGCAGCGCGTGCCCGCACACTGACGGGAAGCCGGAAGCGGAGTCTTCCTTTCTCACCAACGGGCGCCATCGCGTTGCGCCCCCACAGCGACGGACACAGCAGCCGTTGCCGCCGATCGGGGCGTCGCGATCCCCGCTTGTGGAAACCCGGTTTCCACGCTTCAGGAGTCCGCACCATGTCTAGTACCCGAAAGCGCCTCGAAGCGCTGACTGCCAACCTGTCGCTTCCCCAGGCGCCTGCACAGCCCGTGGATCTGCCCAAGGCTGCACCCGCTGAAGAGCAGGCACCGCCCCATGCGGCAACGGGTGTGGAAACCAGGTTTCCACCGGCCGTCGGAGGCAGCCATGCACCGCGCACCGGCCCCGGCCAGATGCTCGCGTTTCGTGGGCAGATCCAGCAGGTCGAAGGAGAGATGGCAACGCTGCGCGAAAAGCTGCGCCAGTACGAAGGCTCCCTGCCGACGCGCAAGATGGACCCCGCCACCATCCGCCCGAGCCGCTGGGCCAACCGCCACGAGGCTTCGTTCAATACCAGCGAGTTTGCAGGGCTCAAGGCCGACATCGAACACGCGGGCGGCAACGTCCAGCCGATCCTCGTTCGGCCGCTGAAGGACGAGCCAGGGCAGTTCGAACTGGTCTTCGGCCATCGCCGTCACCGAGCATCGCTGGAACTCGGCATGCCCGTGCTGGCCTCGATCTGGGTGGACGACCTCGGCGACGCGGCGCTCTTTGCAGCCATGGACCGGGAGAACCGCGAGCGTGCGGATCTTTCGCCGTACGAGCAAGGCGTGATGTACCAGCGCGCCCTGGAAGAGCAACTGTTCCCGACGCAGAGACAGCTCGCAGAAGGACTGGGCGTCAGCCACACCTGGGTCCGCAAGGCACTGATGGTGGCGCAGCTTCCCTCGGCGGTCGTGGAGTGTTTCAGGTCTCCGCTGGAAATCACCTTTCGTCATGCCGAACAGGTCAACGCCGCCATGGCGCTGGACCGGCGCGGGTTGCTCAAGCGCGTGGAGAAGCTGCGAGGCCAGACCTTGTCTCCGGCGCTCGTGCTGGCACGCCTCCTGGACGCTCCGCCCGGTTTCGAGCGCACCGAGCGCATCGACGTTCAGGCCGACGGTCAGAAGTTCGGCACGCTCGTGCGATCGAAGGCAGGGGAGGTCACCATCACCCTGAGCTCAGGCGCTGCAATCGGGGCGCCTGTGGAAGTGCTGGAATCCGCGATCTCCGACGCGCTTCGCAGGGCGCGCAGCTTCAGTTGAAGAGGATCGAGGGCAGGCAATCTGCCCTTGATGTGAGATCCATTGGGATTTCAACCCGGTTGCGCAGATGGCCGCGCAACGTCCAGCACGTCAAAGGCGCAAGTTTTCCTCAAGAAGTAAGTGCAGACTACAGTGCAATTTGCATTCGGCGACAACAGGTTGCGGCAAGTATCTAGATCTGGTGGCAGATGTACCGTTGAGTTTGCGGGCTAGGGGTACTGAGAATGCACTTCCCACGCCAAACTTGAGCGTTCCTGCCTATCCTTGCTACAGTGGTCGAACGCCCGTGTGCTGATTAATTCCAATCAGATCAACAACTTAGTTCGAGGTCACATCGCAGACTCTAGAAATGCATCCAAATATTGCATCGATGATTATTCTGCTAATCATCGAAATAGAATGCCCTCTCACTACACAGTTCACCACCTCATAGGAACTCATGACATCAACCGGCCCGTCATCCCCTTTCGCACACTTCGATGACGAGACCCTCGCGCAACTTGCACTGACCTGGCGCGCTCGCGCGCACCGCGGCGAGCGTGAGGCCTTCGGCACCGCGCATGCACTGGAAGTCGAAGTGCGCCGCCGCATGCGCGAGGCTGAAGAATCTGCGCCCACGCCACCCGAAGAAGAAGCGGCGCCGGTTCCCGAGCGCGCCTGGTGGAAGTTCTGGCACTGAGCTGACACAGCACACAGCACACAGCATCCCTCCATGACCAAGCTCCAGCCCCGCAAACTGCACCGAGGCCACTTCGCCTTCATGCGGGCGCTGGCCCAGGGCATCGACGAGCGCACCAGCTGGGACCGATACCTCCGCCTGGAAGGCGAGCACACCGACCTGCGGGTCGTGCGCCGCACCATCGCGTGGATCCGCGACGAGTTCGCCGCGGCGGCGCGCCGCGAGCAGCGGCCTGGCACCGCCCGCCTGATCCTGCTCGATCCCGAGCAGTTCTCGGCGAAGGCCGCGTTGCCCAGCCTGAGCGACTTTGCGCAGGCGCAGGGACTGGAGGACTTCTCCGAAGCCGAGCAGATCGAGGCGTACGAAGCCGCCTTCCCGGGGGGCGCACTCCAGGGCGGCGGCGCAGGCCGGGCGTCCCGCCGCGCGCGCGTCGTCGAGCGCCAGCTCGAGGCGCTGCGCTGGCTCGAAGGCCACACGGCGCAAGACCCCCGTGCGGCCGACGGCGTCTCGGCCTGGCTCAACCCCGCCGTGGCCGCGCGGCTGGAGCTCGGCGGCCTGCCGACCCTTGCCGCGCTGGTCGCATGCATCAACGAAGCCGGCGCGCGCTGGTGGGTGAGGGTGCCGGGCGTCGGCGAACGCAAGGCCGCACGCATCCTCGACTGGCTGCGTGCCAACGAGGAACCGCTGGGCCTTCGCGTGGGCACGCACGCCGCCCACCGGCGCCGCCAGGTGAGCCCGCTCGACCTGGTCGCGGTTGTGCCGGCCGGCACCGCCATGGTTCCGTTCGAGAAGTTCGTGCCGCCCCCCGAGCTGGACGGGCGCGCCGGCCGCTACCGTGCACCGCGAGACCAGTGCCTGCTGGCGGCCGAGACCGACCATGAAGCCATCGGCGCCTGGCTCGCGGCCAAGCGCTCCCAGGACGCGGCCGGCGAACTCTCGCCCACCCAGCGCTCCTACCGCAAGGAAGCCGAGCGGCTGCTGCTGTGGGCGGTGCTCGAGCGCAAGACCGCGCTGTCGTCGCTCGGCGCCGAGGACGCCGCCGCCTACCGCCTGTTCCTCGGCGACCCGCCCGCTGCGTGGTGCGGTCCGCGCCACAACCAGCGCTGGTCCCCGCTGTGGCGGCCGCTCGAAGGGCCCTTGGCTCCCACGGCGCTGCGCCAGGCGATGGCCATCCTGCGCAGCCTGTTCGCCTTCCTGACGCGCCAGAACTACCTCACGGGCAATCCGTTCGCAGCCATGACCGAGCGGCCGGAAGCGCCGCGCGCGCTGGGCCTGCACCGCACGCTGAGCCTTGCCCAGTGGGAGCATCTCGATTCGCTGCTTGCCGGACATGCCGCGACAGAAGCCGGCCGCCGCCTGCGCCGCGGCATGCGCTGGGTCTACGCCACGGGTTTGCGGTTGGCCGAGATCACCGGCGCCATGTGCGGCGATCTTCAGCAGGTGGTCTATCGCAGGCCCGACGGCAGTGACGCCGGCGGCTGGCTGCTGTCGGTCAGGGGCAAGGCCGGGCGCCAGCGCGAAGTGCCGGTGCCTGCCGAGCTGGTGACCGACCTCGAGGAAGAACTCGCGCACCACGGCTTCGAACCCCGTGTCGGCGCGCGGGGCAACCGCAACATCCACGTGCTCGCCCGTTTCGACCTGAAGCCCGAGCACCCCAAGCCGTGGTCGGCCTCCGGCTTCTACAGCGCCATCAAGCTGTTCCTGGCGCAGGCCGCCCGCATGCTCGACGATGCGCAAGCCGAGCATCTGCAACGCGCCAGCATCCATTGGCTGCGCCATGCCCACGGCGCGCACGCGCTGCAGGGCGGGGCAGGGCGCGCGCCCGTGCCGATCCAGGTCGTGCAGAACAACCTGGGCCACGTGTCGGTAGGCACGACGGCCGGCTACCTGAGCGCACAGAGCAGGGCGGGCCTGATGGAAATGCAGGGCTTCTGGACACCGGTCACCGAGCCGGCGACCCGCACGCCCAGTTAGCCGCGAACGATCTCGCCGGTGAGCGCGTTTCGGATTTCACTCGGCTTCGCAAGCCCACCCACCGCGCCGTCGACCAGCACGTCGATGCCCTCCGGAAAATACGACCGCACCTCGCCCGCCGTCCGTGCGGCCGGCAAGCCATGCGGATTGGCGCTGGTCGACACCAGCGCACCGCCGAAGGCGCGGCACAGCGCGGCAGCGCCGACGTGGGCCGTCACGCGCAGCGCAATGCCCGGATGCCGGCCGGAGATCCATGCCGGCACCTGCGCACTGCGCGGAAAGATCCAGGTGAAGGGCCCTGGCCAGCTCGCCAGCACCCGGTCGAGTGCCAACTGGGGCACTTGCGCCATGTCGATGTAGGGTGCGACCTGCGCGAAGTCCGCCGCGATCAGTAACACGCCTTGCGCGACCTCGCGCTGCTTGAGCAGGCAGATGCGCGTGACCGCCGCTTCGTTCGACGGATCGCAGCCCAACCCCATGACGGCTTCGGTGGGGTAGGCCGCCACCGCCCCGCCACGCAGCCGCTGCGCCACGCGGTTCGCTTCGGCGGGCACGTCATGGAAGGTCTGCATGATCGGAGAGTTCGGCGTTGGGATGGATCGCGCCAGTCTACCGACGCGGGAGGCGCGCAGCGTCGCCAAAGTAAACTCGAACCGCCATCCGCACGGGCCGTTCAACGACCCGCTCGCGCGCGAGGTCGATACGCAACATGCGACCGGCCCTGGACTCACGCAGCAGCCCGTTGCCTGCAATGCCCGACGACGTGCGCAGGGCCGCGCAAAGCACCGGTGGACTGCCGACCCAATACAGGGGAACCGATGCGCGCCATGGCATCTCTGATCCCGCTTACCTGCATTTCCATGACCGACGCTTCCACTGTCCCATCCCTCACCGGCGAAACCATCGACCGGGATCGCCTGAAGCGCCTGCTGGCCGAAGCGCAGGGCCCGCTGCGCTTCGCGCAATGCGACTTCGACGGCACCGACCTGTCCAACCTCGACCTGCGCCGCGCCCAGTTCGACGGCTGCAGCTTCGCCGAGGCCACCTTGCGCAAGACCGTGTTGACCGACACCCGCTGGACAGCGTGCCGCGCCCGCCAGGCCGACTTTCAGATGGCCGACCTCACGGACGCCCGCTTCACGGCCTGCGACCTGAACAACACCGGCTGGCACCGCGCCAAGCTGTCCGCCACGCGCTTCGCCGAGGTCAAGCTCACCGGCGCGCACTTCCACGAAGCGCAGGTGCTCGGCATCGGCTTTCACGACTCGCTGCTCCCGGGCGCCGACCTGCGCGGCATGTCGTTTCGCAAGCAGACCATCGAGCGGCTCGACCTGTCCGATGCGGACCTCGCGGGCTGCGACTTTCGCGACGCGGTGTTCGAAGGCGGCAGCCTGCGCGATGCCAACCTCAAGAACGCGCGCTTCGACGGTGCCGACCTGCGCTCGGTCGACCTCGGCGGCCTGCGCATCGCCAACGTGGCGCAGCTCTTCAAGGGCGCGATCATTTCCTCCGACCAGGCCGCCACGCTGATCGGCGAGCTCGGCATCCGCGTGCTGTGAGCGAAAGGTATTTCTTTTTCCGATGAATGACGAAATTCGCGATACCGGCGCCGAACTCTCGCGCTTTCGACGCCGCCTGCTGGTCATCGGCTGCGTGGTGCTCTTCGGCTTCGGCCTGATCGGCGCGCGCCTGGTCCACCTGCAGGTCGTGCGCTACGACGAGCTGGCCGAGCGCGCCGAGAGCAACCGCACCGCCATCGTTCCCATCGTGCCCAACCGCGGGTTGATCCTGGACCGCAACGGCGTGGTGCTGGCTTCCAACTACGCAGCCTACACGCTCGAAATCACGCCGTCCAAAGTCGGTGATGCCGGCGCCGTCGGCACTGCCATCGACGAGCTGGGCACCATCGTGGAAGTCACGCCCGGCGACCGGCGCCGCTTCCAGCGCCTGCGCGAAGACTCGCGCAGCTTCGACTCCATTCCGATCCGCACCCGCCTGAGCGACGAAGAGGTGGCGCGCTTTGCCGCGCAGCGCTACCGCTTTCCGGGCGTGGAGATCAAGGCGCGCCTGCTGCGCAGCTATCCGTACGGCGAGGTAGCGTCGCACGTCATCGGCTACATCGGGCGCATCAACCAGCGCGAGAAGACCGCGATGGAGGACTGGGAAGAGGACGACCGCGCCAACTACCGCGGCACCGACCACATCGGCAAGCTCGGTGTCGAGCAGAGCTACGAGACCGTGCTGCACGGCCAGACCGGCGCCGAACAGATGGAAACCTCGGCCGGCGGCCGCGCGGTGCGCCGCCTCGCGCGCCATGCCGCCGTTCCGGGCCAGACGGTGATGCTGTCGCTGGACATCAAGCTGCAGAAGCTGGTGGAAGACATGTTCGGCGATCGGCGCGGCGCCCTGGTGGCCATCGACCCCAAGAGCGGCGAGGTGCTGGCCTTCGTGAGCAAGCCCACCTTCGACCCCAACCTGTTCGTCGAAGGCATCGACACCGAAAGCTGGAAGGCGCTCACCGAGTCGCCCGACAACCCGCTGCTGAACCGCGCGCTGCGCGGCACCTACCCGCCCGGCTCCACCTACAAGCCCTTCATGGCGCTGGCGGCGCTGCAGACCGGCAAGCGGGCCGCCGCCACGGTGGAGAACGACCCCGGCTACTACAACTTCGGCGGACGCACCTTCCTCAGCCACCGAGGCGGGCTGGGCGGCGTCGACATGCACCGGGCCATCCAGCACTCGAGCAACACCTACTTCTATTCGCTCGCCACCGAGATGGGCGTGGACCTGATCCACGACTTCATGGCGCCGCTGGGCTTCGGGCAGCTCACCGGCATCGACCTGATGGGCGAGGTGCGCGGCGTGCTGCCGAGCACCGCGTGGAAGCGCAACGCCTACCGGCGCGCCGACATGAAGCAATGGCACGCAGGCGAGACCATCTCGCTGGGCATCGGCCAGGGCTACAACAGCTTCACCATGCTGCAGCTCGCCTCGGCCAACGCCACGCTGGCCAACGCCGGCGTGCGCTACCAGCCGCACCTGGTGCGGGCCATCCGGGACACCGGCAGCGGCCAGGTCGTGCAGCAGGTGCAGCCGCCGGCCCAGGACCTGGGCTATGCGCGAAAGCACGTCGACGTCGTGCGCAACGCCATGGTCGCGGTCACCCAGGGCGGCACGGGCACGCGCGTGTTCGCGGGCGCCGCCTATGCCTCGGCCGGTAAGACGGGCACGGCGCAGGCGGTGGGCCTGAGCCCCAAGGCGCGCGCCAGCGGCAAGGCGCTCGACGCGCGCCAGCGCGACCACGCGCTCTACATGGCCTTCGCGCCGGCCGCGGATCCGACCATCGCGGTGGCGGCCATCGTGGAGAACGCGGGCTTCGGCGCGGCCCATGCGGCGCCGATCGTGCGCCGCGTGTTCGACTACTGGATCGCGGGGCAGTACCCGAACGAGGCCGACATGGCGGCCGTGCGTGCGGGGACGGCGGGTGCGCCGATCGGCAAGCCCTTGCTGGCGAGCGAGGTGCCGACGCTGGAAAGCCGTGCGGAAACCGGCGGCGCAGCCGACGAGACGTCCGAGCTGTAGCGGATCGCCGGCCCGCAGCCCCGCGGGACCGGTCTCGGTGATTACCCGGAATCGATGTCGATGTACTGGTTCGTACAATGTTGTACCAACCAGTACATCGCATGACAGAAGCCACCGACACCGACCCGACGGCGCCCGTTGCCGACACGCCGCGCAAGGCCCCGGCCCGCGTCGTCAACCCCGAAGCCAACCGGCAGAACATCATCGAGGTCGCGACCGCCGAGTTCTCCGAGCACGGCCTGGCCGGCGCGCGCGTGGACGAGATCGCCAGCAAGACCGACTGCAGCAAGCGCCTCATCTACTACTACTTCGGCGACAAGGAGGGCCTGTACCTCGCGGTGCTCGAACACGTGTACCGCCGTGTGCGCAGCGTCGAGAGCGGCCTTCGGTTCGACACGCTCGAGCCGGTGGAGGCGCTGCGACGCATGGTGGAGTTCCGATTCGACCACCACTTCCAGAACCGCGACTTCGTGCGGCTGGTGATGATCGAGAACATCCACAACGCGCGCTTCCTCAAGCAGTCGCAGACCATCCACGACCTCAGCGCCGCGGCGGTCGAGCGGGTGGCGCGCATCTACCTGCGCGGCGTCGAGGCGGGGGTGTTCGGCGGCGGCCTGCAGCCGGTGGACATTCATTGGCAGATCAGCGCAATGAGCTTCTACAACGTCTCCAACCGCGCCACCTTCTCCACGCTGTTCGGCAGCGAACTCGACACGCCCGAGAGCATCGCGCGGCTGCGCCACAACACCGTCGAGTGCATCCTGCGCTTCGTGGCCAGCGACAAAAACCATTCCAACAGCAAGACAACGCCATGAACACTTCGGCCTACACGGACAGCGCCCCGCAGCGCAACGCCTCGGCAACCCCCACGCGCGCGCGCTTCGGCATCCTTGCGCTGCTGGCGACCGGCACCATGATCAATTACCTCGACCGCACGGTGCTCGGCATTGCCGCCCCCTCGCTGTCGAAGGACCTGGGGCTCTCGCCCGCGATGATGGGCCTGGTCTTCTCGGCCTTCGCATGGACCTATGCCGCGGCACAGATCCCGGGCGGCATCTTCCTCGACCGCTTCGGCAACAAGCTCACCTACTTCCTGTCGCTGACCTTCTGGTCGCTGTTCACGCTGCTGCAGGGCTTTGCCACCGGCCTGTACAGCCTGATCGCGATGCGCCTGGGCCTGGGCATTTCGGAGGCGCCGTGCTTCCCGGCCAACAGCCGCATCGTGAGCACCTGGTTCCCGCAGAAGGAAAGGGCCCGTGCGACCAGCGTGTACACGGTGGGCGAGTACGTCGGACTGGCGTTCTTCAGCCCGCTGCTCTTCTACGTCATGGGCATGCACGGCTGGAAGACGCTCTTCGTCATGGTGGGCCTGGCGGGCATCGCCTTCGGCGTCGTCTGGTGGGTCTGCTACCGCGAGCCCGGCGAAAGCCGGTGGGCGAACCAGGCCGAGCTCGACCACATCGCCGCCGGCGGCGGCCTGGCCGACCGGCGCGAACAGCCCGTGCCCTTCTCGTGGAAGAACGTGCGCCTGCTGCTGTCGTACCGCCAGATCTGGGGCGCCAGCATCGGCCAGTTCGCGGGCAACGCCACGCTCGTGTTCTTCGTCACCTGGTTCCCGACCTACCTGGCGACCGAGCGGCACATGGGCTGGGTCAAGGTTGGCTTCTTTGCCGTGCTGCCCTTCATCGCGGCCGGCGTGGGCGTGATGTTCGGCGGCTGGCTGTCGGACCGCCTGCTCACCCGCACCGGCTCGGCCAACCTGGCGCGCAAGTTGCCGATCGTGGCCGGCCTGCTGCTGGCATCGACCATCGTCGCGGCCAACTACGTCCAGACCGACGCGGTGGTCATCGCCATCCTGTCGCTCGCCTTCTTCGGCCAGGGCATGGTGGGCCTGGGCTGGGTGGTCATTGCCGACATCGCGCCCACCAAGCTCATGGGCCTGACGGGCGGCATCTACAACTTCATGACCAACCTGTCGGGCATCACCACGCCACTGGTCATCGGCTTCATCGTCGGCAGCACCGGCTCGTTCGTCTGGGCGCTGGCCTTCATGGCCGTGCTGGCTCTGCTGGGCGCGCTGTCGTACATCTTCCTGCTCGGCGATATCCGCCGCATCGAGTTGCCCGATGCCGTCTGAAGGCGCGCGAGCCATGGGCAACGCCGTGCGCTGCGTCGTCAACACCCGCGACCAGCTCGGCGAAACGCCGCTGTGGTGCCCGCGCACCGGGCGCATCTGGTGGATCGACATCGAACGGCCGAAGCTGCAATCCTTCGACGAGCGCACCGGCGAGCACCAGGTGTTCCCGTTTCCGGACAGCACCTTCCTCGGCAGCCTCGCGCTGCACCGCCGAGGCGGCTTCGTCGTCGCGCTGGACAACACGTTGCACCGCTTCGATCCGGCAACGCGCGCCCTGGAGCGCATCGCCGAGGTCGAGCCTTTCGCACGCGGCACGCGATTGAACGACGGGCGCTGCGACAACCATGGCCGCCTGTGGATTGGCACCATGGACGCGGCCATCGAGAAGCCGCTGGGCAGCTTCTACCGCGTCGACCCCGACGGCCAGGTGCACCGGCAGTTCGACGACATCATCGTGACCAACTCGGTCGCGACCTCGCCGGACGGCCGCACGCTCTACATGTCGGACACGCGGCGCTTCAAGCTCTGGGCCTTCGACCTTGATCCGGCGCAGGGAACGCTCTCGAACCGCCGCGTGTTCGTGGACTACACCGACAGCCGGGGCCGCCCGGACGGCGCCTGCGTCGACAGCGAAGGCTTCGTGTGGAACGCGGTGTTCGCCGGTCATCGCGTGGTGCGCTACGCACCAACAGGCGAGGTCGACCGTGTGATCGAACTGCCCGTGACGCACCCCACCTGCGTGTGCCTTGGCGGGCCCGCGCTGAAGACGCTCTACATCACCACGGCCACCAAGATGATCGCGCCCGAGGTGCTGGCGCAAGAAACGCTGGCCGGCGCGCTGCTCGCGGTCGAGGTCGACGTGCCCGGGCTGGCCGAACCGATGTTCGGCGCTTGACCGCTGCTCAGGCCCTGCGCTTGAACATCGCCGAGGCGCCGCTGGCCTGCGCCACGTCCTCGGCCGACAGCAGCAGCGTGGGCCCGAGCTCGAGCATGCGTTCTTCCGTCAGGCGCACCAGCGGCCCGGCGATGGTGATGACGCCGATCACCGCGCCGTTGCCGTTGCGCACCGGCGCGGCCATGGCCGTCATCGCCGGTGCGAACACCTCGTTGATCGTCGCGAAGCCGCGCTTGCGCGCCGCGCGCAGGTAGCTCAGCAAGGCCTTCACGGTGGTCGGCGCCTTCGGTCCGTAGTCTTCGGGCTTGCCGAAGCCCTGCCGGGCGACCAGCTGCAGCGCCTGTTCGTCCGTCATGGTGGAGAGCCACGCGTGGCCGGCCGAACTGCATGAAAGGTTCACCGACAGGCCCATGTCGGGGTCGTAGCGCAGGCCGCGGGTGGCGCCTTGTGCCTTGGCGACGAAGGTGAGTTCGTCGCCGTCGACCACGGCGAGCCGCACCAGCTCGCCCGATTCGGCCGCGAGCCGGTCGAGCAGCGGCTGCGCCACGTCGACGATGCCGCTGTTGCTCAGGAAGCTCAGGCCCAGCGACACCAGCTTGATCGTGAGCATGTAGTCGCCGTGGCTCTGGTCCTGGCGCACATAGCCGCAGCGGATCAGTTCGGTCAGCAGGCGGTGGGTGGCGCTCAGCGGCATTTCCAGCTCGCCCGAGAGGGCCGACAGCGCGCGGCCTTCGGGATGGCCGGCCAGGTGTTCAAGGACCTTGAAGCTGCGTTCGAGTATGGCGGTCATGACGTTCGGAAGGTGGGGCAGGCACCACTCTAGCGTTTTTGCCAAGTGTTTTCACTAGTGGAAATACTTTCCACTTCCAACATAAGATCGCGCCGCCCGGTGGCAGGAGGCGGCGACGGATCGCCCCGACGAGCACCCACAACACAGCAGGAGATCATCTTGAGCACGCTTCATCGTTCACTGGCCGCGGCCGGCCTTGCCCTGGCCCTGGCCGGTTCCGCCTTCGCGCAGGTTGTGCAGGAGCGCGTCATCCGCTTCGGCCACCTCAACAACGCCGACCACCCGGTGAGCTTCGGCGTGAAGCGCTTCGCCGAGCTGCTCGCAGCCAAGAGCGGCGGCAAGATGAAGGTGCAGGAGTTCCCCGCCTCGCAGCTGGGCAACGAGATGCAGCAGCAGTCGGCGCTGCAGGGCGGCGTGCAGCAGATGTCGGCACCGGCCACCACCTCGCTGGCGGGCATCGTGAAGGAGTTCGGCCTGGTCGACTTTCCGTTCGCGGTCGGCAACTTCGCGCAGGCCGATGCGCTGCTCGACGGGCCGCTCGGCCAGCAGCTCATTGCGAAGCTGCCCGAGAAAGGCCTGGTCGCACTGGGCTACTGGGACCTGGGCTTTCGCAACGTCACCAACAGCAAGCGCCCCATCACGAAGCCCGAAGACCTCGAGGGCCTGAAGATCCGCGTCATTCCGAATCCGGTGTTCCTGGAAACCTTCAAGGCCTTCAAGTCCAACCCGGTGCCGATGCCCTTCGCCGAGCTGTACGGTGCGCTCGAGGCCAAGGCGGTCGACGGCCAGGAGAACCCCTATGCAGTGATCCTGTCGAACAAGTTCTACGAAGTGCAGAAGTTCGTGAGCGCGACGAACCACGTGTACGCGGCCAACATCGTGCTGGTCAGCAAGAAGTTCTGGGACTCGCTCACACCCACCGAGCAGAAGATGATGCGCGAGGCCGCCGACGAAGCACGCGGCTACCAGCGCCAGGTGAGCCGCGCCGCCGCGCAGAAGGCCGTGGGCGAGCTGCAGGCCAAGGGCGCGCAGTTCAACGAACTCGCGCCGTCCGAGCAGGCGCGCATGCGCCAGATCGCCAAGCCCGTGACCGAGCGCTTCGCCGCGAGCTACGACCCCGCCATCGTCAAGCTCTACAACGACGAACTCGCGCGCATCCGCAAGTAAGACCTTCACCCCCAATCGCCACACGACTGCGCCATGAAAATCCTCGTCCTGCACGGCCCCAACCTCAACCTGTTCGGCCGCCGCGAACCCCACATCTACGGCAAGACCACGCTCGCGGAAATCAACGCGCAGCTGGGCCGGCTCGCGGACGAACTCGGCGTGACGCTGGACATCCTCCAGTCCAACCACGAAGGCGACCTGATCGACTTTCTGCACGCCAACATCGACGACGCGCAGGGCGCGCTGGTCAACCCCGCCGGCCTCACGCAGCACGGGGTGCCGCTGCACGACGCGATCAAGGCCATGCCGTTCCCGAGCATCGAGGTGCACATGTCCAACATCGCCGCGCGCGAGGCGTGGCGCGCGCACTCGATCATCTCGCCGGCGGTGAAGGGCACCGTCCAGGGCCTGGGCCCGCAGTCGTACCTGGCCGCGCTGCGCGCGCTGGTCGAGATGCAGCGGCAAGCCGCCGCGGCCTGAACAGAGACCACGCCATGAACCAATGGATCGACAGGTGCTGCGGCGCCATCGAAGCCCTGATCGCGGCCGCGCTCGCGGTCATGGTCGTGCTGGTCTTCGGCAACGTGGTGCTGCGCTACGGCTTCAACTCGGGCATCACGCTGTCGGAGGAAGTGTCGCGCTGGCTCTTCATCTGGATGACCTTCCTGGGTGCGGTCGTCGCGCTGAAGGAGCACGGCCACCTGGGCGTGGACATGGTGGTGCAGAAGCTGCCGCCCATCGGCAAGAAAATTTGCCTGGCCGTGGGGCACGTGGTCATGCTGTACATCGTGTGGCTGCTGTTCCAGGGCAGCATGGCGCAGACGCGCATCAACTGGGACGTCACCGCCCCGGTCACCGGCGCGTCGATGGCGGTGGTGTACCTGTCGGGCGTGGTGTTCTCGGTGCTGGCCGCGTTCATCCTCGCGCTCGACCTGCTGCGCCTGCTGACCGGGCGCATCGCCGACAGCGACCTCGTGATGGTGCAGGAGTCCGAAGAGGCCGTGCAACTGCAGCAGATTCTGGGCGCGCCGGGCGACGCACGGGGAGCAGGCAAATGACCATCGCCGTCTTCGTGGGTTCGCTGCTGCTGGCCATGGCGATGGGCATTCCCATCGCGTTCTCGCTGCTGGCCAGCGGTGTCGCGCTGATGTGGCACCTCGACCTGTTCGACGCGCAGATCCTCGCGCAGAACGTGATCGGCGGGGCCGACAGTTTTCCGCTGCTGGCCGTGCCGTTCTTCATGCTGGCCGGCGAGATCATGAACGTCGGCGGGCTCTCCAAGCGCATCGTCGACTTCGCACTGGCGCTGGTCGGCCACGTGAAGGGCGGGCTCGGCTACGTGACCATCATGGCCGGCTGCCTGCTCTCGGCGCTCTCGGGTTCGGCCGTGGCCGACGCGGCCGCGCTCACCGCGCTGCTGCTGCCGATGATGGTGAAGGCCGGCCACGACAAGCCGCGCGCGGCCGGGCTCATTGCGGCCACGGGCGTCATCGGCCCGGTCATTCCGCCGAGCATCGGGCTGGTGATCTTCGGCGTGGCGGCCAACGTGTCGATCTCCAAGCTGTTCCTGGCGGCCATCGTGCCGGGGCTGCTCATCGGCGGCGCGCTGTGGGTCACCTGGGCCTGGCTGGTGCGGCGCGAAAAAATCGTGCCGCCGCCGCGCAAGCCCGCCGCCGAGGTCATCAGCGCGTTCCGCAAGGCGCTGTGGGCGCTGATGCTGCCGGTCATCATTCTGGTGGGCCTGCGCATGGGCGTGTTCACGCCGACCGAGGCCGCCGTGGTGGCCGCGGTGTATGCGCTGTTCGTGTCGACCGTCATCTACCGCGAGATCACCTGGCGCGACCTGTACGGCATTTTCGTGAGCGCGGCCAAGACCAGCGCCATCGTGATGTTCCTGATTGCCGCGGCCATGGTGAGCGCCTGGCTCATCACGGTGGCCGACCTGCCGGCCAAGGTGGTCGACCTGCTGCAGCCCTTCATGGGCAACCAGATCCTGCTGATGATCGCGATCATGGTGCTCGTGATGGTGGTGGGCACCGCGATGGACATGACGCCGACCATCCTGATCCTCACGCCGGTGCTCATGCCCATCGTGAAGGCAGCGGGCATCGACCCCGTGTACTTCGGCGTGCTGTTCATCATCAACAACTCGATCGGGCTGGTCACGCCGCCGGTGGGCACGGTGCTCAACGTGGTGGCCGGCGTCGGAAAGATATCGATGGACGACGTCACGCGCGGCGTCGTGCCTTTCATGATCGCGGAGTTCGCCGTCATGTTCCTGATGGTGTTGTTCCCATGGCTGGTGACGGGGCCGGCCAAGTTGTTTCACGGTTAGAAAAACGCACAAGGAGACTTCCGCATGAAGAGTTCGACCAGGGTTTCGACCAAGAGAGTGTTCGTGGCGGCCATCGCCGCGCTTGCCACGGTGGCCATGTCCGGCGCCGGTGCGCAGGTGAAGGAGCGCACGCTCAAGTTCGCGTTCCAGAACCAGACCGGCCATCCGCAGGCCCAGGGCGCGCAGAAGTTCGCCGACCTGGTGGCTGCCAAGTCCGGCGGCAAGATGACCGTCAAGCTGTTCGCGGGCGGCGCGCTCGGCGGGGACCTGCAGACGGTGTCCGCATTGCAGGGCGGCACGGTCGAGCTCACGGTGCTGAACGCCGGCATTCTCTCGGCGCAGGTGAAGGAGTTCGCGGCCTACGACTTTCCGTTCCTGTTCAACAGCGGCAAGGAAGCCGATGCCGTCACCGACGGTCCCTTCGGCCAGAAGCTGATGGCCAAGCTCGAAGACAAGGGCCTGCACGGCCTGGGCTACTGGGACCTGGGCTTTCGCAACCTCACCAACAGCAAGCGGCCCATCGTGAAGGCGGACGACATCGCGGGGCTGAAGATCCGCGTCATCCAGTCGCCCATCTACATCGACCTGTTCGGCGCGCTGGGTGCCAACGCCACGCCGCTGCCGTTCCCCGAGCTGTACCCGGCGCTCGACCAGAAGGCGGTCGACGGGCAGGAGAACCCCAACACCACCATCCTGTCGTCCAAGTTCGCCGAGGTGCAGAAGTACATCACCCAGACGCGCCACATCTACAACCCGCAGGCGCTGCTCATCAGCAAGAAGACCTGGGACGGCATGAGCGCGGACGAGAAGAAGATCATCACCGAGGCTTCGAACGAGTCGACCGCGTTCCAGCGTGAGGCGTCGCGCGGTGCGGCCGACAGCGCGCTCGACGCGCTGAAGAAGGCGGGCATGACCGTGTCGGAGCTGCCGCCGGAAGAAATGGCCAAGCTGCGCACCAAGGTCAAGCCGGTGATCGACAAGTACGCGGCCTCGGTGGGCGAGGCGACGGTGAAGGAACTGATGGCGGAGATCGACAAGGCGCGCAAGTAGGGCGGCAGGAGGCCGCACCTTGGGCGCGGAATCGATCGTGCGTGGCGCGTAGCCGCAGCACGTCGATGCTCCCTGCTCGCCAATTATTGCCAAACCACGTAACCTGCCGTCCATGAGCACCATGAACGTTTCCCTGCCAGATGCCATGAAGTCCTTCGTGAACGAACAGGTGGCACAACGCGGTTACGGCACCAGCAGCGAATATGTGCGAGAGCTGATTCGCAAGGACCAGGACCGCCTGCAATTGCGCGGCCTGCTCTTGCAGGGGGCCACCTCGATGCCGGCGGCCGCAGCGGACCCCGCCTACTTCCAGTCGTTGCGCGACAGGGCCAGCGCCAAATCCAAGCCACCGACCAAGGCGAACAAGCCGCGCACGCGTGCATGAAGGCGAAGCCGGTCGTCCCGCGGCAGCGGGCGAATCAGGACGTCGAAGGGCCATTGATCATTACGTTGGCGAACACGCAGAACGTGCCGCTATCGGTCTGATCGACGAACCAAAACGGGCCTACACCCACATCGACCGGCATCCAGGCGCTGGCGCTACACGCTACGCCCACGACCTCGGCTTGCCAGGGCTTCGCTCATGGCCTTTGACGCGCTTTCCCTTTCTTGTGTTCTACGTCGAGCAGCCGACCGCATCGACGTCTGGCGTGTTCTGTACAGCCAGCGCGACGTCGCTGCGTGGATGCAGGACCCGGACTTGGACCCATTGATCCGGTAAGGCGCTGCGAGCATCCCTGCGCTGCGACTCACGCACATCAAGCGCTCGGCGCGTCGTTGCAACGCGCCCCGCCTCCCAGCTCAGAACCTGTACCGCGCAATCACCTGCGCACTGCGCGGCGCTCCGTACGTCCCCGAGTACCACCAGCCCGACATCGATGCGATGTACTTGCGGTCGAACAGGTTCTGCACATTGAGCGTGACCGACAGCTTGTCGTTGACGTCGTAGCGCGCCATCAGGCTGGCCACTGCATAGGCGCCCTGGCGTGCGGTGACGGTGCGCGCAATCTGCCAGGCCTCGCCCGTGTAGCTTATGCCGCCGTTCCACTCCACGCCGCCGCCCAGTGTGAGCCGGCGCCATTCGCCGGGTAACCGGTAGGTCGTCCACAGCCGCGCCATCTGGCGCGGGAAGGTGGTGTTGATGCGTCGGCCGGTCGCGTCCTTGGAGCCGCTGTAGTTGTACGAGGCCGTCAGGTTCCAGTCGCGCGTGAGCGCACCGTTGAGCTCCAGGTCAAGGCCTTGCGTCTTCGCACCCTTCACCGCGCGCGATGCGGTGTTGGTGGTGCCGGGAACGAACTGCCCCTCGTCCGCCTCGGCCAGGTTGTCCTGCCGGATCAGGTAGACGGCGGCGCTGCTGGTCAGGCGGCCGTCCAGGAAGCTGCTCTTGATGCCGGCCTCGTAGGTGTTGCCCTCCTGCGGGTCGAGCATGACGCCGCGGCGGTCCAGCGAGGTCTGCGGGTTGTAGATGGTCGCGAAGCTCGCGTACAGCGTGTGGTGGGGGTTCAGGTCGTACACCAGCCCGGCGTAGGGCGTGAACACGCGCCGCTCGGAAGACGGCGAGCTCGCGTCGTAGCCGGCCGTGGTCTTGGTGATGTAGTTGCTGTCGTAGTTCATCACCTTGCCGCCCACGATGAGCTTGAGCTGGTCGCTCAGCTGGAAGCGGCCCGCACCGTAGATGCTCTTCTGGCGGCGCGTGCTGTCGAAGGTGACGAAGCGCTCGCCGAACACGGGGCTGCCGCTGTTGTCCCAGCGGTAGACGTTGACGGGTGCGCCGTCGATTCCCGAGATGTCGAAGCTGCCGTTGGTCAGGCTGCGGAAGTCGGTGTAGTCCAAGCCGATCACGGCCTCGTGCTGGCGCCCGAACAGGCTGAACGGGCCGCCCAGCTTCACGTCGATGGTCTTGGTGCGCAGGTCGTAGTCGCGGCGCTCGCCGTTCAGGCGGAGGCCGTCGCCGGTGAACTTGTCGAACAGGCTGCTGTTGACCGCCAGGTAGACGGAATCTTCCCGCTGCTTGGAGCGCAGGGAGTTGGCCGAGACCTTGAGCTTCCAGTCGTTGGCGAGCGACTGCTCCAGCGCGAGGAAGCTGCTGGTGGAATTGGTGTCGAAGCGGTTGTTGCGGCTGGCGCCGCTGAAGGACACGGGAAAGTCGGTCTGTTCGCCGCTGCTGTTGAACAGCGGAAAGCCCAGGTACGAGAGTGAGCCGCGCGAGCGGTTCTCCTGATGATCGATGCCCGCCGTGAGCTTGAGCGAGGCGCTCAGGTCCGCCTCGATGACGCCGTAGAACACGTCCTTCTTTTTGCTGTAGTAGTCGATGTAGCTGTCGCCCTGCTGGTGCAGCGCCACCATCCGGCCGCGCACGCTGCCCGATGCATTGAGCGGCGTCGACAGGTCGAGCACGGCGCGCCGGTCGCCCCACGAGCCGACGCTGGCTTCGACCGAACCCTGGAAGGCGGCCGTGGGCTTCTTGCGCACCAGGTTGATTACCCCCGACGGATCGCCCGCGCCCGTGGTCAGGCCCGAGGCGCCGCGCAGCACCTCGACGCGGTCGTACAGCGCCATGTCGGCAATGCTCTGCGTGGGCAGCGCGTCCAGGCCCAGGAACTCGCTGTGGGTGCTGACACCGTCGAGCTGGTAGTTGGTGATGGCATAGCCGCGCGCGCTGGCGGCGGAGCGTTCAGTGCCGAGCACCGAGGTCGAGATGCCTGGCGTGCGCGCCAGCACCTGGTTGACGCTGGTGAGGTTCTCGTCCTCCATGCGCTGCTGCGTCATCACGCTGATCGACTGCGGCGTGTCCTTCAGGCTCAGGTTCAGCCCGGTGGCCGCGACGCTGGGGCCGCGCGCGGCGTAGCTGCCCGTGCCTTCGGTGGTGCCTGTGCGGTCGGCCAGCGCCGTGACGCGCACTTCGGCCAGCGTAGCCCCCGCTTCGGCTGCCGTTGATGCCGTTGATGCCGGTGCGGCCGACGTGGCTCTGCTGTCGATGGCGACGACCGTCAGCGTGCCGCCGGGTGTCTGCGCCAATGCCAGCCCGCTGCCCGCAAGCGCTTGCTGCGCGGCTTGCGCCACGGTGAAGCGGCCCTGCACGGCGTGGGCGCGGCGACCGGCCACGAGGGCGGGCGCCGCGCTGATGGTGCGACCGCCCTGGCGGGCAATGCGCGCAAGCACGAGGCCCAGTTCATCGGCCGGCAGGCTCCACGTCATCGCGCCGTCGGCCACGGCCGGGGAGGCGGGAAGGGTCTGTGCCAGCGGCGCGGTGGCGCATGCAAGCAGGGCGGCCAGCGCCAGCGTGGCCTTGCGCGCCGGCATGCGTGTGGCGGCCGGCAGGCGGGCGGGCGGAAGAAGGGGCAGTGTCACGTCGGACATCCTCGAATCGGGTCTGGTTGATCGGAGCGTTCAACCCTGTATGTCCCGCAAGGGTTCGCAAACCCGTCAGCCGATGCGTGTTTCAGGCGCTGCGCACGTCCACGTAGATCACCCAGTCCCCCCAGCGGCGCACGCGCAGCGGCAGCGTGTCCACCAGGGCCTGCAGCACCTCCATCGGCCGGTCCAGCGGGTAGACACCGTAGACGCCGACGCGCTCGGCCGCGGGGCTCGCGCGCAGCACGGCGGGCGTGTAGGGGCGCAGGGCCTCGAGCACGTCCGACAGCGGCTGGTCGTGCACTTCGAGCACGCCGGTGGACCAGGCGCTCGGATCGATGCGCGCGGCGGACACGGGCTCGACGCGGTCGGCCTGCAGCCAGGCGCTGCTGCCTTCGTGCAAGTCGATGCGGGCATCTTCGTGCAGCGGCGTCAGGCGCACGCTGTGTTCCAGCACCGAGACCAGCGTGCGAGCGTCATGCTGGCGCACCATGAAGCGCGTGCCCAGCGCACGCACGCTGCCCTGCGCGCTTTGCACGACGAAGGGCCGCTGCGCGTCGGCCGCGACCTTGACGATGAGCGCGCCCGCGCGCAGCCGCACGAGGCGTTGCGTCGCGCTGAAGTGCAGGTCGGCCGCCGAGCGTGCGTTGAGCAGCAGGTCGCTGCCGTCGTCGAGCACGAAGCGCCGGCGCTCGGCGGTGCCGGTGTGCAGGTCGGCCGACCACGCCATCAGCGGCGCGCGCCGGTCGGCCCACAGCGCACCGCCGCCGCCCGCGGCGCCCAACAGCGCCACCGTGGCACTGCCCAGCAACGCGCGGCGGCGCGCCCGGTGGTCGGGCGGCGTGCTCAGGGCGCGCACGCCGGCCGGCGCGTGGCCGCCCGTCTGCAACTGGGTCAACGCCGGAGCGATCCGCTGGCTCAGCCGCTGTTGCAGCGTGGCCCACGCTGCGGCATGCGCAGGCGCGGCTGAGAGCCATGCCGAGAAGGCCTGGCGGTCGCTGTCGTTGTCGTGGCCCGAGTCGAGCCGCACCAGCCAGTCGATCGCCTGTTCGGTCGCGGCGTCGAGCAGCGGGGCGGTGGCGTGCCCCGGCACCTCAGGCATCGGGTTGTGCGGGGCAGGTGTACAGGTGCACGATGGCCTGCTTCACGTAGCGCTCCACCGAGGTGACCGACACGCCCATGCGCGCCGCGATGTCGCCGTAGGCCAGGCCTTCGAGCCGGCGCAGAAGGAAGGCCTCGCGTACCTTGGGCTGCAGGCCGTCGAGCCACCGGTCCAGCGTTTCGATGGCTTCGCGCACCAGGGCATAGGTCTCGGGCGAAGGCGCCAGCGTTTCGGGTTGTGCGGCGAGCGCATCGAGCCACGCGCGCTCCAGTTCGCGACGGCGCCAGAAGTTGTAGAGCACGCGCTGCGCCAGCGTGGTCAGGTAGGCGCGCGGCTCGCGGATCGCCTGTGTCTGGCCGCCCATGATGACGCGCACGAAGGTGTCCTGCGTCAGGTCCGCGGCCGTGTGGCCATCGCCCAGGCGCCGGCGCAACCAGGCCTGCAGCCAGTCGCGGTGATCGCGGTAGAGCGCGTCGATCGGGGCTGCCGCAGCGGGGGAGGACATGGAACGAAAAGTTGGCTAATGAGAATTACTCTCATTCTACCCGGCGCTGCGGGGCGGCCGGCGCCTGCGATGCCCCGGGAAAACGCAGATACGACCGCACAATGCGCCCATGACCCAGCACCCCGTGAGAGCCGTGGCCCTTCCCGCCGAAAGCGACATCGCCCACCTGTTCGCCGGCGCGCATCTTGCCGACGCCTTCGCGATCACGCTGCCGGCTGGCGCGCCGCAAGACACCGAGGCGCTGGCGCGCGCCGTGCTCGGCGACCCCGCGCCGTGGTTTCGCGCGCTGCTGGCCTGCAGGGACGCCATCGTCGGCCCGTTCGGCGTCAAGACTTCGGCGCGGATCCGCCAGGAACTGGGCCGCGGCGGCTCAGCCACGCACATCGACTTTTTTCCCATCGTGGCGCGGCACCCCAAGGAACTGGTCGTCGGCGAAGAGGACCGGCACCTCGACTTCAGGGCCTCGCTGCTGCAGCGCGCGTCGGCCGACGGGCAGGGGCGCGAGCTGGTCATGACCACGGCCGTGCACTGCCACAACCTGTTCGGGCGGGTGTACCTCTTTGTCATCTCGCCCTTCCACCGCCTGGTGGTGCGCTCGGTCCTGGCGCGGGCCGCGGCGCGCGGCTGGCGCGGCTAGCGCCGGTACAGCGCCTGCTGGATCTGCGCGAGGTCCGGTGGCTTGGGAAAGTGCGCATCGAAGCCCGCGTCGAGCGCCTTGCCGCGGTCCGACTCCTGGCCGTAGCCGGTCAGCGCGAGCAGCACCATGCCGCGCCGGCCAGCGTGCGAACGCACATGCCGGGCGAGGTCGTGGCCGCTCATGCCCGGCAGCCCCACGTCGAAGATGCCCGCATCGAAGTCTTGGCCGTCCAGCAGCGGCAGGGCGCTTTCCGCGCTGTCCGCCGTCGTCACCTGGTGCCCTTCGAGCGTGAACCACTCGGCCAGCACGCTCAGCGCGTCACGGTTGTCGTCGACCAGCAGCAGGCGCAGGCGGGGCCGCACCTCGGGGGCCTGCCCGGGCGCGGGCAACTGCGCCGGCGCCTCGGCCGGCGCCAGCGGCAGGCGCACGGTGAAGGTGCTGCCTTGCCCCTGGCCGGCGGAGTGCGCCGTGATCGAACCGCCATGCAAGCGGACCAGGCTGCGCGCAATGGCCAGGCCCAGGCCGAGGCCGCCCGCGGCGCGTTGCAGCTGCTGCGTGCCCTGCACGAAGCGCTCGAACACCTGCGCGAGCAGCTCGGGCGCGATGCCGATGCCGGCGTCGGCCACGGTCAGTTCCGCATGGTGGCCGTCCGTGCGCAGCGCGATGTCGATGCGTGCGTCGGGTGCGGTGAACTTCGCGGCGTTGTTCAGCAGGTTGCCCACGATCTGCGCCAGGCGCAGCGGGTCGCCCTGCACGGGCACCGGCGCATCGGGCAGCGACACGCGCGGCATCCCGGCGCGCGCCTGCAGCGCGGGCAGTGTCAGCTCGATGGCCTTGGCGACGGTGTCGCGCAGGTCGACCCGCTCGGGCCGCAGCACGATCTTTCCCGAGACGATGCGCGAGATGTCGAGCAGGTCGTCCACCAGCCGCGACAGGTGCTTCACTTGCCGTTCGATGATCTGCCGCTCGCGGGGAAACGCCTTCTCGTCGCGCCGCTCGATCAGCGCGAGCGCCAGCGAAATGGGCGCGAGCGGGTTGCGCAGCTCGTGGCCCAGCATGGCGAGGAACTCGTCCTTGGCCTTGCTCGAGACTTCGGCCTGGGCCTGCGCGCTGCGCGCCCGCGCCAGCAGGCGCACGTTGTCCAGCGCCAGTGCCGCACGCTGCGCCAGCTCGCCGATGAGCGCGCCGTCTTCCGGCTTGAAGCGGCGCTGCGACGAGCGGTCCTGCAGGATGGCCATGGCGCCGATGGTGCGGCCGCGCGCCACCAGCGGCACCACGCAGCCGGCCGTGATGCCGAGCGTCTGCACGAACTCGCGCAGCTGCGGGTCGAGCCGCTCGACCAGGCCCGGGTCGTCCAGGTTGTGCAGAAAGGTCCGGCCGGTGGCAATGGCCCAGGGGAAGGAGCCCACCGTGTCGGCCGTGGCCTCGCGGGTGCTCACCATGCGCGCGATGTCGGCGCCGCGCGCGGGGTCGGCGTGGTGCGTGAGCTTGCGTTGCAGCACGTCGTGCTCGTCGAGCAGGTCGATGCGGCAGAGGTCCGCCACCTCGGGCACGATCACATCGGCGATGGCGCGCAGCGTCGAGTCTTCCTCGAGCGAGCGCGACAGCGCCGCACTGGCGCTCACCAGCCGCTCCAGCCGCAGCTGCGCGGCCTGGGCCGCGGTGCGGGCGTCGCGCTCGGCGCCGAGCAGGCGTTCGCGTTCCGCCTCGTGCTGCAGGCGCTGGCCGGCCGCCGAGGCGAGGGCGCGGCCGACCGCGTCGATCTCGGCAATGCCGGAATGCACATCGGTCACGGGCTGGCCGAGGCCGAGCGCATCGGCGCTCTTGCGCAGCCGGGCCATGGGCCGGGTGATGGCGCGCGACATCCACCAGGCGGCCAGGCCGCCCACGAGCAGCGAGATCAGCAAGCCGCTGCCGTAGGCAATGAGCGTGCGGCGCAAGGCGTCCTCGGCCACCACGGTCGGGGCGCCGAGCGCCACCGTCCACGGGGCGAAGTCCAGCCGCGACACGGCGGTCTGCACATGCGTGCCGTCGACGTTGCGGGTGGTGCCCACGAACTCCTGGCGGTCGCGGCGCGAGCCGAGCAGTTCGCGCAGCGTGTCGCTCGGGGCCTGGCCGCGAAAGCGCTCGTCGTCGCGCGAGCGTGCCACGCGCAGGTCGTTGGAGTCGAAGATCGAGACGGCCCAGCCCTCGGGCACGCGCTGGCGCGTGAGCACCGCGGAGATGGCCTCGGGCCGCACGATGGCCGTCAGCACGTAGCGCACTTCGTCGTTGCGCACCACCGGCACGCGCACCGCGAAGGCCAGGTTGCCCTTCTTGCCGGGCATCAGCGGGCCGACCGCCGGCTGGCCGGTGCGCACCACCTGCGCCAGGCTCGCGGCTTCGACCACTTCGTTGCTCGCGCCGCCCACGGCGCCCTCGGTGCTGAAGACGATCTTGCCGTCGGGCGTCACCAGCAGCACCCCACGCCACTCGAGGTGCGAGGCGCGCAACGCCTTGGCCAGCAGCAGGGCGTCCACCAGGCCCGACGCCTCGGGGGCGCCGAGCGGCTCCGTCAGCGCGAGCGCCTGCAGCGCCGCGACGGTCAGCCGCAGTTCGCTGTCCACGGCGGTGGCCAGCGCCCGGGCGACGCCGAGCGTGGACGCCTGCGTCTGTTCGCGCTGCACCTGGAGCAACCCGTGCAGCGCAAAGCCGCAGACGACCGCCAGGGGCAGGAGCGCCGCAGCGGCAACCAGCAACAGGCGGGCCGACAAGGTGGGGGTGCGCATGGGAGGTGCGGGCTCTGGTCTCTGTGGGAGGACTGCGGGAGCCGACATTGTGGCGCGGGTGCGCCGCCGCGAAGGCCGTCCGGCCAACAAATGAAAGCGCCTTCTGCCTACAGTTTCGTGCCCGCAAAAGCCCGACCGTGCTTGCCATGAAGCTTGCCGTTTACATCGTCGAGGACGACCCGTTGGTGCAGGACAGCCTGAAGGTCGTCATCGAGGCCTACCTGCGTGCCCAGGTGATGGGCTGGGCGCCCTCCGAGGCCGAGGCGCTGGCATGGCTTCGCGCCAACGATGGCCGCTGGCACCTGCTGGTGGTCGACCTCACGCTGGCGCAAGGCTCCGGGCTGGGGGTGCTCGCCGCCGTGGCGCAGATGCAGGCCAGCAGGGTCGTCGGGCAGGGGGCCGGCAAGGACGGTGGTAAGGGCGGTGGAAAGGGCATCGGCAAGGGCGTGGTGGTGGCCCTGACCAACGCGGCGTCGCCCGGCAACCGGGCCACCTGCCTGCGGCTGGGCGCGGACGCGGTGTTCGACAAGTCGGAAGAAATCAACCAGTTCCTCGCGTACTGCGAAAAGACCATCCCGGGCGCCGCGCACTGAGGGTCGCGCGCTGCGGCACTTCGCCTGCTGTTCATCGGCACAGGTGGGGTTTGAACGGAGGCCCCGCGTGCCGTCGCGGTGAGAGCATGCCAACGCACCCACCCAGACAGGAACAACCCATGCACCCCCGGATCCCTCACTTCGCGGCGCTGTTCGCGGCCGTGTTGCTCTGCGCCTGCTCGCAAGTCCCGCAGACCTCTGCAGAGAAGGCCACCGCCCAAGGCACCGCCAACGCGCAGCCCGGCGCGCGGCGCTCTCCCGCGCAGGTCAGCCCCGCACCCACCAACGAGGTCAGCCCGCAGATGCAGGCGCTGATTGCCGGGCCGTACCCGGCGCATTTCAACGCGGACCCGAAGAACGCGGCCGAGTGGAAGGCGCTCGTCAACAGCCGCGCCGCGCCCGTGATCGCCGCGATTCCCGCGCTCAAGCAGAAGCTCGGCGTGAGCGTGCTGGCCACGAAGATCGCAGGGGTGAACGTGTTCGTCGTCACGCCGGCCAGGTTCGCGCCGGGCAACGAGCGGCGCCTGCTGATGCACGTGCACGGCGGCGGCTACGTGTTCGGCCCCGGCGAGGCCGC
Source organism: Variovorax pasteuri (assembly GCF_051216435.1). Taxonomy (NCBI): domain Bacteria; kingdom Pseudomonadati; phylum Pseudomonadota; class Betaproteobacteria; order Burkholderiales; family Comamonadaceae; genus Variovorax; species Variovorax pasteuri. The sequence continues at coordinate 200,760 of NZ_JBPJZS010000005.1, forward strand.
GCTGCCCGAGGCGATGCTGCTGGCGAGCATCGGCGGCTACAAGGTGGTCTCGGTCGACTACCGCATGCCGCCCGACTACCCGTACCCCGCGGCCATGGACGACGCCATGGCCGTGTGGAAGGAACTGCTCAAGACCAACCGCGCACGCGGCATGGGCGTGTTCGGCACGTCCACCGGCGGCGCGATGACGCTGGCGTTGGTGCTGCGCGCCAAGGCCGAGAACGTGCCGCTGCCCGCGGCCATCGCACCGGGCACGCCGTGGTCGGACATCGCCAAGATCGGCGACACCTACCAGACCAACGAATGGGTCGACAACGTGCTCGTCACCTGGGACGGCTGGCTGGGCCGCGCCGCGCTGCTCTATGCGGGCGGACGCGACCTGAAAGACCCGCAGCTGTCGCCCATCTACGGCGACTTCAAGGGCTTTCCGCCGGCCATCCTGACCAGCGGCACGCGCGACCTGTTCCTGTCGAACACCGTGCGCACGCACCGCAAGCTGCGCCGCGCGGGGGTGGAGGCGGAGCTGAACGTGTACGAAGGCCAGTCGCACGCGCAGTACGGCATCAACCCCGACGCACCCGAAACCCGCGAAGCCTTCGGCGACATCGCGCGCTTCTTCGACAGGCACCTGGGCCGATAGGGGCGCGGCTCCTGGCAACTTGCGCGTTCAGCGGCCGCGCTGCCGCCTTCGCGCTGGGGGCATCGGCTGTGCATCGACGCGGGATGCGGCGGGCATGAACGAGACGGCGAACTTCGGTTGCACGAACCGCTGAACACGGCAGGCGCAGCCGGCTTTCCACCGCCCCGCCGCGGGGTTGCTGCAACCCGGCGAAACTAGGCCCCCAACCAGCCAGTCATTCCCGGGGAGCCCGCCACTTGTCATCCAACAAAGTCTTTCGCATCGCACTGTCGGCGTCGGCCGCTGCCATCGGCAGCCTCGCAGCGTACTGGACCCTGCTCGCCACGCGCCAGGGCGACATCCTGTTCAATGCCCGCAAGCTGCCCGTCGTCCACTTGTCCGAGGACTTCTCCACCTACTCGCACACGGTGCCCGGCGGCATGGTGCGTGGCTACGTCTATCACCCGCAGGGCGAAGACGCGCTGCAGGACCTGTTCATCTACTTCGCCGGCCGGGGCGAAGACGTTCGCGCCACGGCGCAGATGCTGCATTGGCTGCCGGAAGGCTTCGGCTTCGCCGCGCTCAACTACCGCGGCGTGGCCGACTCGCAGGGGCGTCCGTCGGAGATCGCTTCGGTCGAGGACGCGGGCCAGTTCGCCAACCATTTGCGCCGCGCTTTCCCGCAGGCCCGGCTGCACGTGGTCGGCCGCAGCCTGGGCACGGGCGTGGCCATCCAGCTCGTGGCGCGCCAGCCCTTCGAGAGCCTGCAACTGGTCACGCCCTACGACTCGATGCTCGAGGTGGCGAAGAAGCGCTTTCCGCTGGTGCCGCTGTCGCTGCTGCTGCGCCACCAGTTCAACTCGCTCGAGCACAGCCGCGAGGTCGCGGCGAAGACGCAGGTGCTGCTGGCCGAGCACGACGATGTGGTGCTGCCCGAGCGCTCCGCCAAACTCATCAACGCCTGGCCGACGCCGATCCAGGTGCAGACGGTGCCCGGCTCGGACCATCACAGCATCATGGGCCTGGAGGCCACGTGGCTCTACCTCATCGACTTTGCGCTGACCGCGATTCTTCCGGAGCCGAAGGTGGCGTGAGCTGCGGCGTGCGCTGCGCCAGAATGCAGGGGCTCGACTTCAACCCCCTGCCTCGAGGAGCCCGCCCCATGTCGCTTGCGCTGCACAGCCTTGTTCTCGCCGGCATCGGCCTTGTCTTCACCGCGAGTGCTTCTGCACAACCTGACCCATCCGGCCAACCCGGCCAACCCGGCGGCGCAGCGCCCGCGGCCCAGGCCGGGCAGGTTTTCACCCGGGCGCGCCTCAGGTCCGTTCATGAAGAGCCGGGCGGCAAGACCTACGTGCGGCTGAAGCTGCTGCCCAGAGCCAAGCTCCCGTTCACCGTGCAGACCTTCCGGGTGCTCGACACCTCGCTGCTGGCCGGCATTTCCGAAGGCGCGTGGGTCAAGTTCACCTCGGCGCGTGTGAACGCGGAGAACACGGTGACGGCGCTCCACCCGGCCACCGAGTGCGTGCGGTTTCAGCCGTGCGACTGACCCCTGTCCTCTTGACCCGGCCCCTGCGGCCACCTCGATAAAGGCGGTCTCCCGTCCAACCCCGAGGTGATGCCCGTGACCCCTTCCGCCCGATTCCTGAACCCCGCCGAAGCCGCCAGACGGCTCGGTGTTTCCGCCAAGGCCTTGCGCCTGTACGAGCAGCGCGGCCTGGTCGCCCCGGCGCGCAACGCGGCCGGATGGCGCTCCTACGGCCCCGAGGAAATGGCCCGTGGCGCCGACATCGTGGCCCTGCGCGCGCTCGGCCTCAGCTTGGCCCAGGTGGCGCGTGTGCTGCATGGCGACGCCGAGGGCCTGGAGCCCGCGCTGGCGGCGCACCAGGCTTTGCTCGAAGGCCGTGCGCGGCAGCTCGAGGTCACGCTCGACAAGGTCCGCAGCCTGCGTACGGACCTCGCCGCCGGCCGGACGCCGACGGTCGGCGAGCTGACGCGCCTGCTGCCGCCGGCGCCGGCGCTCGGCATCGAGTTCGCGCTGCCCTGGCCGTGGGGCGGCGAACGGTTCGAGTGGCGCGACGTCCGCTCGCTGAACTACATCGTCGGCCCGCTGGGCAGCGGCAAGACGCGGCTGGCCTTGCGCCTGGCCGAGACCCTGCCCGACGCCGCGTTCCTGGGGCTGGAGCGGTTGGAGAACGGCGTTGCCGCGTCGCGGATCGATGCCGATCCCGCGCTGCGCTCGCGTGTCGATCAGGCGATGGCCTGGCTCGTCGAAGATGGCGCCACCGTGTGCGGCGCGCTGACCGTCTTGCTGGCCGCGCTGGAAGCCGAGGCCCCGGCCGTCCTGGTCGTCGACATGGTGGAGCAGGGGCTCGACCACGCGACCCAGCAGGCGTTGGCCGCCCACCTGCGCCGGCGCGGGCCCGAGGCCCGGCCCCTGTTCCTGCTCACGCGCTCCTGCGTGATCCTGGACCTGGCGGCGGTGGGCGCGGACGCGTCGATCCTGCTGTGCCCCGCCAATCACAGCCGGCCGATGCGCGTCGCGCCTTATGCGGGATCGCCCGGGTACGAGGCCGTCGCCACGTGCCTGGCCGCGCCCGAAGTGCGCGCGCGCACGCAGGGCCTCGTGGCGTCGTGGGCCAGTGGCATCGCGCAGGGCGTGCCCGGCAGTGCCCCGCTAGGAACCGAAGACCAGCAGCAGGTTGTTCGCGGGCATCGCGTGCCGCTCGCGCAACACGAGCCCTGAGCTGCGCGCCTGGGCCTTCACGTCCTCCAGCCGGCGGATGCCCCATGCGGGGTTGCGTGCGCGAAGGCTCTCGTCGAACGCCACGTTGCTTGGCGCCGGCGTGCCGTCTTCGAAGTACGGTCCGTAAGTGATCAGCAAGCCGCCGGGCAGCAGGTGCCGCGCGGCCCCTTCCATCAGGGCGGCGCACGTGGCCGGCGGCGAGATGTGCAGCATGTTGGCGCAGTAGACGGCGTCGAAGCGTTCAGCGAACGCATCGTCCTGCGACGGCCATTGCGGGGACATCACGTCCAGCAGCAGCGGTGCCAGCAGGTTGGGCAGCGCGGCCTGCGCAACGCGGCTTGCAAGCGCGGGCAGCATGCGCGCGTCCGCATCGGTCGGCTGCCAGGTCCATCCGCTCATTGCAGCCGCGAACCAGGCGGCGTGCTGGCCGGTGCCCGAGGCAATTTCCAGCGCGGTGCCCCGTGCGCCCAGCGTCTGCATCAACACGTCGAGGATGGGCTGCTTGTTGCGGTCTGCTGCGGTGCTGGAGGGAAGGTTGGTCATGCGGAGGGGGGCAGGGTGGGGGTGTTCGAAGGGCTTCGGTGCAAGGCAGGCACGGCCGATCGTATGGCAGGATCAAAGCATGCACGAGCCGTCACGCCGTATCCCGTATCGCACCTGGCCCGGCGCGCTCGCCGTCCTTCTTGCCATTGCCGCCTATGTGGGCGGCCTCACCTTCTGGGACCGCCACACGCCGGGCACGCGTCCTCTGGCGGAGGGGAAAACGGTGGGCGTCGGCCAGGCCCGGTTCGTGCCCGCCGAAGGATGGCAGATGGACGTCTCGCGCTCCAGGGCCGGCAGGTCGCTGATGCTGTTCAAGGGCGCCCACAAGTTCCTGGTCACCACGGGCCAGTGGGAGGGCGGGCCCGACGGGCCCATGGTGCGGCAGCAGCGGCTCATGGAGCGCGGCCAGGGCCTGACCATCGACGGCGACGTGTCCGACTTCGTCACGTCCTGGGGCCTGCAGGGCAAGACCTTCGCCTACTACGGCGCGAAGCTGGCCGGGCGCTTCTGGCAGGTGGTCGACCTGCCGCGCAAGTCGCTCGTGCAGATCGACTTCTACGGCGCCAACGACGGCCTGGAGGAAGCGCAGGCCGACGCCCGGCGCATGCTCGACTCGATGGACCTGGAGGCACAGCCGCAGTGAACACGCCCGTCTTCGCGCATGCGCATACGCAGGCCCTGGACCAGGGTGTCTGGCCGGTCGGCACCGACTCCTTCTTCCAGCCCCGTCGCGCGGCCTTCTGGGTGCTGGCGGCGCTGATCGTCAACGGCCTCTTCTACACGGTCCACATGTTCTCCATGGGGTTTCGCGTGGTGCCGGTCACCGCCTTCCTGGGGCTGCTGGCGTGGGGCTTGTACACGCTGCTTTTCTTTCTCGCCTTTCGCACGCTGGACCTGCTGGAACAGCATCCGCCGGAGGGCTACATCCTGGCCTTTGCGTGGGGCGGCATGGGCGCGTTGTACTTTGCGGCACCGGCCAACATCGCCATCCAGAGCCTGTGCGCCAAGCTGGTGTCGCCGGAGTTCGCGGCGGTGTGGGGCCCGGCCATCGCGGGGCCGGTCACGGAAGAGTTCCTGAAGATCGCCGGCGTCATGTTGCTGGTGCTGGTGGCGCGCAACCAGTTCGAGACCTACCTGTCCGTGCTCATCGTCGGCGCCATGGCGGGCCTGGGCTTCCAGGTGATCGAGAACCTGAGCTACACCGTCAACGCCTCGATGCACTTTCCGCTCGAGAACCAGGTGTATCCGGTGCTGCTCAACCTGCTGACGCGCGGCCTGATGAGCGGGCTGTGGAGCCATGCGGCCTACACCACCATCGCGTCCTTCGGCGTCGCCTGGTACCTGCTGCATCCGGAACGCCCGAGGGCGGTGCGCATCGCCGTGGCCTTGCTGTGCTTTGCGCTCGCGTGGGCCATGCACTTCGTCTGGAACTCGCCGTTCCTGGAAGACCTGTTCGACGACGGCTACGGCGAGATGGCCGTCCTGCTGGCCGTGAAGGGCATCCCCGCGGTGGTGGCGGCCGGCATCTTCTGGCGCGTGGCCGCGCGCGAGAACGGCGCCTACCTGCATGCGCTGGCGGCGTACTTCGTGCCGGAACGCGAGCTGATCCGCGACGACGAGTGGGTGCGCCTGGGCGACCCGCTGGCGCGCTACAAGGTGCGCCGGGAAATGGGCTGGACCTTCGGCCTTCGGGCCCGGCGCCTGAAGGCGCAGCTGCAGCGCGAGCAGATGCGGCTGATCCGCAAGGCCGCGACCTACGGGCGCGGCGCGCAGACGCTGCGCCATGAGCTCGCGGTGCGGCGCCTGCGCGCCCAGCTGGAGCCGCTCATCGCCGCCGCACCCGCGCAGGCCTGAGCCGAACGAACTGCCCGCATGGACTCGCTGATCGCCGCTTCCGCCCGCGCACTGGCTGCGGGCGATGCGCTCGGCGCGCTCAAGCGGGTCGCGCTGCGCGACGACCCGCCGGCGCTGGCGTTGCGCGGCATCGCGATGGCCCAGCTCGGCGAACACTCGCGCGCCCGCGCCCTGTTGCGGCGCGCTGCCAGCGGCTTCGGCGCGCACGAAGAACTGGCGCGCGCGCGCTGCGTCGTCGCCGAGGCCGAGGTGGCGCTGGCCATGCGCGACCTCGGCGGCTCGCCGCGCGCGCTGGCCGCGGCGGCACACGCGCTCGAGGCGCGCGCCGATCACGCGAATGCGCTGCAGGCACGGCTGATTGCCGCGCGCCGGCTGCTGCTGCTCGGGCGCCTCGACGAGGCATCGGCCGCGCTGGCAATGCTCGACGCGCGCGGCCTGCCGCCTGCGTTGGCCGCGGTGGCCGAACTCAGCGCCGCCGAACTCGCGCTGCGCTCGCTGCACATCGACACCGCGCGCACGGCCCTCGCACGCGCCCATGACGCGGCCGAGCGCGCACGCGTGCCGGCGCTGCTGGCCGAGGTGGCGGAGGCACGGGCGGTGCTCGAGCGTCCGGCCGCCCGGCGCCTGGTCGACGGCGGCGAGCAGGCGCTGCGGCTCGACGAGGTCGCAGCCCTTCTGGCGTCCGAGGCGCTGGTGGTCGATGCCTGCCGCCGCGGGGTGGGTGCGAGTGGCGCCTGGCAGCCGCTTGCACGGCGGCCGGTGCTGTTCGCGCTGGCGCGCGCGCTGGCCGCGGCGTGGCCCGGCGATGTCGATCGCGAAAGCCTGATCGCCGATGCATTCCGCACCCGCCGGCCCGACGAAACGCATCGCGCACGGCTGCGCGTCGAGATCGGCCGGCTGCGCGCGCTCCTGAAGGCCATGGCGCGGATCGAGGCGACGCCGCGGGGCTTCGTGCTCAAGCCGCAGGCCGAACGCGCCGTGGTCCTGCTGGCGCCGCCCATCGACGGCGAGCAGGCCGCGCTGGTGGCGCTGCTCAGCGATGGCGCGGCCTGGTCGACCTCGGCGCTTGCGCTGGCCCTGGGGGCCAGCCAGCGCACGGTGCAGCGCGCGCTGGCCGAGCTCGAGGCCGAGGGGCGCGTGCGCGCGATCGGGCAGGCGCGGGCACGGCGCTGGCTGGCGCCGCCGCTGGCCGGATTCACGACGATCTTGTTACTCCCCGCCGCGCTGCCGATTGAATAGAGTTGTCTCCAGGGCGTCGATCCGCGGCGCACCACAAGGAGCCAACGATGACCCGCAATGCAAGCACGGCCGATTCCCGCGACAGTTCCCGGCGCAGTTCCCCGACCAAGGCGAAGCCCGACGTGCAGCCCGCCGAGATCGTGCGCGAGTACGGTCCCTTCCCAGGCAGCGACAAGGTGGCCGGCGTGACCCATGACGGCCAGCGCGTCTGGGCCGCGCTGGGCGCGCAGCTGATCGCCTTCGATCCGCACGGCAGCGAGCCGACACGCACGCTCGACGTCGCCTGCGACGCGGGCACCGCCTTCGACGGCAAGCACCTCTACCAGATCGCCGATTCGCGCATCGACAAGATCGACCCCGCCACGGGCGAGGTGATGGCCTCGATTCCGGCGCCGGGCCACGGCGCCGACTCCGGGCTCACCTGGGCCGAGGGCAGCCTGTGGGTAGGCCAGTACCGCGACCGGAAGATCCACCAGATCAACCCCGAGACCGGCGCGGTCGTGCGCACTATCGAGTCGAACCGCTTCGTCACCGGCGTGACCTGGGTCGACGGCGAGCTGTGGCACGGCACCTGGGAGGGCGACCAGAGCGACATCCGCCGCATCGATCCGCAAAGCGGCGTCGTGCTCGAACGGCTCGAGATGCCGAGCGGCGTGGGCGTGAGCGGGCTGGAGTCCGACGGGGCCGATCTCTTCTATTGCGGCGGCGGTAACAGCGGCAAGGTGCGCGCCGTGCGCCGCCCCAAGGCCGCGCGGGCCTGAACGGACCCGACCCGACCCGACCGCGCATTCATTTGTCACAAGGAGCATTCCATGAACACAACCGTGACCGAAACAAACACCGCGAACCATGCCGTCGTGACTGGCGAGCGGTGGCTGGCCGAACGCAAGGCGCTGCTCGCGCGGGAAAAGGAGCTGATGCGCCTGCATGACGAGGTCGCCGGCGAGCGCCGCGCGCTGCCATGGGAGCGCGTCGACAAGCCCTACGTGTTCGACACGCCGCAGGGCCGGCGCACGCTCGCCGAACTGTTCGACGGCCGCCGCCAGCTGCTGGTGCAGCACTTCATGCTGGGGCCGGACTGGGCGCAGGGGTGCCCAAGCTGTTCCTTCATGGCGGACCACACCGACGGCATGAACGTGCACCTGGCGCAGCGCGACATCAGCTTCGTCGCCATCTCGCGCGCGCCGCTGGCCCAGATCCAGCGCTTTCGCGAACGCATGGGTTGGCGCTTCGACTGGGTCTCGTCGCACGGCAGCGATTTCAACTACGATTTCGGCGTGAGCTTCACGCCCGACGAACTCGCCTCCGGCCAGGTGGACTACAACTACCGCATGCAGTCCTTCCCGGCGGAAGAGGCGCCCGGCGTCAGCGTGTTCTACAGGGACGACGCGGGCGATGTCTTCCACACCTACTCGACCTATGGCCGCGGCGTGGAAGTGATGATGGGCGCGTACCCAATGATGGACCTCGTGCCCCGGGGCCGCGGCGAGCGCGACGTGCCCCACAAGATGGAGTGGGTGCGCCACCACGACCGCTACGAGCCGGTGCAGGCCGCGAAACCGAACGCCGCGGCCGGTTCGTGCTGCAGCGGCGCGCACGCCTGAAGCGCCGCGCGCCCGCACACGCGAGAGCGTCATGGCAAGCCTGTGGCCTTGGCTGGCGGTCGCCGGGGCCGGCGCGCTGCACGGGCTGAACCCCGCCACCGGATGGATGTTCGCCGCCGCCTGGGGACTGCGGTCGAGTGACCGGGCGCAGGCGCTGCGGGCGCTGGTGCCCATTGCCCTCGGGCATGCCGCGTCGGTCGCGCTGGTGGCTGCCGCAGTGGTGCTCGGGCAGTCGCTGGACCGCGTGCTGCTGCAGGTTCTGGCGGGCGTGCTGCTCGCCGTCGCGGCGGCGGTTCACCTGGCGGGGCGCAAAGGCAGGCGGCGGGTTTCTGCAAGCCCCGTTCGCCCCGTTGGCCCCGTTGGCCCCGTCGGCCCCGTCGGCCAGGCGGGGCTGGCGCTCTGGTCTTTCATCATTTCCACCGCGCACGGCGCCGGCCTGATGCTCGTGCCGGCATTGATGCCGCTGTGCATGGGCGACGCACCTGTGGCCCGCGAGTTCGCCGCACCGGGCCCGCTGCTGCTGGCGCTAGCGGCGGTTGGCGTTCACACCGCCGCCATGCTCGCAGTGACGGGCCTGATCGCCGCGGGGGTGTGCCGCGGCGTCGGCGCGGGGGCTGGATGGCTGCGGCATTTCCGGCGCAAGGCCTCGTCGCCACCGCCTTCAACTGGGTACTTTTGAACCCACCAAGAAACATTGGTTACTCATTGATGCACTTCAGGGTCGGCCACGACCCAGGGCGGTCCGTGAGACGCAGCGCGCGATCAAAACCGGCATTTCGGTCCACGAAGGGGTACCCGGTTTCGGGCATATCGCCGCTTGGTACGCGTGCTTACATTTTTGACTTGTATTTCGAAATCGACAGCGTGTGGAGGGGGGCAAGCAATTGCTGCTGCTGCATGCGGGCGCCTGCCCGATCAGGTAACGAACAAGTTGAAACCATGAACAAGATCTTTCGGACGCTTTGGAATCCAACGCTCGCTACCTGGGTGGCCGCACCTGAGACCTCGCGCGGCCATGCGCGGTCGTCCCGCGCAGGCAGTGGCACCGCGGTGGCCATGGCGGTCGTGCTGGCGTGTGCCGGCCCGGCAATGGCGGCCGGCGGCGCGGGCGGGCAGCCCGTGGGCAACCCGGTACTGAACGCGGGTGCCGGCGGCAGCAACGGCACCGGCGGCGCCGGCGGGCTCAACGACACCACGGTCAACGCGAGCGGCGGCGCCGGCGGGTCGTCGACCCCCACGGGCGTCACGGCGGGGTCTGCGGCCAACATCGGCACGTTCTTCGGCGCCACCGCGGGCACGGGTGGGGCGGCGGGCACCACCAGCAACGTCGTCGGCCCAGGCGCGCTGCAGGGCGACAACGGCGGCGCCGGCCAGGCGCAGACCGGCGACGCGCTCAACGGCAATGGCTACGGCGGCGGCGGCGGCGGCGGCTTCCAGGGCGCGTCCATCGCGAACAACGTCTCGTCGTCCTCCGACAGCACCACCGGCGGCACCGGCGGCGCGGGCGGCAACGGCTACTGGGCTGCCGGTGGCGGCGGCGCCGGCGGGTACGGCTCGATCCTGAGCGCGCCCCTTGGCAGCTACACCGCCACCGGCACGTCCATCGGCGGTGCGGGCGGCAACGGCGGCGACGCGTTTTCGCAGGCCGGCGGCGGTGGCAGCGGCGGCGGCGGGTTCTACCTGAACAGCACGACGCCAGGGCTCACCTTCACCAACACCGGCACCATCGCGGCGGGCGCGGGCGGTGCCGGCGGGACCAACCTGCTGCCCAGCCAGCTCAACGCCTCGGGCGGCGGCGGCGGGGCGGGCGGCATCGGTGCCACGCTGGCCGGCAGCGCCGTCACCGTGGTCAACACCGGCCAGATCACGGGCGGCGCAGGGGGTGCCGGCGGTGCGGGCGGCGGTGGCGCGACCGGCACCGGCGCGCCGGGCGCAGGCGGCGACGGCGGCATCGGCCTGTCGTCCACCGGCACCGCGGCGACCATCACCAACACCGGCACCATCGCGGGCGGTGCCGGCGGGGCCGGCGGCGTCAACAACAACGGCCGGCCCAACGGCGCGAACGGCGTGGGGGGCGTGGGCGTGGCGGGCGCCAACCTCGCGCTTGCCAACAGCGGCACCATCACCGGCGGCTTGGGTGGCGACGGCGTCACCCGTGCCTCGGCCGTGGAATTCACCGGCGGCAGCAACAGCCTCACGCTGAACACCGGCTCGGCCATGTCGGGCGCCATTGCCATCGACACCGGCGCCACCGCGAGCGTGATCGCCGGGGCCAGCGGGCTGAGCGTGCCCAACGCACTGATCCTGGGCGGCACCGGCACCATCGACACCAACGGCAACAGCCTGAGCTGGACGGGGCCCATCTCCGGCGCAAGCGATCTGGTGAAGGCCGGCGCAGGCGTGCTGACGGTGAGCGGCGCCAACACCAACAGCGGCGCCACCAACGTCGCGGCCGGCACATTGCGCGCCGGCGCGGTCAACACTTTCAGCAGCGCCAGCGCCTTCACGGTGGCCTCTGGCGCCACGCTGGACCTGGCCGGCAACAGCCAGGCCGTGGCGTCCGTCACCAACAGCGGCGTCGTGTCGCTGGTGGGCAGTGCCCCCGGCACCACCCTCACGGTCAACGGCCCGTGGGTGGGCAACGGCGGCACGCTGCGCCTGGGCACGGCGCTGGGCGACAGCGCCAGCGTGAGCGACCGCCTCATCCTGAACGGCAGCACCGCGATTGCCAGCGGCACGACCAGCGTGCAGATCGTCAACCTGGGCGGCCTGGGCGCGCTGACCACCGGCAGCGGCATCGAGATCATCAGCGCCCTGAACGGCGCCACCACCACCGCGCAAACCACCAAGAGCGCCTTCAGCCTGGCCGGCGGCCACGTCGATGCGGGCGCCTACCAGTACCGGCTGTACGCCGCCGACGCGAGCGGCGCGGGCGAGAACTGGTACCTGCGCTCCAGCACCACCACGGCCAACGGCGCGACCGTGCCCACCTATCGCACCGAAGTGCCCCTGTACGCGGCGCTGCCCGAACAGCTGCGCCAAGCCAACCTGTCGATGCTGGGCAACCTGCACCAGCGCGTGGGCGACGACGGCCCGAGCGGCGCCAACACCGCCTCGCCGGAGCAGGGCTACCGCCAGGCCTGGGGCCGCATCATCAGCACCGACCGCACCATCTCTCAGGCCGGCACCGTCAGCCCCACCAGCGAAGGGCGCCTCACCGGCTTCCAGGCCGGCACTGACCTGTGGGCCGACCCGAACTGGCGCGTGGGTGTGTACGTGGGCCAGCTCGACGGCGACATGCGCGTGACCGGCTTCGCCAACGGCGTGCAGAACTATGCGAGCGGCTCCAACGACCTGCGCAACCAGTACCTGGGCGCCTACGCCACCTGGAAGAACGAGGGCGGCCTGTACGTCGACGGCGTGCTGCAGGCCGGACGCCACCGCTACACCGTGTCGCCCACGCTGGGCTTCGGCAGCTCGGGCAAGGGCGACAGCCTGCTGGCCTCCGTCGAGGTCGGCCAGGCCTTCGCCATTGCGCCGAACTGGACCATCGAGCCGCAGCTGCAGCTGGTGCACCAGCGCGTGAGCCTGGACGACATCAGCATCGCCGGCGCCCTGGTGCAGCAGAACAGCCACAACGGCTGGCTGGTGCGCGCCGGCGTGCGGGTCAAGGGCGAGATCGCGACGGGCGCCGGCCTGCTGCAGCCCTACGTGCGCTTCAACGTGTACCGCAGCGGCAGCGGCACGGACATCACCCGCTTCGTGGGCCCGGCCGCCTACACCGACATCGCCACGCGCACGGGCGGCACCAGCACCGAGCTGGCGGGCGGCGCCACGCTGCAACTCACGGAGAGCACCAGCCTCTATGCGGAGCTGGGCAAGCTGTGGGCTTCAGGCGGGGACACGCGCACCAAAGGCAGCGTGCAGGCGAGCCTGGGCGTGAAGGTGCGCTGGTAAGCCAGAGCCAGGCGTACGTCAGGCGGCCGATGGACTGGCGAGCGCCGCAAAGCCGCGCGCCAGGTCGGCCACCAGGTCCGCCGGTGCCTCCAGCCCGACATGCAGCCGCACCACCGCGCCGCGCCCGCTCCAGTCCGTCACGCTGCGCGCCGCGCGCATGTGGGTCCACGCCACCAGGCTTTCGTAGCCGCCCCAGGACGAGCCGCGCCCGAACAGCGTGAGCGCATCGATGAAGCGTTCGACCGCGGCACTCTCGATGCCCGGCTGCAGCTCGATCGACAGCAGCCCGTTGGTGCCGCTGCAATCGCGCCGCCAGATCGCATGCCCCGGATGCTGCGGCAGCGCCGGACAGAACACGGTGGCCACTTCAGGCCGCTGCTCCAGCCAGTGCGCCACCTCCAGCGCATGGCGCTCGTGCATCTGCAGCCGTGCCGACAGCGTGCGGATGCCGCGCAGCACCAGCCACGCGTCGTCAGGGCTCACCGTCATGCCGAACGCATCGCAGCGTTCGTTCAGCGGCCGCCATGCGGCCTCGGTGGTGGCGACGGTGCCCATCATCACGTCGGAGTGACCCGACAGGTACTTGGTCGCAGCCATCGTCGAGATGTCCGCGCCCAGCGCGAGCGGGCGGTACTGCAGGCCCGAACCCCAGGTGTTGTCGGCCGCCAGCAGCGCGCCGCGCACATGCGCGAGCTCGGCCAGCCTGGGCAGGTCGCACATCTCGTAGACCAGCGAGCCGGGGCACTCGGCATACACCAGCCGCGTGGTCGGCTCGAACAGGTCTTCGATGCCGCTGCCGTCCGCCGCGAAGAACGTGCTGCGAATGCCGTAGGGCTCCAGGAACGAATGCACCAGGTTGCGCGTGGGCTCGTACACGCTGTCGGACATGAGCACGTGGTCGCCCGGCTTCAGGTACGACAGCAGCACCATGCCGATGGCCGCCAGGCCCGTGGGGAACAGCCGCGTGCGGTGCGCGCCTTCGAGCTCGCTCACCGCGTCCTCGAGCGCGAAGGTGGTCGGCGTGCCGCGCGCGCCGTAGCTGAAGATGCGCTCGTCGTCGCGCCGCGCGCGTGCGTCGCGCATGGCGGCCACGCTGTCGAACAGCACGGTGCTCGCGCGCACCAGCGGCGTGTTGACGGGCGAGCCGCCGGCATACGACGGGCTCTTGCCCGTGCGCGTGAGTCGCGTGCCAGGTGCGAGGTCTTGGGGCGCGTTGTGCGGGTCGGGCGTGGTCATGGGTCGCGTGGGGTGGGTTCGCGGGGAGGGGTCAGGCCGCCATGTTGCTTCAATCCGTGGTCAATCCGCACGGGCACCGGAAAGTTTGACGATGCGCGACCAGCGTTCGATGTCCTGGCGCATCTGCGCGGCAAAGGCTTCCGGCGAATTGGCGACCACCTCGCTGCCGCCGTCCGTCACCAGCTTGGTCACTTCAGGCAGATGCAAGGTGCGCACGATGGCTTCGTTCAGGTAGGCCACGCGTTCGGGCGGCGTGCTGGCCGGTGCGAAGAAGCCGTACCAGTCCTCGAAGCGCGCGCCGGCGTAGCCCAGCTCCTCGAGCGTCGGCACCTTGGCGAACACGCCGATGCGCCGCGGGCTGGTCACGGCGAGCACGCGCAGCTTGCCGTTCTGCACCAGGCCCGCCACCGACGCGGTGGAGGTGACCAGCACGTCGACCTGGCCGCCGAGCAGGTCGGTCAGCGCGGGGCCGGCGCCCTTGTAGGGCACGTGCGTCATTTCCACGCCCTTGTCCTTCGCCAGCACCACGCCGACCAGGTGCGACAGCGTGCCGTTGCCCGGCGTCGCATAGGTCACCTTGCCGGGGCTCGCCTTGGCCTTGGCGGCCAGGTCGGCAAAGCTCTTCAGCGGCGAGTTGGCATCGACCACCAGCGCGAGCGGCGCTGCATTGATCTGCGTGATGGGAATGAAGTTCTTGACCGGGTCGAAGCCGGCCTGCGCATACAGCGTGGGGTTGACGGCCATGATCGACACCTGCGAGGTGAGCAGGGTGTAGCCGTCGGGCTTCGCGTCGGCCACGGCCTTGGCGCCGATGTTGCCGCCCGCGCCGCCCCGGTTGTCGACCACGGCGGCCTGTCCCATGATTTCCGGCAGCCGCGTGGTCACCAGGCGCGCGGTCGCATCGTTCCCGCCGCCGGGCGGGAAGGGCGAGATGAACTTCACCGTTTGCGACGGGAAACCGTTGCGCGGGGGCAGGGGCTGCGCGCTGGCGGGCTGCAGGGCGAGTGCGGCCATCCATGCGGCAATTGCTAGACGGGCAAGGCGAACAAGCGGTGAGGTGCGGCTGACAGACGACATGACAGGACTCCTGAAATAGGAACGGACAAGGACGAACAGAAACTGCGGTGCTTTGAATTCGGGGTGCGGGTGCGGGTGCGGCAGCACCCGCGCGCTCATGCGTGCGATGCGCCTGCGGGCAATCGAAACGCGGCCTTCTCCTGCGCATCGAGCTGCGCGACGAGGCCCGTCTCCCATGCCAGATAGCGGCGCGCGGCTTCCTTGTTGCCGTCGTGCCGGTCGTGCACGAAGAACAGGTAGTCGATGCAGTCGCTGTCGGCGGGCAGCGCGGGGGTGGCCTCGACCGGCAGGCCGGCGGCGCGCCACGCGGCCATGCCGCCCTTCAGCAGCAGCGGCGCAGGGGAGCCGGCCAGCTCGGAGGCCGCCGTCCATGCCGCGAGCGCCGCGTCGTCGGCCACCAGCACCAGCTGGCGCGTCTCGTTCTTCACGTCGGCGGCCAGGCGCGGACGGATCGACCAGCGCGCCTGCGGAATGTGGCCCGCGCGAAACGGCATGCTGCCGCGCAGGTCGACCAGCGCCACGTCGTTCTTCTCCAGCCGCGCGGCCAGTGCCTGCGCGTCGATGGCGGCCAGCGCGGGGGCGGCCGGTGGCGCCGCTGGCGCCAGTGCCAGCCCGCTGGCCAGCCCGCCTTCGAGCACGCTCGCGTCATGGCCCATCTGCCGCAGCCAGCTCGCGATGGTGGGCGCGCGCACACCGTCGTCGTCCAGCAGCACCAGCCGCGCACCGCGCACGCCGAAGTACTGGTCGCCCGCCTGCATCAGCTGCCCGCCCGGCGTGTGCTGCGCCCCCGGCAGGCTGCCGGCCGCGAACTCTTCCGGCGTGCGCACGTCGCACAGGAACAGGCTGCGGCCTGCGTCGGCCGCCCACTGCTGCACCGTCTGCGCGTTCACCACCGGCACGTCGAAGCGCGCGGCCAGTGCCTGCGCGGCGGGGCGCAGGTCGGCGTTGCCGCTGTCGTCGGCATAGCGGCGCGTGCCGCCGTGCTCCAGCACGTGGTCGTTCAGGTACCAGCCCTGCGTGCCGTTCTCCAGCGCATACACCGGGTTGGGCAGCCCCAGGTTGATGAGCGTCTGCGCGCCGATGATGCTGCGCGTGCGCCCCGCGCAATTGATGACGATGGGCGTGGTCGTGTCGGGCACCAGCTGGCGCACGCGGTAGGCCAGCTCGCCGTTGGGGCAGCAGGTGGCGCTCGGGATGTTCATCTTGTGGAACTCGCTCACCGGCCGGCCGTCGAGCACGACCACGCGGTCGTTGCGCGCGAGCATTTCGGCCAACTGGTCGGCGCTGACGCGGGGCGTGTGATAGGCCTCCTCGGCCAGTTCGCCGAAGGTTTTCGAGGGCAGGTTCACGCCCGCGAAGAGCACGTAGCCCGCGGCCTGCCAGGCCTGCGCGCCGCCTTGCAACACATGCACGTCGGTGTAGCCCAGCGCCGCCAGCTGCGCGGCGGCGCGCTGCGCCACGTTGTCTTCCGCGCCTTCGTCGTACGCCACCACGCGCGTGCTGCGTCGCGGCACCAGCCGCGGCGCGTCGAGCTCCAGCCGGCTGAATGGCAACGGAATGCCGTAGAACAGGTGCGCCTCGCCGTACTGGCCGTGCTCGCGCACGTCGAGCAGCGCAATCTCCGCGCCGTCGTGCAGCCAGGCCTTGAGGGTCTTCGGATCGATGAAAGAGGTCATGAGAGCGAGTCGTTGGAACGAACGGTGTCCTGCGCGGCCGCGCAACGCGCGACCCGCATGAAGAAAAGGAACGTGAAAAAGAGAAGCGGACTAGCGGCGCGTCTGCACGCCGATGCCCATGGTCTGGTACGTGCCAGCGGCCATGTCGTATGCGGTGCGCTGGTTCAGCGTTTCGAGCGCACGGCCGTACATGTGCAGGTGGCGAATGACCTGCTCGCCCTGGATCTCGACCGAGTGGATGTCCTCGGGCATCAGCGCAATGCCCGTTCCCGGTGCCACGACGACCAGCGCCGTTTCCTTCAGCGTGCCCACGCCCGGCACGCTGGCGTCGTCGGTGCGCTCGTATACGCGGTTGTGCTCGGTGCCTTCCACTGCCGCGATGCAGGCCCAGGTCGTGTGGTTGTGCGGCACGATCTTCTTGCCCGGGCGCATCACGTTCAGGTAGAGCGCGTAGCTCTGGTCCACGTCTTCGGCAATGAGGTAGCGCGCCTGGTGCTCGCCGGCCTCGGGCGGCGGGAAGTCGGCGGCGCCCCAATAGGCGGTGTGCGCGGCCAGGCCTTCGAGCGCAGCGAGCACGGTCTTCAGGTGGTCGCGGGTCGCTTCAGCGCCGCCGATGGCTTTCTTCATCTCGCCGATGGATGCCTCGACCGCCTGCTGGCGTTGCTCGGAAGGGGTGCTCATGCGTGTTCTCCAGTGGGGTTGCCTGTTCGGTATGCATTCACTGTAGTGACGGCGGCGTGACGCAACAATCCAAGCAGCGCACGAAACACATCAATAAAATTAATGTATGGCCACCCTCGATCTTGAACTGCTGCGCTCCTTTGCCGCCGTCGTCAGCCACCACAGTTTTGCGGCGGCGGCGGTGCACCTGGAGCGCACGCAGTCGGCCATCACGCAGCAGATGCAGCGGCTCGAAGAGCAGATCGGCCATCCGCTGTTCGCCAAGCAGGGCCGGCAGAAGCGCCTGACCGAGCACGGCGAACGCCTGCTCACCTATGCGCACCACATGCTCGCGCTGAACGACGAGGCGCTGCGCAGCCTGCGCCAGGGCCAGCTCGAAGGCAACCTGCGCATCGGTGCGCCGCACGACGTGGCCGAAACCATGCTGCCGCTGCTGCTGACCGAGGTGGCGCGTACTTCGCCGCTGCTGCAGCTGGACATTCACATCGGCCGCAGCCCCTACCTGATGACCTCGCTCAAGAGCGGCGAGGTCGACATGATCATCTCCAACCGCGCCGACGCGCAGTCGCAGTTCGAAGGCGTGGTGCTGCGCAACTCGCCCACCGTGTGGCTGTGCGCCGCGAGCTACGTGCACGACCCGGCCAAGCCCGTGCCGCTCATCATGGCCGACGGCCCCAGCATCTTCCGGCGCATCGGCCACGAGGCGCTCGATGCGGCGGGCGTGGCTTGGACGCCGCGCTACACCTCGTCGAGCCTGATCGGCATCAAGGCCGCGCTGCGCGCGGGGCTCGGTGTGACGGCGCGCGGCGTGGAGCAGCTCGACGCGGGGCTGCGCGTGCTGGGCGCCGGCGACGGCATGCCGCGGCTGCCCGACCTGGCCTACCACCTGTACGTGCGCAGCCATGTGGTGAACCCGGTCACACGCCAGGTGTTCGAGACGCTGAAGACGCAGCTGAGGTTGCCGCGCACCGACGTGATGGCGTAGCGCTTGCGCGGGAACAGCTGTCGGTACTCGATGACGATGAGGCCCCACTTCCTTTGAACTCCATCGCGGGAACTCCTGTTTCGTTCAAGTTGGAAATCTCAGGGGTTTGATTCGTCGAGTCTGGAACTCAGCGGCTGAATATCGCGTCTTGGATGGCGAGCAACGGCAGCTCGGGGACCGCTGCTGTCCTTCGAAATTGCGGAAAGCAGTCGCTCAATCACACCGACAGCCTCTACCAGGTATTGCCGCTGCATTGCGCAGTGCCCCCGCATCGGCGGTGGCCGGACACCGCATGCGGCTTTGGCCTGCCGGCCCTCTTCGACAGAGTCACCCAGCCTGGCGGACCCGATCCACAACGTGATGTTTCATAACCATGACTTGTTGCATGGATAGATTGCGCGGCTGCGTTTGGCGGCCCGGCCGCTGCGCCTTCAATCTCTGAATCACGTCCCCATGCCATCCTTCCTTTCCTCCCGTCATTCGTTCGCCATCACCCTCGTTGCAGCCCTGTGCCTGTCGGCATGCGGCGGCGGCAATGACGGCGGTGTTTCCTTTCCCATCGTCGGCGCGCCGCCTGCGAACACGAATACGCCCTCCGTCCAGGTGGCGGGGCCACCCAAGGATCTGGGCTTCGTCGACACCGCTCCGGTGCCTGATCCGACGGCCACGCCACCCTTTGTCGACAACGTCGCGACCAACCAGCGCGGCGATGCGCGCTACGCGACCAAGGAAACGAATGCCGGCGTGCGCGTGGTCGCCGGGTTCCTCGACTTCTGGCAGCCCAGCACGCTGCTGGTCGACGCGGGCGCGCCGGCTCCCGCACAAGGCAGCTTCCCCGCTGTCGTTGCATCCACATGGAGCGGCATCCCCGGCGACGCCACCGACGGCAAGGCACTCAACACGGCTGTGTTGAACAGCAACATCCAGTACGTCGTCGACGCCACCAATGCGCGCACCGCCGCACAGGAACTGGCCGCCTACCTGGACGACCGCCGCGGCAAGGGCTACAGCATCAGCGACGGCATGGGGCCGCTCACGGCTGCCTGGCGCACTGCCACGCAGCAAAGCACCACCATCACCGGCATCGCCGCCGACGCCACCACAGTGCTCTACAACGACGGGGGCAACGACGTCGGCATAGGCGGCGCAGCCAATCCGACCTTCGGCACGGTGGTGGATCTGCTCAACAACATCGGCGAAAACGGCTCTACCGAACCCGCCAAGCGCTACTACAAGTACGCGCGCCCTTGGCGTTGGAGCAGCAGCGTCAAGGTGGTGCCCGCGCTGGAGCCCGCCAAGAGCACCACACCCGCGACCGACGGCGGCTTCGTCAGTGGACACACGGCAGAAGCAGTGCGCAAATCCCTTGCCTTCGCCTACGTGGTGCCCCAACGTTTCCAGGAGATGGTGGCGCGCGGCCTTGAACTCGGCGAGAACCGCATCCTCGCCGGCATGCATTCGCCGCTCGACGTGGTCGGCGGACGCATACAGGGCCAGGCCGTGGCGGCCGCGAGCCTGGCGACCGGCGCCAATGCCACCCGCAAGGCCGCAGCCTATGCGCAGGCACAAACGGTACTCATGGCTGCAGTGGGCGCGGGCAATTCCGCCGCGTTCAACGATTTCGCGCATTCGCAGGATGTCACTGCCGATCGCTTTGCGGACCTTGCCGTCAGCAAGGCCGACTACCTGCGCCGCCTGACTTTCGGCTTCAAGCAGGTCGGCGACAGCACCAAGCCGGCCGTGGTACCCAAGGGCGCTGAAGTGCTGCTCGAAACACGGCTTCCCTACCTCGATGCGACACAGCGCCGCGTGGTGCTCAAGACCACAGCGCTGCCTTCGGGCTATCCGGTGATGGACGACCCCGAAGGCTGGGGCCGCTTGAACCTGTTCGACGCGGCCGATGGCTACGGTATCTTCAACGGCGACGTGGTCGTGACGATGGATGCCAGCCTGGGCGGCTTCAATGCCGTGGACAGTTGGCGCAACAACATCTCCGGTGGCGGCAAGCTCACCAAGAAAGGCAGCGGAACGCTCCGTCTCGGCGGCACCAACAGCTATGCCGGCGGCACGCAGTTGATGGCCGGCGCGCTGCAGGCCGACTCGGCAGGAGCCTTCGGTCAGGGCAGCGTCTACGCGGATGGCGGCATGCTGGTCTGCAACGCACCCACGCCGGTGACGATCAAAGGCGCATACACCCAGACGGACGGCGCCACGCTGCAGCTGAACATCGGCGGCAGCGGTGCCGGGCGCCTGAGCGTTGCCGGGGTCGCGGCCCTGAAGGGCGCGCTGAACGTGACTTTCAAGCCTGGCTTCGCGCCCAGCGTGGGTGACACACTCACGCTCGTTTCGGGCAGCGCCCTGGTCGGCAGGTTCTCGGCCATCACGGTGCAAGGCTTCAAGGTCACGCCGACCTACACGGACACCGCACTCATGCTGCACATCGACGCATGAGGGCGCCTGGCCCGTCCGGTTGCAACAGTGCATCTGCCGATGCATCGGGCACTGCGGGCCCTGCGGACATTCAGAAGTCCATCGACTTGTCCACCTCCTGCGTCTTGCGGCGGGCCAGCGCGAGATTGGCGCGCTGCTTGTCCAACACAACGTAGATGAAGACGCCCTCCTTGGAAGACGAGGGGCGGATGATGTGGTAATGCCTTCCGAGCGTGATCAGGATGTCCTCGATCACGTCGTTCAGGCCAAGGGCCCGCATGGTCTTGAGCTTGGCACGGACGACCTCGGTGTTGCCGGCCGCGGCGACTTCCATGTCCAGGCCCGAGCCTGCCGAGCCAAGGACCATGCCGCTGACGGAGTCGACCACGGCGGCACATAGAGCGCCGTCGATGCCCAGGACGTCGTCAAGGGTCTGTTTGATAGATGCCAATGGGTGCTCCAGTCAAAAAAGTTTCGTTCAAGAAAATCCGGCACGGCTGCCTTGGCAGGCTCACGCATCCCCGAGGGTCTGGGCGAGCCGGGCGACCCGATAGGCAACCAGCGCCAGAACGGCTGAATCCCGCGCAAGCACGTTGATGACGAGCTCCGCGTCGCGCCTATACACACTGTGGAAAACCGCAAAGCCCGATTCCGTCTGGACGATCACGCTCTTGTGGCGACCCAGGCGAGCTTCTTCGGAAAAAACGCTGCTGATGGCAACGATCGAACTGGCCATCGCCGCCACACGCGCAGGGTCGGTGTCGCCGGTAGTTGCGGAGGCGACATCGAAGCCGTCGATGGTTGCAACCACCACAGCCGTCACACCGCTCAACTCATCGACCAGCTTGTGCACTTCGCGCTGCACGAGCGCGGTTGCCGTTCTGGACAAGCCTTGCTGAAGACTCATTCCTTCTTTCTCCCCAGATCAGCTTCGAGTTGCATCAACAGCGTGTCGATCAGCAGGATCACGTCATGCCTTCTTCGCACGTCCACACCGAGAATCGGAAACACGCGGCCTGTGCCGGCGAGTCTTTCCGCATAGTCGTCCAGGGTCGGTTCCGGATGTGTCTGCAGCCGCCCCACACCGATGGCGCAAGGCATGGTCTGGAGTGCGTCGCCGAAGCCTGCGATGTACATGGACAGGTCCGCCAGCGGGTCGGGGCGCGAGTTGTCCATCAGCACGATCACACCCAGTGCGTTGCGCACGAGGATCTTCCAGAGAAAGTCGAAGCGCGCCTGGCCGGGCGTACCGAAGATGCGAATGCGGTCCCCGCTGTCCAGCGTGAGCACGCCGAAGTCCAGGCCCACGGTGGTGCGCTCCTTGTCGATCGTCAGGTCGGAGTTGTGCACGTCGGTCACGATGGGTGGCAACTCGCTCACGCATCCGATCGCGGTGGTCTTGCCGGCACCCACGGTGCCCGTAAACAAGATCTTGTATTCCGCCATGGCGCTCAAAGCCCTAGCCGGCGACGGATGCCGTTGATAAGGCCGCGCGCGAAATCGCCACGCACCGCGGTGGAGATTCCCTGGCCACCCGGCAACTCCGCGTGCGCCCGTGAGGCGGCCGTAGCCACATGCAACTCCAGCATGCCTGCCGCGCGCAGGGTCTGCAGGAAAGTCACGCATTGGAAAAGCGGACGTTCGCTCAGGCTGGCCAGTTCGCTGGCGTTCAGCGCACGCCGCGCCAGCAGGCTCGCCATGCGCACTTTGTCGGGGTCGTTGCGCAGCAGCAGCGCCGGCGGCCAGCGCAGCAGCGCGAAGCGGACCGAATCGGGGACCTCCATCTCCAGGGCCGTCTGTTCACTCAGGCTCAAGCCTTCGGGTTGCGCCTCGCGCAAAGTGCGCTCGGTGGCTCTCAGCCATTGCTGCAGCTTGTCGGCACGGATGGGCCGCTCCATCGTGTCGGGTTGCCCCCCCGAGTGCATGCGGGTGAGCGTGAGCACGGCCCCGGTCATTGCAGCCACTTCGGCATGTTCACTGTGCGTCGTGGTTCCGTCGACCAGCAGTGCGTCATACGGCGGCGCCTTGACCATCGTCCACGGAAAGTCGACGTCGCTCGCATACAGCCGGATGATCGTCTCGATCACGATGACTTCGGCGACCGGAAGCTTGTAGACGCCAAGCCTGAGCATGGACATGCCGCGCTCTCGCCACCCATGTGATCCGGACGCATCCATGCGCTAGTTCGCCGCAGGCACGTCACGCCAATTCAGCAGGCTGGTGTTCGTACGCCGCTGCGCTGCTGTCTTCGAAATCCGTGTTTGTATCGCCATCTGCTCGATCACCTATAAACCAACATAGTCGGTGTCATTGAGAAACCAGTGTGACAATTGTTTGCAGAAATGAGTGCTTTCGACTAGCACGAAGAATGAAATGCACTCAATCATTTCTCAGCGCAATCGCGCGGCCTGCTCGGCGGGCAAGACACGGGGCCGCTACGCACCAGATGCAGGCATCCATTCGAGCCGGCTCAGCTTCTCTACTGCCATATCGGCAAACATGGAAACGGCGAGCGGACGCTGCTGGCGGCTGGGGTAGACCACATTCATGCCGCGACCGGCACGCGTGTATTGCGGAAGCACCCGCACCAACCTGCCGGCAGCGATGTCGGAGACCGTCAGGATCGACGGCAGCGCAGCGATCCCGAAGCCCGCACATGCGGCCTTGCGCAGCGCCTCTGGCGCGTTGCTGTTGAAACGCCCTCGCACGCGCACCTCCTTCTCGGCGCCCTCCACGTCCTGCAGGCGCCACGTGGCGTTGCCGCTGGCATCGGGCTGCACCAGGCACTCGTGCTCGCTCAGGTCTTCAAGCGCCAATGGCATGCCACGCGCCGCAATGTAAGTCGGGCTGGCAGTCAGTTCACCATAGCTCGCGAAGATCCTTCGGGCCACATAGCTCGAATCCCGCAGGGGCCCGCTGCGAAACGCAACGTCGATGCGATCGGCGATCAGATCGGCCATGAGATCGCTGAGAACGAAGTCCAGGCGCACCAGCGGATGCTCGGACAGAAACTTCCCCACCCATTCCATCTGGAAGAAATCGAAGAAGCCGGTCGGCGCGGCCACCCTCACGATGCCGCTCGGCTCCGCGTTGTCCGCCACATGCAAATGGCCGGCCTCTATGAGCTCCTCGATCGCCGCGCCGCATCGCTCATGAAAGGATTCGCCCGCGCTCGTCAACGTGAGCTTGCGGGTCGAGCGCTGCATCAGCCGCGTGCCCAGCCGCACTTCGAGTTGCTGGACGCGACGGCTGATCGTGGCAGAGGGCACGCTCAGCCGTCGAGCGGCTTCGGCAAAGCTGCCGCTGCGAGCCACCTGTACAAACATCGCTACTTCATTCAGATCGATCACAAGGATTCCTCCCGTTGTTGTCGTCGTCGTCGCCGGGTTCGGACCGCCTTCGTTCGACACTCTCTTGGCAGCGCCAGAAGGCACCAATTCAAGGCGCTTCCGATGCACCAAAGATGCGCGCCATGGCGCGGGCTGCGCGCGTCTCGCGCTTCACGCTGATCAGCACCTGACAACCTAGAAGCGCGATGTGCTTTGCTAAAAAAAGCTCGTCGTTCGCTTCGAGTTGCCGCACATTTCGCGTTGTTGCTGGTTATAGAAACGCAACTACCAATTGACCTAATCAACTACCCGGCAACTTCGTCAACAACACTTCATTCGCATGCAAGCCTTTCCCGACACGACGGCACTACGTGCGCCGCGCACGCTGAACGACCTGCTTCTGTACCGCCTGTGGCACGCCACGCGCGCAAGCAAGGCCATGGCGACACGAATTGTTGAAGGAGGCTTCGGTATCACCCATCGCGAGTGGGGAATGATCGGGATGCTCGCGCAGGTCGGAGAGATCAGGCCATCGGCACTCGCCGAAGAACTGCAACTGGACCGCGTGAGCACATCGCGCGGCCTGCGCAGTCTTCTCGAGAAGCGCCTGATCGAGCGACGCCAGAACGCTGAAGATGGCCGCGAAGTCCATGTGCAATTGAGCACCGCCGGTCGGCAACTCTTCGACAACCTGTTTCCGCATATCGCCAGCCTCAACGTCACTCTGCTCGAAGGTATCGATGCCGAGCACCATGCCGTGTTTCTGGAGTGCCTGCGCCAACTCGAATCGCACGGCAACGCGATGAATGCGCGGCACGCCGCGTCGGAGAAAGTCGACCGTCGCTCGGGTGGCACGCGTCACTACTGGCCGAGACACATCAACATCGCTTGATCGCGGGGCGCGGCCGGAAGGCTCTCCTTGAGGACGTACCCCTCGCCCCGCACCGTATGCAACAGCTTCGCGGTGAACGGTGCGTCGAGCTTGCCGCGCAGACGCAGGATGGCCACGTCGACGGCATTGGTCTTGCCGTCGTACTCCGTGTTCCATACGCGCTGTGCGAGCAACTGCCGCGAAAGTACCTGACCCACATTGCGAAGCAGCACCAACAGCAACGCGAACTCGATCCGGGTCAGCACGAGTTCGGTGCCATCGCGGGAACACTTCTCAGTGCGCTCGTCGAGTTTCAGATCGCCCAGGCGCAGCACCGGTTGCCGGCGCACACCCGTGTTGCGGGCCAATGCCCTGACGCGTGCAAGCAGTTCGGAAAACGAGAACGGCTTGACCAGATAGTCGCTTGCGCCGAACGCCAGGCCCGCCATGCGAGAAGCAACGCCGTCGCGTTCCGTAAGCACCAGAAGGGGCGCATCGGTCTTGCGCCGAATCGACTGAACGGCACTGACTCCGGCCGGGCCGGGCCGCATCGAATTCAGGAGGATCAGCGCGTAGTCCTCCCGGAGTGCCGCGGCCGCAGTGGCGTTGTCGCCATTCGCGATGTCAACGCAAAACCCATGCTTGCGCAGCCCCTCGCTGAATGATCTGCACTGTGTCGACTCGTGATCGATGAGCAAGATCCGAAGGGGTTCGATGTCGTCGTCGAATTGCGCGGCGGCGTCGCTGCTGCTGGCGACGAGGAACGAGCTGCTCAGTGCTGTCTCGAAAGGAAGCTGGGAAACATACAGTCGCACGAATTCTCCTGTTCCAGCGCCAAAGGGCTGTCCTGCTTTTATATGTTTGCGAGAAATCGTTGACCTAATCCATCATCGGACAGTGCATTGCCCCGCCCTCGATGAGAACCGGGGTGCGCTCACTGGCGTGACGCCGAGGCATTTTTCAATACCCTGCACCCCACCAGCGGCGCACTGGCCCGTGGCTTCAGGCCGCTCGCGCCGTGAGCCATTTGTCCGAGGACAGTGGCGCGCCGACGATTCGGATCTCGCCCATGTTCCCCAGGAAGCCGGTGGACATCTTCCCGTTCCATTGGCCGCAGCCAATCGCTATTTGCTGGGTGGGAGCCACGTAGCGGATGCCCTTCATGTTCGTGTTGTTCCGCAGAACCGGAGCGCCCTCCACATACATGGTGGTCGAATACGAGGTCGCCGGATCATTGACGATGGCAACGTGCAGCCACTGGCCCGCGGATACACCGCCAGACCAGCAAGCCTGAGTCGTGTTTTGATCGAGCGGGACAATCTCCCACTGAAACTCCATCAGATTCGAGAACGCGAACATCAAGGCGCAATCACCATCGCCCGGACCGAAGCCAGACAGCTGTGATTGCGCGCCCAGGCGATAGAGGATCCCCATCCAGCCATTGAGGTTTGCATCGAAAGCCGGATCGATGTTGACAAAGGCTTCGATGGTGTAGCCGTTCGGAAAGGTCTCCACGTTGAGCGCGGAGTTCTGGTCGGTCGTGAAATACGTCGATCGGCTTTGGGTGGCGTTCAGAAAGCGCAGGCTTCCAGGTGCCGACGACAAGGGGTGATGGCTCTTCGACCACACCAGGTCGCCCGGGCTTCCCATCCAGGTGTTCACCGAAATCGGGTTCTTTCCTCCGACCGACGAATCCAGGATCTGTTGCCCCGGCTGATAGGGAAACAAATCTCCTTCTTCCGCTGCCGCATTGAAGAAACGCCAGTGTGCAAGCGTTCCATCCACCTTGGGATAGTCTTCCGTGCCCGACGGGAGCTTGGCCTGCTTTTGCGGAGGCTGGCTGAAATTCGTCAAGATCAGACTCTTCGCCACGTCGGTAAGCGCGACTTCCGATGATCCGTCCGGAACAGAAAAATTTGCATTGAAAGAAGAGAATCTTTTTGCAAAATCCATGTCCAGAGAAAAAGACTGATTCGGATCAGTCAGCCAGGCAGCATCGAATTCATTGAGCGTCTCTGCAGGCTTCAAGGGCACCCACGGCGAGAATGAACTGGCAATGATCTTCTTGTTGGTGAGATCGAACTCAAACATCCGCAGGAGACCGTTGCCACCCATGTACGCCATTTGATAATCCACAACCATCAAATAGACGTCGTTGCCGAGCGAATTTTTCTTCGTATTGATGCAGGAACCATGGTAGTGACCGCTGACCGCCATGAAGATCTGGTCGTTGCCCTTGATGAGCTTGTCCCACATGTAATTTGAGTAGGCGGTGTCAGCGGTGGTTTTTCCGTCCGTCCCGATGCCAACCAGCTGATGGTTCACCAAGATGACAGGAATGCTCTTGTTGGCCTGTATGACCTGATTCGCCCAGCTGATGGCATCGTCCGATGCTCTCCATGACATCGAGAGCACCAGGAATTGATTTCCCTCGGCTTGAAAAACATGGTATTCATGAAAACCAGAGGCATGTCGGCCCCCGAACGTCGCCTGCTTTTTTGCGCGCTCTGGGGGGAAAACCTGCAAATACGGCTCGAAAAGTCCGACTCGGTGGCTGCCGCCGTCCTGATAACCGTCGTCATTGGCAAAGCCGGTGACACCCACCCCCCAGTCGGGGCCCCATTGCATGTTGTTGTCTTTGTCGGCCCCAATGTCGTGATTTCCGGCACAGATTGAATAAGGGCATTTTGCGGCTTCGAGCACCTGCATGGCCTGGCTTGCGAGCTCCCATTCCTTCGTGACCTGACCGTTGCTCAATTGCCCGTTGCCCACGAGATCGGTGGAGCTGCTCCAGGGTGCCGATCCCTCCGCGGTGTAATACCAGGACTGGTCTACAACATCGCCCAGGTGAATCGTGAAGGGCAACTTCAGCTTCTGGAAGTTCTGCGCAATCCATTGGGTTTGGCTCTTGAATGGATTGTCGTATTGCGGATTTATCTTCGCATACAGCTTCTGGTACAGCTCGCCCATTTTTTCCGAAGCATATCTCGGATAAAACTGGGTATCCGGAAGCACTGCAATGCTGAAGCTCGAAATCTTCTGTGCAGGAGAATTTTGAGTTGGCGTTACTTGGGTCGAGGGATCTTGAGTTCCCGCCCCAGATCCGGTGCCTGATGAACCACCCGCGCCCGCTATGGGAAGCGATCCCATATTGGTGCCATTACCGCCGCCACCACAACCAGACAGCGTTGCAATTCCCGTCACGGAGGCCGCTGCCATCAATTTCAATAATTCTCTCCGCCTGTTTTCCGGCACCGAGGCAAGCGCATTCAAATCAATGGAAGCTTCTTTCGCATCATTCCGATTCTTCATTTATCTGGTTCCATGGTTGCATTGACTATTTCCGGATCTTCGAGATCTCTGGCGGCCATGACTCTATCGGCGAAATATGATGCTTTGGTGAAATGATTGCCGCGCGAATCTGCGCATTCGCGGGGAATTAACTCAACTTTCCATGCAATCCTTTTTCATTTCAGTTGGCTTTCGCTGGAGGTAAATCAATGCTGACACGGTGCTGACGGGATCCGACGTTTTAATTCAGTTGCGATATCGGATTTGATATGGCACTCAACTTTGAACGCTATAGGTTGCGCCGATAGCGAGACGGGAATGTGGCCCAAAACTTGGACTACCAAGAGGTAGTTCATGTATTCATGCGAAGACAGAATTCGAGCTGTCGAGCTGTGCATCAAGCTCGGCAAACGCGTCAGGAGAGTGCACAAGCCGTGGCCCATGCCTACCGCCGGCTGCAGGCTTTGCTGAGTAGGCGGCGCGCGAGCGAAGTTGGAATTTTTTCGGCATACCAAATTTGCACGGCGGTTTGGGAGCCGCTGAATGCCTTTCAGACGCCGGGGGGCAGGGGACAACCTGCCTGCTTGCTAGCCGCCCCGATTCATGGCAAAAGCTGACGTTTGACGTCATCCAAATGAGGTAAACCCATCGTGTGTGATCTGAACGACCAGGAAGAGCTCAAGAAGTACACCCGCCGCGACTTCGGTGCCTTGGCCGCATCCGCCGGCCTGCTGACCGCGCTGCCCAGCGTGGCCAACGCGGTGGCCGTGGCCGAGCGCGAGGTGATCATCACCACCGCAGATGGCAGCTGCGACGCGTACTTTGTCGCGCCCACATCGGGCCCGGCACCCGGCGTGCTGGTATGGCCCGACATCTTCGGCCTTCGCCCCGCCTTCAGGCAGATGGGTCGGCGGCTGGCCGAGTCGGGCTACAGCGTGCTGGTGGTGAACCCCTTCTACAGACAGAAGAAAGCGCCCACCGCAGCGCAGGGCGGCCAGACGCCCATCGCCGAGGTGATGCCGCTGATGCAGGCCCTCACGCCGGCCATGCACCTGAGCGACGGGAAAGCCTTCGTGACCTGGCTCGATGCCCAACGCGAGGTGGACAAGGCGCGCAAGCTGGGTACGACCGGCTATTGCATGGGCGGCCCGATCGCGGTGCGAACTGCCACCGTGGCGCCCGGCCGCGTGGGCGCAGTCGGAACCTTCCACGGTGCTGCCATGGTGACCGCGGCGCCCGACAGCCCCCATCGCCTGGTGGCCCAGACGCAGGCGCGCTATCTGATTGCAGTGGCCGAGAACGACGACACCAAAGACCCCGAAGCCAAGGTCACGCTTCGTGCGGCGTTCGACGCCGCGAAGCTGCCAGCCGAGGTGGAGGTGTACCCAGCGGCCCACGGCTGGTGCCCGCCCGACACACAGGTCTACAACGCTGCCCAATCCGAACGCGCCTGGACGCGCCTGCTCGCGACATTCGGCACGGCGCTGGCCTGATCGCAGCAAGTCCACCCACGACTTGGACTTGATGGCCTCGGCGTGACTACTTCGGCGTGAGCCGATACAAGCCGCCCTCGTGGTCGTCCTCGATCAACCACAGCGCGCCGTCCGGCGCCTGCTCGACGTCGCGAACGCGAAAGCCCACCGTCCAGTGCTCTGCCGGCGTCGCGGTCGCGCCGTGCACCTCGATCCGGTGCAGGGCGCGGCTGACGAGACCGGGCGCGAACGCCGAGCCCTTCCATTTCGGAAACATCTCGCCGCTGTAGAACATCAAGTTGCCGGGCGCGAGGACAGGCGTCCAGTAGATCACCGGCTTGACCAGGTCGGGGCGCGTGTCGGGGCTTGCAATGGGCACGCCGTCGTAGTTCACCGCATAGGAGACGAGCGGCCAACCGTAGTTCTTGCCCGGCTCGATCAGGTTGAGTTCGTCGCCGCCGCGCGGCCCATGCTCGAGCTCCCAAAGGCGACCATCGGGCGCGAACGCGAGGCCGTAGGGCGTGCGATGCCCCGAGGTCCATGTCTCGGACGGCGTCTGGTTGGGGCCGTCGAAAACATGGGTGCGCACGACCGGCGCGGTCCTGGCGGCCTCCGTGTCTCTGGGCGGATCGATCACCGGCACTGACCGTGCGCCGGTCTTGCCCTCCATCGGGTTGCCGGGCGCGGGCTTGCCGTCCAGGGTCAGTCGCAGGATCTTGCCGGCCGGTTGGTTCGGGTCTTGGGCGGGGCTGAAGCGCTGCCGATCGCCGGCCGTGAGAAAGAGAAATTTCTGGTCCGGCGAAAAGGCCACGGCAGCGCCGACCTGGCCCCCCTTGCCCTTGATCGGGTCGTGCCAGACGACCTTCAGGTCCTCGAGCGAGGCGGTGCCGGCGCCGATCTTGAGCGTCGCGCGGGCGAGGGCCAAGCTTGAGGTGCCCGGGTCCTGTCCGGGCTCCGAATAGGTCAGGTAGATCGCCCCGTCGCTCGAATAGGACGGGGCCAGGTACACGCCGAGCAGGCCGTTCTGGCCTTGAGACAGCACCGGCGGCACGCCAGCGACTTCGAGCTTCTGCCCGGATGGGGTCGTGAGGTAAAGCCTGCCGGTCTTCTCGGTGACGAGCATGCGTCCGTCCGGCAGGAAGGCGATGCGCCATGGCAGATCGAACTGCGCGACCTTCGTGAGCTTGAACGGCGGCGATGGGGTGGGGAGCAGCGTTCCGGCGTTGATCTGCGCAACCACGGGCGCTGCACCGAGGACCAGCCCAGGGATGAGTCCGAATTTCGGGAATTGCATGCTTCGCTCTTCAGTGGGTAGTCCGAGGAGTATCTGGCGACCTGGAAAGCAGTGCCGAGCACCGGGCCATCGCGCAGGAGGGGCAAATCCCGAGCGGGTCTGGGCGCAGCGGATGTAGATTGGTTGCCAAACACAACCAAGGAGACATCGTCGATGACCGCCGCCACCTCTTCCGCCCCGTTTTCCACACTGGTTTCCGGCTACAGCTATTTCGAGGCGCCCCGTTGGCATGAAGGCCGGCTGTGGGTGTCGGACTTCTACACGCACCAGGTCATCGCCGTCGGCCTGGACGGCCAGGTCGAGAAAATCGCCGAGGTGCCGCAACAGCCCTCCGGCCTGGGCTGGCTGCCCGACGGACGCCTGCTGATCGTGTCCATGCGCGATCGCAAGCTGCTGCGACGCGAGGCCGACGGCAGGCTGGCCGTTCACGCCGACCTGTCGGGCGTCGCAGGCGGCCACGTCAACGACATGGCGGTGGACGCGCAAGGCCGCGCCTACGTCGGCAACTTCGGCTTCGACCTGATGGGCGGTGCGCCGGTGCAGACCGCGCAGCTGGCCCGCGTCGACCCCGACGGCCGCGTGACCGTGGTCGCCAAGGACATGCACTTCGCCAACGGCGCGATGTGCACGCCGGACGGCAAGACGCTGCTCGTGAACGAAACCTTCGGCAACAGGATTTCGGCCTTCGACATCCAGCCCGACGGCATGCTGGGGCCGCGCCGCGACTGGGCCACCTTCGGCGCCCTGCCGGACGGGCACGACCTCGAATCGATCATCCCGCAACTGAAGGTGGCACCCGATGGCGCCGCGCTCGATGCGCAGGGCGCCGCCTGGATCGCCGACGCGGTGGGCCACCGCGTGCTGCGCGTGGCCGAAGGCGGGCGTGTGCTGCAGGAAATATCGACCGGCGAGATGGGCGTCTTTGCCTGCGCGCTGGGCGGTGCGGACGGCAAGACGCTGTTCCTGTGCGTGGCGCCGGACTTCCTGGAGCACATGAGAAAAGACGCCCGCGAGGCCGCCGTCTGGCACACGCAGGTCAGCGTGCCGGGCGCCTAATGCCCGCCGCCCAGGTAGGCGGCCTTGACGGCCGGGTCGCTGCGCAGCTTCTCGGCCGGCCCATGCAGTGAGATGCGCCCGTTCTCCAGCACATAGCCGTAGTCGGCCACGCCGAGCGCGGCGGCGGCGAACTGTTCCACCAGCAGCATCGTCACGCCCTCGCTCTTGAGCCGCTCGATGATGCGGAACACCTCGGCCACCAGGATCGGCGCCAGGCCCATCGAGGGTTCGTCGAGCAGCACCACCTCGGGGTTCAGCATCACGGCGCGCGCCATGGCGAGCATCTGCTGCTCGCCGCCCGACAGCGTTCCGGCCAACTGCATGCGGCGCTCCTTCAGCCGCGGAAAGAGTTCGAGCGCGCGTTCCAGGTCGCCCGCAACGTCGCCGCGCGGGCGGCTGCCGGTCAGGCGCGGGAAGGCGCCCAGCGTGAGGTTGTCGGTGACGGTCATGGTCGCGAACACGCGCCGTCCCTCGGGCGAATGCGCCAGGCCCAGCTTGGCGATGTGGTACGACTCCAGGCCCTCGATGCGCTTGCCGTTGAGCGTGATCTCGCCGGCGGTGGGCGCGATCATTCCGGAGACGGCCCGCATGGTGGTGGTCTTGCCGGCGCCGTTGGAGCCTATGAGCGTCACGACCTTGCCCTTGGGCACGTCGATCGAGATGCCGTGCAGCACCTGCACCTTGCCGTAGCCCGCAAAAAGATTCTGAATGCTCAGCATGATGGGTTTCCTGCTCTTGCGCTTCCTGCACGTGTGATTTCGGCGCGTGTCATGCGGTGCCGCCCAGATAGGCCTCGATCACCTTCTCGTCGGCCTGCACCTGGGCCGGCTCCCCCTCGGCAATCTTCTGGCCGAAGTCGAGCACCGAGACGGTGTCGCACATGCTCATCACCACGTCCATGTGGTGCTCGATCAGGATCACGGTCACGCCGTGCTCGCGGATCTTGCGGATGATGGCGAGCAGCTCCTTGATGTCGGGCGCGGTCAGCCCGGCGGCCGGCTCGTCGAGCAGCAGCAGCTGCGGATCAAGCGCCAGCGCACGCGCGATCTCCAGCAGGCGCTGCTTGCCGTAGGGCAGGTTGCGCGCCTCCTCGGTGGCGAGCGCCTCGAGGCCGACGAACTTCAGCAGCCCCAGCCCGCGCTGCACAGCGGCCGCGCTCTCGCGCCGGTAGCGCGGCGTGTGCACCGCCACGTCGAGCAGGTTGCTCGCAAAGCTGTGGTGCAGGCCGACCTGCACGTTCTGCAGCGCGGTCATTTCGCCGAACAGCTGCACGTTCTGGAAGGTGCGCGCAATGCCCGACAGCGCGATGTCGGCCGAGGTGCGCCCGACCAGCGAACGGCCGCCGAAGGAGATGGCACCGGCCGTGGGCACGTAGATGCCGGTCAGCACGTTCATCATGGTGCTCTTGCCGGATCCGTTGGGCCCGATCAGGCCGTGGATGGTGCCGCGCTTGATGCGCAGGTCGACGTTGTTGAGCGCTTTCAGGCCGCCGAACTGCATCAGCACGCCGGAGGCCTCGAGCACGTCTTCGCTGCCGCCGGCATGGGCCGCGATGGACACCGCGTCGGCCGGTGCCGCGTCGACGTCGGCTGCCGCAACGGATGCCACGGGCCGGCGCATGTTGAAGGCCTTGCGCACGAAGCCGACGATGCCGTCCTGCAGGTAGTACACGACGAACAGCATGATCACGCCGAAGATCGACAGCCGCCAGTCGGTCATGGCATCGAGCCAGAAGGCGAGGCCCGCCAGCGCGATGCTGCCGACCACGGGAATGGCCATCTGCACGGGGGTGGCGCGCTGCCGCCGGACCGCGACCACCGCGGAGACCAGCACCAGCACGGCCAGCGCCACCGACACGTAGCGAAACAGCACCACGTCGTCCAGCAGCTTGGGCAGCAGCACGATGATGGTGGCGCCGAGCATGGCCCCGATGCGGCTCTTGCGTCCGCCCATGATCACCGCCAGCAGGAACAGCACGGTGAGCTCGAAGTTGTAGGAGTTGGGCGAGATGTACTGCTCGGAGTAGGCATAGAGGCAGCCCGCGAGCCCGGCGAAGCCGGCGCTGATGACGAATGCGTAGACCTTGTAGCGATAGACCGACACCCCCATGCAGTCGGAGGCCACCGGGCTGCCGCGCAGCGCCTCGAAGGCCCGCCCCAGGTGCGAGCGCAGGATGCGGTGCACCACCACCAGCGCCAGCACCATCAGCACCGCCACCACCCAGTAGTACTCGCGGTCGTCGAGCTTGTGGCCGAACAGCGCGGGCTTCTCGAGCTTGATGCCCATCGGACCGTTGGTCAGGAAATCCATCTCGTTGATGAGGATCTGGATGATGGTGCCGAAGGCCAGCGTGACCATGGCAAGGTAGGGCCCCGACACGCGCAGCGCGGGCAATGCCAGCAGCGCGCCGAAGCCGGCCGTGAGCAGAATGGCCACCGGCACCGTGATCCAGAACGGCATCGCAAGCTTGAAGACGAGCACGCCGGCGGCATAGGCGCCCAGGCCGAACAGCCCGGCATGCCCCAGCGAGACCTGGCCGGTGTAGCCCACCACGATGTCGAGCCCGAACAGCAGGATCGCGTAGATCATGATGGTCTCGAGCAGGTGGATGTAGTACGGGTTGTCGATGCCGATCGGGAACAGCAGCAGCGCAGCCACGCCGGCGACCGCAAGAAGCAGATGGCTGGTTTTCATTTTTTCGGAATTCATGGCGAGGCGCTCACACCTTCTTGATGGCGGCTTTGCCGAACAGGCCCGAGGGGCGCACGGCGAGCACGATCAGCAGCAGCACCAGCCCGGGCACGTCCTTGTAGCCGGTGCTCAGGTAGAAGCCGGTGGTGGTCTCGGCAATGCCGAGAATGATCCCGCCCACCACGATGCCCATGCCGCTGGTGAGCCCGCCGATGATGGCGACCGCGAAGGCCTTCAGGCCGAGCACCGCGCCCATCGAGGCGCCGGTCAGGGTGAGCGGCGCGATCAGCACGCCGGCGAAGGCCGCCGTCATGGACGACAGCGCATACGAGAAGGTGATGACCAGGCCGGTGTTGATGCCCATGAGCTTGGCGGCGTCGCGGTCGTTGAAGGTCGCGACCACGGCCTTGCCGTAGATCGAGCGGCGGTTGAACAGCTCCACCGCCAGCATCATGAGCAGCGCGCCGACGACCACCAGGATTTCCATCGGCAGCACATTGGCGCCCAGGAAGTGCAGCGGCGACTCGGGCAGCGGCGACGGAAACTTCAGGTCGTCGCGCCCCCACACGTTCTCTGCCACGTTGGTGAAGATGATGCCCAGCGCGATGGTGGACATGATCCAGCCGAACTCGGACTTGATCTTGATGGCCGGCCGCACCGCGATGCGCTCCACCACCGTGCCCTGGAAGGCGCCGAACAGGCACACCAGCGGAATCATCAGCCAATAGTTCAGCCCCATGTTCACCAGCGTGAGGCCGACCATGGCCCCGAGCATCAGGGCATTGCCCTGGCCGAAGTTCAGGGTGTCCGACGTGGCGAAGGTGAGCTGGTAGCCGAACGCGATGACGGCATAGATCATGCCCAGCGCAATGCCGCTGAAGATGAGTTGGGTGAGGATTTGCATGGCGGCTCGAGGAAAGCGATGGACCAAAAAATGCGCCGCCGCGGGAACAGGCCCCGGGGCGGCGCCGGCGCTCGCGCCGGTGCTTACTTCTTCAGCAGGGCGTCGTTGGCCGCCGCATCCTTCATGCGCACGGTGCCGGCGCTCTTCTGGTCGTCGGCGCTGGCGAAGACCACGCGGCCGCCCTTGACCTCGCCGAACACCGGAATGTTGGCGGTGATGGCGTCGTGGTCGGTCTTGGTGAAGGGCTTGTTGTAGGTCGTCACCACGCCTTCGACCGGCGCCTGCAGGTCTTCGAGCGCCGCCTTGATCTTCGGGCCGTCGGTGCTGCCGGCCTGCTTGATCGCGGCGGCCAGCAGGTAGATGGAGTCGTAGCCCTGCGCCGCCGACACCGGCGAATCCATGCGGTTGTTCTTCGGCTTGAACTTGGCAAGGAAGGCTTCGATGAAGGCCTTGCGCTTGGGCGTGGTCGGCTCCTGGATGAAGGTCTGCGGCATGCGCGCACCGTCGCCGCCGGGGCCGGCGTTGTCGATGAAGTTGGCCATGGCCAGGGTCCAGCTGCCGATGATCGGCACCTTCCAGCCCAGCTTGGTCATGCCGTTGGCGATCTGGGCCAGCTCGGGGCCGATGCCGTAGGTGAGCACGGCCTCTGCGCCGGCTTCCTTCGACTTCAGCAACTGGGCCGTCATGTCGACGTCCTTGATGTTGAACTTCTCGACCGCCACGGGCGTGATGCCCTTGTTCTTGAGCGCGCGCTCCAGGTCCTCGCGGCCGAGCTGGCCGTAGTTGGTGGAGTCGGCCAGGATCGCGACCTTCTTGTAGCCGCGGCGCACGATGGCTTCTTCCACGATCATCGGCGCCTGGATGCTGTCGTGCGCGGCGTTGCGGAAGACGTAGTTCTCGGGGTCCTTGTCGAACTGGTGCGTGATGACCGAGCCGGTCGCGACGTTGTTGAGCACCGGAATCTTCGCCTCCTGGAAGAAGCGCTGCGAGGCCAGCGCCACGCCGGTGTTGATGTAGCCCACGGCGGCCACGACCTTTTCCTTGTTGACGAATTCCTGGGCGATCTGCACGCCGCGTTCGTTCTTGGCTTCGTCGTCGCGTTCGATCAGCTGGATCTGGCGGCCCAGCACACCGCCGGACTTGTTGATTTCCTCGGCAGCCAGGCGCACGCCGTCGCGCATGCTCACACCCATCGAGGACGAGCCGCCGGTGTAGGGGCCGTCCACGCCGATCTTGATCGGATCGGCCGCGAAGGCGGCGGCCGAAAGGGCGAGAGCGCTGCTCAGGGCCAGCAGCTTGAATCGGAATTGCATGGAAAGGTCTCCAACGGTGTTGTGAAAGTCTGGGTCGGAACGACAGGGACGACGCGCAAGCACGAAGCCTGCAAAACATAGTCGATAACCCTTCAGGCCCAGAGAGTGACAACCCTAGCCGGACCCACCACATCCGCCCGGCGTTTTCCCGCGTAAGCGCTGTACCCGCCCCGCGCGGCACCACGACAGACGCAGGAGACACCCGCCCCATGAACCTTCCGTCCCGCACGGCCACGCGGCCCTGGCTGCTCGGCGCCCTGTTCGGCAGCGCCGCCGCCTGCGCCCAGCAGAACCATCTGCCCGAGATCCAGGTCGTCGGCCCGCGCGACACCGCCATCGGCACGGCCGACAGCGCCAGCGAAGGGGCGGTGGAGCGTGAGTCGTACCAGTCGCGGCCCAAGCTGCGCCCCGGCGACATCGTCGAGGCGGTGCCCGGCGTGGTGGCCACGCAGCACTCGGGCGACGGCAAGGCCAACCAGTACTTCCTGCGCGGCTTCAACCTCGACCACGGCACCGACTTCGCGGTGACGGTGGACGGCATGCCGGTCAACATGCCCTCGCACGGCCACGGTCAGGGTTATGCGGACCTCAACTTCCTGATGCCCGAGCTGGTGTCGGGCGTGCGCTACCGCAAGGGCCCGTACTTTGCGCAGAGCGGCGACTTCTCCCTGGCAGGCAGCGCGTCGCTCGACTATTTCAGCGCGCTGGAGGCGCCCTTTGCCGAGCTCACCGTGGGCTCGCACGACTTCAAGCGGCTGCTGGCCGCGGGCTCGCGCACGGTGGACGACCAGACCTGGCTCGGCGCCGTCGAGCTCGAAGGCAACAACGGCCCGTGGAACGTGCCCGAGAACCTGAAGAAGGCCAACGCCGTGCTGCGCTACTCGCAGGGCTCGCCCGCGCGCGGCTTCAGCCTCACGGGCATGGCCTACAGGAGCAGCTGGACCTCGACCGACCAGGTGCCCGAGCGGCTCGTCGACAGCGGCGCGCTGCCGCGCTTCGGCAGCCTGAACCCCACCGACGGCGGCAAGACGCAACGCATCAGCCTGTCGGGCAAGTGGTTCGACAAGGGACCGAACGGCGACACCGAGTTCAGCGCCTACGCCATCGACTACCGCTTCGACCTGTTCTCCGACTTCACCTACTTCCTGAACAACCCCGTCAACGGCGACCAGTTCGAGCAGACCGACCGGCGCCGCATCTTCGGCGCGCAGGGCTTGCATTCGATGGGCAACAAGATCGCGGGGCTCGACGGTCTGCTGAGCTTCGGCGCGCAGTGGCGCGGCGACCGCATCGCCGAGGTGGGGCTCTACGACACCGAAGCGCGCCAGCGCCTGGGCACGGTGCGCAACGACAAGGTGTCGCAGGACCTGTTCTCGGTGTACGGCCAGCAGCTGGTGAACTTCAGCGATCGCTGGCGCGCCTACGTGGGCCTGCGCGGCGATGCGCTGCGCTACAACGTGCAGGGCCGCGAGCCGGTGTATGGGCCGCTCAACAGCGGCAAGGGCCGCGACTCGCAACTGAGCCCCAAGTTCGGCCTGGCCTTCGCGCCTACGGCGGCGCACGAGTTCTATTTCAACGCGGGCGTGGGTTTTCACAGCAACGACGTGCGCGGCGCCACCATCACCACCGACCCGCGCAGCGGCCTGCCGGCCGACCGCGTGCCCGCGCTGGTGAAGGGGCGCGGCGCCGAGGTCGGCTGGCGCTTCCAGCCGAACGAAGACCTCACGGCCACGGTGGCGCTGTGGAAGCTCGACCTGGCCTCCGAGCTGGTCTACGTCGGCGACGCCGGCACCACCGAGCCGGGCCGCGCCAGCACGCGGCGCGGCATCGAGGCCACGCTGCGCTGGAAGTTCGACCGCGCGTGGCGGCTCGAGGTGGACGGCGCGCTGTCGCGTGCGCGCTTCAAGGGCGCGGCACCGGAGGGCGAGGGCAACCACGTCGACAACGCCGTCGAGCGCGTGGTCGCGGCCGGCATCACCTACATCGAAGGCCCGCTGACCGCGTCGCTGCGGCTGCGCTACATGGGGCCGCGCGCGCTGGACACGCTCAACACGGTGCGCTCGCGCGCCACCACGCTGCTGAACTTCGGCGCACGCTATGCGGTGAACCGGCAGCTCACGCTGGGGCTGGACGTGTTCAACCTGGCGGGCCGCAAGGGCAACGACATCGAGTACTACTACGCCTCATGCACGGCCGGCGAGGTGGCCGGCGGCAGCTGCAACGGCGGCGTGAACGACCGCCACGTGCACCCCATGGAGCCACGCACGGTGCGGGTGAGCGCGCGCTACACCTTCTGAGCGGCGAGCGCCTCGCGCGAGGTGCCGAGCCGGCGCGACCACAGAAAGATCGCGCCCATCGCCAGCACCAGGAAGCCGCCGAAGCCCGCGAGCGTGGGCAGCAGAGGGGCGTCGAGCCAGACCAGCGCGCCGTACACCGCGAGCATGGCCAGCGAGGCGGTGCTCTCGTTGGCGTTCTGCACCGCGATCGACTGGCCCGGGTGCATGCGCAGCAGCCCGCGGCTTTGCAGCAAGGCGTTCATCGGCACCAGCAGCAGGCCGGCCAGCGCACCGATCGCCACCAGCATCACAGTGGCCAGCACGGTTTGCGTGACCAGTGTCATCGCCATGACCACGGCGCCCAGCGCCGCGCCCAGCGGCAGCGCGCGCATGGCGCGCTGCAACGGGAACCAGCGCGCCGCGCCCATGGCGCCGGCCACCATGCCCACTGCCACCGCAATCTGCAGCAGCGCGCTTTGCGACAGCGTGAGCCCCAGGCGCTCGGCGCCCCATCGCAACACCAGGAACTGCAGGGTGGCCGAAGCCGCCCAGAACAGGCTGGTCATGGCCAGCGAAATGCGTGCTTCGGCATCGCGCCACAGCAGCTGCAGCGAGTGCCCGAAATCGCGCACCAGCTTGCCCGGATGCGCCAGCGCCGCGCGGTTGCGCGCCGGGCTGTGCGGAATGGAGAGCGTGCACAGGGCCGCGAGCAGGTACACCGCGCCAATGGCCGGCAGTGCATGGCCCTTGTTCACCAGCGTGCCGCCCAGTGCCACGCCGAACAGGATCGACACCACCGTGCTCGCCTCGACCCAGCCGTTGGCCTTGACCAGTTCGTCCTGCGGCAGCAGCTCCGGCAGGATGCCGTACTTGGCCGGCGAATAGGCCGCCGCGCCGAGGCCGACCAGCGCATACGCAACCAGCGGCTGCACATGCCACACCAGCAGCGCGCAGCCCCCCAGCTTCACCAGGTTGGAGACCATCAGCACGCGGCCCTTGGGCGCGGCGTCGGCCACCGCGCCCGCGAAGGCGGCCAGCAGCACGTAGGAAAGATAGAAGAACACGCGCAGCGCCGGCGTCATCCAGCCCGGCGCGTGGCGTTGCATGAGCAGGCCGATGGCAACGATCAGCAGCGCGTTGTCCCCCAGCGAGCTGAAGAACTGCGCAGCCACCACCGAGCGCAGCGCGCGCCGCGAGCGCGCCGACGCCTGCACCGGTTGAACGGGTTCGGTCACGCGGCCACGCCGAAGAAGTGCTGCCGGTAGCGCGGCGACACGCCGCCGATGCGCAGCATCAGGGGCAGGTCGGCGGTGTTGAACGCGACATCGAGCGCGGGCGGGCCGAGCAGGCGTGCGCGGCACAGCCGGTGCCACAGCCGCGCGGCGCTCAGGCCCTGTTCGTCCAGGCCGATGCTGGCGCAGCCGATCATGGTGTCGAGCTGGTGCTCACAGAAGGCGTCTCTGCCACCGGCTTGTCCAGGGTGTTCCGAAAAGGTCCGTAAGTTGTTGTTTTTCATAAGATTTTCCGAGGTCTCCAACGAGCATGCCGTGGTCTTGGTTTCTTTGGCGCTGGCCGATACCGAGTATCTTGCCGATGGCTGCTTCCAACCCCCCCACAGGCAGTTCCTTCATCGGCGCAGACGGCCCTGGGGCTGTCGTCCCAAGATCTCGTGTTCCGCGTCCTGCATCAGCTGACGCAACTCGCTCCGGCGGGCTCGAATTGCTACGACAAGCGCATTACACAGGCGGTCATTGCCTCCTGCTCGGGCTTGTCACGCGAAGTCGTGAACAAGACGATACGTGACTTCGAAAGCCGCGGCCTCGTACGTCGTGACGTAGACGGCATCCATGTGGCGGACTATCTTCGGCCTCCGATTTGCACAAGTCCGGCAAGCTCCCCCATCGAGCCGCGCGGCCCGGCTTCCCGCAACGCCCTGCGATAGGTCCCTGCCTTGCCCGGCCTGCTCAGAACCTCCTGGCTGTCTCCAGAGAAACATCTTTTGCTCGTCGACATCGATACCTGCATCGGCTCCTGTCTTTCGCAAGTTGTGATCTGGATCACAATTTGGCCCCGATAGGGACCACGCCTCATGCGTTACTTCCTCTCGTTCCCTTCGTATAGCCCCCAAGCGGGCGTGAATGCAATATCGTTCGACTTTCTTCTTTGAATGAAAGTTGCGTGATGTTATGTGCTGACTTTCATCCAAGTAAATCAGCCACATTTCGGCGCGACAACGACCCCCGAGCGTCAGTGCTGGGCCAACTCGTGTCAAACAGACGGGGCATTGTTGCGTGGTCCGTGCTCGGCATTGTGGTCACACTCGCCGTGCTATGCGCATGCCTGATTGCTGACGAACAACGCAAGATTCGCTCGGCCGCGGCGACCGTGATCTCCAAACCGCTGGAGCGAGTTGCCGAAATCAATGGGGCGTTCGAGGAACTTCGCGCCCTGGATGCCCAACCGTGCTCCGCGACGCATCTTGCTGCCCTTCGGTCCATCGCCTTTCGATCCGCAATCATTCGCGACGTCATTTACCAAGGGGAAAACGCTGGCTCGCGGTGCAACGGCAACCTTGGCGATGCCGCTTCCAGCCTCCCTTCCAGGAGTCCCGATTTCACGACGGAGACAGGTCGCCGGATATGGCGCAATGTCGACCTGCCGCTCTCGCCGGGCGTCAAATCCACCCTCGTCAAAGAAGGCGGCTACGAACTCCTCATCGCACCAGAGAAGCAGCCTGCGACGGTGGAGGATGGTTACTACGCCTTGAGCATTGTCCTGTTGAACAGGGCCAGCAGCACGATGCTCGTCGTGCGTGGAGCAGATCCAGGGCTTGGTCAACCGTTGTTCATCTCGGGTTCGACGTACTGGCTTCGGGGCGACCTGTTTTCAGTCGCGTGTCTGCCTGGGCAGATCACGTGTTATGTACTGAAGGCTCATGGATTGACCGTCTTGGTGAGCAACCTGATGCTGCTCATCTTCACAGGAATTCTTGCCGGCATCGGTACGGCGCTCGGCGTCGCGTCGTGGTCTGCTCGCAAGTTCAGAATGCGCACCATCGACGCGTTGCTGCGCGAGGCGGTTGCCAAGAAAGAGCTGTTCATGCAATACCAGCCGATCGTGGACAACCGTACCGGCGAGACCGTCTCAGCAGAGGCGTTGATGCGCTGGACCCTCCACAGCGGGGAAAGCGTCTCACCTGTGGTGTTCATCCCCATTGCTGAAGCGAATGACCTGATCGGCAAGCTGACCCTCCTGGCGCTTCAGCGGGTCTCCGAAGACTTCGGCGACTTTCTTCGCACCCACAAGGACTTCAAGATCAGCGTGAACGTCGTTCCCGCGGACATGGTGGACAGCAGCTTCCACCAGTCGCTGCAGCATCACTTTGACAAAGAGGGCATTGCCCCCACGCAACTGGCCTTTGAACTCACGGAGCGCACTTCTGCAAAGCTCGAATCTGCAGTGACCGTGATGCTGGAGCTGGGCGGCCGCGGCCATGAAATCTATATCGATGATTTCGGCACTGGATACGCCAACCTGTCCTACCTCAGCGACTTGAAGGTCGACAAGATCAAGCTGGACAAGAAAT
This sequence comes from Variovorax pasteuri, assembly GCF_051216435.1. NCBI lineage: Bacteria > Pseudomonadati > Pseudomonadota > Betaproteobacteria > Burkholderiales > Comamonadaceae > Variovorax > Variovorax pasteuri. The sequence continues at coordinate 243,490 of NZ_JBPJZS010000005.1, forward strand.
TCACCGACACGGTGGGTACGGGTACATTGAGGGAGCGAATCGTCCCATCCGTGATTGAACTGGCCAGGGAGCTGGGTGTAGAAATCATCGTCGAGGGAGTCGAAAACAACGAGCAGGTCAAGTACTTCCGAAACCGCGGCGTGCACCTTATGCAAGGCTGGTTTTACGGTCGTCCGCTGCCCTCGGGGGAGCTGATTCGCACGTTGGAGGTGACCCAGGGGTGGGGAACGGGCCAGGTTTCCAGGTCTGCCGACATGCCAGCCGACGACGTCCGGTACGAGCTAAAACTTGCCGCCGCAGCAATGCCAAGTGCGGCATAGCGATCCGTGCCGTGCGGCTGAACGGCTTGACAACTGAGCAAATCCAAAAAATCTGATCGGGAGAGGAATATTGAAGACCATCAGGGCAGCGCTTGTCGTCCAGGACCACATTCGCAGAGATCAACTGAGTTCGCATCTTCGACGAATCGGCCCCTCGGTGCATGAGTTTCAAGACTCCAACGAGTTTCTCGAGCAGCTCGCGAAAGATCACCAGTTCGATGTGCTGGTGATGACTGTCACACGACATGCAGAGTGGCTCGGCGTCTCGGGCATTTGCCAGGCAAAGGATGTTCCGGTCCTTCTCTGTCTGGATGAACTGCAATGGCGGTCGCTCCCGCGCAACGCCGATTTCTTCGGCGCCAACGTCATTGGGATCACGAACTTGAGCGACGACGAACTTGAATGGAGGATTGAAGCACTCCTGCACCGGTCCGGTTTTCGTGCGGTGCGCGGCGATGCTGAGCGGGAAGTAAGTTGGGGCGACTATCGCTTTGTGATGGACGGCCGCCATGTGGTGATTCACAAGAACCTCGAGATCCAGCTTCAACCGCTTCAGTTCGACTTGGCGATCACTCTCTTCGGCAATATGGGCCATGTGGTGTCGCGCGAACTGCTCATGCGCTCGTTGTGGAATGGTTCCACGCAAAGCAGCCGCTCTCGGGCGTTGGATGTATGCGTCACGAGAGTGCGAAAGCGCCTGGCCTTGCGCGAGGAAAATGGATTTTCGCTGGTGCCGGTTTATGGACGTGGCTACAAGCTGATGGCCGCCTAAACTGCAAATGCAGTCTTCGCATGAGCCAGTCCTCACGATCGTGCGCATGAGGGCGCTACCGAGAAATTCTCGGACCCGACTCATGCTGACCGAGAGTAAAGGCAGGCAGTTAACGGCTGCTCTGGAACGTCGTCTGCAGCCTGCAATTGTGAATGCCGCGAGGACTTTGCCGCAGGAACGCCGTTACGCATTCTCCATGGCATGAGGCGTGCTTGTTGGGTGTCAGCGATTCGCTGTTTGCTGTTGGCGGGAAACGAGCGGTGCAGCACGACGCCTGGAGCGTCGAGTGCATGCATCAGCACGTTTCCATGTGTGGAGTCGGTGACGAACAGCGTTGACCGGTTCGGCCCGCCGAAGGCGATGTTCGTGGTCGATGCACCGGCCGGACCGCGCAGCACCATGACAGGCTCCGCGCGCGTGCTGAGCACCCAGACGTAGCCCAGGCCAGGATTGGCAACGAGCACCCGGCCCTGCGTGTCGACCGCGAGCCCGTCAGGACCGCTGGGTCCATACGAAGTGAAGAACTGACTCACCTTGGACACGCTCCCGTCGGCCAGCAGCGGCACGCGCCAGACGCAGTTACCCCGCGTCACCGCAAGGTAGAGCACCTTGCCGTCCGGAGAGAGGGCCACGCCGTTCGGGCTGGGTACGTTCGACAGGAGCAGGTCGAGCTGGCCGTTCGGGCGCAGGCGGTAGAGGCGGCCCGATGCGTCGTGAAGCCCGCTTTGTCCCTGGTCCGTGAAGTAGATGTTGCCCTGGGCGTCGAGCACCAGGTCGTTCACGCCCTTGAAGCTCTCGGTGTTGCGCCGTTGCAAGTGCGGCGTGACCTGCCCGGTCTGCACGTCCACGCGCATCAGGCCGTTCCTGTAGTCGGTGACGAGCAGGGTGTGGGCATCGACGAACTTCATGCCGTTGGGTTCGCCGTCGTACTCGGCCACCTGCGTCCATGCGCCTGCCGCGTCGATCCGGAAGATGCGGCCGAAGGGAATGTCGCAGACGTAGAGATTGCCGGCGTCGTCGAACACCGGCCCTTCAAGGAACGAGTCGGTCGGCTGCCCGCCGCGGTTGGCGTCGGCCCAGACGCTGCGCTGCGGTCGCCGGAAGGACGCGGGCATCGTCGTGAAGGTCTGCAGTTCCAGCACCTGGGGCGCTTGCAGAAGGTACATGTCGGTCTCCTTGGAAGATGGTGCTGCGCCTCACGCGGCCGCGAACCCGTAGAGCTTCGCCGGGTTGTCCACCAATATGCGGTCGCGCACCGCCGTGCTGTCGCACCAGGCCGCGAGAACGTCGGCCAGGTCGGCATCGTTGACGGTGTCCGGCGCCTCGGTGGTGTGGGGCCAGTCGCTGCCCCACACCAGGCGCTCTGGCGCGGCAGCGACCAGTGCGCGGCCGAGGCTGGAGACATCGCCGTAGGCGGGCGCCCCGTCGCGCGATCGCATGTACACGCCCGACAGCTTCATCCATGTGTTGCCGCCGTCCAGCAGCCGGCGCGCGACCGCATAGGCCTCGCCCTTGATGCCTTCGGCCGGATCGATGCGGGCCATGTGGTCGATGACCAGCGGCACCGGGAGTTTGGCGAGCAAGGGGGCGAGCGCCACCAGCTGCTCCGGTTGCACGAAGACCTGCACGTGCCAGCCCAGGCGGGCCACCTTGCGTGCCAGGGTGGTCAGCATCTCCGGCGTGGTCGTGCCCCAGGACTGCGGAGTGACGAAGTTCACGCGCAGGCCGCACACGCGCTGCGCCGCGAGCGCGTCGAGCTCGCTGTCGGCCACCCGGTGGCCGACGACGGCCACGCCGCGTGCACGCTCGCCCAGTTGAGCGACTGCGTCGAGCGTGCAGGCGTTGTCCGTGCCGTATGTCGAGGGATTGACCACGACCGTGCGCGAGGTGCCCAACCGCTGCTGCAACCGGCGATAGGCCGCCACATCGGCGAGCGGCGGCTGGCGCTTCCAGTGCGGCGATGGCGCGAACCGCGGGTCGAAGATGTGCATGTGGCTGTCGCAGGCATCCTGGGGCAGTGCATGCGCGGGCCGGTTGATGCCGACGGAATGGGGAACCGTTCGAGATTCCGGCACGTTGTTCATGGCGTCTTCAATCGAGCTTGATGTTGCCCTTGCGGATCACGTCCGCCCACTTCGCATCTTCCTTCTTCAGGAAGTCGGCGAACTCGGCCGGCGTCGAGCCCACCGGCTGCACGCCGACGTCCACGAAGCGGCGCTTCACATCGTCTTCCTTCAGCACATCGATGACCGCCTTGTGGAGCTTGTCGGCAATGGGTGCGGGCGTGCCGGCGGGTATCAGCAGGCCGTTCCATTCATAGGCCTCGTAGCCGGGGGCCACCGTTTCGCCCAGGGTCGGCACCTCCGGCAGGCGCGCCGAGCGCTGCGGCGACGACACCGCCAGCGCGCGCAGCTTGCCCGACGACACCAGCGGGTAGGAGGCTGCGATTGTGCTGAACATGAAGTCGACCTGGCCGCCCATCACGTCGACGATGGCAGGGCCGCCGCTCTTGTAGCCGACGTGGACCATGTCCAGCCCGAGCCGCTGGCGCAGGAGCTCTGCCGCGAGACGCTGCACGGTGCCGCTGCCGCCCGATGCGTAGTTCATCTTGCCCGGCTCGGCCTTGGCCTTGGCCACGAGGTCCTGGATGCGCTTGAGCGGTGACTCCGCACGCACGATCACGATGTTCGGTGCCAGTGCGACGAGCGCCAGTGGCTGCAGCGCATTGCTTGCATACGGCATGCCGGGGAACAGGTGCGGGTTGATCGAGTACGGCGTGGCGTCGTACAGCACCGTGTAGCCGTCGGGCGCGGCCTTGGCGGCAAAGGCCGCGCCGATGGTGCCGCTGGCGCCGGGCCGGTTGTCGACGATCACGCTGGTGCCGAGCTTCTGGCCGACGCGAACCGCGAGCACGCGGGCCAGCGCATCGGCCGAGCCGCCTGGCGCGTAGGGCACGACGAGGGTGATGGGGCGCTCGGGATAGGCGGCGTGGGCGAGGGCGGCTGCGCACAGGCACAGGGCGAGCAGGCCTCGGACGAGGAATTTCATGATGTCTCCGATGTGTGGCGACGGCTGCGGGCAAGGCGCAGCGCGTTCATTCGGTCTTGAGGTCGAGCGAGCGGGCCAGCTCGCCGTACAGCTTGACCTCGCGCGTCAATTGCGCGCCGAAGGCATCGCCGCAGGTGTTCTGCGCCTCTATGCCGAGCGAGCGCAATTTCTCCCGCGTGGCCGGTGACTGTGCGAACTCGGTGGCGACACGGCGCAAGATGGCCACCACCTCCGGCGGCGTCTTCGCGGGCGCCAGCAGGCCGTACCACGCGTCGGCCGTGTAGCCCTTGACGCCCACTTCCTCGAAGGTCGGCACGTTCGGCAGCAGCGCCGAGCGCTTGGGCGATGCCACCGCCAGGGCCGTCAGCTTGCCGGACTGCACCTGGGTGAGCACCGAGCCCAGCGTGGCGAAGGAGCTGTCGACCTGGCCGCCCATGAGGTCGGTCGTCGCCTGCGCCGCACCCTTGTACGGGATGTGGTTCATCGACGTGCCCGTCAGCTGTGTGAAGTGCGCGCTTGCGAAATGCCCGGAGCTGCCGGAGCCCGGCGTCGCATACGTGCGCTTGCCGGGCTCGGCCTTCACCGCCTGCAGGAAGGCCCCGAAGGAGTTGACCGGCATCGACGGGCCGACCACCAGCACCGTGGGACTCACGGCGAGCGAACACACCGGCGCGAACGAGCGCAAGGCATCGAACTTGACCCGCTGGCTGTAGAGCGCGGGAATCATGGTGTGGTTGGTCGCACCCAGCAGCAGCGTGTAGCCGTCGGCCGGAGCCGCCGCGACAGCCTCGGCCGCCAGGATCGTGTTGGCGCCGGGTTTGTTGTCCACGATGAACGGCTGGCCCAGCGCGCGCGATGCGTGGTCGGCGAAGGCGCGTGCCACCACGTCGGTGGGGCCGCCCGCGGAAAAGCCCACGAGCACGCGCACCGGCTTGGCGGGCCATGCCTGTGCGTATACCTCTGCAGCCAGGACCGTCAGTAGTCCGAACGCGGCCACCACGCCACGGATGCTTTCACTTCTCTTCATTTCTGTCTCCTTTGTATCGAGCGCCGGCTGCATGCCTCAGGTGGTCGCCGTCTGGCGCGAAAGCACCTCCAGAAGGTTCCTTGCCGCACCGACGCCCATGTTCACGTAAGCATCGCTGGTCACGCCGCCGATGTGAGGGCTGAGCACGATGTTCTTTTCGCCCTGGAACGGATGGCCGGGTGTCATCGGCTCGACCGCGAAGCTGTCCAGCCCGGCCATGGCGACCTGGCCCGAACGCACGGCCGCCAGCAACGCGTCTTCATCGATCAGCCCGCCGCGGGCCGTGTTGACGATGATCACGCCGCGCTTGCATTGCGCCAGTGTGCGGGCGTTGAGCAGCCCGCGGTTGTCGTCGGTCAGCGGACAGTGCAACGATACGGCGTCGGACTCGGCCCAGAGGGTCGCAAGGTCGGCGGGTTGCACACAGGCTGGAAGGTTCTTTGCGAAAGGGTCGTAGCCAAGCACCCGCATGCCCAGCGCGTCGGCCATGCGCGCGAAGCGAAGGCCGATGGCGCCCAGGCCGACAAGGCCGATGGTGCGCCCGCCGAGCTCCAGGCTCTTGTGCGTCGCCTTGTCCCAGTGGCCGGCATGCATGCGCGCGTCGAGCGCCACCACCGATTTGGCGCAGGCCAGCAGCAAAGCCAGCGCCTGCTCGGCCACCGCAGCCGCATTGGCACCCACGGCCGCCACCACTTCGATGCCGCGCGCCTGCGCCGCGGTCTTGTCGATCGTGTCGGTTCCGCTGCCGTGCTTGGAGATCACCTTCAGCGAAGGTGCCGCGTCCATCACGGCGGCACCCACCTTGCCGTAGCGCACGATGATGGCCACGGGGTCGTGCGCGCGGCAAAGGGCGACCAGATCGTCCTCGGTCGGCGTCTTGCCGGCGTAGACGATGTCATGGCCTTCGAGCAGCGCGAGTGCCTGCGGCGCCAGGTCGGCACCGGTCACGAGGATGGAGCTCCCGAGGGGCGCGGTCACAGCGTCTCGCCTTCCTTCAGCACACCGGCCGCGCGCAGCGCCGAGTCCAGCCACTTGGCCGCGGTGTCGCCTTCCTTTATGGCGGCGATGCGCGCGGCCTCGTCGCGGACCTTCCTGGCCGCCAGCGGCAGCAGCGATTCGATCTTCTCGCGCTCGACCACGACCACGCCGTCGCCGTCGCCGATCACGAAGTCGCCGGGGTGCACCGTCACGCCGCCGATGGACACCGGGTGTCCGATGCGCCCGCCGATGTTCTTCGTCGGCCCGTTCGGGTTGGTGCCCACGCTGAAGACGGGGAAGTCCATCTCGTCGATCTCGAGGCTGTCGCGGCAGGGGCCGTCCATCACCACGCCGGCAATGCCGAGCTTCTTGCAGGCCGTCATCATGATGGTGCCCATCAGGGCCGAGGTCTGGTCGCCCTTGCCGTCGATCACGAGCACGTCGCCGGGTTTTGCCATGGCAATGGCTGCATGGATCATGAGGTTGTCGCCGGGGCGAACTTCCACCGTGATGGCGGTGCCGGCCAGCTTCATGCGCGGGCGCAGGGCCTTGATGCGGCCGTCCAGCGCGCCGCGGCGGCCGGCCACGTCGGCGAGGATGGCTGGCTGGAATTCGGCGGCCTGCGCCACGATGTTCGCGGGCACGCGCTCGAAGTTGCGAATGATGTCGGGAAGGGTCGAGGACATGGAAGTACTTTCAGGAGAGGAAGGGGAATGGAATGAAGTTCAGTCGGGCTTGACGCCGGCGTCCTTGATGACCTTGGCCCACTTGGACAGGTCGGCCTTCTGGGTGTCGGCGAGTTGCTGCGGCGTGCTTCCCACCAGCGTGACGCCGAGCTTGTCGGCCATGGCGACGACCTCGGGGTCCTTCAGCTGGCGCACGATTTCGTCGTGCAGGCGCTGGACCACCGGCGCAGGCGTGCCGGCCGGCGCATACATGGCCTGCCACTGCTCCACCACGAAGTCCTTGAAGCCCGCTTGTCCCATGGTCGGTACGTCGGGCAAGGCCTTCAGGCGTGCAGCCGAAGTGACGGCCAAAGCCTTGAGGTGACCGCTCTGGATATGCGGCAGCGCGGCCGCCACCGGCGCGAACATGAAGGTCGCATGGCCTGCCAGGACGTCCTGGATGGCCGGCGTGTCGCCCTTGTAGGGAACGTGCGTCAGCTTCGCGCCCGTCTGCAGCCGCAGCAGTTCGCCCTGCATCTGCAGCACCGTGCCGTTGCCGCCGGAGGCAAACGAGAGCTCGTCGGGGCGCGCCTTCGCTTGCGCGACAAGGTCCGCGACCGTTCTGAACGGCTGGCTGGCACCGACGATGAGCACATGCGGGATGGTCCCGATGAGCGACACCGGCGCGAAGGCCTTGACCGGGTCGTACTGCATCTTCGCGAGCAGGTTCGGCACGATCGCTTGCGGGCCGATCGATGTGCCCAGCAGCGTGTAGCCATCGGGTGCGGCACGCGCGACGAAGGCGGAGCCGATCGTGCCCGTGGCGCCCGCCTTGTTGTCGACGATCACCGTGGCGCCCAGGGAGGTGCCCAATCGCAGCGCGATGGCACGCCCGAGGATGTCGGTGGTGCCGCCCGGCGGGTACGGCACCACCCAGGTGATGGGCTTGCCGGTGGGCCACTGGCCTTGAGCGAAAGCGGGGAACGACACGGCGGCAAGCGCGGTCAGGCCCAGCGCGCCGAATCGGCGCCGATGAATGCGGATCATGGAGTCTCCTGAGAGGCAGTGGGGCGGTCGAAGCCGTAGAGCGCGACCGGGTTGTCGACCAGCACGCGGCGCAGCGCTTGCCGCGTGCCGGTCCAGTCGGCGAGCAGCGCCATCAGCTGTGCGTCGTCCGGCATGGCCTGGTGGCCGGCGCTGGCGGACGCGTGCGGCCAGTCGCTCCCCCAGAGCACGCGATCCGGTGCGGCTTCCAGGAAGCTGCGCGCCAGTGCGGCCACGTCTTCGTACCGCGGCGCGCCCCGCTCGCTGACGATGTAGGCACCGGACAGCTTGACCCAGGCCCGGCGCTCCTCTAGCAGGCGAAGGATCAGCGCATGCGACGCGTGCCTGCCGGCCATGGAGGGCGCGAGCCGGCCGAAATGGTCGAACACCACCGGCACCGGCAGCTGGCCCAGCACGCCAGCGAGGTCACTCCACATGTGCGCGGGCGCAAGCAGCTGAAGATGCCATCCCAGCGGCGCAATACGACGTGCGAGCGGCTCGATCTGCGATGCGGAATTCACGACACCCAGCGACAGATTCAGTCGGATGCCACGCACCCCGCGCGCGTGCAGCGCCTCCAGCCCGGAACCGCCGACTTGTTCGTCGACCACGGCCACGCCGCGTGCTTGTGTTCCGAAGGCTGCAAGTGCGTCGCACAGCGGTCCGTTGTCGATGCCATAGGTCGAAGGGGTCACGAAAACGACCCGCTGCGTTCCCGTGCGCCGCTGCAGCCGGCGGTAGTCCGCCGCGCTGGCGTCCGGCGGCCTCAGCGTGGCGCCGGGTGCTGCGGGATAGCGCGCGTCGTACAGATGCACATGGCAGTCGCAGGCATCGGGTGGAACGTCGACAGGGGTGCGGCCGCGCCCCGCGGAGAACGGAGCGACGAACGCATCCGCGTACGAAGCATCAATCGCGGCCATGCGAAGTCAGTCCATCTTGGCGCCGGACGACTTCACGATCGCGCTCCAGCGCACGCCGTCGGTACGGATCAGCGATGCGAACTTCTCGGGCGTGCCGGTCATCACTTCCGCGCCTTGTGCGACCAGCTTCTTCTTCACCTCGGCCGTTGCGAGGGCCTTGTTGAATGCTGCGTTCAGTTTGGCGATGGCGTCCTTCGGCATGGCGGCGGGGCCGGCGACGCCGAACCATGTCACGGCCTCGAAGTCCTTGTAGCCCGACTCGGCAACGGTGGGCACGTCGGGCAGGTCGCTGTTGCGTTGCAGCGAGGTCACCGCCAGCGCGCGCAACTGGCCGCTCTTGATCTGGGCGATCAGTGTCGGCACCGACGAGACGTACATCTGGATCTGCCCTCCGACGAGGTCTGTAAGGCCTTGCGACGCGCCCTTGTACGGGACGTGCGTGAACTGCACGCCGGCGGCCTTCTGGAACTGCTCGGTGGCCAGATGGGCCACGGTGCCGTTGCCCGAGCTCGCATAGTTGAGCGAAGTCGGCTTGGCCTTGGCGGCGGCGACCACGTCCGAGAGCTTCTTGTAGGGCGATGCGGCGGACACCACCACCACCAGCGGCGCCGAAGCGACAAGGCCCACCGCCGCAAGGTCCTTCACCGGGTCGTACGGCAGCTTCGCGTACAGCGACGGATTGATCGCGAGGTTGCTGGTCTGCCCCAGCACCAGCGTGTAGCCGTCGGGGTTGGCCTTGACCGCGGCATCGACACCGATGTTGCCGCCGGAGCCCGGCTTGTTGTCGATGACGATGGTCCAGCCTTCCGAGGTCGCAACCTTGTTCGCCACTTCGCGGGCAATGATGTCCGTGCCGCCGCCGGGCGGGAACGGCACCACGAGGCGGATGGGGCGCGAGGGATAGGCCTGCGCCAGGGCCATGCCGCAGGTGAGCAGCAGGGCGGCGCCGAGCGCTGCACGGCGGGAAATGGAGCTGTGGCTCGAGGTACGCATGTATGTGTCTCCGAATCGTTCGATGGGTGCCTGGCAGCTGGGCTCCAGGGCATGCACCGATTTTGGTTTTGCGTTTCGCGCCATACAATGGTGGTCCATCAGGCGGAACATGGACTGCCCAGTGAAACAAAATGCCCATTGCAAAAAGCGCCAGGACAGCAAGACCCAAGCGATCGACGGAAGTCATCGAGGCGCCGCGCGAAGCCGATCTCGAGGTGACAGGCGGAGTAACCGCGGTGACCCGCGCCCTGCAACTGCTCGACACGTTCGGAATGCAGGACGAGCGGCTCTCGCTGGCCGAGCTGACACGGCGCACCGGCATGCACAAGACCACCATCCTGCGGTTGCTGCGCACGCTGGCGCTGGCCGGCTATGTGGTGCAGCGCGACGACGGCGAATGGCGGCTCGGCCCCGCAGCCGGCTGGCTCGGTGCGCGCTACCAGGCCAGCTTCGACGCCAACAACGTGGTGGAGCCGATGCTCCTTGCGCTATCGCAGGCCACGGGCGAGAGCGCGGCCTTCTATGTGCGAGAAGGCAATTCGCGCACATGCCTCGCGCGTGTGGAAGGGCCGCAGCCGATTCGCCATCACGCGCGCATGGGCGCGATGCTTCCCCTGGAGTTGGGGTCGCCGGGGCGGGTGATCCTTGCGTTTTCCGGGGAGCAGGGAAAGCTCTACGAGGACATCCGAAAGAAGGGCTACCACTTCTCCATCGGCGAGCGCGAGAAGAACGTGGCGACGGTGTCGGCGCCTGTGTTCGGTTTGCGCTGGGCCTTGCTCGGGTCGGTGTGCATTTCCGGACCTGCGGATCGGCTGCCGAAACCCAAGCTCCTTGGCCACGCGAAGACGATCATGAAAGCCGCGAACGAGCTTTCGTACGCACTCGCCGGTCGCCCTACGGCGCAGACGCCCGCAGTGGTCTCCACCTGGCATCCGTAGACGAATCGGCGTGGTTTCAAATGTCGAAACGCGGCGACTCGTGTAGCCACAAGTGAATCGCCCCGGGTTTTCCAGACACCTCTGAGTCTCAAACCTGAGACCCAATAGGAGGTGCCATGAGCAAGCAGCCGATGCATGAGACCGGTGTGCGGGCTCTGGGACATGGACGGATCAAGCGTCGGCGGAAATGTGGGCCATGTGAGCGAGGAAGTCAGCACGAGGTGCGTACTCAGCGGCGTCGGGAGGGGGGCCGCCCATCGAGCTGTTGCGCAACCTGCACAGAGCCCAAACCTCCTCCACCGTCCCGATGACTTCCCTCATGGAAATCAGGCCTCCTACATTCTCTTTGTTCAGCAACAGTGTCTTCATCGGTGTGATCCCTCCATGAATCAGCGGCTCGGGGCGGACCACCCTCGGTGGCGCCACGGGCGGTCGGCCAGCAGGACCACCGGCGTGCCCAGCCGCTTCCGGCACCGAGATCGTGCTGACGAGCGTACATACACGTCGCCGCAGCGTGATGCTGCAATTCGGGCTCGATGCCGAGCTTCGTATGGTTTTCGAGCGGGCCCTGGCAGATGCTGCTTTTGCGGTGCGGGCCTGCCCACTTCGGCCCCAGGGGCCGCGTGACAGCATCAAGCCGCGCGCTCGGGGAACAGCTTCTCGATCGAGCGGTACGTCTCGACGAACGGCGACTTGATGACGATGTCGCTGAAAGTACTTCTCGATGCCGATATTGCGCTCCAGCAGCCCTTGGACCACGACGCGAGGATCTCTTTCGCTTCGAGGCCGCGATCCGCGACGTGCCCGCGGTGAACACGGTCAGCGTGTCTCCCAACAGCACGTGACCGGCTGCTGCGGGCGCACAAACTGGAGCCTATCAATGAAGGGCACGACCGGCATCGGCCGCCAGTTGCGACAGTGTGACGATGCGGCGCGTGATGCCGCTCGAAGGATCCTGCCGGACAAGATCATGCTGTACGCTTTCGTCCAGCATGTGAAAGCAATCTGCGTCGGGCAACTCCGACTGGAAGCGCGGAGGGAAACGCTCGACCAGCATCGCGACCGTGTGGATGAAGGCAATGCGCCGGATCATCGAAGCCCTTCGGGTGGTGATCCAAGGAGATGAGTCGCCGGCCTGGTGCGGCAAACCCGGAGCAGGTCTAGAAATCAGCCACCTTGCCCCACATCGACTCCTTGAACCGTGCGGGGTTGAAAGGCGCGGGATCCAAGATCGGCTTGGCCCCGGACACCAGGTCGGCGATCAGGTGGCCTGCGCCGGGAGCGATGCCGAAACCGTGGCCCGAAAAGCCCGCAGCCAGGATGAGCCCGGGAACCTGCGGCAGCTCGCCGATCCCCGGCACGCCGTCGGGCGTGCTGTCGATGTAGCCGGCCCAGGTGTTGGCGATGCGGGCTTCGCGCAGCGCAGGCAACAAGTCGATGGCACGGCGGTGGATTTCACGGACACCCGCAGGGTCGGGCTTCGGGTCGAGGATGCGCGCCCGTTCCATCGGTGTGGGCGCGTCCAGCTTCCATCGGGCCCGGGTTTCGTGGCCCCAGCGGATGCCCTCCAGGCCGCCGGGAAACACGTTGCGCCAGCGCTTGGCGAACATCGGGATGAATTGCGGCGCGAAGCGCACCAGTTGCGCCGTGGGGTCGGCACGCCCTCGGCCGCTGATGGCCAGGACGTAGTGGCCGTCCGGGCGGCGCGTGACGGCGACGCGCGGGCTGGTCAAGGCGTCCGGCAGGCGCTGATCCACCGGCGCCAGTCGCACGATCGATTGGCGAATCGTGGCGACCGGAAATTGCACCCCGAGCTGGTTGCAGAACGAGGACGCCCACGCACCACCTGCGAGTACGGCGGTGCGGGTCTTGATGGTCCCCGCTTCGGTCACCACGCCGCTGAGCCGGCCGCCTTGCATCTCGATGCCGCGCGCGGCGCAGTTCTGGTGCACCGTGCCGCCAAGCTTCATGAGCGCGGCTGCCACAGCGGGCGCTGCCTTGGCCGGATCGGCCGTGCCGTCGCTGGGTGAGAAGACGCCGCCTTTCCACGCGCGGCCGGTCGCCTGGCCGCGCTCCGATGCCTCGCGCCCGCTCAGCATGTGCGTGGTCACGCCAACCGTCGTCGCGAACTCGCGCCATTCGGCCCAGCCGGCAATCTGGGCTTCGTCGTTGCTGAGGTACAGCAAGCCGCAGCGCTTGAAGCCCGTGTCTTCGCCACTGTCTGCGGCAAACTGTTCCCACAGCTCGAGGCTCCGGGTGGACATGGGCAGTTCGCGCGCGTCGCGATTCTGCTGACGGCACCACCCCCAGTTCCGGCTCGATTGCTCGGCGCCGACGCGCCCTTTTTCCACGAGCGCGACCTTCATGCCGCGCTTGGCCAGGTAATAAGCGGTGAACGCTCCGATGATGCCGCCGCCGATGACGACGACGTCCGCATGGGTCGGCAGATCGGGGCTGGACTCAACGGGAAACAGTGGTGCAGGCATTCTCGGGATGTCCGTGAAGGGGCAGTGAAAACGTGAAAATATGTTTGCTTCGGCTGTTGGCAGATCCTGCGATATCAGTAGCCAATGACTGCCTTGGTCTCGAGGTATTCCTCAAGCCCGTGAATGCCGTATTCGCGACCGTTGCCGGATCGCTTGTATCCGCCGAACGGCGCATGGCTCGTCCACGCCGGGTAGTTGACGTGCACCTGGCCGGCGCGCAGTTGCGCCGCCACGCGCCGTGCCCGTTCGCGGTCGCCGGACTGCACGCTTGCACTGAGCCCATAGACCGTGTCGTTCGCGATCGCGATGGCCTCGGCCTCGTCCCGGTAGGGCAGGATGACCAGCACGGGGCCGAATATTTCTTCTCGCGCCACTCTCATGTCGGGCGTGACATCGGAAAAAACGGTCGGTCGCGCGAAGTAGCCCTGGGTCAGGCCGGAAGGTCTGCCCGGGCCACCGCAGACCAGCTTGGCGCCCTCGTCGATTCCGCTGGCGATCATTGCCTGCACCCTGGCGTATTGCGCGGCATTTGCAATCGGACCCATCGAGGTCTTTTCATCGCGCGGATCGCCCACCGTGATGCCGGACGCCGCCGCATGTGCCAATGCTTCCACCTCAGCCAGCCGAGACGCGGGCACCAGCATGCGCGTCGGCGCGCTACACGACTGGCCTGCGTTGCGCATTCCCGCCAACACGCCCTTTGCCACGCCTTGTTCGAAATCGGCATCGTCCAGAAACAGGTTCGGCGACTTGCCGCCCAGTTCCTGCACGACGCGTTTTACCGTCACTGCAGACGCCTGGGCCACGAGCACGCCGGCGCGCGTCGATCCGGTGATGGAGATCATGTCGACATCGGGGTGCGCCGCCAACGCCGCACCGACCACCTCTCCCCTGCCCCCGACCAGGTTGAAGACGCCGGCCGGCGTGCCGGCGTCGTGCATCACCTGGGCGAAGAGCTGCGCGCTGTAGGGCGACAACTCACTGGGCTTCAGGACGATCGTGCAGCCCGCGGCGATTGCCGGTGCAACCTTGGCGGTGATCTGATACAGGGGCCAGTTCCATGGCGTGATCAGGGCGCATACGCCGATCGGCTCTTTCGAAATGGCGACGCTGCCATCCAAGGAGAGAAACTTGTAGCGTTGAAGCACTTCCATCTGGGCGCGGACATGCGCGATGCCGAAGGGCACATGGGCGGTTCTGGCGAATCCGATGGGGGCACCCATCTCCGCCACGATGGCCTGCGCGAACAATTCCGCGCGTTCCTCCAGCAGCGCCAGGATTCGGCCCAACAGCGCAAGCCGCTCCTCGACGGAGCTTCGTGAAAACGTCTCGAAAGCGCGCCGGGCCGCAGCGACAGCCAGGTCCACATCCGTCGACGAGCCGGCTGCGACGTGCCCGGTGATCTCTTCGGTAAACGGATCGACGACCGCAATGTCTGCGGCATGGGTGCGGTCCTGCCAGCACCCATCGATGTAGAAGCGGGCGTCGTCCATGCGTGGTTCAGCTGTCATCACGGCGCTTTCCGGTCAGGCCATGACCCATATCTTGCGGACGGTTTCGATGGTGCGCCATGTTCCGACATAGCCCGGCTTCATGATGAAGCAGTCGCCCGCCTTGTAGGTCAACGGGGGCTGGCCTTGCTCCGTGATCTCCACCACGCCCGAAAGGATCAGGCAGAACTCCCACGTCTCTCCCTTGATGGAGTGATTGACGCCGACCGTCGACTCGAACACGCCCGCACGAACCTTGCCGTCTTTTGCACTGTCGACATCCCAGTTGCGGCATACGACATCGCCCTCGATGACGCGTTCCGCCGGCGGCCGGTATTCACGCGGTTCGCCGAGTTGGTCGAGGTTGAAGGGGACAAGAAGCTTGGACATTCACGGCCTTTTCGCATGGATCTGATGGTGGACCAATGCTAGTGAAAGCACTGCTGCGTTGATGCTGAAGCATGCACGGAGAAAAGCGGGAAATGTGTGTTTTCGAGTGCCCCTCGGTGGATCGTGCCGCGGCAACTAGGTCGGGATTCGAGGGGCTCGAACCGCACGACGGAACAGGTGCCGCAAGCGGTGGGGCCGTGTGCCGCTATAGCTGCCCCTGGCACAGGTACTTGACGTGCATGTAGTCGTCCAGGCCGTGCACCGAACCTTCGCGCCCGTAGCCCGATTCCTTCACGCCGCCGAAAGGAGCGGCTTCGGCGGCCAGCGCACCTTCGTTGATGCCGACGATGCCCGATTCCAGCGCCTCGGCCACGCGCCAGATGCGGCGCACATCGGTCGAATAGAAGTAGGCGGCAAGGCCGAAGGGCGTGTCGTTGGCGGCGGCGATCACCTCGGCCTCGGTCTCGAAGCGCGTGACCGGCACTACCGGACCGAAGGTCTCCTCGCAGCTGCATTCCATACTGGCGTCGGCATTCACCAGCACGGTCGGCGCGAAGTAGTTGGGGCCGTCGCAGCGCGCGGAACGCAGCCGCTCGCCGCCGACCGCGATGCGCGCGCCCCTGGACACGGCATCGCGCACATGGCGTTCGATCTTGTCGACCGCGCGCGCGTTGATCATCGGGCCGATCTGTGAATCGGGCTCGGTGGCCGGGCCGACCTTGAGCGCACCGACCCGAGCCGCCAGCTTGTCGACGAAGGCGTCGTGCACCGTGGCCTGCACGAACACGCGGTTCGGGCACACGCAGGTCTGGCCGCCGTTGCGGAACTTGGCGGCCATCAGGCCTTCCACCGCGCTGTCGATGTCGGCGTCCTCGAACACGATGAAGGGCGCATTGCCGCCGAGTTCGAGCGACAGCTTCTTGAGCGTATCGGCCGAGGCGCGCGCCAGGTGCTTGCCCACGGGTGTCGAGCCGGTGAAGCTGATCTTGCGCACGCGCGCATCGGCCAGCCACACATCGACCACCTCGGGCGTGCGTTCGCGCGAGGCGGTGACGATGTTGAGCACGCCCGCCGGCACGCCCGCTTCCTGGGCCAGCTTCACGAGCGCGAGCGAGGTGAGCGGCGTGTCCTCGGCCGGCTTGCACACCACGGTGCAGCCCGCAGCCAGCGCGGGCGCGATCTTGCGCGCGATCATCGCGGCCGGAAAGTTCCATGGTGTGATCGCCGCGACCACGCCCACGGGCTCCTTCAGCGCAAGCATGCGGCGGCCGGTCACCGGCGCGGGAATCACGTCGCCGTTGGCGCGCGTGGCTTCTTCGGCGAACCACTCGACGTAGCTCGCCGCATAGGCCACTTCGCCGCGGCCCTCGGCCAGCGGCTTGCCCTGTTCGCGCGAGATGAGCCGGCCCAGGTCTTCCTGGTGCGCGAGCATCAGGTCGTTCCAGCGCTTGAGGATCTGTGCGCGCTGCTTGGCCGGCACGGCACGCCAGGCGGGGAAGGCGGCATGCGCCGCGTCCACCGCGGCGCGTGCATCGGCGGCCGTGCCGTCGGGCACGCTGGCAAAGACGCTGTCGGAGGCAGGGTCGGTCACGTCGAGGCGGCGGGCATCGCTGGCTTCGCGCCATTCGGCGCCGATGAGGTGGAGGCCCGGCAGCAGGTCCTGGCGTTGGAGGGTGAGTGGCATGGTCGGAAAGTTTCTGAAAAATTTCGGCAGGTTGCGCTTCAGGCCGCGGCCACGCGCTCGGCGATGGCCATGCCGAGTTCGGTGGTCGAGGCCGTGCCGCCGAGGTCGCGCGTGCGCGGCCCTTCGCGAAGCACCGCCTCGATCGCGCCCAGGATCGCGTCGTGCGCCGCACGGCCCGCGCCCTGGCCCTGCGTGAGGAAGTCCAGCATCAGCGCGCCCGACCAGATCATGGCAATCGGGTTGGCGATGTTCTGGCCGTAGATGTCGGGCGCCGAGCCGTGCACCGGCTCGAACAGCGACGGGAATTTGCGCTCGGGGTTGAGGTTGGCCGAGGGCGCAAGGCCGATGGTGCCGGTGGTCGCCGGGCCGAGGTCCGAGAGGATGTCGCCGAACAGGTTGCTCGCCACCACCACGTCGAAGCGGGTGGGCTGCAGCACGAAGCGCGCCGACAGGATGTCGATGTGCTGCTTGTCCACCGTCACCTCGGGGTAGTCGCTGGCAATGGCATCGGCGCGGCCGTCCCACCACGGCATGCTGATCGCGATGCCGTTGCTCTTGGTCGCCACCGTGAGGTGCTTGCGCTTGCGGCTGTTGGCCAGCTCGTAAGCGTAGCGCAGCACGCGGTCGGTGCCGAGGCGGGAGAACACCGACTCCTGGATCACGATCTCGCGTTCGGTGCCCTCGTACATCACGCCGCCGAGCGAGGTGTACTCGCCCTCGGTGTTCTCGCGCACCACGAAGTAGTCGATGTCGCCGGGCTTGCGGCCCGCCAGCGGGCAGGGCACGCCTTCGAACAGGCGCACCGGGCGCAGGTTGATGTACTGGTCGAACTCGCGGCGGAACTTCAGCAGCGACCCCCAGAGCGACACATGGTCGGGCACGGCGGCGGGCCAGCCGACGGCGCCGAAGTACAGCGCATCGACGCCCTTGAGCTGCTCCTTCCAGTCGTCCGGCATCATCTGGCCGTGCTGCGCGAAATAGTCGCAGCTGGCCCAGTCGATGACACGGCACTCGAGCTCGAAGCCGAAGCGCTCGGCGGCGGCCTGCACCACGCGCAGGCCCTCGGGCATCACTTCCTTGCCGATGCCGTCGCCGGCGATCAGCGCGATGCGAAAGGTGGGGGTCATGTCTGTGCCTCTCTGGTTGATGGGGCGGGTGCTCTCGCCGATGCCGCTGTGCGGTCCATGTCGTCCAGCCAGCCCCGGCGCAGCTCGGGCACGGACCGCGCCAGCAGGTCGTAGTAGGGATGGTGCGGTCCGCGCTCGTAGTCGGCGCGCGCCACCTGCGCGAGCTTGCGTCCATGCTGCATCACGACGATTTCGTCGCACACCGAGCGCACCGTGTGCAGGTCGTGGCTGATGAAAAGGTACGACACGCCGAGCTCGCGCCGCAGCTCGGCCATGAGGTCGAGCACCGCCGCGGCAACCACGGTGTCCAGCGCCGAGGTGACCTCGTCGCAGAGGATGAGGTCGGGTTCGGCCGCCAGTGCGCGCGCCAGATTCACGCGCTGCTTCTGCCCGCCTGAAAGTCCGCCCGGCAGGCGGTCGGCCACCGAATGCGGCAGCTTCACCAGATCGAGCAGTTCATGGATGCGCCGCTTGAGCGGCTCGCCGCGCAAGCCCTTGTAGAACTGCAGCGGCCGCGCCAGGATGCGCCAGATGGTCTGCGACGGATTCAGCGCCGTGTCGGCCATCTGGAACACGATCTGGATGCGGCGCAACTCCTCGGGGCTGCGCTGCTGCAGCGCGGGCTCGAGTGCGTGCCCGTCGAACATGACGCTGCCGTGGCAGGGCTTGAGCAGGCCCGCAACGGCGCGCGCCAGCGTGGTCTTGCCTGAGCCCGATTCGCCGATCACGCCGACGGCTTGCCCGCGATAGAGCTTGAGGTTGATGTCCTCCAGGATCAGCTTGGCAGGCTGGCCCTTTGCGTCGACCGCGCCGTAACCGCATGAAAGCTCGTTCACCTGAAGCAGCAGTGCCGAATCGCCCGAGGTCTGGCCCGAGGTGCGCACCGCGGGCCGTGCGGCCGCAAGCAGGCATTGGGTGTAGTCGTTCGCCGGGGCAGAGAGGATCTGCTCGGTGGCGTTCAGCTCGCTCATCCTGCCGTTGCGCAGCACCAGGATGTGGTCGGCCATCTGAGCCACCACGGCCAGGTCGTGGCTCACATACACGGCGGTGGCACGGCGTTCGCGCACCACGCGACGAAACGCGCGCAGCACTTCGATCTGGGTGGTCACGTCCAGCGCGGTGGTCGGCTCGTCCAGGATCACAAGCTCGGGATCGCCGATCAGCGCCATCGCAGCCATCAGCCGCTGCAGCTGACCGCCGGAGACCTGATGCGGATAGCGCGCGCCGATGCCTTCCGGATCGGGAAGCGCCAGTTCGCGGAACAGCTGCACCGCCTTCGCCTCGGCTTCGGACCGCTTGCACAGGCCGTGGATGACCGTGGGTTCGACCACCTGGTCCATGATCGTGCGCGAGGGGTTGAACGATGCGGCCGCGCTCTGCGCGATGTACGAGACGGTGCGACCGCGCAGCCCGCGCTGCCGCACCGCATCGAGTGTCAGCACGTCGGTCTCGCCGATCCGCACCCGGCCGGCCGAGATGCGGCAGCCGCTGCGTGCATAGCCCATCAGCGCCAGTGCGGTGGTGGTCTTTCCGGAGCCCGATTCGCCGATCAGCGCCAGTACCTCGCCGGGCTGTACGGAGAAACTCAGGTTGTCGACCAGCGTGGTGGCGCCAGCCACGATGCACAGGTTCTCGACGGTGAGTGGGGCGCCCATCAGCGTGCTCCTCTTTCGCGCGCGGCACGGCCGGGCAGGTTGTCGATGACGAGATTGACCGCGATGGTCAGGCTCGCGATGGCCAGCGCCGGCACGATGACCGAGGCCCCGCCCATGGCCAGCGCGCCGATGTTCTCGCGCACCAGCGACCCCCAGTCGGAGGCCGGCGGCTGGATGCCCAGGCCCAGGAAGCTCAGGCTCGCCAGCAGCAGCACGACGTAGACGAAGCGCAGCCCCAGGTCGGCCAGCATCGGGCCCAGGATGTTGGGCAGGATCTCGCGCAGCATGATGTAGAGCGTGCCTTCGCCGCGCGTGCGCGCCACGGTCACGTAGTCGAGCGCGTTGATGTTGACGGCCAGCGAGCGCGCCATGCGGTAGGCGCCCGGCACGTAGATGACGGCCGCGGTAGCGACCAGCATCGGCACCGAGGAGCCGAAGCCCGCCACCATGATGAGCGCAAACATCTTGCTCGGGATCGCTGTCAGCGTGTCGAGGCCACGGCTGAGCGCCGCGTCGATCCAGCGGCCGGTGGCGGCGGCGGCCAGCAGCGCCAGCACGGTGCCGGTTCCGCTTGCCAGCAGCGTGGCCAGCAGCGCAACGCCGATCGTGTAGCGCGCACCCTCGATGATGAGTGCCAGCATGTCGCGGCCGAGGTAGTCGGTGCCAAGCCAATGTGCCGCGCTCATCGGCTCGAAGACGTTGGAGGTCCCCATGGCCCCTGTGCCGCGCGACAGCAGCCAGGGACCGAGCAGCGCCGCGAGCAGCCAGAACAGCAGCACCGCGAGACCGAGCAGGCCGGAGGCGCCGAAGCCCCCCAGCCACGACCACGGGCCGCCCCGGCGCTCTTGCGGCGCTGGCGCCAGGGAAGCCGTGGCGTTCACCGCCGTTGAAGGTGTGGATGTTTCCATGAAGCTTCCTTCAGCGGTGCCGCAGCCGCGGGTTGGCGAGGATGCCGAAGATGTCGGCCGTCGTCACCAGGATCAGGTACGCGCAGCAGAAGATCATGGCGCAGGTCTGCACCAGCGGCATGTCGCGCTGCGACACGCCGTCGACCATCAGCTTGGCGATGCCCGGGTAGTTGAAGATGGTCTCCACGATGATCACGCCGCCCAGCAGGTACGACAGGCTCAGCGCCACCGCGTTGGCGATCGGCCCCACCGCATTGGGCAGCGCATGCGCGAGCACCATGCGCATCGGCGAGGCGCCCTTGAGCCGCACCATCTCGATGTAGGGCGCCTCCAGCTGGTCGATGACTGCGGCGCGCGTCATGCGCATCATCTGCGCGACGATCACGCAGCACAGCACGAGCACCGGCATGGCGAAGGCGCGCAGCATCTGGCCCAGCGAATCGATGTCGCTCACGAAGGAAAGCGCTGGCAGCCACCGCAGCTTCACCGCGAACACCAGCACCGCCAGTGTCGCGACCAGGAACTCCGGCACCGACACCACGCCCACCGCTGTGGTCGATGCCACGCGGTCGAACCACGAGCCGCGCCACACGGCCGAGGCGATGCCCAGTGTGAGCGCGATCGGCACCGAGAACAGCGCGGTGACGGCGGCCAGCAGCAGCGAGTTCGGCAGCCGGCTGGCAACCAGCTCGGCCACCGGCATCTGGGTGGTGGCAGAACGGCCCGGGTCGCCCTTCAACATGCCGAACAACCACTTCGCGTAGCGCTCGGGCGCGGGCACGTCCAGGCCCATCTGCGCGCGCAAGGCGGCCACAGCTTCGGGCGTGGCGTCCTGGCCGAGCTGCTCCTGCGCAGCATCTCCGGGCAGCACCGCGGTGATCGAGAAAACGACCACCGACACCGCCAGCAGCGACAGCAGCGCGAGTGCGATGCGCTGGCCGAGCAGCTTGAGGATCACGCGGTTCATGGCGAACATCCTGCAGAGCGATGGCCCATGCGCGTCATGCTTCGAGCCATACGTTCTCGGCGAAGTTGTAGCCCATGAGCCCGCCCAGCGGGATGGGCGACAGCCCCTTGAGCTTGGAAGTGTGGCCGTCGATGCTCGCGAGGAACAGCGGAATGCCGATGCCCGCGTCCTGGTGGATCATGGTCTGCATGTCGGCATACATCTGCTTGCGCTTGGCCAGGTCGGTCTCGGCGCGCGAGGCGAGCAGCAGCTGGTCGAACTTGTCGCTCTTCCAGCGCGACTCGTTCCACGCCGCACCCGACTGGAAGAACTGCGTGAGCAGCACGTCAGCGCTCGGGCGCGGGTTGACGTTGCCGAATCCGACTTGGCTGTTGAGCCAGTGGTTCGACCAGTAGCCGTCGGCCGGCATGCGCTTGATGTCGAGTTCCAGGCCCGCGCGCTGCGCGGTCTGCTGCAGCAGCAGGGACATCTCCACGGAGTACATCGCGGCGGGAGAAGCCACGATAGGCACCTTGCCCGTGACGCCGGACTTCTGCAGGTGGAACTTCGCCTTGTCCAGGTCGAAGGGGCGCTGCGGCAGTCCGGCGAAGTGGAAGCGGTTGGTCGGGTCGATGGGCTGGTCGTTGCCGACCACCGCGTAGTCGAGCGCAATGGTCTTTTTCATCTGCTCGCGGTCGAACAGGTGCTTCATGCCGAGCACGAAGTCGGGGTTGGCGCCGGGGCCTGCGTCCTTGCGCATCACCAGGTCGGAGTACTGACCGGACTGGGTGACGAAGATGCCGAAGCCGGGCGTGCCCTTCACGCGTTCCACCGAGCGCGGATTGACCGAAGCCACCAGGTCCAGACCACCCGACAGCAGCGCGTTGACGCGCGCGCTCTCGTCGCCGATGCCCACGAACTCGATCTCGTCCAGGTAGGGCTTGCCCGGCTTCCAGTAGGCGTCGTTGCGCACCACCACCGAGCGGATGCCGGGCTTGAACTCCTTGAGCTTGTAGGGCCCGGTGCCGATGCCGGCGTTGAAGTCGGTGGTTCCGTCCTTGACGATCTGGAAGTGGGAGGTGCCCAGGATCACCGGCAGATCGGCGTTCGGCGCGCTGAGCACGAAGGTCACTTCAGAGGGGCCGCTGGCCTTGACGCTCTCGATCTGGTCGGCAAGCACCTTGGCCTTGGAGGCCGTGGCTGCTTCCTTGTGGCGCATCACCGAGAACACCACGTCGGCCGGCGCGAGCGCCTTGCCGTCGTGGAAGGTCACGCCCTTGCGCAGCGTGAAGACCCAGGTCTTGGCGTCCTTGGTGGTGAACGATTCGGCCAGCGCGGGCTGCGGCGTGAGGCTGCCGTCCAGCGAGGTCAGGCCGTTGTAGACCATGTTGCAGCGCGAGTAGTCGGTCTGGTTCGACTGCTTGGCCGGATCGAGCGTGTCGGTCGCGGCAGCGGTCGCGCCGGCCACCCGGATGCGGCCGCCGCGCCGTGGCGTCTGCGCATGGGCGGTCACCGCCATGCCGGCCAGGCTGCCGGCCAGCGTGGCCTGCATGCCGCCGGCCATCAGCATCGACAGGATGTCGCGCCGCGAGGCGCCGCGTTTCAGCGAATCCATCACGCGAAGGCTTTCGCCGGGACCGACGAGGTTTTCGAACCTCTTGTTGCTGTTGTCGCTCATGGTGGGGTACTCCTGTGGGACCGGTGACTGAGGGTTGAAAAACAAACAAACACGGAACGAAAAATCGGCGGACTCGTGGGGGCGCTCAGCTCTCAGGCCAGCTTGTCCTTGAGCGAGTAGTAGAGCCCCACCGCCGGCAGGAACCACGGCGCGCCGAAGTGGCCGGGAATGGCGGGCCAGGCGCGGTCTTGCCAGGGGTTGGCGTCGGCATCGCCGTTCATCACGGCGGCCATGCGCTCGCCCATGTGAACCGACATCTGCGTGCCGTGGCCGCTGTAGCCCATGGCGTAGTAGAGACCGTCGCGCTCGCCGGCATGGGGCAGGCGATCCTGCGTCATGTCGACGAGGCCGCCCCAGCAGTAGTCCAGGCGCACGGCGCCCAGTTGCGGGAAGGTCTCGGCCAGCCCTGCACGCAGGATCTCGCCGCTCGCCGCATCCGACTGCGGGCTGGAAATGGCGAAGCGCGCCCGCCCGCCGAACACCAGCCGGTGATCGGCCGTGAGCCGGAAGTAGTGATGGATGTTCGCCACCGTCGTATAGGTGCGCCGCGCCGCCAGCAGCGCCTGCGCACGCTCTGCGCCGAGCGGCTCGGTCACGACGATGAAGCTGCCGATCGGCACGATGCGCCGGCGCAGCCAGCCGAAGCTGCCGTAGCCGCCATGCCGCGTGGCGCCGGTCGCCAGCAGCACCTGCTGCGCGGTGACGGGACCGCGCGCGGTGTGCAACCGGTGCGTGTGGCCCTGGCCCAGGCGCTCGATGCGTTCCACGGCCGTGCCGGTGTGTATCTGTGCGCCATGGCGCTGCGCGGCCGTGGCCAGGCCGTGGGCGAAGCGGCCCATGTGCATCTGGCCGCTGCGCTTGTAGAGCAGCCCGCCATGGAAGCGCTCGCTCTGCACCTCGCCGCGCACCCGCGCCGCATCGAGGATCTCGACCTCGGTGTCCACGCCGTCGTCGATCAGCCGCTGCGCGCTGCGTTCGAGCGCGCCCATCTGGTTCGCACGCGTGGCGAGCTTGAGCTTGCCGTGGCGCATGAAGTCGCAGTCGATGGCTTCCTCGCGCACCAGCCGCGCCACGCTGTCCACCGCGGCGTCGTAGGCGTGGTACCAGGCGCGGGCTTTTGCGATGCCGACCTTGGCCGCCACGTCGGCGTAGTCCACGGCCAGCCCGTTGTTGACGTGCCCGCCGTTGCGCCCCGACGCCTCGGCCGCCACGCGCGTGCCGGCCTCCAGCACCGCGACGCGGGCGCCGCGCCGTGCGAAGGCCAGCGCGGCCGAAAGGCCGGTGAAGCCGCCGCCGACGACGGCCACGTCGACCTGCCCCGGCAGTGCATGCACCGCAGGCGAGAAGGCCGGCGCTGAATCGGTCCAGTAGGAGTCGAGCTTCATGGCGTGGTGCGGGTGAATGGGCTGCGGGAGATCAGAGGCCGACAACGCCGGGCAATCCGCCGATGTCCTGGATTTCGGTATAGCGGTAGCCCGGGTTGCCCGGGCCGTGGCCGCGATTGACGAACACCTTGTTGACGATGCCGATGTCGTCCGCCGACATCAGGTCGTAGCGCAGGCTGGACGACACATGCAGCACGTCTTCCGGGTTGCAGCCCAGCGAGTCGAGCATGTATTCGAAGGCCTGCAGGCGCGGCTTGTAGGCCTGGGCCTGCTGGGCGGTGTAGACGCGGTGGAAGGGCGCGCCGAGCATGGCCACGTTCTTCTGGATCTGGTCGTCCGAGGCGTTCGACAGGATCACCAGCGGGATTTCCTTGGCGACCTTGGCAAGGCCCGCCGCCACGTCGTCGTGCGGGGTCCAGGTGGGCACCGCGTCGTAGATCTTCTGCGCGTCCAGGTCGAAGTACTGGATCTTCCATTTCTTGCAAAGGCGCCGCACCGCGTTCTTCAACACCACCTCGTAGGGCTTCCAGTCGCCCAGGACCTCGTCGAAGCGGTAGGCGGTGAAGTCGGCATGGAACTCGGCCATGCGCTCGGCCGGAATTCGGTCGGCGAACAGGTCGGCGGCCATCTCCTTCATGCGGAACCGGGTGAGGGTGCCGTAGCAGTCGAAGGTCACGTACTTGGGACGGAAAGTCATGGTCTCGAATCCTTTTTCAAAGATGGCAAATAGAGGGGAACTGCGACAAGCTCATTACGAAGTGATTGCAGCACGCAGTCGCTTTTGGGATGTAGGGAAAAACGGTGTTGCCCGAACCGAAGCTGCGGTTTGCGGGGGCGGCGACAGCATGCCGTGCGGTCTGCCCTTTCGGCGTGCGGCCATGCACCTCGGTGCGTCGCGGCGAAGTCGATGGGCACGTTTTTGGGCCGGCAATCGGCTGGATGTGTCGTGGATCGAAGACTTGCATGGCAAGGGTGGGTGAAGAAGGGCGGTGGGGTTTGGCGATGGGCCGATCGATGCTAGGCAGATCGACGCGGCATTTGTGTGCGTATGCGGGCTCGCCACAGCAGCAAATTGCAAGACCTGGGTGCGTGGCAGGCGAAGCTTGCGAGTTGCGGCGAAGGGCCGATTCGGTCTGGTGCAGCGCCGCAATGTCGTCCAAGATGGACGTGCCATTCCCGCCGCAACAAGAGAGATTTCCCGATGCCCGAACCCGCTGCGAACGCACCCGCCATGGACGGCGTGGTGCTCAGACCGATGACCTCCGCCGACCTGCCGCACGCCCATGCGCTGTCCGCCGAACTGCGCTGGCCGCACCGATTGGCCGACTGGGAGCAGGTGTTCGCGCACGCCGAAGGCACCGTGGTCGAGCGCGACGGCGAGATCATCGCCACCGCCCTGCGCTGGCGCTGGGGCGAGCGCCACGCCACCATCGGCCTGGTGATCGTCACGCCCGCATGCCAGGGCCGCCGCATCGGGCATCGGCTCATGACTGCGTTGCTCGAAGGGATGGAAGACCGCACCGTGCTGCTGCACGCCACGTCGGAAGGGCGGGGCCTGTACGAGCGGCTCGGTTTCGTGCGCACCGGTGAAGTCCGGCAGCACCAGGGCATTGCGCAGCCCGCACCGCTGATCGCGCTGCAGCGCGGCTGGCGCCTGCGGCCTGCGGGCCTGAACGAACTGCCCGCGCTGCAGGCGCTCGATGCCGCGGCGCGCGGCATGCCACGCGAGCCGCTCGTCGATGCGCTGCTGCAAAGCGCCGATGCCTGCGTGGTGCTCGACCACGACAACACGCCCAAGGGTTTTGCCATGCTTCGCCGCTTCGGCCGGGGCCATTGCATCGGGCCGGTGGTGGCGCCCGATGCCGAGGGCGCGAAGGCGCTGATCGCGCACCTCGCCGGCATGAATGCAGGCAATTTCACGCGCATCGATGTCGACTTCGACAGCGGCCTGGCCGAATGGCTCGAGAGCATCGGCCTGCTGCGCGTGGATGCGCCCACGACGATGGTGCGTGGTGCGCCGCTGGCCCGGCCTGCGGATGCACCGGCGCTGTTCGCCCTCGTGACCCAGGCCATGGGCTGAAGGAGCCGTTCGTGGGAGCCTTCACCTTTCTCTACAAGTCCGATCCGGTGCGCGGTCGCCAGTGGGCCGAAGTGTTCGGCCGCCGCCGGCCAGACATCGACTTTCGCATCTGGCCCGAGATCGGCGACGCGGCACAGGTGCGCTTTCTCGCGGCCTGGGAGCCGCCGCACGACCTGGCCGCGCGCTTTCCGAATCTGGAGGTGCTGTTCTCGTCCGGTGCGGGCGTCGACCAGTTCGATTTCGCCGCATTGCCGGCGGCACTGCCGGTGGTCCGCATGATCGAGCCCGGCATCGTGCGCGGCATGGTCGAGTACGTGACGCACGCGGTGCTCGGCCTGCATCGCGACATGCCGCAGTACCGGCGCCAGCAGCAGGAAGGCCAGTGGCTGCCGCTGCCGGTGCGGCCCGCGGGCGAGCGGCGCGTGGGTGTGCTGGGGCTGGGTTCGCTCGGCCAGGCGGTGCTCCAGGCGCTGGTCCCGCTGGGTTTCGACTGCGCGGGATGGAGCCGCTCGCGGCATGCGATCGATGGCGTGCAGTGCCATGCGGGGGCCGATGAACTGCCGGCATTCCTTGCGCGCACCGACATCCTCGTGTGCCTGCTGCCGCTGACCGATGCGACGCGCGGCATCCTCGATGCGACGCTCTTCTCGATGCTCCCCCGGGGTGCGGGCCTGGTGCACGTGGGCCGCGGCCCACAGCTGGTCGATGCCAACCTGCTGGCCGCGCTCGCCGACGGGCAGATCGGCGATGCGGTGCTCGACGTGACCGACCCGGAGCCGCTGCCGCCCTCGCATGCCTTCTGGCGCCATCCGCGCGTGCAGCTCACGCCGCACATCGCGAGCATGACGCAGCCATCGAGCGCCGCGCACGTGGTGCTCGACAATCTCGCGCGCTTCGAGGCCGGCGAGCCGATGCTCGGCCGCGTCGACCGCACGCGCGGCTACTGAAAAAAAAGGCCCGCCGCACGATCTGCTGCGCGCGGCGCACACAACCGCAGCCTGCTTCGTGCGGCACCCCCAATGCAGCACCACGTCGTGCGGTGCGGCGCCTAAGCTGAAGGCATTCAAAGCTCCTTCGCGTTTGCACCCCCCACACCCCATGACGCACCCTTCCGCATTGCCCCACCAAGCCGCGCTCGACGCGATCGACCGCGCGCACCTGATCCACCCCGTCTCGCCCTGGCGCGTGCACGAGCAGCGCGGCCCCACCGTGCTGGCCTCGGGCCGCGGCGCCTGGCTGACCGACGGCAACGGCCATGAATTGCTCGATGCCTTCGCGGGCCTGTGGTGCGTGAACGTCGGCTACGGGCAGGAGAGCGTGGTGCAGGCCGCAGCCGAGCAGATGCGCCGGCTGCCGTACGCGACCGGCTATTTCCACTTCAGCAGCGAGCCGGCCATCCGGCTTGCAGAGAAGCTGGTGCAGATCACGCCCGCGTCGCTGACCCGCGTGTACCTCACGCTGGGCGGCTCCGAGGCGGTGGATGCCGCGGTGCGCTTCATCGTGCAGTACCACAACGCGACCGGCCGGCCTTCGAAGAAGCAGTTCATTTCGCTGGAGCGCGGCTACCACGGTTCGTCGTCCACCGGCGCGGGCCTCACCGCGCTGCCGGCCTTTCACCGCGGCTTCGACCTGCCGCTGCCGACGCAGCACTACATCGAATCGCCCTACGCCTACCGCCATGCCGCGGGCGGCGATCCCGAGGCGCTGATCGCTGCGTCGGTTGCGGCCCTGCGCGCCAAGGTGGCGGAGCTCGGCGCGGACAACGTGGCCGCTTTCTTCTGCGAGCCGATCCAGGGTTCGGGCGGCGTCATCGTGCCGCCCAAGGGCTGGCTGAAGGCCATGCGCGAGGCCGCACGCGAGCTCGACATTCTTTTCGTGGTGGACGAGGTCATCACCGGCTTCGGCCGCACCGGCCCGATGTTCGCCTGCGAGGCCGAAGGCGTGGAGCCCGACCTGATGACCATGGCCAAGGGCCTGACCGCCGGGTATGTGCCGATGGGCGCGACCATGATGTCCGAGAAGGTCTACGCCGGCATCGCCGACGGCGCGCCCGAGGGCGCTGCCATCGGCCACGGCGCGACCTATTCGGGGCACCCGGTCGGCGCCGCCGTCGCGCTGGAGGTGCTGCGGCTCTACGAGGAGGGCGGCGTGCTCGCCAACGGCCAGCGCGGCGCGGCGCACTTCGCGGCGGGGCTCGATGCGCTGCGCGTGCATCCGCTGGTGGGCGATGCGCGCCACCGCGGCCTGCTGGGCGCGCTGGAACTGGTGAGCGACAAGGCCGGCAAGCGCCGCTTCGACCCGGCGCTGGGACTGGCCGACCGCATCTTCGCCGCCGGCTACCGCAACGGCCTGGTGTTCCGCTCCTTCGGCGACCACATCCTGGGCTTTGCGCCCGCGCTCACCTTCGCCGAGGACGAGTTCGCACAGCTGTTCGCGCGGCTGAAGAAAACGCTCGACGAGGTGCTCGAGGCGCCCGACGTCCGCGCCGCGCTGGCGAGCTGAGCCGCCGGCGCGCAAACACAGGGGCTGCAAGACCCCGCAAGAGCCATCGGCCGACGCAGAATCGGAACTTCTCTCGCAATCGGGCACCGCCATGTCAGAAGCCAACAAGATCGACCGACTCGACCTGCGCATCCTGGCGCAACTGCAGAAGAACGGGCGCATGACCAACGTCGACCTGGCCGATGCGGTCGGGTTGTCGCCCAGCCCCTGCCTGATCCGCGTGAAGCGGCTGGAGCAGGCCGGCTACATCGCCGGCTACGGCGCCCACCTTCGGCTCGAGAAGCTGGGCGACACGCTGACCGTGTTCACCGAGGTCACGCTGCAGGACCACCACCGCGAAGACTTCGTGCGCTTCGAGGCCGCGATCCGCGAGATCGACGAGGTGCTCGAATGCCACCTGGTGAGCGGCGGCTACGACTACCTGCTGCGCTTTCTCACCCGCGGCGTGAACCACTACCAGGAAGTGATCGAGGGGCTGCTCGAACGCAATATCGGCATCTCGAAGTACTTCAGCTACATCGTCATCAAGTCGCCGTTCATCAAGACGCACTGTCCAATCGAACGGCTTTTTCCCCACGAGCGCTGACGGGCGCTCGTCGACGTCTTCGACCCTCCATGCCCGGACCCAGGCCTCGCCCGCAATCCGTCTGCACGCTTCACGCGGCTTGCGGAAACCGACTGCCCTGCATTTGACCCTGCTCATCGCTGGCGAAGCGCCCCCTACGCTGGCCCGCGACGGGCTGCGTACCGGTTTCTTCCTGATAGGCACCTGCCAGGACTGCTGCGGGTGTACGCCCTCAGGCGATCAAGCATTGACCGAACTGTGCCGCCGCATAACACCGGCGCCGGGAACACAGGTCGTGTGCTGCCTTCTCGAGCGGCTTGCGCCGCCGCTGGGGAGTGAGGTCGTGCCCCGTGAGCTCGGCCGTTGCGCCGAAGCAGGTGCGCCGGTTCCATTTGTGCAAGGAAGACTTCGACACGCAACTGCGCGCCAAGCGCGATCCGCGCCCTGACAGCGCCATCAAAAATGTCGCACCCCCTTCGGATTGACCAAGAAACTGCTCGGGATCCACAGCGATATGGCATCTCCTGCAGAGGGGGCAAACCTAGACTTGTTTCCTCTCAACGCAGCAGGTCTACCGATGATCTTCAAACCCAAATTCATCAGCTTCGATTGCTATGGCACGCTCATCAACTTCGAGATGGGTCCGACGGCAAAGGTCCTGTTCAAGGACCGCGTTCCAGCCGACCGGATGCCGGCGTTCCTGGACAGTTTCAAGGCCTACCGCCTCGATGAGGTGCTGGGCGACTGGAAGCCTTTTTTCGACGTGGTGGAAAACGCCATCCAGCGCACCTGCAAGGCCCACGGCATCGAATGCCTGGCCTCTGATGCCGTCTCCTTGTACGACGCCGTGCCAACCTGGCAGCCGCACCCGAACGTGGTTGAAGTGCTGGAGGCGATCGCGCCACACGTGCCGCTGGTGATCCTGTCGAACTCGATGGTCGACCTCATTCCCCACAGCGTCGCGCACCTCAAGGCGCCTTTCCACGCGGTCTACACCGCCGAGGAAGCGCGCGCCTACAAGCCGCGCATGCAAGCCTTCGAGCACATGTTCGACCGGCTGGGATGCGGGCCCGACCGGATGATGCATGTCTCCTCGAGCTTCCGGTACGACCTGATGACGGCGTCCGATCTCGGCTTCATGGCCAAGGCCTTCATCGACCGGGGCCACGAGCCCACGTCGACCGAATACGGCGTGAACCGCCTGACAGAC
The DNA here is from genome assembly GCF_051216435.1 of Variovorax pasteuri. Classification (NCBI taxonomy): domain Bacteria; kingdom Pseudomonadati; phylum Pseudomonadota; class Betaproteobacteria; order Burkholderiales; family Comamonadaceae; genus Variovorax; species Variovorax pasteuri. The sequence continues at coordinate 274,301 of NZ_JBPJZS010000005.1, forward strand.
GTTCGCCAGCTCCCCGCACTGCTCGGACTCTGATGGCCAGCCTCGACTCCTCCCCTGGCCGCCAGGGAGCGATGCCTGAAGGACGCCCGGACGAGTCCTCCGAACTGGGCACCGCCGTGCCCAACCTGGCGCCGGCTGAGGTGCAGGCGCTGGTGGCGCATCTGTACGGCATGGAGGTGGGCGTGAAGGCACTGGCCGGCGAGCGCGACCAGAACTGCGCGCTGGAATCCGCGGACGGCGTGCGCTACGTGTTCAAGATCAGCAACCCGTCGGAGCCGGTGTCGCTGGTCGACTTCCAGATCGCCGCCATCGAGCACATCGCACGCACCTCGCCCAGCCAACCGGTCCCCCGCGTCGTGCGAATGCTGGACGGGCGTGCGCGCGGCACCGTGGCGCTCGCCGACGGCACCCCGACCACCGTGCGCATGCTCACCTACCTGGAGGGCGTCCAGATCCGGGAGACGCCGCGCACCGCCGCCCAGCGCATTGCGATGGGCAGAGGCCTGGCCGAACTGAACCTTGCCCTGCGGGACTTCACACATCCCGCGGCCACGCACGACCTGCTGTGGAACGTGTCGGCAGCGCACCGGCTGACCGTGCAGCTCGACAGCCTGGTCGAAGGGCCGCGTCGTGCGCTGGCGCGGTCGTTCATGGCGCGCTTCACCGCGCATGTGCTGCCCCGCCTTGCATCGCTGCGGGCGCAGGTGATCCACAACGACTACCACCTCTACAACGTGCTGGTCGCGCCCGACGACCCGGCGCGCATCACCGGCATCATCGATTTCGGCGACATGCTGCATGCGCCGCTGGTGGGCGAAGTGGCGACGGCCGCCGCCTTCCACATGAGCGGCAGCGCCGATCCGTTCGAAGGACCGGCGCAATTCGTCGGCGCTTACCAGGCGGTACTGCCGCTGACCGCGCCGGAGCAGGACGTCGTTGCCGACCTGATGGCGACGCGCCATCTCATTACCGCGTTGATCTCGGAGTGGCGCGCCCTGCGCTACCCCGAAAACCGCGCCTACATCCTGCGGCATAACCCCGCGGCCTGGGAGGGGCTGTCGCAGATGGCAGACCTCTCCCGCCAGGAAGCGCGCGACCGCTTGCTGACACCCACACGAACCGGAACCTCTTCATGAAAACCACCGCCGACTTCAACATGGTCAACGCCTACATTCCCGGCCGCGCCAACGTCGGGCCCACCACCGAGGCGATGATCGAGCGGCGCAATGCGCTGCTCGGCCCGGCCTACCGGCTGATGTACGAACACCCGCTGCACATCGTGCGCGGCGACGGCGTCTGGCTGATGGACCCGGAAGGCCGCCGCTACCTCGACGTCTACAACAACGTCACGTCGCTCGGCCACTGCCACCCCGCGGTGACCGAGGCGATCTGCCGCCAGGTGCAGACGCTCGCGACCAACACGCGGTACCTGCACGACACCATCCTCGAGCTGGCCGAACGGCTGATCGCGAGCGTGCCCGGAACGGACCTGGCCCACCTGATGCTCACCTGCACCGGCAGCGAGGCCAACGACCTGGCCTACCGCATTGCCAAGGTGCGCACGGGCGGCACGGGTGTGATCGTGACCGACACGGCCTACCACGGCATCACCGACACGGTGTCGCAGTTCTCGCCATCGCTCGGCGTGACGGTCGACCTCGGTGCGCACGTTCGGCTGGTCCCCGCGCCGCGCCTGTACCACGCCGAAGGCGCCGACCTTGGAGAGCGCTTCACGCGCGATGTGGAAGCCGCGATCGCCGACCTGCAGCGGCACGGCATCAAGCCGGCGGCCCTGATCGTCGATTCGCTTTTCACCAGCGACGGCATCCTGCCCGAGCCTGTGGGGTTCCTGAAGGGAGCGGTCGAGGCGATCAAGCGCGCCGGCGGCCTCTTCATTGCCGACGAGGTGCAGCCCGGCTTCGGCCGCACCGGCGAGCACATGTGGGGTTTCCAGCGCCATGGGCTGGTTCCGGACATCGCCACCCTCGGCAAGCCGATGGGCAACGGCCAGCCGATCGCGGGTCTGCTTGCGACCGCCGACGCGTTGGCGGAATTCGGCAAGCACTCGCGCTACTTCAACACCTTCGCCGGCAACACCGTCTCATGCGCAGCGGCGTTGGCGGTGCTGGAGACCGTCGAACGGGATCGGCTCATGCCGCATGCCGAGCAGGTCGGCAAGTTGCTGCGCGATGGCATCGCCGGGCTCGCCGCAAGGCACGAGGCCATCGGCGACGTGCGCGGCGCGGGGCTCTTCGTGGGCGTCGAGCTCGTATCGGACCGCGCGACACGCGCGCCGGATCGCGGCCTGACCAGCCGGGTGGTCAACCTGATGCGCGACAAGGGTGTGCTGCTCAGCGCCTGCGCCCAGGGGCACAACGTGCTCAAGATCCGCCCGCCATTGGTGCTGTCGGCGGAGCAGGCCGGCATGGTGATCGAAGCGCTCGACGCATCGCTCGCCGAGGCGCAGCGCACGCCGCAAGCGTCGGCTTGAACGTACGATGGCGCGATGAGATCCGCAGTTTCCTTCGACCGGTTCGACCTCAAGATCCTTGTGCATCTTCAGCGTGAGGGGCGCTGCTCGAACGTCGATCTGGCCGAGTCGGTGGGCCTGAGCCCCAGCCCGTGCCTGCTGCGCACCAAGCGGCTGCAGGAGACCGGGCTGATCCGCGGCTACGGCGCCGACATCGCGCTGGAAAAGCTGGGTGACCACGTCATCGTGTTCTCGGAGGTCACCATCGGCAGTCACCGCCCGCACGATTTCCGCAAGTTCGAGGAAGCCGCCGCGAAGTACGAGGAGATCGTCGAGTGCTACAACGTCAGCGGCGGCTACGACTACCTGCTGAAGATCGTGGCGCCGGGCATCGGCTACTTTCAGGCGGTGATGGACAAGATGCTGGAAGAAGACATCGGCATCGAACGCTTCGCCAGCCGGATCGTGCTTCGCCATTCGCTCGGACGCCGCGGGTATCCGCTGGGCATCATTGCGGCGCAAAAGCGGTGGGAGTGAGGGGTGTGCGCCTCGCGGCTCGAAGGCATCGACTGGCGATGGCACGAAGCTCGTACTTCTACCATCAAGCCCGTGTGAAGGTAGCAGACAAGTACCTCGCTGTGCGCTGCAACATCGCCGACATCTGCGAGATGAACCAGCGCTGCTATGGCGACCGCAGGCTTCAGGCTTCTCTGGCAAGGCAGTGCGTCACCATCTCTGAGAAGGTCGTGCAGCGGTTGATGAAACAAGAGAGCTTGGTCGTTGCCAGACCGAAGCGGCGCAGGTATGGCTCATACCTGGGAGAGATCAGTCCGGCGCCAGACAACCTTCTCAACCGAGACTTCCGGGCTGCAGTGCCCAACGAGAAGTGGCTCACTGACATCGCGGAGTTCCAGATCCCAGCTGGCAAGGTGTATCTGTCTCCGGTGATCGACTGCTTCGACGGCATGGTCGTCAGCTGGTCGCTCGGTACGCGCCCGGACGCTGAACTCGTCAGCACGATGCCCCCGTACATGGTCACCCTTGACGCGCCAGCACTGAGCAGCGATCACAGCGGCGACGGCAACAACGGCGACCGCTCGAACTTGCGTAGTTTCTCGATGAACGCATTAATGTTTTCGAAGACGTGTGCATTGTCGAGGCCGGAGGCGCCGAAATTGTCAACCACCAAGAGCGACGGATCACCCTTCCGACGAAAGTCCAGCAGTACCAGCGCATCGCGTTTGGCATTCAACACGACAAGCTTGTCTGCTTCTGCAATCGACTCGTGCCACGGCGTTTCTCCAGGCGCAAAGTCGATACGCCGGGAAATCTCGGCCAGCGTCACGGCATATTCCAGCGGCGCCAGTTCCTCGAACGGCTGGAGTTCATTGTCGGGGCCGTCATCCAAAAACCGGTAGGCAACATCGCCGCCGTTCCTGGCCCGCCACAACTCCTTGATCGCTTCAGGCAGCTTGGCGCCAATCCGTGCTTCCGTCTCTTCGATCAATGTTTCGTCGGCCATGGCCTTCGGCTCCCAGCCATCGTCTCTCCCCTTCGCCATGTTGACAAAAGGATGGTGGCCATTGCCCCAGAACGCGGCCGCGCGACCCTCCCTGGGCAAGCCTCCCAGCGGCTTGCTGCGAAAGAGTTCACGATGGAAGGGACGGGGCGTCTCTTCTTTCGGCCGTCGCAACGCCAGGAAGAAATCATCGAAGCGCTCGAACGAGATGTCGGCGAGATCGCCATTTCTTTCGAAGTCGACGATTGAGACCTGCGGTTCGCCTGGCCGGGAATAGTCGAGCAGCGTCATGTCGCCATAGCGCGCCTGCAGCACCAGCAGTTTGTCCGCATGGGCGGGCATGTCATCCGGATCGTCGGTGAAGTCTTCGTAATGGGCGCGCACCGTGCGGAGCTTTGTCAATGGACTGAGGCTCGAATAGTCGATGCTGAAGGCGCCACGCCAGTCGTCATAGACGGGTCCCGGGTCTGTCTTCAGCGGCACATAGAGTGTTCCCACATAGCCGCCATCCATCATCCGGTAGAGCGCGCGCAAGCTTTCCGGCAGCCGGAAGCCAATCCGCTCTTCCGCTGTGGCGATCTCAGCATCGCTTGCCGCCAGCGCCGGCTTGGCGACACGTTTGCCGCGGCCTTCCAGCGCCTCTCGCAACGGGTCGGGCCGCCAGTATCCAGGTGACTGGAAGAAAGTTTCTGGTGTCAGCGGCCTCGGATCCATGTCGAGCTCCACCTCCTCGGTTGGATACACCGTCTGATCGGCGACAGGTGCCGTCCGAGCATCCTGAAGTCCCATCGCGCTCCCCTCCAGTTTGATGATGGCGAGGGAACAGGCCAAGCCGATCAGAAACATGAGGCCGATGGCAAGAGCGTCTCCCGTACCAAAGGCGACGATCGGTGCGGGTGCGACCAAGCTCGCCAGTCCCCGCCCAATCAAGTAAAAAACATAGCCAAGACCCAGCTGGACAGGCAATGTCGCCAGGACGCCGAGGCCGATGGATTTCGATCCACCGGCGCGCCAAGCCATTTGCCACTGGCGAAACTTGCCCAGTACGTAGAGCAAGGTCAGCGCCGGCGTCGCCAACACGACGATCCAGGGAGAGCGGCCAAGATACCCCGCCACCATCAGCGAAACCACAACCGTCATTGCCGCGACGATGCGCAATGCGCCAGCAACACTACTGCTCATCCGCGCCCCTTTTTGCTTCTTGGATCAAGCCATCCTATCCGCACGGGCCCCCACTGCCCCGAGTCTCACGGTGACCGAAAATTAGAAGGGGGCGCAGCCAAGGAGTGGCTGCGCCCAAGCAAACGTGGGCTCGCCGTAGATCTTTTTAGATCGAAATCAACGCTCGGGGTCGGTGTGAGCCGTGCCGCAAGTTTCAACCTGAGCTGACAAAACGCACGCGGGAGCGCCAGACGAGCACGCTTGCCGCAAGGACTGCAGGGCGGGTTTTCATGCTGCCGACTTGGGCGCCTTGTGAACCCATCCAGCGCATGTTGATTGCCACTAAAAATTGAGCCACTGGGGGTGCGGATAAAAACTTGGACTGGTTTTATGCCGTAAGTCCAAGACTCTCTCGGTGCTCTCGCGCGCGCCTCGTAAAGGCTCAATCCGAATGGGTCGCCGGTTGAGTGAACTGCCTGCACAGGCAAGTCGAATTAAGGCTGCGTTGAAGCTTTGCCGCCAACGCTCGGTTCTGTTCTTGTGGCCCGTGCGCCACGACTGGAAAGATCTGCGCTCAAGGAAGTTCAAACTGAAACCCAGCAGTTGCGCCGCACCAACAGCCGCAACAATGTTGCAAGCCGTCCACAGCACTTTGCATCATTAACTTGAAAACCAAAGTTAATTTTTTTGGCTCTGGTTGACCGGAGGCTGACCATCCAGAAAAAATATTCCCGGCCGCTCATTTACTCCCCTCCTTACGATCAGCTGCAGCAATTTCTATTGCACACAAAGCTCAGGGAGGGCTGGAAACAATGTTCCTTCGCGCATTGATCCTGGCGCGCGCAGACCAGACGGGCGTGAGCAAGCCCGCCGAGCGCGAAAAGATCCTGTTGCAGAGCGCGCCGCTTCTGCGCCGTTTCGGCAAGGACATGGGCTCGGTCCTCGACAAGGGCGTCCTGCAGGTTGTCAAGTTCCGTTATGGCTCGATGCGCATGCAGCCCGCTGACAGGCAGGTCGTGCGCATCGACCGTGCATCGAGGCAGGCCTGGATGTCGTCGTTGTGGCCCATGGGCCTGCGTCTGGTCGAGGCCATTCCGCCGGAGTCCCGGCCCCAGACCCTGTTCACGGCGGATGCCGTTCTGGATACGGAAGAAAAGCTCTGGATATTGGAGATGAACTCGAACCCCACCGTTCATCCGCTCGCCTATCCCGCCATCGTGGCGGGTGCAACGCAATCTCAACAGGGACACCCATGAATTTCCGGAGCAGTTTCTTTCAGCGCGTCGTGCCGGGCATGGCGTTCGCGTTGCTTGCAGTGGTCGCGTTCGCGCCCGCGCCCGCACTGGCCGACATCACCGTGCAGGAAATCAAGATCCCGATGACGGTGAAGGGCATGTTCAGCGATTCGCACATCCAGTTGGCCGCCACCGAGTACAAACCGGAAGGGGAGGGCCCGTTTCCGCTCATGCTGATCAACCACGGGACGCCGCGGTCGCCGGACGACTTTCCGAAATGGAAAAATTATTTCGGCTGGCAGGCGCAGCTCTTTGCGAAGCACGGCTTCTTGGTGATCAATACCTTGCGCCGTGGCTATGGCATCTCTGATGGGCCATGGGCCGAAAACTACTTCAGCTGCGGCAACCCCGACTACATCGGTGCCGGACTCGAAAGCGCCAAGGACATCAACGCCACGCTCGAGTACGCCCGCGCGCAACCGTATGTCGATGCGAAGCACGTGGTGCTGGTCGGGCATTCCTCCGGTGGTTTCGGTGTGCTGGCCTCGTCCAGCCAGAGCCCGCCGGGCGTCGTCGGCACGATCAGCTTCGCCGGCGGACGCGGCTCACGCGGGCCCGACGATGTCTGCTACGACGGCAAGCTGGTTGCGGCCTTCAGCCACTATGCCAGCACCACCCATGTGCCGATGCTGTGGTTCTATTCGGAGAACGATCATTTCTTTGGTCCGGCGCTTGCGAAGCGGCTGGGCGAGGCCTATCAGTCCAAGGGCGTGGACCTCGACCTGGAAATCGTGCCGCCTTATGGCAACGAGGGGCACAGCTTTTTTCAGGGGCGGGGGAATGTCGGCATCTGGGCGCCGACGGTGGATGCGTTTTTCAAGAAGATTGGGTTGCAAGAGCGGGTGCAATAAGGCAGGCCTGCAAGAAGTAAAAGCGAATCGCTGCCGGAACTGCAGGTAGGTTCGTTCAACCTGTTGATTTCGGCGGCGCACCTGTTTTGCCGGCACCCTGTAGCCTGTGTATGCAATACCGGTAAGCCCAGATCAGGATGTTTTTTACTCTTCTGGTAAATGACTTGGGGCGCAGATCAAAGATGACATGGACTCTCTCTTTGTTTGAAGCGTGTGAGAAGCATCGACACAACGCTGGCCCTGGCCGCATTCCGATCTGCAGTGCAGGACCGACAGCCTCCGGCTGGCTGCATCTTTCACACGGACATGGGATCGCAATATGCAAGTGAAACCTGCCGCAGGGCCCTGCAGGAAGCGGGGCTGCACGGGTCGATGAGCTCGCCCGGCAACCCGTACCACAATGCGCAGGCCGAGAGCTTCATGAAGACGCTCGAGGACGTCTACGTCGGTGGCTACGAGACCATGAGCCCGGTGGTCCAGCCGCAGGGGCTCACTCCATCAGAGGGTCAATTTTCGACAGCAATCAACAGCCACGCCAAAGAAGTGCTGGCGGTAGCGCGGGGAAACTTCGTCCAACCGCAACATCAGCGGCAGGTCGGCGGTGTTGAACGCGACGTCGAGCGCAGGCGGGCCGAGCAGGCGCGCGCCGCAACGCAAATAGCCCTTGATGAGCGGCGGTGGTGCGGGGGGCGCGGCGTCGCTGTGGTCGTCGAGGTGAGCCTCGGCGTCCAGCGGCAGCGCGATACGGGGCTCGACGCGCCAGCGCTCCTCGACCAGGTGCGTGCGGCACAGCCGGTGCCACAGCCGCGCGGCGCTCAGGCCCTGTTCATCCAGGCCGATGCTGGCGCAGCCGATCATGGTGTCGAGCCGGTGCTCGACCATGTACTGCCCCAGCGCGGTCCACAGCGCCATGATCACGCTGCCCGTGCGCCACTGCGCGTCCACGCACGAGCGGCCCAGTTCCAGCGCGCGGCCGCGCAGCGACGCGAGCGGGGACAGGTCGAACTCGGTGTCGGTGTAGAAGCCGCCCGCGCGCCGGGCCGCCTCGGGCGTCAGCACGCGGTAGGTGCCGATGAGCGGGCCGGGGCCGTTCAAGGGGTCCACCGCGCGTACCAGCAGGTGATCGCAAAACATATCGAAGCGATCGGCATCGAGCCCGCTCGGCGTGCCCTCGGGCGGCGTCAGGCGGGCGCCCATCTCCTGTGCGAACACGCGGTAGCGCAGGCGTTGCGCGTCGCGCACGTCTTCTTCGCAAGCGGCCCAGCGGGTTTCCAGCACGGGCGTGGCAGAGGTGCCGTTGTGCATGCGGCAACTCAGTTGGAGGGCGGGTAGCGGTCGACCAGGCGGTTCTGCCGCCGGTTGAGACGCGCGAGCGCCAGCAGGCCGATGGGCCGCACGCCGGCCTTGCGCTGCGCGGCGCCGATGGCGAACAGCAGCCGCTGCTTGGCGAAGACCATGCGAAAGCCCTGCAGCACACCGGTGTCGGGGTCCCAGGCCTCGATGGCCTCGGAGCCCGCGCCGTTGATTTCCATGATGGTGAAGCCGCGCCCTGCACCCAGTTCGCGCAGGCTGTCGTAGCGCACGTCGAAGCGCCCGAAATGAAAGTCGGGCATGTCGCGCGCGACCGCGTCGATGGCGCGCACCAGCTCGGGGGTGATCAGCGCCGCGCCGTCCCGGTACAGCCCGCCGACGCGGGTCGAGCCGATGGTGGCGAGCCGCACCTGCTGCCCGGCGGCGGGCACGCTGTGGTGCGGCACGCTGCACTCGTGGCGCGGCGAGCGCGCGATGCGGCGCGCCCGCGCGTCGGCCGCCACCAGCTGGGCCACGGTGCTGCGGCCGTCGCCCGTCACCCGCGGAAAGTAGCGCAGCGCCAGGCCGATGATGCGGCCCTGGCCCGTGACCGGGTCGCGTGCGTAGAAGATGCCGGCCTCGCCTTCCTGCGGCAGGTAGCGTTGCAGCACCACCGTCTCACCGGCCGGGAATGCGGCCAGGTAGGCCTGCAGCGCCGCCATGTCCTGCACCAGTCGCACGCCGTAGCCGCACAGGCCGAGGTCGGGCTTGGCGACCACGGGAAAGGCGAGGCCGCTGCGTTGCATCGTCTGCTGCAGCGAGGCGTGCGTGGCCGCGCCGTCGTTGAACACCGCGCAGTGCGCGGCCGTGACCGCGCGCGCCAGCGGTCCCATGCCGCGGAAGTACTCCAGCTTGCCTTCGCCCACCAGCCCGCCCGAGGTCAGGTGCGGGTTGGCCGCCGACGGCACCGTCGGGCCGCCGTAGCGCAACGACAGCCACAGCCACTGCACGACCAGCGGCACGCAGATGAGCCACTTGGGCATGCGCTCCAGCACGCTGCAGTCGCGCACCGCCGCCAGGCTCGCGCTGTCCAGCGTGTCCACACCGAGGTCGAGCTCGAGATCGCGGTCGAGCCTGGCCGCCATCAAGCGCTCTCCTGCGGCCGCGTCACGACCAGCCCGATGGCCGCGATGCGGTCGATGTGCGCGTACACCGAGCGTTCCAGCTCTTCGCCGAACACGTCGGGGTCGATCTCTGCATACGACCACTCGCAGCCCGAGCCTTCCAGCAGGGGCCGCATCTCGGCAAGGAACGGGTCTTCGCCGTCGACCATCGCCACGCCCGTGTACAGCAGCAGTTGCCCGCCCGGTGCCAGCCGCTTGAGTGACTCGGTCGCGATGCGCGCGCTGAGCGCCCGCCCGAGCCGCGTGCCGCCGTGGCGGTAGGCGCGCTGCGCGGCGTCGTCGAGGTAGGGCGGGTTCGACACGATGAGGTCGAAGTCGCCGTCCACGGCCGAGAGCGCGTCGCCCTGCGCCAGCGTCACCGTCACACCGGCCGCTTCGGCATTGACCGCCGCGTACTGCAGCGCCAGCGGGTTGATGTCGTTCATGACCACTTGCGCCGGCGTGCCCGTGGCGGCCAGCGCCCGCGCCACCGCCACGCCGCCCGCGCCGCTGCCGCAGCCCACGTCCAGCACGCGTGCGTGCTGCTGCGCCTTGCGCCCGGCGAGCGCCTGAAGAAGGAAGCGCGCAAAGCGGCTGGTGTCGGGCCCGAAGAACACCGCGTTCTCTTCCACCGTCGGGTAGGCCGAGTGAAAGAACAGGTCGTCGCCCAGGCTGGCGATGCGCACCGTGCTGCGCAGCAGCGTGCCCGTGCGCCGCACCAGGCCGGCGTGTTCCATGTCGGCCAGCAGGGCCGGCGGCAGCACATTCGCTTCGAACGGCAGGTTCCAGCCGAAGACGTCACGCAGCGTGAGGCCCGGCTCGCGTCCGCGCCGCGCGAGCACGCGCTGGTGGGTGAGCGGCGTGACGGTGGTGAAGCGGTAGCCGGTGGCCGCCACCTGTCGCAGCACGGGGGCTGCGTTCAGCATGCGGCGACCTCTTCTGCGTGCAGTTCCCGGAGTTCCAGGGTGTAGCGGTCGAAACAGCGCGCGCCGCACACAAGACGCATCAGCGCGCCTTCGGCAATGAACTGTCCGCAGGCCGGGTCCTCGTGGACCAGCGGGTGGATCACCTCGCGCAGCCAGGCGCGCGCGTGCGACACATCCAGTGCGCCATGCAGGTCGAAGTAGGCGCGTGCCCGCCCGCTCAAGCCCAGGCGGCGCATGCCGGCGGCCACCTGCTTCACGCGCCCGGGGGCCGTGAGCTCGATGACGCCGAGCGCGCCGATGGCGTGGTACGCGTAGCGGCGCGTGGTCGCCAGGCCCACCATGGTGTTGGCCAGCGCAAGCGATTCCCACACGGTGGTGTCGATGGCCGGGTGCAGGCCGAGCTCGCGCACCATGTGCGCGAGCATCTCGCCGTGCATGGCGCTTTGCTTGCCGTGGCCCATCTCGTCCCAGAAGTTGCGCGCGCATTCCAGCTTGGGTTGCGGCGGCAGCTTGACCTGGGTGTAGGCCAGCAGGTCTTCGAAGCCCGCTTCGCCCGCGGCCTCCTGCGTGAGAAACCAGCGCATCTGCGGCAAGGTGGCCTCCTGGGCCAGCCAGTCGAAGAGCGGGTGGTGCTGACCGGGACCGGAGTGCGCGAGCGATTCGAACCAGTGGATGAAGTGGCCCGCATTGCCGGCCGACACGCAAGCCGCCGTGCGCACCGTGGCGCGCAGGTCTTCGAGGAACCGGCCTTCCAGCAGGCGGTGCTCGTGCTCGCGTGCAAGGTCGTCCTGCCACTGCAACGAAGGCTGTCCCGGGTTCAGGCGCGTGGCGTTGAAGCGGGCCAGGCGCCGGTGGAGTTTCGCAGGCGGCGGCAGCGGCTGGCGCAGGCCGGGGTCCTTGATGTCGTGTGCGGACATGGTCGGTCCTTCTCGTCCAGTGGAGCAAAAAACGGAGCGTGCGCCTTTGTGCAGACGCTGTCCATCAGACAGCGGCTACAGATCCCCCGTGGTGTGCTCAGACCCGGGGCGGGTCGCAGTCGCGTGAGGGGTGGCGGTGCTGGCCCACGGCCGCAATGAACTCGGCGGCCACTGCCTTGGCTTGCGAGGCGTCCGACAGCAGCAGGCCCGGGTCCGCCGAGCCGTCGGGCAGGGTGAGCGGAATGCCCGCGTCGCCCAGCAAAGCCTGCGATGCGCCCAGCGCCAGGATGGTCTTGCAATGGCGGTACTGGTCCTTGATGAATTCCATCGTGTGGCCGTCCGCCGCGAGCGCTTCGGCCGCGGGCGCGCCGTCGGGCAGCACGAGGGCGTCGAACAGGAAACCCGGGCTGTTCTCCATGGTCGCATCGGGTTCCAGCGTCTCGCCACCGGCGGCGGTGACCGGCCCCAGCCTTGCGGCGACCAGGCGTGGCACCGCACCCGCACCGAACAAGGCGGCCTGCAGCGCCGCGATGGACGCGCCGTCCACGCCGTCGGCCACCAGCAGCGCGATCTTGCGCGAGCGAATGCCGCCGTCGCCAGGCCGTGCCATCAGCGACAGCGCGGGCGACGCCGAGACCTCGGGCGACACCGGCGTCTGCAGCGCTCGGGGCAGGGCGTCGGGCACGGTCTTCATGCCCAGCCCGGCAGCCACCTTGGCGGCCAGTTCCGGCGAGGCGTTGACCAGGCTCGCCACGATGCGCTCGCGCACCGCCGGCACCGTCACCTTCGACAGCTCGAAGCGGAACGCGGCCGCAATGTGCGCCTGCTCCGTGGGCGTCTGGCTCTCGAAGAACAGGGCCGCCTGCGTGTAGTGGTCGGCGAACTTCTCGGGCTTGCCGCGCACCTTGTCGCTGGACTCCTGCACGTCGATGCGGCGCGCCACGCTCTGGAAGCCCTGCGCCGCCCCCGCCTGGAACGGGCAGCCGCCAGCCAGCGAGTTGGGCTCGTAGGCCACGCGGCCGCGGTGCACGGCCTGGCGGTGCATGCCGTCGCGCTGGTTGTTGTGCACCGGCGCAAGGGGCGCGTTGATCGGCAGCTCATGGAAGTTGGGGCCGCCCAGGCGCGAGATCTGCGTGTCGACGTACGAATGAATGCGCCCGGCCAGCAGCGGGTCGTTCGTGAAGTCGATGCCCGGCACCACGTGCGCGGTGCAGAAGGCGACCTGCTCGGTCTCGGCGAAGAAGTTGTCGGGGTTGCGGTTGAGCACCATGCGCCCCACGATCTGCACCGGCACCAGTTCCTCGGGCACCAGCTTGGTCGCGTCGAGCACGTCGAAGCTGAAGGCCGCGGCCTGTTCCTCGGTGAAGATCTGCAGGCCCAGCTCCCACTCGGGGTACTCGCCCGCGTCGATGGCTTCCCACAGGTCGCGGCGATGAAAGTCGGGGTCGGCGCCCGAGATCTTCACCGCCTCGTCCCACACCAGCGAATGCGTGCCCAGCTTCGGCTGCCAGTGGAACTTCACGAACACCGATTCGCCGGCTTCGTTCACCAGCCGGAAGGTGTGCACGCCGAAGCCCTGCATCATGCGGTAGCTGCGCGGAATGGCGCGGTCGCTCATCTGCCACATCAGCATGTGTGTCGACTCGGGCATCAGGCCCGCGAAGTCCCAGAAGGTGTCGTGCGCCGAGGCTGCCTGCGGCATCTGGTGGTGGGGCTCGGGCTTGACCGCGTGAATGAGATCGGGGAACTTGATCGCGTCCTGGATGAAGAACACGGGCATGTTGTTGCCCACCAGGTCCCAGTTGCCTTCGTCGGTGTAGAACTTCACGGCGAAGCCGCGCACGTCGCGCGCGGTGTCCTTCGAGCCGCGTTCGCCGGCCACGGTGGAGAAGCGCACGAACACCGGCGTCACCTTGCCGGCCTCCTGGAAGGGTGCGGCCATGGTGTGCTTCGTGAGCGGCTCGTAGCACTCGAAGAAGCCGTGCGCGCCCGAGCCGCGCGCATGCACGATGCGCTCGGGAATTCGCTCGTGGTCGAAGTGCGTGATCTTCTCGCGCAGGATGAAGTCTTCGAGCAGCACCGGGCCGCGCAGGCCGGCCTTCAGCGAATTCTGGTTGTCGGCAACGGGCACGCCCTGGTTGGTGGTGAGCACCTGGCCGGACGAGTCGACGCGCACCCGGTCCAGCGAGCCGATGGTCGCGTTCACGCCTTCGCCCGCCACGCCGCCGAGCTTGGCCGAGCTGTTGCTTTCGCTGAGCGAGCTGCCGCCGGGCAGGCGCGACGCCGGCTTGGCGGTGAGGCCCCGGGGCGGTGCCATGGCGTTGTCCATGCCGTGCTCCAGCGGCTTGTTGTCGTTGGCCGGTATGGCGGCCACCAGGGCCTGCGTGTCGGTGGCACGCTGCGTGGGCAGGTCGCCCGCGACGGCGGGGCCGGGATGGGCGGGCGCGCTGTCGGTGTTGCGCGCGGCGGCCTGGGTGGCGATGGCGGTGGCGGGGGTGCCGGTGGGCTTGCTGTTCTTGGGCGCGCGTGTGGCCATGGGGTGCTCCGAGGTGGGGTGTATCGCGGGGAAGGACGCGAACAGTAAGTAGCACTCCAAGCGGCCCATGTAGGACCGAGCCGCGCAAACCTCGAAACCCGACGGACGGCGCTCCCGCCTTGCGGCGAGGCCGCGGCGCCCGGGCTAGGGTGTCGCGGGCCGTCCGGCGATCAGCGCCAGCAGCGCATGCGGCTGCAGCGGCTTGCCCAGATGCGCATCGAACCCCGCCTCCGTCGCCTTGGCGTGGTCTTGCGGCCGGGTAAAGGCCGTGTGAGCCACCGAGAACAGCCGCGGCTTGCCGAGGGTGCGCTCGCGTCGGCGCACCTCGCGAATGAGGTCGTAGCCGTCGCGCCCCGGCAGGCCGATGTCGCTGATCAGCACGTCGGGCCATTTCTGCTCGAACAGCTGCAGCGCGCTGTCGAAGTCGGCGCCCAGGCGCACCGTGGCGCCGGCGTCGGCTAGCACCACCGTCATGATCTCGCTCGCATCGGCGTTGTCCTCCACCACCAGCACATCGAGGCCGGCGAGGATGCGGCCGCTGGCCGCTGCATCGCGCGCGCCCTGCGTGTCGGGCGCATGGAGCGCATGGGGCGTATCGAACAGCACGATCGGTGCATCCCCCGAGGGCACCACGCCCAGCACCACGCGCAGCGTGGCGCCCCGGCCCTCGCCTTCGCTGTGCGCGGAGATGCTGCCGTCGTGCAGCTCCGCCAGGTTCTTGACGATCGACAGCCCCAGCCCCAGGCCGCCGTGGAAGCGGTTGTCCGGCGAATCGCTTTGCGAGAAGCGGTCGAACAGGTGCAAGAGAAACTCGGGGCTGATGCCGCGGCCGAAGTCCTGCACCGACAGGTCGAGCACGTCGCCTTCCCGGTGCAGCTCGATGACGATGCGCCCGCCCTCGGCGGAAAACTTGATGGCGTTGGACAGCAGGTTCCACACGATCTGCTGGAAACGCGTGGCGTCCAGCCAGGCCGGTGCGTCAGCCGGCGCCTGGTCGAACACGATGGCCAGGCGTTTGGCCGCCGCCGGCGCGGCCAGCGCCTCGATGGCGGAGCTGACCAGCCCGCGCGGCTCGATCCATTCGCGGTGCAGGCGCAGCTTGCCGGAACTGATGCGCGACACGTCCAGGATGTCGGCGATCAGCCGCGTCTGCGCCTTCACGCTGCGGTCGATGGCGTTCAGGCCTTTTTCCATCTGCTCGGGCGTGCGGTTGCCCACCTTGAGCACGTGCACCCAACCGCCGATGGCGTTGAGCGGATTGCGCAACTCGTGCGAGAGCACGGCCACGAAGTCGTCCTTGGTACGGCTCTGGCGTTCGGCGGACGCGCGCGCGGCCTGCTCGCGCTCGAGCACCTCGCGCCGGCGCCCCTCGAGCTCGAAGCGCTCCGACACGTCCAGCGCAATGCCCACGCGCAGGCCCGGGTCGATCTGCGCGGACATGGTCCATTCGAGGCGGATCCACGAGCCGTCCTGCCGCAGCAACGGGAACTCGCCCTTCCAGGGTGTCGCGGGCGAGGGCGTGCCCACGAGGGTGCCCGCCGTGTGGGCTTGCACGAAGGCCGTCCATTCGTCCGGCGCGAAGGCGCTGACCGGCTGGCCGATCAATGCGTCGCGCGACTGCCCGAGCATGGCGACCATGGCCGGGTTGACGTCGGCGAACCGGCCCTCGGCGTCGATCAGCGCCATGCCCGTGGGCGCATGGTCGTAGATGGCGCGAAAACGCGCTTCGCTGTTGCGCTGCTTTTCCTCGGCCATGCGCGCGCGAATCAGCGCCTGCAGGGTGGCCACCAGCACCGGGGGCTCCACCGGGTGCACCAGGTAGGCATCGGCGCCGGCGTTCAGGCCTGCCACCTTGTCCTCGTTGCGCACGAAGGTGGCCGACAGGTGCACCACGGGCAACGTGGAGGTCGACGGCTTGATGCGCAGTTCGCGGCACACCTCGAAGCCGCTGAAGTCGGGCAGGTGCACATCGAGCACCACGGCAGAAATCTGGTGCGAGGCCAACGCCAGCGCCTCGCCTCCGGTGCTCGCCTCGCGCGTATCGAAACCCGCGGCGCGGATCACGCGCGAGGTCGTGTAGCGCGTGGTGGGGTTGTCGTCCACCACCAGGATCGTGTGGCGCGACCGGTCGATCGTGGTGTTGATCAGCGGTTCGGGTGGCATGGTCATTCCGGCTGCGCCGGAGCCTGGCGTTGGAGCTGCACCGGGAGCGTGACGGAAAACACCGAGCCTTTGCCGAGCTCGCTGGCCAGTTCGACGTGCCCACCCAGCAGCACCGCGAGCTGCCGGCTCAGCGAAAGGCCCAGGCCGGTGCCGCGCAGGCGCTTTTGCACCGGTGAATCCACTTGCGAGAAATCGTCGAAGACCGCAGCATGGTGTTCGGGCGCGATGCCGATGCCCGTGTCCGAGACCGAGAAGCGTATGGCGTTGTCGCCCACGCGCATCGCGGTGACACGCACCTCGCCGTGCGGCGTGAATTTGAGCGCGTTCGAGATGAAGTTGCGCAAGATCTGCGAGAGCTTGCGGTCGTCGGTGTAGAGCTTGGGCAGCCCCTCGGGCTCCTCGAAGATCAGCGCGGTGGCCGGGTTGTGCAGCACCGGGCGGAACATGCCGCGCAGCGCGGAGAACAGGTCGACCATTTCGAACCACGCCGGCGAGATGTCGACCCGGCCCGCCTCGATCTTGGCCAAATCGAGCAGGTCGTCGACCATGTCGGCCAGCTCGGTCGCGGTGGTATCGACAAAGCCGACCTGCTTTTCCTGTTCGGGCGTGAGCGGTCCGTCCACGCGGTCGCTCAGCAGGCGCGCGATGCTGCGGATCGCGCTGATCGGTGTACGGAACTCGTGGCTCATGTAGGCCAGGAATCGGCTCTTGAGTTCGGTGGCCTTCTGGAGCTCCTGAGCCTGGGCGTCGAGCTCCGCGTACAAGGCCACCACGCCGCGGTTGGTCTCCTCGAGCTCCGCGCGCAGTTCTTCGACTTCGCGCCGGCTTGCGGCCAGCGCGTCTTCGCGGTCGTCACAGACGGCCGGACCGTTGCTGTTCATGCGTTTTCCTTTTGGCGGATCACCACGATGGTGGCGTCGTCGCGGTGCCGCGTATGGTCGCGCAAAAGAACCGCCGCCACCAGCGTGGGGTCCCTTTGCAGCAGGGGACGGATGCGCTCGAGGCTCCAGCGGGTCTCGATGCCGTCGGTGTGCAGCACCACCAGCGCATGGGCGGGCAGCTCAAGCGAGGTGATCTCGGGCTTGCGGATCTGCAGGCCTGCGGTGCCGTGCTGGGTGATGACGGATTTGTCGAACACGCCCGAGACCACACGGCCCACGATGTTGCCGGCGCCGGTGTAAGTGACGGTGGCGCTCGCGGTGTCGATGCGCAGCGCGCACACGGCGGCGCCGCGCGTGGTCTGCAGTTCGCGGTGCACGCGCTGCACGGTGTCGCGCAAGTCGGCGTCGGGCGCCGTGGCGAAGGCGTCGATCGCAGCCTGCGATGCCTTGGCCGCTTCCGGCCCGTGGCCCAGGCCGTCGGCCACCAGGAAGGTGGTTTGTGTGCCCTCTGGGCCGTGCGTTGCGCTTGCCCACGCGTCCCCGCAGACCGACTCATGGGGCGCGGGCAGCCGAATCGCCCCGATCTGCAATGCCGGCGCAGCCTCGGTCCGTGTGGCGGGCGCCGCGGACGGGCGCACGCGGGCAACGCTCACCGTACCGTGCGGCACCGACGAATGAATGTCGAAATCGCTCGCCAGCCGACGCACCGCGCCCAAGCCCGTGCCGGGTGTCGTGCCCGAGGAGTGGCCGTCGCGCATCGCCAGTGCGATGTCGGATATGCCGGGGCCCTCGTCGATGCAGATCATCTCGATCTCACCAGCCTCGCCGGCCGTGCCGGTCCGTGGGCGCGCCGCGATCAGCAGCTGGCCATTCTTCGCGTGGCGAACGAGGTTGGTGCCGAGTTCCGTCACCACCAGCGCCAGGCGGCCCGCGTCGACCTCGCCCCAGCCCATGTCCGACGCGGCCTGCGCCGCGTGCCGCCGTGCCTCGCCGACGCGGCTGGCGTCCTCCATGGGAAATGCCTTGTGCGTCCAGCCCGGGATGGTGGCGGCTACTTCCACTTGGTGATACTCACTCGGGTGCCCTGGCCCGGCGCCGACACGATGTCGAAGTCGTTCACCAGCCGCTTGCTTCCGGGCAGGCCCAGGCCCATGCCGCTGCCGCTGGTCCATCCGTCGGTGAGTGCGAGCGCCATGTCGGCAATGCCGGGCCCCTCGTCCTCGAAGTGCAGCAGCAGCCCGCGCCGCCCGTTGCGCTCGACGAATTCCCAGCGCATGCGTCCGCCGCCGCCGTGGATCAGCGTGTTGCGCGAGAGCTCGCTGGCGGCGGTGATCATCTTGGTCTGGTCGACCAGCGAGAGCTTCAGGTCCTGGCACAGGGAGCGCACCATCTGGCGGCTCGCGACGATGTTCTGCTCGTTCAGCAGCGGCAATGTGCCGGTGAGGTCAATGGCCAAGAACATTCTCCAGCCGGGAACGCCGAAGAAGCTCCATGCCACGCTCTACGTTGAGCGCCGTCTTCACACCGTCGAGCGACAGCCCGAGCTCGACCAGCGTGATCGCCACCGCGGGCTGCATGCCCACCACCACGGTCGTGGCCGAGAGGATGCGGGCGATGCCCGAGATGCTGGTGAGCATGCGCCCGACGAAGGAGTCCACGATCTCGAGCGCCGAGATGTCGATCATCACGCCCGAGGCGCCGGTCGTGGCGATCCGGTTGGCCAGGTCGTCCTGCAGCGTGAGGGCGGTCTGGTCCTGCATGTCGACCTGAATGGTCACCAGCAGCGTGTCGCCCATGCGGAGAATTGGAATGCGGTCCATGGCGGGTGCCGCTTACTTGTCGAGCGGGCCGCGCGTGACGCGCCAGCCGGTCTGCTGCAACGCGAGCGCCAGCGCGTCGGCCAGCGTGGCCTTGGTGCGCACGCCCTGCAGGTCGATGCCCAGGTGCACGATGGTCTGCGCAATCTGCGGGCGAATGCCGCTGATGATGCAGTCCGCGCCCATGAGGCGGATGGCCGTGACCGTCTTCAGCAGATGCTGCGCGACCAGCGTGTCGACCGTGGGCACGCCGGTGATGTCGATGATGGCCAGCTCGGAGCCGGTCTCCACGATCTTCTCCAGCAGGGCTTCCATCACCATCTGCGTGCGGCTGCTGTCGAGCACGCCGATCATCGGTACCGCAAGCACGCCGTCCCACAGTTTGACGACGGGGGTGGAAAGTTCCAGCAGCTCTTCCTGCTGGCGGCGAATGATCTCTTCTCGCGCCTGCTGGTACGTGCCCGCGGTGTGCTGCGCCAGTCTGTCGATGGTGGTCGACAGCGCCCAGAGCGAACTTGCCATGGCAGCCGCGTCGGTTCCCAGGCGGCGCTGGATGGCGGCAAACAGCGGCTTCTTGAGTGCGAGCACGAACAGGCTCGTTTCGGCCACCGACTGGCCCTTGGCCGCGCGTGTCTTCGACAGCGCACCGAGCGTCTCGCGCAGCCCGGTCCATGCGGGAGCCTCCAGGCGTGCCGGATCGCCGCCGGCCTGCAGCCCGTCGCGCAGCTGGCGCAGGATGTCGAAAGCCTCGGCTTGTGCCGCGCGCCGCGCGCCGGGTTCGCTGACCTGGGCTTCCTCGAGCCAGATGTCGACGACGTTGTTTTCTTCGTCGCGCAGGGTGTCCAGCAACGCTTGGTATTCGCTCTTCATGAAGTTCCTCTTGGATTTTTGGCTGCGTCCGCGTGAAACGACCGAAGTGCGAGCACGCGCAATGTCGGCTCGCTGCAATGCGTAGCGTCCGCTGGGCAGATCGTAGCGGTTGCAAACTGTAGTTAACGAAGTTTGCAAACACAGGACGTCGCCATTTTCGGTAGGCCAAGACCTACATGAAGGCGCCGCTTTAACGCGCGGGCCTGGGCGATGCAACGTCTTTTGACATGCAGCGCCAGCAGATTCGAACCTGCCGCTTCAGGAAAACGGCAGCACCTTCACGTCGAACACCCGCTCGCCCAGCCAGATGGCCGCCACCAGAACCGCCAGCGCCGAGCCGCCGCGCAGCACCAGCGGCGGGTAGCGCCGCCAGTGGCGCAACGCCAGCAGCGCGACCAGCACCACGGCCACCACCATGAGCTGGCCCGCTTCCACGCCCAGGTTGAACTGGAGCAGGGCGACGACGAAGTCGCGCAGCGGCAGGTCGAGCTCGGCCAGCGCACCCGCGAAGCCGAAGCCGTGGATCAACCCGAACAGGAAGCTGAAGAGCTTGCGCCGCCCGCGCAGCACCGGGTAGATGTTGTCGATGGCGGCCAGCATGATGGTGATGGCGATGCCCGGCTCGATGATGCGCGGCGAGATGGTCACCACCTTCAGGCCGGCGAGCGCCAGCGTGATCGAGTGCGCGATGGTGAACATGGTGACGATGCCCAGCATCGGCCACACGGCCTCGCGCCAGCCGATGACCGGCTCCCACCCCTCGGGCCTGCGGCGCAGCACGGCGGGCAGCAGCAGGCAGACCAGGAACAGGATGTGGTCGTAGCCGATCAGGATGTGGTGGATGCCGTCGCGAAAGAAGCTCGTGTCGGACGACGGGGCCGATGCACCAGCGGAAGCTGCCACTGGCGTGCCCGGCCAGGGCACCGCGACCGTGCCGGCCGAGGGATCGAGCGAGCGCACCGTCGGCTGTGCCGCGCCCTCGACTTCCACGCGCAGCAGCCCGCGGTGCGTGGGGTCGACCTCGCGGAACAACCGGTAGTCGATGTCGAGCGCGCTGCCCGTGGCGATGGTGGCGCATTGGCCGCGCAGCTGCAGCACGAGGTAGGCGCCGTCGATGCGGTCTTCGATGGCGGCGGGCCGTGCTTCGGCCAGCGCGCACCGGCCCTGCTGCAGCCGCAGGCGAGCCAGCGCATAGGCGTGGATGTCGGCCAGGCGCGTACGGACCTCGCCCCAGCTGAGCTTGCGGTCGGCATTGGTGTCGAGGTCGAGCAGCGCGTCCAGGTCGCGCAGCGCGATGTCCCAGCGCAGGTCGATCGTGTCGCCGCTGCGGTGCAGCAGCAGGTAGGCGTCGCTGGCCTTGTGGGCATGGGCCGGCGCGGCTGCGAACAGCAGCGCCAACAGCATCGGCACGGCCCACGCGGCCCACGCGGGCCGTACGGCCCGCACGTCCCTCACCGCGCGTTCAAAGCATCGCATCGACACGCGCATCCTTCAGTCCGATCTGTTGCATCAGGGCCTTCACTTCGCCGCGCGCGGCGTCGTCTTTCGCGGCCGCCGCGGCGCGGGCGAACACCAGCATGTCGATGGGTTCGCGCTGCAGCCTGACGTTCAGGCGCGCGAGTTCGAGCGCGCGCCTCGGGTCGTTCTGCACGTCGAGGGCGAACATGGCTTCTTCGCGCGCATGCAGCGCGGTCGTGCCGGGGCGCAGCGCGGAGGCCTCGAAGCGCTGGCGCAGCTCGTCGGCCTCGGCCCGGGTCCCCTTGTCGCGTGCGGCCGCAGCGGCAATGGCCAGCCGCAGCAGCACGGCATCGCTGCGTGCTTCCTTGGCGAGCAGGCCTGGAATCTCGGCATGCCGGCCCACGCGCTGCAGGTAGTCGCTGTAGGCCAGCAGCAGGTAGCCCGAGCGCTGCGCCGCCACCGCCTTGCGGTAGGCGGCATCGGCCTGAGCGGAGCGGCCCGCGAGTTCCTCGACCTCGGCCACGCTGGTCAGCAGCCACTGGCGCGTGCCCGCCTGTGCCGCGCCGGCCAGCGCCGGGTTGGCAAGCAGCTCCTGCAGTGTGTCGCGCGCCTCGTCGTGCCTGCCGCGCAGGCCCGCGTTCTCGGCCAGGCAGGCGACGCCGTAGAGCGCGGGGCCTGCGCGGCCCAGCGCGCGGCAGGCGGCGTCGGATTCGGTATAGCGCCCGCGCACGCGCAGGATGGTGGCCAGCGTGATCCAGCCTTGCGCGTCGTTGGGCTGGCGTGCCAGCGCGGCCTTGAGCGTGGCCTCGGCGCCGTCGAAGTCGTGCAGGAACTGCGCGATGGTGGCGCGCATGACCAGCACGGCGGGCGGCGTGTCGGCCACAGGCATGGCTTCCCAGGCCTGCAGCGCGCCCATGGCGTAGCCGGCGTAGCGCGCATCGCCCTGGTCGCGCGCGAGGTTCAGGTAGGTGGTCGCCGCCTCGATGGCGGTGGCCGGATCGCCGGGCCGCTGCACCAGCTCGCGGCGCAGTCGGCGTTGTTCGCTCGACCAGCCGGCCACGGCGGGCAGTGTTTCCACCACCGCGTCGTCGCTGGCCGGCACGCGCGGCACGGCATGCGCCGCGCCGGCGAGCACCAGCATCGCGGTCGGGAGCGCCAGCCACCGGCCGATGGCGCAGATGGCGCGCGCGAAGTGGATGCGGGCTCGCATGGCGCGCTGCCTACTGCGTGGCGACCGGGTCCTTGGTCTCCGACGTGGGCGGCGGATCGAACTGCGCCACGTTGGCCGCGTCATCGGTCTCGGACTGCGTGGCGACCAGCGCCACGATGTAGGCGACGAAGGCGTCGTAGGCACTGACCTGCACGGGTGGCTGGCCGTCCTGCGGCGGCGGCGTGGTGCCGACCGGGAACGGGTAGAAGCCGCTGCCGCCGCCTCCCCCACCGCCGCCGCAGCCGGCCAGGGCCGCGGCAATCAATACCGCACCGGCGGCGCGAGACAGGTGTCGTGTGTTCTTCATGGCGTGCCTCCGGTTCACGGTGCCGCGGCGTTGACGGCGCCGGGCAGCGGTGTGTTCAGGTACGGGAAGGCGGCGGGGAACTGCGAGGGGCTCTGCAGCGCGCCGTCGGTGATCGCCGCGCCGCCGGCCGGTGCGTCGCTGGGCTTGCAGCCGACCTTCAGCGCGTCGTTGGCACCCGTCAGCACGCACAGGGCACCCATGGCCACGCGCAACTCGATGTCCACCACGTCGTCGCCCGGGCGACGGCCGTTCGGGAAGCCCGCGTTGTCGTTGCCGGCCACGCCGAGGTTGCTCTGGCTCGCCATGGGCGTGGGTGCGATGCTGGTGTTCAGGCGCAGCATTTCGGACGCCTTGACGTTGGCCGGCTTGTTCACGCCGTCGATGCCCGTCAGGAAGGCCGCGACCAGGTCGGTGCGCGGGAAGTTGGTCGGCGCGGGTGCGCTGGGGTACAGCGTCTGGATCAGCGCCGGCAGCGTGGGGTTGGTCACGTAGGTGGCGAACTGGCCGTCGTCGGCCGGCCGGGAGCTGTTGAAGGCGTCCTTGTCCTTCAGGCCGATGACCACTTCGTTGACCAGCGGCATGCCCAGGCGCGAGACCTGCGCCCAGGCGCCGCCGTTGATGGTGGTGGTGCCGTGGCCGCTCTTGGGCGGGTTGGCGATCAGGCGGCCCTGGCGCGCGCTGGCCGTGGTCCAGCCGCCGATGATCGCGCCGTTGCCGCCCGCGGTGAGGCACGAAATGGGCACTTCGAGCGCCAGGGTCGACACGTTCTTCTGCGCCAGCGCGTCGGGGTTGCCGTTGGTGGTGCCCAGCGGGTTGAGGTTGATCAGGTCGAACACCTGGCCCAGGGCCACGGTGAACGGGTCCTTGCGCTGGCCGGCGAACACGCGGCCCGGCGTGCTGCAGCCCGGAATGTTCACGCTGTACAGGTGCTGCGCCGCATAGGCGGCATAGCCGGCCGGGCCGCCGAAGGTCTTCTCGCCGATGTTGTCGGTCGGGCGGTCGAACACGTTGGAGCCGTTGGCCGCGTTGGTGACGGGGGCCGCCTGGCCCTTGCGGCGGTCGCCGCGCACCACGGTGAGCGTGAAGGTTTCGCGCAGGTTGCTGGTGGCCTGGTTGGGCCCGGTGATGGCGCCTGCCTGCACGAGCGGAATCGACACCTGCTTGCCCGAGATCGACAACTGGATGTCGCGCAAGGTGTTGGTGAAGCGGAACTGGAAGGTCAGCGACTCCGTCGCGCTGCCGGTGTTGTCGATGTGGATCTCGTACAGCCCGTTCGGATCCATGGTGAAGTAGTTGGGGCCGCCGTAGGCGCTCTGGTCGGGCTGGTAGTTGGCGATCAGCGTCACGAAGTCCTGGCGGTTGGGCTCGTAGCTGCGGAACATGTAGAAGTCCGTGCCGTCCAGCTTGGGCATTCCCGCAATCGACGGGGCCTCGCGGTGGCTGGAAGCGAAGGCAGCTGTGGCTGCGACCGCGCACAGGGCGAGAACACAGGCCCGTACGGGCGTTGGGAGCAATCTCATCGGCGTCACCTCGATAGTGGAAATGTTGGACTGGGCACGAACGACTCACGCAGCGCAAAGGCCGGCGCTGTCTGAGTACGCGCAACAAGTTCAGCCGGATGTGCAAATGCGGGTAGGTAGTTACGTGCATTGCCAGCGCCGCGCGTTGGGCGCACTCGCGTGCGCCCGTGGTCAGGCCCGCGGTCAGGCCGCGATCACCTCTTGGGAAGCAGGTGCAAGGGCGCTCAGGTCGCCCGTCACAGGTGCAAGGGCGATCAGGTCGCCCAGATGCGCGGCGTGGCCGCGGGCAGCTGCCACAGCTCGCTGCGCCACGCCTGCCACACCTGCCGCAGCAGCTGCATCGCGGGCTCGACCACGGGGGCCAGCACGCGCAGCACGACGATTTCGGCATGCGGGCTGGTGGCGCCCGCGCTGTCGAACAGGGGGCTCGCCTCGAGCAGCGTGCGCGCCTGCGCGAGCAGCGCGTCGCGCCGCGCGCGCGCCAGCGGCGTGCCCGCCACGAAGAACAGCGAAGCCATGCAACGGTGGCCGCCCAGGCCGATGGGGCTTTGCAGCAGCCGCTGGTCGGCCGCGTCGATGCGCCCGCGCTCCAGCCACACGCCGGGCACCTCGATGTGCTGCAGGTAGGTACCCCGTTCGAAGGGCTGGTTGGCGTTGGGCAGGCCGAGCGCGGTCACGTCCCAGCCGATCAGTTCGGCACCCGGCGCGACCTCGATGGACAAACGGTTCTCCGCCTGGCAGCCGCTGTAGCAGAGGGCTTCGAGCGGCAGCCATTCGAGCCGCGCGCCGGCCGCCAGCCGGATGCGCGTGCGCTGCAGCGCGAGCTCGCCCTCGGAGCGGTAGAAGCGCGAGGCGCCGGGCGTGGTGATGAGGCCGTGGCTGCCGTCGGCGGCCTCGATGTCGATGTCCAGCGTGTCGCCGCCCACCAGGCCGCCCGGCGGGTGCACGAGCACGTTGTGGCAGACCGTGTCGCCCTCGGGGTACAGGCTTTGCAGGATGCGCAGCGGTCCGTCGTGGCGAAAGCGTGCGACGGTGCGGGCGGACTCGTTTTGATAGGAGAGATGGAGACGGGCGTGCCAGGGCATGCAGCGAGTCTAGAGGCAGCGCGCGCCGGTTCTGGTCAGGGCAGCAGCAGGATCGCACCGGCGACCGAGCGGCTTTCCGCGGCCCGGTGCGCATCGGCCGCGTCGGCCAGCGCAAAGCGCGCGCCGATCGACGCGCGCACCGCGCCCGAGGCCATCGCGTCGAACACGTCCTTCGCGTTCGCGCGGAAGGTGGCGGGGTCGGCGTTGTGCGGAAACACCGAAGGCCGCGTGAGGAACAGGCAGCCCTTCTTGTTGAGCAGCTCGGGGTCGATGGCCGGCGCTGGCCCCGAGGCTGCGCCGTACAGCACCACCATGCCGAAGGGCGCGGTGCAGTCCAGCGAGCCCATGAAGGTGTGCCTGGCCACCGAGTCGTACACCACGCGTGCCTTGCGTCCGCCGGTGGCGTCGATCACCTGCTGCACCCAGTCGGCCTGCGAATAGTCGATGGCCACGTCGCAGCCGGCGGCGCGCGCGGCCTCGCACTTGGCCGCGGAGCCGGCGGTGCCGATGACGGTGGCGCCCAGCGCCTTGGCCCAGCCGCTGAGGATCTGCCCCACACCGCCCGCGGCCGCATGCACCACCACGATGTCGCCGGGCTGCACCGCGTGCGTCTTCTTCACGAGGTACTGCGCGGTCATGGCTTTGAAGAACACGGCGGCCGCGTCCTCGTCGGAGATGGCATCGGGAATGCGCACCAGCTTGGCGGCCGGCACGTTGCGGCGCTCGGCATACGCGCCCACGCCGGCGTTCATGTAGACCACGCGGTCGCCGATGTTCAGGTCGGCCACGCCGTCGCCGAGTGCCTCGACCACGCCCGTGGCCTCGTGGCCCAGGCCGGTGGGCGAGGGCAGCGGGTACTTGCCGCTGCGCTGGTACACATCGATGTAGTTGAAGCCGGCGGCGGTCTGGCGCAGTTGCGCCTCGCCCGCGGCGGGCGCGGGCAGGTCGACGGTCTCCAGGCGCACGGCCTCGGGGCCGCCGAATTCGGTCACGCGAATGGCGCGGGTCTGCGTGGGCTGGGTTGCCTGGGTGGGCTGGGTCATGGGGGGCTCGCTCCTTTGTCTCGTGGGCCGTGGTTGGCCGACGCGATTCTGAGCGAAGCCGCCGTTGCGGGCAGGCGCGGGTCTTTCAGACCTTCCAGGCCCCGTCGTGCGCCGCGCTGGCCTCGTCGACCAGCGCGGGCCCGATGCACTCGATGGGGTGCGGCGAGGCGCGGAACACGTCGCGGCACGACAGCTCGGCATCGCGCTGGTCCTGCCGCTCGCCGCGGAACACGCGCAGGCGTTCGGCGTCGATGCCGAACACCACGCGCCCGATGTTCGACCAGAAGATGGCGCCCGCGCACATCACGCAGGGTTCGCCCGAGGCATAGAGCGTGGCACCGGCCAGTTCCTCGCGCGAGATGTTGCGCCCGGCCAGCGCGCGCAGCGCATTGACCTCGGCATGCGCGGTGCAGTCGCCGGTCTCGATGTTGCTGTTGCCGGCCTCGGCCAGCACTTCGCCCGAGGCCGAGACGATGACCGAGCCGAAGGGGCGGTTGCCCCGCCGGCGTGCCGCGTGAGACCAGACGATGGCCTTGCGCAGGTAGCGGCCGTCGCGCTCGTCGAGCGTGCTTTCGGCGGGGTAGGTGGAGGTGGTGTTGTAGCTGTTGAAGTTCATACCTTGGGGAGATTGCGTTCGCTGCGCAATGGGAGCATCGAAGTGTTGAAGATGGCGTCGGACGCAGGCTTGACCTTGAGGCCGAACACATCGGCCACTTCGTCGACCTGCTGCTCGAGCGTGAGCTTGCGGATGTCGCCCAGGCCGTGGCCGCGCGTGTCCGCCGCGCCCACGTACTGGGCGGTGATGCCCCAGCGCTCCAGCTCGATCTTCTCGTCGAGGATGGGCTCGCGCTGGCGCATGGCCGCGATGCTGGGCGCCGGATTGGCGAAGGTCTCGACGATGGCGCGGTTGCTCGCGCGCAGGAAGGCGGCCACCACCTTCGGGTTCTGCGCAATGAGGTTGCTGCTCGCGAGGATGGCGTTGCCGTACAGGTTGACGCCCGCGTCGGCGTACTTGAGCACCGACAGCTCCTCGGGCTTCATGCGCGCGAACAGCGAGACG
Source organism: Variovorax pasteuri (assembly GCF_051216435.1). Taxonomy (NCBI): domain Bacteria; kingdom Pseudomonadati; phylum Pseudomonadota; class Betaproteobacteria; order Burkholderiales; family Comamonadaceae; genus Variovorax; species Variovorax pasteuri. The sequence continues at coordinate 301,843 of NZ_JBPJZS010000005.1, forward strand.
GCCGAGTCGTGGAAGTAGGTGGCGGCATCCACGTCGCCGCGCACCATCACGTTGTCGCGCGCGCTGAAGTCGGTGGTCTGCCACTGGAAGGCATCGCCGCGCATGCCCTGCTTGCGCGCCACCAGGGGCCAGGCGCGGCGGGTCGATTCGACGGCGGCCGCGGCCACCTTCTTGCCCTGCAGGCTCTTGAAGTCGCTGGTCACGCCGCGGTCCTTGCGCCCGATGATCACGAACGGTGCGCGGTTGTAGTACTGGTACACGGCCTGCACCATGGGCGTGCCCGCGTTCTGCGCGTTGAACTCCACCAGCGAGCTGATGTCGCCCAGGCCCAGCTGGTACACGCCGCTGGCAATGCGCGTGATGGAGGCGACCGAGCCGGCGCCCGTGTCGATGCTCACGTCGAGCCCTTCGTCCTTGTAGTAGCCCTTGGTCATCGCAAGGAAGAAGGGCGCGGTCTGCCCGTTGATGCGGAAGTCGAGCGTGAATTTGAGCGGGGTGAGCTTGCCGCTGCCCTGCGCGAAGACGGAAGGAGCGGCGATGGCGGCTGCGGTGGTGCCGGTGGCTGCAAGAAAGAATCGACGTTGCATGGTGGGGCCTCGGAAACTTCGGGTCTTGAATCCCCCTGCAAAAAGCAGAAGGCGTTTCAAGAGCAATTTCCGGGCGGCGCACGTTCATGGTGCGTGCGCTGCTGAACGCTTCTACTCTTGCGGCCGGTGATGCACGACGCATGCCAAGGGCGATGCCAACCGGTTTTGCTCGGGCTTTGCGGCCCGGGCTTGGAGCGGCGGCGCAGCCGCGTCACAATCCGGGCTCGCAATTTGCATGGCAGGTTGCGCAGAGTAGAAGCGTTCAGCCGCGCGGTGCCCCCCTCCCCGCACCCCGGCAGGAAATTGCTCTTTCAGTTCGTCCCACACGACCACAGAAGGAGTCCGCGCATGCTCGTTACCCAACAACCCGTCTTCCGCAAGTTCTGGCATGCCGTCATGCCGCTCACCGAACTGGCCCACGGCCCCAAGCCTTTCAGGCTGCTGGGCGAGGACATCGTTCTCTTCATCGACGCCAGCGGCCAGCCCGCCGCCTTGCGCGACCGCTGCTGCCACCGCACCGCGAAGCTCTCGAAGGGCTGGTGCGTGGACAGCGAAGGCCAGGCCTGCGGCACCGGCGCCATCCAGTGCGGCTACCACGGCTGGACCTACGACCGCAGCGGCCAGGTCATCCGCATTCCGCAGTACGAGCCCGAGCGCACGATCTCGCCCGACTACAAGACCACGGCCTACCGCTGCACCGCGCGCTATGGCTACGCATGGGTGGCGCTGGAAGAACCCATTGCCGACATTCCAGCCATTCCCGAGTTCGACGACCCGGGCTACCGCACCATCTTCCAGTTCTACGAAGAGTGGCAGACCAGCCCTATGCGCGCGCTGGAAAACTCCTTCGACAACTCGCATTTCAGCTTCGTGCACCGCGCCACCTTCGGCGTGGCCGCGAGCCCGAAGCCGAGCAAGTACGAGCTGGTGGAAAACGCGTCGGGCTTCTACGCGGAGACGGTCATCGAGGCGACCAACCCGGTGAAGTTTCATGCGATCAGCGGCGTGACCGACCCGATCACCACGCGCCACATGCGCAACGCCTACTTCCTGCCGTTCTCGCGCCGGCTGGACATCGAGTACCCGAGCGGGGTGCGCCACATCATCATCAACTGCTTCACGCCCATCGACGACGGGCGCATGCAGCTGTGCCAATGGCTGTTCCGCAACGACACGGAGGCCGACTGCGCAGCGCAAATGCTGATCGACTTCGACGATGCAGTGACGCGTGAAGACAAGGACATCCTCGAATCGACCGACCCCGACGCGCTGGTCGACACGCGCCGGCGCGGCGTGGAGTACTCGATGGAGTCCGACCGGCCCGGAATGCTGATCCGCAAGCACCTGATGCAGCTGCTCGCCAGGCACGGGGAGGCGGAGGTTCACCGCGGCATGAGCGCGGTCATTCCTGTTGCCAAGGCTGCGTAAGGGTCTGGGCCCTGGGGCTAGGGCTGGATCGGCTGCATCTGGCGGGGCTCGGGAAACGCGGGCATCGGCAAGCACTCGAAGCCCGGCTTCGCGAAGAGGTAGCCCTGGAACAGGTGCACGCCTTCGTCTTCCAGCCAGCGCAGCTGGTCCGTCGACTCGATGCCTTCGGCGATCACGTCGATGCGCAGCTCGCGGCACAGGCCGACGATGGCCCGCACGATCGACTGGCGCGGCCCGCTGATCTGAATCTGGCGCACCAGGGCGATGTCCACCTTGATCTGGTCGGGCTGGAATTCGGCGAGCAGATTCAGCCCCGAGTAACCGGCCCCGAAGTCGTCGATGGCCACCTTCAACCCCTGGCGCCGGTACACGTCGATCGACTCCGAGAAGCGGCGATGGTCCTGAATGGCCTCGGTCTCCGTGATCTCGATGACGATGCGGTCGAGCGCCATGCCGCATCGCTGGGCCGCGGCCAGGGTGCTGTCCAGAACGCGCGGGGACGCGACGGCGCTCTGCGGCATGAAGTTCAGGTTCAGGTCGCAGTCGAGCCCCAGGCGCGCCGCTTGCGCGATGGCTTCGATGCGGCCTTCGGCGTCGAAGTCGTAGAGCTGCGCGGCAGGCACCGCCCCCAGCACCTGGAACGCCGATTCGCCACGGGCGCCGCGAACGAGGGCCTCATAGGACACGACCTTTCGGGCCACCGTGTCGACGATCGGCTGATAGGCGTAGCTGCGGCCGTACGCCGACGCCCAGGTCGCCGATGCAGGCGCGGGAACGTCCGTGGCGTTGGCGGCCGCGCCGGTGACGGTCGCCCTTTTTTGCGATGCGCGCCCGACGATGTTCTGCCGCCAGCGTCCGTCGGCAAAGGCGGCAATCACCCGGCGCGCCTGTGCCGCATTCAATTCCATGAACGTGGCGTCTGCGTCGAAGACGTCTTGCAGTCCGTCGATCGCGCCGAGCTCGCCCGGCGTCATGGCCATGAACGACATGGACCATTCGTCGAACTGGCGCGCGGGAAGGGGCTCGTTCAGGATGCAGACGATCTCGCCATGCCGCGCGTCGGCGACGATCTTGCGGAACGTCTCGTCGACCACGGCCGGCGGACCTTCCAGCAGCTGAAAGAAATGGCGGTCGTCGTAGAGAAGAAAGCCCGTGAGCCCGCGGCGCTCATTGGCGCTGCTTGCGCGCTGCATCAGCTGCGCCAGGGCGCGGGGGTCGAAGGCTTGCGTCGCTTTGCTCGCGTAGGCGATGTGAATGAGGGGTTGCATCAGTTGGATCCGTCCCCTCGAGGGTAGCGGCGGAAACCGACGGCGCAACCGCGATGTCGCGGCGATCCTGTAGGCCGATGTGCCGTGACGGCGTCCCTACGCCTTCGGCAGGTGCTTCAGGCCGGTGCTTCAGGCCGGTGCGGCAGCGGTGCTGGGGCGCGTTGCGCGCGACGAGCCCTGCTCATAACGGTCCATCGCGAGCCCGTCCGTGCGGATCTCCGGGCGCTGTCCCATCACCATGTCCGAAATCAGTTTCCCGGAACCGCATGCCATGGTCCAGCCCAGCGTGCCGTGGCCGGTGTTGAGGAACAGGTTGGCGTAGCGCGTGCCGCCGACGATGGGCGTGCTGTCGGGCGTCATCGGGCGCAGGCCGGTCCAGAAGGTGGCGCGCGGCAGGTCGCCGCCGGGAAACAGGTCGCTCACCACCTTTTCGAGCGTGGCGCGGCGCGCGGGGTTCAGGCGCAGGTCGAAGCCGCCGAGCTCGGCCATGCCGCCCACGCGGATGCGGTTGTCGAAGCGCGTGACCGCCACCTTGTACGTCTCGTCGAGCACGGTGGACTGCGGCGCGAGCGATTCATCCAGCAGCGGCACGGTCAGCGAGTAGCCCTTGACCGGGTACACCGGAATGTCCAGCCCCAGCGAGGCGACGGCCGCGCGCGAGTAGCTGCCGAAGGCCATCACGTAGCGGTCGGCCGTGAGGATCTTGCCGGCGGTGGTGCGCACGCCGGTGATGCGGCCGCCGTCGGTTTCCAGGCCGTCGATGGTCTGGCCGAAGCGGAAGTCCACGCCCAGGCCGCGCGCGATCTCGGCCAGCCCGCGCGTGAACAGGTGGCAGTCGCCGGTTTCGTCGTTCGGCAGGCGCAGCCCGCCGGTGAGGCGGTCGCGCGCGCCGGCCAGCGCGGGCTCGACGCGGGCAAGCGCGTCGCGGTCGAGCAGTTCATAGGGCACGCCGCATTCCTCGAGCACGGCGATGTCGCGCTGCACCGCGTCGAGCTGCGCCTGCGTGCGGAACAGCTGCAGGGTGCCGCCGGTGCGCTGCTCGTACTGCAGGCCGGTGTCGGCGCGCAGCTGCTGCAGGCAGCCGCGGCTGTATTCGGCCACGCGCATCATGCGTTCCTTGTTCACCGCATAGGCCTCGGGCGAGCAGTTGCGCAGCATGGCGGCCATCCAGCGCAGCTGGAACAGCGTGCCGTCGGGGCGGATGGACAGCGGTGCGTGCTTCTTGAACATCCACTTGATCGCCTTCAGCGGAATGCCCGGCGCGGCCCACGGCGTGGAGTAGCCGGGCGAGACCTGGCCGGCATTGCCGAAGCTGGTTTCCTCGGCCGGGCCGTCCTGCCGGTCGAGCAGGGTGACTTCGGCGCCGGAGCGCGCGAGGTAGTAGGCCGTGGTGGTGCCGATCACGCCGCCGCCGAGAACGATGACTTTCATGGTGTATTTGCTGATTCAGATGGAATAGATGGAATCTAAAGTGCACAATGCCGTGGATTCCATCGTTTTTGGAGATTCAGCAGTGAAAGTCGCTGCCGAAAATCGTCCAACGCCCCGCGCGAAGTGAAATGCCCGAACTCGACCGAATCGACCGCAAGATCCTCGATGTTTTGCAGCGCCAGGGGCGCATGTCCATGACCGAACTGGCCGAGCACATCGGCCTGTCGGCGTCGCCCTGCGCCGAGCGTGTGAAGCGCATGGAGCGCGACGGCGTCATCACCGGCTACCACGCGCGCGTGTCGCCCGAGGCGCTGGGCAAGACGCTGCTGGTGTTCGTGGAAATCAAGCTCTCGGCCAAGTCGGGCGAGGTGTTCGACAAGGTCAAGCAGGAGCTGCTGCACATGCCCGAGGTGCTCGAATGCCACCTGGTGTCGGGCAGCTTCGATTACCTGGTCAAGGCGCGCCTGAGCGGCATGAGCGAGTACCGGCACCTGCTGGGCGACATCCTGAAGAAGCTCCCCGTGGCGGCCGAGTCGCACAGCTACGTCGTCATGGAGGAAATCAAGGAGACGCTGGTGCTGGCGGTGGACCGATGAGCGGCCCCAACGACGTGGCCGGCATCCACATCCGGCCCTGGCGGCTGGACGACTTCGACGCGGTGAAAGCCATCCTCGACGAAAGCTTCGCGCTCACCTGGCTGCCGCAACTGACGCCCGAAGCCGCCGCGGCCTACCGCGAGAGCGGCGAGCCGGTGGGCTACATCGATGAGATGGGCACGGCTTTCTTCGTCGCGGAAATCGATGGCGAGGTGGTCGGCATGGTTCACCGGGAACACGACTTCGTGCACGCGCTGCACGTGCCCGGCGCGCACCGGCGCAAGGGCATCGCCCGCGCCCTGATGGCCTTCGCCGAAGACGGCATGCGCGCCGAGGGCGTTGCACTCGCACGGCTGGAGACCGACACCTTCAACACGCAGAGCCAGGGCTTCTACCTGGCGCTCGGGTACCGCGAGGCCGGCCGCTACCCCGACCTCGAATGGCACAGCGGCTTCACGACCATCCTGTACGTGAAGCGGCTTTCTTCTTCCTGATTCTCTGGCTTCACCCCGCCTCATCAAGGACACCGGCATGACCATTTCGATCCGCCGCGACGGCACCACCGGCACGCGCCACACCCTGAAGATCCGCAACCACGAAATCCCGGTCGATGCCTCGCCGGCCGGTGGCGGCAGCGATGGCGGCGCGGAGCCGCACGACCTGTACGACGCGTCGCTCGCGGCCTGCAAGGCGCTCACCGTGCTGATCTATGCGCGCCGCAAGGGCATTCCGGTGGAAGACATCGAGGTGGTGGTCGACCGCGACGACCGCGAGGAGCGCAAGGGCGTGTACCGCCTGAAGTCGGGCCTGCGCGTGACCGGCGACCTGACCGAAGCGCAGCGCGACGAGCTGCTGCGCGTGGCGGCCAAGTGCCCGGTGCACAAGCTCATGACCGAGGTGAAGACCGAGATCGAGACCGGCTGGGCGGACTGAGCGCGCCGCGGCGCATCCCGACGTACCGCGGCGCACCGTGGAGAACCGCGCCGCGGTTCAGGCCCAGGTCATGAACCGGATCGCGCGCACCACCTCGGCCTCGCGCTCCATCAGGAAGTCGGCGTGGCAGGCGTTGTCGAGCGTCAGCCGGTGCGGGGTGTCCAGGGCGGCGACCAGGCGGTCCGAGTTGGTCTGGTAGACGCGGCGAATCACGCGCAGCAGGTCCGCCGCGTACTTTTCGGTGGCGGCGTCGAACGGCTGTTCGAGCCATGGCAGCAGGTCGCGCGCCGTGGCGGGCAACGCAGTGACCACCAGGGAGGGCGCGCGCACCGCGTTGTAGTCCGGCAAGAAGTTGTGGGCGGCCACGTCCATCGCGGCGGCTGCGCTGTCCGGCGTGTTGGGGCGCACGCTGCCGTCGGGGCGCAGGTCGAGCGCGTCGCGCAGGTTGGCTTCGAGCGCGGGCCACCAGTTTTTCACCAGGCGTCGGTTGAAGGCCACGGCGGCTTGCAACGAGCTGTGGTCGGCGTCGCTCGGCACGGGTTCGTCGAGCGCGGCATTGACCGGCGGGTCTTCGCCGCCCGTGTCGGGAACGTCCCGGTAATAAAAGGTGGTGTCCAGGTAGACGAGGCCTTGCACGTGCTCGGGGTGGCGGCCCGCGAAGCGGGTGAGCTCGTTGCCGGCGATCGAATGGCCGGCGAGCACCACGCGCCGCAGGCCCAGTTCGTCGAGCACCGCCTTCAGGTCGGAGGTGAGCGTGTCCGTGTCGTAGTACTGCGTGGGCGAGCGCACCGGCTGCGGCTTGTCCGAGAGGCCGTAGCCGCGCCGGCTGATGGCCACCACGCGCGAGTCGGCCGCCAGCGCGGGCGCCAGGCTGTCGAAGTAGCGCGCGTTGGCGCCCAGGCCGGCCAGCAGCACGATGGTGGGGCCTGTGTTGCCCATGCGTTGCCAGTCGCGCACCTGCAGCGAGACCTCGGGCGTGTGCGAGACCTTCACGAAACGGTCGGTGACCGAGACGGTGCCCTGCGCGGGTGGGACGGCTGGGCCTGCACCCGCGCCGCTTCCCGCACTTCCTCCGCCCCCTCCGCCACAGGCCGCGAGCCCGGCAACGCCGGTCATCGCCATGGCGCGCAGGAGGTCCCTGCGCCGGGGCTGCAAGCGCTTCGGCCGGGGTTGGTGGAGCGTGGGTGCGAGGGGGCTGTTCACGTCGGTGTTCCGTGTGTGATGAGGGGCGTTCCAGTGTCCGGTTCGCCCCTGAAGGACAGCTGCACCCTTCATGAAGAATTCCTGAAGTGCGCCGCCGGTGCTTCGCAGATACTTCGGCCTCCCCCGGCACCGTGCTGGCTAATTCACGTGGAGCGCCATGAATCTCTTGCTGGTTGAGGACGACCTGGATCTCGGCAACGGAGTGCGCATTGCGCTGGCCAACCAGGGCATGGACGTGGTGTGGGTGCGCCGCCTCGACGACGCGCTGCGCACGCTCGACGGGGGCACCTTCGACATGGTGCTGCTCGACCTCGGCCTGCCCGACGGCGACGGGCTGGACCTGCTGTTTCGCCTGCGCCGCGACAAGCAGATCCTGCCGGTGCTGGTGCTGAGCGCGCGCGATGCATTGAACGACCGGCTGCGCAGCCTGGACGACGGCGCGGACGACTACCTCGTCAAGCCCTTCGCGCTGGCCGAGCTGCTGTCGCGCGTGCGGGCGCTCGCGCGGCGCAGCTACGGCTTCAACGACGAGACCATCCGCATGCGCGGCCTGGCGCTGCACGAGCCCACGCGCGGCGTGATCGTCGACGGCGAACCGGTGGAGCTGTCGCGCTGCGAATTCGACCTGCTCGCGCTGCTGCTCAAGCGCACCGGCCGCGTGGTCACGCGCCGCGTGATGGAAGAACAGGTGCTGCCCGGCGGCCAGGCCAACGGCAGCAACTCGCTCGAGGTGCACATCTCCAACCTGCGCAGGAAGATCGGGCAGGGCTACATCCGCACGGTGCGCGGCATCGGCTATGTGGTCGATGTGCAGTCGCTGGTGCGGAGCACGCCGAAATGATGCCGGCGCTGTCGCGCCGCTGGAAGCACTGGAAGCAACCGTCCCTGATGCGGCGCCTGCTGCTGGCGCAGATGGCCGTGGTCGCGCTGCTGTGGACCATGACCATCGCGCTGCTGCTGTACGACTCCTACGACGACCCCGAGCTGCTGAAGTACGAGAAGATCTTCCAGTCGGTCCTGTCGATCGCGCAGAACCTGTCCGACCAGCCCGACCGGCAGCAGCAGACCCTGACGGCTTTCGACCTGGCACTGCTCGAGTCCGTGGGCGACGGCGACGCGGCATCGGACACCTCGCCGGTCATGCAGGTGTGGCAGAAGGACAAGCTCATCTACCGCTCCACGGCCGCCGTTCCCGTCATCCTCAACACCGTGCTCAACCGCATCGAGACCGTGAAGGTGGGTGGCCGTGAATGGCGCGCACGCACCATGGCTTCGCCCAGCACCGACACCCGCGTGATGCTGGCCGAGCCCAGCGTGTGGCGGCTCACGGTGACCGTCATGAACCGGGGCTATTACCTGCTGCCGCTGGTGGTCAGCCTGCCGTTCCTGATCTTTCCCGCGTGGCTGTCCATGCGCGTGGCGCTGCGCCCCTGGCGGCAGGTGACTGAGGAAACCGCCGAGCGCGGGCCGGCCGACCTGTCGCCGTTGTCGTACGCGCCGCCGCACAAGGAGCTGCAGCCGCTGGTGCAGAGCATCAACAGCCTGCTGCAGCGGGTGCGCGACAGCACCTCGCGCGAACGCAGCCTGATTGCCGACGCGGCGCACGAGCTGCGAACGCCGCTGGCGGCCATGCGCGTGAACGTGGAAGCACTCAAGGAGCAGAGCACCGACGAAGGCCAGCGCGAACTCATGGGCAACCTGCTGCGCAGCAACGACCGCGCGGCGCGCCTGGTGGGGCAGCTGCTGCAGCTGATGCGCAGCGACGCGGTCTCGCACGACAGCCTGCCGGTGATGCTGTCGCTCGATGCGCTGGTGCAGGACCGGCTCGCGATGATCGAGGGGCTGGCCAGCGCCCGCCATGTGGAGCTGGAGCTGGTGTGCGACGAGCGCGCGCCGGTGCTGGGCGAGCGCGAGAGCCTGGTCTCGATGATCGACAACCTCATCGACAACGCCATCAAGTACAGCCCGGAGGGCGCAACGGTGGTGGTGCATGTGTCCCGCGAGGGAGCGCACGCGTCGCTGACCGTGGCCGACCGGGGGCCGGGCATTCCGGCGCCGTTGCGCGAGCGGGTGTTCGACCGGTTCTTTCGCAATCCGGAACAGACGCAGAGCGGCAGCGGGCTCGGGTTGGCCATCGTCAAGTCGGTGGTCGACCGGCATGGCGGGGAGGTCGTGCTTGGCGAGGCTGCGGGCGGGGGGCTGCTGGCAACCGTGCGGCTGCCGCTGGCCGAGGCGGATGCGCCGCTGCCTCTGCTGTGCAGCTGAAGAAGGCCGAAATACCCTTCAAAGACCCGGTCAGCTCCATTTTGGGGCGACGATTTACACTAGCGGGCTGCCTCCGGGTGCCGTTTACAGGACACTTTCACCAATGAAGTGGGTCATTCTTGCCATCTTCGCGCTCAGCGCGCTCTACGTTCACTTCCGCGGCCAGGTGCGGCACAAGTTCTTCAGACAGCTCTCTGATCACTCGACCTTCCTCGCGCCGCTGAACGTCTTCATGTACCTGTTCTCGAAGGTGCCGGGCACGCCGTACCTGTCGCCTGCGCAGTTCCCCGAGATGCGCATCCTTGAGGAGAACTGGGAAGTCATCCGCGAGGAAGCGCTGGCCATGCGCAACGGCGGCAGCATCAAGGCCTCGAGCCAGTTCAACGACGTGGGCTTCAATTCTTTCTTCAAGAGCGGCTGGAAGCGCTTCTACCTGAAGTGGTACGACGAGGCCCACCCGTCGGCCGCCGTGTTGTGCCCGCGCACGACCGAGCTGCTCAAGGGCATCGGCACCATCAAGGCCGCCATGTTCGCCGAGCTGCCCCCGGGCAGCCGCCTGGTGCGCCACCGCGACCCCTTCGCCGGGTCGCTGCGCTACCACCTGGGCCTGTGGACGCCCGGCGTCGAAGGCTGCTACATCGACGTGGACGGCCAGCGCTACCACTGGCGCGACGGCGAGGCCGTGGTGTTCGACGAAACCTTCATCCACTACGCCGAGAACACCACCGACCACGACCGCGTCATCCTGTTCTGCGACATCGAGCGCCCGCTGAAGTACCGCTGGGCCAGCGCGGTGAACCGCTGGTTCGCCAAGAACCTGCTGGCCGCCGCAAGCTCGCCCAACGAAGCGGGCGACAAGACGGGCGGCATCAACCGCGCGTTCAAGTACATCTATCAGATTCGCGTGGTCGGCAAGCGCCTGAAGGCCTGGGACAAGCGCGCCTACTACCTGGTGAAGTGGGCCATCTTCGGCGGCCTGGCGCTCTGGATCTTCTGGTAAGGCTCAGGCCGGGCGGGCTGCGTCGAATGCAGCTGCGAACGCCTGCGCCACCGCCTCGACGTTGCGACTGCCTTCGTCGGAATTTCGCCAGACCAGAGAAAGCTTCCTGAACGGCGCGCGGCTGCCGAGGTTCACCTCGCGCACCGCATAGGCCCGCACCAGCGGGCGCCTGGGCTGGGGAACCACCGAGACCCCCAGGCCCTGGGCGACCATTGCGACGATGGCGTCCATCGAGCGCAGTTCCATCACGCAACGTGCGCTCGGCAGCAGGCTGCGCACATACCGCGCCGCAACGCGCCCGCCCGCCAGCGACAGGTCGTACCCCACCCAATCGTGCGCCTCCAGCAGTTGCCTGGCGGTCTTTGCGGTGGCGTTCGGCGGGGCCAGCATCACGTAGGGCTGGCGGTGCAGCTCGCGCCAGATCAGCCGGCGCGAGCCGCCGGATTCCGGCCGCACCAGCAATGCGACGTCGAGCCGCGCCGCCTTCAGTTCGGAAATCAGTTCGTCGCTGTCGTTCAGCGGCGGCACCACGACGTCGAGCGACGGGTGCCGTTGGCGCAGCGCATGCAGCGCCTGCGGCAGCACGTCGCTCTGCATGCTGGTGATCACGCCTACCCTGACGCGCCCCGCGACCTCGACGACCGGGCGGGAGCGCAGCGTCTGCAGCCGGTCGGAGAAGTCGCCCACCGCGTCCACCACCTCGCGGGCGAAGGCCGTCGGCAGCATCACGCGCGTCGAGCGGTCGAACAGCGGCTGGCCGAAATACTGCTCCAGCTGCTTGACCTGCAGGCTGACCGCGCTCGGGCTGCAACCGACGACGCCGGCGGCGGCGGTGAAGCTGCCCTGCTCGATGATGGTGCGCAGCGTGACCAGCAGGGTGAGATTCATGAGAAAAACTCACAGTTGAGATTTATATATATCGCTTTACTCATTCTATGGCGTGCCTAGGATCGGCTCGTTCCCACCTCGATCCGCATCGATCCACCCCCTCTGCCAGACTGGAAGCACCTGCCATGAACCTCACCCGACGCCACGCCGTCACGCACGCCAGGCGGCTGGCCTGCATGCTCGCCATCGCGCTGACCGCGTGGCAGGCGCATGCCGCCGCCGCGTGGGTGCCCGAGCGGCCCATCCACCTCATCTCGCCGAGCCCTCCGGGCGGCGGCACCGACGCCGTCGCCCGCCTGCTCGCGGCCAAGCTGGGCGACCAGGCCAAGTGGCAGGTCGTGGTCGACACGAAGCCCGGCGCCGGCAACAACATCGGCCTGGAGTTCGGCGCCAAGTCGCCGCCGGACGGCTACACCGCGGTGCTCGGTGAAACCAGCAACCTCACGGTCAACCAGTTCCTCTACAAGAAGCTGAACTTCGACCCCGTGAAGGACCTCGCGCCTGTTGCGCTGGTGGGCACCGGCGTGTCGGTGCTGGTCGTGAATGCGAACAGCCCCTTCGACAGCCTGGCGGCGCTGCTGGCGGGCGCGAAGAAGAAGCAGCTGGCCTATGCGTCGTCCGGCAACGGCACCGTGGGCCACCTGGTGGCCGAGAACCTGCGCGTTGCCACGGGCGCCAGCCTGCTGCACGTGCCCTACAAGGGCGGCGGCCCGGCGATGACCGACATGCTGGGCGGGCAGGTCGACTTCTACATTTCCTCCCTGGTGTCGGCGCTCCCGCTGATCAAGGACCGCAAGCTGCGCGCGCTGGCGGTGACCTCGGGCGCGCGGGACGCGTCGCTGCCCGACGTGCCCACCTTCATCGAGAGCGGCTTCAAGGGCTTCGAGTACTACACGCTCTACGGCGTCGTGGTGCCCGCCAGGACGCCGGAAAACGTCGTGCACACCATGAACCGGGAAATCAACCGCGTGCTCGACGCGCCGGACGTGCGGGCCAACCTCGCCACCCGCGGCATCTATGTGCGCACGGGCACGCCGGAAGCATTCGATGCCTTCCTGAACAGCGAACGCAAGAAGTGGGCGGAGGTTGTGAAAGCGTCCGGCGCGACGGCCGAATGACGCAAGCCAACACCACCTCCACCTCCACCGCCGCGGACGCCTCTGCCGGGCACCCGCCCGTGGACCTGCGCAGCGACACCGTGACGCGGCCCACGCCGGCCATGTACGAGCGCATCGCAGCCGCCCCGCTGGGCGACGACGGGCTCGACGGCGATCCGACCGCACGGGCGCTGGAAGCGGCCACGGCGACCTTGCTGGGCAAGGAAGCCGGGCTGTACGTGCCCAGCGCGACCATGGCCAACCTGCTGGCGATCCTCGCGCAGGCCGGGCGCCAGGAGCTGGTGCTGGCAGAGGCGGCCTCGCACATCTACGTGACCGAACGTGGCGCGGGCGCGCTGACCGGCACCTTCTACGAAGGCATTGCCGGCGTCGATGGCGCGATGGACCTGGACCGGCTCGCCGATGCGCTCGCACCCGGGCGCTACAAGCTGCGCACCGGCGTCGTGTGCCTGGAGAGCTCGCACAACAACGCCGGCGGCGCGGTGCTCCCGCTCGCCCACATGCAGGCCGTGTTCGAGGCGTCGAAACGCGTGGGCGCCAGCGTCCACCTCGACGGCGCGCGGCTGATGAATGCCGCGGTCGCGCTGGGTGTGCCGGCCGCGGACATCACCGCCTTCACCGACACGGTGTCGCTGTGCCTTTCCAAGGGCCTGAGCGCGCCCATGGGCGCCGTGCTGGCCGGGTCGGCCGGCACCATCGAGCGCGCCAGGTCGCTCAGGAAGATGCTGGGCGGCAGCCAGCGCCAGGTGGGCGTCGTGGCGGCGGCGGGGCTGGTGGCGGTCAGCTCCATGGTGGAGCGGCTTGCCGACGATCACGCCACCGCCCGGCGGCTCGCACAGGGCATCGGCCAGGTTCGCGGGCTTGCCGCCAACGCACCGCAGACGAACATCGTGCAGGTCGATGTCAGCGCCACGGGGCTCGACGCGGCGCAGTGGGAGCTGGCGCTGTGCCGCCTGGGCGTGCTGGTGCGCCCCTGGGGCCGGCAGCGGCTGCGCTGCGTCACGCATCGCCATGTGGGCGAGCGCGAGGTCGACCTGGCCCTGGAGGCTTTCGCGGCGGTGGCCGGCAAGGACGCGACGGAAACCTGAGCGGCAGTGGCGTGAAGCTCGGCCGACGCACAGGCTCCGTCAGGCCTCGGCCCACACCAGCCGGTCGCGCGCGGTGCCGGCCCAGTCCACGGCGCCCGCGAGCAACGCGCCGCCGAGCACGTCGAGCAGCACATGCTGGCGCGTGGCCAGCGTCGAATAGACGATGCCGACGGCCCACAGCAGGTTCACTGCGCGCACCCATGCCGGCGCACGCACGCTGCGCAACTGGCGGCCCAGCTGCACCGCGGCGAGCACCGCGAACGCGACGTGCAGCGACGGGAAGGCGTTGCCGCCGGCGTCGGCGGTCTTGAGGAACTGCAGCGCCGGGTACTGCGCCCAGTCGACACCGAACGCGGGCACCACCGTCGGGAATAGCCAGAACACCGCGAGGCCCACGGTCGCCATCAGCGCGGCGTCGCGCGCGCAGGCCCACAGCTCGGCCTTGTCCTTGGCGAAGGCCGGCGCCAGCGAGATGTAGAACCACAGCGAACCGTAGAGCAGCATCGCGTCGTCGCTCACGGGCACCCAGCGGTCCAGCGGCGTGAGCGGCATCACCGTCGGCGTCCACGGCGGGTTGTGCATCACCCAGAAGTAGACGAAGAAGAAGCCCGAGATGCCGGCCGTGGTGCCGATCATCTTCGCCACCCAGAGCGTTGCGATGCGCCGGACCAGCGTCAGGTACCAGGGGTCGCAAGGCATGCCGGGCAGGGGAGAGGGAATCGCCGAGCGGGAGTTCACCGGTGCTGCTTTCGGAGGGTTGGGGGGCGCTCCAGCTTAGGTGCCTGCATTGCGTGAACATTGCGTCGTCTGCAAGGGGCGCTCTCCTAGAATGACCGGCCTTTTCGCTCCCATCCCCCGCATCACTCCCCCATGAGAATCCTGCTCGTCGAAGACGAAGTCGACCTGGCGCAAGCCCTGGCCTCGGCATTGCGGCAGAACCAGGCGGTGGTCGATGTGGCCGGCTCGCTGCGCGAGGCCGAAGAGGCGGCGCTGTGCGCGCAGCACGACGTGATCGTGCTCGACCGCGGCCTGCCCGACGGCGACGGCCTGTCGCTCGTGGCCTTCCTGCGGCACAACGAGATTGCCGCCGCGGTGCTGGTGCTCACCGCCATGAGCGACGTGGCCGAGCGCGTGCTGAGCCTGGACGGCGGCGCGGACGACTACCTGGCCAAGCCCTTCTCGATGGACGAGCTGATGGCGCGCGTGCGCGCGCTGGCGCGCCGCCCGGCGGTGCGCGCCCACCTCGTCATGACGCTCGGGCAGCTGCGCTTCGATCACCACATGCGCCAGGCCCATGTGGGCGAGACGAGCATCACGCTGCCGCGGCGCGAGCTGCTGGTGCTCGAGGCGCTGCTCGAGCACCGCGGGCGCACCGTGCTGCGCGAGGCCATGCAGGAGCGCGTGTACGGCGACCGGGACGAGATCCAGTCCAACGCGCTCGACACGCACGTCTCGCGCCTGCGCTCCAAGCTCGACAAGGCCGGTGCGCAGGTCGAGATCCATGCGATCCGCGGCGTGGGCTACCTGATCTGCGCGGCGGCACCTTCCGTGACGCCCGCGATGCCCGCATCGCCCGCGCGATGAGCCTGAGCCTGCTCTCGCTGCGCTGGCGGCTGATCTGGAGCCTGATCCTGCTGCAGGTGGTGGTGGGCTTGCTCGTGATGGGCGGCTTCCTCGGGCTGGCGTGGTCGCTGGGCCGCGTGGTCGACGAGACCGGCCAGGAGACGGTGGCGGCGATCCAGCGCGCGCTGGTGCGCGACGCCGACGGCAAGCTGTCGGCCGAGCCCACGCCCGAACTGCAGCGGCTGCAGAAGGCCGATCCGCCGTACTGGTTCATCGTGCGCGATGCCCGCGGCGCGGAACTGCGCCATGGCGAGGTGCCGCCCGAATACCTCAAGCTCCTTGTCGCGTTCGACGGCATGGGCCGCGTTGCCATCAACCCCGAGCCCGACAGCACCCGGCCCAAGGCCCGCTTCGAGCGCGTCGAGAGCCGCGCGGGCCCGGTCGAGGTGATGGCGCAGACCGGCGGGCCGCTGACCGTGCGCAACACGCTCAAGGGCACCGGCATCGCCTTCCTGTTCCTGGTCGCGCCGATGGCGCTGGTGACCTGCCTGGGCGTGATCCTGGCGACGCCCTTCGTGGTGAAGCGCGGCCTGAAGGGCGTGGTGGCCACGGCCGAGCATGCCGAGGGCATCGACGTGCACGAGCGCACCACGCGCTTGCCGCTGGCGAACGTGGCGAGCGAGATCCGCCCGCTGGTGAACGCCGTGAACCGCGCGTTCGACCGGCTCAACGAAGGGTACGACCGACAGGAGCGCTTCCTGGCCGACGCCGCGCACGAGCTGCGCACGCCCATCACCACGCTGCAGATCCACATCGAGGGCCTGCCGCACGACCCGCTCAAGGTGAAGCTGATGCAGGCTTCGGCGCGGCTGGCCACGCTGGCCGAGCAGCTGCTCGACCTGCAGCGGCTGGACCGCATCGCCTCGCAGGACCGCCAGCAGGTCGACCTGAAGGCGCTGTGCGAGCGCATGGCCGGCGACATTGCGCCGCTGGCCATCATGAACCGCTGCACGCTCTCGGTCGATGCGCCGCGCCCGCTGTGGGTGCGCGGCGACGCGCCCTCGCTGGAGCGCGCGCTGGCCAACCTGATCCAGAACGCCATCGAGCATGGCGGGCCGGGTTGCGACATCCAGGTGCGGTTGTGGGAGCCCTCGGGCTTTGAAGTGCTGGACTCGGGCCCGGGCATTCCGGAGGCCGACCGCGAGCGCGTGGTGGCGCCGTTCCACCGGCTGGTGCCGCGCGGCCGCGGCGCGGGGCTCGGGCTGCACCTGGTGGCCGAGGTGGCGCGCCTGCACGGCGGGCAGCTCACCATCGGGTCGAGCGAATCGGGTGGGGCGAAGATGCGGTTCGAGCTGAACCTCGACGCCTAGAGGGCTTGCAGGCATGAAACATTGCGCAGATGCGCCTGTGGGGATCTAGGCCGTCGAGCTGGGCCGAGCCGATCGACGTGTAGATCACCGTAGCACTTTGCCTGTCGGCGGCAGAGTCGAGATGCGGGTTTTCTTGCGCCCGATTGCGACGCCGCGCAGCGCTCGCTTGGCCACGTTGTGGTTCGTGGCAGCACTGGCCTCGCACTCACTGCGGCTGCGGGCCCGCCGAGGGGGCAATCGTTGAAAGCTAGGTACGGAGCGCTTGCACCCGATTCTTTGCTGACCAGTCCAAGCTTTCTGCCGCATCCCCGGTGGGTCTGAGTTCAACCGGCGCCGACAGCCAAGCAACGAGCAGAGCCCACCTGCTGCCGGGTCCAGCGCCAACCAGGCGCTGCACCGTTACACATCCGCAATGTCATTCAATTGAATTACAATGAATCCGTTGTTTTTTGACTTGGAGGCCCGCCATGGCCGCAAACGCATTGGTACAGACCCGCATCGACGCTGACGTGAAGGAGCGCGCCATCGCGGTGCTCGAAAACATCGGCCTCACCGTCTCGGACGTGATGAGGATCGTTCTGACCCGTGTGGCCAAGGAAGGCGCATTGCCGGCGGGTTTTACCGTTGACGCTGCAGCGCACGACGCCTGGTTCCGAGCCAAGGTGCAGGAGGCCTTGGATGATCCGCGCCCCGCCATCCCCCAGGAGAAAGTCGAAGCGCATTTCGCCAAGCGCAGAGCCGCTGCGCGGCTCAAAGCGGGTGAAGGTGACACGTGAGACTGGAGTGGTCGCCGTGGGCGATGGATGATCGAGAGCGGATTTTCGACTTCATCGAGCAGGACGACCCGCGCGCGGCGATCGCAGTGGACGAGCGCATCGCCACGCAGATGTTGGTGCTGGTTCGGTTTCCAGAAGGCGGGCGTCCAGGGCGCATCGAAGGGACGCGCGAGCTGATCGTTCGCCGCACGCCGTACATCGTGGCCTACCGGGTTGGAAAGGATTGCATTCGCATCCTGCGAATTCTTCACAGCGCGCAGTTGTGGCCTGGCGAACTGGCAGACCTGCTGTGAAGAGGGAGTGAATGTTGTTCGCCCTCCGGTGTTTGCATGGTGAGAAAGTGCTTGAGCAGAGCTTGCGAGTCAATCGGGCTGCTGCCGCTTGCGTGGACACCGACCTAAGCTTCTTGAGCTTTCTCGAACTGTATCGGGCTTACGCAGCCGAGCGCCGGGTGACGCCGGGTCGCGTTGTACAACCTCGATGCCTGGAAGGCTTGCAGGCATGAACCTCATCGACCGGCTGCCGGAGCCGACGAACCTCGCTGGCGCACAGGCGCTGATCGCGCGCGTGCAGGCGCTGCTCGATGCCGCAGGCGTCCCGATGCGTGCGCCGCCGCCCGAGCCCACCACCTGCTGCGGGCGCGGCTGCAACGGCTGCGTGTGGGAGGGCTGGCTCGCGGCGGTGAACTACTGGCGCGACGAGGCGTCGCTGCGCCTCGGCGATGTCACCGCCGAAACGCAACGCGCGCAGCCACGGACACCGACCGGCCACTGAATCGGCTGGGTCATCCCGCTGGCGACGACATCGTTTCCCGCGCGAAGCCGGGAAAGCCGCGCAGCACCCCCTGGCACCGGTCGCACAGCATGTCTTGCCCGGCGTCGTCGGGCGCCACGGTCGCCTCATGCCGCCAGCACCTGGCGCAGCGCAGCGCCGCGGTTCGCCGCACCTTGATGTCGACCGCGCCGCTTGCCTTCAATGCCACTTCGGCGACCATGAAGATCGACGGCAGCTCGAAGCGCAGGGGCGCCAGCGCTTCGATGACCTGCGCGGGTGCCTCGATGACGATGCTCGCCTCGCTCGAGCGGCCGACGGCGCCGGACGACCGGACGTCCTCGATCGCCTTCATGACGCCGGGGCGAAGCTGTTTCACCTGCCGCCAGAATTCGCCGAGGTGCGACAGGTCGAGCTGAGGCGGCGCGGCTTCGTCCCAGGTGTGGACGAACACGCTGTCGTCGTCGGCCCCGATCAGCACCGCCCAGGCTTCCTCGGTGGTGAAGCTGAGAATCGGCGCCGCCAGGAGCAGCAGGTTTTTCAGGACGACGTGCAGCGCTGTCTGCGCGCTGCGCCTTGCGTGGCCGTCGCGTGCGCTGGCGTACAGCCGGTCTTTCAGCACGTCGAGATAGAACCCGCCGAGTTCTTCCGCGCAGTAGCCGTGGATGAGCCGTGTCACCGCCACGAAGTCGTAGTCGCGGTAGCCCTGGCGGCACTGCGCGACGAGCTCACGGCAGCGCACCATCGCGTACTGGTCGACCGGCTCCAGATGGCGTGCGGGCACGGCGTCGGCGGCGGCGTCGAAGTCCGACACGTTCAACAGAAGGAAGCGGATCGTGTTGCGAATGCGCCGGTACATTTCGACGACGCGGTCCAGGATCTCGTTCGACACCGAGATGTCCGTGGCGTAGTCGGTGCTGGCCACCCACAGCCGAAGGATGTCCGCGCCCCGTGTGTCGGCCACCTCTTGCGGGCTGACCGTGTTGCCCAGCGACTTGCTCATCTTCTTGCCGTGGGCGTCGACGGCGAAGCCGTGGGTCAGCACCGCCTTGAACGGCGCGCGGCCGTCGGCCGCGCAGCCGGTCATGAGCGAGGAGCCGAACCAGCCGCGGTGCTGGTCAGAGCCTTCGAGGTAAAGGTCGGCCTGTCCGCCGTGCGCGTCCGGACGCTTCGGGTCCCGGTAGACCGTGGCGTGGATGGAGCCGGAGTCGAACCACACGTCCAGCGTGTCCGCCAGTTTCTCGTACTCGGTTTCGTCGAGCCCCAGGTCCGCCGGCCTCAGCCGGGTCCAGGCGGCAATGCCTTCGCGTTCGATGCGCTGCGCCACCTCCTCGACAAGGCGTGCGGTCTCGGGGTGCAAGGACCTGTCGCTGCGCCGCACGAAGAAGGCGAGCGGAACGCCCCATGAGCGCTGGCGCGACACGCACCAGTCGGGCCGGCCGTCGATCATCGCTTCCATGCGCGAGCGGCCCGACGCGGGGTAGAACGGCACGTCCTTGATCGCCTCGCGCGCGGTTTCGCGCAGCGTGCGCGCGTCGCCCTCCGCCCGGCGGTCCATGCCGATGAACCACTGGGTCGTCGCGCGAAAGAGGATCGGCGTCTTGTGGCGCCAGCAGTGGGGATACGAATGTTCGATGTGCGCCTGCCGCAGCAGCGCGCCGTTCGCCGCCAGCGTCTCGAGGATGGCCTTGCTGCCTTCCTGCAGCGCCATGCCGCCGACGGCCGGCAAGCCGGCCACGAACTGGCCGGCGCCGTCGATCACGTTGTCGCCGGTGATGCCCAGGCCGCGGCACAGCTCGAAGTCTTCCGCGCCGTGTGCCGGCGCCAGGTGAACCAGGCCGGTGCCGGTGTCGAGCGACACGAAGTCCGCCGCCACCACGGGCACCTCGGCCGCCAGCCACGGGTGCGCGAGCATGAGGCCGACGAGGTCGATGCCGGGCGCGACCGCGCAGGGTTCGTGCGCCACCCCCAGGGCGCCGAGCAGTGTCTTGCTGCTTTCCACGGCCATCACCAGCAGCCCTTCGGGCGTGTCGTAGAGGCCATAGCTGGCATTCGGGTCGAGGCCCACGGCCTTGTTGCCTGGCAGCGTCCACGGCGTGGTGGTCCAGATGGCGAGCCGCGCCGGCTTGTCGGGCACGGGGTGGCATCGGAAGCGCGAGGCGAAATCGACCGCGTCCAGCACCCGCAGTCCCACATAGGCCGTGGTCGAACGCCTGGGCGCGTACTCGAGTTCCGCCTCGGCCAGGGCCGACTGGCAATCGACACACCAGTTGACGGGCTTCTGGCCGCGAAACAGCAGGCCGCGCTGGCGAATACGGTCGAGAAAGCGGATCTCGTTGGCCTCGGTCCCGAAGTCCATGGTGCGAAAGGCGTGGTCCCAGTCGCCCAGCAGTCCCAGGCGCAGGAAGTCCTTCTTCTGGCTCTGCGTCTGCAGCAGGGCGTACTCGCGGCACAGCTGTTGAACCTGCTCGGTCGGCAGGCCCCGGCCGTGGGTCTGCTCGATGCGGTGCTCGATGGGCATGCCATGGCAGTCCCAGCCGGGAATCCACTGTGCATCGAAGCCGTCGAAGAAGCGGCTCTTGAACACCATGTCCTTCAGCACCTTGTTCACCGCGTGGCCGATGTGGATGTCGCCGTTCGCATAAGGCGGACCATCGTGCAGCACGAACGGCGGGCGGCCGGCCGCCGCAGCACGCATGCGTTGGTACACGCGCTGTTCGGCCCACCGCCTGACCCGTTCGGGCTCGCGGCGGGGCAGGTCGCCTTTCATGGGGAACGGCGTTTTCAGCAGGTTCAAGGTGTCTTTGAGATCTGTCATTTCCGGGTCATGCGGTTTGAATGGGCGAGGGAGTGGACAAAGGGGCCGCCGCCCATGCGCCGGCCGATTGCATGAAGCGGTCGGCGGCCTGCAGCTGCGTGGCGCAGATCCACTCGTCCGGCTGGTGCGCCTGGGCGATGGAGCCGGGGCCGCACACCACGGTGGGAATGCCGACCTGCTGGAAGAAGCCCGCCTCGGTGCCGAACGGCAGGTCGGCCTCCGGCCAGAGCGCGCCGAGTTCGCGCGCCACCGAAACCGCCGCGCCGTTGTTGCGCGTGGACAGCGCCGGCACGCCCGCAACCTGCACGGCGTCGACCGTGACGCCGGCGGGCAGGTCGCTCAGGGCTTGCCGCACGGCCTCGTGAACGGTTTGCACCGCAGCTTCGTCCTGCGGGCGGAACTCCCACAACACCTCGCAGCAGCCCGGCACGATGTTGATCGCGGTGCCGCCGTCGATCCGGCCGATGTTGAGCGTGGCCTCGTTGCCCTGCCTGGCAAAGGCGCGGCGCAGCCCCGCCAGGCAGGTGACCAGGTAGGCGGCCGGCTCGATGGCGCTGGCGCCGAGCGACGGGTCGCTCGAATGCGCGGGCATCCCGCTGAAGAGCGCCCGATGCCCGAAGAAACCGCGGTGCCTGACGCCGATCCGCATCTGCGTCGGCTCGCCGATGATGGCCACCGCGGGTGCCGCCACTTGCGTCTGCAGACGGCTCACCAGCTGTGGAACGCCCAGGCACCCGATCTCTTCGTCGTAGGAGAAGGCGAGATGGATCGGACGACCCAGTGAACGCTGCTGCCACGACGGAACGGCCGACAGGCACGCGGCAATGAAGCCCTTCATGTCTGCCGCGCCGCGGCCATGGAAGCGACCGTCTCGCTCGACCAGCGTGAAGGGGTCAGAGCGCCAGTTCTGATCGGCCACGGGCACCACGTCGCTGTGCCCCGACAGCACCATGCCGCCCGCCGCGTCGGGGCCGATGCTGGCCAGCAGGTTCGCCTTGCGTGCGTCTTCGCTGTGCACGAGATGCACCTTCACCCGGTGCGCCGACAGGTAGTCGGCGATCCAATGGATCAGCTCGAGGTTCGAGCGATGCGAGGTCGTGTCGAATGCCACCAGGGTCCGCAATATCTCGACGGTGGTCATGCCAGGAGAGACAGTCATCTTGTTCTTCGAATGGGATGTGAACGGTTGCGGACACGGCTGCCGGACCGGCGGATCTATACCTTCCGATGCAAGCTAGATACAGCAGCAGGCGATGCAGGTACAGCACCAGCGGCACGTGCCGCACACCGCCTGTCGCGCACGTGAGCGCCGGAACGTCTGGGCTGGCTGGGCGAAAGATGTGCGTCATGTGATGGCCTCGCTGTGCGTCACAGCATGGCAGAGGGCCGCGCTGCGATATTGGCGAAAATTTGATGCCGGGCGTCGAGGCCGAACAGTCAGGCGAGGGAGGCCGGCAAGGCGTGTGCGGCCATGGTCAGGCCCATCGTGTCGAACAGCCTTCGGTACTCGTTCAGGGCGAGGGCCCGCAGTGACAGGCAGTGGCTGGGGGTGATCGTTACTTCACAGCCCGGAAAATCGAATTTCGCCGAGTTCATCCAATCTTCGACCTGAAGTTGGATCTCGGATGCGGGTCCGCCCGGGACGGTCGCCTCGATCTTCGAGGGAATGTGCGGTATGACCGGTTCGTCTTCGGGGGCAAGGCAGGTCCAGACAAGCCCGTACCTTTCCACGGCCGGAAACATCGTGACCCTGAAACATGCCGCCGGCTTGGGTGCGAGCTTCTCGGGCACCTTGAGGCACTGCCCGTCGGCATCGAAGCGCAGGCCATGGTAGGCGCACACCAGCTGGTCGTCGTCGATGCGTCCCGTGCTCAGTGGCAGCCCGCGGTGCGGGCACATGTCGCGGCCGATGCGAACCCCCTCGGGCATGCGGTAGACGGCCAGCCGCAGGTTCAGCAACGTCACCTGCCGCGGCGAGGCCGTGGCCTCGTCGACGCGGGAAACGGGAAACCACAGCCTGGCCAGAACCTGCCAGTCCTGCGCGGCAAAGGTGCAGTTCGGCGGCAGGAATCCGTCGGGCAGAGGGCCTGCCGGGCCCTGTTGAACCTGTTCGACGGGCATGCGCGGCCTACCTGACCAGGCCGATCCGGATCCGCCGGTTGTGCTGTCCCTTGTTCTCGATCTTCAGGATGCGCAGTGGTGCCGATTGCGAGGTCTTCGTGAGATGCGTTCCACCGCAGGCCTGCCGGTCCAGCCCCACGATCTCGATGATGCGCGTGGTGCCGTCGTCCTGGCTCGGAGGTGCGACCGAACGACTGCGCAGCACGCCTGGCTCGCGCGCGAGCGCGCTCGCGTCGAGGTACACCGCATTCACCTGCAGCCCGTCGCTGATGAGGGTGTTGAGCTCGGGCTCGAGCTTGCGCAGGTCGTTGTTGTCGGCCTCGGGCAGGTCGAAGTCGATGCGGGCGGTGCCGTCGGCCGCCATCTGCACGCCCGTGACCAGCGAACCCTCGAAGCGCTGATAGACCAGCGCGTTGAGGATGTGCAGGCCGGTGTGCAGCTGGCTCATCATGAGGCGGAAGTCGCGGTCCACGTGGGCGACGACTTTCTCCGCGGGCATTGCCGACATGGCGGCAATGTCCGCGTCATCGAAGCAGTGCCACGCATTGCGGCCCTCCATCTCGATTCGGGCGATCCTGGCCTCGCCGCCGGCCCATTGCAGCGCGCCGCGATCCGCCAGTTGCCCGCCGCCGCCCGGATAGAAGAAAGACCGATCAAGCAGAACGGCATTCGGGCGGCGCGCCACGACGTTGGCTTCGAAGCTGAAGCAATCGGGCTCGGTATGGCAAAGATAAGGGGACATGAATTCCTCGGTTGCGGGATGTCTAGGAAAACCGGCGCGCGGTCACGATGCCGATCAGGATGACGGCGCCCCCCACGAATTCGGGAACGCTCAGGTACTCGTGGAACAGGTAGGCGCCGAGCACGGTGGCAATGACGGGCTGCACCAGCAGGGTGATCGAGGAAAGCGCCGCGGGGAGCTTGGCCAGCGCGTAGGCGATGAGGCCCTGGCCGCCGACATGGGACACGACCGCCAGCGCCAGCAGCATCAGCATGCCGTTGAGCGTGTGCGGAACCAGTGATTCGCCGCGCAGCAGCGTGATGGGCAACAGCACGACCAGCGTGCCCACGCTGCTCCAGGCCATCACGGTCATGGTCCGGTAGTTCGAACGCACGAGGCTCACTGCCAGCAGGTACGACCCGTAGAAAACCGCCGTCAGCAGCCCCAGCAGATTGCCGGTCATGTAGTTGGAGCCGAAGTCGAGCCGGTGGCCGATCAGGATGAACGCGCCGGCCAATGCGAACAGCATGCCGAACAGGAATCCGGAACTGAATTTCTTGCCCAGGAACAACCTCGACCCGAGCACCACGAAGATCGGCGCGAGATTGGCGAGCAAATTCGAATTGGCCAGCGTGGTCAAGGTCATGGACCAGTGATAGAGCGCCAGGTTTCCCGAAAAAATGAAGCCGACCAGAATGAGCTTGATCGGAATTACCGGCATTTTTTCGGGTGTCGAAATGCTCATGCCCACAGGCTCTGCTCTTGCGGCAAGCCTGTCGAGCAGGAAGAAGATGGGAATGGCGAGCGCTACCCGATACACCGCGCTGGCCGTCGGAGGCAATTCGCTGTGCCGGAGAAAGACGCCGCCCAGCGCGAGCGCCGCCGCGCCGAACAGCAGCGCCATGAATGACAGGAAATTACTCTTGGATGCGACCGGTAGTGCAATGGATGTTGTCATTTGTAATTCAGGCGCGACCGAGTCTCCATCGGTCGCGCCAGTCGGTTATTTTTTAATTTCAATCAAGCCGAGGGGCGACGGTCTGGTGCGCTTCAAATCCCTCGACCACCACGAGCTGCATATCGATTGCAGCGCCATTTCGCAGGGTCCGTGCGTAGGTATATTCCGGCGACTCGTAAAAGGTTTTCGCGGCGTCGACCGATTTGAATTCGACAAGAACCACGCGCCGATCGTCCAGAACGCCTTCCAGATGCATGCGTTCGCCTCCCCGCGACAGAAACCTGCCGCCGAATTTCTCGATGATCCCGGGCGTGAGCTGCTTGTATTCGTTGTATTGATCCGGATCGACAATGGACATCCGGCCAATCAGGTAAGCGGCCATGGGCAACCTCGTTCGGTGCTGAAAATGCGATTCAGGCGAAAAAGCAGCGAAGCCCCTGGCTAGACATACGCCAATTTCCGCTCTTCCGCGACGCCGGATTGCAGCAAGGCCGAATCCAGAACGTCCCAGAGGCCGGTCAGCGAGTCGAGGAAATCGTCCGCGCCTTCGATGACCAGATGGGCGTATTCCGTCTCCAGGGCCAGCTCGACCGCCGTGCGCGCGTTTTGCTCGTGGTGCTGCTCGGCGCCCACTTCGCCCCAGTGCTCCAGCAGGTAGTGCATTTCGGGCACGTCGAGGTTCGCGTGGTAAATGCCGCTGTCGACCAGGCAATACTTTTCGCCCGGAATCAATTGCTTGTTGGAGATCATCTCCAGCGCCAGCGTGGTACCGAGATTGCGGTAGGTGTTTTCGATGTCCGTCAGCTTGCGGTGCTCGAAGACGCCGATGGCCTTGCGAACCTGCGCCGTCATGCCGGTCTCCATGTCGTAGCCGGGCAAGGTGCCGAGCAATTGGTTGGAAAAATCCTTGAGCTTGGCTTCGACCTGCTCCTGGTTGTAGAGGTCCGCGAACACGGGCCGCTCGGCCGACTGGTTGACGATGTAGCCCGCCATGGTGGCCAGCTCGGGACCGTGGCCCGATTCGCTCTCGACGATTTCCTCGAGCAGCTCGCTTTGCCGGTGCAGCCCGTGCGTCTTGAGCGCGGTCGGAAAATTCCATCCCGGCCGGGTCGATGCGCAGAAGCTCTGGATCTGGTGAAAGAGTGCGCCCACCACGGGCGGCTCGGGTTCGATCTTCACCCAATTTCGGAAAATTGGATGGGAATAGCAGCGATGATTTTCAACTCTCTCAACCAGATCGGAAATGGTAACGCTCATGACGTACTCCTAATTACAGTTGGTTAAAAAATGCCGTGGAAATTTCATTATTTGCTTGCCATCAGCATGCGCCCCCCAGGGTGATCGAGAACTTCGACCCGTACATTCGAAAAGCCTGCACGGAACATTTTTTCAGTCCATTCGTCTTCGCTCAGGAGCTTTCTGGACATGAAATGGTTGTGCAAATGATTGAACGCCGCAGCAAACGGCTTCTCCCAGTTGGACGGCGCCACGGGAATTGCATCGACGATGATCAGCGTGCCCTTGGTGGCATTGGCGCAGCAGGCGCGCAGCAATGCGTCCAGCGTTTCTTCTTCGGCGGGAAGAAGGTCGTGCATCACGAAGCCCGCATGAATGATGTCGGCGTCCTGGATGAGGGAAGCGTCTTCCACCAGAATCTGGATCGGCGCGGTCACGAATTGCAGCCGTTCGCTCATGCCCGCTTCGCTGGCCGCGCGAACGGCCTGTTCGGTGGCTGATGCGCTCAGGTCGATGCCGATGCCGGTGGCGCCGGGAATCTTCTTGAGCATGCGAATCAGGAAGCCGCCTGAACCCGATCCAAGATCCACGATTTTCCTGGGGGCCATGGCAACGATGGCATTTTCGGGCTGCGGGTAAAAGGATTTCTCCCCCATCCATTTCGACGTGCGCGCCACCAGCCCGCCGCTTCGTGGGTATTTGGCTTGCGCCTCTTCGTTGTTCTCCGAGAATTCTTTTGCGTTGTTGATCAAGGGCGCGCAGGCGCGCAATGCCCAGGAAAGGTAGCCGACCTCGTTGATCAATTCGTCGAAATTGCTGCCGGCCTTGTAGGTTGCCGGTGCCTGTGGATTCAATACCTCGATGATGCCCGCCTTGCTCAGCGAGTCGAGGTAGGCTGAAATGACCGACTCCTTGATGCCGCACGAACGTGATGCCATTGCGGCGTCCACGACAGGCGAATTCTGGAGAATTTCGATGATTCCGTACTCCGCGCCTATTTCCAGCAGGATTGCAGAGCCTGCGAGCGAAGAACCGGTAATGCCGCGATCAACATTTTGCATGGGTCACCTGTGAGTTCAATGTCATTGAAAACCAACTGATTACTTTGCGTGGACCTGAGTCATTGAGTTGCACGATAGACAGCGCGTGGATGCCCGTATTGGCAAAAATTGCGCAGCGCAGCATTGGCGCCGAAAAGGGCGTCGAAACTCTGTTGGGGTGCATCCCCGCGCAGGTGGCGCGGGCGCGCAGCGTGCCCTGCAGGGCCCTGCGGGAGCAAAAAAGGGGAAAGGTCTTCAACGCGCGGCGCGAGGGCCGCAGAAGCGGCCGCTCAGCAGGTCCGGGCGCGGACGTACTGCAGGGGCGTCATGCCGAAGGTGCGCTTGAAATGCCGGGTGAGGGCGCTCTGGTCGTAGAAGCCGCTGGCAACGGCGGCTTCGATCAGGGACCGGCCGGCCGTGAGTTGAGCGATGGCGCCCCTGAGCCGCAACTGCGTCAGGTAGGTGTGGGGCGTCAACCCGATGGTTCGGTTGAAGGCGCCGATCAGCTGGAACGGCGTGAGCGCGGCAGCCGAGGCCATCTGTTCGAGAGTCAGTCGCTCCGAGAAGGCGTCGTGCAGCAGTTCGAGCACGGGCGCCAGCACGCGGGCGTCCGCGGGCACCGGGAGCACGCGCTGCCCTGGCTGCGCGTGGTTCTGGAAGAGCGTGCCGAAGCTGTGGACGAACAGCTCCTGCTGGCGCAACGGGTCCCACTGCGTGCTGTTTCCGTCGAAGGCGCGGTGCAGTTCCAGGAAGCTGGCGATGAGCTCCGGGTCGCAGAAGACGTTCGCGCCGAAGTACCGGGTCTGGTCGATGCCCAGCGTGGTCATCAGGTGCCTGATGCCCGGCTCCGCCAGGTAGAAAGACCGGTACCGCCAGCGCGCGCTGCCGCCCATGCGACCCGAATGGGGTTCGGCCGGGTTGAACACGAGCAGCGCTTGCTCATGCGCAACGCCCGTTCGCCCGCGGCTCTTGAATTCAGACCCGCCGATTTCGGTGACCGCGATCACGAAGGAATGGTGCACGTGGGGCGCGTACTCGTGGGTCGTGAAGTCCGCGTGCAGCATGTCCATGCCCGGCAGGTCCGGCACATGCCAGTAGCGCGATGTGTTCAGCGGGTCCAGCTTGGCCAAGGAAGCCTCCGTGGGGATCAGCGGTTGCAACGCCCTGCGCGTCCGGCCGGTGGCATGGCACCTGAATGGTGAGCCCGGTGGCCGCGTGCTCGGCATCGTGTATTCCAAAGACTACATCGCGACAGGGTGGCAGGGGAGCCGCCGGATCGCTGCACCTCGGGCACGCAAAGGCTGTGCCATTGTGGCTGCTTCGGGAGGCGATGCGCGGGCCGGCAAAGAGCGACTACCGATTCACGGATCGCGAAGAAGGGTTCACCATGGCCACGGCGCAGCGTTGCACGGTGGGCCTGCAGCGCGGCCAGCCCAGGAGATCTTCATGAACATGCCTCTCGAAAGTACCGCACCGGCGTTGGCATTCTCTTCGCCCGAGGGCGTCGAAACGCACAAGGTCTTGAACCAGGCCCGGCCTTGCGTCGGCTACAACGCGTTCACCGGCGATGTGGCCCTGCGGGAACTCGTGGCGCGCCATGCGGCCTGGAGCACGCCCCACGCGACGCGCATTGGCGCATTGGCGGGCAACGAAGAGGTGCAGGATCTGGCCAGATTGGCCAACGAGCACAGCCCCCAGCTGCGCACGCACGACCGTTTCGGCAACCGCCTGGACTGGGTGGAGTTTCATCCCGCCTGGCATCAACTGATGGCGCTGGGCATCGGGCACGGCGTTGCCGGCCTGGCCTGGACCACCACCGAGCCGTCGGGCCACCTGGCACGCGCGGTGCTGAGCTACCTGTGGAACCAGGTCGAGAACGGCACCGCATGCCCCATGGGCATGGCGTACGCCGCCTGTGCAGGGTTTGCGCAGCGGCCTGAGTTTGCAGCTTGGCGGGACAAGACACTGTCCGTGCACTACGACCCCCGTCGGCTGCCGCTCTCGCAGAAAAAAGGTGCCGTCATCGGCTACGCCATGACCGAGAAACAAGGCGGCTCCGACCTGCGCCAGACCCAGACCACGGCCGTCTTCGCCGGCACCGAGGGCGGCGCGCGTGTCTACCAGGTGACGGGCCACAAGTGGTTCTTTTCGGTGCCCACGTCGGACGGCTTCTACACGCTGGCGCGAACCCCGTCCGGCGTGAGCTGCCTGTTCGTTCCGCGTTTCCTGCCGGACGGCAGTGCCAACCGCATTGCCGTACAGCGCCTGAAAGACAAGTGCGGCAATCGCTCCAATGCGTCGAGCGAGGTCGAATTCAACAAGACCTGGGCCATGCTGGTCGGAGAGGAGGGACGCGGTATCCGCGAGATCCTGTCGCACGCGCACCTGACCCGCATGGACTTCGCGGTGGGCTCGGCGGGTCTGATGCGCCAGGCGCTGACACTGGCGATCCATCACGCCTCGACACGCGACGGTTTCGGCCGCCGGATGGCCGACCTGCCGATGCAGACCAACGTGCTGGCCGACCTGGCGCTGGAAAGCGAAGCGGCCATGTGGTCGTCGATGCGCGTTGCACGGGCGACCGACAGCATGGCACTGGACGAACGGGAGCGGCTGCTCGCGCGCGTGGCGACGCCGGTGGTCAAGTATTGGAACTGCCAGCGTGCGACGTACTTCGTCTACGAAGCGCTGCAGGTCCACGGCGGCAACGGCTTCATCATGGAGAACCCCATCGCGCGGCTGTACCGCGAGGCGCCGCTCAACTCGATCTGGGAAGGCACGACGAACATGATGTGCATGGACGTGGTGCGTGCGCTCGACCGTGAAAAGGGTGCGCTCGACGTCTTTCTCGACGAAGTCTCCCAGCCGGGCGTTACCGATGCGGCGCATGCGAAGTTCATTGCCGGCTTGCGCGACGACCTGCACGCGGGCCCCGTCGACGAGGGCAATGCGCGCGCTGTGGTGACGCGCATGGCCCTGGCGCTGCAGGCGAGCGAGATGCTCCGGCACAGCGACGGCGCGGTTGCGGAGCGCTTTGCGGCGTCGCGACTGGGCGGGCAGCACGCCGGTGTCATGGGCACGCTGGCCGTCGGGTCGGACCTGCGCGACATCGTTGCGCGCGCCGACGTGAGCGCGGCGGCGCCCTCCGCGTTCTAGCGCTGGTCCCAGAACCCGCGGTGCGTGGCGATCATCTCGTCGGCCACTTCAGCCACCGGCCCGACCACCTCGATGTTCTTCTGGCCGCGCGCGAACACCTCGCGGCAGGGCAGGCTCAGCGTCGGGTTCTCGGGGTGGTCGCCGGTGAGCGCGAGCAGCGCCGACTCTTCCGCGCCGTAGACGATGCGCCCGATGTTCGCCCAGTAGCTGGTCCCCGCGCACATGGCGCAGGGCTCGAAGGTGGTCACCAGCGTGCATTGCCACAGGTACTCTGGCGGCCAGTTCAGAGCGGCGTGGCGCGCCAGCGTGGCCTCGGCGTGGTGCACCGTGTCGATGTTGCCCTGCTCGGCGAGGATGGTTTCGCCATCGGGCGCGACCAGCACGGCACCGAAAGGATGGCGGCCCATCGCCATCGCGCGGCGGGCCACCTCGTCGGCGCGACGCAGCGCGCGGATCGCTTGCGCCGGCGTCATGCCCGCATGTCCGTTCGGGGAACGCCGCGGAACCGGCTTTGCCGGGCCGCTGGTGTTGCCCCCGGCGAGGGGGTTGGCGAAGCGACACGAAGTGCGCGAAGACTGGGGGAGTGCTTCATGCTTGTGAGCCGCGGTGCGCCCAGCCGGTGGTGTGCTTCTCGATCACGCTGAAGAGCTCGTACATCAGCATGGCCATCGCGCCCACCACCATCAGGCCCGCGAAGGCCAGGCCCATCTGCATGGCCGAGCCGGCGGAAATCAGCAGGTAGCCGATGCCCTCGTTCGCGGCCGTCATTTCGCTTACCGTGGTGCCGACGAAGGCCAGCGTGATCGCGACCTTCAGCGAGCCGAAGAAGTAGGGCATGGAGCGCGGCAGGCCGATCTTCATGAGCACGTCCCAGCGCTTGGCGCCCAGCACGCGAAGCACGTCTTCGAGCTCGGGCTCGAGCGTGGCCAGGCCGGTCGCGATGTTGACCATGATCGGGAAGAAGCTGATCAGGAAGGCCGTGAGGATCGCCGGCCCCGCGCCAATGCCGAACCACACCACCAGGATGGGCACGAAGGCCGCCTTCGGCAGCGCGTTGAAGGCCGTCATGAGCGGATACACCGCCGCATACGCGATGCGCGAACTGCCGATGACGAAGCCCAGCAGCACGCCCACCACGATCGCCAGGCCGAAGCCCGCCATCGTGACCCAGAAAGTGCGCCATGCATGGCCCGCGATGATTTCCTTGTATTCCCAGAACTGGTTCCAGATGCGCAAGGGGCTCGGAAAGATGAAGTCCGAAACCTCGAAGCCCGCGCAGATCACTTGCCACAGCAGCAGCACCGCGACCAGCAGCAGCCAGGGCGACCAGCGTTCGATTTGCTTGGTGTTCTTCATGGCGCGACCTCAGTGAGACACCGCGGCGGCGGTCTGCGCGGCAC
Source organism: Variovorax pasteuri (assembly GCF_051216435.1). Taxonomy (NCBI): domain Bacteria; kingdom Pseudomonadati; phylum Pseudomonadota; class Betaproteobacteria; order Burkholderiales; family Comamonadaceae; genus Variovorax; species Variovorax pasteuri. Next base: position 333,578 of record NZ_JBPJZS010000005.1, read on the forward strand.
TGATGCCGGTGTTGCGGATGGCGCCGATGTGGCTGCGCAGTTCGAGCACGATGTCGGTGAACTCCTTGGTGTAGGTGAGCTCCAGCTCGCGCGGGCGCGGCAGCTCGATGTCGCGCTTGACCACGAAGCGCCCCGGGCTCTTGCTCATCACATACACCGTGTCGGCCAGGAACACCGATTCGCGCAGGTCGTGCGTGACGAGGATCACGTTGAACTGCTGCTCGGTCCACAGGTCGCGCAGGATGCACCACAGCTCTTCGCGCGTGAACGCGTCGAGCGCGCCGAAGGGCTCGTCGAGCAGCAGCATCTTGGGTTCGTGGATGAGCGCGCGGCAGATGCTTGCGCGCTGCTGCATGCCGCCCGAGAGCTGCCACGGAAACTTGTCTTCATAGCCCGCAAGGCCCACCTTCTGCAGCAGCTTGCGCGCGCGCTCGACGTATTCCTTGCGCTTGGCCTTGAAGCTGGAGCGGTAGGGCTCCACGATTTCCAGCGGCAGCAGCACGTTGTCGACCGTGGTGCGCCACGGCAGCAGCGACGGCGCCTGGAAGGCCATGCCCGAGATCTTCAGCGGCCCGGTCACGGGCTGCCCGTCGATGCGGATCTTGCCCATCGAGGGCATCTTCAGCCCCGTGGTGAGCTTCATGAAGGTCGACTTGCCGCAGCCCGAGGGGCCGACGATGGCAATGAACTCGCCGCGCTTGACCTTCAGGTCGATGGCCTCGACCGCGAAGTGGTTCTCGCGCAGCAGTTCCTCGTTGTAGGCGAGCCAGACGTCCTGGAAGTCGACGAAAGGGGCGGCCGCTTGCGCTGCGTCGCTGGCCATCACTTCTTCAGGACGTTCAGTTCGGCCGCCGGCGGCAGCAGGGCCGCAGTCCACACCGCGTCGGGGCTCACGCGCGTCTTGGTGTTGAACGCGTCCGACACCTGCGAGGCCATCAGCGACATGCGGCCCGCGTTGACCGCGCCGAAGCCTTCGGCGCGCGCGTCGGCGCTGTTGATGACGGTGTCGATGGCGAGCTGCAGGCGGCGCGTTTCGAGCTTGCTGTCGATGATGCCGTCGCGCGCCTTCACCGACTCGATGGCCACGGCCGGGTTGGCAATGACTTCCTTCGCGCCCTTGGCGAAGGCCGAGAGGAACTTCTTCACCGCCTCGGGGTGCTCCTTGATGAGCTTGGGCGACGCGATGATCACGTTGCCGTACAGCTTCACGCCGTAGTCGGGGTAGGGGAGCACCACCACGTCGGCCGTCTTGGCGCCGCGCGCTTCCAGGTTGAGCAGCGAGGTGAAGGTGAAGCCGGTGATGGCGTCGACGTCGCCGCGCATCAGCATGGTTTCGCGCAGCGTCGGGTCCATGGCGGTCCAGTTGACGGCGCCGATGTTGTTGGCCTTGGCAAAGATCGGGAAGGCACGGCGGCCCGCGTCGAACACCGGCGCGCCGAGCTTCTTGCCCGTGAGGTCGGCGGGCTTGGTGATGCCGCTCTTCTTGAGCGCCATGACCGAGGCGGGCGTGTTGTTGTAGACCATCATCACCGCGACCGGCTTGTTAGGGCTGTCGGGGTTGTTGGCGTGGAACTCCATCAGCGCCGCGAGGTCGGCAAAGCCCATGTCGTAGGCGCCCGAGGCCACCCGCGTGACCGTGCCGCCCGAGCCATTGCCCGCGTCGATGCTCACGTCGAGGCCGGCTGCCTTGAAGTAGCCCTTAGCGGCGGGGTGCAGGAACAGCGCGGCCGGTCCTTCGAAGCGCCAGTCGAGCTGGAACTTGATCGGCGTCGGGGCCTGGGCAAAGGCCGACGTGAGGCCGAAGCTGAGGGCCGAGGCGGCGAGGAAGGACTGGAGCAGGTGGCGCTTGTTCATGCGGGATCGATCCGTGAAAGGTGAATGCAAGGTAGGTCTTCCGCATTCAAGCAAAAACGGTGCCCGCACGTGATTGGTGCGAACCCTTCCTGCGAATCATGGTGGTGCGCTATTGGCACCTTTCGTGGGAAATCCCTTTGATTTCAGGGGTTTGTCGCACCAAAACCAAGCCAATACGGATCGCCCACGCTCTTTCCGACGCCTGCCGCGGCGTCGCGCACGATGGCGCCGAAGCGATCGATCAGCGCCTGCGTCAGCAGCTCGGCAGGGATGGCCAGGCCGAAGGCGTAGGTCTGGCGCGTGGCCGCATCGAACACCGCCGACGAGATGCCGGCCACATTGGTCACGTACTCGCCGCGCGACAGCGCCCAGCCAGTCTCGCGGATGACGGCCAAGCGCGCGAGCAGTTCCTTGCGGGTCTTCGGTGCGTCGCCGCGGCCCTTGTCGAGTTGCAGGCCGAGCAACGCGGCCACCTCGCCGTCGTCCAGGCGGGCCAGCAGCGCGCGGCCCATGGCGCTCGAGTAGGCCGGCGCACGGCTGCCCGGTGGCGTGTAGATCTGCAGCGCACCGGTGCCGGTGCGCATCTGGATCACCAGCGTGTCGGTGCCATCGAGCACGTTGACGTAGCCGGTGAAGCCGGTTTCGCGCACCAGCGCGTCGAGCGCTTCCTCCACCAGCGAGGCGGCGTTGCGCGAGGCACGGAAGTGGTACGAGGCTTCCATGATCACGCCGCCCGGGCGGTAGGCCCGCGTGGCGGGGTCGCGGTCGAGAAAGCCATAGCCGGCCATCATGCTGAGCGTGCGCGAGGCGGAACTCTTGGGCAGGCCCAGCTCGGTCACCACGTCCGTCACCGTGATGTCGCGGCGCAGCCGCGCAATCAGCTTCAGGACGTCCATGGCGTTGGCGAGAGTGCTCATATTTTGGGGTGGTGGCGGTTGGCGATCATAGGTTCGACGCGCCGGGCGGCGACCCGATCCGGGTGAAACCGGCCTTGACAGCGCATCGAGCGGTTCTATCATTGGTTCAGTTTTATTGGATTGAGTTCCATAAAATGGAACTACAAAGGAATGACCATGAACCATGAGGTGACGGCGGCCGCACCGCTGCAGGCCGACAGTGCCGCCCCTGCGCAAGCGCAGCAACACGCCGAACTGCACCCGAAGGCCTTGGCCCCGGCCAACCTGATCCTCACCGTGGTGCTGAGCGTGTTCGGCGCCATCGTCGGCATCCAGATGCTGGCGAGCCTGGGCATCACGCCAAGCACCTCGCTGATCGGCGCACTGGCGGCCATGACGCTGGCGCGCGTGCCGCTGGCCATGTTCCGCGGCTTCCGCTCGGTGCACGCGCAGAACCTGGCGCAGACCAGCATCTCGTCGGCCACCTTCGGTGCGGCCAACAGCCTGTTCCTGCCGATCGGCATCCCGTTCCTGTTCGGGCTGCCCGACATGGTGGTGCCGATGCTCGTCGGCGTGAGCCTGGCGATGCTGCTGGACGCCTGGCTGCTCTACCGCATGTTCGACACGCCCGCTTTCCCCGCGAAGAACCCATGGCCGCTGGGCATTGCGGCCGCCGAGGCCATCAAGGCGGGCGACGGCGGCGGCAAGCAGGCCTGGCTGCTGCTGGGCGGCCTGGCCACGGGCGTGGCGGGCGCGGTGTTCAAGCTGCCGATGTCGGCCTTCGGCGTGGCGCTGATCGGCGGGCTGGGCGCGATGATCGCCTTCGGCGTCGGCCTGCTGGTGCGCGGGTATTCGGCGCCGCTGTTCGGGCTGGACATCGGCGCGCTCTACGTGCCGCACGGGATGATGATCGGCGCGGGCATCGTGGCGCTGGTGCAGGTGGGACGCGTGGTGCTGAAGAAGCGCGGTGCCACGCCGGGTGCTTCGGCCTCGTTCGCCGCGCAAGAGGCCCGCGGCGCCACCGCGCTCGGCCGCTCGCTGCGCCTGGGCAGCGTCGGTTACCTCGCCATCATGGTGCTGCTGGCCGTGGGCACGGGCGTGTACACGGGCATGTCGCCCGGCATGCTGGTGTGCTTCGTCGTCTACGGCACCTTTGCGGCCTTCGTGCACGAGCTGATCGTGGGCATTGCGGCCATGCACTCGGGCTGGTTCCCAGCCTTCGCGGTGGCGCTGATCTCGCTGCTGGTCGGCATCCTCATCGGCTTTCCGCCCGAGGCGCTGGTGGTGCTGGCGGGCTTCTCCGCCGCCACCGGCCCTGCCTTCGCCGACATGGGCTACGACCTGAAGGCCGGGCACATCCTGCGCGGCGAGACCTCCGGCACGCCCTTCGAAACCGAGGGTCGGCGCGAACAGATGATCGCCGGCATGGTGGGCTTCGCGGTGGCCATCGTCGTGGTCGCCTGCACGTACAGCATGTTCTTCGCCAACCACCAGACGGCGCCCATCAACGCAGCCTACGTGGCCGCCATCAAGGCCGGCATCTCGGGCGACACCGCGCGCAACCTCGCGCTGTGGGCCGTGCCGGGCGCCGTGCTGCAGATACTCGGCGGCGCGCGCCAGCAACTCGGCGTGCTGTTCGCCACCGGCCTGCTCATCGCCAGCCCGATGGCCGGCTGGATGGTCGCGGCCGGCATCGCCTGCCGCCTGGTCGCGCACCGTGTGCTGGGCGTTTCCGCGCGCGAAAAGCTCGAGGTGTTCGCTGGCGGCGTGATTGCCGGCGACGCGCTCTACAGCTTTTTTTCCGGCGTCCTGAAGAGCGTTCGCAAGTAGCCCCCTCCCGCTTTCTTTTCATCACACACAGGAACAACGCATCCATGAAACGCAATCTGACAAGCGACGACATCCGCGCGGCCATCTGGGGCGGCGCCATCCTGGGCGGCGGCGGCGGCGGACTCATCGCCTCCGGCGAGCGTGCCGCGCGGCTGGCGCTGCAGGTGGGCACGCCGCAGCTGTGGAGCGTGGACGAGTTCGACCCGTCCGCGCTCACCGCCACCATGGCGCTCGTGGGTGCCCCGGCCGCGCCCGATCCGCACGTGCAGCCCGCGCACCTGCTGCGTACGCTGGAGCTGCTGCGCCGCGAACTGCCCACGGGCCGCAAGCTGGTCGGCCTGCACGCCAACGAGAACGGCGCCGAGACCACGGTCAACGGCTGGTTCCATGCCGCCATGAGCGGCCTGCCGGTGATCGACCTGGCCTGCAACGGCCGCGCGCACCCCTCGAGCGTGATGGGTGCGCTGGGCCTGCACACCGAGCCGGACTACCTCTCGGTGCAGGCCTATGCTGGCGGCGAATCGAACCGCTACGTAGAGGGCGTGGTCTCGGGCCGGCTGGAGCAGACTTCCGCCGTGGTGCGCCGCGCGTCAGTGGAAGCGGGCGGCCTGGTGGCTGTGGCGCGCAACCCGGTGAACGTGGGCTATGCCTGCCAGCACGGCGCGCCGGGCGCCATCAGCCATGCCATTGCGCTGGGCCAGGCGTATCTGGACGGCGGCGTCGATGCCGTGGTGAATTCGCTGCACGGGCGCATCGTGGCCGAGGGCACGGTGCGCAGCTATCGCTGCGAGCAGCAGGAAGGCTTGGACGTGGGCATCGTCGAGCTCGACGACCCGGTGCGCACCACGCTGCGCTTCATCAACGAGTACATGCTGCTGGAACAGGAAGGACAGCGCATCGCGCGCTTCCCCGACCTGGTGATGACCTTCTCGGACGAGGGCAAGCCGGTGGTGTCGGCCCACGTGCGCGAAGGCGCGAAGCTGCGCGTGCTGGTGGCGCCGCGCGCGCGGCTGCTGCTGTCGCGCACGATGTTCATGCCGGAGCTCTACCGGCCACTGGAAAAGTCGCTGGGCGAGGCCTTCGCGCCCGAAAACGACGAAGAAGCGCTGGCCTGAGCGCTGCAACCCCCACAAGGAGAAGCCGCCATGACACTGCGCGTGCGATGGATCCGGACGGTCGGCAACGACACCTACAACGAGCGCTTCGCCCGTGAATTCGCCGAGGTGAAGAACCCCGGCACCGAGGTCGAGGTGGTCTCGTTGCGCAACGCCTCGGTGCGTCACCACGTCGAGTACCAGAGCTACGAGGCGCTGCTGGGCGCCGACATCGTGCGAGTGGTGCGCGACGCCGCCGTCAAGCGCTTCGACGCCGTGGTGCTCGGCTGCTTCTACGATCCGGTGCTGGTCGAGGCCCGCGAGATCTCGAGCGAGACGGTGGTGGTCGCGCCGTGCCAGGCCTCCTTCGAGGTGGCATCGAACCTGGCGCAGAAGGTGTCGGTGATCGTGGGGCGCCGCAAGTGGGTGCCGCGCATCGAGTCGCGCGTGCGCGAGTACGGCCATGGGCACCTGCTGGCCTCGTGCCGCGCGCTGCAGTTGGGCGTGGAAGACTTCCAGCGCGATCGTGACGACACGGTGCGCCGCATGATCGAACAGGGTCGCCGCGCCATCGACGAAGACGGCGCCGAGGCGCTCATCCTCGGCTGCACGCTGGAGTTCGGCTTCTACCGCCAGCTGCAGGACGTGCTGGGCGCGCCGGTGATCGACTGGGCGCTGGCTGCCTTCAAGCGCGCCGAGGCGCTGGCCGACACCAGGCAGCGCTTCGACTGGAAGCCCAGCCGCGTCGGCGGCAGCGAGCCGCCGCCGGAAAACGAGGAGCTGCTGGCATGGAAGGTGTTCGACCCGGCCGATGTGCCGATGGCCTCACCGTTCCACGCCTGAGCCTGCCGTTCCCGCCGCTTACTTGTCGACCGTCACCTTCGCCACCGCCAGCGCCGTCATGTTGATGATGCGGCGCACCGTCGACGACGGCGTCAGCACGTGCGCCGAGCTGGCCGCGCCCAGCAGCACCGGGCCCACCGTGATGCCGTTGGCACCGGTCATCTTCAGCACGTTGTAGAGGATGTGCGCCGAATCCAGGTTCGGGCACACCAGCAGGTTGGCCTCGCCGCTGAGCGTGGTCTCGGGCAGGGCGGTGCGGCGGACGTCTTCGGACAGGGCCGCGTCGCCGTGCATCTCGCCGTCGCATTCGATGTCGGGCGCCATCTGCGCGAACAGGTCGCGCGCCAGGCGCATCTTGCGCGCCGACCCGCGGCTGGAGGTGCCGTAGTTCGAGTGCGACAGGAAGGCCACCTTCGGCGGCAGGCCGAAGCGGCGCACCTCATCGGCGGCCATCACCGCGATGCTGGCCAGCATCTCGGCGGTCGGGTCTTCGTTCACGTTGGTGTCGGTGATGAACACGGTGCGCTTGTCCAGCGTCAGCGCGTTCAGCGTGGCGAAGCCCGGCGCGCCGCGCTTCAGGCCGATCAGGTTGCGGATGTGCTCCAGGTGCACGTCGAAGCGCCCGACCAGGCCGCAGATCATGGCGTCGGCATCGCCCAGGTGCAGCATCAGCGCGGCAATGGTGGTGTTGGAGCGGCGCACCATGGTCTTGGCGGCCTCCGGCGTCACGCCGCGGCGGCCCATGAGCTTGTGATAGCTCTCCCAGTAGGTGCGAAAGCGCGGATCGTCCTCGGGGTTCACGATCTCGAAGTCGGTGCCCACGCGGATGTGCAGGCCGGCCTTCTGGATGCGCGCCTCGATCACGGCCGGGCGGCCCACCAGGATGGGCTTGGCCAGGCCTTCGTCCACGGCCCACTGGGCGGCGCGCAGCACGCGCTCGTCTTCACCTTCGGCGTAGGCCACGCGCTTGGCGGTGGCCAGCTTGGCGGCGGTGAACACCGGGCGCATGAACATGCCGGTCTGGTAGACGAAGCGCGTCAGGTGCTGGCGGTAGGCCTCCATGTCCTCGATCGGGCGGGTCGCCACGCCCGACGCGGCGGCAGCCCTGGCCACGGCCGGCGCAATGCGCAGGATCAGCCGCGAATCGAAGGGCTTCGGAATGATGTAGTCGGGGCCGAAGGCCAGCTCCTGGCCGGCGTAGGCGGTGGCCACCTCTTCGCTGATGTCGGCCTTGGTCAGGTCGGCGATCTCGCGCACGCAGGCCAGCTTCATTTCTTCCGTGATCTTGGTGGCGCCGCAATCGAGCGCGCCGCGGAAGATGTACGGGAAGCACAGCACGTTGTTGACCTGGTTCGGGTAGTCCGAACGGCCCGTGGCGATGATGCAGTCGGGCCGCACGGCCTTGGCCAGCTCGGGGCGAATTTCGGGCTCGGGGTTGGCCAGCGCCAGGATGATGGGCTGCGTGCCCATGGTCTTGACCATCTCGGCGCTCATGACACCGGGTGCCGAGCAGCCCAGGAACACATCGGCGTCCTTGACCACGTCGGCCAAGGTGCGGGCGCCGGTGTCTTGCTGGGCGTAGCGTGCCTTCGATTCGTCGAAGCCGCCCGCGCGGCCCGCATAGATCAGGCCCTTGGAGTCGCAGGCGTAGATGTTGGCGGGCTTGGCGCCCAGGCCGACCATCACGTCCAGGCAGGCGATGGCGGCGGCGCCGGCGCCCGACACGGCGATCTTCACGTCCTCGATCTTCTTGCCGACCAGCTCCAGCCCGTTGAGGAGGGCTGCGGCCGAGATGATGGCCGTGCCGTGCTGGTCGTCATGGAACACCGGAATGTTCATGCGCTCGCGCAGCTTCTTCTCGATGTAGAAGCACTCGGGCGCCTTGATGTCTTCGAGGTTGATGCCGCCCAGCGTGGGCTCCAGCGCCGCGATGATCTCAACCAGCTTGTCGGGGTCGTTCTCGGCCAGCTCGATGTCGAACACGTCGATGCCGGCGAATTTCTTGAACAGGCAGCCCTTGCCTTCCATCACCGGCTTGGCGGCCAGCGGGCCGATGTTGCCCAGGCCCAGCACGGCCGTGCCGTTGGTGATGACACCCACCAGGTTGCCGCGCGCCGTGTATTCGGTCGCCAGCGAGGGGTCGGCCGCGATGTCGAGGCAGGGATAGGCCACGCCCGGCGAATAGGCCAGCGACAGGTCGCGCTGGTTCAGCAGGGGCTTGGTCGGGGTGATCGAGATCTTGCCCTTGACGGGCGAGCGGTGGTATTCGCGCGCTGCCTCGCGAAGTGCTTCTTCTGCGGGGGAAAGGGGTGCAGCCATGAAAGTCTCCTTGGTTCGGACGGGCAACGAGGCTACCGCAAAAGCGCGGCTTGTTCTTACGGGGGAAATGCCGAAAACGCCTGAACCCATCGCATGCGCGGGACAGGACGGCCGGTTCGCTAAACTTCGCGACTGTTAACCATAGCCAATCAAGGTTAACAAGGCCATGTCAACCGACACTACAAAACGACAACGGAGGGGCAGCGCATGAGTACAAGACCTTTCACCACCACCGACCCCGACGTCGTGGTCATCGGCGGCGGCCCTTCGGGCTCCACCGTGGCCGCGCTGCTGGCGGACAAGGGGCACGACGTGGTGCTGATCGAGAAAGCGCAGCATCCGCGCTTTCACATCGGCGAGTCGCTGCTGCCCATGAACATGCCGCTGTTCGACCGCCTGGGCGTGCGCACCGAGGTGGAGGCCATCGGCATCAGAAAGCACGGCGCTGAGTTCGTCTCGCCCTGGCACGACCACACCAGCCATTTCGACTTCGGCCAGGCGATGGACAAGAGCTTTCCGTACGCGGTGCACGTGCGCCGCTCGGAATTCGACGAGCTGCTGTTCCGCCACGCCGGCAAGCGCGGCGCGCGCACCTTCGAGGGGCAGCGCGTCACGGGCGTGGACATGGACGCGGGCAAGGGCACGCCGGACAACCGGCCGGCCGTGAAGGTCAGGGCCGACGACGGTACCGAGACCGCCTGGCGTCCGCGCTTCGTGATCGACGCCAGCGGGCGCGACACGCTGCTGTCGAACCAGTTCGACGTGAAGCAGCGCAACCGCAAGCACGCCAGCGCCGCCCTGTACGGCCACTTTGCCAATGCCGAGCGCCGGCCGGGCCGCTTCGAGGGCAACATTTCGCTGTTCTGGTTCGACCATGGCTGGTTCTGGTACATCCCGCTCAAGGACGGCACGGTGAGCGTGGGCGCGGTGGCGTCGCCCGCCTACTTCAAGCGCCGCAAGGGCTCGCTGGAAGACTTCCTGATGGAAACCATCGCGCTCGCGCCCAAGCTGGCCGCGCGCCTTGCGAACGCCACGCTGATGGAGGGCGCCACCTCCACCGGCAACTACGCCTACGACTCCAAGTTCTGCCGCGGCGACCGCTTCATGATGGTCGGCGACGCCTACGCCTTCGTCGACCCGATGTTCTCCTCGGGCGTGTACCTGGCGATGAACAGCGGCTTCGAGGCCGCCACCGCCGCCGACCACTGGCTCAAGGGCGAGGCGAAGGAGGCCGAGCGCGCCTTCCGCCATTACGAGAAGGTCATGAAGCACGGGCCGAAGATGTTCTCGTGGTTCATCTACCGCATCACCTCGCCGGCCATCCGTCGCCTGTTCATGGCGCCGCGCAACGTCTGGCGCATGCAGGAGGCGCTGCTGTCCATCCTGGCCGGCGACCTGTTCCGCGACACGCCCATCGGGCCGCGCTTCTGGGGCTTCAAGGTGACGTACTACGCGTCGTGCCTGGGCATCCTGCCGCAGGCCGTGAAGACCTGGGCATGGCGCCGGCGCAACCTGAAAGAGTCGCTGGACGCAGCCAAGACCTGAGCACAGCCCGGTGTTCAGTCGGGGGTGACCGTGTGCTGTGCCAGCGCCTCCAGCGCGCGCACCAGCGCCGAGTGGTCCAGCTGGCCGTAGCCCAGCGCCGCGCATGCGTTCATCAGCTGCGCGGCCCCCGCCGTCTGCGGCAGCGACACGCCCAGCGTGCGTGCGCTCTGCATTGCCAGGTTCAGGTCTTTCTGGTGCAGCGAAATGCGGAACCCCGGCGCAAAGGTGCGCTTGATCATGCGTTCGCCGTGCACTTCGAGGATGCGCGAGCTCGCGAAGCCGCCCATCAGCGCCTGGCGCACGCGCGCCGGATCGGCGCCGGCCTTCGAGGCGAACACCAGCGCCTCGCTCACGGCCGCGATGTTCAGCGCCACGATGATCTGATTGGCCACCTTGCACACCTGCCCGTCGCCCACGCCGCCCACCAGCGTCACGTTCTTGCCCATGCGCTCGAGCAGCGGCTTCACGCGCTCAAAGCTGCCTTCATCGCCGCCGCACATGATGGTCAGGCTCGCGGCCTTGGCGCCCACCTCGCCGCCCGACACCGGTGCGTCGACGTAGCCGGCGCCCGCGGCGGCGATGCGGCGTGCGAAGTCCTTCGTGGCGATCGGGTCGATCGAGCTGCAGTCCACCACGATCTTGCCGCTCGAGCCCTTCAGGCCAGCGGCCACGCCGTCCTTGCCCGGCTCGCCGAACAGCACCTTCTCCACGTCGGGCGTGTCGGGCACCATGATGAAGACGATGTCCGACTGGCGCGTGACCTCGGCGGCCGAGGCGCAGATGGTGGCCTTCGACACGAAGGGCTCCGGCGTGTTGCCGTGGGTGTTCACGAACAGCTGGTGGCCCGCGTCGAGCAGGTGGCCCGCCATGGGTGCGCCCATGATGCCGAGGCCGATGAATCCGATTTTCTGTTGCGTTGTCATGTCTGCGTTTCCTTGTCCGGTGCTTATTGCGGTTGCTGTTGTCCTGCCGTGAGCGCTTCACGCCAGCCGAGGCCGTCGACGGTGCCGCTGCGGGGCTTGTATTCGCAGCCGATCCAGCCGTCGTAGCCCAGCGCGTCGATGTGCTGGAACAGCCACGGGTAGTTGATCTCGCCCGTGCCCGGCTCGCCGCGGCCGGGGTTGTCGGCCAGCTGGATGTGGCCGATGCGCGCCAGGTGCCTGGCGAGCGTGTTGCCCAGCTCGCCTTCCATGCGCTGTGCGTGGTAGATGTCGTACTGCACGCGCAGGTTGGCCGAGCCGACCTCGTCGATCAGCGCCAGCGCCTGATCGGTGCGCGTGAGAAAGAAGCCGGGAATGTCGAAGGTGTTGATCGGCTCGATGAGCAGGCGCAGGCCCGCCGCTTCCAGCTCTCGCGCGGCAATGCGCAGGTTCCCGACCACCGTGCGGTGCGCCGCTTCCGCGCTCACGCCCGCGGGCACCTTGCCCACCAGGCAGTTCACCTGCGGGCAGCCGAGCGCGCTGGCGTAGTCGATCGCCATGCCGATGCCTTCGATGAATTCGCCCGTGCGCTCGGGATGGCAGGCGATGCCTCGCTCGCCCTGGTCCCAGTCGCCGGCCGGCAGGTTGTGCAGCACCTGCTGCAGGCCGTTGGCACGCAGGGCGGCGGCGAGTTCCTTCTTGTCGAAAGCATAGGGAAAGAGGTACTCCACGCCCTTGAAGCCCGCGCAGGCGGCGGCCTCGAAGCGTTGCATGAAGGGCAGCTCGGTGAAGAGCATCGTGAGGTTGGCTGCGAACTTGGGCATGTCTTTCCTTCTCAATCGAGCATGGCCACCGCGAGGGCCGTGGGTGCGTCGGCCGTGCTCTCGGCCAGCGGTTCGAATTCGTTGATGGCGTCGATCTCGGTGCCCATCGCGATGTTGGTCACGCGCTCCAGCATCACCTCGATGACCACGGGCACGCTGAACTCGGCCATCAGCGCCTCGGCGCGGGCGATGGCGGGCGCCATCTCGTCCTGCTTGCGAACGCGGATCGCCTTGCAGCCCAGTCCTTCGACCACCTTCATGTGGTCCACGCCGTAGCTGCGCTCGATGCCGCTGTCGGGCGCCGCGTTGATGTTGTCGAACGCCAGCTGCACGCAGTAGTCCATCTCGAAGCCGCGCTGCGCCTGGCGGATGAGCCCGAGGTAGGAGTTGTTGACCACGATGTGCAGGTACGGCAGCTTGAACTGCGCACCCACGGCCAGCTCCTCGATCATGAACTGGAAGTCGTAGTCGCCCGAGAGCGCGACGATCTTGCGCGTGGGGTCTGCAGCGCGCACGCCCAGCGCGGCGGGAATGGTCCAGCCCAGCGGGCCGGCCTGGCCGCAGTTGATCCAGTGGCGCGGGTTGTACACGTGCAGGAACTGCGCCGCCGCGATCTGCGACAGGCCGATGGTGCTTACGTAGCAGGTGTCGCGCTCCAGGTGGTTGTTCATGCACTGGTACACGCGCTGCGGCTTCATGGGCACGTCGGCGAAGTTGGTCTTGCGCAGCATCGTCTTCTTGCGGTCGCGGCATTCGCCGGCCCATGCTGTGCGCGACGGCAGCTTGCCCGCGGCCTTCATTTCCTCGGCCACCTGCACGAACAGCTCGAGCGCGGCCTTGGCGTCCGACACGATGCCGAAGTCGGGCGTGAACACCCGGCCGATCTGCGTGGGCTCGATGTCCACGTGCACGAAGGTGCGGCCCTTGGTGTAGACCTCGACCGAGCCGGTGTGGCGGTTGGCCCAGCGGTTGCCGATGCCCAGCACGAAGTCGCTCGCCAGCATCGTCGCATTGCCGTAGCGGTGGCTGGTCTGCAGGCCGCACATGCCGGCCATCAGCGGATGGTCGTCGGGTATCGCGCCCCAGGCCATCAGCGTGGGAATCACCGGCACGCCGGTGGCCTCGGCAAAGCGCACCAGCAGGTCGGCCGCGTCGGCGTTGATGACGCCGCCGCCGGCCACGATCAGCGGGCGCTCGGCCGCGTTCAGCATGCCCAGGGCCTTCTCGATCTGGCCTCGCGTGGCTGCGGGCTTGTAGGGCACCAGCGGCTGGTAGGCGTCGATGTCGAACTCGATCTGCGCCATCTGCACGTCGAAGGGCAGGTCGACCAGCACCGGGCCCGGGCGGCCCGAGCGCATCAAATGAAAGGCCTGCTGGAACACCTGCGGCACCTGGCCGGGCTCGCGCACCGTGACCGACCACTTGGTGACCGGCTTGGAGATCGACTCGATGTCCACCGCCTGGAAGTCTTCCTTGTACAGGCGCGCACGCGGCGCCTGGCCGGTGATGCACAGGATGGGAATGGAGTCGGCCCAGGCCGAGTACAGGCCCGTGATCATGTCGGTGCCCGCCGGGCCCGAGGTGCCGATGCACACGCCGATGTTGCCGGCCACGGCCCGCGTGTAGCCCTCGGCCATGTGCGAGGCGCCCTCCACGTGGCGCGCGAGGATGTGCGCGATGCTGCCGCGCTGGCGCAGCGCGGAATACAACGGGTTGATCGCCGCGCCCGGCACACCGAAGGCCTGCGTCACGCCTTCCTTTTCCATCACCAGCACCGCGGCCTGGACCGCTGTCATCTTTGCCATTTGCATGTCTCCTTGAGGTGGGCCCACTGTAGGAAGCGGGGCGTGTTCGAAGAAGACGGCTGGAGGCCATAAAACCTATTCCGCCATGGAATAACTGGCTACGATCCGGCCCATGGACAGATTGTTGGCAATGGAAATGTTCGTGCGCGTGGTCGAGACCGGGAGCTTCTCGAAGGCGGCGCGCGAGTTCAACACCACGCAGCCCACCGTGACCAAGCAGGTCGCGGCCACGGAAGCGCGGCTGAAGGTGCGCCTGCTCAACCGCAACACGCGCGGCGTGAGCCTCACGGAGCCCGGCGCGCTGTACTACGAGAAGTGCAAGACCATCGTGCGCGATGCCGAGGAGGCCGAGAGCATCGTGCAGCTGCGCCAGAACCAGGCGCAGGGCCTGCTGCGCGTGGGCACCTCGGTGGCCTTCGGGCGGCGCGTGGTGGTGCCGCTGGCGCTGGAATACATGCAAAGGCACCCGCAGGTGCAGCTCGACCTGAGCTTCGAGGACCGCTACGTGGACCTGATCGCGCAGGGCATCGACATCGCGATCCGCATGGGCAAGCTGGCCGATTCGTCGCTGGGCGCGCGCTACCTGGGCGCCAACCCGTGGGTCATGGTCGCCTCGCCGGCCTACCTGAAGAAGCACGGCACGCCCAGGCGCGCACAGGACCTGGGCGCGCATGTGGCGCTGATCTACAGCAGCGTGGTGGGCGACGAGTTCTGGCGCATGCACACGCCCAAGGGCGACCCGGTGACGGTGCCGGTGTCGGGCCGCTTCCGCTCGAACAACCTGTCGGCGGTGCTGGCTGCGACGCGCGACGGCCTGGGCATTGCGTTGATGCCACGCTACGTGGCGAGCGAGTCGCTGGCCACGGGCAAGGTGCGCGAGGTGCTCGGCGACCACGCGCTGCCCGAGCAGGAGATCCACGCCGTTTTTCCTTCTCCCAAGCTGGTGCCGGGCAAGGTGTCGGGCTTCGTGGCCTTCCTGCAGGGGCGCTTCGACGAAGGCTGGTGGGCCGCCTGAGGGCGCGCCACCTTCGCTCCCTCTCCCTCCCTCTCGTTCAGGCCGGCACGAAGGCGCCGTGCAGGCCCAGCGGCAGTGTGTAAGGCAGCGTGGCCTGCGCCACCGGACCGGCCCCGAGCTGATCTGCGGCGAAGCACGACAGCACCGTCTTCTGCCGGCCGAAGTCGAGCACCGTGCCCAGCACCCACCCCGGCTTCGGGCCGTCCGGCACGAAGACATGCTCTTCCACGATCGCCTGCGCGCCGTAGCTGAAGCGCTGGCTGCGGCCGGTCTCGACGTCGGTGCGTGCGACCGCGCCGAATCCCGGCAGGTCGCGCCGTATCTGCGTGGCGTGAACCACCTGGCGATGGCGCAGGCCCACGCGGCGCGGATCGATGCGCGGAAACTCGGCCTCCTGCGCCAGGGCCGTCTGCGTGCCCGTACCCGTGGCCAGGTTCAGCGTGGCGACGGTCAGGTGCGGGTCGGTGCTCTTCACGCGGCGCGCGCGCATCACCTCGCGGTTCGTCGTGAACACCGTGTCGGCGTTGTCCGAGCGCACATAGTCGACGTGGATCAAGGTGCCGCGCGGCGTCTCTTCTTCCCAGGCGTTGCCCACGTGGAACAGGAAGCCGGTCGGCAGCGCCAGCATCTGGCGCTTGTCCCAGTTCTGCTTGTCGACCACCAGCGCGCGCATGCCCAGCTCGGGCCGCCACACGTGGGCGTCCAGAAAGCTCGCGCCGGCCTCCTTGCGCTTGCCGTCGTACACCAGCGGCGGCATCAGGAACACCAGGTGCCGTTCCGTCACGGCGAAGTCGTGGACCATCGGCATGTCGGCCACAGGCACCACCGCCGCGCGGCGCAGCGTGCCCTCGGGCGCGATCTCGTACAGCGCCAGCAGGCCCTGGCCCGAGCTGACGCCGAAGTTCCACACCGTGCCGTCCGGGTCCACCTTCGGGTGCGCCGAAAAAGGCATGCCCGCGAGGTCGGCGCGCCAGGTCTTCACGCCCAGCGTGTCCAGCGTGCGCGCATCCACACGGGTGGCCGAGCCGCCTTCCCACAGCGCCAGCAACTCGCCCTGCAGCGGCAGCACGCTGGTGTTGGCCACATTGATGCTGTCAGCCGAGGTCGGCGGCTCGACGCCCGGCGGCATGGTGCCGAAGGCTTCCATCAGGCGGCGGCCGGCCTGCACCTCGGCCGTGCGCTTGGGCGTGGCGACATAGCGGCCCTGGTGGCGCACGTCGGCACCGTCGATCACGAAGCGATGCACCATGCCGTCGCCGTCGAACCAGTGGTGGTAGCGCTCGCCGCCCAGGTCGTGGCCCGCGGGCCCGATGCGAAACAGCGTGCCGGCCACCGCGTCGGGGAAGCGCCCGCGCACCGTGGCGCGGGTCAGCGGCAGGTCGCCCGGGGGCGTGGCGAAGGCGGTCTTCCAGGGCGCGCCTGCGGCTTCGAACTGGGCCTGCCAGTTGTCAGTGCCTTCGGAGCCGGCAGCGCGCGCCAGAGAGGCCAAGGGGCTCAAGGGGCCCAGCAGCGGCAGGGCGCCGGCAGTGGCGAGCAGGCGCAGGAGTTCGCGGCGTTCCATGGCGGGCTCCTTCAGCGCAGGTGAATGACGGTCTGCAGGTCGGCGTCGACGCTGAACGCCGCGGCCTCGAAGTCGGGCGGGGCGCGGTTGCCCTTGGCGTCGTTGGAGAAGCCGTAGCGCTCCGTCGGCATGCCCATGAGGTTGGTGTCCAGCTTGCCGTTGCCGTTCTCGTCGGCGAACACCCGCAGCGCGTAGCGCCCCGGTGCCAGCCCCGCGAACACCAGCCGGGCCTTGCCGCCCTGCATGGGCGCGGTCTGCGATGCCACGGCCTTGCTGGCGGTGTAGCCGGCGGCGTCGTTGTAGAGCGCGACGTAGAGCGTGGCTTCCGCCGCCGGGCCGTCGGCGACGCTCAGGCTCAGGTCGGCAGCCAGGGCCCCGAGTGGCGCCAGCGGGACCAGGGCCGCGGCGGTGCACAGGGCGCGCACGGCCGGGCGGGACAGGAGAGAGAAAACATGCATGGCGGGCCTTTTCGGAAGTTGGAGGCCCGACGATCCCGCAGGTCGGCTGCAGAGCCCAGTGCCATGCGACGAAGCGCCGGAATGGGTGCGCCAAGTGCGCAAGGTGCGCGCGGGCGGGAACCGGGCGGGCCGGCGCCCGCCGGGGCGTCAGCCCTTCTTGCGGTCCTGGGCGCCTTGCTGCCCGTGCCTTGCGTGTTCGGCGGCTTCGGGCGTCGGCTGCGGCGCGTCGAGGCTCTCGTGCCCGTTGCCCACGTGCCCGGAGTCCACGAACAGGCTCCACGCCGCCATGAACAGCGCCGCGATCACCGGCCCGATCACGAAGCCGTTGATGCCGAAGATCGCCATGCCGCCGATGGTCGACATCAGCACGATGTAGTCGGGCATCTGCGTGTCCTTGCCCACCAGCAGCGGGCGCAGGATGTTGTCGACCAGCCCGATCACGAACACGCCCACGAAGATCAGCACGCCGCCTTGCCAGAAATGCCCGGTGGCCAGGAAGTAGATGGCCACCGGCCCCCAGATCAGGGCCGCGCCCACGGCCGGCAGCAGCGAAAGAAACGCCATCAGCACCGCCCACAGCAGCGCGCCCTGCACCCCCAGGAACCAGAAGGCCAGCCCGCCGATGGTGCCCTGCGCGATGGCCACGGCCACGTTGCCCTTCACGGTGGCGCGGATCACGGTGGTGAACTTGTTCAGCAGGTAGTGCGTGTGCGGCTTGGCCAGCGGCACGGCGTCGCGCATGGTCTTGGACAGCGTGGCGCCGTCACGCACCAGGAAGTACAGCAGGTACAGCATCACGAAGAAGCTGACCACGAAGTCGAAGGTGTTCTGCCCGATGGTGAGCGCCTGGCTTGCCACCACCTGGCTGCCCTGCGCGGCACCGGCCGAGATGCGCGCCTGCCATGCGGCCATGTCGCCCAGGTTGAAGCGCTCCACCAGGTTCAGCAGCCACTGCGGCGCCGCGTCCAGGATCTGCTGGAAGTAGGCCGCGAAGTTGATCTGGCCCGAGCGGATGTTCTGCGTGACCAGCGCCACCTCCTGTACCAGCGACACGCCGATCATGGCCAGCGGCAGGATCACGATGAACAGGCAGATCGCCAGCGTGGACAGTGCGGCGGCGTTGGGCTTGCCGCGCATCTTGCGCAGCAGCCACTTGTACAGCGGCGTGAACAGGATCGCCAGCGCCACGCCCCAGAGCACTGCCCCGAAGAACGGCAGGAGCACCCAGATGAAGGCACCAGTGACAGCGGCGAGAAGGGCGAGGAAGACGCCGCGCTGGAGTTGGGGAGAGTTCATATGTGACTCGGACTGTAGCCGAGCCGGTAAGCGGCAACGTGTCAGCGGGCGCGCCCTGGTGCGGCGAGTTCCGGCGCCTTCCGGCGCCGACGTCAGCGCTTCGCGCGCGGCAGCGCCACGGGCGCCAGCGTGGCGCGCAGCCGGCTCGGCGCGTCGGGCTCGGCGGCGGCGTCGACCTCGAGCGCGCGCTCCACGTTGCCGATGTGCGCCAGCATCAGCTGGCGGGCCTTGCCGGTGTCGCCCTCTTCGAGCGCCTCGACGATGGCGCCGTGCTCCGCGCACGACTGCCAGGCCTCGTGCGTCGACTGGTACAGCGTGGCGGCCAGCGTGGTGCGCGCCGTGAGGTCGCGCAGCACGTCCACCAGCAGCTGGTGCCCCATCTGCTCGGCCAGGCACACATGGAAATCGGCCAGCAGGAAGGCGCGCGTGGCGGCATCGGCGCCGTCGATGGCGCGCTGCTCGTCGGCGATGTGGTCGCGCAGCGTGCGGATCACCTTGGCCAGCGGCCGCCCCTCGCTCGCGGCCAGGATGCCGGCCTCGACGATGCGCCGCGCCGAGAACGCGTCGCGCGCCTCTTCGGCCGAAGGCTCCACCACGTACCAGCCGCGGCGCGACTGCACCTCCACGAAGCCGCGCGCCTGCAGCTGCATCAGCGCCTCGCGCACCATGGTGCGGCTCACCGAGAAGTTCTCGGCCAGCGCCTGCTCGCCGAGCCGCTCACCCGGTGCGAGCTTCTGCGCGAGGATGGCCTCGACCACGCGTTCGGCAATGGCGGTGGGGCTGACGTCGGCGGCAGGCATGGGCAGGGGGCGGTTCAATGGGCGCTGGAGGCTGGGGCGGTGCCGGTGTTCAGCACGACGGCATCGGCCAGCGGTTCGTCGTCGGGGGAATAGCGCCCGTCGAGCACTGCGTGCGCGCGCTCGCGGTCGATGTCGCCTTCCCACGCTGCGATGGCCACCGTGGCCACGCAGTTGCCGATCAGGTTGCCCAGCGCGCGGGCGATGCCCATGAACCAGTCCACCGACAGCACGAGCACCAGCCCGATGGCCGGAATCGCCGGAATGGCGTGCAGCGTGGCCGCCAGCACCACGATGGCGGAGCCCGGCACGCCGTGCGCGCCCTTGGAGGTGACCAGCGCAATCGCAAGAATGGTCAGCAGGTCGGCCATCGAGATCGGCGTGTTGGTGGCCTGCGCGATGAACACGGCCGCCAGCGTGATGTAGATCGAGAACGCGTCGAGGTTGAAGGAGTAGCCCGTCGGAATCACCAGCCCCACCGTCGAGTCGCGGATGCCCATGCGGCGCAGCTTGGCCATGATCTGCGGCAGCACGCTGTCCGACGAGGTGGTGGCGAACACGATGGTGAGCTCCTCGCGCAGGTAGCGCAGCAGCTTGATCAGGCTGAAGCCCGACAGGCGCATCACCAGGCCGAGCACCACGAACACGAAGATCAGCACCGCGCCGTAGAACAGCGCCACCAGCATGCCCAGCTGCTTGAGCGAGCCGACGCCGTACTGCCCCACCGTGAAGGCGATGGCCCCCAGCACGCCCAGCGGCGCCAGCTTGATGATGATCCCCATGATCTTGAACAGCACCAGCGAGGTTGCGTCGATCACCGCCGCCACGGGCTTGCCGCGCTCGCCCAGCAGCGTGAGCGCGCAGCCGAACAGCACCGCGAACAGCAGCACCTGCAGCACGTCACCGGTGGCGAAGGCGTTCACCACCGTGGTGGGAATGAGCTTCATCAGGAAGTCGACCGTGCCGCCGCTGGTGAGCTTGTCGGCGTTCGACGCATAGGCGCTCATCGCGGCCGGGTCGAGCTTGGCCGGGTCGACGTTCATGCCCGCGCCGGGCTGGAACACGAAGGCCAGCACCAGGCCCATGGCCAGGGCGATGGTGGTCAGCACCTCGAAGTAGATCAGCGCCTTCACACCCACCCGGCCCACGCGCTTGAGGTCGCCCGCGCCGGCAATGCCGTGCACCACCACGCAGAACACCAGCACCGGAATGATCATCTTGATCAGCTTGATGAACCCGTCACCCAGCGGCTTGAGCTTGACGGCGTACTCGGGGGCGAACAGCCCCGCGAGCACGCCCAGCACCAGCGCGATGACCACCTGACCGAAAAGCGATTTGGCGAAGCGAGGCATGGGGGCTCCTGTTGTCCGTGTTGTCAAGGTTTGCATGCAAGCAACGCCTTGTCTTGCATACAAGAAATGTAGGCAAGAAGACTTCGGGGCCGGAAGAGGGTATTCCCGGTGCGCCGGCTGCCGGCTACGGGGAATGAAGTCGTGGACCAGGGAATAGAGCCCTGGGCCGGGGAACAAGGCAGTGGACTGCAGGCGCGGGAGGTACCGGGTCGATTTCTGGCGGCAATCAATGCTCGTTGTCCGCGCCAAGCCCGCCAGGCATTTGCAGGCCGGCCATCTTCGGCATGCGGTGCTCAGAAAGGACCGCGTCCACCTGTTGTCGTGCCATCAGCTGCCGTGCCTGCTCGGCGTCGGGGGCGTCGAGTACCTGCCAGCCGTCGGTGAGCAGATGCCGGCGCAGCGCTGCGACGGTGCTTTCATCGCTGCAAACCAGCAGCAAGGTGCGCTGCTCGGAGCGCTGTCCAAGCAGCACAGGATCAACCTGACGTCCCTCGAGCAGCATCGTCTCGATCGTGGCAGCCGTCACCGCGGCGCTGAACCAATATCCCTGCATCTGGTCGCATCGGTTGGCGGCCAGCAAGGCTGCCTGGCCTTCGCTCTCGACGCCTTCGGCAAGCACCTTCATCTGCAGCCGGTGCGCCATGGTGATGATGGCTCGCGTGATCGACACATCTTCAGCCGGTGCCGCCACGTCTGGCACCAGCGAGCGGTCGATCTTGACCACGTCCACCGGCAGACGGCGCAGATAGCCCAGGCTTGAGTAGCCGGTGCCGAAGTCGTCCAGCGAGACCTCGACGCCCAGCGCGCGGAGCGCCTGCAGGTGTTGCACCGCCTGATTGAAATTGACGATCAGCGTACTTTCGGTCACCTCGACGCCAAAAAGTCGGGGGTCCAAGCCGGCCGCAGCGAGCAGTCCTTCGATGCGCCATGCCAGGTCAGGCTGCACCAACTGGCGCGCAGACAGGTTCACCGCCATGCGCAGCGGCGGCAGCCCGGCACGTTGCCAGGCCGCCGCCTGTTCTATCGCGCAACGCAGTACCCAGTCACCGATGGCAACGATCAGGCCGTTCTCTTCGGCGATGGGGATGAAACGATCGGGGGCGATATTGCCCAGCGTCGGGTGCCGCCAGCGCAGCAGGGCCTCGACGCCTACGATGCGTCCGTGCTTCAGGTCGACTTGTGGCTGGTAGTGCAGTTCAAATTGCTCGTCGCGCAGCGCATGGCGCAGCGCAGTCTCCAGCGTCAGCCGTTCGGGGTCGTCATCGTGCACCGCGCCGGCGTAGACGCAGACCTGGTTGCGGCCCAGCCGCTTGGCCTGTTGCAGCGCGGCATTGGCGCGGCGTATCAATGAATCGGCGTCGTCGCTGTCTTCCGGTGCCACCGCCACGCCGATGCTGCAGGTCAGGTGGATCTCGTGGCCTTCGATCGTCAGGGGTTGGGCGATGACCCCAAGCAGCGCTTGCGCCGTGGGAAGCGTCGAATCCGAAGGGGCGGGCATCACGATCACGAACTCATCGCCGCCCCGGCGCGCCACCAGGTCGACGCCGCGCACGGTGGCGACGATTCGCTGCGCCATTTCACGCAACACCGCGTCGCCGATCTGGAGGCCGAGGCCATCGTTGACGCGCTTGAAGCGGTCGAGTTCCACGACCAGGACCGCCGTTTGGGCGCTGGTCTGCAACGTGGCCGCCAGGCTTTCAAAGAGGCCCTGGCGGTTCGGAAGACCCGTCAGTTCGTCGAAACGCAGCAGTTGCTGAATGCGGCGTTCGGCAGTTCGGCGCTCCCGCAAGTCGTCCATGCAGACATGAGCGAAAGTCTCACCGTCGCTCGTCACAAGACTGACGGAGACGGAGACCGGAATCTCATGCCCCTCGTTGTGGCGCACGCTGGTCTCGAAGCGCAGCGAACCTCGCTCGCTCAGCTGGCGCCAGCACTGGGGCCATGCCGCCCCCTCCATCTGAGTGTCGACGTCCGCCACGCGCAGTCGCAGCACCTGTCGGCGGTCCATGCCCAGCAGTCGACAGGCGGCTGCGTTGGCATCGTGAAAGGCACTGTCGGGCCCCACCAGGAACAGCGCATCGTTGGCCTGTTCAACGGCATGGCGGGTCAACAGCAATTGGCGCTGGGCCTGCTCCCGCTCGCTGACGTCGCATGCAGAAGGTATGAGCCACACCACCCGGCCATCAGGACCATACAGAGGCAGCAGCGAAAAATCCATGACGAGTGTGTGAACACCGTCCGTGACGATGCGCGCATCGAAGCGCGAGGCCTCTCCGCGCAAGGCGTTTGCCAATGCCCCCTGCAATCGCCGCCGGGATAGATCGCACCCCTGCCACCAGGGGGTGGTGTCGAAGCGTTGGCCGATCACCTGTTCCGGCGTGCACCCGACGGCCCGCAGCGCCGCATGGTTGGCATAGCGCAGAACGCCATCGGCGTCGAGCAGACCAGCGAAAACCGATGGCCCCAGTCGGTCAAGCACGTCGTGGAGCGCGCGTTCGGCAGCTGGTGGGACGCGGCTTGCCGCAGACAGGGGCACCGCGTCATCGCTGTAAGACATTCGCTGATCCGGGGCATGTTCCATGCGGGGAGTCTGCCCGGCAAACTTCGCCGCCTGTGTGATCAGTTGCGGGCCCAAAGGACCGGATCAGATCGACGGCTGCAACAGTCCACGTCGGCATCGCGGCCTGCGGGATCCCCGAAAAGAGGCAGGCCGCTTCGCCATCGCGGGCGGCTGGAACACCGCGTTCGCTGCGGGGCCTGGCGATTTCGGGTGAAATCCGTCCACCGGTTGAATATCGACACGCACGGACCCAGATAGCTGGAGCCCGAAACCTCCGAAGGACCCCCATGCCCGACTATCGAAAAGACCCGGACGCCATTGCCAGGTTGAGCCCCGAGCAGTACCGCGTCACCCAGCAGAACGGCACCGAGCGCCCCGGCACCGGTGAATACCTGGACAACAAGGCGCCCGGCATCTACGTCGACGTGGTGTCGGGCGAGCCCCTGTTCGCGTCGTCGGACAAGTACGAGTCCGGCTGCGGCTGGCCCAGCTTCACCCGCCCGATCGAGCCGGCGCACGTCAGCGAATTGAAGGACGCCAGCCTCGGCATGGTTCGCACCGAAGTCAGGTCGGCGCAAGGCGACAGCCACCTGGGCCATGTGTTCCCCGACGGCCCCAAGGCGCAGGGCGGCTTGCGCTATTGCATCAACTCGGCCTCGTTGCGCTTCGTTCCCCGGGACCGCATGGCGCAAGAGGGCTACGAAGCCTATCTGGACCAAGTCAAGGAGATCTCATGAGTCAAGAACGCGCAGTGCTCGCCGGTGGCTGCTTCTGGGGCATGCAGCAGCTTTTCAGGCGCTACGACGGCGTGCTTTCCACGCGGGTGGGCTATTCGGGCGGCGACGTGCCCAACGCCACCTACCGCAACCACGGCACCCATGCCGAGGCGATCGAGATCGTGTTCGACCCCGAGCGCATCAGCTTTCGCAAGCTGCTGGAGTTCTTCTTCCAACTGCACGACCCGAGCACGAAGAACCGCCAGGGCAACGACGTGGGCCTGAGCTACCGCTCGGCGATCTACTACACCAGCGATGAGCAGCGGCGCGTGGCGCTGGACACCATCGCCGATGTCGACGCCTCGGGCCTGTGGCCGGGCAAGGTGGTCACCGAGGTCGCTGCCGCAGGCGACTTCTGGCAAGCCGAGCCCGAGCACCAGGACTACCTGGAGCATCGGCCCGACGGGTACACCTGCCATTTCATCCGGCCCGGCTGGGTGCTGCCGGTGCGGGCAGACGCAGCCCGCTGACCTGCTGTGAACGAGGCTTGCGCCGGCCGCGTCGGGGCTTGACGCGACCGGCCGACCCGGCGGTGCCGCAGCGCAGCGGCACGCCCGGCGACGCATTTCTTTTCGCCCCGCCGGAATAAGCCCCCGGCCGCGGTGTCTACCTCTGTGACGGCCCAGTGCCATCCACGAAGAGGACACCCATGCAGATGAAATTTCGACGCGGCTTGCTGCGCCCCGGCGCACTGGCTGTAGGCATCGCGGCCATCGCCTGTGCCGCGGCGGCTCTTGCCGCGACACACATGCCGCCCGGCAGCGCAGGCGCGGCCGCGATGGCCGGGCTGATGGACATCTGCACCACCCGCGACCCGGCCGAGGCCGGCTTCGCTGCGGAGAACGACGCCGCCATGACCAAGATGATGGCCGGCATGAACATCAAGCCCTCCGGCGACGTCGACCGCGACTTCGCCGACATGATGATCGCCCACCACCAGGGCGCGATCGACATGGCGCTGGCCGAGTTGCGCCATGGCGGCAACGAGCAGCTGCGCCGCATCGCCCAGGAAATCATCGTCGAGCAGCAGCAGGAAATTGCCGCGATGCGCCTGGCGCTCGGCCAGCCGCTGCCGCCCTCGGCCGCCGCGCCCACGCAGGTCGGGCGGATGTAGTCCGCCTCTTCGCCCGCAGCTTTCGCAGCCCCTTCACCACCCAGAGCGACAACATGAAAAAGCACAGCCTCTTCCACATCCTGGCCGCCACCGCGCTGGCCGCCATTGCCGCGTGCGCGCAGGCCGGGCAGGCGCCGGGCGCCAGCGCCGACGCCGACGTCCCCATGAGCCACCGCGACCGCGTCTACACCGCCGAGCAGTTCTCCAACACCGTGTCGGTCACCGACCCGGTCGACAACAAGCTGCTCGGCGTGATTCGCCTGGGCGACCCGTCGCCCGGCAACTTCAGCCCGCTCTACAAGGGCCAGGTGCTGGTGCACGGCATGGGCTTCTCGCCGGACCACCGCACGCTGGCCGTGGTCTCGATCGGCTCGAACTCCGTCACCTTCATCGACACCGCCACCAACGCGGTCAAGCACACCACCTATGTCGGCCGCTCGCCGCACGAGGCCTTCTTCACGCCCGACGGCAAGGAGGTGTGGGTCACGGTGCGCGGCGAGAACTACGTGTCGGTGCTCGACGCGGCCACCTTCGAGGAGAAGACACGCATCACCACGCCCGGCGGCCCCGGCATGCAGATCTTCTCGCCCGACGGCAAGTACGGCTACGTCTGCTCGTCGTTCAACCCCGAGACGGTGGTGATCGACACCGCCACCAAACAGACCGTGGGCCGCGTGAAGCAGGACAGCCCCTTCTGCCCCAACATCGCCGCCTCGCCCGACGGCAGGCAGGTGTGGATGACGCTCAAGGACGTGGGCCGCACGATGGTGTTCGACGCAAAGCCGCCGTTCGCGGTGATCAAGTCCTTCGACACGGGCCCGATCACCAACCACGTGAATTTCGTCACCAACCGCAAGGGCAGCTTCGCCTACGTGACCATCGGCGGCCTGAACGTGGTCAAGGTGTTCCGCACCGACGACTTCTCGCAGGTCGCCACGATTCCCGTGGGCAAGCTGCCGCACGGCATCTGGCCTTCGGGCGACGGCAAGCGCGTTTACGTGGGCCTGGAGAACGCCGATGCGCTCGCGGCCATCGACACCGACAGCAACACCGTGGTCGCGACCGTGCCCGTGGGCCAGGCGCCCCAGGCCATCGCGTACGTGCCCAACGCCGTGCCGGTAGAAGCGGGCGACGGCACGCAGGGCCTTCAGGCCCCCGGCTTGTCGGGCCAGGTCGCGCACCTTGCGCTGGTGACGCCCGAGGCACGGAAAGCCTCGTCCACCGGCAACCCGCCGACCAGCGTTGCGCTGTTCGACCAGGGCCTGCTGCAGGTGCTGCAGGCCTCGGCCACGGGTCTCGTGCCCAGGCAGCCCTACGTGCTCGCGCTGTCGGACCAGCCGGACGGCAACGGCACGCTGCAGCCGCTGGCGAAATTCATGACCAACCCCGCGGGCGCCGCCATCGTGAACGCCATCGGCCCGATCCGCCAGCAGATCCAGGGCGCGACGCCCACGGACAGCAAGCGCTACCTGGTGATCGCGCCACAATCGGGCGGCAAGCCCGGAACCCCGGTCCAGGTGCAGAGCCTGTAAGGCGCGGCGCCGTTGCACGCTGCGATGTCCGGAACATGAACGACCTGCTCCTTCTCGTCGAGCCGATGATCCCCGCACTGCGGCGCTACGCGCGCGCCTTGCTGCGCGATCGCGAATCGGCCGACGAGCTGGTGCAGGACTGCCTGGAGCGGGTCATCAGCCGCTGGGGCCAGCGGCGCGAGGCCGACGACACGCGCCAGTGGGTCTTTGCCATCCTGCACAACCTGGCGATGAACCGAATTCGGCAGCAAACGCGCCGCGGCCTGCACGTGGCCGTGGAAGACATCGACGAGGCCGAACTGAGCACCCCCGCGCAGCAGGAGCACCGCGTGACGCATCACGAGCTGATGCGCGCGCTCGACCTGCTGCACGAGGACCAGCGCGCGGTGCTGCTGCTGGTGGCGGTCGAGGACATGAGCTACGCGCAGGCCGCCGCGACGCTCGACATTCCCATCGGCACCGTCATGTCGCGGCTGGCGCGCGCACGCCAGCGCGTGCACCGCATGCTCGACGGCGTCGACCCGATGCCTTCGGCTGCGCCTTCCGACGCGCAAGCCCCGGCGCGCCCCAAACTGCGCGTACTCCAATGAACGGCGACCTCATGGACGCACGCCCCATCCTCGAAGAAGACTTGCACGCCTACGTCGACGACGCGCTCGATGCGCCGCGCCGCCGCGAGGTGCGCGAGTACCTGGCCCACCATCCCGAGGCGGCGCGCCAGGTCGAGGCCTACGCCACGCACCGGCAGGACCTGCGGGCGGCCCTCGCACCCATCGCAGAGGAGCCGCTGCCGCCTTCGCTGAACCTGGCGCGGCTGGTGGAAGCGCACGCGCAGCGCGAACGAGGCGACCGGCACGCGCCGCACCGCCGCTGGCCCTGGGGCATGGTCGCGGCCGTCGTGCTGGCACTCGGGCTGGGCACCGGCGCCGGATGGTCATTGCGCGGCGGCGTGCCCACCGGCGGCGATGCCGGCATCGCCGCCCTGGCGCGCGAGGCCACGCGCAGCTACGTCGTCTATGCGTCGGACACCGAGCGGCCCGTGGAGATGGGCCCGTCGCAGCGCACGGAGCTGGTCGACTGGGTGTCTTCCCGGCTCGGGCGCAAGGTCGCGATTCCCGATCTGTCGGCCTCGGGCTACAACTTCATCGGCGGGCGCCTGGTCATGACGGCGCACGGCCCGGCCGGGCTCTTCATGTACGACGATGCCGGCGGCTCGCGGCTCGCGCTGACGGTCAGGCCGATGGATGTCGACAAGGACACGCCGGTGATGCGGCCGATCGAAGGGCAAGGGCCGGTCGCCGGCTATGCCTGGGCCGACAAGGGGCTGGGCTACGGCGTGGTCGGCGCGCGCAAGGCCGAAGTGCTGCATCCGCTGGCGGACGAAATGCGCCGCCAGATCGGTGTGAGCCTCAGGAGCTAGCGAGGCACCGCATCCGGTCGCCGGCAACCCCGGCCTCACACCGCCGCTACACCGCCTCTATGCCGCCGTTCCACCGCCGCGAGCGGCATCGGCAGCCTCCGGTCGAGCAGCGTCTGCACGCCGCGCAGTGCGCTGTCCACGGCCGCCTCGCCCATCACCGTGTGCTGCAGCGCAAAGAAATGCAGGTCGCGGATGCCGATGGTCTTGAACACGGCCTCGAGGTACGGCGTCAGGAAGTCGGGTTGCCGCGCCCCTTCGCCCGTGTAGCCCCCGCCCGACGCCACGGCGATGTACACCGGCCGGTCCGCGAGCAGGCCCACCTTGCCTTCGGCCGAGAACCCGAAGCTGCGGTGCGCGCGCAGCACATGGTCGATCCAGGCCTTCAGCACCGAGGGCACCGTGTAGTTGTGCATCGGTGTGCCGATGACGACCGCACCGGCCTCCTCGAGTTCGCGGATCAGCCGCTCCGACTGCGCCAGCGAGCCGGGCCGCTCGTACGCGTCGGGCTGCATCGGCCAGGAGCCCGCGAGCGTGTGGCCGTAGGTCTCGTCGATGTGCGCGAGGCCGAGGGTGCCGAAGTCGCGCCGCACGACCACCGCGTCGGGTTCGCGCGCCAGCAGGCGCTCCACGATGCGCTGCGAGAAGTTGACGCTGAACGACGCGTTGCCGCGCGGGCTGGCCGTGATGTGCAGGATGTTCCTCATCGCGCCGCACCTCCCAGCACCTTGCTGAAGCGCATCGCGCCGGTCAGCAGCCCCTGGCGGAAGTAGAAGCGCTGCGCCAGCGAGTTCGCCAGGCCGGTGTCGAGCACCAGCTTCGCGCAGCCGGCTTCCTCGGCGATGCGCGTGGTCGCTTCGATCAGGCGCGCGCCCCATTGGCCGCCGCGTTCGCGTTCGAGCGTGACAAGGTCGTCGAGGTACAGGAAACGCCCGTAGACCAGGTTCTCCTGCAGCCGGTAGCCCGCGAGCGCGATGGCTTCGTCGCCGCGCCACGCGGCGAGCAGGCGGTAGCCGTCTTCGCGCATGCGGTGCACGCGTTCGGCCAGGTCGCGCGCATCGCGCAGATGCGGCCGCAGTTCGTGCATGGCGGGCCAGCAGGCGTGCAGCTCGGCCTCGCTGTCGGCGTGCCGGATGGCGAAGCCCGGGGGCATCGCGCGGGTCGGGTTCATTCCGTGTCCTTCATCAGAGTGGGGTGCATGAAGGAATTCTGCGGACCGCGGCGCGCGCACGGTAGACCCAAGAATTGCAACGCGCAGTGGACCATGCGCGGGTTTGCGCAGCGCAAGGGCGGCGTCAGACGTGCCGCTCGATCAGCCGCATCAGGCGTTCGCAGGTCGCGCGGGCGCGGTCCTCGTGCAGGTTGGTCACGCCCAGCAGCAGGCCCGCGCGTTCGGGGCCGGGCACGGCGTACCACGGCGAGAGCGGCGTGGGCGACAGGTCGTGCGCCCGCGCCGCCTTCACCAGCGCCACGTCGTCGTGCAGGCCTGGCGGCAGCCGCAGCAGCACCGCGAGGCCCGCCCGGATGTAGGTGGCTGACATCGCATCGAGCGCGGCGGTCAGCGCGTCGCGGCGCGACAGGTACAGGCGCTTCATGCGCCGCAGGTGCCGCAGGTAGTGGCCCTCGCGCATGAACTCGGCCAGCGCGCGTTGCGTGAGCGGTGAAGCCGCGGGCGACAGCACCGCGGCGGCGCGCGTGAAGCGCTGCACCTCGCCCGGCGGCACCACCAAGAAGCCCAGCCGCAGCGTCGGGCTGAGCGTCTTGCTGAAGGTGCCGATGTGCAGCACGCGCGCGGCCGGGTCGCGTGCGCCCAGCGCGGGCACGGCGCGGCCCTGCAGCTGCAGCTCGCTGAGGTAGTCGTCCTCGACGATCCAGCCCTTCGAGCGCGCGGCCCAGCCGAGCAGCGCCAGGCGCCGCCGCGGCGACAGCGCCACGCCCAGCGGCGCCTGCTGTCCCGGCGTGACCAGCGCGAGCGCGGCCTGCGGCGCGCGGGCGATGCCGCAGGCCACGTCGAGCCCTTCGGTGTCGACCGGCACCGGCACCGCCTCGATGCCCAGCAGGCCCAGCGCGCGGCGCGCCAGCGGATAGCCCGGGTCTTCCACCCACGCCGCGCCGCCCGCCAGGCCGAGCGCGTGCACGGCCAGCGACAGCGCCCCGGCGTAGCCCGTGGTCACGAACACCTGTGACGGCTGGCACGAGAGGCCGCGTGCAATGGCCAGGTGCGCCGCGATCTCCGCACGCAACGCGGGCAGCCCGCGCGGGTCGGGGTACACCTGCGGCGCGCCGGCCGCGGCGCGCACCGCGCGTGCCACCGTGCGCGACCACACCTGCGCGGGAAAGGCGTCGTGCGCGGGCACGCCCATCTGGAACACCGAGGCGGCCGAGGGGAAGGTGGCGAAGTCATCTGCGATGGACCCTTCCCCCGGCGTGGACGGCACCTGCGCCGGCGGCGGCCGTTGCACGACGCGCGTGCCGGCCGCGCCCAGGGCGACGACCAGCCCTTCGTCGATCAGCCGTTCGTAGGCCAGGCGCACCGTGCCGCGCGCCACGCCGAGCTGCGCCGCGAAGTCGCGCCACGACGGCAGGCGCGCGCCCGGTGCCAGGCGCCCGTCGCGCATGGCGGTGCGCAGGCCCGTGCTGATCTGCACGGCAATCGGCTCGCGCGCGCCGCGCTGGATCGGAATTTGCAGGTCGGGCATGCGGGCGATGGTATCGGCGTGTGCCTCGGCGGCGGCGCGGGTCAGACCGGCTTCAGCGCCCGCCACGGTTGGCCCGGACGCTCGACCACGATGGCATCTCCCGCGGCGACGTGGCCACCACGCACCACGACGCCCATCACGCCGGCCCGCACGCTCACGGACGCACCCGGGCGCCTGATGCGCATCTGCGCCAGCAGGCCGGCCTTGAACCGTTCGATGTAGACACAGGGGTTGCGCAGGCCGGTGAGCTCGACGACGGCTTCGTCCCCCAGCAGCAACCGGGTGCCGGTGGGCAGCACCGTCAGGTCGATGCCGCGCGTCGACAGGTTCTCGCCCAGCTCGCCGGGGTGCACACGGAAGCCTTCGGTTTCGAGCGTGTCGAGCAGTTCGGCCTGGATCAGGTGAACCTGGCGCAGGTTGGGGCTCGCGGGGCGGCGGCTCTTGTCGTAACGGTGCTGCACGGTGGCACCGCAATGCGCGTCGCCCTCCACGCCCAGCCCCTGCAGCAGCCGGATGCCCAGTTGCGCGGGCTTGCTGAACTTGTGCACCGGGCTCAGGTGAACGCTGGTGACGACCGGAAGTGAATTCATTCGCCCGGATTCTGCACCGCTGTGCTCGCGGAATGGACTACAGCACACCGCGCCGCTCGCCGACCTCGCGGGCGCTGCAAGCGACGAACCATGGTGTTCAAACAACCCGAACAAACCAGAGCGGACCTTCATCCATTTTTGCAAGGAATCACCATGACCCAACTCAAGAACCAAGCCGACCGCGACGACCTTCACCTGGACCCGATCACCGGCGAGCCGGGCGCACACCCGGTGGGCACCGGTGCGGGCGCCACGGGCGGTGCTGTGGCCGGCGCGGCGGTCGGCGCCATCGGCGGCCCGGCCGGTGCGGTGGCAGGCATGCTCGTGGGCGCGGTCGTCGGCGGCCTGGGCGGCAAGGCCGTGGCGGAGCGCATCAACCCGACCGCGGAACACAGCCATTGGGAAGGTTCGTTCACCCGCGAGCCTTACTACGAACCCGGCCTGAGCTACGAGCATTACGCGCCGGCCTATGAACTCGGCTGGAGCCGCCGCGCCACGGCGGACGACGAGTTCGCCGCCGTCGAGCCCTCGCTGGCCCGCGAGTGGGAGGCGCGCCGCGGCGCCTCGTCGCTCTCATGGGAGCAGGCACGCCCGGCCTCGCATGCCGCCTGGGAGCGGGCCGACAGGCTCTACATGCGTGAAGAAGACATGTCCTTCCCCGAAGGCGATCCGCTCTCCAACGACGACGTGGTCGACGTGCTGAACGACGTGCTGGAGAACACGCGCGACGGCGAAGCCGGATTCCGCACCTGTGCGGAAGAAGTCGAATCGGCGCGGCTGAAGGAAGTGTTTGCGACGCGCGCCGCGCAGTGCCGTGAAGCGGCGGCGCAGCTCTCGCAGGTGATCGTCACTTACGGCGGCAAGCCCGCCGAAGGCGGCACGGCTTCGGGTGCCCTGCACCGCGGCTGGGTGCATGTCAAGGGCGCCGTGGGCGCGAACAGCGAGCTGTCGATCCTGGAGGAATGCGAGCGCGGCGAGGACGTCGCCGTGGCGCGCTACCGCAAGGCCTTGAAGGCACAGCTGCCGCAGGGCGTGCGGCAGGTCGTGCAAGCGCAGGCACAGGCGGCACAGCGCAACCACGACCAGATCCGTGACCTGCGCAACGCGGCAAGGGCGACCCGCGCCTAGTCCGGCATTGCAACGCGGGTGGTGCCGGCGCGGACCTCGTCCACCCTGACGGTCATTTCACCCATTTCCAGCGGGCCGTAGTTGGAGAGAAAGGCCACGTCCGCCGCATCGCGGCCGTAGGCCACCACGATGCGCCCGCCGCGCGGCCGGTCTTGCGTGGCGTCGAAGGTGTACCAGCGCCCGCCCACGAAGGCCTCGAACCAGGCATGCATGTCCATGGGGTCGAGCTGGTAGAGGTAACCCACCACCAGCCGCGCCGGAATGCGCAGCGCACGGCACATGCCGATGGCGACGTGCGAGAAGTCTCGACACACGCCTGCGCCGTCGTTCAGGGTGTCCAGCGCATCGGTGGAGCCGTTGCTCACGCCGTACCTGTATTCGAGGTTGGCGTGGATCCAGCTTCGAATGGCTTCCACCTGCGCATAGCCCGGCGCCACGTTTCCGGCGATCTGCTGCGCACGCTCACCCATCTTGTCGGACGGGCAGTAGCGGCTTTGCAGCAGGTACTGCAGCGCGTCGAAAGGCAGGTCTTCCACCGGCACGGCCCCTGCGTCGGGCGCCACCGCGATGTCGGCATCGGCTTCCATGATCATGTCGACCTCGATGCGCATCTCACCCTGCGGGATCTTCAGGCGCTGGCACAGGTTGCCGTAGTTGTCGACGTACTCGGTGGTCGGCACCCAGGGGTGCAGCTCGTAGCGTTCGCTGACCATCCATTGCGCCTCGCCGCTGCGCGGACGAAGCATGGCGACCACGGGGCAGTCGGCGCTGGCGGTAACGGTCATCTTGCAGGTGGCGTGAAGCCTCATGGCGATTCCTCCGGGGTTGGTTTGTCAGGCATGCAAGGGCTGCGCCACCCGCCTGCGAATGCGTGTGGTGGCAGCCTAGATGGGGGATCGGTGTCGTCCTACCCGCTGCAGATTCTGGCCTTCGTACATTGCATTCACCGGAGCCGCAAAGGGTGGCTTCACAGATCAATCAACTCCTGAGGGACTTCCCATGAAAAAACATCTTCTCGTTCTGGCCATCGCTTCCAGCTGCTTCGCGATGTCGGCCGCCAACGCCATGACCAAGGACGAATACAACGTCGCCAAGGAAAAGATCTCGGCCGACTACAAGGTCGCCAAGGCCAAGTGCGACACGCTGAAGGACAATGCCAAGGACGTGTGCGAGAAGGAAGCCAAGGGCACCGAGAACGTCGCCAAGGCCCAGCTCGAGCAGGACTACAAGCCCACCGCCGGCCACGCCAAGAAGGTTGCCGAAGAAACCGCCACCATGAACTACGAAGTGGCCAAGGAAAAGTGCGACGACCAGTCGGGCGACGCCAAGAGCGCTTGCGTGAACCAGGCCAAGGCCGACCACGACAAGGCCAAGGCCAGCATCAAGGCAATGAAGGGCTAAGCTCCTTTCGTTCAAAAAAGGGCGCCATTGGCGCCCTTTTTTTCATTTCTGCGCAGTGCCGTTCAGGCGATGCGCCAGAAAGAAGCGAAGCATCTCGCGGCTGGCATCGACGCCCTCGGGCTGGGTGTAGCTGCCTTGTGCGCTGCCGCCCGACCAGGCATGGCCCGCCGCATGAAGGCGCCAGTGCTCCGCCTCGGCATGGCCTGCGCGAGGCGGGTAGTGCGTTCGCGTGAAGCGCCGGCCCGACGGGGACTGGCCTTCGCCGACCTTTCCTGGCGTGGCGCCTGCCACGATGGCCAACCCGTTGCTCGCATGGACGGTGGTGTCCGCATCGCCGTGGAACACGATGGTGGGCGGAGTGGTTGTGTCTGCGGTGGTGCGCACCGGCGCGGCGCCGCTTCGCATCGCATTCAGCGCCGACATCATGTCGTGCGCTGCGCCGTGCGGCAGCCCCGAATGCACGCCGACGGCCGCGTAGATGTCCGGATAGCAGTGGCCCAGTACATCCGCCATGGCGCCGCCTGCCGACAGGCCCGCTACATAGATTCGCGAGCGGTCTGCCTGTTGTTGCTCTGCGATGTGCAGGGTGAGTGCGGCCAGCAATGCGGGCTCGCCCTTGCCGCGCTGCTGATGCTGCGGCTTGAACCAGTTCCAGCATTTCTGGCCGTGCTCGCGCAGCGGTTGTTCGGGGTAGAGCACGATCGCGCCGCTTTCGCGTGCGTGCTCGTTCATGCGCGTGCCCGCCGCGAAGTCCTCGGCGTTTTGCGTGCAGCCGTGCAGCATCAGCACCAGTGGGCGCGGTGTTGCGGGTTGTCCTGCGGTGCCTGCAGGCACGAAGAGCATGTAGTCGAGCGTGCGGCCCTGGTGCGCGAAGCTGCCGTGGGTCCACTGGTCGGCGCCTTGCGGCGCGCGCGGCGCGGGGGAGGGTGAAGGCGCGGCGCGCTCGCTCTCGATCACGCGCGCCTCGACGTCGATCACGTCGGCATCCGTGGCCGGTGCGCCCGGCGCTGCGGACTGCGCGTCGGCACCGCCGCCGCGCAAGGCACGCTGGATCGCTTCGGTGGCTTCGGCCAGGCGGCCGTGGCGCGTGAGGTCGGCCGCCTCTTTCATCAGGCCCGAGAAAAGTGGATTCATTGAGTGGCCCAGGTGGTTGCCGGTTGACTAACGGATGCGTCCGGCCAGCGCGGCCTTGACGGCCGGCGACGCGTGAAGTGCGCCCAGCACGGTGAGCGACTCGATGGTCGCTTTCGCGAGCGCCGGGCTCACGTCGGGCGCGATGACTGCGAGGCCGAGCACGCGCACCTGCAGCGTCTCGCCCGCAGCGCGCACGGCCTCGAGGTCTGCCGCGGAAAAGCTCTGCAGCCCCAGCACCAGCGTCTTGCGCGACACCGCCTGGCGCAGCACGTCGGCATGCGACGCCAGGTGGGTGCGAATGGCCGTGCGGATGAAGTCGGTGCGGTTCGAATAGAAGCCCTCGGCCACCATCAGGTCGATGTGGCCCAGGTCGACGAAGCCCATGTTGATGGTGATCTTCTCGGACTCGGGTGTCTTCACCGGCGCGGATGCGGGCGGTGCGAGTGCGGCTGCAGGGGCTGGATGTTTCTTGGCTGGCATGGGCCATCCTATCACCATCTGCATGGATGGTGATAGGATGGTTCTTGTAAAGACCAAAGCCTACCGGCTGGTGAATACCAGCACCGAGCGTCCGGTCGCAAGGTACTTGTTCTTCGTCGTGGCATCGTCCACGCCCAGTGCCGGGTCGGCCGTGTCGATCTTCAGCGTCCACGCGCCCGCGGGCGGGGCGGGCAGCACGAAGGGCACGGCGTCCTGCCAGCCGTTGAACACCAGCAGCACGCTGGCGTCGTGCGCCTCGACCGGAATCGCCGAGGCGGGCGCGCGGCCGTCCAGCAGCAGCGCGAACGAGCGGGTCTGCGGGTCTTCCCAGTGGGGCGCCTGCATTTCCTCGCCCGCCGGCGTGAACCAGGTCGAGTCCTTCACGCCGATGTCCTCGAAGAAGGCGCCGGCCAGGAAGCGGTTGCGCCGCAGCACCGGGAGCTCCTTGCGCAAGGCGAGCAGCCGCGCCGAGAACTCGGCCAGCGCGCGCCCGGCCTCGCCCTCGGCCGTGGTCCAGTCGACCCAGGAGATCTCGCTGTCCTGGCAGTAGGCGTTGTTGTTGCCCTGCTGCGTGCGGCCGAACTCGTCGCCCGCCAGCAGCATCGGCGTGCCCTGCGACAGCATCAGCGTGGCGAGCTGGTTGCGTTGCTGGCGCGCGCGCAGCGCGAGCACTTCCTCGTCGTCGGTCGGGCCTTCGACGCCGCAGTTCCACGAGCGGTTGTCCGAGTGGCCG
Organism: Variovorax pasteuri; assembly: GCF_051216435.1. Classification (NCBI taxonomy): domain Bacteria; kingdom Pseudomonadati; phylum Pseudomonadota; class Betaproteobacteria; order Burkholderiales; family Comamonadaceae; genus Variovorax; species Variovorax pasteuri. The sequence goes on from NZ_JBPJZS010000005.1 coordinate 369,551, forward strand.
TCGCGGTTGTCCTCGCCGTTGGCCTCGTTGTGCTTCTCGTTGTAGCTCACCGTGTCCGCCAGCGTGAAGCCGTCGTGCGCGCTGATGAAGTTGACGCTGGCCCAGGGGCGGCGTCCGCGCTGGTTGAAGCGCTCGCCGCTCGCGGTCAGGCATTGCGCCAGCTTGCCGGCCATGCCTTCGTCGCCCTTCCAGTAGGCGCGCACCGTGTCGCGGAACTGGTCGTTCCACTCGGCCCAGCCGGGCGGAAAGCCGCCGACCTGGTAGCCGCCGGGGCCGATGTCCCACGGCTCGGCGATCAGCTTCACGCTGGAGAGCACCGGGTCCTGCCGGCAGCTCTTGAGGAAGCCGCCGCCTTCGTCGAAGCCGTGCGGCTCGCGCGCGAGGATGGTCGCCAGGTCGAAGCGGAAGCCGTCCACGCGCATTTCGGTCACCCAGTAGCGCAGACTGTCCATCACCATCTGCAGCACGCGCGGATGGCTCAGGTTCACCGTGTTGCCGGTGCCCGTGTCGTTGATGTAGTAGCGCGGGCCCGGCCCGTCGCCATCGGGCATCAGGCGGTAGTAGCTGGCGTTGTCGATGCCCTTGAAGGAGATCGTCGGGCCGAGCTCGTTGCCCTCGGGCGTGTGGTTGTAGACCACGTCCAGGATCACCTCCAGCCCGTGCGCATGGAAACGGTCGACCATGTGCTTGAACTCGTCGATGTGCGGCCCGTCCATGTAGCGCGGGTCGAGCGCGAAGAAGCCGATGGTGTCGTAGCCCCAGAAGTTGGTGAGGCCCTGCTCCAGCAGCGACGACTGGTTGAGGAACATCTGCACCGGCAGCAGCTCCACGCTGGTCACGCCCAGCGCACGAATGGGCGCCAGCACCTCGTCGCGCGCCATGCCGGCGAAGGTGCCGCGGAACTGCTCGGGCACCTTCGGGTGCTTCATGGTGAAGCCGCGCACGTGGGTTTCGTAGAACACGGTTTCCTTCCATGGCACGCGCAGCGCATCGGTCTGCGTCCACTCGAAGCGCGAATCGACCACCACGCACTTGGGCACGAAGGGCGCGCTGTCACGCTCGTCGAAGCTCAGGTCGCCGTCTTCGTGGCCCACGGTGTAGCCGAACACCTCGGGGCCCCACTTCAGCTCGCCCATGTGCGCCTTGGCGTAGGGGTCGAGCAGCAGCTTGTGGTGGTTGAAGCGGTGGCCCTTCTCGGGCTCGTAGGGGCCGTGCACGCGCAGGCCGTAGCGCGCACCAGGCTGCAGGCCGGGCACGAAGCCGTGCCATATCTCGTCGGTGTATTCGGGCAGCGTGACGCAGCCGATCTGCGTGGTGCCGGCCTCGTCGAAGATGCAGACCTGGACCCGCGTGGCGTGGGCCGAGAACACGGCGAAATTGACGCCGTCGCCCGTGAAGGTCGATCCGAGCGGGTGGGAGGTGCCTTCCAGCACCGTCAGGGGCTGCGGAACGGGAGATGTGTCGGCCATGGATGTGGGGAGGGCGTGGGTGGGTTGCAGAAAAGAGCCTGCAGAGTTTCCACGCCGGAGCACCCGCGCACGGTAGTAATTGGCGCGGCCGCGCGTAGGCGGCACGCCCATTCCGTGCCCGTGCGGGCTGCTCGCAACCGTTTTGAAAGCGCGCCCGGTTACCCTGTGAAAGCGCCGGCGCGATGCCGGCTTTCATGGACCAGGGAGTACAGCTTGTTCACGACAGTGATCTTGTGGGTGATCGCCATCGGTTGGCTGGTGGCCAACGGCATGTGGGCCCAGAAGCCTTCGCGCTCGTATGCGCGGCGGCGTACGGTGTGGGCCTGGGCGTTCGCAGGCGCATGTGCCGGCGCGTTGGCGGGATGGGCGCTGGGCCGGCTTCCCTTCGCGGGCGCCGTCCTGGGTGGCGCGCTGGCCGGCCTGGTCGCCGGCCGGCTCACGAAAGGGCGCGCCGGCGCGCCCTGAAATACCTACTTGTCGTGGTGCAGGTAGCTTGCCTGCTTCGGCAGCAGCAGGCTCACCAGGAAGGCCACGGCCATCATGCCCGTCACGTACCAGTAGAAGTACGACTCGTGGCCGATCGACTTCAACCCCAGCGCCACGTATTCCGCGCTGCCGCCGAAGATCGCGTTGCCCACCGCATACGACAGGCCCACGCCCAGCGCGCGCACTTCGGGCGGGAACATCTCGGCCTTCACGATGCCGCTGATCGACGTGTAGAAGCTCACCACCGCCAGCGCCACCGTGATCAGCACGCCCGCCATCAGCGGGCTGCCGACGTTCTGCAGGTTGCTGAGCACCGGCACCGTCATCAGCGCGCCCAGTGCGCCGAACAGCAGCATGTTGGTGCGGCGTCCGATGCGGTCGGACAGCGCGCCGAACAGCGGCTGCATGCACATGTAGATGAACAGGCACGCGGTCATGACGTTGCTGGCCGTCTTGATCGACATGCCGGCCGAGTTCACCAGGTACTTCTGCATGTAGGTGGTGAAGGTGTAGAAGATCAGCGAGCCGCCGGCGGTGTAGCCCAGCACCACCAGGAAGGCGCGCTTGTGGTGCGTGAACAGTTCGCGCATGGTGCCCGCGCCCTTGGCGGCGCGGGTCTTGTTGCTGGCGGTCTCGGTGAGCGTGCGGCGCAGCATCAGCGCGACCACGGCCGCCAGGGCGCCCAGCACGAAGGGAATGCGCCAGCCCCAGCGCTTGAGTTCGGACTCGTCCAGCACCTGCTGCAGCACCACCACGACCACCACGGCCAGCAACTGGCCGCCGATGAGCGTGACGTACTGGAACGACGAGAAGAAGCCGCGCTGCCCGCGCATGGCCACCTCGCTCATGTAGGTGGCGGTGGTGCCGTACTCGCCGCCGACCGACAGGCCCTGCAGCAAGCGTGCGGCCAGCAGCAGCGCGGGCGCGGCGGCGCCGATCTGCGCGTAGGTGGGCAGGCAGGCAATGATCAGCGAGCCCACGCACATCATGGTGACCGAGACCACCATCGAGGTCTTGCGGCCCTTGCGGTCGGCCAGCCGGCCGAACAGCCAGCCGCCCACCGGGCGCATCAGGAAGCCGGCGGCGAACACGCCGGCCGTGTTCAGCAGCTGCACCGTCGGGTCGGACTTGGGGAAGAACGCCGGCGCGAAGTAGATGGCGCAGAAGGCGTAGACGTAGAAGTCGAACCATTCGACCAGGTTGCCCGACGATGCGGCAAAGATGGCGAAGATGCGCTTGCGTTTTTCTTCGAAGGTATAGGGCGCGTTGGCGTCGGAAGTGTCCGCGCTTGCGCCGCCGGTGTTGGCGATGGTGGTCATGGGAGGAGTCCTTGTCGTCTCTGGCGGGGGTCTGCCACGGACCTTCCGGGGTCGCGTGGAGCCGTGCCGGCGAGTCTGTCGGGCAGAGGCCGCGCTGTCGTCCGTAGCTGGCCGCCGTGCGGCTACGTATCGGTACGCAAGGGTAAATACCTAGAAAGGCTTACAGGGAGTGCGCTTGGCGCAGGGCGGCGCTGCAATGAGAGGGCGGGGTGGCTCCGTGAGGGCACGAAAATTCAGCGGCTAAATTCCGGTGCGGCTCCGCAAGCTGCGGGCCCCTGTCTGAAACGGCAAGCATCTGCTTTGAGCCCCAGAGCCGTCATCACCTCACGCCAACCCCGCGCAACACCAGCATGCAAAACAAACTCAGGAAACTCGCGGCAGAGTCCGCCGACAAAGGCCATTGGGCGCTGGCCGCCGCGGCCACACGCGCTTCGACCAGCGACACGGTCGATGACCACATCAACGTGCTCGGCGCAATGCACGAAGTCGGGCTGCTGAAGAACAGCCTCGCACCATTTGCCAAGGTCTGGCGCGCCGACACAGCGGCTTTTGCCGCCGCCTGCGTGGCGCGACTCGACAAGGGAGATGCGGACTACTGGGCACTTGCGGCACTGCTCGGCCTGAATGTTGCCGACGTCGCGCCGGTGTTGGTCGGGGCGGGCTTCGAGCTGCTGGCCGTCACGCGTGTTCCGGCATTCAAGGACCCCGAGCTGCACGTCGCAACGCTCGCCCGTCGCCAGGCGGCCAGCCCCGAAGTGCTGACGTCGCCCATCGACCTGGGCTGGAACGCCAAGACGGGTGAACTGCTGGACGTGAGCCGCTGGCGAGCCATCGTTCTGGAAGAGTGCGCAGGCGTGGCGCCGCAACTGAGCGGCAGCGGCTTCGGCAGTTACTACATGCGGGCCAAGCTGCCGTTCGGTTGCTGGCGGTTGCTTCACGACAAGTTCTCGCTCGACGCAGATGCGGCAGTGCCGCCCGATGCAACGCTTTGGAAGAAGATGGAAGGCGGGCTGTAACGTCGCCCATCAGCAGCCCCTCGCCCTTCACCAGGAAATCAGCGGTGAGCGGCGCAGCCAGGCATCGCCGTTCACTTGGTCCAGAACAAAGCTTGCCGCATCCGCCCTCGCGATGGTCCCGCCGTGGAAGCCGGATAGGTCCGTGAGGGCGCGAACCGCGGGCCCCGAGGCCTTGTCGTTGAGCACGGAAGGCCGCACCAACACCCAGTCCAGCCCGCTGTTCCTGACGATCGCTTCCTGCCGGTTCTTGTCGGCGTAGACCTTGCGCAGCAGGGCCGGAAAAATCAGCCGGTCGAAAAAGAACCCGCCGTGCCCGGCGCTGTCGCCAGCCCCCATGCCGGTGATGCAAACCAGCCGCTGCACGCCTTCCGCCCGCATCGCACCGACGAGTGCACGCGTTGCAGTGGACAGCGCGGTCACCTCCCGGAAAGGGCTGGCCGGCGTGCCCAACGCACTGATCACGGCGTCCATGCCCCCGAGGGCGGTGCGCAACGCACGTTCGTCACTGGCGTCGCCGACGGTGATCGTCGCGCCCTCCAGGCCGGTCGCCTTCTCGGGCGAGCGCACCAGTGCGTGCACGTCGTGCCCGCGTGCAAGCGCCTGCTTGACGATGAGTCGGCCCGTGCCGCCGGTGGCGCCGAGAACCAGGACTTTCTTGCGGGTCGGCACGGTGAACGTGGCGGTGGGGTTTGAGTTGATCATGAGGGGCTCCTTTTCGTTGACGTTGCCGGGACCGGCGCTCAGGCCGAGGCGCCAGCCTCGGAGGCGAAGTCGCGGTACGAGCGCAGCGGGTGCCCCAGCAGCGTCGCCAGGCGCTGCACGTCGCCGGCCTCCGGGGTCATTCCGTCCGACAGGAAGCGTTCGCTCATGAGGCGCATGTCGTAGGCCATCCAGCCCGGCATGAAGTTCAGGAGGTTCTTCTCGAAGCCGGCGGTGTCGTCGCCGCCGTAGGCAATCGGGCGACCCGCCACGGCCGACCAGATGCCGGCAACGTCGGCGCCCGTCAGCGTGTCGGGACCGACCAGGTTGATGCGCTTGAGCGGCAGCGGCTGCGATGCGTCGCGCGCCAGCAGTTCGATGGCGGCGATTTCCGCGAGGTCGCGCGTGTCGATCATCGCGAGCCCCTTGGCGCCGATCGGCATCGGATAGACGCCGTGGCCGAGCACCACATCCTTGATCGTGAGGTCGTTCTGCATGAAGTAGGCCGGCCGCAGGATGGTGGCGCCGAAGCCCATCTGCTCGAGCATGCGCTCCACCCCGAACTTGCCCGCGAAGTGGGGAACGTTCACATACCGGTCGCTGTGGATCACCGACAGGTAGACGACGCGCTCGACCCCCGCATCGCGCGCCACGTTGAGCGTGACCAGGGCCTGGGTGAACTCGTCCGGCACGACGCCGTTGAGCAGGAACAGGGTGGAGACCCCGGCCATGGCGCGGCGCAACGCCGCCACGTCGAGCAGGTCGCCCTGCATGACCTCGACGTTTTCGGGGAAGGTGGCCTTGGACGGATCGCGCACCAGTGCGCGCACGGCGGCGCCGCGGTCGACGAGTTGCTGGACGACCTGGCGGCCGATGTTGCCGCTGGCGCCGGTGATGAGGATGGTCATGGAATTTGCTCCGGTTCGTTGAAGGAGCCTTGATCTTCTAAGTTCCAGGGCCGGGCCGATAGACCGTATATTTGGACACCTCGTCTCACTGGTGGAACACATGGACTTCCTCGCCCTCACCGACTTCAACCTCGTGGCGCGTCACGGCGGCTTCGGGCGCGCTGCCCGGGAATCCGGGCGGCCGAAGGCGACGCTGTCGCGCCGGGTGGCCGACCTGGAACGCGGGCTCAACCTGCGCCTGTTCGAGCGGGGCGCGCGCACCCTGAAGCTCACCGAGGAGGGGCGCGCCCTCTACGAGAGAACCTCGGTGCTGCTGACCGAAATCGACGAGACCGCAGCGGCGATCGCGTCCGGCGGCGGTGCCCCGCGCGGCAGCCTCAGGGTGAGTGCGCCGCTGCTCTTCTCGCAAGCTGCCATGGGCAAGCTCGCCGCCCGATTCGCGCTGCAGTACGGCGACGTCCGGCTCGAGGTCACCACGGAAGACCGGCCGGTCGACATGGTGGAAGAGGGTTATGACCTGGTGATCCGCGTGAACCCCGACCCCGATGCGCGGCTGGTCGGGCGGATCTTCCTGAGGGATCGGCTCGTGGTGGTGGCGAGCCCCGAACTCGGGTGGCCGACGGGCACCGAGCCTGCCCCGGCCGTGGTGCGCGGCGGCAGCGGGGCAGGGGAACAGCGCTCGACATGGGAGATGACCGGTCCGTCCGGCACGAAGCGCATCGAGGTGGACACCGTGCTGCGCTTGTCCTCACTGTTCATGGTGCGTGACGCTGTCAGGGCAGGCGTCGGGGCGGCGCGCCTGCCCTTGTCGCTGGTCACTCACGACCTGGCCGCAGGGCGTTTGGTGCATTGGGGCGATGTCGAGGGACCAGAGATTGCGCTGTGGGCGCTGTATCCGTCCCGCAGGCTGCTGAGCACCCGCGTTTCAGTGTTCCTGGACTTCCTGAAAGAGGCTTTTCCCACCGGATCGCCCGACGAGCTGGCGGCGTTCGTCGATTGAAAGCCATGCGGCGATGGCCCGCAGGGCCTGCCCCCGCCTACAGGCCGGCACACACATGGCTCACGACCGGAGAAGCGCCGGCAGCGCCTGCTTGCGGCTCGGGTTGCAGGTCGACGCGGAAGATGCAGGAATACGGTGGCCACAGATTGGCGCGTTGACTCGAGCACTGCAGCGCCGTGGTCCCGCCCAACGCGGCGCCTGGGGCGGGGCTGCAGGTGTAGCCCTGCGAAGCCAATGTCCGGGCCAGCTTGTCGGCCGGCTCTCCCTTCGCTGCCGCCAGGACAGCATCGAGCCTTTGACCCTCCCGCACCTCGACAGAGGCACACCCGCTGGTCATCGACAGCATTGCGAGACAGGTCAGCGCGGATCCAATGAGCAAGCGGGTTGCTGGGGTGTTTTCCGTGGGCATGGGTTCAGGTGTGCGAATGGAAGGGGTCGAGCGCTCAAAGGCCATGCTCCCGCAGGAACCGGTCCAGCTGATGGCTGTTCGACAGCCCCAGTTTGCCGAACACATGCGCCCGATGGGTTTCCACCGTGCGCTGCTCCAGCGGCGCGAGCTCCAGGGCGATCTGCTTGTTCGGCTTGCCCTCGGCCACCAGCCGCGCCACCTGCATCTCGCGCGGGGTGAGCTTGTTCCACAGGGCCTGGGCGGCCTGGCGGGCCTGGCGGCGCACCGCAATGTCTCCGGCCTGCTGCAGGGCACGGGCAATGCTGTCGAGCAGGCGCTCGTCGTTGCAGGGCTTCTCCAGCCAGCCGAAGGCGCCGTTCTGCACCGCCTCCACGGCCATGGGGATGTCGCCGTGCCCCGAAAGAAAGATGACGACCAGCGGGCTGTCCTGCGCGCGCAGCGCGTCGAACACCTGCAGGCCGCTCACGCCTTCCATGCGCAGGTCGAGAACGACGCAGCCGGCGCGCTGCAGGTCGGCGCCCGCCAGAAAGGCCTCGCCCGACGCAAAGGTCTGCACCGCGTAGCCGCGCGACAGCAGCAGCAGGCCGAGCGAGCGGCGCACGGCCTCGTCGTCGTCCACCACGCAGAGGTTGTTGGCCAGGGGGGCGATGGCATGGGCTGCGGTCATGGCGGTGAGATCTCCAGCGCAAGGGTGAATACGGTGCCGCCGCCGGGCCGGTCGGCAAAGGACAGCCGGCCCCGGTGGGCCTCCACGATGGTGCGGCAGATGTTCAGGCCCAGTCCCAGCCCGCCGGCCTTGGTGGTGAAGAAGGGCGCGAACACCTGCTCGGCCAGCGCGGCGTCGATGCCGGGGCCATGGTCGGCCACGCGGATGTGCACGCGGCCGTCGAGCAGCTCGGCATCGATCTCCACCACACGCTGCCCGGGTGGCGTGGCCTGCATGGCCTGCAGGCTGTTGGAGACCAGGTTGAGCAGCACCTGCTCCAGCAGCACGCGGTCGCCGCGCACCGGGGGCAGGCTCGCGGGCATGTGCACCTCGGCGCGCGCCTGGCGCTGGCGCATTTCGCCCTGCAGTAGCGCCAGCGCGTTGGCCACCAGCGCGCTCACCGCGCAGTCTTCGGTGCCCACCGTGCGCTGGCGCACGAAGCCGCGAATGCGCCGCACGATCTCGGCGCTGCGCTGGGCCTGCGCCATGGTCTCGTCCAGGCTGCTCACCAGCAGCTGCTGGTTGCCCTGCTCCGCGAAGGCCTTGGCTGCGCTCGCGAAGTTGCTCAGCGCCATCAGCGGCTGGTTCAGTTCGTGGGCCAGGGTGGAAGCCATCTCGCCCAGGCTGGCCAGGCGCTGCGCGTGCTGCAGCTGTTCGTCGTTCTGGCGCTGGCGCAGCTCGGCGCGCTTCTGCTCGGTGATGTCGACCACCGAGCTCATCCAGCCGCTGTGCGCGCCGTTGGCGTCGATCAGCGGTGCGGTGTAGACCATGGTGATCACCTCGTGCCCGTCGCGGTGCCGCAGGCGCGACTCGAAGCCCGAGCGCGCGGGCTGGCCGCTCATCATGGCGTCGTAGTGCTGCCAGTGCTGCGTGACGTCGTTCGGGTGCCAGTAGGGGTAGGGCGGCAGCTTGCCGAGCAGCTCGTCGGCGCCGTAGCCGGTCATGTCGCAGAAGGCCGGGTTGACGTAGGTGATGCGGCCTTCGCGGTCGCGCGCGCGCATGCCGACCAGCAGCGAGTCTTCCATCGCCTTGCGGAAGGCGTGCGCCTCGTCCAGCGCGTGGGTGCGCTCGCGCACGCGCAGCTCCAGGTCGCGCCGCGCATCGCGCTGCTCGGCGAAACGGCGCTCGCGCAACTGCCAGTACAGGCCGCCCAGCAGCAGCACGCCGGCGCACAGCAGGCCGAGCATCCAGGCGCGCTCGCGGGCACGGGTGACCTCGGCGTGGTCGGCCATCACCGTGAGCGTCCAGCCCAGGTCGGGCAGGGGCTCGTCGACGGCCAGGAAGCGGCGCGGCTTGCCGGCGATGTCGGTGCGCACCAGGTAGCCGGGCTGGTCGTCGCTGCGCTCCACTTTCCACGGCAGCGGCGGAAAGCTGGTGCGCCCGCCGTATTGCTGGTCGCGCCGCATGCGCTCAAGTTCGCCCGGCGCAATGTCGCGTGCGGTCTGGTACAGCCACGAGGGCACCGAGCTCAAAAACACCACGCCGCGCGCGTCGGTCAGCAGGATGGGGTCGCGCACGAAGGTCCAGGCCTCCTGCAGCTGGCGCAGGCTGACCTTGACGGTGACCACGCCGAGCACTGCGCCGTCTGCGCCGCCGCCCGTGCGCACCGGCGCCGAGATGAACAGCCCCGGCTCGCCCGTGGTCTGCCCCACGCCGTAGAACATGCCGCCGCGGCCCGCGCGCGCGTCGATGAAGTAGGGCCGGTTGGCATACGACTCGCCCACGAAGCTCTGCGGCGTGGCCCAGTTGCTCGCCGCCAGCGTGACGCCGTTCAGGTCGCTGAGGTACAGCGCGTCGGAGCCCGCCTGGCGGTTCACTTCCTCGATGTAGAGGTTGGCGCGCTGCTGCACGGCGGCGTCGCGTGGGTGGGCCAGCGCGGCCAGCACTTCGGGGTGCAGGCCGGTGGTGAACGGCAGGTAGTTGTACTTGCCGGCCGAGTCGCGCAGGCCCAGCACGTGGACCTCCATGGCGCGGCGGATCGAGTCGGCCTGGAAGTTGGCTTCGCGCATGCCGGCCCACTGGGCGGCCAGGCCGATCAGCAGCAGGGCCAGCGCGAGGGCAGCGGCCCAGCTTGCCAGCGCGCGACGGCGCATGCGCGGGCGCGGAGTGATCGGCGGTTCTGGCGAAGTGGGCGGCATGGGGAAAGGAGGCCGACCGGCGCGGCGAGCAGGGATTTTGCCCTGCGGCCGGCTCGGCGCCGCGTGCCCGCCGCCCATGGCCTGTCAGGCATGCGCCACCCAGCCGCGGAAGGCCAGGCCCGCGTAGAACAGTCGAGCCTGGCCGAAGCCGGCCTCCGCGAGCAGCGCCTCTTCATCGTCGGGGCCCTTGCACAAGCGATGCGCGAGGCTACAGTCGCCCAGAACCGGCCTGGCACCAGGCACCGTTGCGCAAGCCGGCCGAACCGCATGGAGGTCGATCATGGAAGAGCACAACATCCGGTTGGCTGTAGAGCGGCATTGGCTGGCTTCCGCCGCGGGCGATCAGGTCGTCGAGCATGAGATCTATCACGACGATGCCGTGTGCATGTATCCGCAGTCGGGCGAGGTCATCCACGGTCGCCACAACCTGCAGGCGCTTCGCAGCCATCACCCCGGCAAGCCATCGGGGTTCACGGTGCGCCGGATCGCGGGGGAAGGCAGTCTGTGGATCACGGAGTACACGATCGACTACGGCGGCAAGAGCGCGTACACCGTGAGCATCATGAAGTTCCAAGGCATCAAGGTGGCGCGCGAGACGCAATACTTCGCAGACCCCTTCGATGCCCCCGCCTGGCGCGCGCAGTGGGTCGAGCGAAAGTGATCGTCTACCTCAAGCGCCCGCCGCGTCAGCCCAGCATCGGCACCAGGTCCGGGTCGCCCTTGGCCATCGCACGGCGATACGCCGGCCGCTCGCCGATGCGCTGCAGGTAGGCGCGGATGTTCGGATAAGGCGCAAGGTCGATCGGCTGGAACAGCCGCATCGTGGTGAACGAGAACACGCTCATGATGTCGGCCGCAGTGAACTCGCTGCCCGCGAGCCAGTCCGCCTCGCCCAGCCGCGACTCCACCAGCGCCAGCACCCGGTCGAGCCTGCCCTGCACCGACACCAGCACCGGGTGGTCCGCGGCAAGCTTTGCCCGGCTCATCATCATGAGGCGCCCGATGGCCGGTTGCAGGTTGCCGTTGGAGAAATGGAACCAGTACAGAAAGGCAGCGTAGTCCGGGTGCTCGGGGCCGGGCTTGAGGCGGCCGCCGCCATGCTTCACGATGATGTATTCGACGATGGCGGCCGACTCGGCCAGCAGCACGTCGCCGTCTTCGATCACCGGCGCCGTGCCCAGCGGATGCAGCGCCTTGAACTCGGGCGGCGAGAGCACGGTGACGGCATCGCGCGTGTAGTGCGTCAGTGCGTAGGGAATGTCCAGTTCCTCGCAGAGCCAGACGATGCGTTCGGATTGGGAGTGGCCGAGGTGGTGAATCTTGAGCATGGGGTGGGGGTGAAATGCCTGGCTAGCGATCAGGATTGTCGTCGGAGCCCTCGCCGGCATCCACGGGGGCGCGTGCTGTGGTGGTGTCCGGGACGGGCCGTGCGATGTTCCGCGATTTTTCGTCCTGTTCCCGCAGCCATTCCTCGGGCGTGGGCTGCCGGGTGCCCTCCTGCTTCGACAAGCCTTGAATGAGTTCGATGAGGTGGCGCCGATCTTTCATGCAACCGGTTGTAGGGGAACGCCGGCGAACCGCCTGTAGGCGAGGGCCACGTCCTGTCGGGTGACATGGCCCGTGGCGGCGACAGGGACGAGGGCCTGCAGCGACCTGCTGGTCTCCGATGTCGGGCTTTTCTGCCGCCACGGCGGGTGGCCTAGCGGCGGCCGGTGCGCACTTCTTTGGCACGCTGTTGCTGCACCGTCTTCAGAAAAGCCAGTCTTTCGCTGCAATCGGCACTCGTGGCGACGAGTTGCAAGGGGTTGCGCCGCCGCGCCTCTATTTGCTTTTCTGCCGCCCCGGCGTTCTTGAGACCCTCCACGAGCCCGCTGGCGACGGCCGCCTTCGACTGCTTGAAGAATTGCTTTTCGAAGGCCGGGGTGCCGCATCGGGCCGCAATCACACGGTAGTCGGCCTCGCGCTGAAGTGCCGCGTCGATGGCGTCGTGGTCCGGATCGGCATGGCATGGCTGTGAAGTCAAACCAGCGGCCAACAGCAAGGCCGGGAGGGCGCCTCTCGAAATGAGCAGCAAAAGTCCGGCGTGGACTTGCGGGTTGGGCACGAAACTCTCCTGGATTCGCCATGCTCATGGCGCACGACCTCTTGAGTCAGGCTCTGACTCTGCGCCTCGGACATGCGGCGCGCCATCGGTATTCGCCGCAGTTGTATGTCGGAACGCAGGGCCCGGCCGTAGGCGAGCCGCTCAATGCGCGGGAGAAAGCGCCGCGTGCTGGTGGGCGCCAGGCAGCAGCCCGGTCAGCGAGCCGCTTGCCGCTGGTCCAGCACGTGCCGCAACGCGGCCTCCAGCGTGGGCCAGTTCGAAAAAAGATAGATCTTTTCTTGCGGATCGAAACGGGCGCCGAATTCGACCAGCGTTGCCGAGAAGCTGGCGGCACTGCCCAGGAGTGCGGGGTGCGCGGCACCGGAGGGCGGCGCGTAGACGCCGACGGTGCAGCCAAGGCTCGCCGCCATGGACTGCACGCGCTCGGAATTGCTGGGGGGAGGGGAAAGCATGCCTGCATTTTCACGGCGCGCGCCGACGAGCGCGCCGCAACTGCCGCCGATCACGTCGCCGCAAACCGGCGAGCGCCTGAGCATGGCTTCGCACTTCGGCGAGCGACAGCACGGGTGTCACGCAAGCCTCGGTGCCGTCGAAGGTCGCGCTCCAAGTTCGCGCGCCTCGGCCTCGTAGTTCGCGTAAGAGGCTTTCAGCACCGCGCCGTTGAGGATCATCTCTGCCAGCGGCTCGCGCGCCGCCCCGGGCTGGCCGTCATAGACGCGGGTGCGCACCCAGCACGACTCGGTGCGCGCGCTCTCGCTCAGCGCGATGATTTCGCGCTCCAGCGTGTACGGATGATCGACGAACAGCGGGCCCTTGAGCAACCGGATCTGCTGCCCCGCGAACAGCCCCACGGCCGGCCCGCGCCCCTTGAAGCCGGCCTCGCCGACGGTGCTGCCCAGCAGCACGGAGATCATCTCGAAAGGAATGATGGCGCGGCCCCATGGCGAGCCGGTGGCGCCTTCAGGCGTGTACCAGGGGCTCGGCTCGGTGATGACCTGCAGCTTGTCGGCCAGGCTGAACGGGTAGTAGTTGCCCATGTGCTGGTCGAAGCCCATGCGCACGTTTTCGGCCACGGCGCCGCGCTGGCCGACCTTCAGGTCGCGGTTGATGACCAGGCCGGCGGCCGGACGCAGCTTGGCGATGCGCTGCTCCAGTTCATGCGGCAGGCCGGCGGCGTCGCCCACCGAGGCCGAGCCCGTGAGCACCGGCATGCCGTCGCGCTTCTCTGCCCACAGGCGCACGAAGCGCTCGCCGAGCGCGGGCCGCTGCACGAAGGCGCGCACCTCTTCGCCCTCGACCACCATGTTCTGGTAGTGCGCGCTGATGCAGCCGGTCTCGAACCAGGCCTTGCCGAAGACGTCGAACAGCAGCGGATCGAACTGGCTGAAATGCGTCGGCCCTTCAATGGGGCCGGCGCGCAGGCCCAGGCCCTCGGCCATGCTGTCGTCGTGGATGGATTTGTGGCCGTCGTAGCTCTGGTCGTTGAGCATCTGGCGCGGCTTGCGCAGCGGGCCGCAGAGGGCGGGGGTGCCGCTGAAGGGTGTCGTGGGTGAGGTCATGCGGCAGCATCGGGGCAAGCGCGCCGTGGCGCAATCGCTGAGGCGACAGGCGAGGGCGCCAGCGGTGGCCCGGCAGCGTGGCTCGTGCAAGGGTCGGCGGGTGCAACTGCGCTTTGTCGCCGATGCTGCCGAGCATGAGGAGCTTGGGGGTGTCGATACCCCCGAGCCCACGACGACTTCGATGAAGAGCCGCTCGGCCGTTGCCGACCGTCAGAGCCTGGACAGAGGGACCTGGAGGTCGGCGAGTTGTTGGGCGTCGACGCGCGTGCGGCGCTCGATCAGGCGTCGCGCAAGACGCAGGTCGCGCGCCGCGTTCGGCCCCATTGCCGCGGCGACTTGGTCCCCATCGAGGAAGAACAGCACGAAGCTGTTGGAGTCCGCGTCGCCGCGCATGACCACCTGGTGCTTGGGAGTCGGCACGCCGAAGATCTGCAGGTTGACGTCGTACTGGTCGGACCAGAACCACGGCAGCGGCTGATGGTTCACCGCGGTGCCCAGCGCGGCGCGTGCGGCCGCGATCCCTTGCGCCTGGGCGTTCTGCCAGGACTCCAGTCGCATGCGGCGCCCGGCCCAGTCGCAGTGCCACACCGCGACGTCGCCGGCGGCCAGGATGTCCGGGTCCGAGGTGCGGCACTGGGAATCGACCCGCACGCCGCCTTCGCATGCCAGGCCCGCTTCGCGTGCGAGTTCATCGTTCGCGATCAACCCGACGCCGAAAAGAACCACGTCGCAAGCGAGCCTTCGTCCGTCGCCGAGGGTCGCCGTCAATTCTTCGCCGGGGCCTTGGGCCAGCTGCTCGATCCCCGCACCCAGCTCGACCTGAACGCCATGCGCGGTGTGAAGCCGCAGCAGGTAGTCGGAAATCTCTTCAGGCACCGTGCGCTCGCACAGCCGCCCCATCGCCTCGACGACCGTGACGTCCAGGCCCTTCTTCCGGGCGGTTGCCGCGACCTCCAGGCCGATCCATCCTCCGCCCACCACCAGCAGCCGCTTTCCGGAAACGAGTGCCGCACCGAGCGCTGCAGCATCGCCGATGCTGCGCAGCGTGAAGACGCCAGGCAGATCGGCGCCGGGGATGGCCAGGCGGCGCGCGCGGCCTCCGGTGCACAGGATCAAGCTGTCGTAGCGAATCGGCTCGCCGCGGCTCAGGTGCAACTGCCTGGCGGTCCTGTCGATGCGCGTGGCGCTGACATCGGGGCGCCAGTCGAGCTTCAGCGCATCGAAGGCTTCCGGCGTCTGAAGGCAGGTCGTGTCCGCATGCGCATCGCCGGCGAGCACCGCCTTGGAAAGGGGAGGCCTTTCGTAGGGGCGATGAGGCTCGTTCCCGATCAGCACCACCCGGCCCTCGAAGCCCTCGCTGCGTAGCGTCTGCGCAGCCCATCCTCCGGCCTGGCCACCGCCCACGATCACGATCGTCCGATCACTCATGGGGCCTCCGGACCGCCGAGGCACGGTGTGTCTGCGACCGGTGCGCGAGCATTGCCATGCATTCGAATCAGCCCAGCGAAAGGAACACCCGGCCGCCTTCGATCTTCACCGGATAGGAGCGGATGGCTTCCGTCACGGGAGCGCACTTCGGTGCGCCGTTGCGCACGTCGAACTTGCCCTGGTGCAGCGGGCACTCGATCTCGTGCCCCTCCAGAAAGCCTTCGCACAGGCGGGCATGTCCGTGGGTGCAGAGGTTGTCGGTCGCATAGATCTGGCCGTCCACGCTGTACAGGGCGATGTCGCGTCCGTCGACGCGCATGCCCACGACATCGTCTGCAGGAACGTCATCGACCGGTGCCGCATCGGTCCATTGGAATTCGGAATCGCTCATGGGTGGCCTTACAACGGATAGATGACGGAGTTCGGGATCATTTCGCTGTCGTAGATGACCTGGCGCGAAGCGAACTTCAGCCCCTGTTCGGTCCGCACGACGACGTCGATGTAGCGCCCGACACTGAAGACGGTCGACAACTCGGAAAGCTTGGTGCGAAATACCGCGTAGTTGGCTTCCGACTCAAAGCGGTCGGCTTCGGCTTTCAGGACAACCGGCGCGCCGACGACGTGGCGCTGGTAGTACGGGTCGTGAAACAGGGTTTCTCGAATCCCGTAGACGCGGTCCTTGAGCATTCCCTTGCTCTCGAACGACAGCGTCGCCAGTGGAAAGCCACGGTCGTAGTTTTCTCTGGGCTGCAGCCGGTAGGTGCAGTCTTCCGTGAAGAATTCGGGCCAGAGTTCCCATTGGCTGGAGCTGACGGCCTGGGCGTAGCTGGCGTAGAGCTGGGACAGCTCGAAGTAGTCCTTGAAGTCCACGTCAAGCCTCCATCACCTTGCGCCAGTACGCGTACATGCCCCGTATCAGGGTCTCGGTGACCATGTGGTCCGTGTCGCCGACCTCGCGTCCGCCAAGCTCGGCGAGCGTGCGATGAAAAGGCTTCTGTTCGAAACCCTTTTGCGACAGCTCGATCACTTCACCATCGTCCGCGGACACGAATCCGGCGGGTCCGAAGAGGTTGGCCTGACGCAGCCGGCGCTGCGTCATTTCTTCGGTGTCGTCCTCGAACCCGAAGTGGGTCCATACGAAATCGAAGGCACCGGGGCCGCTCGGCTGGATGTGGCGCGTGGAGACGCTGTTGACCTGCTGCTGGAAGATCACGCTCGGGAACAGCGTCATCATCACAGCGGTCGGTCCGCCCCACCAAGGCTCCTGCACGATGTCGAGGAAGCGGGGGTCGTTGAGCTGCATGCTTTCCTTGAAGCTCGAGACCTGGGTGACCTCGTCGGCCTTGCCGCTCGCGCCGCGCGTCGAAATCATCGCGGCGTGGCGATGGTGCTGGTCCATTCGAAGCTCGGACTTGTTGTCCGCACGCCAGAGGCCGAAGGTGACGAACCAGGTGTGCAACAGGCCCGGGTGGTACGGGTCCTTGATGTTCTCCTGCATCAGCTTCCAGTTGCCCGGAATGCGCTGGCGGTTGTAGCCAAGAATGGTCAGCTTCCGGCCGTTGAACAGCCGATCGAAGTAACCCAGGATCTCCGGCCCCATGAAGTCTTCGAGCGATTCGACGTCGGGGTCGAAGGATGCAAAGACCACACCTCCGCGTGTTGCGACTCTGAGCTTGTTCAGGCCATGCTCGGCCGGCTTGAAGTCGGCGGGCATCCCGCCGTTGACCTTGCCGTCCTGCTTGACCCCCCGCCGGAAAGGAACCCCCTGCAGGTCGCCGGTAAGGCTGTAGTTCCATTGGTGATAGGGACAGGTGAACCCCTGCGCCTTGCGGTTGCCATGGCGTTCGCGGCAGAACTGCATGCCTCGGTGAGCGCACACGTTCTCGACGACGCTGATGGAATCCTCGGCGTCGCGCACCATGATCACGGAGCGCTCGCCGACGACCGTGCGCGTGAAGTCCCCGACCTGCGGAACCTCGGCTTCGAGGCCGACGTAGCACCAGTGGTTGCGATAGAAGAGGCGTTCCAGCTCTTGCCGATGCTGGTCGGCCTCGGTGTAGGCCATGAAGGGGATCCGGCTGGTGCCCTGGTTTTCCCAGTGGATCTTCTGGGGGAAGACGGCCGATGTGTCATCCATGTGGTATGTCTCCTGTGCTGCCTCAGGGGAGGGCAGCGTCTTGTGGGTGCGGCAATGATCTCCCTTCCACTCACATCGCTCAATAGAATATGAGCAATAGATCAAATTGATTCTGCGAATGTGAGGCGCCATGGAGCTCAAGGACATCGACCTCAACCTTCTGGTCGTTTTTCAGCAATTGCTCGTCGACCGGCGCGTCTCGAAGGTGGCCAGCAGCCTCGGCCTGTCCCAGCCGGGAGTGAGCAACGCGCTGGCACGTTTGCGCAAGCTCACCGATGACCCGTTGTTCCTGCGAACGCCCAACGGCATGGAGCCCACGCCGTACGCGCAGCAACTCGCGGAGCCCACCGCAACGGCATTGCAGGTCATCCACGCGGCCATCAACCAGAAGGCCTCCTTCGATCCGGCGACTTCGAAGCGCGCCTTCACGGTGGGCATGACCGACATCGGCGAGATCTACTTCCTGCCCAAGCTGATGAAGGAGGTGGCACGGGTCGCGCCCCACGTGTCGATCAGCACCGTTCGCAACACGGCCGTGAACCTGCAGGACGAGATGGAAGCAGGCCATGTGAACCTTGCGATCGGCTTGTTGCCGCAGCTCAAGGCGGGGTACTTTCAGCGCCGGCTGTTCAAGCAGCACTACGTTTGCATGTTCCGCCGGGGGCATCCCCTGGACAAGAGGACGGTGTCATTGAGCGAGTTCTCCGCGGCCGATCACGTCGTCGTGATCTCGGCGGGCACGGGACACAGCAATGCCGACGACATCCTCGGGCGCAAGAAGGTGCTGCGAAAGGTGGTCCTCACGGTTCCGCACTATGTGGCGGTGGGCCACATCCTTCATGACTCGGACCTGGTGGCAACCGTGCCTGAACGGCTCGCCCAGGCGCTGGCGGGGCCCTTCGGCCTTTCCTACATCCGCCACCCGGCCAAGTTGCCCGAGATTGCGATCAACCTGTTCTGGCATGGCCGCTTCCACAAGGACCCGGCCATCACGTGGCTGCGCTCGCTGATCGTCGGGCTGCATGGCGAAGGCACCGCCGACCAGGACGGCTGAAAGTGTCGCGGCGGGGGTAGTCAGCGACCGGGACTCCGCGCTGCATGGAGATCCTTCAAGCAGCCGGCTGCAGCGGGCGCGTCTGCACCTCGAGGTGGTACACCTCGCGCAAGCGGTCGAGCACGGTACGCAGGTGAAGCTCGCCCAGGCCGTAGAGGACCGTCTCGTGGGTGGCCGTCACGTGCTCGATGCGCAGGCAGGGGTCCTCGGCCGCGAGCTTGCCAAGGATCTCCCAGGTGCGCTGCTCGTCGCCATGGCGCCTGGGCGCCACGGCCAGGCCGTGCATCGGCACCGGAAACGCCAGCGGTGCGAGATGGACGTGGCTGTCTTCGGCCGCGTCGTGCAGCACGGCGTCGAAATGAATGTCCTCGACCTTGGCCACCGCCACGATATCGCCCGGCACCGCGTTCGACACCTCGACATGGTCCTTGCCCTGGAACATGAACAGGTGCCCCACCTTGAAGGGCTTGCGGCCATCGCCGATGTAGAGCTGGCTGTCGCGTGTGAGCGTGCCCTGGTGCACGCGCAAGATGCCCATCTTGCCGACATAGGGGTCGTTCGTGACCTTGAACACATGCGCCAGCACGTGCAGCGAAGGGTCGGGCCTGGCCTCCATGGGCGTGGCCGCTTCGCCCTCGCCAACGATGAAGTTCGGCGGGTTGGCCTCGGTCGGGTCGGGCAGGAGCTTGACGATCACGTCCAGCAGCTCGGCCACGCCGGCACCGCTGCGCGACGAGACGAAGCACACGGGAATCAGGTGGCCTTCACGCAGCGCCTGCTCAAGCGGCGCGTGCAGCTCGGCCGGATCCACGTCGCCCTCCTCGAGGTAGCGGTCGACGAAGGCCGCGTCGACCTCGACCACCTGCTCCACCAGTGCGCGGTGCGCCGCTTCGACGGGGCCGAAGTCGGACTGCCCGAACCGGTTGAAGAAGCAGTCCACCACCTGCTTGCGGACCCTGTCGGGCAGGTTCAGCGGCAGGCATTCGCGCCCGAAGGTCGTCTGGATGTCGGCCAGCAGGCCCGCCAGCGAGACGCCCTGCGAGTCGATCTTGTTGACGATGATCATGCGGGCGAGGCGGCGCGAGGCCGCGTACTCCATCATGCGCACCGCCATCGGCTCGATGCCGGTGGCGGCATTGATGACCACCGCCACTGTTTCGACCGCCTCCAGCGCCGGCAGGCTCTGGCCGAGGAAGTCCGCCGCGCCGGGCGTGTCGATGAAATGGATGCGCGTGCCCCCATGGGTGAGGTGCATCACCGATGCGTTGAGCGAGTGCTGCATGCGGCGCTCCAGCGGGTCGTGGTCGCTGACGGTGCTGCCGCGCTCGACGCTGCCGCACGCCTTGATGGCACCCGCCTTGTACAGCAGGGCCTCCGCGAGGGAGGTCTTGCCGGAGGCTGCGGCGCCGACGAGCGCCAGTGTTCGCACCGCGTTCACTTCGGCCGCGGGGCCGTTCGACCGGTTGGGCATGTCTGCACTCCTTTGCGCGTCGGCAAGGCCGGCCCGGCGGCTCGCAAGGGCTTGGGTAATGCGTATTGGCGTCGGGTCAGCCTACGGGATTGACCGTGCCGATGCAAGCTGATTGCGCCGCATCACGCGGACTTCACTTGCCGAACAACCGGGTCAGGCGTTGCCACATGCGCAGGAAGAAGCCTGCGCGTTCCACGTCGGCCTGCGCAACCAGCGGCGCCTCGCCCACCGGCTTGCCGTTCGATTCCGCGATGACCTTGCCGATCACCGTTCCCTTGGCCACCGGCGCCTCGAGGTCCGGCTTGACCTGCACCGAGGTGCTCACTTTCTGGCCGCGCGGCACCGTCACCGTCCAAGGCGAGCCCAGGCCCGCGGCCACGGTGTCGGCCTTGCCGAAGATGATCTTGGGCGTCGCAACGACCGCGGTGGGCTGAATGGGGGTGGCCTGCTCGAAGTTGGCAAAGCCCCAGCCGAGGAGCGAGCGCGTCTGGTCGGCACGCGCCTGCATGCTGTTGGTGTTGAGGATCACCGTGATCAGGCGCATCCCGTTGCGCTTGGACGAAGTGACGAGACAGTAGCCCGCGTCCTGGGTGTGGCCGGTCTTCAGACCGTCGACGGTGGGGTCGGTGTAGAGCAGCGCGTTGCGATTGCCCTGCTTGATGCCGTTGTACTTGAACTCGCGCTCCGCGTAGATCGGGTAGTAGTCGGAGCTGTCGCGGATGATCGCGCGCGCCAGGATCGCGAGGTCCCGCGCAGACGACTTGTGCTCCGGATCGGGCAGGCCCGTGGCATTCACGAAATGCGTGTGCGTCATGCCCAGGCGCTGGGCTTCGGCGTTCATGAGCTTGGCAAAGCCCTCTTCGGAGCCGGCCATATGCTCGGCGATGGCCTTGGACGCGTCGTTGCCCGACTGGATGATGATGCCGCGCAGGATGTCGATGACCGTGGCCTGGCTGTTGAGCGGCAGGTACATGCACGACTCGGTGCTCGAGCCGCGGCACCAGGCGTTCTGGCTGACCGACACGAGGTCGTCCTTCTTGAGCTTGCCCGACCGAAGGGCCTGCTCGACCAGGAAGCTGGTCATCATCTTGGTCAGCGATGCCGGTGGGAGCGGCTCGTCGGGGTTGGCCGAGGCGAGCACCTCGCCCGATTCGAAGTCCATCAACAACCATGCCTTGGAGGCCAGCGCCGGCGGCCCGCCGGCAACTGCGGTTTGTCCGGCTGCGGGCTCCGCGGCAGGCGCGGCGGCGGCAGGCTTCTTGTGGGCTGCTGGCTTGGCGGCATGGGAGGCAGCGACAGCCGCTGCGCCGGGAACCAGGGCGCCGGAGGCGATTGCGAACGCGAGCGGGAGAAGGGAGAAAGTCTTGAGTTGCATTGGCTTACAGGAGGGAAAACGGAGATTTCGGCGCGTCGAGCGACTTCGATTGTGCTTGGAGGATCAACAAGCGCAACGCAAGTTCGCCAAACAGGCGAGTTTTCTGGAGTTGTAAGCGGTTCGACACATGGGGGATGTGGCACCGGCAGAACCCGCCCGCCTCAGGCGGCCCCTGTTTCACACGGATGAGCGGGACAGCGTGGCCAGTTTTTTTCGGGCGCTTTGCAGGAAGCCGATCCGCTCGACGGGCAGCCGGGCCTTCGTCTCTCCGAGCGCGATGAGCTCGAACGTGCAAGCCGCGGAAAGCTTCGCGGCGAGCGGGTCGCGCGGCGCGAGGCCATCCAGCCTGGAAATCGGTACGACATGCACCTTCAGATGACGGTGGAGGGTCTTCGACAGCTTCTGGCAGGCCGTGGTCATGGCGGCCTCATCGGGCGTGAGCTGGCCGTGCGCGACCAGCAACTCCACGGTGCCGTCCTTGTCTTCGCCGAGCATGAAGGCGCGCACGACCGAGTCCTTGAACTTCGAGCGCAGCATCGAACGGATCGGTTCGGCGGCGGCGAACGACTTCAACGCGATGCTGCGCAGCTCGGCGTAGAAAACGAAGGAACGGTCGACCTGGACAGTTTCGGCAACCTCGGGCTCCTCCGCCTCCGCCTCCGCCTCCGCTCGCGCCTTCGGCTTTTGCCTTTTCAGCATGCCGCTGGCGACGAGGTGCTCCAGGGTGCGCGCCACATCGGCGGCATCGAGCTTCGAACGCTGGGCGAGCTCATCGGTCGAGAACTGTTGGTCGGGAGCCGCGTAGACGACCTTCAGGAGTTTCTGCACCTCGGGGGCGAAGAGGAAATCTGCTGCGCTCATTTTTTGCGGGATCCGTACGAGGGGACCGCATTATCGAAGCGCCTCGACGCGACCAACTAAAGTCGGCTGCAATCGACCCCGCAACTCCGACGCGACGAACATGCATGGACCCCAACCCTCCGGCACCTGGACCGGCCGTGAACCCGCAAAAGCCTGGGGCCCGCTGCAGCCCGGACGCAGCTATGAAGTCTGTGAGAGCTTTTTCGACTACGACGGTGTGGAACACCCTGTCGGTGAAAGCTGGCGCTTCCTGGGCTCCAGTTTCCTGCCGTACGACGACGGACTGTCGCTGTTCGTCTCGCTCGACGGGCGCAACGAATGGCACATCCGGCTGCAAGACAGGCCCACGGAACAGGCGTCGGTCGTTCGCAGGCTGGGCGACCATGTGGTGCCGCTCGACGCCTCGCAGCACAACGCTGCGGGCGCGCTGCCGGACGAGCGCGAATGGCATCTGGCATTGCGCCTGCGCGGGTGGCGCTGGTTCGCGGTGTATGCCGGGTTCGGCTTCGTGGCGGGAGCCGTTGGCGGGGCAGTCATTGCGGCTGTCGCGCTGCCAGACAGCCAGGTTGAAGGGGCCGCTGCACTGGCGCTGTGGGCCGGGGCTTCGATGCTGCTGCCCGGGCTTCTGTTCGGCGGCATCGGGCTGGTGCTGGGCTGGCGAACACGGCGCCGCGTTCAGTGGGAGATGCTGGCTACGGCGTTGTCACCGGGCACGCCTGCTGAAGCGGTGAGTGCTTTCTTGGGTGCGCCGAATGGGGGGCGGATTGAGCTCTTTCCTGCGTCTGCTAAGGATGCTGCGACGACATGGGTGTATCGGCCGGCTGTGCATGCGGGACTGCGCTATCGGGGGCGACTGGCTGTGGACTTCGATATGCGCGAGCGGGTGGTGGCGCTGCGGAGGGTTTGAGAGCGCCATTCCAACGCTATGGACGTGGCTTGGCTTGACCGATTTTCGGCCTCGAACTGCCATCAAGTGTTGGTGGCGGACTTGGGCGCACCCTCCGCCACCGACGTTTCCTCGAATACGCTGCCGTCAGCACCGCAGGTCTCCGACTTCTCTCCCTGCACCTTGGCCGACAAGACTTGCGCCACTCGCCAACTCCGGATCGCTGACCCGCGCGCAGCGCCCGCATTCAGGCCGCGCGCCAGCGCGCAGTCATGCCGTCGCACAGCCGGAGTTGCTTTCGCCTACACGCGCTGCCTGCCCACCCCGACACCGCGTGCGGCCGGGTTTTGCACAAATAGCGTCTTCGCAACCTGTTGCTCACTCTCGAAAGACCGCCATGGCAGACGACGCTAAGACCCCTTCCCAACTGGCCGACGAGGCCCGCCAGACCGGCCAGGACGCCGCCAGGGCCGCCAGCGGCTTTGCCGAAGAGGCCAAGGCGATCGCCGGCGACACGGTGCGGACCCTGCGCGCCGGCGCCGACGATGCCAAGGCAGCTGCTGGCGAAGCGCTGGACACGGCGCGCGGTGTCGCCGCCGACGCGAAGGACGTGGCCGCGGACGCCCTGGACACCGGCAAGGCCTACGCCCGCAATGCGGTGAACGAATCGGGCAGGAAGATCGCCAGCCTTAGGGAGCATGCGGCGCACTGGCAGGAGTCTTGCGCCAAGCAGATCGCAGCCGAGCCGGTGAAGTCGGTGCTGGTTGCAGCAGCCGGCGGCGCGTTGCTGGCCGGGCTGCTGCTGGCGTTCGACCGTTCGCCGCGCCGCTACTTCAACTGACGCGCCGATGATCCCCGGCCTTCGTGGCCGTGGGACTCGAGGCCGACCAACGTGCCATGACTACCGTGCGGAACCACAATGACTGAAGCGCTCACCCCCAAGGAAAGACTCGCCCTGTCCCGTGCCAGCCTGCTGGCGGCGATGGGGTACAGGAACGTGGCCACCGACACCGGCGAGCAGATCGTGCGTGTGGTCAAGGAACCCGCTGCAGCCGCCGACACATGGACCCGGCGCGTCGAGGACAAGATCGAGCGCAGCGTGGTGGGAAGCTGGTGGCGCCGCAGCCATCTGAGCACGGTGACCGAGTTGGGCAGGCCCTTTCTTCAGGACTACGCTGCAAAGCACCCCGGCAAGCTGGTGGCCTATGCGGCGGGCACCGGGTCATTGATCGTGCTGGTCAAGCCGTGGCGCTTGCTGTCGCTCGGCATGATCGTGGGGCTGGTGGTGCGCAGCACCGACATCGCCGGCATGGTGTCCGACTACCTGGTTCCGCAGCTCGGGGACACCGATGCGCCGCGAGACGATTTTCTCGACCAGGCGCCGGGCAGGGGCGCGTGATGGAACCGATGAAGCCCATGCAGCCGATGAAGCCAATGGAGCCCATGAAGCCGATGCCTGCGCCGGACGACACCTGGTGGCCCGAAGGCTTGTCCAACCCGTCCAGCACCGGCGGGCAGGACGGCGTGCGCTACGCCTTCTTCCCCGAACAGCGGCGGCTGGTGGTGGCGCATGACGGCCGCGTCAGGCAGTACGACACAGGCAGCCACCGGATCTCCGGCGTCAGCCAGCAACAGCAAAATTCGCAGGGCGGGATGCCGACCTTCGCCAGTCAAGACGGCCCGGTGGATCTGGCCTCGCTCAAAGAAGTCGGGTAGCAGCCGCCGAGCAGCTGCCCCTTCCTCTGTCTGTTTCTTCAGTCGACGAACGGAGCGGCGGCGCGCACCGGCAGGTGCAGGCACATCGACGACGCGCCGGCAGCCGAGTGCAAAGTCAGCGTGCCGCCCAGCGCAACGGCACGCGCGCGCATGTTCGACAGCCCCCGTCCCGCGGACTTCGCGGTCACGTCGAAGCCCTTGCCGTTGTCGCGCAGCGTGACTTCGATGGCCTCGTCCGTCGGCTCGGCAGTGGTGCCCCGGTGAATGCGCCGTGCGCTGAGGCTGGCCCGTGTCGCGCCTGAATGCGCCGTCAAGTTGGCAAAGGCCTCGAACAGCAGCATCTGCAGCTGGTGAGACTCGCGTGCGCTCCAGCCGGCCATGGGTGGCAGGCGGCCGACGTCCCAGTGCAGGTCGATGCCGGCGGCCTGCAGGCGCGGACCCAGCCGGTAGCGCACGCTGCCCAGGGTCGAGGCCACGTCGCCCTCGTCGGCATGCATGGCGTCCACGGTGAGCTTGAGCTGGTCGACGGCGTCGCGCAGGTGCAGCGTGACGTCGTCGCGCGCCGCGCCCGGCTGCTGGGCGATGCGCAGCAGCCCGACGAGCTGGCCGCCCAGCCCGTCGTGCAGGTCCTGCACCAGCCGCTGGCGTTCCTCCAGCGCGCCGCGCGCCTTTTCGCCCTCTCGTTCGCGTGCGAAGGCGGCCTCCAGGGCGGCGTTGCGCTCGGCGAGTTCGGTCTCCAGCGCGGCGTTCATCTGCACCATCGCACGGGCGTCCTTGCGCATGCGCTCTGCAATGACCCAGGCCAGCGTGACGGCGAACCCCACCCAGGCGAAGCGTATCCAGGGCACCATCGCATAGGCCTCGGGGGAGGTTCGCATGACCCACACGTCGCGCACGCCGCACAGCACGATCAGCACCACGGCCAAGCCCAGCACGCGATGTTCCAGCACGGCGCTGCGCAGCGCCACGCGCAGCACGACGACCATCATCGCCAGTGCGGCCAGCAGGGCCAGGCCCCGCCACAGCGGCATCAACCACAGCCAGGGCACCATGATGCCCAGCACCGCCGCCACCGGTGCCAGCCAGGCCATCAGGCCCAGCAGGCGCGCCAGCCGGCCGTCGCCGCGCCCCACCACCGTCAGCGCGAAGCGGCACAACAGCGGCACCGCCGCCTGGAACGCTGCCAGCGGGAGCACGCCCCACCAGGGCCAGGGCAGCGGCACATGCGTGAAGAGCACGCGTGCCGTCTGCAGCGACCACAGCAACTCTCCGAGGCCGTAGTAGAGATAGATCGATTCGCGCTGGCGCAGCCACACCAGCAGCGACAGCGCGCCCAGCACGCCGCTCACGATGGCGATGAAGCGCCCGCCGCTGATCTGCCAGAACAGGGCGCTTTCGTACAACGGAAGAATCTCGGCCTCGCTGCCCGCCACCACCGGGGACAGCCCGCCCTGGCGCGCGGTCTGCGCCGCAATGGCAACTTCCACGCGCCGCGGCGCCGCTGAACCGGTGGCCGGCAGCACGAGGTACTGCGGCGTCGTGGAGGCATCGTCGTAGGGCCCGGGTGGAAAGGCACCGAAGCGCGCCACCTCACGGCCGTCCACCAAGATACGAAAGGTGTTGCCCACGCGCGGCACGAACAGCGCCATGGGGGCGGTGGGGTCGGCCACCGGGAGTTCGAACGTGAAGTGCGCCTCGCCGTCGACCGCGTCCCGGTGGTCCCAGTCATACGGCAGGGCCACGGTCTGCGGGGCTTGGGCCTGTCCGCGCACGGTCAGCGTGAGCCTGGCCTGGTCCACCACCGTCAGCGCCTGCGCGGATACGTGCCAGCCCAGTCCCACCGCCGCGAGGAGGATCAGCAACAGCAGGCGCCACCCGAGCGCTTCATTTCGTGGACCCATGACGGCGGCAACTGTAGCAACATTTGCTTGCAAAACTGCCGTTATTTTGCGCATGCACGGCCGCAGATGCCTTGCCAGGCGGTGGGGTCGTGAGGGCTGCCACTGCATAATCGCGCCCTTTTCCCTTGGAAGCCGGATGCAAATCGAGATCGCGCAATCCACGCCCACTGCCGCCAGCATTTCGATGCTCGTGCAGGCGGGCTATGACTTGGGCGAGGTCGTCGAGAGTGAATTTCTACGGCGCAGCTTCAACCAGGTCTATCGACTGAGTTTTGCGAGCGGGAAACGCGTGGTGGCCCGGCTGTGCGCCGACCGGCCCCGCGGCGCGCCCAACGGGTTGTTCGAGTCGGCCGCGCTGCGGCACTGGGCCGGGGCCGGATGCCGTGTCTCGCGCTGCCTGCCCGCGGCCAACGGTGAAGTGGCCATCCAGGTGAAACTGCCCGAGGGCTCGCGGGCGCTGATGCTGTTCGAGCACCTGGACGGCGAGTTCACCAGCGAGGCCGGCGAGGACATCGAAGCCTTCGCGCGCGGGCTGGCCGCCCTGCACATCGCCGGCGAGAGCTACGAGGGGCCGAGCAGCGCCTACTGCCTCGACCTGGACTACCTGCTGCTGCACCCGCTCGAAGGCCTGCTGCGCGCCCCGACCATGACGGCCGAGCTGCGCCCCCAGTTCGAGGCCCTGGCCCGGCGCCTGCAGGACGACATCCTGTCGCTGGGCGAACTCAGCCGCGTGCTGTGCCACGGCGATGCGCACGGCAGCAACAACTTCGTGGTGGACGGCATCGGCACGCAGAAGGGCCGGCGCGAGGCGGTGTTCTTCGACTTCGACGAGGCCGGCCCCGGCTACCTGGCCTACGAACTGGCGGTGTACCCGTGGAGCCTGCATCCGCACACGCCCGACGGCGTGGCGAGCGACAAGGCCAAGGCCAAGTGGCTGCACTTCATCTCGGCGTATCGCGAGGTGAGGCCCGTGGCCGACGTCGACCTGGCCGCCATTGCGCGCTTCATGTCGATCCGGCAGTTCTGGCTGCTGGGCGAGTATTCGGGGCGCATCGACGTCTGGGGTTCCCAGGCCATCCCCACGGACTACCTGCGCCGCCAGATCACCATGCTGCGCAACTGGCAGACGCTGGAGCTGCCGCTGCTGCAGAGCTAGCTAGCCAATGCGGTTGACCCCGCACCAGCGCGCCATGAACACCGCGAGCACCGCGGTGACCTGCATCACGCTGTCGATCGATACCCACTCGTCGATGCCGTGGATGTTCTCGCCGCCCGAGGGGCCATAGCAGATGGCCGGCGTCTCGCCGTAGAGGTTGAAGAACTTCGCGTCGGTGGTGCCGGTGAAGGCGACCGGCAACAGCACCTTGCCGACGATGTCGAGGTGGCACTTCGACAGCGCCGTGACGATGGGGGCGTCGGCTGCCACCTCGCAGCCGTCGGCCTGGAAGCCTTCGTACACGATCTTGTAGCTCAGCGCGGCATGCGCGGGGTGGGCCTCGTAGGCGGCGGCCAGCAGCGCTTCGACCTCGGCCTTGACCTTCTCCACCTTCATGTCGGGGTAGAAACCCAGGCGCACGTCGGCGCGGCAGGCCGAGGGCACGGAAGAGGCCCATTCGCCGCCGTGGATCTTGCCCAGGTTGAAGTTCACCGGGTGGTTGTGGTGCGCGAACGAGCGGTAGCGTGCGCCCGGTGCGTTCCACTTGTCTTCGAGCTTCTTCAGCTCGCCGAACAGGTACAGCACGAAGTCGATGGCGCCCACGCCGGTCTGAGCGACGGATGCGTGCACCGGCTTGCCCAGCACCTCGATGGCCAGCCACAGCACGCCCAGCTGGCAGGTCATGATGCCCTCGGCCGACACCGGCTCAGTGATGACGGCCGCATCGGCGCGGTAGCCCTCCACCAGGCAGGCCAGTGCGCCGTTGCCGGTGCACTCTTCTTCGATGACCGACTGGAAGTAAACCGGGGACGCCGGTTCCAGCCCCAGCGACTTGAGCGCCTTGTAGGCCATGGTGAAGGCGATGATGCCGGCCTTCATGTCCGACGAGCCGCGCCCGTACAGCCTGTCGCCCTCGACCTTGCCGGAGAAGGGCGGGTGCGTCCACAGCACCTCGGCGCCCGTGGGCACCACGTCGATGTGGCCGTTGAAGATCAGCGAGTTGCCCTTGAACGGCCCGCTCGGCCGGTGGATGCCCACCACGTTCGTGCGGCCCTCGTACGAGACGATCGAGGGGGAGTAGGCCGGGTGGGCGCGCAGCTTCTCCTCGTCGATCTGGAACTCGTCCACCTGCAGGCCGAGCGCGCCGAAGGCGTCGGCCATGAAGCGCTGCGCGCTCTGCTCGTGGCCCAGCAGGGAAGGGTGCGTGACCAGCTCGCTGAGCATGGTGATCGTTTCTTCGCGCAGGGCGTGCGCGGCGGCGACGATGGCGGCTTCGTCGGCTTGGAAGGTGGTGGCTTCGTTCATGACGCCATTCTTTCAGCAGTGCGCGGGGCGCGCCACGGGGAATGGGCCGTGACTGTTGCGGATGCGCCGCTCTCGTGCGCGGCGCATCCGTGTTCGCATGCCGGGTCAGGCGGCCAGTGCCGCCACCTTCGGTGCGGCCTTGGGGGCGCGCGGAACGCTCGCGTCCAGCTGTTTCGCCAGCGCGCCCCATCGCACCCGCGCCGACACCACGCTTTCTTCCTTCACATGCCCGAACCCGCGAATCTGCTCGGGCAGGCGTGCCAGCGCGAGCGCGGTGTCGAAGTCGATGCGGTCGAAACGCGCCAGCACGTCCTCGACCATCGCGCGGTAGTCGGCGATCAGCTGGCGCTCCATGCGCCGCTCGGCCGTGCGGCCGAACACGTCTAGTGCGGTGCCGCGCAGCCCGCGCAACTTTGCGAGCACGCGAAACGCATTCATCATCCACGGGCCGAAGCTCGTCTTCACCGCACGGCCTTGCGCATCGCGGCGGCCCAGCACCGGCGGCGCCAGGTGAAAGCGCAGCACCGGCGTGCCTTCGAACTGCTCGCCGAGCTTTTCCATGAAGCGCTTGTCGGTGTAGAGGCGCGCGACTTCGTACTCGTCCTTGCAGGCCATGAGCTTGAAGAGGCCGGCCGCGACGGCCTTGGCGAGCAGGGTGGTGCCGCGTTCGCGCTGCTCGACGATGCGCACGCGTTCGACCAGGTCGGCATAGCGCTGCGCATACGCGGCGTGCTGGTACGACGTGAGGAACGCGGTGCGGTCTGCCACCAGCGCTTCGAAGCTCTGCGGCCGCTGCAGCGCCACCACCTTCTGCGGCGCGGCCTCGCGGGTCACCGCCGCGAGGTCCAGCGCCGCCTTGCGGCCCCAGCGGAAGGCCGACTGGTTCGCCTTGACGGCCACGCCGTTGATCTCGATGGCCTTGTTCAGCGCCTCGGCGGACAGTGGCACACAGCCCTTCTGAAATGCGAAGCCCAGCAGGAACAGGTTGGCAGCGATGGCGTCGCCCATGAGCCGTGTGGCGAGCTGCGTGGCGTCGATGAAATCGGCGCGGCCTTCGACCGACTCCTCGATCAGCGCGCGCACCTGCGCGGCGGGGAACTCCCAGTCGGGCTGCTGCGCGAAATGCCCCGTCGGCTGCTCGAAGGTGTTGACCAGCGCATAGGTGCGCCCCGGCCGCATGCGCGCGATGGCGTCGGGCGCGCCTGCGGTGAGCATGTCGCAGCCCAGGATCAGGTCGGCCTCTCCGGTGGGAATGCGCTGCGCCTTCAGTTGCGCCGCGTCGCGCGCGATGCGCACGTGCGACGTGACCGAGCCGTTCTTCTGCGACATGCCCGTCATGTCGAGCACGCTCACGCCCTTGCCCTCCAGGTGCGCCGCCATGCCGATCAGCGCGCCGATGGTGATGACGCCCGTGCCGCCGATGCCGGTGATCAGGATGTTGTGCATGCCTTCGAGCGCTGGCTGCGGCGGTGCTGGCAACGGCGGCTCTTCGGCTGCTGCCTTGGCCGCGACCGGCGCCTGCTTGCGCGGCTTCACGCCTTCCACCGTCACGAAGCTAGGGCAGAAGCCCTTGATGCACGACTCGTCGGCGTTGCACGCGCTCTGGTCCACGCTGCGCTTCAGGCCCAGGTCTGTTTGCTTGGGCAGCAGCGCGGTGCAGTTCGACTGCTCGCCGCAATCGCCGCAGCCTTCGCACACCGCGTCGTTGATGAACACGCGCCGCGCGGCCTGCGGAAACTCGCCCTTCTTGCGGCGGCGGCGCTTTTCGGCCGCGCACACCTGGTCGTAGATCAGCACCGACACGCCCTCGAACTCGCGCAGCTCGCGCTGCACCGCGTCCATGTCGTCGCGGTGGTGCACGGTGAGCACGAAGCCGTCGCGGTCGGCGGGCAGGGGGCTGCGGTCGGCCCAGCGCGTCGGGTCTTCGGCCACCAGCGCGAGGCGCTTCACGCCCTCTGCGGCCATCTGGTGTGCGATGCGCGGCACGTTGATCGGCCCGTCGACCGGCTGGCCGCCCGTCATCGCGACCGCGTCGTTGTAGAGGATCTTGTAGGTGATGTTCACGCCCGCCGCCACCGCCGCGCGGATCGCCATCGAGCCCGAGTGGTAGTACGTGCCGTCGCCCAGGTTCGCGAACACATGCTTGCGCTTGGAGAACCACGCCTGTCCCAACCAGGGCGCGCCTTCGCCGCCCATGTGCGTGGTCGTCTTGTTGTGCTCGGGGTAGATGGCCGTGGCCATCACGTGGCAGCCGATGCCCGCGAGCGCCAGGCTGCCCTCGGGCACCTTGGTGGAGGTGTTGTGCGGGCAGCCCGCGCAGTACCAGGCCGGCCGCGAGGGCGTGGCCACGGCCTTGCCGAGCACCACGTCCTTCGCATCGAGAATCGCCAGCCGCATGCGGATGCGGTCGCTGGTGTGAAAGCGCGCCACGCGTCCGGCAATGACGCGTGCGATCTGGGCCACCGAGAAGTCCGCCGTGGCGGGCAGCAGCCACTGGCCGCGCGGATGCGCGCCCCATTCGCCCTGCTCGTCGAACTTGCCGATCACGCGCGGGCGCACGTTTTCGCGCCAGTTGTACAGGTGCTCCTTGAGCTGGTACTCGACGATCTGGCGCTTTTCTTCAACCACCAGAATCTCTTCGAGCCCGTCGGCGAACTCGCGGATCGAGTCCGGCTCCAGCGGCCACGGCATCGACACCTTGAACAGGCGGATGCCGATGCGCGCGGCCTCGTCGGCGTCGATGCCCAGTTCTTCCAGCGCCTCCAGCACGTCGCGGTACGACTTGCCCGAGGCCACGATGCCCAGCCGCGCCTTGGGCGAGTCGATGGTCACGCGGTTGAGCCTGTTGGCGCGCGCGTAGGCAATGGCGGCGTAGATCTTGTAGTCCTGCATCAGCGCCTCCTGCTTGCGCGCCTGCACGCCCAGCGTGTCGGTCGACAGGCGCGCGTGCACGCCGCCGGGCGGAAACACGAAGTCCGCGGGCAGGCGCGTGTGCACGTCGAGCGCGCCGGCCGCGATGGAGCCCGACGACTCCACCGTGTCGGCCAGCGCCTTGAAGCCCACCGGCAGTCCGGCAAAGCGCGACATCGCAAAGCCGTGCAGGCCGAGCTCGATGTACTCCTCCACGCTCTGCGGATAGAGCATCGGGATCATCGAGGCCGCGAACAGGTGGTCGCTCTGGTTGGGCAGCGTGGACGAAGACGCGCCGTGGTCGTCGCCCGCCACCAGCAGGATGCCGCCGTTCGGCGAGGTGCCCGCATGGCTCATGTGCTTGAACACGTCGCCGCAGCGGTCCACGCCGGGCGCCTTGCCGTACCACATGGCGAACACGCCGTCGACCGCGCTCTCGCCGGTCAGGTGCACCTGCTGCGTGCCCCACACGGCGGTGGCGGCCAGCTCTTCGTTCACGCCGGGCAGGAACTTGACGGCGTTGGCCTCCAGCTGCGGCTGGGCCTTCCACAGTGCTTCGTCGAGCCCGCCGAGCGGCGAACCGCGGTAGCCCGAGACGAAGCCCGCGGTGTTCAGGCCGGCCTGCTGGTCGCGCCATTTCTGCACGAGCATGAGGCGCACCAGCGCCTGGATGCCGCTAAGGTAGATACGGCCTTCGGTGGCCGTGTATTTGTCGTCCAGCGCAACGCTGGCCAGTTCGTGGGATGCCATGACTGAAAAAGACTCCGGGTAGGACTCGTGGAACGCGGGCGTGGCCCCGGTAAGGGGCCGGCTCGCTGTGTGCCGCGCCGGGGTAGACGACGGGGCAGCAACGATTCTTCAGTGTTGCGAACGGAAAGTGCTTCTTCTTTTTGGCAGACCGGCCGGCCTTACGGAAGATCTGTCTTCTGACGGCGCCATCCGCCGAAAGGATTTCGGTGAGGGCCGGTCGGCTTGCTGGCCCGACAATGGCGACCCCCGCCGACCGACCGGAACCCCACCCCACACCGATGAGACCCGACCTCGATTCGCTCGCGCTGTTCCTGCGCGCCATTGAGCACGGCAGCCTGTCGAAGGCCGCTGCCGAGAGCCACATGGTGCTGTCGGCCGCGAGCCGCCGCCTGGCCATCCTCGAAGGCCACCTGGGCGTGGCGCTGCTCAACCGCAGCTCGAAGGGCGTCACGCCCACGGGCGCCGGCGAGTCGCTGGCCATGCATGCGCGCCAGATATTGCGCGACGTCGACCGCATGCGCGCCGACCTGTCCGACTATGCGCAGGGCGCCACCGGCCGCGTGCGCCTGCACGCCAATGCATCGGCCATGGGCCAGTTCCTGCCCGACGACGTGGCGAGCTTTCGCCAGCGCTACCCCGAGATCCGCGTGAGCGTGGAGGAGCACCGCAGCGTCTACATCGTGCAGGCCATTCGCGACCGCCAGGCCGACGTGGGCGTCATCACGAGCGAGGCGGCCGACCCGGCGCTGCACTTCATTCCGTACCGCACCGACCGGCTGGTGGCCATCGTGCGGCAGAAGCATCCGTGGCGCGGGCGCGAGGTGTCTTTCGAGGAGCTGCTCGACTTCGACTTCGTGGGGCTCGAGGACGACTCGGCCATTTCGCGCACCATGGAAGACGCGGCCATGAGCGCACGCAAGGTGCTGCGCTTGCGTGTGCGGGTGAAGAGCTTCGAGGCGGTGTGCCGGATGATCGAGGCCGGCATGGGCGTGGGCATATTGCCCGAGGGGGCTGCGGTGACTTACCGCAAGGAGATGAAGCTGCGCTTCATCAACCTGACCGATGCGTGGGCTTCACGGCGCATGTACCTGTGCACGCGGCAGGAGGCGTTGAGTTTTCCGCAGCGTCGTCTTGTCGATCATTTGCTGGCGCGGGGGATGCCTTAGGGATCGGGTTCGGGATCGGGTTCATTCAGGGCGGCGCTCACGCCGACGGGGTACCTTGCTCCGCGAATGTCCCCCGGGGCTTCGCCCCTCCTCCTTTATTTCGCTGCGCAAGGCACCCCATCGACGTGAGCGTTCAACGCAGTCGTTGAACTCACGGTCGCGTGTCGGGGCTGGATTTTTGTGACTTGCGCGGAAGCGAATGTGGCCTTGCGTCACACGCTGGCACCGCGTCCATGGCGCCCGCACGCGGCGCATTGCGGAAGCTGCATTTGTTGGCGGTTGCCGAGACTTTCGTGCCGCGTGGAACGGCTACTTCGGCGGGCTCTTCTCTAAAGTGGACGCCCCTGGCACTCAACAACCCAACAAGGGAACATGGAAGGGCGCCACACACACAACCACTGAAATTCTGGAAGGCTGCTTGCCTCGCGGCAGGTCGTCGGTGCGAAAGCAGCGATGCGTATGCGAGGTATCAAAGGCGACGGCCGGGGTGCGGTAACACCCCGACCGTCTAACCAAATCCGTGCACCAACCTCTAAAGGAAAGCACAAAAATGGCTACCAAGACTATAGCCCGGCCTCGCACGCCCGGAGCTTCCGAAGACAACGCCCAAGACCCGGCGGATCTTCTCGAAAACACACTCTCCCAACTCGAAGCACTCCTGTGGGTCTGCCACGGGGAAGACATCGATTGGTGCAGCGGCAGCGGGCCTCGACAGCTGGACAACTTGCTTTGGCTTGCGGCTGAACTGGCGCGCAAGGCTGGAGAACTGTGTCAGTTGAACGAGAAGGCGCGGCGCGGAACGCCTGAGACCGGCGGTTAGCAGATGGTCTGCGGGCCGCGGATTTCGCGGCCCGCCTGAAGAGCGGGGTTCGTTCGTTTGGGCGCGACGGCTGAAGCTTTCGCGATGGACCAAGTTTGACTCGGTTGAGGTTGCTTGTCTGGGAGGTCTCAGTGGCAGCTTTGGGCTCAGTTGCTGACCGTCGGCAGACGATGCGAGCGTCTGCTTTGCCTGTGGAAGCGGGCTGTCGTTGGTCGAGTCTGGACTGCCGGATTCAGCCAGGACCAGACACTCGCCGCGGTGGCCAAATTCGCGTGGCAGCCGACGTTCGCGGCGCATCTTCAACGACAGGGGCTCGGGAAACGCGGCGTTATTTTCTACACCGCATCTTCCGGCATGCCATCAACACCAAACTCCACACCGCGCTCCTCCAGCTTCGCGCGCGCTGCGTGATGCACTACGCCGCGTTTGCGCATATCAGACTCCAAAAGCCTGCGTAGAGTGGCCTGGCTGACGTTGGCATTGCGCACCACTTCCATTCGCACGCCCCAGAATTTGTCTTTCGCGAAACGATCCAAGATCTCTGCGTCTGCATACGGGTTCATGGCCGCCATGGCGCGTACAGATTGATTGGGATCCGTCAAAAAGGGTTCAAGCTCGACTGCGCTGGCTGCACCACTGGCAGCAATGTAGCGACGCTCCTCTGCATTTTTTTGTTCGGTTGTCTTTTTGACCATCACGCACTCAAAGGGATGAAAGCATTTAGCTTCGCATACGCCATGGCTGATGCATACGAATTCCGGCTGCGCCAGTCGGATAACCATCCTGAGGTCAGATTCGTCATCCAAGGATTCAAGTAACCGCTTTGCGCCCTCGACGATGACGGGTGTGGGCCCGTTCACGACGGCGGCGCGACCGGCTACAGTCCGCCAGAACCAGATATGCATCGACTGTCATCAATCTGGCGTTCAAAGAATAATATTCGTGAGTCAGGCGAACAGAAGGATGCATTGATGGAAAAGACCGATTGCACAAACCAAAACCCCGATAGCCCTCCGGTGAAAAGCTGGCTTTCCCTCCAGGCGATGGTGATTACTGGACTACTGGTGACCGGTGCAGGCGACGCCAGGCCGCAACCTGCCCAGCCGTCGGGCATTGAATCTCAGCGTGAGAAGCCGGCCATCGAATATGCGAGCGTGGCTGAAGCGATGCGAACCCTGAAAGCGCAGCCTGGCGCCTCGGTGACGCTCACGAAACCAGACGGCTGGATCATCATCAAGGAAGCGAGTCCTACATTCATCCAATGGTCGTTTACACCCGTCGGCCACTACGCGTATCCGGCAGTGGTCCGCCGAGGAATCAGAGTCGCCGACAACGGTGATGCTTCCATCGAAACAACGGCCCTTTGCGAAGCACCGTAGGTCGCTTGTGACAGCCTTCTAAGCGAGTTTCAGCAACTCAATGAGCGTTCTAAACAACTCATACAACAGCGCCTCCAGGGCTCGACGCCTCGCTAACCTGAAGCTGGTATGACGACCTTCGGCCAGACGCAGACATTTCAGCGAACCTTGTCTAACCTAGCCACTCGTAACGTCCCCACATCGAATGGAAAAAATCACTTCAATATCTCTGAAGAACATTTCTGAGTTCGTGCCACTGTATCGCTCAGTGTTTAATGCGCCCCCTTGGAATGATGGCTGGACAGAAGCAGCAGTTGCAGAGCGACTTACAAGTTTTGCGCAGTCACCTTCGTTTCAGGGTATGGGCCTGTCAATGCATGGAGAAGCCGTCGGCCTTGTTCTCGGCTGGGGCGAGCGTTGGGTGCAGAGCTGGGTCTTTCACATCAAAGAGATGTGCATCCATGAACGTTACCAACGACAAGGATTCGGAGCGAAGCTTATGCGCGGCTTCGAGGAACATCTTCAAGCGCGTGGATTCATGAGTGCGAATCTTCAAACAGGCGAATCAGCTCCCGCGAGAAAGTTCTACGAAAGCCTCGGCTACAAGCAGTGCGGATACGTAAGCCTGCTCAAGAAGCTCGGTTGAAGCTGTACGGCGGCTCAAGGCCCGGTATCGACGGTAGCGCGACCGGCTACAGTCGGTCGAGGCTGTGTGGAAACGCCTGCGGCGCCCCAGTATGCCGAGCATTCGCCTCGCGAGCGCCACCGCCAGCCGCGCAGGCCATCAAGTAGTAGTCGTAGACGGGCACGAACAGATTTGAAGCCCAGCGGGCCCTCTGCGTGCCGTTGAAGCGCCATAAGGAGGCTCACGCCCCCACCAGCCGCACCGCCTTCATTGTCTTCCTCATGCCCAGGATGGCGATCACCCGCTTGAGGTTGTAAGCCAGCACATGCAGGCTCATCTCGGTGCCCACATGCGCCAGCGTCTTCGTCAGGAAGTGCGTCGAGCCCATCCAGTGCTTCAACGTCCCGAAGACATGCTCCACGGTGCGCCGTCGCAAGGTCATGGCCTCGGGCTTCTTGTCCAGTCGCTGCTGCACACGCTCGAGCACCTCTTCATGTTCCCATCGGCGAATGCGTCGGTAGTCGCCTGTCGTGCATTGGTCTTTGATCGCGCATGTGGGGCAGGCGCTGGTCCAGTAGAGATGGGCGTTGAGCCCGTTCCTCTCCAGCGTGCTGAACCGGTAGATGGCCCGCTCGCCCGCAGGGCACTGGTACTCATCGTCCTTCGCGATGTAGATGAAGTCGCTCTTGTCGAAGCGACCCGCAGCCTTGGCGCCCGAGGTCATGGGCTTGGGCACGAAGGCCGTGATGCCCGCATCCTCACGGGCCTTGAGCTCGGTGCCGTTGAAGTAGCCACGGTCGGCGAAGGCCTGCAGCTTCTTCGTGTCCATGGCCTCACGTGCGGCCTTGGCCATCTTGCTCAACTGCGCCCGGTCGTTGCCGATGTTCGTCACCTCGTGCGCCACGATGAGATGGTGCTTGGCATCGACCGCTGTCTGCACGTTGTAGCCCACTAGGCCCGAGCCCTTAGCCTGCGAGTTCATCGAGCGGGCATCGGGGTCCGTGGTGGAGATCTGCCCGTCGGGCAGCTTGTTCAATTGCTCCTGGGTCTCGTCGAGCTGGCGCATCTGCGCGCGCAGAGTTCGGATCTTGTCCTGCAGGCGTTCGGTCTTCGCTTCTACCTCAGCAGTCTGTGTGCGATCCGCTGTGTCCAGCGCGTCCAGGTAGCGCTGGATGCTCTGATCGATCTGGCGCTGGCGCGCATCGATCTTGGCGGGCGTGACGTTACGGTCGCGGCTGTTGACGGCCTTGAACTTGCTGCCGTCGATGGCCACGACGGCTTGCGTGAAGAGTTTGAGTTCGCGGCACAGACCGATGAAGCGACGGCAGACATTGCGAATGCCCGCGCCGTTGTCGTGGCGGAAGTCGGCGATGGTCTTGAAGTCGGGCGCCAGACGGCCGGTGAGCCACATGAGTTCGACGTTGCGCTGGGCTTCGCGCTCAAGGCGGCGGCTGGACTGGATGCGGTTCAGATAGCCGTAGATGTAGAGCCTGAGCAGCACGCCCGGGTGATACGCGGGGCGCCCGGTGAGTGCAGGGTCGGCGCCACCGAAGCCCAGCGAGAGGAGATCGAGTTCCTCTACGAAGGCATCGACAATGCGCACCGGGTTGTCCTGGCCGATATAGTCGTCAAGGCATTCGGGAAGCAAAGTGACTTGCTCGCGGGACTCGCCTTGGATGAATCGCTTCATGGGGCACCTCGCTCAGAACGGGTGCACCGATTTTAATTTTGGAAGAGCGGGACTGGAAGTCTTTTCACACAGCCTCGGCCAGAAGCCGACGGTCGGTTTACCGGTTCAACCATGCGGTGCCGCCATGTCCGCACGCGTATGCTTTTTCAAACCGAGGTAGCTGAGGATGCCTCCTGCGGACAAGAGAACAACCGCCAAGACAATCGACACATGCATGCCGTGCAGAAAGATGCCTGGTTCAGTGTCTCGCACGAAGAACCCGCACACGGCCACCCCCAGCATTCCTCCAATCTGACGGGCCGAGTTGAGGACGCCGGACGCGATGCCTGCATGCGCCGCATCGACCGCTGACAAAGTCGCGTTGGTCATGGTTGGAACCACCAACGCGATGCCGCTTGCTGCAAGCAGCATCGGTAGCACCAGTGTCAGATAGGAGCGATCGGCGTCGACCCGAAGCAGCAGCAGATAGCCAAACGAAGCGAGCGCCAGTCCGGCGACCATCAGGGCTCGCGTACCGACGCGGGTAACCAACCTTCCGGCGACGATGTTCATGACCATCAGGATGGCCGTCATAGGCAAGAAGGCCAACCCGGTCTGTTGCGGAGAGAGCTGCTGGACCGCTTGGAAGAACAGGCTGAAGACGAACACCAGCCCGTAGTAGGCAAAGTTCACAACCACGCCCACCGCGGTCGCTATCGAAAAGGTCGTGCTACGGAACAACGAGAGCGGAAGCATCGGCTCCTTGCTGTGCTGCTCCAGCCAGTAGAACGCGGTTGCGCTGATGAGCGATATTGCTATCCCTCCACAGACCATGGGATGAAACCACCCCAGCCGACTTGCTTCTGTCAAAGCGGCGGTCAGGGAAGCGAGCGCAAGCATGGCCGCGAGCTGACCGGGCAGGTCAAGTCCACGGCTTGGCTTCGCGGCTGCGGTGGGCGCATAGCGCAGCGTCAGTGCCAACCCGAGCGCACCAATCGGCAGGTTGATGAGAAAGATGCCACGCCATCCCACATGCGCAATGAGCAGTCCGCCCAGCACCGGTCCGGCTGCCAGGGCGATACCTCCGGCAGCTCCCCACCAACCTACCGCACGGCTGCGTTGAGCAGGATTGGGAAATGCCTGCTGCAGCAGCATCAGCGAGCTGGGAACCAGGAGAGCCGCCCCCATGCCCTGGACGACGCGCGAGACTACCAGCAACGCCAAGCTCGGCGCGAGACCGCAAGCGAGGGAGGCCAATGTAAAAACGGCGAAGCCCGCCACGAAGACCCGCTTGGCCCCCATCCGGTCACCAAGCGCTCCGGAGGTCAAGAGCAGTGCCGCGAAGACCAGCGTGTAGGCATTGACCACCCACTGCAGGCCAGCGATATCGGTGCCGAAGCTGACACGCAGGGTCTCGAGTGCGACGTTGACGACGCTGACATCCAGCAGCACCACGACGAATCCAAGGCCTGCTGCAACCAGGGTCCCGCGCTGGCGGTGACTCAAGAAAATGGTTCCCATCAAACTGTCCCGTGAAATAGCGAACTCGTATGCTAGGGATTGGAGTTCTGTGCGTAAACTCCATAAAACTGCAATCCATCCCGGAGAAAATGCACAGATGTTCGATTGGGAAGACCTGAGGCAT
Source organism: Variovorax pasteuri (assembly GCF_051216435.1). NCBI lineage: Bacteria > Pseudomonadati > Pseudomonadota > Betaproteobacteria > Burkholderiales > Comamonadaceae > Variovorax > Variovorax pasteuri. The sequence goes on from NZ_JBPJZS010000005.1 coordinate 409,597, forward strand.
TTCCTTGCTGTCGGCCGCGTGGGCACCCTGTCGGGTGCAGCCCGCGAGCTGAAGGTTGACCACGCAACCATCAGTCGTCGATTGACATCCCTGGAACGCGATTTGCAGGTGCGCCTTGTGGAACGGCTGCCGCGGGCCTGTCGTCTGACCGATGTGGGGTCCTACGTGTTCACGCTGGCGCGGGCCTTGGAAGACGACGCGTTCGCCATCGAGCGGGCCGTCCGTGCCAGCCAGTCGCCACTCACCGGCAAAGTTTCTCTCAGCGTGCCGCCGGTCTTGGTTGCGAGCTTTCTGGCGCAGCATCTGACCGAGTTCCGCAAACGGTTTCCTGGCATCCAGCTGTCCGTGTCCGGCCAGGCTCAGCAGGTGTCGCTGAGTCGGCGCGAGGCGGACATTGCGGTGCGGCTGGTGCGCCCAACCGAATCGGGCAGCGTTGTTCGGAAGTTAGGAACAATGGCTTTCGCTCTGTACGCGAGTCGGAGCTACGAGGCCCTCTCGCACCCGGAGCTTTGGGAGTTCATTGCCTACGACGCACGATTCGAAGATATGCCGCAGCAAAAATGGCTTCGTAGCATTGCGGGCAAGCGCCCTATAGCCTGCGAACTCAGCGAGATAAACGGCCACCACGCGGCGGTTCGTGCGGGCGCAGGTGTGGGCGGGCTTCCCTGCTTCTTGGGCGAAGCCGACGAGACATTGCTTCGCGTAGCCAACAACGAGCCATCTTTTTCGCGAGACATCTGGCTGGTGGTCCATCGTGACGTGAAAAACGCGGGCCCGGTCCGGGCGGCCATGGACTTTCTCGTTGAGGTGATGGAGCGAAGCTCCGCGTTCAACGCAGCTTCAACGCATGGCTGACCGGGACGTCCGCTATCGAGAAATGTGTACAGCCGCTTCGGGCCCCACTGCGGTCTTCCGACATTGCCTAAAGCATCCGGTCGTCGCGTCAAAGCGAAGAGACATCGCCTTCCACGCACTGTCCAGCTAGGCACGCTGAATAATATCCAGCCATGTCCGCCGCTCTATTCCCACGCCCCCAGTGCACCGCTTGCCTGCGCCCGCTCAGCGCCTGCATTTGCCGCTGGGTCGCGCCCACCGCCCACGCGGTGGAGGTACTGGTGCTGCAGCACCCGCTGGAGGTACACCAGGCCAAAGGCAGTGCCCGCCTGCTGCACCTCAGCTTGGCGCACTGCCGCTTGGTGGTGGGTGAGGCATTTGCCGTGCCGGTTTGGCCGGTGGACGGCAAGCACACGCTGCTGCTGTATCCAGACAGTCTGCAAGATACCGCCCCGGACCTGCGGGTCCCACCCCCGCTACCGCCCGAGTGGCCGCAAGCCCAGTCGCGCCTGCGCCTGGTCGTGCTGGACGGCACCTGGCGCAAAAGCCGAAAGATGCTCTACCAAAGCCCGCCACTGCAACAGTTGCCCCGCTTGGCCCTGCGCAACCTGCCGCCTTCGCATTACCGTATCCGCAAAGCCCATGGGCCCGACCAACTGTCCACGCTGGAGGCGACCTGCTACGCCTTGGGCCAACTGGAAGGCGATGCGGCGCGGTTCCAGCCCTTGTTGGATGCCTTCGACGGGTTTGTGGAGTACTTGGAGCAGACTGGCGGGCAGCGAAACGCGCAAACTGACAAGTCCTGCCCTCGACTAACGGCTACGGAGCTTATTTAACTGACCAGCTAAATGCCTGGTTTTGGCCGCGTTGTGCCCGCTGACTTGATCTTCTGTTTGCTGTGCTTCGGCCTGGCGGCTCCAAGGAGCATCGGGCGCCTCACGCCAAGCCATCCAGCCTGGCTGCATTGCTGCAAGCTCTAGCAGCGTCTGGTCCCGCACGACCATGCTCTCCAAAGTGATCTGCCATGAAATATTTACGCCGCCTTCTTGTTCTTTTCGCCGCGGTCGCGTGCACCCACATTGGCGCTCAAACGACGGGCGCCGCATCGCATGGATCCATTTCTGAATCCAATGCCGCCGTGTTCAAAGCTTGCTCCGTCGCTCCGGCAGCGAATGGAGCGTGCCCGCTCGATGCGGTCTTTGGGCTCTTCAAGCTCGCGCCCAACAACGACGTGCTGGACTTCAAGGTTTCGAAAACCGTGCCACGGACGATCAACCAAAACTACGGTTGGATCCTGAAACTCAACGAGAAATCTGGCAAGGTCCGCGTTCTCGAACGCGTGACATTGCCGGAAACCCCGAAGACGTGGGGCAGCGGTGGCCAGCCTTACGGTACGTCGGCGGATCGCAAGACCATTTCGCTGGACGTGACCCTGACCATCTACGACGGCACCATTTCGAAGTCTTGGGACGTGGCCGATGGCGATCCGGCCGGCCACTACCTGATCAGCGCCTACGTCGAAAACTCCGATCCGGTGCAGTTCGAGTTTGATGTCATCGATCCCAAATGACCAACTTCCGTAAGGGGCTGGGCGCCCCATCTTGAACGGTCGGGCGCGGGCGGTAACGACCATGTCCACGAAGGAACAGATGGACATGCGCGCAGGCGCATCACGGATACCTGTTTGCCAACGCCCGGCATACGCGCATCAAGCTGCTGGTGCATGACGGCTACGGAAGATGTACCTTGCCCGCATCTGAGCGGTGGCGCGGCACATGTGGCATCGTTCGGCATGCTCAAACATCTCCTCGTTCTGATCGAGTTGACGCCCGAAGGACTTGCTCGCATCGAAGCTGCCGGTTTCAAGGTGCACTCTGCTCTTTCCGCCCTTTCGATCAAAGCGGCAGGCCCCTCCATACAAGCCGTGCTGACCAATGGTTCAACTGGCATTACTGCAGCCGACATCGCGGCGCTCCCCAATCTGGAAATCATCTGTTCTCTTGGTGCCGGGTACGAAAAAGTCGACCTCGACGCGGCGCGTGCGCGACGCATCGTCGTCACAAACGGCCCGAGGACCAATGATGCTTCTGTTGCCGACCATGCGATGGCGCTTCTGCTGTCGGTGGTGCGGGGCATTCCGAAGGCGGACGCCGCAGTCCGTCAGGGCCGTTGGGCGCAATTGCGACAGCCGCGCCCGATGATTTCCGGCAAGAAACTAGGCATCCTCGGCCTTGGCAACATCGGAATGCAGATCGCACAAAGAGGCATGAGCGGCTTCGGGATGACGGTGGGCTATCACAGCCGCCGCCCGCGAGAGAGCACTTCGTTTCTGCACTTTGCGACGCCGATGGAGTTGGCGCAGTGGGCCGACTTCATGGTCATTGCGACACCTGGCGGCGCCGGCACCATGCACTTGGTCGATTCCGCCGTGCTGGATGCGCTGGGGCCCGAAGGCTTTCTGGTCAACATTGCACGTGGCAGCGTGGTCGATACCGCTGCGCTTGCCCAAGCCCTGCGTCAGTCAAAAATCGCTGGCGCGGCGCTCGACGTCGTAGAAGGCGAGCCAGATGTCCCAGCGGAACTGGTGCACCTCGACAACCTCGTGCTGACACCCCACATCGCGGGGCGTTCGCCGGAAGCCGTCGCAGCCACAGTGCAACTGGTGATCGACAACCTGAACGCTCATTTCGCCGGGCAGCCGGTCGTGACACCCGTGCCGTTCGAGAGGTAGGCACTTGCAGAGTGGCGCCGGGCGACACGCGCCCGCACCGCGTATCTACAGGTCAGCCCAAGGTGGACCACGGGCTGATTCAGCAGGGCGGACGAATGCAAATGAGGTTCTCACGCACATGCCCACTGCATTAGCAATTTCCTGACGCACCACTGGTGCCATCGATCTGAGCTCACCGCGTTGTGAGCGCTTCAGCGAAGTTTGCTGGGAGGCGATGGGCAATTTCTCGCGCGGTAGCGAGGTGGCCGCATTTGCACAGTAGTGTTAGACCGCTCTCGTGAGTACGACTTTGAGGTAAAGATTCAATTCGGCCATGGAAGGTTCTTGCGCATGACAGTTCAGCTTCGAATCGTTCGCCCAGTCCGCTCCGTGGAACGCTCGCTCGCCATGTATTGCGACGGCCTTGGCCTGCGTGAAATCGACAGGTTTGTAGACCACCAAGGGTTTGCTGCTGCAATAGTCGGGTTTCCTGGCTTGCCCTACCATTTCGCGTTCACGCATTGCAGCGACCAGCCAGTAATCCCGGCTCCCACGGTGGAGGACCTCACCGTTTTCTATATGCCGGACCTTGCAGAATGGCAGCGCTCATCTGAAGCCATGCTCACCGCCGGATTCACCGAGGTCTCGTCCTTCAATCCGTATTGGCGACGCCGCGGTCGCACGTTTGCAGACCTAGATGGCTACCGCGTGGTGCTCCAGCAGGCAGCGTGGGGAGCGCAATGACGTGTGCTGAAGCGCTCGTGAACATGTGGAGCGAACTGGCCTCGTCCGAACGACCGCTTTGGAGCGGCGCCTAAGACCGGTTCGGGCCCAAAGCAGCCGTCGCGGGTTCTCGTAAGCGGTCGCTCGCGCCCTAGCGCAGCACGCCCCAGATGTGGCCTAAGGCTCGCTTCAATTCCTCGGCAGTCACCGCGTAGCGTTTGGTGAAACCTTCTACGGTTCCTGTCACAGCGGTTACGGCGGGGTGTTCCGATTTGCCCAGTCGCACATAGCGGGAAAGTTCTCCCGGCCAGTCGTACCCTGATTCGGCCACCGCAAGGCGCCGTCCACCCTCGACGATGAACTGAGGCCATGGCGAGAACGTCTGCCGACCGATGTCTACGCTAAAGAAGCGACAGAGGTCTAAGGTGCTTTGTGTGAAGTCGCAATCAACGAGTTCTCCGAACTCGTCAGGCCTCCCCGAGTAGGGGTTCGGGTCGCGTCCAAAATCTACGCCGTCAAATCGTCCGACGAACTTGCAGCGCGCATAGTCGGAACTGAAGAACTTCGGCAAGCGACGGTCGGTCAGCTTCTTTGTGCACTCGATGACGCAATCGGTTAACCGCGAGTGGCGAATCTCTGGCGTGAACCCATGCACTTTGACGTGGCATCGCTCCAGGGTGCAACGCAGGAAGCCAGTTGGCAGCCTGGGGCCAACCTCAATCGTCATGTCCGCAAAGTGTTCGCCTCGAATCATTTCGTCGGCGGGAAAGGTCTTACTGATGCTCATACGAGGTCCGGGCGGGAACTTCCGGTTGTGGCCGCATTCCGCCTTTGCTCTGTACGCAGGAGTCTTGAGTCACCCGACTTGCTTCTCGCTGTCTCGCTGTGAGGCAACCCCACGAACCTGCGACCAGTATTCGTCCTGAGCGTCGTCGTCAATGATGGGCCGGACGTGAGTGGCGTACAGAGCGTCTTTGCCATCTCTTCGGGGACCTGAAATCCAGTAGTGCTCACCTGTCTCGACGTCGAAGTAGTTCGACTTGAATCCGCTCCCCTTGAGACTACGAAAGGCCTTTCCTCCGTAGTACAGCGTTGCCCCGGACTTGGAGCAGGTGACCCGACCGATTCGAGCCGGTCCGGTCAACCCTCCCGACTTCGCTTCGATGTACATGATGCGGTCTTTCATCAGAGTCGTACTCCTATGACGGGTGAGAGGTCGATGGGAACGGCTGATTCTGGCCAAGAGCGGTGGTCTCCGTCATGGAGAGCCTTCCGGAAAGCGGTGATACATGAAAAACTGGTCATCCTGCTTCCAGCCCCGCTCCTCGTAGAGCCTTTGGGCCGAAGTATTGCCCCGCGCGACGTTCAGCGTCACGCGAGCGGACTCAAACGACCAAGCGTATGACTCGACGGCCGAGAGCAGCAAGGAGGCGACGCCCTTGCGGCGACCCGATTCATGGACGAATAGGTCGTTTACGACAAACACTCGCGAGAGCGAAACGGATGAGAAGCTTGGATAGAGTTGAGCGAACCCCACAGGCGCATCGCCATCGTGGCAGATGAAGGCAACCGACTCCCCGTGGTTGAACCTCTCCCGGAGAAAGGAACGTGCCGCAGCTATCGAGCTCGTCTGTCCCTGAAACTGTCGGTACTGGTCAAAGAGCGCGGCGAGCTCCTCTAAATCGGCGAGAACGGCTTGACGAACGGAAGTTGAGTTCATGTCGTGTTGCAGAAGCAAGTGCCATAAATAGAGCCAAAGCCACCAAGCCGGCTGCGACTCATGAATGGCCGGTTGTGGCCGACTTCAGCCTTGTCTAGTTCTGAACCGTGATCCACACCGCCCGGGGATCGCATTGCTGCGCGCACGCAAACACGTAGACCTCATTGCCCAGAAAGAGCACGTAGCTCTTTGCAGAGGAACTGTCCGGCTGCTCCGGTGCATCGGGTAGCTTGGGGAATTCGAAGCCATCGCTGACCTGGCACACAAACTCCATTGCCGAGCCGCAGGCGCAGGTGAAGGTTTCGGCATCCTGTACCCAGTCGGGCGCACCGCCGACCGCGATGCGGTAGTTCTTGTCCGCGGGTTTATCGGCAAGTACGAGCTCATTCGGTTGAAGGATCGGGGTGCCCGTCACGCGATGCATGGCTCGAGGCTTTTCCAGCGATGCGTACCAGTGACCTTCACCTTGCTCCCAATAGGCCGGAGGGAGCGCATCGAACGATTCGAAGCTTGGAATCTCGTTGTGCTCCGGGCACATGAGTACCGACAGCCTGCTGCCTTCGATAAAAGGGAGTTCGGCCGCAACGGGAAGCGTGAACTGCAGGAAGGGAATCATCTGCCGGTCGCACTGGGTACAACACGGCAAACCTTGACCCTCCGGTGTCAGATAGGCTCCACCTACAGAATCTTGAGAGGACTCGCTCTCAAAGCGCAAGTTGAAGAATTTTCTCGGCACGTGTCATCTCCCTGGTCTGTCACGACTGACTGCGTCGCGCGCAGTCCGAATCCTAACCAGCGTCTGGTTCCGCCTGCAACAGCGAATGTCAGGCTCTGGCCGAGTGCCGTCTAAGCGGCTAGGCGTTGCCGTCGTCGACCGAGAACACGTGGCGGCCGTGCACCTCGATGCGCTCGCCGCTGCGGTGCATGGCATACGGAAAGGCCTTGCCGGTGCGCGACCACAGGAAGCCCACGACCCGGTGATGCGTGTCTTCCAGCTCGCTCGGGTGCGTGGGCGTGCCGGCGCGTTCCAGGTAGCTCGGCGCGGCGTACACGCCGAGCTGCAGGTCGCCCACGCGGCGTGCCATCAATGACGGGTCGGTGAGTTCGCCGCCGCGCACCACGCAGTCCACGTTGTCGCCGATCACGTCCACCATGCGGTCGCTCACGCCCATGTCGAGCTGGATGTCGGGGTAGCGCGCGTGGAACGCCGGCAGCGCCGGCACCAGGATCATGCGGGCCAGCGGGCTGGGCACGTCCACGCGCAGGCGGCCACGGGGCAGCGCCGCGGCGCTCGACAGGCTGGTCTCCGCATCGTCCATGTCGGCCAGCAGGCGCACCACGCGCTCGTAGTAGGCCGCACCGTCGGCCGTGACGTTCACCTTGCGCGTGGTGCGGTTGAGCAGCTTCACGCGCAGCCTGGCCTCCAACTGCTGCACCAACTGCGTCACGCTGGTCTTGCTCAGGTGGAGCGTGTCGGCGGCCTTGGTGAAGCTGCCTGCCTCCACCACGCGGGCGAAGGCCTGCATTGCATCGAAACGGTCCATGTCTGCTCCTGGTGTCGCGGATTGTTTGGGTTCTGCAAACAGTGATTGTTGGTGTTGCCCGTTTATCCGCAAGGCGCAGTTCCCTAAAGTCCCTTCATCGTTCTTCTTCAATCCCTTTCGACAAGGCCTTCCAATGACTCAACGTGACGTCGTTTTTCCGCCCGGGCGCCAGGCGCTCTATGAAAAGAACCGCTATTCGCCGGCGGTTCGCTCCAATGGCTTCCTGTTCGTCTCGGGGCAGGTCGGCAGTCGCGAAGACGGCTCGCCCGAGCCCGACCTCGAAGCGCAGGTGCGGCTGGCTTTCGGCAACCTGAACGCGGTGCTGGGGGCCGCAGGCTGCACGTTCGACGACGTGGTCGATGTCACGGTCTTCATCGTCGACCCGGAAGCGAACTTCGAAACCATCTGGAAGCTGGTGCCCGAGTACTGGGGCAACGCGCCGCACCCGACGCTCACCGGCATCGGCGTGACGTGGCTCTACGGCTTCAAGTTCGAAATCAAGGTGATCGCCAAGCTGCCCGAGGGCAGCGGGGGCTGACCCTGCCTGCGCTACGGCTGCAGATACGGCGGCAGATACGGCGGCAGTGCCAGGCCGACGCTGCGCAGGTGCTCGAACTCGGCGTCGCTCAGCGGCCGCTCCAGAAGGTCGAAATGGCAGAGCGTGCCGAGCAGCGTGCCGTCGGCGCCCGGTATCGGTACGCCGTGGTAGGCCACCATCACGCCCTTGTAGGGATGCCCGTCCAGCCTGTCGTCGTGCGCGGAGTTGGTGGTCAGGAAGGCGCCGTCGCGCAGCACGAACTGGCAGAAGCTGATGCCCATGGGCACTTCTTCCAGGTACTCGGGGCGCGCTTCGCCGGCCTTGTCGATCAGCGCGATGTTTCTGAAGAGATCGCCCTCGAGCCGGTAGACCGCCGTGAAGCGGTGCGGCACGCGCCTGTTGAGCTGGCCAAGGGCTTCCGCCAGGCCCCGGCTCTCGCACACGGCGACGAAGCTGTCGATGCTCTCCCGCGACGGCTCTTCCGACTTCTTCGACAGCAGCTGGATGTAGAGACGGTCGACCTCGTGCTCCCACGCCGTGCCCGCGTCGACGAATGCGATGTCCGCATCAGTGCCCGAATCGTCGCCGCCCGGTGCGCTCGGATACGGGGGCACAGGCACACCAGCGGCCTTGAGCGCTTGCTCTTTTTGAAAGCGGGACAGCAGGGTCATGGGGCGGGGGGGAGTATGGGCCATGGTACTTCAGTGTCCGGGGTCCCGCGCGGTGAATGTGGCTCGCACCGCGCGAGGCGGGTCGCAGTCGTGGCGCGCCTACATCAACGGCACCGAAGCGCTGACGTCCAGGGTCGAGTGCGCCGTCCACAGTGCCCTCAACTCTTCGATCCCGGGGAGTGCTTTACACCTGCAGACAGGCATCTTTAGGAGACCCGCATGGCAAACAACAACGGCTTGATCGACGAAGGCTCGACGAACCGCGATCCCCTCACGGCCACCTCCGGTGTGCAACCGGCCGAAACCTACTACGCCAAGCAAGCCAACGGCAGCGACATCGTGAGCCACGAAGACCTGTCGAACGAAAGCGTCGTCGACGTCCTGAACGATCTGCTCGAGAACGCGCGCGACGGCGAATACGGCTTTCGCACCTGCGCGGAGCAGGTCGATACGGCGAACGCCAAGCAGTTGTTCTTCACGCGGTCCGAAGGGTGTCGCCAGGCCGGCGAAGAGCTGCTCCAACTCATCAAGAAGTACGGCGGAGAGCCTGCGTCGGGCGGCACGGCGGCGGGTGCGCTGCACCGCGGCTGGGTTCAGCTCAAGGGCAGCGTGGGCGCGGACAGCGAGCTGTCGATCCTCGAGTCTTGCGAGCGCGGCGAAGACACGGGCATTGCCCGCTATCGCAAGGCGCTGAAACAGGCCCTTCCGGCGGATGTTCTCGCCGTGGTGCAAAGGCAGGCCGCGGGCGCTCAGAAAAACCACGACCAGATTCGCGACCTGCGCAATGCTGCAAGAGCGCAGGGCTGAGCTTGCCGCAGGGGCGCCGGCGCTACTTGCTCAGCGAAATGAGCGTCCACACGATCGCCACGAGCTGGGCGAGGTTGATCAGGATGGCGGTGATGTGCATCCTGCGAAAGCCCGGAATGGCTTCCACGTAGTTCGACTGGATCTGCGTTCCGAGCGCATCCATCTTGGGGATGATCTTCTTGCGCAGCACGACGGCAATCGTCGCCAGCGCCGCGGCCCCGGTTGCGATGCCCGGACGGCCCGCAAACAAGAAGCTGATCGCCGTTGCGGTCGCGGTCGCGAATGCGGTGACGTAGTAGAGGTTGAAGAAGCCGCGCACGAAGCGCGCGTCGAGCGGCGTGTCGTGCTTCAACACCAGAAGCGGCAAGGAACCCATGAGGAAGTAGGCGGTGGTGACGAGCAGCGCCACCGTGAAGAACAGGGCGGCAAACATGGCAGCAGACATCTCGATATTCCTCCATGCCGTGGACCGGGAGCGCGCAGTGTCGAGGGCGTGATTTCGCCTGTCCACCCCGGTCCTACCGGTATCCGTAGAAATTACAGATTGGCGCAAATGGAGTATTTACTAATCGGTACGCGGGAGGAAAATCTTTTGCATACAAAGGCAATACGCCCTCCACACCATGACACTCGACGAACTTTTTGCCAGTGACGCGTCGCTTCCCACCGTGCCGAGGGTGGTGTCCGACCTGATGGAGATGCTGCGCGACGACAACGTGTCTTTTGCGGATGTGGCGCGTCGCATCGAGCTCGATCAGGTGCTCGCGGCCAAGGTGCTGCAGATGGTCAACTCGCCGTTCTTCGGGCTTCGGCGCAAGATCTCCTCGATCCAGGGCGCGATCCTGATGCTCGGCATTTCCACCGTGAGGTCGTTCGTCGTGAGTTCGGGTGTGTCGGGCGCCTTCAGGAAGGTGGAGGGCGTCGACCTTCCGGACTTCTGGGCCCACAGCCTGCGCGTGGCATCGGTCTCGCGGTACCTGGCCTCCAAGACCCCGCGCGTCGACCCCAACCTGGCATTCACCGCGGGCAGCATGCATGCCATCGGTCACCTGATCATGGCGCAGGCAATGCCCCGCCGCATGGCTGCGCTGAATGCCGTTCACCCCTTCGATGCGCCCGGGCGCGCGCAACTCGAGCGCGTCGAGTTCGGCTATCACTACGGCGATGTGAGTGCGTCTCTGGCGCAGCGCTGGGACTTTGCTTCCGAGCTGGTCGGTGCGCTGTCGAGCTTCGTGAGTCCGGGGCAGTCGGAGCGTGTCGATGCGCTGGGCGGCGTGCTTCACCTGGCCGTGTGGCGCGTGGCCCTGGAACGCCAGGGCGTGGACCTGGGCCATGTCGGCGGCCTCTGGCCGAGCCAGTCCGCGATGGCCATCGGCATCACCGAGGAAATGGTGCAGAAGATGCCGGCCCCGCGTGTGCTCGCCGCGGACCTCGAATCGATGATCGCCTGACGGCGTTCGCAGGCACGCCGTGCGTCGCGGCGGGCCGTTCACATCGGCGGCATCCTGTCGAACTTCGGCAGCGCCGGATCCAGAAAATCCCATGCATGCCCGCGCACCGCGTAGGTGACCGCCTGCGGCTGGTACCGGCCGGGCTCGTCGAGGCTTGCGGCGTGCACCGTGAAGATGTCGGGCATCGCCGCAAAGGTCATGTACACCGGCGACCCGCAGGCCGGGCAGAAGGCGCGGGTCTTCACGTTGCCGCTGTCGCCGACCAGGTCCCACAGCGCGGCCTGGCCGCTGTGCGTCACGCCGCCGCGCGCAAACGTGAGGTACGAGCCGTGGCCGGTGCCGCTCTTGCGTTGGCAGTCGCGGCACTGGCAGTCGTTCTGAAAAATCGGCTCGGCTGCAATCTCATAGCGGATGGCGCCGCATGCGCAACCTCCGGTGTAGGCCTGGGTCATGGTTCGGGTCCTTTCGACGTTGCCGAGAAGCCGGCATGGCGGCCAATCTAATCGCGTACCGCTGCGAAAGGGGAGTAACAAGTTCGTCGTGAATGGGCGCGCGGCCCTACGCCTCGACCGGCACATGGAAGTCGATGACGGCCCCTGGCTGTTCGGGCGCGAACCGGCCGTCGTACAGCTCGAAGTCGGGACTTTCGGCCACTCGCAGTCCCGAGGCGGGAATCAACTCGCCCCAGATGGTCGCCATGGCGCTCTTCACCTGCGGATGGAGCGCAGACCCGTTCAAGGCAATGCGAAACACGACATAGGTCGCCGCGGGAATCTGCTTCACCGTGAAGCCCTTGGGGAGCTCGCAGTCCGGGCCCACACCTACGCCCGCCATGTACTGGAAACTGCCTGTCTCCCGGTCTGCGCTCCAGACCACGCCGTACGTCGCCCAGCTCGGGCTCTGACCCTTCAGCGGCAGGGCGCCCACGAGTGCGGCCCACAGCTGGGGAATGTCGGACTTCGTCGCGTCGTCGAAGCGTCGGGCGGGGCCTGCGACGCTGAAGGCCTCGAGCCGGATCAGGTCCGGCAAGCGGGTCACGGCCGCGGAGGTGCTGCTGGGTGCATTCATGGGAAATTGTCCTTCGATGGGGGTGGGTGAAAAGCCGACCCTAAAGCGGCCGGGCGAGACGCCGAAGAGGCGCTTGAACGCGCGTGTAAACGCCTCCTGAGACTCGAAGCCGCAATCGAAGGCGAGGTCGACGAGCTTCAGGTCGGGCTCCGTGGCCAGCCTGCGGGCACCGCGCACGAGTCGCCGTCCGCGCACGTGCGCCATGGCGCTGCGGCCCATGCGGGCGGTGAACATCCGGGAGAAGTGATGCGTCGACAAGCCCGCCCGCCGCGCGATCAGCTCGAGCGTGAGGGGCTCGTCCAGCCGCTCCTCGATCCACGCGATCAGGCTGACGAAAGGGTCGGGTTCGCGGGGTATCGGGCTTGGCATGCGGCGATCATGAATCACCGTCAGGCGGCCTGTCCTGACCGAACTTGCTGCCGGCGGCGTTGGCGTGGGTTGCGCATTGGCACGCGAACCGAGGCTCAGGCGCTGTCCTTCGCCATGTCCTGCAACCATGCCCTGAACACCTGCAGCGACTGCATCTGCGCCGACTCTTCCGGGTAGACGAGGTAGTAGCCCTTGGCGTGGCGCCACTTGCGTCGTGACAGCCGCTTGAGCCGGCCCGCCGCGACCATGTCCTCGCCCATGTAGGGCGGCAACAGGGTCACGCCCATGCCGGCAACGGCCGCGTTCAGCGCCATCGACATGAGCTCGTAGCGCGGCCCCTCCCGCCCGGCACCGCCGGCGATGCCTTCGAGCGCGAACCACTCGTCCCACGCATCGAGAAGGGTCTGGTGGTGGATCAGCGACGAGCGCGGAGTGTTCGCGTCCACGACCTTGCCGTGCTCGGCGATCCATGCCGGCGCCGCGTAGGGCGACAGGACCAGCGGCAGCACGAACTCGCTGTGCAGGCCCGCTCGCTGCCCGTCGCCGAACTCCAGCGACGCATCGACCGAGGTGCTGCGAAAGTCCACCGGCCCCACGCGCGTGCCCAGGTTGAGAATGATCTCGCCATGGTCGCGCGTGAAGGCCGGCAGGCGTGGAATGAGCCAGTAGCTGCCCACCGACGCGCCGACCGAGAGCGACAGCTCGCCGCCCCGGCCCTTGAACGCCATGACGTTGGCGGTGGCGCGTTCGAGCCGGTGGAGCAGCGGCGCGACTTCGCCCAGGTAGTAGCGGCCCGCGTCCGTCAATGCCAGGGCCTCGCGCCTGCGTGTGAAGAGCTTGACGCCGAGCCGGTCTTCCAGTGTCTGGATCTGCCGGCTCACCGCGCCCTGCGTGAGGCTCAACTCCTGTGCCGCGGCGGTGAAGGAGCGCAGGCGCGCGCTGGCCTCCAGGCAAAGCAACGAGGTGGTGGAAGGGGCGCGGACGTGATGGTTCATGAGAAAAGAACAAGTTCGGTGCGCGAGTTCCCAATGAATTGGCGTACGCACCGCAATCATGCATGAGGAAAGCGCATGCAAGGGCCAGCAAACATGGTTTGCCCGATGCGGGCGGCGAACAGATCATCGCGCCACCCCCTTGGGTGTTTTCAACGATGAAAAGGATGAGCCGATGACTGCCCACCGTCCCACGCGACGCGATCTCCTGCAACTGGGCTGCGCCGCCGCCTGCGCTGCCGCCTTCACCGGCATGCCGTTGCCGTCGCGCGCGGCAGCCTGGCCCGAGCGGCCCGTTCGCCTGGTGGTGCCGTCGGCCGCCGGCGGCTCGCCCGACGCCGTCTGCCGCATCCTCACCGCCGAGCTCTCGCGCGCGCTGGGCCAGCCCCTGGTGGTGGACAACAAGCCGGGGGCGGGCGGCAACATCGGGATGATCGACATCGTGCACGCCGCACCCGACGGCTACACGCTGGGCTACGGCAACGTCGGCACGCTGGCCATCAACAAGGCGCTGTTCAGGAAGCTGCCCTACGACCCCGACACGCAGCTCGTTCCGGTGGCGCTCCTGGGCTATGTGCAGAACGCGCTCGTGGTGCGCAAGGAGCTCGGCGTGAACAGCGTCCAGGAGCTGGTCGCGCTGGCCAGGTCGAAGCCGGGCGCGCTCAGCGTGGGATCTGCCGGCAACGGAACGACGGGGCACCTGAGCGGGGAGCTGTTCAAGCGCCTGGTCGGCATCTCGATGACGCACGTGCCTTACCGCGGCAGTCCGCAGGCCATCCAGGACCTGATGGGCGGGCAGGTCGACCTGATCTTCGACAACCTCAGTTCCATCTCTCCCCACATCAAGGCGGGCCGCCTCAAGGTGCTGGCCGTGACGGGCGCCCACCGCAGTGCGCTGTTCCCCGAGATCCCCACCATGGCCGAGTCCGGCGTGGCGGGCTACGACGTGGTGGCGTGGGGCGGCATCGTGGCGCCCGCCAGGACGCCGCCAGCCATCGTGGCGCAATTGAACGGCGCCATCAACGCGATCCTGGCCATGCCCGGCATTCGCGAGAAATATGCGGCCATCGGGTTCGAGACACTGACGGGCCCGCCCGAGCGCCTGACGGAGCGTGTCGCGCGCGAAACCCCGCTCTGGGCCGACGTGGTGAAGCGCTCCGGCGCGCAGCTGGACTGACGGGCGCGCGATGCTCGACCTGATCATCGAAGGCGGAAGCGTGATCGACGGCACCGGTGCGCCCCGCGTGCGCGCGGACGTGGGAATTGCAGCGGGGCGCATTGCGCTCATCGGCGACCTGTCGGCCGTACCGGGCCGGGAGCGCTTCGACGCGCGCGGGCGCATCGTGGCGCCGGGCTTCGTCGACGTGCACACGCACGACGACCGCCTGCTGCTCGACACGCCGGTCGGTGCGCACCCCAAGCTGTCGCAGGGGGTGACCACCGTGGTCACGGGCAACTGCGGCATCAGCCTGGCCCCGCTGCTGGCGCCCCGCACGCTGGTGGCGCCGCTGGACTTGCTGGGCACCGACGCCTGGCGCTTCGGCCGGTTCGGCGACTACCTGGACGAACTGGAAGCGTCCGGCCCCGCGGTGAACGCGGCCTGCCTGGTCGGCCACTCGACCTTGCGCGTGCGTCGCATGGACCGGCTGGACCGTGCCGCCACCGCAAGCGAAGAGCGCCTCATGGCCGACGACCTGGCCGAGGCGCTGGAGGCGGGCGCCCTCGGCATGTCGACCGGCCTGTACTACCCGCCGGCCAGGGCCGCCACCACGCAGGAGGTCATTGCCGTGGGCGCGCCGCTGACCGCCGCCGCGGGCGTCATCACCATGCACATCCGCGACGAAAGCGACGCCATCGACGAAGCGCTGCGCGAGGCGCTGCTGATCGGCCGGACGCTGGGCGTGGACACCGTGCTGTCGCACCACAAGCTGGTCGGCAAGGCGAACCATGGCCGTTCGGTGGAAACGCTGGCCATGATCGAGCAGGCCGCCCAGGGGCAGTCGGTGTGTTTCGACTGCTATCCCTACAACGCCTCTTCCACCATGCTGCTGCCCGCGCGCGTGGCGCAGTCGGACGACGTGCGCGTGACCTGGTCGAAGGCCGACGCCAGCGCCGCCGGGCACTCGCTGTTCGCGCTGGCACGCGAGCGCGGCGTCACGCCGCAGCAACTGGCGCAAGACCTGCAACCCGCCGGCGCCATCTACTTCGCCATGAGTGAAGACGACGTGAGCCGCATCCTCGGCCATCCGATGGCCATGGTGGGCTCCGACGGGCTCGCGCACGACGTGAGCCCGCATCCCCGGCTGTGGGGCACCTTCCCCAGGGTGCTGGGGCACTACGTGCGTGAACGCCGGCTGTTTTCGCTGGAAGCGGCCGTGTACAAGATGACCGGCCTGAGCGCGCGCCGTTTCGGCCTGCAAGGCCGGGGCGTGCTGGCGCAGGGACGCCATGCCGACGTGGTGGTGTTCGACGCGCAACGGGTGGCCGATCGCGCCACCTTCGCCAACCCGACCGAGGTCAGCACCGGCATCGACGCGGTGTTCGTCAACGGCCGGCTGGCTTGCAGGGACGGCCGCAGCATGGATGTGCATGCGGGGCGTGTGCTGCGGCGTGGGCGCGCGGTCTGACCGGCTGCGTCTACCTCACCAGCGTGGACGCCAGCTCGGCATTGAGCGCGTACTGCTCGGCAACGCCCACGGCCTTGCGCGAACTGGTGTGCACGGAGCCTTCCTTCGCCCAGAGAAAGGGATAGAAGTTGAAGCACTGGTCCGCAGGGATGGCTTGCACGTCCGCCTCCCAGCCGCTCCAGCGCGAGCCCGCATAGAACACCTGCAGCCGGTCGGTCGACGCCCATTCCAGGAAGTCGCTGTAGCCGATTTCCAGTGACTCCCACCTGAGCGTCTCGGGCGCCCAGTAGTACATGGCGCCAGCATCTTCCCCGAGCCCGCCGCCGTTCAGCGCGAAGAAGCCGCCCACCACATCGTCCGCTACGAGCAAGAAGCCCGACGAGCGCTCTTCGTTCCAGTCGACGATGTTGCGGGCCAGCTTCGGGTGACCCGAGCCCAGCACGCGCAGCCAGCCATGGTCGATGAGCAGGCCGCCGGTGTCGTGGGCCACGGCACCCATGGTCGAGCGTGTCGTGACCTGGAGCGCGAGCAGCACACGCTGCCTGTCGGCTTCGGAGGGCTCGAGAATTTCGAACGGGTGGCTGGCGCTTGCGGCCCATTCCTGGACGAGGGGCAGGGCGGCGTCTTCGGTGTCGATCAGTTCTTCGAGCGTGCGCATAAGAAGTTGGTTTTGAGAATCCGGATGGCTGGCGGCCGCATGTAAAGCAAAAGAATTGTTAATTCGTGGGCGTTCGCTTTGAAGTTCTTACAACTTCAGCGCCGTTCGTGCTGCTTTCTGACGGTAAAGTGCCCGTCTCCGGTTTCGGATTGTCCGCGACTCTTTCTGCGTTCCCCGCGCTTCCCTCCTCCCTCTTCCGCCTTCCCCCCGTTCGCCTCTTCATGTCCAACCTCATCGTGCATGGCGGTACGCCGCTCCGCGGCCGCATCACCCCCTCCGCCAACAAGAACGCCGTGCTCCCGGTGCTCTGCGCCACCCTGCTGACCTGGGAGCCGCTGCGACTGCACGGCGTGCCCGACATCACCGACGTGCGCAAGATCCTCGACATCTTCCGCACGCTGGGCAGCGAGGTGCGCATGGACCACGACACCGGCACGCTCGAACTGCACCATCGCGAGACCACCTTCGACGCGGCGCGCCACCGGCTGCCCGAGGAAATGCGCTCGTCGATCATGCTGGTGCCGCCGCTGCTGGCGCGCTTCGGCGTGGCGCGGCTGGAGGACAACGTCAAGGGCTGCACGCTGGGCGTGCGCGAGATCGATCCGCACGTGGAGGTGTTCCAGCGCTTCGGTGGCGAGGTGGAGCGCACCGAGGGCTCGCTGCTGGTGCACAGCAAGGGCCGCCTCACGCCCACCGACCACTGGCTGGACTACGCCTCGGTCACCACCACCGAGAACTTCGTGCTGTGCGCGGCTGCCGCGGGCGGCACCTCGACGCTGACCAACGCCGCGTCGGAGCCGCATGTGCAGGAGTTCTGCCGCTTCATGGCCATGATCGGCGTGCGCATCGAGGGCATGGGCACCTCGCGGCTCACGGTGCACGGCGGCGGCGCGCTGACGGGCGGCGAGTTCCGCTTCGACGAAGACTTCCACGAGATCACCACCTTCCTGGCGCTGGGCGCCATCACCGGCGGCGACGTGGTCGTGCGCAACAGCGCGCCCGAGAACTTTCCGCTGCTCGACCGCACCTTCGCGAAGTTCGGCGTGCAGATCGTGCATGAAGACGGCTGGTCGCGCGCCATCCGCACGGGCCCGCTGAAGGTGCAGACGCCCTTCACGAGCAACGTGCTGACCAAGGTCGAGGCGGCGCCGTGGCCTTACTTTCCGGTCGACCTGCTGCCGATCTTCATTGCGCTGGGCGTGCGCGCGCAGGGCAATGCGATGTTCTGGAACAAGGTGTACGACGGCGCCCTGGGCTGGACCGGCGAGCTCTCGAAGTTCGGCGCGCACGTGTTCTCGTCGGACCCGCACCGCCTCATCACCTTCGGCGGCAATCCGCTGACGCCGGCGGTGGTCGAGAGCCCCTACATCATCCGCGTGGCCATTGCGCTGTTCATGGTGGCGGCGAGCATCGAGGGCAAGTCGGAGATCCGCAACGCCGCGCCCATCCGCCGCGCGCATCCGCGCTTCGTGGAGAACCTGCGCAGCCTGGGCGTGCAGGTGGAGTGGACCAGCGAAGAGTGATGCGAGCAGTGACGCGAAGACGCCCCGGGCCTCAGAACGAGGGCACGGGGTTCTTGCCCTCGGTCAACACGTAGGCACCGTTGCGCCAGGCATAGACCAGCGTGCTGTCGACGGTGTCCACACGGCTGCTCTTCGCGCTGGCCGTGCGCTCGCCCTTGAAGGCGATGCGCATCTCGCCCGGGGTGGTGTCGTCGGCGCCGGCCACGAAGCTGGGCGTGCCGCTGATGTCGTAGCACTCGCCGTTCGCGGGCTCCTCGGGCTTTTGCGACTTGAGCACCTTCTCGCAGGCCTCGTCGGCCCCTTCGTTGGACGCCGACAGCGCAATGCTCGGCGTGACCACGCGCACCTTGCCTGCGTCCAGCGCATACACCGACAGCCACTGTCCGCAGTAGCCCTGCCAGCAACTGCCGCTGGTGATGGTCAGCGCAAATCGCTGCGGCGCCACGCGCTCCACCTTGGTGGTGCCCAGGTTGCCCATGAAGCCGAGGTAGTCGACCGCGTCGCTGCGGCTCGTGAGCTTCCAGCCGTCGGCGCCTTGCTCGAAGAAGTAGGCGCCGAGCCACGCGCCGCTCGCATGGCCGTCCATGGCCTGGCCCCGGTCGTCGACCGGCACGGTCTCGGTCAGCATCACGGCGTGCGTGTCGTCGAGCTTCACCACTTCGCGCGGCGACACGCGGGCCGTCTGCTCGGCGGCGCTGCCGGGCACGGTCTTGCCGTCGTTGCCGATCTCGGGCAGCGAGACGATGTCGGGTTGCTGGGGCGTGGCGTTGGGGCTTTGCGAATCGGGGAACACCAGCGCCATGAGGTCGGCGCGCCGCAGCGTGGCCGATGTGTGCGAGCGCGCGGCGCCGGCGGTGGCGTCGGTGGCGGATGCCGCAGGTGCGGCGGGTGCGGCCGCAGGTGCAGGCGTGTCCTGCGACGCAACGGCGTTTTCCTTCTGCGGGCAACCGCCGAGTGCCAGCAGGCCGGCAGCGGCAAGGGCGACGGCGGCGGGGCGCTGCAGCAGCTTCGAAAAGGCGAACGGGGGCGATGTCGGGTGGAGTCGGGGCATGGCCTCCATTTTGCCCAAGCCGCTCGGCGATGACCCTGCCGCCGCGGCGACCTCCGGCTTGGCAGGACAATGCGCGGCATTCGACGACGCGCAACGCAAGACAAGGAGCCTTCGCATGACCACGCTGCAGCAACTTCTGGGCACGCAACTTCCCCTCATCCAGGCGCCCATGGCCGGCGTGCAGGGCAGCGCGATGGCCGTCGCGGTCAGCAACGAAGGCGCCCTCGGCTCGCTGCCCGGCGCCATGCTGAGCCCCGAGGCCCTGCGCAGCGAGTTGGCTGCCATTCGCGCCGGCACCGGCAAGCCCTACAACGTCAACTTCTTCTGCCACACGCCGCCGGTGCCGAGCGCCGAACGCGAGGCCACGTGGCGATCGGCGCTGGCGCCGTACTACGCGGAGTTCGGCATCGACGCGGCCAGCATTGCCGCCGGGCCGGGCCGCAACCCCTTCAGCGCCGAGGTGGCCGGCCTGCTGGCCGAGTTCCGCCCGCCGGTGGTGAGCTTTCATTTCGGGCTGCCGTCCGAAGCCTTGCTGGCGCAGGTGCGCGGCTGGGGTGCGAAGGTGCTGGCCTCGGCCACCACGCTGGACGAGGCGCTGTGGCTCGAAGCGCACGGCGCCGACGCGGTCATCGCGCAGGGGCTCGAGGCGGGCGGGCACCGCGGCCACTTCCTGTCGCACGACCTGACGAAGCAGCTCGGCACCTTCGCGCTGCTGCCGCAGCTGGTGCGGGCGGTGAAGGTGCCGGTGATCGCGGCGGGCGGCATTGCCGATGCGCACGGCGTGGCGGCGGCCATGGCGCTGGGCGCTGCGGGCGTGCAGGTGGGCACGGCCTACCTGCTCACGCCCGAGGCGACGACCAGCGCGCCGCATCGCGCGGCGCTCAAGAGCGATGCCGCGCGGCACAGCGCGCTCACCAACCTCTTCACCGGCCGGCCGGCGCGCGGCATCGTGAACCGCGTGATGCGCGAGCTGGGGCCGCTGGGCGCGGTGGCGCCGGAATTTCCGCTGGCCACTTCGGGCATCGCGCCCTTGCGCGCCAAGGCCGAGGCCAAGGGCAGCGGCGACTTTTCTCCGCTGTGGTCGGGCCAGAACGCCACCGGTTGCAGCGAGGTGTCGTCGGCCGAGGTCACGCGTGCGCTGGCGAAGGGCTTTCGCTGACGGCTGCGACATCCGCATCGAATCTTTCACATCGACCCTGCACGACCCGAGCGTTTGACCCATGACCCAACTTCACCTGCCCCTCAAGTTCCTCGAACACCCCGCCCAGCCCTCCGTGCGCGAGCCCTGGCTGCTGGTGCTGATGCACGGCGTCGGCAGCAACGAGCAGGACCTGTTCGGCCTGGCGCGCATGCTGCCCCCGCAGTTTCACGTGCTGAGCCTGCGCGCGCCCTACGTGCTGTCGCCCGACGCCTATGCGTGGTTCGAGTTCCAGGTGCTGCCCAATGGCGAGCGGCAGATCGATGAAGTGCAGGAGCGCGAAAGCCGCTTCCTGATCGGCGAAATGATCGCCTCCGCCGCGCAGCAACTCGGCGTGCCGCCCGAGCGCGTGGTGGTCGGCGGCTTCAGCCAGGGCGGCATCATGGCGCTGTCGCTGCTGCTGACCAAGCCCAAGACCGTGCGTGCCGCGATGGTGTGGCACAGCCGGCTGCTGTCGCAGGTGGTGCCGCAGGTGGCGGCGCCCGAGGCCTTCGAAGGCAAGGCGCTGTGGGTGAGCCATGGCAGCGCCGACAACGTGATTCCGCCGAGCGCCGCGCAGGTCACGCGCGACCTGGCACGCACGCTGCCGCTGGCGCTGTCGGGCGCGGACTTTCCGGGTGCGCACGAGCTGCGTCCGGCCGAACTGCAGGCCACGGTGGCGTGGCTGCAGTCGCTGAGCGCGCCGACCGGCACCTAGACGACGGGTCGGGCACGCGCGGCGCGACTGTCGATTCCACCGCGTCAGTAGCCGAGCGTTGCCGCCGCAGGCCTTCGCCCGCCGGCACCCGAGGCCTGCTGGAAGGCCTGCGTGATGAGCCCCGTGGTGGTGCTCGCGAAGTAGCGCGCGCCCCACTGGGCGTACTTCGCCTCGTCGTCCGGCGTGAGCGCGATCACGCCGCCGCAGTTGCCCGCGTCGCGAATGGCGCACAGCGCGCGCTGGATGGCCGCTTCGACCTCGGGCGCCTTCCAGTTGTTGTCGAAGCCCATCGCATGCGAGAGGTCGTTCGGTCCGACGAAGACGGCATCCACGCCGGGCACGGCCGCAATCTCGGCGGCCTGTTCGACGGCTTGCGGCGTCTCGATCATCACGATCAGCGCCACGCCCGCGTTGCTGCGCTCGGTGTGCGCCACGCCGGGAAAGGCGCCGTAGCCGGCGGCACGCGGGCTGAACGCGCTGCCGCGCCGGCCCGTGCGCGGGTAGCGCACCTGCTGCACCAGGTCGCGCGCTTCTTCCGCGCTGCCCACCATGGGAATCTGCACGCCGCTGGCGCCCATGTCGAGCACGCGCGAGATGTCGTGCCGCAGGCAGCGCACCACGGGCACGATGCCGCTCGCGCGTGCGGCCCGCAGCATGTGCTCGGTGGTCTCCAGGTTGGCGCTGCCGTGCTCGTTGTCGAGGATGACGAAGTCGAAGCCCGCGTAGCCGCACATCTCCACGATGGCGGGGCTGGGCAGCGAATTGAACAGGCCGCGCAGGCGCTGGCCGCTCCTGAGCAGGGCGGGCAGGCGCGTGTCCAGCGGGTGGGTCGGATGGAGGGGTTGGTCGGCCGTGCTCATTCGATGCTCACGTGGTTGGTCTTGATGAGCTCGGCGAACTTCAGCGTCTCGTCCTGGATGAACTTGCGAAAGGCCTGCGGCGTCATCGGCTTGGGCGTGAAGCCCTGCGCCCCCAGCCGCTCGACCACCGAGGGCGTGCGCAGCACCGCCACGACCTCGGCGTTGAGCCAGGTGACCACAGGCGCGGGCGTCGCGGCCGGCGCGAGCAGGCCCAGCCAGGTCGCGGCCTCGAACCCGGGCACGCCCGATTCGGCCACCGTTGGCAGCTCGGGCGCCAGTGGCGAGCGCGCGGCGCTGGTCACGGCCAGCGCCTTGGCCTGGTTGTTCTTGGCGAACGCGAGCGCGGTGCTCATGTTGTCGAACTGCATGTCGATCTGGTTGCTCGCCAAGTCGACCAGCGACTGGCTGCTGCCCTTGTACGGCACGTGCACCGCCTTGCCGCCGATGCGGTTCAGGAACATCAGTGCCGTGAGGTGCTGCGAGGTGCCGTTGCCGCTGGAGCCGTACGACACCGCATCGGGCTTCGCCTTGACGACCGCAACCAGCGACTTCACGTCGGTGGCGCCCGACTTGTTGCCCGCCAGCAGCACGAGCGGCGTGCTCGCGAGCTCGGTGACGGGCGCGAAGTCCTTGTCGACGTTGTAGCTCAGCTTCTTCAGCAGCGTGGGGTTGACCGACAGCGCGGTCTGAGTGCCCAGCAGCAGCGTGTAGCCGTCGGGCTTGGCGCGCGCGACGAACTCGGTGCCGATGCCGCCGCCCGCGCCGGCCCGGTTGTCGACCACCACGGCCGTGCCCCAGCGCTTGCCGAGTTCTTCGGCCACCAGGCGCGCGACGATGTCGGTGGCGCCGCCCGGTGCGAAGGGCACGACGATGGTGACGCGGCCGGTGGCGGGGTAGCCGCCCGGGCCGGCGGCCGTCTGTGCCGCGGCGAAGTTGCCGATGCCGCCGACGAAGGCCAGCGCGGCGGCCGCCCGCCATGCGGTGCGGCGCAGCTGTGTCATGGGTGTGTGGGGTGTGTGCTTCATGCTGTGTTCCTCATTCGGCCTGGATGCCTGCGTCCTTGATGACCTTGCCCCACTTCACGATCTCCGCCTGCTGGAAGGCCGTGAAGGCCTCCGACGTGCGGCCGTCGGGCTCAACGCCCAGGCCGCGCAGCTTGTCCTGCACATCGGGCATCGCGACGATGGCGGCAATCTCGCGCGCCAGCCGCTCGACCACCGGCTTGGGCGTGCCGGCGGGCGCGAACACGCCCTGCCACGACTGCATCTCGAAGTTCGGCGCGCCCGCCTCGGCCAGCGTGGGCACGCCGGGCAGGCTGGCCAGCCGCTTCGCCGCGGTCACGCCGAGCACCTTCACGCGCTTGCCGTCGATCATCGGCCGGGCCGCCGCCACGGTCTCGAACACCATGTCGATCTGCCCGCCGACCAGGTCGACGATCGCCTGCGAGCCGCCCTTGTAGACGATCTGTCGCATGCGCGTGTGCGTGATGTTCTCGAACAGCTGGCCCGACAGGTGCTGCGAGGTGCCGGGGCCGGCGGTGCCGTAGGTGAGGCTGTCGGGCTTGGCCTTGAGCTCGGCCACCACCTGCGCCACCGAATTGAACCGGCTGCCCTCCGGCACCACCAGCACGTTGCTCACCATGCCCACGAGGTTGACCGGCACGAAGTCCTTCACCGGGTCGTAGCCGAGGTTCTTGTTGAAGAAGGGGTTGACCGCGTGCGTGGTGATGGTGCCGCCCATCACGGTGTAGCCGTCTGCCGGCGCGCGCGCCACGGCCTGCGTGCCGACGATGCCCGACACGCCCGGGCGGTTGTCGATGATCACCGGCTGGCCCAGGCGCTCGCCCAGGTGCTGGGCGACGAGCCGCGCCACGCCGTCGGAGACGCCGCCGGGCGAGAAGGGCACGACGTACTTGATCGGCTTGGTGGGCCAGCCGGCCGGCTGCGCGTGGGCAACGCCGGCCATGGTGGCCAAGGCCGTGAGTGCGGAAAGTGCAAGTGCGGTCAGCACTGTGGGGCGGATTCGGGGGCTCATGGGGTTGTCTCCTGGATGGATGGATGTGGCCCGCTCAGGCGGGCTTCGAAACGGTTGTCTTGCCTCGCGGCGCACGCGGGCTTGGCGCCTTTGGCGGGCGCGCCGGGCGCACCGAGTCGCGCTCGACCACGCGGCACGCAATGACCACGTTGCGCGGCTGCGCGTCGTCCAGCATCTGTTCGTGCAGCAGCTCGACCGTGGCCTCGACCATCGGCTCCACGCCCTGCACCACGGTCGTGAGGCGGTAGGCGCCCCAGGCGGCCTGCGGCACGTCGTCGAAGCCGACCACGCTCACGTCCTCGGGCACGCGCAGGCCGAGTTCGTGGCGCAGCACGTCCATCACGGCGATGGCCATGTGGTCGTTGGCCACGAACACGGCGTCGGGGCGCTTGGTGGCGGGCACGTCGGCGAACATGGCGCGTGCCGCGTCGCGTGCGCGCTCGAAGCTGTAGTGGCCCACCTCGCGGCGGAACACCGACACGCCGGCTTGCGCGAGCGCGTCGTTGAAGCCGCGCTCGCGCTCCAGGTTGGTCGACGACTTCTCCAGCCCCGCAAGGAACGCGATGCGCTTGTGGCCGCGCGCGAGCAGCAACTCGGCCACCATGCGACCGCCCTCGCGGTTGTCGGAGGTGACCGAGCTGGTCGTGTGGCGCGCGAAGGCGCTGGTGTCGGGCACGCGGTTGAACAGCACCACCGGCACGCCCGAGTCGGCGCACTGGCGCGCGAGGTCGGGCGACAGCATGGCCGAGGCCATGACGATGCCGTCGATCTGGTACTGCAGGATCTCGTCGAGCACGCCGTCGGTCTCGTCGCCGTCGCTGATGAACATCAGCACGTGGTAGCCCTGCTTCTGCAGCTTCTGCGAGAGCTTCTCGATCACCAGCGGATAGAACTGGTTCTCCAGGTAGCCCATGACCAGCGCGATGATGCGGCTGCGCCGCGTGATCAGGCTGCGTGCCATGGCGTTGGGCCGGTAGCCCAGCGACTTGGCAGCGATCATGACGCGGGCGCGCGTGTCTTCCGACACGCTGGCGCCGGGCGTGAAGGTGCGGCTCACGGCCGACTGCGACACGTTGGCGAGCCTGGCCACGTCCTGCGCGGTGGCGTTGGACCTCATGCCGCGCTCCAGCCGCCGTCGAGCATCAGCGCGCTGCCGGTCATGAGGCTCGATGCCTCGCTCGCCAGGAACACCACCGCGCCCATGATCTCCTCGGTTCGGCCCAGGCGGCCCAGCGCGATGCGCTCGGTCACCCAGCCGCGGAACGCGGGGTCGGCGAACATGTTCGCCGTCATCGCGGTCTCGATGAAGGTGGGGCAGATGGTGTTGACGCGGATGTTCGCCGGGCCCAGTTCCCAGGCCAGCGCCTTGGTCATGCCCTCGACGGCATGCTTGCTCGCGCAGTAGAGCGTGCGGCGCGGGCTGCCGACCACGCCCATCTGCGAGGAGATGGTGACGATGGAGCCAGGCAGCTTCGCCGCGAGCAGGCCGCGCGCGACCGTGCGCGTGACATACAGGGTGGCCTTCACGTTCAGGTCGAACACCGCGTCGATGTCTTCGTCCTGCACGTCGACCAGCAGCTTTGGCCGGTTGAGGCCCGCGTTGTTGACCAGCACCTGGAACGGCGCCACGGCGCCCAGCGCGGCGGTCACGGCGGCCGGGTCGGTCACGTCGAGCACCAGCCAGTCGCACGCGCCGCCATCGGCACGGATCAGTTCGCAGGCTTCGCGCAACTCGTTCTGCGAGCGCGCGGCCAGGGTGACGTGGGCGCCGGCGCGCGCCAGCGCCGCCGCCGCGGCCAGGCCGATGCCGCGCCCCGCGCCGGTGACCAGCGCGCGCTGGCCATCGACACGAAAGCCCGGCGAGCGGGGCAGCGCACCCATCACGACAGCGCCGGGACCGGCTGGTACCACGGCACCTCGGCGCGCGTGCCGTAGCGGCGCACGCGCAGGTTGGCCTGCTCGCCGTGCCCGGCAAAGTTTTCCATGTGGCACAGGCGCGAGCAGTACTCGCCCATGAGCGCGCTGGCCTCGTCGGTCAGCACCTTCTGGTAGGTGCAGGTCTTCAAGAACTTGCCGACCCACAGGCCGCCGGTGTAGCGCGCGTTGCGGTTGGTGGGCAGCGTGTGGTTGGTGCCGATGACCTTGTCGCCGAAGCTCACGTTGGTGCGCGGGCCGAGGAACAGGGCGCCGTAGTTGGTCATGTGCGCAAGAAAGTAGTCGGGGTCGCGCGTAAGCACCTGCACGTGCTCGAAGGCCAGCTCGTTGGCCTTCTGCAGCATCTCTTGCTGCGTGTCGCAGACGATCACCTCGCCGTACTCGGCCCAGCTCACGGCGGCGATGGCGGCGGTGGGCAATATCTTCAGCTGCCGCTCGATCTCGGCCAGGGTGTCGTGCGCAAGCTGCTCGCTCGTGGTCAGCAAAATGGCGGGCGAGGTGGGGCCGTGCTCGGCCTGGCCCAGCAGGTCGACCGCGCACATCTCGCCGTCGGCCGTGTCGTCGGCGATCACCAGCGTCTCGGTCGGGCCGGCGAACAGGTCGATGCCCACGCGGCCGTAGAGCTGGCGCTTGGCTTCGGCCACGTACATGTTGCCGGGGCCCACCAGCATGTCGACCGGGGCGATGGTCTGGGTGCCCACGGCCATGGCCACCACGGCCTGCACGCCACCCAGCACCAGGATTTCGTCGGCGCCTGCCATGGCCATGGCGGTGACGATGGCCGGGTGCGGCGCGCCCTGGTAGGGCGGCGCGGTGGCCACGATGCGCTTCACGCCCGCCACCTTGGCCGTCAGCACGCTCATGTGGGCCGAGGCCAGCAGCGGGTACTTGCCGCCGGGGATGTAGCAGCCCACGGCATCCATGGGGATGTGCCGGTGGCCGAGCACGACGCCGGGATAGGTTTCGACCTCGACGTCCTTCATCGAGTCGCGCTGGATCTGCGCGAAGTTGCGCACCTGCTTCTGCGCGAAGGCGATGTCCTCGATCTCGCGCGCCGACAGGCTCTTGCGCGCCTTCTCGATGGCGTCGTCCGAGAGCCGGAAGTCGGCGGGGTTCCAGTTGTCGAACTGGCGGCTGTAGTCGCGCACGGCCGCATCGCCGCGTGCTTCCACGTCCTTGATGATGCCTTCGACGGTGGCGCGCACCTTGGCGTCGTCGTCGGCCCGGACTTGCACGTCCTTGCCGCGCTTGAGGTATCTGATCATTCGCTTTGCCTTCAGGTTGGGTGTTGCATACGAATGCAATGTCGAAAGCTTGCATTCGTATGCAAACAGGGAAAACCCTTGGACTGAGCGAAGCGCGCGCACATCCCTGCGCTCACAGGGCGTTACCTCGCCAGGGCTTGCCCGCCACCCGAATTGGTGCACCATGGCCCTTCGCCACCCCTGACATTCCTCGAAAAGGAACCCGACCCATGCCCGACAGCGACGCCCGCGACGCCCCCGACTTCCGACCCCGCCGCGAGACGCCCACGGGCGCCATCGTCGTGGCCGTGCTGGTGCTGCTTGCGGCCGCATTTTTCGGCTGGCGCTGGTACCAGCAGCAACAGCAGCCACCCGTCGAGCCCGCGCCCGTGGCTGCGGCGCCCAATGACGCGCCGGCCGCACCGCCGCATGCCGCTGCCGAGCCCAAGGGGCCGCAGAACCCGGTCGACGCACTGGCGCCGCCCGACGCCGCGTTGCCCAAGCTGGCCGACTCCGATTCGCGCGTGATGAAGGCCCTGGCCGAGTTGCTGGGCGCCAAGAACGCCGAGGCCTTCCTGCGTTCGGACGGCATCGTGCACCGCTTCGTGGCCACCGTCGACAACCTCGCGCGCGAACAGGCGCCGGCCAACGCATGGCCGGTGCAGCCCACGGGCCAGCGCTTCATCACCGAAGGGGAAGGCGAGACGCAGGCCATCTCGGCCAACAACGCCGCGCGCTACAACGCCGTCGTGCTGCTGGCGCAGTCGATCGACCCGGCCAAGGCCGCGGCCGTGTACGCCAGGCTGTATCCGCTGTTCCAGCAGGCGTATGAAGAGCTGGGTTACCCGGGGCGCTACTTCAACGACCGGCTCATCGCCGTGATCGACCACCTGCTACAGGCGCCCGAGCCCACGGGCCCGGTGCTGGTGCGGCTGGTCGAGGTGAAGGGCGACGTGCCCTCGCAACGGCCGTGGGTGCGCTACGAGTACGTCGATCCGCAACTGCAGTCGATGTCTGCCGGCCAGAAGATCATGGTGCGCATGGGGCCGGAGAACGAGCGCAAGGTGAAGGCCAGCCTGCGCGGGCTGCGCCAGCAGGTTGCCACGGGCGAGGTGGCAAAAAAGAAGGGCTGAGGATCGCGGTGCGGCGGCGTTTTCAGGCGCCGCCACCGCGTCCGTTTCAGGCCTCTTCGGCTTCCTTGTAGTCGCCCACCGGCACGCAGCTGCAGAACAGGTTGCGGTCGCCGTACACGTTGTCCACACGGCCGATGGGTGGCCAGTACTTCGCGTTCTTGAGTTCGGCCAGCGGGAACGCGCCGAGTTCGCGCGAGTACGGGTGTGCCCATTCCGTGCCGAGCAGGCTGGCCGCGGTGTGCGGTGCGTGCTTGAGCGGGTTGTCTTCCTTCGGCCAGACGCCTTCCTCGATGCGGCGGATCTCGCCGCGAATGGCGATCATCGCGTCGATGAAGCGGTCGAGCTCGACCAGCGGCTCGCTCTCGGTCGGCTCGACCATCAGCGTGCCCGGCACCGGGAAGCTCAGCGTGGGCGCGTGGAAGCCGTAGTCGATGAGGCGCTTGGCCACGTCTTCCGCGGTGACGCCGCTGGTGTCCTTCAGCGGGCGAAGGTCCAGAATGCACTCGTGCGCGACGTGGCCGTTGGGGCTCGCGTACAGCGTGGGGTAGTGGTCCTTCAGGCGTGCGCTGATGTAGTTGGCGCTGAGGATGGCCGTCTCGGTCGCGGCCTGCAGGCCCTTGGCGCCCATCATGCGGCAGTACATCCAGCTGATCGGCAGAACAGCCGCATTGCCCAGCGGCGCGGCAGACACAGCCCCCACGCCATGCGAAGCCACACCTGCGGTCGCATGGCCTGGCAGGTACGGCACCAGGTCTTCGACCACGCACACCGGGCCCACGCCCGGTCCGCCGCCGCCGTGCGGAATGCAGAAGGTCTTGTGCAGGTTCAGGTGGCTCACGTCGCCGCCGAACTCGCCCGGCGCGGCCACCCCGACCAGCGCGTTCATGTTGGCGCCGTCCACGTACACGCGCCCGCCGTGCTCGTGCACCAGCTCGCAGAGTTCCTTCACGCGCGTCTCGAACACGCCGTGCGTGCTGGGGTAGGTGATCATCACGGCGGCCAGGTGGGCGCCGTGCTTTTCGCAGGCGCGCTTCAGGTCGTCCATGTCGACGTTGCCCTGCGCGTCGCAGGCCGTCACCACCACCTGCATGCCGACCATCTGCGCGCTGGCCGGATTGGTGCCGTGGGCGGAAGACGGAATCAGGCAGATGTTGCGATGGCCCTGGCCCTGGGCTTCATGAAAGCCCTTGATGGCCAGCAGGCCCGCGTATTCGCCCTGCGAGCCCGCGTTGGGCTGCAGGCTGATGCCCGCGTAGCCGGTGGCCTCGCACAGCCAAGCGCGCAGTTGCGCGTCGAGCTGGGCGTAGCCCTGCAGCTGGTCGGCCGGCGCGAAGGGATGGATGTTCGCGAACTCGGGCCAGGTGATCGGGATCATCTCGCTGGTCGCGTTGAGCTTCATCGTGCAGCTGCCCAGCGGGATCATGCTGCGGTCGAGCGCCAGGTCCTTGTCGGACAGGCTGCGGATGTAGCGCAGCATCGAGGTTTCGCTCTTGTGGGTGTTGAACACCGGATGCGTGAGGAAGGCGCTGGTGCGGCGCAGGTCCTCGGGGATCAGCGGCGTGGCGCTGGCGGCCAGGTCGTCGAAGCGCGGCATGGCGGTGCCGGCAGGCACGAACAGCGCCCACAGCGTCTCGACGTCGGCGCGCGTGGTGGTCTCGTCCAGCGAAATGCCCAGGTGGTGCTGCAGGCGCTGGCGCAGGTTGACGCCGCCGGCCTGCGCGCGTTCCAGGATGGCCTGCGTGTCGTCACCCGTGCTCACGGTGAGCGAATCGAAGGCGGTGCCGTTGACCGGCTCGCGGCCCATCTGCGACAGGCCCTTCGACAGGACGGCGGTGAGCGCCGCCACGCGCTGCGCGATGCGCGTGAGGCCGTCGGGCCCGTGGTACACGGCGTACATGCTGGCCACCACGGCCGGCAGCACCTGCGCGGTACAGATGTTGGACGTGGCCTTCTCGCGGCGGATGTGCTGCTCGCGCGTTTGCAGCGCCAGGCGGTAGGCCGGTTGGCCGTGCGCGTCGACGCTCACGCCCACCAGGCGGCCCGGCAGCGAGCGCTTGAACGAATCGCGGCAGGCCAGGTAGGCGGCGTGCGGGCCGCCGTTGCACAGCGGCATGCCGAAGCGCTGCGTGGTGCCGCAGACGATGTCGGCGTCGAACTCGCCGGGGGCGACCAGCAGCGTGAGCGCCAGCAGGTCGGCCGCGACGATGAGGGCGGCGTCGCACTGGTGCGCATGGCCCGCGAGCGGGCGCAGGTCATGCACATGGCCGGTGGTGGCGGGGTACTGCGCGAGCACGCCGAAGAACTCGCCGCTCACCATCAGCAGCGGCAGCGTTTCCGACACGGTGCTCACCTTGACCTCGATGCCCAGCGGCGCGGCGCGCGTCCTGATGACCTCGATGGTCTGCGGGTGGCAGTCGCCCGACACCAGGAACACGTTGCTCTTGCTTTTGACGCTGCGCTTGGCCAGCGTCATGGCTTCGGCCGCGGCCGTGGCTTCGTCGAGCATCGACGCGTTGGCGATGGCCATGCCCGTGAGGTCGCACACCATCGTCTGGAAGTTGAGCAGGGCTTCCATGCGGCCCTGCGAAATCTCGGCCTGGTAGGGCGTGTAGGCCGTGTACCAGGCGGGGTTCTCGAGCACGTTGCGCAGGATCACGCCCGGCGTGTGCGTGCCGTAGTAGCCCTGGCCGATGAAGCTCCTGAACACCTTGTTCTTCGACGCCAGCGCCTTCAGCTCGGCCAGCGCGTCGGCCTCGGTCACCGGCGCGGGCAGCCGCATCGGCTTGGCGCGGCGGATGGCCGCCGGCACGATGCCGTCGATGAGCTCCGCGCGCGTGGCCGAGCCGATCACCGGCAGCATGCGCGCCTCGTCCGCCGCATCAATGCCGATGTGGCGGGCGAGAAATTCTTCGGCGTTCTCTAGTTCTTGCAAAGAGGGAAGGGCGGGCGTCGGCATGGCGTGATGGATCGGCTAAAAAAAGAAGAAAGGCTCAGCGGTCGCCGCCGGGCCGCCCCAAGGCGGGCCGCGCCTTCCCCATGGGGGATGGCGAAGCACACGAAGTGGCAAGCCGAGGGGCGAACATTTCTAGGATTCGGCGGCGAACTTGTCGTAGCTGGCCGCGTCCAGCAGGGCGTCGAGTTGCGCGGGTTCGCTCAGCTTGACCTTGAAGAACCAGCCGCTGGCCAGCGGGTCGCTGTTGGCGAGCGAGGGGTCGGCGCGCAGCGCTTCGTTCACTTCGACGATCTCGCCCGACACGGGCATGAACACGTCGGCGGCGGCCTTGACCGACTCGACGACGCCGGCGACTTCGCCCTGGGCAAAGGTCTTGCCGACTTCGGGCAGGTCGACGAACACCACGTCGCCCAACGCGTCCTGCGCATGCACGGTGATGCCGACGGTGGCAGCGCCGCCTTCGGCCGACACCCATTCGTGGTCCTTGGTGTACTTGATGCTCATGGAAAACTCCTCGTGGAAAAAATGATTCGGGGGTGCAGAGCCTAGCCGCGGAAATAGCGCGTCGGCACGAAAGGCAGGGTCGAGACTTCCATGGGCACCGGCTTGCCGCGCACGATGGCCTGCAGGCGCGTGCCCGGCTCCGCGAAAGCGGTGGCCACGTAGCCCATGGCCACGCAGCGGTCTGCCGTGGGGCCGAGCAGGCCGCTGGTGACGATGCCGATGTCGTGGCCCTCGAAGGACTGCAGCACCGTGCCGTCGCGCACCGGAATGCGTTCGAGCGCGACGAGGCCCACCCGCTTGCGCTTGAGCGTGTCATGGTCGGTGTGGCCGGCGGCCCCCGGGGCGGCCGCGGCGAGCTGGGCCAGGATCTTCGCGGCGCCCGGAAAGCCGCCTTCGCGCGCGCCACCGGCACGGCGCACCTTCTGCATCGCCCAGTTGAGCGAGGCCTCGACCGGCGTGGTCGTGGTGTCGATGTCGTTGCCGTACAGGCACAGGCCGGCTTCCAGGCGCAGCGAATTGCGCGCGCCCAGGCCGACGGGCTTCACCTCGGGCTGGGCCAGCAGCAGGCGGGCCAGCGCCTCGGCGTCCTTGGCCGCCACCGAGATCTCGAAACCGTCTTCGCCGGTGTAGCCGCTGCGGGTGACGAAGGCCGGAATGCCGCCGATCTGCACCGCGCCGCCGGTCATGAACACGAAGCGCTCGATGCCGGGCGACAGCCGCGCCATCGTGGCCGCCGCCTGCGGGCCCTGCAGCGCGAGCAGGGCGTGGTCGGGCAGGGGTTGCACCTCGCAGCGCGCGCCGATCTTCTGCTGGATGTGGGCGATGTCGGCCACCTTGCAGGCGCCGTTGACGATCACGAAGAGCGAGCCGTTGCCTTCGTTGAAGAACATCAGGTCGTCGAGGATGCCGCCCTCGTCGTTCAGCAGCAGGCCGTAGCGCTGCTTGCCGGCGGGCAGGTCGATCACATCGACCGGCATCAGGGTCTCGAAAGCCGCTGCGGCGTCGGGGCCGACCAGGCGCAGCTGGCCCATGTGGGAAATGTCGAACAGGCCGGCCGCGTCGCGTGTGTGCTTGTGCTCGGCCATCAGGCCGGCGGGGTACTGCACCGGCATCGAGTAGCCGGCAAAGGGCACCATGCGGGCGCCGAGCTCCACGTGGAGGTCGTACAGCGGCGTCTTGAGAAGCGCAGTGTCGGGGGCGGAAGCAGCGGAAGAGGCCATGGGGCACTCCAAAGGGGCAGACGAAATCCATGACGCAAGCCATGGGCCACCCCTGCTGTCCGCTTTACCTGAGAGATTCGCCCCACGATCGGGGTTTGCTCCTTCGGTGGGCTGCTGCATCGTTTCCGGTGCGGCGGCCTCTCTCCAGCAAGGAAACGCCGGTGTGTACCGGCGCCTTGTCAGTCCTTTTGCCTGAGCGTTCGGGAATCCCCTGCGCCTTCGGCGGCCCCGTCGCGCGGGGCTCTCTCCTGACCCGGGCGAGTGTAGTGGATCGCGGTGCGCGGGGTTTTCGTTTCAGTGAACGATTTCAGCCGGCGGCAGCAGCCGGTCGATGCGTTCGCGCAGCGATTCGGCGCGCTCCGGGCCGGCGGCTTTCTCGATTTCGCTGAGCATCAGCGCGGCGATGGTCATCATGGCCTCGCGGTCGCGCGCCTCGCGCAGGGCGTCGCGCATCTGCAGCGCGAACTTGGGGTCGCGGCGCACGAACATGCGCTCGCAGATGTCGAACAGGAACATGCGCGTGGTGGCCAGCGAGCGCTTGCCGTCGAAGCTGTCGGCCGAGGTGCTGACCTGGATCGTGTCGGCGGCGGGCACGGCCAAGGCCTGTGCCGCCTGTGCCGCCCGCGCGGCCGCAGCCGCGGCGGCCTGCGGGTCTTGCAGGTAGCCCCGCTGCACCAGCGCCTGGAGCGCCTGCTCGGCCTCGTCACGGGTGCTGAACAGCGGGCTGAAGTCGGTCAGCGAGCGGCGGCCGTCGGCCATGAGCAACAGCGCGCGCTCCCGCTGGCTGAGCGTGCGCTGGCCGCCCTGGAGTTCATCGCGGGCCTTGTCGGTCTTGGTGGGGAACATGGCAGCCACAGCTTTCGGGAGTCGAGGGCTGCAGCATTGTTGCAAGCGGTGACATCTTCATGAACCGTTTGGTCTACACGGGCAACGGTCTTTGGCTGCGTCATCCGCCCGCGATTTCCTTGCGGATGAGCCACTGGTTGCCCACGCGCTGCAGCTCCAGCGTCTTGCGGCTCTTCTCGCGCAGCTTGTCGGCGGTGTAGGTCTGCTGAAAGCTCGCGCTGGCGGCCTGCCCGGTGACGCTGATGACGAGGTTGTCGATGTCCACGCGGATGGCGGTCTTGTCGGCGATGCGCGTGCGGCGGTCGGCTTCCCAGGCCTTGCGGTCCTGGCCGCGGGGCGGCGTGAAGTCGGGTGCATAGGTGGCCAGGTAGCGCGCCACGTCACGGGCGGACCATGCGGCCGCCCAGGTGCGCACGGCGGTTTCGACCTCGGCAATGCTGGCGGCCGGATTCACCGGTGCCGGTTGCGTGCCCGTCGTTGCCGGCGCAGCGCCGAAGGCGGCCGTGGCCAGCAGCGTGCCGCCGAGAAGGCAACTCAGTGATCGGTACATGGCGAAGTCTCCTCCTTGTCGTTTGTCGGCCCCGATCATCGGCCGAAACGGTGGAGCGCTCGCACGACACCTCCCGCTAAAGGATCACCCCGCCAGGCCGGGCTGTCGCTCGATGCGCGTCGAATCGAGCATAAAGCGCGCAATGCGAGATTCGACGGCCATGGGTGACGGTGGGGCTCAAGTCGCAGCGCGCTGCACCCCCGCCGGCGCCACCTGCATCGCCCTGTTGCGCAACCGCAGCGCCAGCACTGTCGCCGCGCCCAGCACGCACAGCACCGCGGTGAAGGTCACGCCCAGCCCGCGCGCGTCCGACAGCATGCCGAACAGCGGCGACACCAGGCCGCCCACCGACAGCGCCAGCCCCAGCGTGATGCCGCTGGCCGTGGCCGGGTTGCGCGGCAGGTAGTCCTGCGCCAGCGTCACCTGCGCGGCGAAGGGCAGGAACATGCTCATGCCGAGCAGCGCGGTGCAGGCCAGCGCCCAGCCGGGGGTCGGTGCAAGCACCAGGCCGGCGAGCGACGGCAGGGCGAGCACGTAGCCGCTGCGGATGGTGCCCATGCGCCCGATGCGGTCGCCGAGCCAGCCGCCGAGCAGCACGCCCACCGCGCCCGCGGCGGTGAAGCCGGTGAGCGCCGCCGCGCCCTGGAAGGCCGTGCCGTGCAGGTCGCGCGTGATGCGCAGCGACAGCATCGACAGCACCGTGACGTACGGAATCGACCAGCCCACGATGGTCGCCACCAGCAGCCCGAACGCGCGCCAGTCGTTGTGGGGCTTGAGCACCTCGCCGGCGGCCTTGCGCGCGGCGGCTGCCGTGGCGGCGGACGCACCGCCGCGCCCCGCATTCGCCAGCAGCCACACCACGCCCATCGCCAGCGCCGGCACCCCCAGCAGGTAGCTGCGCGACAGGCCTCCACCACCGACCACCGTGGCCGCGAGCACCGGCGCAAAGGAGGCACCGATGGTGCCGCCCACGGAGAACACGCTCATCGCTTTCTGCGAGGCCCCGCCGGCCGCACGTGCCGCCACCGTGGCCGGCGGGTGGTAGGCCGCAATGCCCAGCCCGCACAGCGCGATGGCGATCCAGGTCAGCAGGTAGCTCTGGCTGATGCCCGCCAGCACCACGCCCAGCGCGGCCACCAGGAAGCCCGTGGGCACCAGCCAACTGCGCGGGTGGCGGTCGGCGTAGAGGCCGAACAGCGGCTGCACCACGCTCGACAGGCCGGTGGCCGCGAGCATCAGCCCGCTCACGGCCGTGTAGCTGTAGCCGCGCTCCAGCACCATGAAAGGCAGCAGGGCCGGCACCAGGCCCTGGTAGAGGTCATTGACGGCATGGGTGCCGGTGAGCAGGCCGAGGCGGCGCTTGTTCATTCGATCGCTTTCTGGATGTCCATTGAAAAAAGCCATCGTAGAAAGCCGCGCGAAGATGTTCTCGCTACGAATCAGCATCTATCGTCGAGAAATGGACAAACTGAACCTGCGGCCTGAACAAGGCGAGTCGACCCCGCGCCCGATGGCCGTGCTGGCGACCGACCCCGACGGCGACGCCTTCATTCCGCTGCACACGCACCGGCGCGGGCAACTGATCCATGCGATTTCAGGCGTCATGCTCGTCAGCGCCGTGGCTGGCAGCTGGGTGGTACCGCCGGGGCGCGGCGTGTGGGTGCCGGCCGGCATGGCGCACCAGATCCGCATGGCGGGCGAGGTGAAGATGCGCACCGTCTTCGTCGAGCCTGGCACGCGCGCCGACCTGGGCGGCGAATGCCGCGTGATCCGTGTCGGCGAGTTGCTGCGGGCGTTGATCGTCGCCGCCGCGTCGCTTCCGCTGGACTATGCGCCGGGCGGGCGCGACGAACGGGTGATGGAGCTGATCCTCGACGAGATCGAGGCCGCGCCCGCCCTGTCGCTGCATGTGCCCATGCCCCGCCACGTTCGCCTGGCGGCGCTGTGCGAGGCGCTGGTGCGCGACCCGTCGCTGCCCGCGTCGCTGGACGACTGGGCGCTGCGCCTGCACATGAACAGCCGCACACTCGCGCGCCTGTTCCAGCGCGAGACGGGCATGAACTTCGGCGCCTGGTGCCGGCAGGCGAGGCTGCTGCTGAGCCTGCCGAAGCTGGCCGCGGGCGCCTCGATTCTTGAAGTGGCGCTGGCGCACGGCTACGAGAGCCCGAGCGCCTTCACCGCGATGTTCCGGCGCGCGCTGGGCGTGCCGCCCAGCGCGTACCTGCGCCGAACCTACCTGGAATAGGCCAGGTCGCGCAGCGCCAGCGAGACCCAAGGCACGTAGGTGATCACCATCAGGCAGGCCAGGATCACCAGCACGAAAGGCACCAGGTGTTTCACGATGCGGTCCAGCGAGATGCGCGCCACGGTGCAGGCCGCGAACAGGTTCACGCCGAAGGGCGGCGTGATCATGCCCAGGGCCAGGTTCACGACCATGATCAGCCCGAAGTGCACCGGGTCGATGCCGAAGTGCATCGCGACCGGCGCCAGGATCGGGGCGAGCACGATGATCGCCGCGCTCGTCTCGATGAACATGCCGATCACGAACAGCGCCGCGTTCACGCCCAGCAGGAACATCGCCGGCGACTTCAGCACCTCCTGCAGCCAGTGGCCGATGGCGTCGGGAACGCCCGCACGGGTGATCAGGAACGCGAACAGCCCCGCGTTGGCGATGATGAACATGATCACCGCCGACGACATCACCGACTTGCGCAAGATGGCGTACAGGTCCTTCAGCTTGATCTCGCGGTAGATCACCATGCCCACCACCAGGGCGTAGAACACCGCCACCGCGGAGGCCTCGGTCGGCGTGAAGATGCCGCCGTAGATGCCGCCGAGGATGATCACCGGCATCAGCAGCGCCCAGCCGGCCTGCCACAGTGCGCGGCCGAAGGGCATGCGGCCTTCGCCGTCGTTCTTGCCCCAGCCCTTCCACTTGCAGTAGATCCACACGAACAGCATCAACGCCAGGCTGATCAGGATGCCGGGGCCGAAGCCCGCGATGAACAGCTCGCCGATGGACACCTCGGCGCTCACGCCGTAGAGGATCATCGGGATCGACGGCGGAATGATCACCCCGAGCTCCGCGCTGGTGGCCTGCAGCGCTGCCGCGTACGACGTGGGATAGCCGTGCTTGATGAGCGCGGGAATCAGGATCGCGCCGATCGCGAAGGTGGTCGCCACCGAGGAGCCCGACACCGCCGCGAAGATCATGCAGGTGAGCACGCAGGTCATCGGCAGGCCGCCCTGCACGCCGCCCACGATGCTCTTGGCGAACTCCACCAGCCGGCGCGAGATGCCGCCGGTTTCCATCAGGTTGCCCGCCAGGATGAAGAACGGAATGGCCGCCAGCGGAAACTTGTTGATCGCGTTGAACATCTCCTTCACGGAGATCAGCATGTTGGCGTTCGCCACCTGGATGCCCAGGATCGACGCCAGCCCGATGGACACCGCCACCGAGATCGACAGTGCAAAGCAAAGCACCATCGTTGCAACCATCACCACACTCATGATGCAGCCCCCGCGCTCGGCACTTCTTGTGCTCGCTGCCCCCCGAGGGGGCCGTTCGCTTGCTGGGGGCGGCCCGGCGCGGCGCTCATTGCGCGGTCTCCAGTTCGAGCCGCTTGGGGTCGAGAAAATTACCCACGATGCCGAACAGGCAGAACACCGAGCCGACCGGCAACGCCAGGTACGACCACATCATCGACAGGCTTTCGAGGCCGGCCATCGACTGCACACGCCCGCGCATCGCGTAGTCCCAGCCCCACCACAGCACGATGAGCATCAGCACCAGCGCGGCCACGCTCACCACCGCGTCGAGCACGCGGCGCATGCGCGGCGGGCTCCAGCGGTACAGAACGTCCACGCTCACCATCGCGCCCTGGCGAAACGCCATCGGGATGCCCATGAACACCATCCAGATGAGGCTCACGCGGATCAGGATCTCGCTCCACTCGGCCGGCTGCTCCAGCACGAAGCGGGTGACGATCTGGAACACGCCCAGGGCCGACGCAACCACCAGCATCGCGCAGGCCATCAGCATCGAGAAGCCGGTGGTCCAGCGCTCGATCCCCAAGAATTTTTCTTTCACTTGTAGTCGCGGATCTTGTCGAGATTGGCCTTGCCGAAGTCCTTCTCGAACTGGGCGTTCACCGGCGCGAGCGCGGCGACGAACTTGGCCTTGTCGACGTTGTCGATCACGGTCATGCCCTTGGCGCGCAGGTCGGCCACGCCCTTGGCGTCGTCTTCGTCGACACGCGCGCGGTTGGCCTTGGTGCCTTCCTTGGCGGCGTCCAGGAAGGCCTGCTTGTCGGCCGCGGAGAGCTTGTCGAAGCTCGCCTTGTTCATCAGGAAGATGCAGGGCGAGTAGACGTGGCCCGTGAGCGACAGGTGCTTTTGCACCTGGTCGAACTTGGCCGAAATGATGACGGGAAGCGGGTTTTCCTGGCCGTCGACCGTGCCCTGCTGCAGCGCGGTGAACACTTCCGGGAAGGCCATGGGCGTGGTGATGATGCCGAAGCCCTTGTAGGCCGCGATGTGCACCGGGTTTTCCATGGTGCGCATCTTCAGGCCCTTGAGGTCTTCGGGCGCCTTCACGTCACGCTTGCTGTTGGTCATGTGGCGAAAGCCGTTTTCGGCCCACGCCAGCGCCTTGAAGCCCTTGGCATCGAACTTGGTCAGCAGGTCCTGCCCGATCGGGCCGTCGAGCACGGCGCGCGCATGGGCCTTGTCGCGGAAGAGAAAAGGCACGTCGAGGATCTTCGTCTCGGGCACGAAGTTGGGCACCGGGCCGGTCGAGGAGAACGCGAGCTCCTGCGTGCCCAACTGCACCGCCTCGATCGACTCGCGCTCGCCGCCGAGCGCGCCGTTGTAGAAGGTCTGCACCTTGTAGCGGCCTCCCGTGCGCTTCTCGACTTCCTTGGCGAAGGTGTCGATCGCCACGCCCTGATGCGAGTTCTGCGCGACCGAGATGCTGATCTTCATGGTCGTCTGTGCAAAGGCGACCGAGCTCAGGGCGAGCGAAAGGCAGGCGGCGGCAATGGGGCCGAATTTCATGTTGTCTCCGGGAGTTTGGTCAGGAACGTGTCAGGCGCACCGGACTATGCAACACCCGGGAGCTTTACCGCGTCGGGATTTTCACGGACGTAATCGCGAATGACCGCCTCGAAGCTCGGGTCCGGCCTGAGCCCCAGCGCCCGGGCGCGCGCGGTCTCGATGCGGCCGGGCCAGGTCTTCACGATGCGCTGGATGGCGGGGTCGGGCGTCCGGTCGAGCAGCGCGGTGGCCGCTTTGCCGGCCACGCGCTCCAGCGCCGCGGCCATTTCGCCCACGGTGGTGGCGAGCGAGGGCAGGTTGAGCGCGGTGCGCGGGCCCCATTGCGCGTCGGTCGCCTCGGCGGCGCGCACGATGCCCTCGATGGTGCGCGCGGGCGACGCAATGGCGACCGGCGTGGCGTCGGGCACCGGGCAGGCGGCCGGCAGGCCGGCCAGCGGCTCGCGGATCATGCCGCTGAAGAAACCCGAGGCCGCGCCGTTGGGCTTGCCCGGGCGCACGCTCACCGTCATGAGCCGCACGCTGCGCCCGCGCACGAAGCCCTTGCGGGTGAAGTCGGCCACCAGCTGCTCGCCGATGAACTTCTGGATGCCGTAGCTGGTCTGCGGCGTGGGCAGCGTGTGGTCTTCGATGACCGGGGGCAGCGGCTGTTCGGGCGAGTCGCCGAACACGGCGAGCGAGCTGGCGAACACCAGCACCGGCTTCGTGCCGAGCGCGCGTACCTTTTCGAGCAGGGCGTGCGTGGCCGCGAAGTTGCTGCGCATGCCCAGGTCGAAGTCGGCCTCGCATTCGCCGCTGACCGCCGCGGCCAGGTGGAAGATGGCGTCGGCCTCGCGCCAGGGGGCGGTGTCTGCATCGGCGGCCAGCTGCGCGTTGAGGTCGCCGGTGACGGCGGCGATGCGCGGGTCGGCCGCGAGGTCGGCGGGTGGAGGGGCGCGGTCCACCAGGGTGATGCGCTCAATGGTCCGGGGGGGCGCGCCCGCGAGCGAGAGCTGGCCTTGCTTGAGCAGGGTGCGGGCGAGGCGGGCGCCCAGGAAGCCGGCGCCGCCGGTGATGACGATGTGCATGGTTGTCTTGTCTCCTTGTGCCGAACAAGGATAGCGCCTCGAAGTGCAAAAGAGGTGCAGCACAATTTGCGCATGAAAGCATTGCCACCCGATTTGCTCGCCACCCTGCAACAGCCCGTTCTGCACGACGCCGACCTGGACACGCAGGCGACCTTCTTCGAGCGCGAGGAAGTGCAGTCGTTCTACTTCGACACCCTGGAGAACCCGGACAAGGACGACGTGCTGCGGGCCAGCGCGGGCTTGCTGCCCGGCCTTCATCCGCACCGCGCCGCGTTGCTCGCGCTGTTGTGCGGCGCACTCGTGGAGAACGGGGCGGACCCGCGCCTGCTCTTCGATGCGGCGCAGGGGTTGATGGGCCGGCTGCTTGCGTCCCTGGCACCGTATTGCGCGATGGCGCCGCAGGAAGCCGAAGCCGATGAAGCGCAGGACGAGGAAGAGCTAGAAGAGCTGGAAGCACTCGCCGCCTGGCAAGCCGCCAACGCCGCGTTCGAGGCGCTGGCGCCCCAGGAGCGCTTCGAAGTCGGCGCGCGCCAGGCTGCGGTCGACCTGCTGGTGCTGCCGCTGATGGCGATGGTCGTGCGCGATGTGCACAACTACCGCGCGCTGCTGGCGGACGGGGTGCTGATGTCCCACATCGAAGACATGTACGCCAACGACGCGCTGCCTTTCGAGCAATTGCATTTCCTGCGCGGTGCTGCCCAATTGGCCTACGAAGATGAGCTGGTGGTGCTGCTGCCCACTTCACGCGTCGGCATGGTCGTGAAGGCCCACGGCATCAACAACAACTTCCACGCGTTCTCGCTGTTGCAGGACCTGATGCGCACACACGCAGCGACGCTGGGCATCCGCCAGTCCTTCGCCGAGCGGCCGGCTGCCGACGACGAAGACGATTCGCGCGACAGCGACGCCGCCGAGTACCTGTGGCTGCAGGCCACGGCGTTCTCCAACGGCGAACTGGTGGACGGCATGGCCTGGTCCTGGGGCGAGGGCACGTTGCGCGAAAACGCCCGCAGGCAAGGCAAGCTGGTGCTCGTTGCCGTCGAAACCGAGGACAAACCCGCGCGCAGCTGGAACGGGTTCAACGGGGTGCTCCATTCGGAGCAGAAGGCCCACGTGTCGCTCGTGCGCTTCCTGGCGCCTGACGAGGTGGCTGCATACCTCGCCTGAGGGGTTGCACGCACCCCGCCCGCAATGCAAGAAGCCCTCCGTGGAGGGCTTCGGAAAACATGCGGGGTGAGCTTACATCCCCACGTAATTCGGCCCGCCGCCCCCTTCAGGCGTGACCCACACGATGTTCTGCGTCGGGTCCTTGATGTCGCAGGTCTTGCAGTGCACGCAGTTCTGCGCGTTGATCTGCAGGCGCTGCTTGCCGTCTTCGGTGCCCACGAACTCGTACACGCCCGCCGGGCAGTAGCGGCTTTCGGGGCCCGCGAACTTGGCCAGGTTGATGTTGACCGGCACCGTCGCATCCTTGAGCGTCAGGTGGGCCGGTTGCTGCTCTTCATGGTTCGTGTTGCTGATGAACACGCTGGAGAGCCGGTCGAAGGTGAGCTTGCCGTCCGGCTTCGGGTAGACGATGGGCTTGCACTCGGCGGCGGGCTTCAGGTAGAGGTGGTCGGGCTTGGTGCGGCGCAGCGTCCAGGGAATGTTGCCCTTCAGCAGCCATTGCTCGATGCCGTTCATGAGGGTGGCCACGCCCAGGCCCTTCTTGAACCATGCCTTGAAGTTGCGCGCCTTCTTCAGCTCGGTGTGCAGCCAGCTCTTCTCGAAGGCCTCGGGGTAGGCCGTGAGCTCGTCGTGCTGGCGCCCGGCCTGCACCGCGTCGAACGCGGCTTCGGCGGCCAGCATGCCGGTCTT
This sequence comes from Variovorax pasteuri, assembly GCF_051216435.1. Taxonomy (NCBI): domain Bacteria; kingdom Pseudomonadati; phylum Pseudomonadota; class Betaproteobacteria; order Burkholderiales; family Comamonadaceae; genus Variovorax; species Variovorax pasteuri. The sequence goes on from NZ_JBPJZS010000005.1 coordinate 452,033, forward strand.
GATGGCGGCGTGGCTGCCCTTGATGCGGCTCACGTTCAGGTAGCCGGCCTCGCAGCCGACCAGTGCGCCGCCGGGGAACACGGTCTTGGGCAGCGACTGCAGGCCGCCGGCCGTGATGGCACGCGCGCCGTAGCCGATGCGCTTGGCCGGCTTGATGCCCTTGGCCTCGTCGCCTTCCAGGTACCAGCGGATGTTGGGGTGCAGCTTCCAGCGCTGCATTTCCTCGAACGGGCTCAGGTAGGGGTTGCTGTAGTCCAGGCCCGTGATGAAGCCCATGGTGACCTTGTTGTCCTCCATGTGGTACAGGAACGCGCCGCCGTAGGTGTCGCTCTTCATCGGCCAGCCGGCCGTGTGCAGCACGAAGCCGGGCTGGTGGCGCTTCGGGTCGATTTCCCACACCTCCTTCACGCCCAGGCCGTAGGTCTGCGGGTCCTTGCCCTCGTCGAGCTTGAACCTGGCAATCAGCTGGCGGCCCAGGTGGCCGCGCGCGCCTTCTGCGAACACCGTGTACTTGCCCAGCAATTCCATGCCGAGCTGGAAGTTCTCGGTCGGCTCGCCGTCCTTGCCCACGCCCATGTTGCCGGTGGCCACGCCGCGCACCGAACCGTTCTCGTTGTAGAGCACCTCGGCCGCCGGGAAGCCCGGGAAGATTTCAACGCCGAGGTTCTCGGCCTGCTGCGCCAGCCACTTGGTGAAGGCACCCAGGCTGATGATGTAGTTGCCGTGGTTCTGGAAGCATGCCGGCAGGAAGGCGTTGGGCGTGCGCAGGCTGCCCTTTTCACCCAGGAACACCATGGCGTCGTCGGTCACCGGCTGGTTCAGCGGCGCGCCGAGTTCCTTCCAGTCGGGCAGCAGTTCGTTGAGCGCGCGCGGGTCCATGATGGCGCCCGACAGGATGTGCGCGCCGGGCTCGGAGCCCTTCTCGAGCACCACGACCGAAATTTCTTTCTCCTGCTGTGCGGCGAGCTGCTTGAGCCGGATCGCGGTCGAGAGGCCGGCCGGGCCGCCGCCGACCACGACCACGTCGTATTCCATGGCTTCCCGAGGGCCGAACTGGGCGAGGATTTCGTCGTGCGTCATGTGGGTTGGGTCGATAATGATTTTTCGAGGCGCGGGGCATGCTTGCCGGGTTTGCGGGGGCATTTTATGCGGCGTCCATGCGCGGCCCCTGTCATCCATGGGCGCGCCTTTTACGTCACCTGCGCGACTCCACAGGATTCAAGTTCATGGCCTACAGCATCGATCTTTCCGGCCGCGTGGCCTTCGTCACCGGCGCCTCCAGCGGGCTCGGCGCCCAGTTCGCGAAAACGCTGGCACGCGCCGGCGCCGCGGTGGTGCTGGCCAGCCGGCGCGTCGACAAGCTCAAGGAGCTGCGCGCGCGCATCGAAGGCGAGGGCGGGGACGCCCACGTGGTCGACCTCGACGTCACCGAAATCGGCAGCATCAAGGCCGCCGTGGCGCGCGCCGAGACCGAGGTCGGTCCCATCGACGTGCTGGTCAACAACTCGGGCGTGAGCACCACGCAGCGCCTGGAGGACGTGACCCCCGACGACTACGACTACATCTTCGACACCAACGTGAAGGGCTCCTTCTTCGTCGCGCAGGAAGTCGGCAAGCGCATGCTGGCGCGCGCCAGGGGCAAGGCGCCGGGCACCTACATCGGCGGTCGCATCATCAACATCGCCTCCTCGGCGGCGCTCAAGGTCATGCCGCAGATCGGCACCTACTGCATGAGCAAGGCCGCGGTGGTGCAGATGACCAAGGCCATGGCGCTCGAGTGGGGCCGCTTCGGCATCAACGTGAACGCGCTGTGCCCGGGCTACATCGCGACCGAGCTCAACGAAGAACACTGGTCCACCGAAGCCGGCGCCAAGCTGGTCGGCATGCTGCCGCGCAAGCGCGTGGGCAAGCCCGAGGACCTGGACGGGCTGATCGTGCTGCTGGCCAGCGGCCAGAGCCATTTCGTGAACGGCGCCGTCATCGCGGCCGACGACGGGTTCGCACTCTGAGCCCGCGGGCCTGGATCGGCGTTGCCGCCGGCCTGGCGGCGGGGGCGCTGTGGGGGCTGGTGTTCGTGGCGCCGCGCATGGTGGGCCACTTCGGCATGGTCGACATCACCGCGTCCCGCTTCCTGGTGTTCGGCGCCATCTCGGGGCTCGCGGTGTTCGCACGGCCTGCCGCGGTGCGGTGGCCGAGCGGCCGGCAGGCGCTGGCGGCGTTGGGCCTGAGCGTGCTGGGCTTCAGCGGCTACTACCTGCTGCTGGCCTTCGGCATCGAGGCCGCGGGCACCGAGGTGCCCAGCCTGATCATCGGCACGATTCCCGTCTGGATGATGCTGCTCGGCCGGCCCGCAGGGCTGCGCATGCGCGCACTGCTGCCGGGGCTGCTGCTCACGGGCGCGGGCATCGCTCTGATGATCTGGGGCGCGTGGGCCGCGCAGCACGGCACGGGCGGCGGGGGAGCGCGTTTTGGCTGGGGCATTGCGCTCGCGCTGGGCGCGATGGTGAGCTGGACCCTCTACGGCCTGCTCAACGCCGCCTGGCTGCAGCGCCACACCGAACTCAACGCGACCGACTGGGCCAACTGGCTGGGCATTGCCACCGGCCTGGGCGCCTTGCTGCTGTGGCTGGTCGCGGGCAGCGACCTGGCCACGCTGCAGTCGCGCCCCAACGGCACGCTTTTCGTGTGGATCGCGCTGGCGGGCGGCTTCGGCTCGTCGTGGCTCGCGACCATTCTCTGGAACATCGCGAGCCAGCGCCTGTCAGCGAGCCTGTGCGGCCAGCTGATCGTCAGCGAGACGCTGTTCGCATTGCTCTATTCCTTCGTCTGGGACGGCCGCTGGCCGCAGGCCACCGAGTGGGTGGCGGCGCTGCTGTTCGTGCTGGGCATCCTCGCATCCATCAAGGCGCACCGATGAGAATCGAAATTCCCGAAAAGAAGAAGCTCGTGTATGAAATGTCCATTCCCATCCGCTGGGGCGACATGGACGCCATGGGCCACCTGAACAACGGCACCTACTTCCGCTACCTCGAAACCGCGCGCATCGACTGGATGCATTCCATCGGCTTCGAACCCGAGCCGGGCGGCGAGGGCATGGTGATCGTCAACGCCTTCTGCAACTTCTACCGGCAGATCGAGTACCCCGGCAAGGTGCTGCTGAAGATGTACGTGAGCGACCCGGGCCGCACCACCTTCGAGAGCTGGGGCACCATGGCGCGCGAAGAGGCGCCCGACGTGATCTGCGCGGCCGGCGGCGCGACCACGATCTGGGTCGATTTTCCGAAGCAGAAGGCGCTGGCGCTGCCCGACTGGCTGCGCACGCTGGTGAGCGAGTAGAAACAAGCCATCGAACGCCGATGAAATTCAAGATCCTCGCGCTCGCGGCCCTGGCCTTGCTGGCCCCCTGCAGCCATGCGCAGACGCAGGCCGGCAAAGGTGCCGCCGCCCGCGAATGCCCGGCCAACGCGCCGTTCCTGAGCGCCGAGGCGTTGAAGAAAGCCGGCTTCGAACTCCCCGTGTTCAAGCGCTATTGCTACACGGACAAGGCCGGCAGCCACGCCTTGCTGCTCGGCGAGAAGCAGGACCGGCCGTTTCCCGAGGAGCAGCTGTCCTCGGCCGTCCGGGCCTCGCTGTACCGCATCGAGGGCGATCGCACGCTGACGCAGGAATGGTCGATACGCGACTTTGCGGGCAAGGACGAGGCGGGCGTCAATTTCCGCTCCAAGCTCATCGAGCTCGCCGACATCGACGGCGACGGGCTGGTCGATCCGGTGTTGGTGTACCGCTTCTACAACCCCGACGGCGCCGATCACATCGACGACGACGACTATGTGGGCCGCATCAAGATCGTGACCTTCCACAAGGGAAGCAAGGCGACGATCCATGCGATCACGGGGCACTACGACGGCGAGCGAAAGACCACCGCCAACGGCAACTACTTCGCGTTGCCCAAGGCGGTGCAGCAGCACTTGGTGAAGAAGATGTCGGACATGGCAGGCGCCGGCCAGTTCGGCTTCGACAACTCGTACGGCTACGTGCCCAGGAAGGAAGCCGCCGGGCGCTGAGGAAGTTCAGGCCGGCTGCAACACAATGCGCGCCTCGAAGCCCTGCGTGGCGCCCGCGGGCGGCGACGACAGCACCAGCGTCGCGTGGTGCTTCTCGACGATGGTGCCCACGATCGACAGGCCCAGCCCGTAGCCTGCGCGGTCCGAGCTGTGGCGCACATGGCGCTTTTGCAGCGTTTGCAGCTGCTCGACGTTCACGCCCGCGCCAAAGTCGCGCACCGCCAGCGTGCAGGGCGTCATTACCTCCAGCACCACGCGCCCGCCGCCGCCGTAGCGCAGGGCGTTCTCCACCAGGTTGCGCAGGGCGATGGCCAACGCATCGACGTCGCCGAGCGCCATCGGGGCCGCGCTGTCGGGCACCTTCAGGGCCAGGCGTTCGCTGACGTTCGCGTCCTGCCAGAACTCCTGCGCCACCGTGCCCGCAAGCTGCACCAGGTCGACCCGCGCGCGCGTCAGCGACGCACCCGATTCGGCGCGCGAGAGCTGCAGCAGTTTCTCGGCGCGGTGGCTCAGCAGCTGCAGCGCGTCGAGCGCGGCCTGCACGTCGTTGCGCCGCAGGTCGTGCTCCAGCGCGGTCTGCAGGCGCAGGCGCGCCGCGGCCAGCGGCGTGCGCAGCTCATGCGCCGCGTTGGCGGCGAGCGCACGCTCGACGTCCAGCGACTGCGACAGCCGCTCCAGCAGCCGGTTGACGTGGTCGCCGACCGAGCGCAGCTCCTGCGGCAGGCCGGGCAGGGTGATGGGACGCAGGTCGGCGCCGCTGCGCTTCTCGATCTCGCCGGCCAGTTGCTGCAGCACGCGCAGTTCGGCGCGTGCCACGTTGCGCAGCACCAGCGCGAGCAGCGGCAGCACGGCCCCCAGCGGAATGATCAGGCCGAACAGCGTGCGGTTGAGCGCGCGGCGCCGCTCGTCCAGCGGATCGGCCACCTGGAAGTACAGGTCCAGCGTCGGGTGGCGCACGGTGTAGATGCGCCAGGCCTGGTTGTTGGCGAAGCCGGCGGCCAGCGGCACGTCGAAGGCGTCCACCGGCGCCTCGGCGGAGCGCAGCAGCACGTGCTCGTGGACATCTACCACCTGGTACATGACCGCGTCTTCCGAGAACAGCTGCTTGGGCGCGACCAGCGGGGTGCGCGGGGCGGTGCTGTCGCCGTTCCCGCTCACGTGCTGCAGCTTGTCGAGCTCCTGCACCGCCATGTCGAACATGCGGTGCGACACCTCGACCAGCTCGTTGTCGAAGTTGTGGTTGATCTCGCGGTCCACATACCAGACCACCGCGAACACGCACAGCAGCCACACGCCGCCGACCCACAGGATCAGCGTGCGCGTGAGGCGCCCGGCGAGCGAGTCGCGCCCGCCCACGGCCAACCGGATGCTCATTCGTCGTCGTCCCCGGAGGTGGACAGCCGGTAGCCCAGGCCGCGCAGCGTCTGGATGTGGCTGCGCCCGAGCTTGCGCCGCAGCCGGCTGACGAACACCTCGAGCGTGTTGCTGTCGGCCTCGTCGCCGAAGCCGTAGAGCGCGTCCGCGAGGTTCTCGCGCGTGTGGATGCGCTCGGGCCGCGTGGCCATCACGCGCAGCAGCGCCCATTCCTTCTGGGTCAGCGTGATCGGCGCGCCGTCCTTGCGCACCATGTCGTGCGCCAGGTCGATCTCCAGCGTGCCGAGCTTCAGCACCGGCGAGCTGCTGGCGCTGCGCCGCCGCTCGACCGCACGCAGCCGCGCGAGCAGCTCGGCCGGGTCGTAAGGCTTGGTGAGGTAGTCGTCCGCGCCGGCGTCCAGCCCGCGGATCCGGTCGGTCACCTGGTCGCGCGCGGTCAGCACGATGACGATGGGGCGTTCGGGCAGGGCGCGCACCTGCGGCAGCAGCGACAGGCCGTCGCCGTCGCCCAGGTGCAGGTCGAGCAGCACCGCCGCGTACTGCACCGAGAGCAGGGCGCCGCGCGCGTCGGCCAGGCTGGGCGCCACGTCGACCACGAAGGCCTTGGCCAGCAGGTAGCTGCACACGGCGTCCGCCAACGCGGTGTCATCTTCGACAAGCAATATGCGCACACCATGTCCTTCCAGGAAACAAATGAGTCTAGCGCCACCGAGTTGCGGCTGATGGCCCGGTCAGATTCGGTTCAGGTCGCTTCAGGCTTTGTTCATGCCGCAAACGTAGGCTCGCGACTGTTTTTCAGTCTTGCCTTCGTTCATGACACGTTTCCCGAATTTTCGCCTGGGGGTGATGACCCTCGTCGCGCTCGCTGCAGTGATGGCATGGGACGCAACCGGTGGAGACCTGTGGCTGGCGCGCATGGCGGGCTCTGCCATGGGTTTTCCCTTACGTTCGAACCCCTTCATGGTCCACGTCATGCATGAAGGCGCGCGCGACCTGAGCTGGGTGCTCGTGATCGGGCTGTTCGCCGCCATCCGCTGGCCGCTCGGCTTCCTCAAACGCCTGCCCATGGGCGCCCGCGCCCAGCTGGCGCTGACCGTGCTGGCCTCGGTGATCGCCGTCAGCCTGCTCAAGAACCTGAGCCAGACCAGCTGCCCCTGGGACTTGCAGGAGTTCGGCGGCGTGGCGCGCTATGTGTCGCACTGGTCGTGGGGCGTCAACGACGGCGGCCCCGGCGGCTGCTTCCCGGCCGGCCATGCGTCGGCGGCCTTCGCCTACGTGGGCGGGTATTTCGTGCTGCGCCGGGTGTCCGGGCGTGCCGCGGCGGTCTGGCTGGGCGTGGCCTTGGCGGCGGGGCTCGTGCTGGGGGTGGCGCAACAGTTGCGCGGCGCTCATTACATGAGCCACACCCTGTGGACGGGCTGGGTGTGCTGGGCGGTCGGTTTCGCCATCGAGGTCGCGCTCACGCGCGGCCGTGCACGCGTGCTGAAGCCGGCCCTGCCCGCCCATGCAGGATCTTGACTTTGCCCTGTTCCGGCTCGTCAACGCGGGCGCCTCGGTGCCCGGGTGGAGCCTGCGTTTCGCGGAGTTCGCCTCCGACGTGCTGCCGGCCTTGCTGATGCTCGCCATCGGCGTGTGCGCCCTGGTCAGCGGGCGCTGGCGCCATGCGCTTTTCACCGCGCTGGCGAGCCTGCTGGTGGTATGGCTCATGGTCAACCTGATTCGCACCGTGGCCCCCATTCCGCGGCCCGCGTTCTATGGCCTCGGCATTCAATGGGTGCCGCAGGGCGCGCGCCCCGGTTTTCCCAGCCTGCACGCGGCGGGCGCGTTCGCCGTGGCCTTTTCGCTCTGGTGCCTGCCCTCGCGCGCCCCGATGCGCGCGGCGCTGCTGGTGGCGGCGGTGGTGGCCTGGAGCCGCATGTTCCTGGGGCTGCATTTCCCTTCCGACATCGTGTCGGCCGTGATGCTGGGGGCGCTGGTGTCGATTGTGGTGGAGCGCGCAGTGACCCGGCCGATCGGCAAGGCCGCGATGGGGGCATCGGTCATGGCGCGCCGGCGCGCAAGGGTGCGAAGGACGACCTGAACACTGACAGAATGGCGCGGTTCAGGCTTCCTTCAGGCGAGCCCTCTAAATTCGCGACATGTCTGTTTCCCGCATAGCCCCCGCGCCACTGCAGCGCGTGGACACTCCTGAGCCCTCGATGCCTCATTCGCCGGTTTCCGGCGCTCCATGGACGCGCTTCAACGCGTGGCTGGCCCGGCCCCGCTCGGCCGGCATGGTCGTGCTGTGGCTCAGCCTCTACCTGATCCTGACCACGAACTGGCCTCTCTGGAACGACCTGGCCCGCATCGGCGGCGCCCCGAGCACCTACCTGCCCACCATCGCGGTGATGAGCCTGCTCACGCTGTGCGGCTTGGTGGCCATGCTGTCGTTCACGGCCTGGTCGCGCTGGATGAAACCGGTGTGGTTCGCGGTGGTCGTGCTGGCCGCCGTGGTCCAGCACTACATGCTCGAATACCGCGTGGTCATGGACCCGACCATGATCGCCAACGCGTTGCAGACCGACCCCAACGAGGCGCGCGACCTGCTGAGCTGGCGCATGGCCTTCAACGTGCTGGTCGTCGCGCTGCCGGCGGGCTGGGCGCTCTGGCGCGTGCGCATCATGCCGATGCGCTTCCTGTCGAAACTCTGGCGCAATGCGGCCCTGCTGCTGCTGGCCGTGGTCGTGGCGCTGGGGGCGGCCGTGGCGATGAACCGCGAGCTTGCGCCCCTGATGCGCAACAACGTCCATCTGCGCTACATGATGAACCCCATCGCGACCCTGTATTCCACAGGTTCGCTGCTCATCAAGCCGCTGTTCAAGCGCAGCGGCAAGCTCATTTCCATCACCGCCGGCACGGCGCTGGGCGCGAGCTATGCGGCGCAGGCCAAGCCGCCGCTGTTCGTGGTGGTGGTGGGCGAGACCGCGCGGGCCGACCACTTCGCGCTGAACGGCTATGCGCGCGACACCACGCCCGAGCTCGCCAAGCGCGGCGTGCTGAGCTACCGCGACGTGCACTCCTGCGGCACCAACACGCTGGCCTCGGTGCCGTGCATGTTCTCGCCGCTGGGCAAGCAGGGCTACGAGTCGCGCAAGGACGACTACGAGTCGCTCATGGACGTGCTGCAGGCCTCCGGGCTGGCCGTGTTCTGGCTCGACAACCAGGCCGGCTGCAAGGGCGTGTGCGTGCGCGTTCCGAACGCCTCGGCCTTCGACGGCCTCGACGCCGCCACCAAGAAGGCGCTGTGCGACGGCGAAGAGTGCCTCGACGACGTGATGCTCAAGAACCTGGACGAGCGCATCGCCGCGCTGCCGGCCGAACGGCGCGCCAAGGGCATCGTGCTGGTCATGCACCAGATGGGCAGCCACGGCCCGGCCTACTACAAGCGTTCCGCGCCCGACGTGAAACGCTTCCAGCCCGAGTGCAAGACCAACGCACTGGCCGAGTGCGGGCACAACGAGCTGATGAACGTGTACGACAACTCGATCGCGCAGACCGACCGCTTCCTCGGCGAAACGATCGATTGGCTCAAGGCGCAGTCGAAGACCTACGACCCGGGAATGCTCTACGTGAGCGACCACGGCGAATCGCTGGGCGAATATGGCCTGTTCCTGCACGGCGTGCCGTACAGCTTCGCACCCGAGGCGCAGAAGCACGTGCCCATGGTCACGTGGTTCAGCGACGGCCTGAGCGAGCGGCGCAAGCTCTCGCGCTCGTGCATGGAAGCGGGGCTCGATGCGCCGCTGACACACGACAACCTCTATCACACGGTGCTGGGTGTGATGGATGTGACCACGCCCACCTACAAGCCGGCCCTCGACGCGCTCGCGTCCTGCCGCGCCAAGGGCTGAAGGCGGCGGGCCCTACTTCTTCTCCCGGGGCAGCCGGCCCATCAGGAAGAACTCGTTGTTCGGCTGCATGCCGCTGAAGCTGGCCAGCCGGTTGCTCAGCCCGAAGAAGGCGGTGATGGCCGCGATGTCCCAGATGTCCTCGTCGTCGAAGCCATGGGCATGCAGCGGCGGAAAGTCGCTGTCGTCGATTTCGTGCGAGCGGTCGCAGACCTTCATTGCAAAGTCGAGCATCGCGCGCTGGCGCGGCGTGATGTCGGCCTTGCGGTAGTTCACCGCCACCTGGTCGGCCACCAGCGGCTTCTTCTCGTAGATGCGCAGCAGCGCGCCGTGCGCCACCACGCAGTAGAGGCACTGGTTCGCCGCGCTGGTGGTGGTGACGATCATCTCGCGGTCGCCCTTGGTGAGCGAGCCTTCCTCCTTGAGCATCAGCGCGTCGTGGTACGCAAAGAAGGCGCGCCATTCGGCGGGCCGGCGTGCCAGGCCGAGGAACACGTTGGGCACGAAGCCGGCCTTTTCCTGCACCGCAAGGATGGCGGTGCGGATGTCTTCGGGCAGGTCCTTCAGTTCGGCGAGCGGGTAGCGGGTTGCAGTCATCTTGTCTCCGTCGGGTTGTCGGTTTGAAAGCGCCTTGAAAGGCATTGCGCGACTTCCATGATAGGCAAGACACTTTCCTACAAGATGTTGCGCGGCGTATCGCGATGATGAACGTTCGCACAACAACACGCGGCCCCATGCCGCACACAACGCGATGAAAGACGTCTCGCAATCCGACCGGCGCGGCTTCCTGCGCCGGTCCATCGCCATCGTGCCGGCCGCCACGGCCTTCGGCGCCGGTGGCCTCACGGGGGCAGCGCTGGCACAGCCCGCTGCATCGGCCCCGGCCCCAGCCGCCACGACCAGTCCCGCGGCCCCGTACACCCCGGTCTACTTCAACGCCAACGAATGGACCTTCGTTCAGGCCGCGGTGGGCCGGCTCATTCCCTCCGACGACACCGGCCCCGGCGCCATCGAAGCAGGCGTGCCCGAGTTCATCGACCGGCAGATGGAAGGCGCCTTCGGCCATGCGGCCACCTGGTACATGCAGGGCCCGTTCGTCGAGGTGTCGCCGCTGTTCGGCTACCAGAAGAAGATGCCGCCGCGCGAGGTGTACCGCGCGGGCATCGCGGCCACCGACGCGTACTGCCGCAAGCAGTTCGCCGACAAGCCCTTCGCGCAACTCACCGCGGCGCAGCAGGACGAGGTGCTCAAGGGCCTGGAGGCCGGCAGCGTCACGCTCGACGGCGTGGGCGCGACCGACTTCTTCGGCTTCCTGCTGCAGAACACCAAGGAAGGCTATTTCAGCGACCCCATCCACGGCGGCAACAAGAACGCCGCCGCCTGGAAGATGATCGGCTTCCCCGGCGCGCGCGCCGACTACGCCGACTGGGTCGACCGCCCCGGTGTCAAGTACAACCTGCCGCCGGTGAGCATCGCCGGCCCGCAGGGCTGAGAGGCGCACGCACCATGGCAAACATCAAGAAACCTGGCGTCGACGCCGTGCTGGTCGGCTTCGGCTGGACCGGCGCCATCATGGGCATGGAGCTCACCGGCGCCGGCCTCAAGGTGCTGGCGCTGGAGCGCGGCGAGAACCGCGACACCCAGCCCGACTTCGCCTATCCGCGCATCACCGACGAGCTGAGCTACGGCATCCGCGGCAAGCTGTTCCAGAACCTCTCGCGCGAGACCGTCACCATCCGCCACACCCCGGCCGAAATTGCCGTTCCCTACCGGCAGCTCGCTTCCTTCTTGCCCGGCGACGGCGTGGGTGGAGCGGGCGTGCACTGGAACGGCCACCACTGGCGCCCGCTGCCCAGCGACCTGCGCATTCGCAGCACCTACGAAGAACGCTACGGCAAGAAGTTCATTCCCGAGGGCATGACCATCCAGGACTTCGGCGTGAGTTACGAAGAGCTGGAACCGCACTTCGACCAGTTCGAGAAAATCTGCGGCACCTCGGGCAAGGCCGGCAACATCGGCGGCAAGATCCAGCCCGGCGGCAACCCCTTCGAAGGCGCGCGCGCCAACGAGTTTCCGCTGCCGCCGCTGGCCTCCGTCAACAGCGCGGTGCTGTTCGAAAAGGCCGCGCGCGAGCTGGGCTACCACCCGTTCCCGCAGGCCGCCGCCAACGCATCGCGCGCCTACACCAACCCGCACGGCGCGCAGCTCGGGCCGTGCAACTTCTGCGGCTTTTGCGAGCGCTACGGCTGCTACATGTACTCGAAGGCCTCGCCGCAGACCACGCTGCTGCCGGTGCTGATGAAGCGGCCCAACTTCGAGCTGCGCACCAAATCGCATGTGCTGCGCGTGAACATGTCGCCCGACGGCAAGCGCGCCACCGGCGTGACCTACGTCGACGCCGAAGGCAACGAGGTGGAGCAGCCGGCCGACCTGGTGGTGCTGTGTGCCTACCAGTTCCACAACGTGCGCTTGCTGCTGTTGTCGAACATCGGCAAGAAGTACGACCCGGCCACCGGCGAAGGCGTGGTCGGCCGCAACTATGCCTACCAGCTCAACGGCGGCGCCAGCCTGTTCTTCGACAAGAACCAGCCGATGAACCCCTTCGTCGGCGCGGGCGCCAGCGGCTCGGTGATCGACGACTTCGACGGCGACAACTTCGACCACGGGCCGCTCGGCTTCATCGGCGGCGCCACCATCAACGCCATCAACACCGGCGGGCGGCCGATCCAGCAGATGAGCCTGCCGCCCGGGGCGCCCGCATGGGGCGCGGGCTGGAAGAAGGCCGTGAAGGAAAACTACATCTACCAGGCCAGTGTGGGCAGCCAGGGCTCGGTGATGGCCTACCGCGACAACTACCTCGACCTCGACCCGACCTACAAGGACGTGCACGGCCAGCCGCTGCTGCGCATGACCTTCGACTGGAAGGCCAACGACCTCGCCATGACGCAGTTCATCGGCACCAAGGTCGAGCAGATCGCCAAGGCCATGGGGCCGAAGCAGATGAAGCTGAACTTCCAGAAGCCCGATGCCCATTACGACGTGCGCTTCTACCAGTCGACGCACAACACCGGCGGCGCGCCCATGGGCACCGACCCGAAGACCAGCGCCGTCAACCGCTTCCTGCAGGTGTGGGACGTACCCAATGTGTTCGTGATGGGCGCGAGCGCCTTCCCGCAGAACTTCGGCTACAACCCGACCGGCATGGTGGGTGGGCTGGCGTACTGGGCGGCCAAGGCCATCCGCGAGCAGTACCTGAAGAACCCGGGGGCGCTGGCATGAGCGCGCGTCGTGTGTACGGCGGCATCGCCGCGGCCGTCGTGTTGATGTGCGCAGGGGCATGGGCCGTGGCGCAAAAGAGCGACGCGCCTGCCGAGGCCGCATCTGCACCATCCGCGCCTGCCGCCGCGACGCCGGCAGCGCCGGTCACCACCGCCGCAGACCCCGTGCTCGAGCACGGCCGCTACCTTGCCCGCGCCGGCGACTGCGTCAGCTGCCACACCGCGCCGGGCAAGCCCGCCTTCGGTGGTGGCCTGCCGATGAAAACGCCGTTCGGCACCATCGTTTCCACCAACATCTCGCCCGATCCCGAAGCGGGCATTGGCGCCTACACCGAGGCCGAGTTCGCCCGCGCGCTGCGCGAAGGCGTGGCCAAGGACGGCCACCGGCTCTACCCCGCCATGCCGTACCCGTCGTTTGCCCGGGTGAACGACGAAGACATGCATGCGCTGTTCACCTTCTTTCGCAACGGCGTGCAGCCCGTCGCGCAGAAGCCGCCGGCCACCGACCTGCCGTGGCCCTTCAGCATGCGCAGCCTGACGATCGGCTGGAACTGGATCTACCTCGACAAGGGCGTCTACCAGAACGACAGCGCGCGCAACGCCGAGTGGAACCGCGGTGCCTACCTGGTGCAGGGCCTGGGCCATTGCGGCGACTGCCACACGCCGCGCAGCATGCTCGGCGGCGTGAAGGCGGCCAGCGACCGCAAGGGCGAGGTGTACCTGTCGGGCGCGATCATCGACGGCTGGTACGCGCAGCCCCTGCGCCACACCGACCGGCCGACCATGGCACAGTGGTCGTCCGAGGACATCGTGCAGTACCTGCAGACCGGGCGCACCGGCCACACCGCCGCCTTCGGCGCGATGGTCGACGTGGTGCAGAACAGCACGCAGCACCTGTCCACGCAGGACCTGAAGGCCGTGGCCACGTACCTGCAGTCGCTCGGCGCCAAGGAAGGTGTGCAGAGTGCACCGTCGCAGAGCTCCCTGGTCGCGGCCGCACCGCAGCACCCGAGCTCGCTGGCGCTGCGCAACGGCACGGTCGAGGGCAACAGCGGCGCGATGGTCTACCTGAATAACTGCAACGCCTGCCACCGCTCCGACGGCACGGGCGCGAACAAGACCTTTCCGGCGCTGGCCGGCAACAGCGTGGTGAACGCGAAAGACCCGACCTCGCTCATTCGCCTGGTGCTCGCGGGCTCGGCCATGCCCAGCACCGCGCAGGCGCCGTCGCCCATCGCCATGCCCGACTTCGGCTGGCGCCTGACCGATGCCGACGTGGCCAGCGTGCTGAGCTTTGCGCGGTCGAGCTGGGGCAACCAGGGCGAGGCCGTGACGACCGCGCAGGTGGCCAAGGTGCGCGAGTCGATCAAGCCGGCGGCCAAGAGCCCGTAGCAGGCCGCGGGGGCAGGGTACCGGCCGTTACTTCAGCGCCTTGCCCGCTGACGCGCCCAGCGGCGTGTGCAGCTGAGAGGCGACCCACGCGCCGGTGTTGTCGTCGCGCCCCTGCAGCAAGTAGCGCGTGTCGGCCTTGCCGTAGTTCTGCACCGCCATGGCCGAGAACTTGCCGATGTCGGTCTTCGGGTCGCGCAGGCGGTTGACGATCAGCACCTTCTTCGTGTCGGCGAAGTCGGCCATCATGTTCTGGTCGCCCTCGCTGTCGCCGGCCACGAAGCTCGGGCCGTAGCCGTACTTGCTGACCAGAAAGCGCTGGATGTTCTTTGTCTTGCCCGGGCCCTGCGTCTGGTCGTAGCCGCGGCGGAACTCGGGCTGGATCACGCCGTTGGCGTCGCGCTCCAGCTCCATCGCCAGCACGCGCTCGGGCGGGTTGTTGTAGCCGAAGGCGGGGTTGGAAGAAATTTCCTTGATCACGTCGACGAACGATGCGGAACACACCCACACGTCGAAGCCCGCGTTGCGAAAGGCGGCGTACAGCTCCTGCATTTCGGGCTGCAGGCGCAGGCCGTTCTTCCAGCTGACCGACACCACGCCCGCGCGGCCCGGCAGCGCCGTGGGCGAAGTCCACTTGACCTTGGCGACCGGCTCCTTCAGCTGCCAGGCCACCGTGTCGGCCGTGAGCTTGCGCACCTGCGCCTCGGTCATGCCGGCGAACAGGTACGTCACCCACGGGTAGGCCGTGTCGTGGTCGAAGGTGTCGCCGATGGCTTCGTACAGGTAGCGCACCTTGGTGATGAAGGCGCCGTAGTGCGGGCTCATCGCCACCACCGCGAGCGACTGGTCGCCCTTCAGGCCCTTGTAGTTCCGGTACAGCCACGTGTAGCTGGCCACGATGTCGGGCACCACGCGGTCGATGTTCACGGCCTGGCCGGCCGCGTTGTTGAAGGCGGGAAGAAAGTCCTTCTTCGGAATGTTCTTGCGCAGCGCCACCTCGAGCTGCGCGGGCGTGGCGCCGAAGACGAGGTTCTCGAGCTGGTAGATGAGCGAGGCTTCCTCGATGTCGAGGAAGACGCTGGTGTTGTCCCAGTCGAACACCACGTAGGGCGGCTTGGCGGCGTTGTAGCCGGGGCTGCCCTTGCCGAGGCTGGCGATCAGGCCCTCGATCTGTGCGCGGTTGAAGGCGTCCCAGTGGCCCGGGGCCAGCGCCTGGCTTTTGCCGGGCGAGAAGCTGGCGCAGCCTGTGGCGACGAGCGCGGCGGCCATGGGGGTGAGAAGGGCGAGTCTGCGTTGCATGCGTTCCCTGTTGTTGAGCGTTGTTGATGAGGAGCACGCAGCGTATGCAACGCCCGTGACACTTCCGCATCGACCTACGCATCAGCCGTGCCAGGCCGCGCGGCCGGCATGCGTTCACGTCGCACGGCGGAAGCTGCATTTGTTGGCGGGAATCGAGACTTGGTGCCGCACGCGGCGGCCACAAGGCCCGCGCTGTTTTCTACAGTGAATGCCCCTGTCACTCACAACCCCACCAAGGGGAGAAGGAAGGCGCAACACACACAGCCACTGAATGTTTGAAGGCTGCTTGCCTCGCGGCAGGTTGTCGGTGCGAAAGCAGCGATGCAAATGCGAGGTATCAAAGGCGACGGCCGGGGTGGTGGAACACCCCGACCGTCTAACCAAATCCGTGCAATCACCTCTAAAGGACCGCACAAAAATGGCTACCAAGACTATAGCCCGGCCTCGCACGCCGGTATCCCCCGACGGAAACGCCCAAGACCCGTCGGATCTTCTCGAAAACACCCTCTCTCAGCTCGAAGCTCTTCTGTGGGCGTGCCACGGGGAAGACATCGACTGGTGCAGCGGTGAAGGGCCTCGGCATCTGGACAACATGCTCTGGCTTGCGGCCGATCTGGCGCGCAAGGCCAGCGAGCTGTTTCAGTTGAGCGAGACGGCGCGGCGCAACGCGCCCGCGGGCGGCGCCAGCACGTAGCCGGCGGCCCCCCGCGCCTGCGCTTACGGATGGGCGGGGGCGGGGGCGTGGGCCGAGGCGTCCGCCGGCGCGCGCTGAGCCGCGGCGGCTGCTTCCGCTTCCTTGTCCTTCTTGTTGGCCATGTGCCGCCCGACCACGCAGCCGCCTGCCGCGCCGATCAGGCCGTGATGCCCTGCAACATGCCCGCCTACACCGCCCACCACGGCGCCCTTGATGCAGCCTTTGGCTTCGGCTGTGCCGGCCATGGTGAGGAGTGCGCTGGCGGCAGCCACCGCGAGCAGAGCGCTGAACGTCTTGGAGGTCTTCACGGTCTTCATGGAAAGTCCTTGTCTTGTGTGAATGGTTTTTCGGCATTCACATTAGCCGCTCGCGCAAGCGACGACGTACGCGGCGGAAGACGCCGGCTGTAGGCGCGTTTCGCCGGTTGCCGTCGCCCTGGCCGTCGGTGGCCTACCATCCCCCGAACCCAGGCAAGGAGAACCGCATGAGAACGCTCAAGGTCATGGCGCACATCTCGCTCGACGGCGTGATCCAGTCGTCCGACGAAGACGGGTTTCCCTATGCGGACTGGACCGCACCCTACCGGTCCCCCGCCGGTCTGAACGAAGTGCTCGCCGCGCAAGGCGAGCACTTCGACCTGCTGCTCGGCCGCCGCACCTACGACATGTGGTCGGGCTACTGGCCCAAGGCCCCGGGCGGTCCGATGGCCGACCGCCTGAACGCGGCCACCAAATACGTCGCAACCCACCGCCCCGACAGTCTTGCATGGGGCCCGTTCGAGGGCGTGGGGCCGGACATCGTGGAAGGCGTGCGCCGCGTCAAGTCGCAGGCGGGCCCGGACCTGGTCCTCTGGGGCAGCGCGACGCTGACATCGACGCTGCTCGCGCATGGGCTGGTGGACGAGGTGCTGCTGCTCGTCTATCCGGTGCTGCTGGGCACCGGAAAGCGCTTCTTCGCGCAGCAAACCCCGGCATGTTCCCTCGAACTGCTCCGCAGCAAGGCCATGCCGTCGGGCATCGTCTTCAGCGCCTACAAGGTCGCCGGGCTTTTGAAGAACGCGTAGCCAGGCGGCGCGACCGAATCGTCACGCGTCAGTTCACGCCGCTGGCCAGCGCCTGGGCCGTGCCCCGCGACAGCGACCGGATGTGCGCGTCCACGGCGGACGCCACCGGGGCGAACTCGGTGCTGGTCAGCTGCTTCAGGTCTTTGGGCTCCGCAAAATCGGGCAACGGCTTCAGGCGCTGCAACTGCAATGTCTTCAGCGGTTCGTAGGCCGTGAGTTCGACAGGCCCGTCCAGCACGAACACCTTGGCCTCCATGGCCGGCACGGCCGAATAGCGGGTGGAGGCGAATATGCCGCGCGTGAACAGGCCCGAGTTCTCCATATGGCTTTCGGCGCAGGGCCCGCCGGTGCATTCCATGCGCGTCAGCGTGCGCTTGCCCTGAACCACCACCACGGCGGCCACCTGTTCCTCGCGCAGCT
This sequence comes from Variovorax pasteuri, assembly GCF_051216435.1. Classification (NCBI taxonomy): domain Bacteria; kingdom Pseudomonadati; phylum Pseudomonadota; class Betaproteobacteria; order Burkholderiales; family Comamonadaceae; genus Variovorax; species Variovorax pasteuri. The sequence goes on from NZ_JBPJZS010000005.1 coordinate 469,501, forward strand.
TCTTGCTCGACCATTCCTGGCGCGGGTTGGCGATCCAGCGGCCGTCCTTTTCAACCGCCAGGGCGTTCAGGCTGGTCGTCGGGTAGGTCGACAGCCTCACGACCTGGAAGCCGGCCTTCTCCAGCTCCGACTGGAATGCCTCGTACGTCCGGGTCCTGGGGTTCCACGGGAACGCATAGTTGTTCGAGAAGTTGTTGAACACGGTCGTGCCCACATGCATGTGCTGCGCCTGGTTGGGCAGGTACACCAGCAGGCCCACTTTCGCGCCCTTGGCGATTCTTCCGGCGTTCGGGGGAACAGGCGGCGCGGTGGTGCAGCCGGCCATGATCAAGAGACAGAGGGCTGCGGCCCATCGACGGATCATTGCGCTTCTCCTCAAGCTTGTTGCTATGGCCCGGCGCTTCGGCAAACCCTCCGCGCTGAAAGCGCCACGGCATGCGCAGGATCGTAGGGGCGGGCAACCCCACGGCGGCCGGCTGAAGAAGTATTTGATGCAAGCGCGGCATCTGGAATGGGCGCGCATCTCGCACGTGCCTGCCGATGGCCGGCGAATGCCTACGCGGGCGAATCCTTCGCAGGCAGCAAGGCATCGAACACGAAACGCGTCGGCCCGCTGGCGCCGCGGTCGCTCACCGCCAGGCCCAGCTGGCGCCACAGTGCCGGGCTCAGCGGGCGAACGGCGATGCGCGGGTCTCGCGCGGGCTCGTGCGATTCCTGCGGCAGCAAGGCCGCGCCGTAGCCGGCTGCAACCAGCGTCCTGATCGCATCGTTGTAGTTGAGCTCGATGCGCGGCCGGCAATGCACGCCCGCTGCGGAGAACCATTCCGCGGTCAGCCGGTAAAGACGTGTGGAAGCGTCGTTCATGATCAGCGGGTGCTGGGCCAGCCACTGCGGGGTCAGCCGCTTCGGTGCCTTCCAGTCGGCCGGCAGAAAGGCGACGACGGCCTCTCGCCGCAGGGGCGTGACATGCACGCCGCGCACAGGCGCCTGCGGCAACGCCACGACTGCCAGGTCGAGGCTTCCTGCGGCGAGCCGGGCCATGCTGTCGTTGGAGGTCAGCACCTGCACGTTCACGTCGATGCCGGGATGGTTCCTGGCCAGACGTTCGAGCGCGGGCGGCAGCAGGTGCGCAATGGCGCCGGTCGAGGCACCCACCCGCACGCGGCCCGTCTGGCCAGCGAGTTGGCGCTTGACGTCTTCCACGGCGTCGTCCGCGTCCGCCAGCAGCCTGCGGGCACGCGCGATGAAGCGCTCGCCCAGCGCGGTCGCCTGCGCGGGCCCCCGCCCGCGAACGAGCAACTGGCCGCCCAGGCGCGACTCGAGTTCCGCGATCTGAACGGTGACGGTGGGGGCCGCCAGGTGGAGGGCGCGCGCGGCATTGGCCAGGGAGCCGAGATCGGCGATGGCAACCAGGGTGCGCAGGTGGTCGAGGCTGAGTTCACGCATGCCGCTAATTTAACGTTTCTTAATCTGGTGTTGCTTATATTTAGCTGGAGCCATCGAAGCCGAATGCCTACGATCGCTCCCCATGGACCTCAATATCTTCATCGACGGCGACCAGGGCACCACCGGGCTCGACCTGCAGAACCGCCTGCGGGGCGGGGAATTCCGCATCCGCACACTGCCTGCCAACCTGCGCAAGGACGCGGATGCCCGCCGGGCAGCGCTCAACGCGTGCGACATCGCCATTCTTTGCCTGCCCGATGCCGCGGCGCGCGATGCGGTGGCGATGATCGAGAACCCCTCGGTGCGCGTCATCGACGCCAGCTCGGCGCACCGCACCAGCCCGGGTTGGGTCTACGGCCTGCCGGAGCTCGATGCACGGCAAGGCGAACGCATTGCCTCGGCACCACGGGTGACGAATCCAGGCTGTTATCCCACCGCGGCGGTCGCCTTGCTGCGACCGTTGACGGATGCGGGCCTGTTGCCCGCCGACTATCCGCTCGTCATTCACGCGGTCTCGGGCTATTCGGGCCAGGGCAGGGCGGGGGCGGAAGCGTACGAGGCCGGCGCAAAGGCGGGAGCGGGGGCAGCGGCGCATTCGTTGAAGGTGTATGGCCTGGCACTCGAGCACAAGCACGTGCCGGAAATCGAGCTGTATGCGGGCCTGGCGCAGCGGCCCCTCTTCGTGCCGGCCTATGCCAGCTACCGGCAGGGCATCGTGCTCACCATCGGCCTGCATGCGCGCATGCTCCCCGCCGATGCTTCGGGCGCGCGCATCCACGAATGCCTGGTGGCGCGGTATCGCGATGCGGCGCACGTGCGTGTGCTGCCGATGTCGTCTGCCGCGCCCCTGACCGAACTGGACCCGCAAGTCCACAACGGCTCCAACGACATGAGCCTGGCCGTCGCATTCAATGAACGCACAGGCCAGATCGTCTTGAGCGCGGTTCTCGACAATCTGGGCAAGGGGGCCGCAGGCGCGGCCGTGCAGAACCTGCGACTGATGGCGAGGGCTTCATAGCCCACGTTGTGAATTCGAAGCGTCGATGCCGAGAGCATGGTCAGACCGAAGCTGCTCAGATCTACCAGCCCAAGAGCGGCCGTCCGAAGCCGGCGTCCTCACCAAAAGCCGCGAACCAGCCCTAAGCCCCGATGCGTTCAGCCTGCTGCTCGATGAAGCTCGCAACGCGCCGCACGAGCGCCTGATTCCCGCCGGCAGACGCCACACTGGCCGCTGCATGAAGTGCAACCGTTTCGCCAATCGCAACGATGACTTCTTCCGCCACGACAGCCGTCAGCCCGAAGTGCGGTGCCGCGTCACGCGCCAGCGCAAGGCTCGACGCGTGCTGCCCCGGAAGAATGGCGAGCTCCTGATAACCGGTGTGGCCGCCCAACTGCATCACGAGGTCGAAGGCAGGCGCCAGACGCCACCGTCCGTCTTCTCCCCGCAACGCGCCATGGTTCTTGACGTGATCGTCGCTGTTGCCCACCGCCAGGTTGAACACCATGCGTCGGAACAACGCGGCCAGGTCTTCCTGCGGCTGCCGCGAGATGCGCCGCAGCAGTTGCGCCAGCTCGACGTAGCTCCCCCGGCTCGATTCATAGGGCACATCGAGCAACGCCGAGGCCGAGAGGTAGTGAAAACGCCGCTCGTCGGTCACCGGCCCCGCGCGGTCGAAGCGCTCGACCAGCAAGGCGTGCCCTGACGCAAGGGGTTGCAGAAGAAAGGGCGGGACTTCGATGCCACAGGCATCGGCCAGCCATAGCGTGGCCGCTTCGATCACTTCCACGTCGTGGTCATCCCCGCGCGATGCGAACTTGGCGATGCAGCGCCGGCCCTCGTGCGCAAAGGCCGACTTGGGGCGTGCCCCGCCCAGGCTGCCGCCGCGCAGTAACAGATGCATGTCGGGGCCGATGTCCATTCCGTGCTCGACGCGGCGCGAGGCTTCGGCGAGTTCCTGGAGCGACCAGAGCGTGACCGGCGGCTCCTCGCTTCGGATGGGCAACGCTTCGGAAAACACCATGGCGCCGATGCGGTCCTCGTTGGTCAGGAGCAATGCATCGATGTCCGAAAGCGGCTTGCCCTGGCGGATCTCAAGCACCTTGCGGCCCCAGCTGTCGGGCAGTGCATCGCGCAGCGTGAGCGGCATGGCGCCACCGTCGCGGATGCGGCGTTCGGCGAGCACGAAGGCGGCGTCGCGCAGCGGCAGGTGCTCGGGGTTGAGCGGCGCGGCAGCGGGGTCTTCGAGATAGCGACGGCCGTAGGCGAATTCGCCCGACTCCACGACGCCGCGGCGAGCGACCTTCATCAGGCCGGCCGGTTGCACCTGCTCGCCCGTGTGGTGCGCAAGGCCGACGTAGATGCGGCGCTCGCCCTCGTCGTTGTCAGAAGTCACGCTCGTTCTCCGCAATCACACCGGCGGCGCCTTGCACGGCCGACCTGCGTACACGGCGTTTCGCGGCCAGCCCTGCGGGGGCCGGGGCCACGCCGTCGAGTGAATCGATCTCGCCCAGAAGCCACAGCGCATGGGCCAGCAGTCCGATGCTGGTGCCGGGCTTGCCCGATTCGAGGGCGCGCAGGGTGTTGGGGGAGCACAGCAGCCGCTCGGCCATTTCAGCGATTGTCCATTCGCGGTGCACCCTGTGCGCGCGAAGGCGCAAGCCGAGCCTTTCAATGGGCTCGACCGTCTGCGAGGGCAGAGCGGAAAGGCTATGGCTGCTTTTTGACATCAATAAAATGACTATTAACCGGCTTAAGAGTCATTTTATTGGATATTTATCGATGTTGAAAGGCCTCTATCCGGCCAAGCCCGGCGCCCCCGTGTCACGCTGCTGCAGCACCGCGAGATCGCTCTCGTCCTTGAGCCCGACGCCGGTCAGCCCCCGTCGCAGCGACTCGCGCATCAGCCAGGCCAGCTTGAACGCGGCCGCCTCGTAGCACAGCCCTTCGGGGCGCACGTTGGAGATGCAGTTGCGTTCGGCGTCATACCGGCCGCGCTTCGGTGAATGGGTCAGGTAGATGCCCAGGCTGTCGGGCGAGCTCAGGCCCGGGCGCTCGCCGATCAGCATCACGGAGAGTGCCGCGCCGAACAGCTCACCCACTTCGTCGGCCAGTGCCACGCGGGCCTGCGTGGCGATGACCACGGGCGCAAAGCTGGTGTGCGCCGGCAGTTGCGCACGCAGGGCGGCCAGCAGCGGCACGGCGTGGCGCGCCACCGCCAGGGAGGACAAGCCGTCGCCGACGACCACGCAGACGTCGCAGCCGTAGCGCCGGTCGCCGAGCAGTCGCGTGGCGTCGCCGTCATCGAGCTGGCGGCCGAGGTCGGGGCGGCGCAGGTATTCGGTGCGGTCCGCCGCCTGGCTGCGCGCGCGTGCCACCTGCCAGTGCTGGGCGGTCAGTGCGGCGTGGAGCGCATCGACGTCCAGCGCCGCATGGATCGCGTCGCGCGCCATCGCATGCGCCCAGCCGAAGCGCAGCGTCTCGTCGGTCGGCATGCCCGCGCCGGCGCGGCCCAGCGCCAGCCGCGCGGGCGTGGCCGAGCGCCATTGCGCCCAGGGGTTGGGGGTGACCGACTCGCTGCTCATGACGCCAGCGCGGCCAGCCCGCTCATGTCGGCCAGCAGCCGGTTGGACGAAGGCGGCGCGAGCTGGCCCGCACCGTTGGTGATCTGCATGCGCTGCAGCCAGGCCTCGAACTCGGGCGCGCGCTTCAGGCCCAGCGTTTCGCGCATGAACAGGGCGTCATGGAACGAGGTGCTCTGGTAGTTGAGCATCACGTCGTCCGCACCCGGAATGCCCATGATGAAGTTGATGCCCGCCGTGCCCAGCAGCACCAGCAGGGTGTCCATGTCGTCCTGGTCGGCCTCGGCATGGTTGGTGTAGCAGATGTCGCAGCCGATGGGCAGGCCCAGCAGCTTGCCGCTGAAGTGGTCTTCCAGGCCGGCGCGAATGATCTGCTTGCCGTCGTACAGGTACTCCGGCCCGATGAAGCCGACCACCGTGTTGATGAGAAAAGGCTTGTAGCGCCGCGCCAGTGCATAGGCGCGCACCTCGCAGGTCTGCTGGTCGACGCCGAAGTTGGCGTTGGCCGACAGCGCGCTGCCCTGGCCGGTTTCGAAATACATGACGTTGTCGCCGATGGTGCCGCGCTTCAAGGACAGCGCCGCCGCATAGGCCTCGTCGAGCAGCTCGGGCGTCACGCCGAAGGAGAGGTTGGCCTTTTCGGTGCCGGCGATGGACTGGAACACCAGGTCCACCGGCGCACCGGCTTCCGCGAGCTTGAGCGTGTTGGTCACGTGCGTGAGCACGCAGCTCTGCGTGGGGATCTCGAAACGGTGGATCACCTCGTCGAGCATGCGCAGCAGCTGGCCCAGCACGGGCATGCTGTCCGAGGCGGGGTTCAGGCCGATCACCGCGTCCCCCGCGCCGTAGAGCAGGCCGTCGAGCGTGGAGGCGGCCACGCCGCGCAGGTCGTCCGTCGGGTGGTTGGGCTGCAGCCGCACGGCCAGGTGGCCGGGCAGGCCGATGGTGTCGCGAAAGCGCGTGATGACCGTGCACTTCTTCGCGACCGACACCAGGTCCTGGTTGCGCATGAGCTTGGACACGGCCGCCACCATCTCGGGCGTGAGGCCGGGTGCCAGTGCGGTGAGCGTGGCGGTGGTGGCCGCTTCGGACAGCAGCCAGTTGCGAAAGTCGCCCACCGTGAGGTGCGACATCGGTGCGAAGGCCTGCGCATCGTGGCTGTCGATGATGAGCCGCGTGATGTTGTCGCTCTCGTAGGGAATGAGCGCTTCCGTCAGGAACTGCTTGAGCGGCGTGTCGGCCAGCACATGGCGCGCGGCCATGCGCTGCTGCGCGGTGGCCGCGCCCACGCCAGCGAGGTAGTCGCCGGAGCGCGCGGGGCTGGCCACCGCCATGACCTGCTTCAGGTCGTCGAAGCTGAAGACCTGGCCGGCGATGGTGGTGCGATAGCGCATCGTCTTTCGCTCGCCGTTCAGGCGTTGGTGGCCGATGAAGAAAGCATCTCGTCGGGCGCCGCCGCCTTGCGCTGCGCCGAGGTCAGCAGGAAGTAGCCGTAGGCCGCGGCCATCAGCACCAGGAACAGCACGGTCAGCATGAAGTTGAACCACACCATCGCGCCCAGGCAGACCACGCCCAGGCCGAGCGCGATGGCCGGGAACACGGGGTAGAAGGGGGCGCGGTAGGTGCGCAGCAGGTTCGGCTCGGTGCGGCGCAGCTTGAACAGCGCGGCCATCGAGATCAGGTACATGACGATGGCGCCGAGCACGGCCATGGTCACGATGTTGGCGGTGAGCGTCTGCCCGCCGAACTGCACCCACTCGTCGCTGAAGATGGCAACGACGCCGATCACGCCGCCGGCCAGCAGCGCGCGGTGCGGCGTGTCGAAGCGCGGGCTCAGGCCGGCAAAGTAGCGCGGCAGGTAGCCCGCGCGCGCCAGCGCGAAGATCTGGCGCGAGTAGCCCATGATGATCCCGTGGAACGACGCAATCAGCCCGAACAGGCCGATCCACACCAGCATGTGCAGCCAGCCGCTGTTGTCGCCCACCACCGCCTTCATGGCCTGCGGCAGCGGGTCGTTGATGTTGGCGAGCTTGCGCCAGTCGCCCACGCCGCCCGCGAAGATCATCACGCCGAAGGCCAGCACCACCAGCGTGACGATGCCCGTGGTGTAGGCGATGGGAATGGTGCGGTGCGGCTCGCGCGCCTCTTCGGCCGCCATGGCCGCGCCCTCGATGGCCAGGAAGAACCAGATCGCGAACGGGATGGACGCGAAGATGCCCGAGATGGCCGCGCCGTTGAGCACGCTGCCGCCGGCCCAGCCGTTGGCCACGAAGTTGGCCATGGTCCAGCCCGGCGCGACGACGCCCATGAACACCAGCAACTCGAAGATGGCCAGCACGGTCACGAAGAGTTCGAAGGCTGCCGCGATGCCCACGCCCACCCAGTTCAGGCCGATGAAGATCACATAGGCACCGAGCGCGAACCACTTCGGGTTGATGCCCGGGAACTGCACGTTGAGGTAGGCGCCGATGGCCAGCGCAATGGCCGGTGGCGCGAAGACGAACTCGATGAGCGTGGCAAAGCCCGCCACGAAGCCGCCGGTGGGCCCGAATGCGCGCCGCGCATAGGCGAAGGGCCCGCCCGCGTGCGGTATGGCGGTCGACAGTTCGGTGAAGCTGAAGATGAAGGTGGTGTACATGGTGGCCACCAGCAGCGTGGCGACCAGGAAGCCGAGCGTGCCGGCGGTGTTCCAGCCGTAGCTCCAACCAAAGTACTCACCGGAGATGACAAGGCCCACGGCAATGCCCCAGAGCTGGAACGGACCGAGCACCTTTTTCAGGTGGCCCGTGCCGGTGTGTGCGGCGGCTCCGGTCGGTCGGGTTGATGAGCCCGGCGTGGCTTCGGTGGAATGCATGGGGCTTTCCTCTCTTCGTGAATGGTGACAGTGCACTTTCAGCAAAGCAAGGGCTGTTCCACCAAGGGCCATGCGGGGGCGCGGGCACCGAATATCCCCTTACAGGGGTGGTGCGGGCGCTGGCCATAATCGGGGTCTCTCAACCTTCGAGGTGTTTCGTGAAGTCTTTTTTCTGTGCCGCGCTCGTGTCCGTTCTTGCTGTTCCCGCTGCCTTTGCGCAGTCCGCCCCGGTGACCACGCCCAGCGGCCTGATCTACCAGTCGCTCAAGGAAGGCACCGGCGCCTCGCCGCTGGCCACCGACGTGGTCAAGGTGCACTACCGCGGCACCTTCCCCGACACCGGCAAGGAATTCGACAGCTCCTACAAGCGTGGCGAACCCACCGAGTTCCCGCTCAACGGCGTGATTCCGTGCTGGACCGAAGGCGTGCAGAAGATGAAGCCCGGCGGCAAGGCCAAGCTGACCTGCCCGCCGTCCATTGCCTACGGTGCGCGCGGCGCGGGCGGCGTGATTCCGCCGAACGCGACGCTGAACTTCGAAGTGGAACTGGTGTCGGTCGCCAAGCGCTGAGCGCGAGTCTTCTCTGTTCGTGAGACACCGCGGAACCGGCTTCGCCGGGCCGCAGGTGTCGCCCCCGGCGAGGGGGAAGGAGAAGCGACACGAAGTGCGCGAAGCCTGGGGGAGTGCCTATATCTGCGCCATGCCGCCGTCGACGAACAGCTCGATGCCGTTGACGAAGCTGCTGTCGTCCGAGGCCAGGAACACCACGGCTTTCGCGATTTCGTCGGGCGTGCCCACACGACCCAGCGGAATGTTCTGCGCCTGCCCGTCGATGAAGCCCTTCACTTGTTCCGGGGTCAGGCCCAGCAGCTCGTAGGCGGGGGTCGGCACCACGCCAGGGCTGACCGCGTTGACGCGGATGCCTGCATCTTTCAGGTCGACAGTCCAGCTGCGTGCAAAGCTGCGCACCGCCGCCTTGGTCGCGCTGTAGACGCTGAAGGCCGGGTTGCCCTTGATGCTGGTGATGGAGGCGTTGAGCACGATCGATGAACCCTTGGGCATCAGCGGCAGCGCCTTCTGCACGGTGAACAGCAGGCCCCGCACGTTGGTGTTGAAGATCTTGTCGAAGTGCTCCTCGGTAATCTGGCCCAGCGGCAGCAGGCTGCCACCGCCCGCGTTGGCGAACAGCACGTCGAGCCGCCCCTTGTCTTTCTGGATGGTGGCGTAGAGCCGGTCGAGGTCTTCGAGCTTCGACACGTCGCCCAGCACACCCGTCACGTTGCGGCCAATGGCCTTCACGGCCGCGTCGAGCTCTGCCTGGCGGCGGCCGGTGATGAACACATGGGCGCCTTCGGCCACGAAGCGTTGCGCCGTGGCCAGGCCGATGCCGCTGGTGCCGCCGGTGACGAGGGAGATCTTGTCGTTGAGCTTGAGGGTCATGATTTCTTCCTTGAAGGTTGCCGCGGAGCGGCGTTGCCGATGCAAGGAAGCTTGGGTGCAGTACCCGTTCGCACCAAGACGCCGGGCGGCATTTGTCTATTCACCAATTGCCAACAATGCGGCGGTGGACCAGATCGGGGCCATGTGTGTGCGGTTCGTCACGATGTGGATGACGGGATGATTGCCGGATCTTTACCTGTGCGCGCTATCGCGATGGTCCTCCCATAATCCGCCGCTCGACCCTTGGTACACAGGGGCGGCTTCAGGGAGGAGCATCACATGTCAGCACTCGGTGTTGTGCAGGCGCGCACGCTTGAGATCAGCAGCAGCGCCATTCCGTTGGTTCTTGGGCGCCCTGCGCTGGAGCCGGTTCGCTTGTCGGGCCGCGAGGGCTTGAATTCGCTGTTCGCTTACGAGCTGCTGCTCAAGACCCCTGATGCGCTGAACCTCGGCGCCAGTGGCGCGATGGATTTCGATCTCGATGGATTCATCGGCCGCGAGATCTGCTGTTCGGTCCAGCTCGATGGTGCGGGCCAGT
>NZ_JBPJZS010000006.1:0-418487 GCF_051216435.1 Variovorax pasteuri
TGACTTGCTCGCGCGACTCGCCTTGGATGAATCGCTTCATGGGGCACCTCGCTCAGAACGGGTGCACCAATTTTAATTTTGGAAGAGCGGAACTGGCAGTCTTTTCACACAGCCTCGGCCGAAAACAGACTGTGCTCGGGCGCAAGCCGTGCTCTTCGATAAGTCGTGGCCGACCGCGTCCAGAATCGAGTTGTAGACGTCCACATGGCTGACTGCTGCGGTCTCCGTCTTGCTTGGCGTCGCGTTAGGTCCGCTGATGATCAGCGGAATTCCAACGGATTCCGAGTACATCGTGCTCTTGCCCCAAAGCCCGCGCGCGCCGGCGTTGTCGCCGTGGTCGCTGATGTAGATGATGTAGATGATGTAGATGATGTAGATGATGTAGATGATGTAGATGATGTAGATGATGTAGATGATGCGCGTATCGTCCACCAAGCCGGCTTCCTGCAGCGCCTCCAGGACTCGGCCGATGTTCGCGTCCAGATAGGAGATCAGGCCGTAGTAGCCGGCAAGCGCTCGCCGAACATCGCTCTCGTCCTTGAAGTGATTGTTGTAGCCGGAGAGGCGTGCATATTGCTGGATGAAGGGATGCGCCGACTCGTCGACGCCGAATCTGTACGCCTTGGGCATCTTGAGCGGCATGCCGCTGTACAGATCAAAGTACTCTGCCGGCACCGTCAAGGGGAAATGCGGTGCCACAAGTGAAACCATGAGAACCCACGGTTTCTCGTCCCCTCGGCTTCCAACCTCCTTCCCCTTCGATCTCAACCAAGCTGTCGCCGACTTGGTGATTTCCCCGTCGTAACGCGTGTAGTCCGAGTCGCCAGCCCTAGCGGACCGGAGCATGTTCGATCCATCGCCCCAGGGGCAGAGATCGGCGGAATTCAACACGCATTCGGCACTTTTGCGCGAAGGCGCTCCCAAACGGCGTTCTTATGTGTCGGCATGAAGGCCTCGAAGAATTTCGAGAAACAACTTCACGCGTTGCGTCAGTGGCCGCGACGCCTCGGTCATTGCGCAGATCGTGTTCTGAAATGCCGGTCCCTTGGGCACCAATTCGAGCGCGTGCCGCTTCGCCACAAGCTTGGCATAGTGTTCAGGGAGAAGACCGGCATAGTTGCCTGTGGCAATGAGCACGCCGATTGCCTCAAGCCCGCCAGCGTCCGGTCCGCGCTCGAAGCCGTATTCTGCGATCGCCTGTTCAACGAACGGGTGTGGACGGTAGACGAGCGGAAGCGAGCGTTTCCGCTCGGGCCCATCGGCTTTGGCGACATAGACGCGGTGCACTTCGACAAAGAGCTTCTGGTAGTCGAACACACGGTCCTTTTTGTACATACCACGGACCGCCACTTCGACCCGGCGTTCGCGCAACGCATCGTTCAGTTGGGCAAAGTTCATCACCGTCAGTGCCGGCTGTACATCCGAAGCTTGCCGTCGCAGTGCGGCCAGGGCCTCGGGGATTCGACAGTGATCGTGGGTGATGACGTGTTCGGTCATGCCGATGCACAGGGTGCCGGATAGCACCCCCCTCACCGCGTCAATTTCCGGGCGAATGAGCTCCAGCGACTTGATCGCCTTGGAGGCCAGATCGACGGCCACGGTGCCAGCGCTGCTGAGCTTGAACCCGCCCGGTCCGCGTTCGCAGAGCCGTACACCCAGACGCTCTTCAACCTCTCGGACGTGCCGGCTGATCGAAGCTTTTGACAGGTTGAGCCGATGCTCGGCGGCTGCAAAGCCACCTGCCTCAGCGACGGCGCAAAAGATGCGGAGCGAGCGCAGATCGCGCTCGTTGAAGTCCAGGCGGCTCATCTCGCAAAGTATCGCTTTTTGCAACCATAGCGTCAAAAGAATCGTTTTCCATTTGACAGGGTGATGACTACAGTCGGCGCATTCCTACACCCGTCGGCAAAAGGCAAATGACGAATCGCCCTCCACGTAACGCGATCAAGGCTGTGTTCGGGGCCTCGATTTCCGCTTGTTTGCCCAGTCCCGCGCTGGCAGAAGGCGGTGCTTTGTGGCCACAAGCGTCGGCATCGCTGAGAGCGCACACGCGGTTTGCGTCCAGTTGTTCGGTCGGCCTCGTCCGCCCGCTCGGCCTACCTGGAGCTTCTCGGTGTCACGGCTCTCATCCATTGGGGCTGCAGCGTGCTCATGAAGGAAGCGGCACTTCATGAATAAGAACTTGCGCCGCCCGAGCCGCTGCTGACTACACAAATTCGCCCCCTTAACGGAGAAACACCCCATGGAAACTTTGACAACTGCTCCGCGCGTCGGTCACGCAACATTGCTCTACTCGGAGCTTGTGACCGACCTCGAGAACCTGCGTGCGCATATCGCCATTCTCGGTATGCCCTTCGGTTCGGCTTACGGCGCGCGGTCCTTTACCAACGACCAGACCAACGCGCCGCAGGCCATTCGCGATGTCACTGATCGCATCGTGCGCGCTCCCGGCCACTACGACTTCGACATTGAAGGCCCGCTTCTGCAAGGCCGATCTGACATCCGCTTCGTCGACTGCGGCGATGTCATTCCGGATTTGAAACTGCCCGGCGACCACTACCGGCGCGTCGAACTGGCAGTGCGTCAGATCTTGAAAGGCGGCGGCCTCCCCATCATTCTTGGTGGCGATCACGGGATCACCACACCTGTTCTGCGAGCGTATGACCAGACAGGGCCGATTACTCTTGTGCACATCGATGCCCATCTGGACTGGCGGGACGAGGTCAATGGCGTCAAGGACGGCTTGTCCAGTCCTATCCGTCGCGCTTCAGAGATGCGGCATGTTGCGGGCATCGTGCAGATCGGTCTTCGCGCGCAAGGCAGCGGTCGACCTGAAGACTACGACACCGCAGTCCGCTACGGCGCGCAATTGATCAGCGCCTACGAGTTGCACGAGATTGGTATGGAGGCCGTGCTGGCGCGCATACCAGATGGTGGCAATTACTACCTCTCGATCGACGCCGATGGGATGGACCCCACGATCATGCCGGCCGTCGACGGGCCAGCGCCGGGTGGGGTGAATTTTGTGCAGGCACGCCAACTCATCCACGGCCTGGTCAAAAAGGGACGCGTTGTCGGCATGGACATTGTCGAGATTCAACCTTCAAAGGACAACGCAAGCAAGCTCACCTGCGTAACGGCTGGGCGTTTGATCGTCAATCTGATTGGGTCGGCCATCAAAGCCGGTTATTTCCCTCGTGAGCACTGATTCGTCTCCCCAGCCAGTGGCTGGGGCCCAACCGTTCATACGCTTTGATGGCGTAGTGAAGCGGTATGGGACTTCCGTAGTGCTGGACAACCTGCACCTTGGCATTCATGAGGGCGAGAAACTGTCGCTCATTGGCCCAAGCGGTTCCGGCAAGACGACGATCTTGCGGATTCTCATGACGCTCGAAAAAATCGAAGGCGGTCATGTATGGATCGAAGACAAGCCGCTTTGGCACATGCCCAAACAAGGGCAACTCGTACCGGCAGACGAACGGCATCTGGCGTTGATGCGCGCACAGATTGGAATGGTCTTCCAGCACTTCAACCTATTCCCTCACATGACGGCCCGCGAAAACATCTCGCGGCCTCAACGGATCGTGAAGGGAACGGACAAAGCGGTAGCTGACAAAATCGCGATGGAACTCTTGGATCGTGTGGGGCTCGCGGCCAAGGCTGACAACTACCCGTCAATGCTGTCAGGCGGTCAAAAACAGCGGGTCGCCATTGCGCGCGCACTGGCAATGCAGCCACGGATCATGTTGTTTGACGAGGTCACGTCAGCGCTCGATCCGGAAGTGGTCGACGAAGTTCTGCAAGTGCTTCGGAACATCTCGCGCGAAAGCCGTATGACGATGCTCATGGTGACCCATGAGATGAGCTTCGCCAGGGAATTCTCCGATCGGGTTCTCTTTCTTGACGGCGGAAAAATTGTTGAGCAGGGTCCGCCCGACCAGCTCTTCCACGCTCCTCGGGAGCCACGAACCAAATCTTTTCTGAAAAAGATCGCTGCCGCAGGGCATCGCGTTGACTAACCACCCACGGAGTTATCAAAATGCTGAAGTTCATTGCAGTCGCGCTCGCCGCGTTCCTATCCCTGTCTCCATCATTGACGGCAGCTCAAGCACAGCCTCAGGTAAAGGAGAAGATGAGCGTGGGCCTGGCCCACGAGCCTCCCTACACAAACTATCAGGCCGGCGGAACGCTGAGCGGTGCAGCACCGGATCTGCTCTTTCGCATCATGAAGGATTTCGGTGTCAAGGAACTCGATCCGAAAGTCCTGGAATTCGGCGCAATGATCCCCAGTCTCCAGGCTGGTCGCGTGGACGTGATCTCCACGGGTTTGTACATCAATCCGCAGCGCTGCAAGGCCGTGTTGTTCTCCGAGCCTGACCTGTGTACGACGGAGGGCTTTATCGTCGCCAAGGGCAACCCGAAGGCCATCAAGTCGTTCGCTGATGTGGCAGCGAACGAGAGCGTCCGTTACGGGGTCTGCGGAGGCTGTTCGGCAGAGAAGCGCGCTACGGAATCAGGGGTGCCGAGAAGCCGGATAACGGTTGCACCTGACCACCAGAGCGGAATCAAGATGCTGCTCGACGGCCGGATCGATGTGTACGCTGCGCCAGATTTGGCTTTGCGCTCTGCCGCTACCTCCATGGGCGTCATGGATCGCTTTGAAGTTCTGGTGGTTGCCAATGAGCCGGCCAAGTGTTCCGGTATCGCGTTCAGGACTGATCAGAAGGGCCTGCGTGATATGGTTGATCAAAAGCTCAAGGCGCTCAAAGACTCGGGCGAATACGACCAGATCGTTTCGAAGTACGGGTTTGATCCCAAGCTTGCCAAGGCGACCTCGCGGACAACCTTGTGCGGCGGCGCGAACTAAGCCGCTGAGGCGATCAAGCAGGAGCGTGCCATGGACATCCTCGCCAAATTTGCGCAAGCAACGTACGTAACCGTCCAGATCACGTTGGGCGCGGCTCTTCTTGCCTGGCTCGTATCGTTCGTTGCTGGCCTGTGCAAACTCTCAAGCTCACGATTCATCTCGTGGCCGGTCACAGGAATCGTGGAGGCGATCCGTGGCACTTCCTGCTACGTGCAACTGTTTTGGCTGTACTTCGTTCTGCCCTTGGTGGGTGTCGAGATCAGTGCGATGGCTGTCGCAATCCTTGCCATCGGGTTGAATATTGGCTGCTACGGTTCTGAGGTGGTGAGAAGCTCCATCCTTGCCGTTCCTCGCGGCCTGCGAGAGGCAGCGCGCGCGCTTAACATGAATGGCGTGCAGACGATGGTCAACGTCGTGATACCCAATGCGTTTCCGCGCATGCTCCCGCCCATGTGCAACCTCATGGTCGATCTTCTGAAGATCACGCCGATCGTGTCACTAGTGACGATCGCGGATCTGACTTTCTTGGGTCAGATCTACCGGCAGGAGACGGGAAGTCCCTTGAAGGGGTTCGGCATTCTGATGGTGATTTACTTCTTGCTGTCCACCCTCATCATTCATGCGTTCAAGCGCTTGGAGATCTGGGCGAGCAAGGGTTTCGAAGGAACACGATGATGATGTTGTGGGACCCTCAAACGGCAGCAGAAGTGTTGCCGCGCCTAATGCGAGGACTGGTCGTCACCGCACAGGTAACCTTCTTTGCCACGATCTTGGCCCTGTGCGTCGGGCTATTTCTGGCGGTTGTATCGCGATCCTCCTCGTCGCTGGTGAGGAGATCCGCCTACGGGTTTATGGAGGCGATCCGGCGCACGCCGCTGTTGATCCAACTTTTCTTCGCGTTCTACGTCTTGCCTGAGGTCGGCGTTCGGCTGGAGCCGGTCGTCTGCGGCGTACTGGTTCTTGGCCTGCACATCGGCTGCTACATGGCCGAGGTTTACAGGGCGGGAATTGACGGCGTGAACCGTGGGCAGTGGGAGGCAGCAAGAGCACTGAATTTTTCAACGTACAGGCAATGGACAGCCGTCGTCTTGCCTCAGGCCATTCCGCCTATGGTTCCCGCCTTGGGAAACTACTTGATCATGATGTTCAAGGAAAGCGCGTTGCTCTCGGCGATCGCAGTGCTCGACCTGATGGGTGAGGCGCGTGTCTTCTCAAATGAGAGCTACCGCTACGTCGAGGCCATGACGTTGGTAGGCGCCATTTATCTGGCGATCAGCATTCCAAGTGCGGTCGCTGTTCGGTATCTTGAGCACAAAATTTCTCGGTTCAACGGTTCTGCCGGCTAGCGATCCCATCATGTTTGATTCCTACAGCCAAGCACACGATCTCCTCGCGCGGATTGGCGTCGTGGAGACCCACTACCACGTGGGGCCCGAGCTGGTTGCCCGTCGCTACGACGTGCAATCGCTTGCCGAAGCCGCGCGCCCGTTCGGAGCTGCGCTGGTGCTGAAAAATCACACCTTCTCCACCACTCCTCTTGCCGCTCTGGCGCGTGCCCGCCACGGTGTCAGGTTCTATGGTGGCGTCGTCCTCAACAGCTATGTTGGTGGGCTCAATCCCGCTGCAGTGTCGAGTGCGGTGTCAGGCAACAAGGCGGATGTGCAAGGTAGGCAGCCGGATGACGCACCAATCGTCGTCTGGATGCCGACTGTTGATGCCGTGTCGCATGTGAAAGTCCATGGTTTCGGGTTTGATCCGAACTGGTCGGGTTGTTGTGGATCGGAGCCTGCCAAGTTTTCTGCAGATGACCTTGGCGGACAAAGGCCGGTTGTCGTATTTGCTGAAGATTTGCGCCCTATGCCCGAGCTGATCGAAGTCTTGAAGACCATTGCCCGGCACAACTGCGTGCTGGCCACAGGGCATCTTTCCGCTGCCGAGGTTATGCAGCTTGTGCCGCTGGCCATTTCGTTGGGCGTCAAAAGAGTCATCGTCACCCACCCGCATTATCCCTCGGTCGGACTGACTGACGATCAGCTGTGCGCGCTCGTCAAGCACGACGGCGTGTACGTCGAGCACTGTTTTGCGATCCATACCCAGGATGGTGTGCAGCTCGAAGCTTTCGCGGATTCGATCCGCGCCACGGGACATGAGCGGGTGTTGTTGTCGACAGATTTCGGCCAGGTTAACAGCGATACGTTCCCAGCGGGTACGGTGATTTATGCCTTGGAACTGGGAAAACTGTTGCGTGGCGCAATGGACACGTCCGAATTCCTCTCGATGTTTTCTGCAAACGGGTTTGCCGCGTTAGGGATTGAGCAATAGGCGGAAAACCACCGGAACCTGAGGCCTGCCTTATCAAGGCTGCGCGCATGCATACATGATTGTCCATCGAGCAAGCCGCACACAGGTGTGCAGACCGTTGAACATCATCCAAGAGGGGGCTTGCAAAAGGCGTCGGGGCCATACATGCACAAGTACATCCGCAGCATGCGCTCCAATCGCACTGACGGTCGACTGTTGCCCGTCTTCGGATAGTGCGGACTCGATCACGCAGCAGAGCTGTGCCCACGGAACGATCTGCTCTATCGTCGCCTGGAACGTGTCACGCTTTGTCGCCCTGTGGTACTTCGCGTACTGCGCGTTCTCTTCGGCGGCCATAGCAAGGTTCTGTTGCTGCATGCAAAGCAGACGCAGATCGCATGCCAACAGGGGACTTGATCAGCGCAGCCCTAGTGTTGTGAGTTAGAAGTTCGTTGAACTACTCGTGATCGCCAGGGTCTCTCGTGTACCGTGTGTACCCGACGAGGCAGCAATGAGCGGAAGATCTAAAGCGACACTGGTTCTGACAGATGCGGAGCGCGAAGAGCTCAAGGCGCTGACGCTGCGACGCAAGACAGCGCAGGCCCTGGCGCTGCGAGCGCGCATCGTGCTGGCCTGCGCCGACGGACAGGACAATAAGGTGGTTGCAGCACGCCAGTGCGTCACACCGCAGATGGTGAGCAAGTGGCGAGCACGGTTTGTCGAACAACGTCTGGATAGCCTGTTGGACGCGCCGCGCTCTGGTGCGCCAAGAACCATTGACGATGCCCGCGTTGACGCGGTGATCGCCAAGACGCTGGAGAGCGTGCCGCGCGGCGCGACGCACTGGAGTACGCGCACCATGGCCAGCGCGAGCGGGCTTTCGCAGACGGCCGTCTCGCGCATCTGGCGCGCCTTCGGCCTGCAGCCGCACCGCCAGGAGACGTTCAAGCTGTCGACCGACCCGATGTTTGTCGAGAAGGTGCGACATCGTCGGGCTGTACATGGATCCGCCCTTGATGGCGATGGTGCTGTGCGTGGACGAGAAGAGCCAGATCCAGGCTCTGGATCGCACACAGCCCTTACTGCCGCTTGCCCCCGGCATTCCCGAGCGGCGCACCCACGACTACGAACGTCACGGCACAACCACGCTGTTCGCAGCCCTGGACATCGCTACAGGCTCGGTCATTGGCCAGATGCATCGGCGCCACCGCAGCGGCGAGTTCCTGCAATTCTTGCGAACCGTCGAGGCCAGCGTGCCAGCGGTGCTGGACATCCATTTGGTCATGGACAACTACGGCACACACAAGACGGCTTCGATCAGATCATGGCTGGCCCGACATCCGCGCATTCACGTGCACTTCACGCCGACTTCGGCGTCGTGGCTGAACCAGGTCGAGCGCTGGTTTGCAACGCTCACGCAGCGCTGCATTCGTCGAGGCACGCATCGCTCCACGCGACAGCTCGAGCAGACCATCCGGGAGTACTTGGACATCAACAACGCCAAGCCGAAGCCCTTCATATGGTCGAAGACTGCCGACGACATTCTTGCCAGCGTCGAGAGGTTTTGTCTGCGAACTTCTAACTCACCACACTAGGGGCGTTGCACTTCCGGTTGCTACTGGCCTGGTGTTAGCGCCAGGCCAATCGTGACCAGCAGAGGTGCTCGGCGCCGAGAAAATTCGTGGCATAGCCATCGTGGCACGGGCGCAGTAGCGAAAGACATATCGCAGTTCATTCGGTATGAGAAACTCATTCCCATCTCTCCTTCTTTGCGCGTAGGTGCCTCCGCGCTTGTCTTCTTTGCAACGGAAGCCGCCTTCAACGTCGGCACAACCAACATCTGCAATCAGTCTGATTCAGACATCCCAGTGCAGAAACGAGAAGGCCCCTATCCCTGCCTCCCCCGCATCCACGCCACGGCCTCATCCCGCCCCGCCACCCCCAGCTTCGCGTAGATGTTCTTCAGATGCCACTTCACGGTGTCAGTGGACAGTCCCAGCGCCAGCGCGATCTTCTTGTTGGGCATCGCCTGCGCCAGCAAACTCAGCACATCGCGTTCGCGTTCGCTCAACGGCTCAACGGGGCTCCTGGAGGTATCGGGCGCTACGCCCGCCGAGGCCATTGCATCGGAAGGCACGAGCACCTGCCGCCCGTACTGCGCCTGCGCCAGGCGCTCCGCATAGAAGCCGAGCACCGGGTCCAGCAACGCGTCCTTGGCGACTTCCGAAACCAGCGTCATCACGGCCGGGTCTGCGTCGAGCAGGCTGCGCACCAGGCCCAGCCGGTGTCCGCTGCGCAAGGCTGCCAGCGTGTATTCCCTCGCGGCATCCGCCCTGCCCCGCCGCCGCTCGATCAATGCCTGCAGCAGCTTCATCTGCGCGACCAATCGCTGTCTTCCGCGCAGTTCGATGTTCGCCATCAGCACGTCGATTCTGCGCGCCGCATCGTCCGTGTCGCCGCGGACCATGGCCCAGCGGATGCGTGCGCGCTCCACTACCACGGCGATTTCGCCAAGTGCGCTGTGCACGGCATCGGCATGCCGCGCGTCGATCTCGTTCGCGCGCAATAACGCTGCCTCCGCAGCGGCCGGATCGCCCATCTGCAAACGGTAGTGCACCTGCATCGTCAGGCTGTGGACCAGCAAGCGGTCCAGGCCCAGCGCGGCGCTGTAGTCTTCCAGCCGCTCGAGGTAGGACATGCCTTCCAGTCTGCGCCCGGCGACCCAGTGGGCCGCCGCCAGAGAGCGGTGCACGCGCAGCACCGAGTCGGGAATGGACACGCGCTCCAGCGCGTCCACGCGGTCTTCGAGCAGCGCGAGCGCGGCCTCGGTCTCGCCGTGTTCGTACAGCACCTCGCCCAGCAGCGCCGTCGACAAGTAGGTGGCATCGACGCATGCGCTTCCACCTTCATTGGCCTCGCGCAGCACCTCGCGGTAGATGCGCTCGGCCTGTGTCATGCGGCCTTCCATGGCGTAGCTCAGGCCGACCAGGCTTCGGCCCTGCAGCGTGCCCGACGAGCTGCCGCGCAGCGACTCTCCGTCGATCAGGCGAATCGGGTTGTCTTGCTGCACGCGGCGCGCGCGCTCGTAGTCGCCGCGGTGCATGTACAGCCAGGACAGGATGTTGTCGCGTGCCCCCGTTGCCAGCGCGTCCGCGCCTTCGGGCGCCGACTGCAGGCGCGGCAGCAGCGCCATGGCAGCGTCGGTGTCGTCGCGCTGCAAAGCCAGCGAGGCTTCGAGCAGCGTGAGCCAGTAGTGGCTGATGGCGTCGTCCGGCGGAATGTCCGGCCGCAGGCGCGCGATGTTGGCGGAAAAGGCATCCAGCTCCCGCGCGAACAGCTCGATGCGGATCATCCACAACCGCAGCCCGATGCGCGCCTGCACTTCGGCGGGCGGCAGCTGGCGCACCAGGCCGATCAGCTTGCGCAGTTCGCCGCGCACGGCCAGGCCATGGGCAGACTTTTCCACCAGCGCCGCAGCGGCCGCGCCCTCGCCCGCCGCGACGGCCTGGCGCACCGCCTCGTCGATGAGGCCATGGTCGCGAAACCACTGCCAGGCGATGCGGTGCACCTCGCGTTGCCCGGCTTCGCTGCGCTGCCTCAAGCGCCCGCGCAGCGTTTCGCGCAGCAGCGGGTGCAGGCGAAACCAGGTCTCGCGCTCGGCGCTGGTTTCGATCGGCACGATGAACAGGTTCTCGGCTTCCAGCCGCGCCAGCAACGGTGCCATGGCGGCGTCGTCCACGGGCCGGCCCAGCAAGACCGCGCACAGCGGTGCGCAAAAGCGGCTGCAGGCCGACACGCTGATCAGCAATTCGAGATCGGCCGGCGCCAGGCGCGACAGCACTTCTTTCTCGAAATAGGCGGCAAAGGCCTGCGGGTCTTGCACGTGCGCGCGCACGAAGTCGCCCGGCACCTGGCCCGCGCCCAGCTCCCGCCGGCGCTTCTTCCAGTTGATGGCCAGCAATTGCAGGCCGGCGGCCCAGCCATCACACAGCTCGTGCAGGGCCAAGGCGTCTCGCGGCGCGATGCTGCCCAGTTGCGACTGCAGGAAGCGTTCGGATTCGGCCGGAGAAAAGCGCAGGTCGCGCACGTCGATCTCCAGCACCTGGCCCTCGGCGCGCAGGCGATCCAGCGACAGCGGCAGCGCTGCGCGCGAGGCGATGGCCAGATGCAGGTTGGCCGGGGCGTAGTCCAGCAGCCACTGCAGCGCCTCGTGGATGCGCTCATCCATCAGGTGCTGCAGATCGTCCAGCACCAGCACCAGTTCGCGCGGATGAGCGGCAATGCCGCGCACCAGGGCAATCAGGGCACGCTCCACGGCTTCGCTGTCGACACCGCGACCGGCGTAGTCGGCCGCCTCCTGCGTGGCGACCGGCGCCACATGCGCCACGCTGGCCAGCAGGTAGTCGAGCAGGCGGGTGGGCTCGTTGTCCTCGGGAGTCAACGTGAACCAGGCCACGTCGAAGCCCAGCGGCAGCAGCGCCTGGCGCCAGGCGACCAGGGTGGTGGTCTTGCCGCAGCCGGCCGGGCCCTGCAGCACCACGCAACGGCGGCGGCGCCCCTCCATCAGCCGGGCCAGCAATGCCTCTCGCGCCACCGCGCGCACGGCGCTGCGGGGCGGGACCATTTTGGTGGTGACCAGGGCCTTGAGCGCGGAGGCTTCAGGCGAGCGCGAATGGGAATGTGGCTTGTTCTGCATGTCTCTGCCCGGCATTGTGGCGCGCTGCCACCCGATCGGGGTAGTGGGGTTGCGAGGGGGGACTCCCAGAATTGCGCCAAGACAAGGAGCCCCCCGTGAATATCAACCGCACCGTCTACCGCGACGATCACGAGATGCTGCGCGACACCGCACGGCGATTTTTCGAACGCGAATGCCTGCCGCGCCAAGCCGCGTGGGACGCGGCCGGCCGCACCGACCGCGAAACCTGGCTCAAGGCCGGCCGCGAGGGCCTGCTGTGCGTCACAGTGCCGACCGAGTACGGCGGCGGCGGCGGCGATTTCGGCCACTCCTGCGTGCTGGCCGAAGAGCTGCACCGCTCGGGCGTCTCGGGCTTCAGCCTGTCGGTGCACTCGGACATCACCGCGCCCTACATCGTGCGCTTCGGCACCGAGGAACAAAAGCAACGCTGGCTGCCCAAGATCTGCCGCGGCGAAACCATCATGGCCATTGCCATGACCGAACCGGGCACTGGCTCCGATCTGAAATCCATCCGCACCAGCGCCGTGCGCGACGGCGACGAATACATCATCAACGGCAGCAAGACCTTCATCAGCAACGGCCTGAACTGCGACATGGTGCTGGTGGCCTGCAAGACCGACCCCAACGCCGGCAGCAAGGGCGTGAGCCTGATCATGGTCGAGACCGACCGCGCGGGCTTTCGTCGCGGGCGCAAGCTCGACAAGGTGGGACAGCCGGCCGCCGACACCACCGAGCTGTTCTTCGACAACGTGCGCGTGCCGGTCGACAACCTGCTGGGCGAAGAGAACAAAGGCTTCGTCTGCCTGATGCAGGAGCTGGCGCAGGAGCGCCTGATCATCGCCGTGTACAGCGTCGCCAAGCTCGAACGCCTGCTGGAGCAGACGCTCGAATACGTGAAGGAGCGCAAAGCCTTCGACGGCATGGTGTGGGACTTCCAGAACACCAAGTTCAAGCTGGCCGACATCAAGACGCAAGCGGTGGCGGCCCGCACGCTGGTCGACTACTACATCGGCGAGCACATGCGCCGGCGCATCAGCGTGCAAGAGGCGGCAATTGCCAAGCTCTTCGCCACCGAGACGCTGTGGAAGTGCATCGACGACATGGTGCAGCTGCACGGCGGCTACGGTTACATGCTGGAGTACCCGATTGCCCGCGCCTTCACCGACTACCGCATCACGCGCGTGTTCGGCGGCAGCAACGAAACGCAACGCGACCTCATCTCCAGAAAACTCTGAACTCAACGCCCTCACAGGACAAGCACCACATGACCGAAAAAGTAATCGTCGCCGGCGTCGGCATGATCCCCTTCGCCAAGCCGGGCAAGAGCCTGAGCTACACAGAGATGGGCGCCGAGGCCACGCGCCGCGCGCTGGCCGATGCGGGCATCGGCTACGGCGCGGTGCAGGAAGCCTACGTGGGCTACGTCTACGGCGACTCCACCTCGGGCCAGACGGCGCTGTACGAGGTCGGCATGACCGGTATCCCGGTCGTCAACGTCAACAACAACTGTTCGACCGGCTCCACCGCGCTGTACCTTGCGCGCAAGGCCATCGCTTCGGGCGACGCGGATTGCGTGCTGGCGCTGGGCTTCGAGCAGATGCAGGCCGGCGCCCTCAAGTCGCACTGGGACGACCGCCCGCCCACGCGCGAGCGCTTCCTGCCGGTGCTGCGCGGCCTGACGGCCGACATGGACGGCATGCCGCAGGCCCTGCGCACCTTCGGCGGCGCCGGCCGCGAATACATGGAGCGCTACGGCTGCAGCATGGAGACCTTCGCCGCGGTGCGCGCCAAGGCCAGCCGCCATGCGGCCAACAACCCACTGGCCCTGTTTCGCAAGATCGTGACGACCGAAGAAGTCATGAACGACACCGTGCTGCTGCCCGGCGTGATGACGCGCCTGATGGCCTGCCCGCCCACCTGCGGCGGCGCAGCGGCGCTGCTGGTGTCGGAGCGCTTCGCGAAGAAGCACGGACTGCGCACCGACGTGCAGATCCTCGCGCAGGCCATGGCCACCGATCCGGTGCAGTCGTTCGAGCCGCCGTCGATGCTGAGCTGGATCGGCACGCACATGACGCACGCCGCCGTCATGCGCGTGTACGAGGCGGCCGGTGTCGGCCCCGAGGACATCGACGTGTGCGAGCTGCACGACTGCTTCGCGCAGAACGAAGTCATCAGCTACGAGACCCTGGGCTTCTGCCCCGAAGGCGGCGCCGAGAAGTTCGTCAACGACGGCGACAACACCTACGGCGGCAAGGTCGTCGTCAACCCCTCGGGCGGCCTGCTGTCCAAGGGACACCCGCTGGGCGCCACCGGCCTGGCGCAGTGCTACGAGCTGACGCACCAACTGCGCGGCAGCGCGGACCAGCGCCAGGTCGAAGGTGCGCGGCTGGGGCTGCAGCACAACGTGGGCCTGGGCGGTGCCTGCGTCGTGACGCTCTACGGCAAGAACTGACATGGACTTGCAGCTCAGCCCGGGCGAACTCGCCTTTCGCGACGAGGTCCGCGCCTTCATCGGCGCGCGCCTGCCCGCTGACATCCGCGCGCGCCTGCGCCGTGGCCATGCGCCGCGCAAGCAGGACACCGTGGCCTGGCAGCGCATCCTTCACGAGCGCGGCTGGGCTGCGCCGCATTGGCCTGCCGAGTACGGTGGCGCCGGCCTGGGCACCACCGAGCGGCTGATCCTGCTCGAAGAACTGCAGCGCGCCGGGGCGCCCCTGCCGCTGCCCTTCAACATCGCGATGCTCGGCCCGGTGCTGCTGCGCTTTGGCACCGAAGCGCAGAAGCGCTTTTTTCTGCCCCAGCTCGCGCGGCTCGACCTGTGGTTTTGCCAGGGCTTCTCGGAACCGGATTCGGGCTCTGACCTGGCCTCGCTGCGCACGCGCGCGGTGCGCGATGGCGATCACTACGTCGTCGATGGCCAGAAGATCTGGACCACCTCGGCCCATCACGCCGACTGGATTTTCGCGCTGGTGCGAACGGAGCAGACGGCGCGCAAGCAGGACGGCATCTCCTTCCTGCTGATCGACATGAAGACGCCGGGCGTTTCAGTGCGGCCGATCGTCTCCATCGACGGCCAGCAGCATCTCAACGAAGTCTTCTTCGACAAGGTGCGCGTGCCGCTCGCCAACCTCGTCGGCGAGGAAGGCCGTGGCTGGGACTGCGCCAAGTACCTACTGGCAAGCGAACGTACCAACATCGCCAACGTGGGCCTGTGCTGGGAGCGCCTGGACGCCGCCCGCGAACTCGCGGCGGCCACGCGTCAGGGCGACAAGTGCCTGCTCGACGACCCCAAGCTGGCCACCGACATCGCCGAGCTGGGCGCGGAAATCCGCGCGCTGGAGCTGACCAACTGGCGCTTCCTTCTCGACCCCGAGATCGGGCGCAAGAACCCGGGCTTTGCCTCGGTGCTCAAGCTCAAGGGCTCGGAGCTGATGCAGTCGCTGACCACGCTGATCGCGCGCATTGCCGGCCCCAGCGGGCTGGAGCGCTGCGACGCGGAAGGCGATGCCGCGCTGCATCCACTGGCGGCCGCAGCCCCACGCTATTTCTTCTACCGCGCAGCCACCATCTACGGCGGCTCCAGCGAGGTCCAGAAGGACATTCTGGCCAAGACGCTCCTGGGATAAGCCATGCAATTCGATCTGAACGAAGACCAGCAGGCGCTGGCACAAAGCCTGTCGCGGCTGCTGGACGACCACTACGGTTTTGAGAAGCGCCGCGCCATCGCCCATTCGCCAGCCGGTTGGAGCGAAGCGGCCTGGGGCCAGCTCGCCGAACTGGGCGTGACGACGCTGGGCATTCCCGAAGCCTTCGGCGGCCTGGGCGGTGGCGCGGGCGACCGGCTGCCGGTGATGCAGGCCTTCGGCCGCGCGCTGCTGCTCGAACCGTATCTGGCCTCCAGCGTGCTCGCGGCGACGGCCGTGCTGTCGGCCGGCAGCGAGGCGCAGAAAGACCGCCTGCTGCCTTCTCTGGCTCAAGGCGGCATGCGGATGGCCTGGGCACATGACGAAGCGCAGGGGCGCCACGCGCCGCTGTGGGTCGAGACCCGTGCGCGGCGCGATGGCGACCGGTGGCGTCTCGATGGCACCAAGTCGCTTGTACTTCACGCGGGTGCGGCGAGCCGTTTCGTGGTGAGCGCGCGTGTGAGCGGCGAGCCGGCCGACGCAGACGGCCTGGCGCTCTTTCTCGTCGATGCCGCCGATGCGACGCTGCGCACCTATCGCCTGATCGACGACACGCCGGCCGGCGAACTCACCCTTGACGGTGCCACCGCCGAACCCTTGGGCGACGCCGCAGACCACGCACGCGCCGCAGCCGCCATCCACGCCACCGTCGCCGCCGGCACCGCCGCCGTCTGCGCCGACATGGTCGGCACCATGGAGGCGGCCTTTGCGCTTACCACCGCCTACGTCAACACACGCAAGCAGTTCGGCCGACTGATCGGCGAGTACCAGGCGCTGCGCCATCGCGTGGCCGAGATGGCCGTCGCGCTCGAGATGGCGCGCAGCATGGCGATTGCCGCGGCGGTGGCGGTCGACGACCCGGCCTCGGCCCACGCCGCCACCGACCTGCCGCGCGCCAAACTGGCCATCGGCCGCCACGCGCGGGCGCTGTGCCAGCAGGCGATTCAGTCGCACGGCGGCATCGGCATGACCGAGGAATACGCCGTCGGCCACTGCCTGCGCCGCATCCACGTACTCGACCAGCTGTTCGGCGACGTGGATGCGCAGGCCGCGCGCCTCGCCCGCATGTAGTTCAAATCCCCAGGAGACAAAAAAGCATGAAACGCCTCAAGACCTTCCGCCTGATGGGCGCCGCACTGACTTCGTTGTTGGCCCTCGCCCTGCCTCTGCAGCAAGCACAGGCCTCCGACGCCTTCCCGTCGCGCCAGGTGCGCTTCATCGTTCCCTTGGGCCCGGGCAGCGGCTCGGACACGATCACGCGGCTGGTCGCCAAGCTCGTCATGCCAGAGCTCGGTGGCCAGTCCACCTTCATCGAGAACAAGCCGGGCGCAGACTCGGTGCTGGCGGTACAGACCCTGCTGACTTCACCGGCCGACGGCTACAGCGTGCTCATGCTCTCGCCTTCGTCGATGGTGATCAACCCGCTGATCAACGACAACCTGCCTTACGACGCGCAGAAAGATCTGCGGCCCCTGGCCACCATGCTGCGCAGCGCGGCGGTGCTGGTGACCGGCGCCAATTCGCCCTACAAGACCTACGCCGAAGCCATGGCAGCGGCCAGGAAGAGCCCCAAGAACGTGAGCATGGCCAGCTACAGCAACCACTACCGCATCGGCTCACTGATGCTGCAGCACGGCGCGGGCGTCGAGTTCAACTACATCCCCTACAAGTCGCCCGGGCAGGTCCAGAGCGACCTGATGGGTGGCCAGGTCGATCTGGCCCTGCTCGACATCGGTGGCGCGTTGCCGCTGATCGCTGCGGGCAAGGTGCGGCCGCTGGCAGTGACCGGCAAGGAACGCCACCCCAAGCTGCCCAACGTGCCCACGGTGCGCGAGAGCGGCCTGCCGAACTACGACCTGTACGTATGGATCGGCCTGGGCGTTGCCGCCAAGACGCCCGAGCCTGCCGTCAAGACACTGGAAGCGGCACTTCTGAAAGCCATGTCGCAGCCGGAGTTCCGCACGTACGTGACGGAGACTGCGGGCGCGGAAGTGTTCACCGTCGGTGGCAAGGAAATGGGCGAAATGATTACCTCGGAAAGAGCGCGCTATCGCGCCCTTTCCAAGCAAGTAGATCTTTCGCAGAAATGATGGAGCCATTGGAAATGAAGCAGCTTTGCAAGGACCGCGTGGTCGTGATCACCGGCGCAGGCCGTGGCATCGGCCGCGAGTACGCACTCGAATTCGCGCGCCAGGGCGCCAAGGTCGTGGTCAATGACCTCGGCGGGCGCGGCGACGGCAGCCCCGGCTCGGCCATCAGCCCGGCGCTGGAAGTTGTGGCCCTGATCGAAGCCCTGGGTGGACAGGCCATTGCCAACGGCGACGACGTGGCCGACTGGGCCGGCGCCAAACGCATGATCGACGCGGCCATCGACACCTTCGGCGGGCTCGACGTGCTGGTCAACAACGCCGGCATCCTGCGAGACCGCACACTGGTTAACATGGACGAGGAAGACTGGGACGCTGTGATCCGCGTGCACATGCGCGGCACCTTCGCGCCCTCTCGGCACGCGGCGGCCTACTGGCGCAGCGAATCGAAGGCGGGCCGCCAGCGCGACGCGCGGATCATCAACACCAGTTCGTCCTCTGGCCTGTACTGCAATGCCGGCCAGTCGAACTACGGCGCGGCCAAGGCCGGCATCGCCGCCCTGTCGGTGATTGCCTCGCGCGAGCTGGACCGCTACGGTGTGACGGTGAACGCCATCTACCCGACCGCCATGAGCCGCCTGACAGAAGACATCTTCGCCAGCCCCAAGTGGCAGGCGATCCGCAACGAGGCGCCCGACTTCGATCCACTGGACCCTTCGAACGTTGCGCCGCTGGTGGCGTGGCTGGGCAGCAGCGAGTCGCGCGACATCACCGGGCGTGTGTTCGGCGCACGCGGTGGCCGCATCACGGTGGCCGAGGGCTGGCACGCCGGCCCGCGCATCGAGAAGCAAGGGCGCTGGACGGTCGAGGAACTCGGTGGTCTGATCCCTGAGCTGGTGAAAAAGGCCGCGCCCAACGCGCTGACCACCGGCGAGATTCCCACGGAGAACTAGCATGAGCCAACTGCTCGAGGCCTTTCGCCTCGCCAGGCTTCCCGACGAGGCCGAAGCATTCCGCCACGAAGTGCGCGCCTTCCTGGCGACGAACCTGGAACCTGCGCCACCTGTCGTGCGTGCGCGCACATGGATGGCCTTCGATGCGGCGTTCAGCCGGCGGCTCGCGCAGCGCGGCTGGGTCGGCATCACCTTGCCCGCCTCTTATGGCGGCGCGGGGCTGGACGCCTTCCGCCGCTTCGTGCTCGTCGAAGAAATGCTCGCGGCCGGTGCGCCCGTGGCAGCCCATTGGATTGCCGACAGGCAAAGCGGCCCGCTGATCAACAAGTTCGGCACCGAGGCACAAAAAGACTTCTACCTGCCCCGCATCTGTCGTGGCGAAGCCTTCTTCTGCATCGGTATGAGCGAGCCCAACGCGGGCTCCGACCTAGCCAGCGTACGCACGCGTGCCACTCGCGTGGAAGGCGGCTGGCGCCTGACGGGCCGCAAGATCTGGACGACCAACGCGCAGCGCTCGCACTTCATGATTGCGCTGGTGCGTACCTCCGGCGCGCCGGAAGACCGGCAAGGCGGGTTGTCGCAATTGATCGTCGACCTCTCGCTGCCCGGCATCCAGATACGCCCCATCGTCGACCTGACGGGCGACGCACATTTCTCGGAAGTGAGCTTCGACGATGTCTTCCTCAAGGAGGACGCGCTGATCGGCGACGAAGGCAGCGGCTGGATGCAGGTGAACGCCGAGCTGGCCTTCGAACGCAGCGGACCCGAGAGGCTGTATTCGAGCGTGGTGCTGCTCGACACCTGGATGCAGAGCCTGCGCAAGACCGGCTTCACGCCGGCCGACGCCACGCTGCTTGGCAACTTCACCACCCAGCTCGCCACCTTGCGCAGCCTGTCGGTGGCCGTGAGCACCAAGCTGGCGCGCGGCGAAAGCCCCGTGGTCGAAGCGGCGCTGGTCAAGGACATCGGCACCGAGTTCGAGCAGGCCATCCCCGCCGCCATCGAAGCGGCCGTGGCGGCCGACCCGACGCGCGCGGCCGATGTCGATGCGGACCTACATCGCGCGATCGCCTACCTGAGCCAGATCTCGCCGACCTTCTCGCTGCGCGGCGGCACGCGCGAGATTCTGCGCGGCATGATCGCGCGCGGCCTGGGCCTGCGCTGAGCCACAAGGAGACAAGAACATGTTTACAGAAGCCATCGAGGCGATCCTCGTTGACCAGTGCACGCCAGCCACCATCCGGGCCATCGAGAACGGCGGTTCGGCCACAGCGCTTTGGGACGCGCTGGCCGAGAGCGGATTCCTTGAACTGATGGCGAGCGAGAAAGCCGGCGGCGCCGGGCTCGACCTGGACGCGGTCTTCCCCATCTTCGTGGCCTTCGGCCAGCATGCAGTGCCGGTGCCAGCGGCGCAGAGCATCGCGGCAAGAGCGCTGCTGGGAGACGTGGCAGCGCCGCAAGGCATGGTCACGCTCGCGGGCCATGCGCGGCGCGAGCACGACGGTTCGGTCAGCGCTGGCCACGTGGCGTTCGGTGCGATTGCCGACCATGTGCTGGCGAACATCGAAGGGCGGCTCGTGCTGCTCGACGGCGCACGCGCGCAACGCACGATGACCGGCATTCGCGGCAGCCTCAGCGCGTCGCTGCGCTGGGCCGGCGACGCGGTCGGTGCGCCGGTCGGCGACAACGGCGCGCAGGTCGCGGTGTTCAGCGCGGCACTGCACGCCGCCGCCATCGCAGGCGCCATGGAGCGCATGTTCTCGATGACGCTGGGCTACTGCAACGACCGCGTGCAGTTCGGCAAGGCCATCGGCAAGTTCCAGGCCGTCCAGCACCAGCTGGGCGTGATGGCCGAGCATGTCGCAAGCTCGGGCGTGGCGGCCGAATTGGCCTTTCGGGCCGGCGAAAAAATTCCGTCCCCACTCGCCGCCGCCACCGCGAAGGCGCGCACCAGTGCGTCTGTGCCGCTCGTTGCATCGACGGCGCATGCGCTGCACGGCGCCATCGGCGTCACCGAGGAGTTCGACCTCCAGCTCTACAGCCGCCGTTTGCACGAATGGCGCATGGCCGACGGCTCGGAGGCCTACTGGAACCGCATCGTCGGTGAAGCGCTGCTCGGCAACGCAACGCCCTCGGTCCTGCAATTCGTGATGGAGGAGATCCTTTGATGAGCAATTTTCTGAACTACGAGCAAGAAGGCCACATCGTCACCCTGACGATGAACGACCCCGAGCGCCGCAATCCCCTGACCGGCAACACGGCCGTGCCGGAATTATTGGCCGCCATCGACCGCATCCACGCCGATCATTCGGTGCGCGCGGTGATCCTGACCGGCGCGGGCTCAGCCTTTTCGTCGGGCGGCAACGTGCGCGACATGGGCCGCTACAGCGAAATGTCAGCGATGGAACTGCGCCGCGAATACCGCCTGGGCATCCAGAAGCTGCCGCTGGCGCTGTTCAACCTCGAGGTGCCGGTGATCGCGGCGGTGAACGGCCATGCCATCGGCGCGGGGCTCGACTTGGCCTGCATGTGCGACATCCGCGTGGCCGCTGAAGAGGCCAAGTTTGCCGAGAGCTTCGTCAAGCTGGGCATCATCCCCGGCGACGGCGGCGCATGGCTGCTGCCGCGCATCATCGGCCTGTCGCGTGCAACCGAGCTGACCTTGACCGGCCAGACCATCGACGCGCGCCAGGCCGCAGAGTGGAACCTGGTGTCGCGCGTGGTGCCGCGCGAGCAGCTGTTGCCCACGGCCCGCGCGATCGCCGAGCAGATCGCCGCCAACCCGCCTCACGCCGTGCGCCTGGCCAAGCGCCTGCTGCGCGAGGCGCTGCATTCGCGCCTCGATACGCTGCTGGAGATGTCGGCCGCCTTCCAGGTGATTTCGCATCAGACGGAAGATCACCACGAAGCCGTGGCCGCCTTCGTCGAGAAGCGAAAGCCGGAGTTTCGGGGCTGAGGTCTGTGGGCGTTGCTGCGCGGGTTGTGCGCGCGGCAACGGCACACGCACCGAGCCCACGCTGATCTACCGAACGACCTCGGGCTCGGCGACCTGTTGTCGCGCAAATGCACCTGCAGCTCGCGCGGCATCGCGCATCAGTCGCTCCACGATCCGTGCCGCCGGCACGATCTCGTCGGCAAAGGCTCCGCCCGGACCGAAGGAGACAATGCCGCCGTCCACATCGCCCTCGACATACACGCGCTGTCGCGTGCGCGAGGACAGGATCAGGTCACCAAATTCAGCATGGCTGCGCACGCCTTGCGCCTCCAGGCGGCGCACTTCGCGCGCAGTTTCGTTATGCAGCACGCGCCAGGTATCGCCGATCGATCCCAGGATGGCCGTCGAGCCCTCGGGCCCGGTCTCGACGATGCGTTGCTTCAGGGCCTCGTGGGCACGTATCTCTTGCGCCACCAGGAAGCGGCTGCCCATCACCACGCCGTCGGCGCCCAAAGCCAGGGCGGCGGCAACTTGCCGCCCGCTGCCGATGCCCCCGCCCAGCACCAGCGGCAGTTGAACCTGCTCCAGCGCGAAGGCGCCGTTGACGAACGCAGACAGCGGATTGGTGCCCGGGTGGCCGCCCTCCTCGCAACCGACCAATGCGATGGCGTCAACGCCCAGGCGCGCCGCGCTGTGGGCGTGGCGCACGCTCGGGCATTTGTGCATCAACAGACCGCCGCCGCGATGGATCGGCTCGACAAGCGACTCGGGCGAGTCGCCGGCACTCTCGAAATGACGAACACCCTCCTCCAATGCGATCTCGATCCAGCCTGGCACCTTCACGTTTGCGCCCGCGCGGCGCGACAGCGTCAGGTTGACGCCGAAGGCCTTGCCATCGGTCAGCGCACGACATCGGCGCAGGTCGGCACGAAAGTCGTCCAACACATCGAAGGACCGGGCCGTGATGAAGCCCATCGCGCCGGCGTTGACGACGGCCGCGACGATGTCCGACTGGCCCAGGTGGTGCATGCCTCCGAGCAGGATCGGATGGCGGATGCCGAACAGTTCAGTGATTCGTGTGCGAAAGATTGCCATGACGTCAGAACGCGTCGAGCGCGAGCGCCGTGACGCTCTCGGCGCCGTCGACGATGCTGTCGCGGATGCCCGGCGCCTTGTTGAGGATGTGCTCGGCGTAGAAGCGCGCGGTCGCGATCTTGGCGAGCATGAAGTCGGTGTCGAAGCTGCGCGAGGCGAGGTCCTCGGCAATGATCAGCGAGCGAGCGAGCTGCCATCCGGCCATCAGATTGCCCGCAAGCATCAGGTACGGCACGCTGCCTGCGAACACCGCGTTGGGCGAGGCCTTGGTCTGGCCCGCGACGAAGTCGACGACTTCGATGAAGGCTTCGCGCGCGGCCTTCAGGCGCTTGTGCACGGACGCGGCGGCGGGGCTGTCGCTCTTGGCCAGCTCGGCTTCGGTCTTCTCGATCTGCGCGGCGATGGCCTTGGCCGTCTGGCCGCCGTCGCGCGCGGTCTTGCGGCCCACGAGGTCGTTGG
Organism: Variovorax pasteuri; assembly: GCF_051216435.1. NCBI lineage: Bacteria > Pseudomonadati > Pseudomonadota > Betaproteobacteria > Burkholderiales > Comamonadaceae > Variovorax > Variovorax pasteuri. The sequence goes on from NZ_JBPJZS010000006.1 coordinate 23,077, forward strand.
CCTGGATGGCGGTGGTGCCTTCGTAGATCGTGAGGATCTTCGCGTCGCGGTAGTACTGCGCCGCACCGGTCTCCTCGATGAAGCCCATGCCGCCGTGCACCTGCACGCCCAGCGAGGTCACCTCCAGGCTCATCTCGGTGCTGTAGCCCTTGACCAGCGGCACCATGAATTCGTAGAAGGCCTGGTTCTGCTTGCGTGCGTCGGCATCGGGGTGATGGTGCGCGGCATCGTAGGCAGCGGCGGCCACCGAGGCCATCGCGCGGCAGCCTTCGGTGTAGGCGCGCATCGTCATCAGCATGCGCTTGACGTCGGGGTGGTGAATGATGGGCGCGCTCGCGTTGATGGAGCCATCGACCGGGCGGCTCTGCACACGGTCTTTCGCGTAGGCCACGGCGTGCTGGTAGGCACGCTCCGCAATCGCGATGCCCTGCATGCCCACGGCGTAGCGGGCGGAGTTCATCATGATGAACATGTACTCGAGGCCGCGGTTTTCCTGGCCGACGATGTAGCCCACCGCGCCGCCGTGGTCGCCATACTGCAGCACGGCGGTGGGCGAGGCCTTGATGCCCATCTTGTGCTCGATGCTCACGCAGTGCACGTCGTTGCGGTCGCCCAGCGAACCATCCTGGCCGACCATGAACTTCGGCACCACGAACAGGCTGATGCCCTTTACGCCCTCGGGCGCGCCGGTCACGCGGGCCAGCACCAGGTGCACGATGTTCTCGGCCATGTCGTGCTCACCGTAGGTGATGAAGATCTTGGTGCCGAACACCTTGTAGGTGCCGTCGGGCTGCGGCTCCGCACGGCTGCGCACCATGGCCAGGTCGCTGCCGGCCTGCGGCTCGGTGAGGTTCATGGTGCCGGTCCACTGGCCGCTCACGAGCTTTTCGAGGTACACCGCCTTCAATTCGTCGGAGCCTGCGGTCAGCAGCGCCTCGATGGCGCCGTCGCTCAAGAGCGGGCACAGCGCAAAGCTCATGTTGGCCGAGTTGAGCATTTCGCCGCAGGCCGCGCCGATGGTCTTGGGAAGGCCCTGGCCGCCGAAGTCCGACGGATGCTGCAAGCCCTGCCAACCGCCCGACACGTACTGCGCAAAGGCGTCCTTGAAGCCCGGCGTGGTGGTGACCACGCCGTCCTTGAACGAGGAGGGGTTGCGGTCGCCGTCGATGTTCAGCGGCGCCACCACGTCCTGGTTGAAGCGGGCGCACTCCTCGAGCACCGCCTGCGCAGTTTCGAAGCCGGCGTCTTCGAAGCCCGGCAGCTTGGCGATTTCGCCGATGTTGGCCAGGTGTTCGATGTCGAACAGCATGTCCTTGAGGGGGGCGGTGTAGCTCATGGATCAGCTCACCTGGCGAGACTGCCCCGCCCAATGGGGCTCACGCAGTTCGCGCTTGAGCACCTTGCCCGCAGCGGACAGCGGCAACGCCTCGCGGAACTCGATGCTCTTGGGGCATTTGTAGCCCGCAATGGCGCTGCGGCAATGCGCATGTAGGTCCGCGTCGTCGAGCTGCGCGCCGGGCTTGCGCACCACCACTGCGTGCACCGCCTCGCCCCACTGGGCGTGCGGCACTGCGATGACGGCGCAGGCCTGAACGGCCGGATGCCGCGCGATCACGTTCTCGACCTCGGCCGAATACACGTTCTCGCCGCCGCTCACGATCATGTCCTTGAGGCGATCGACGATGAAGACGTGGCCGCCCGCGTCCATGCGGGCGCCATCGCCGGTGTAGAGCCATCCGTCGCGCAGGGCGCGCGCCGTTTCCTCCGGTTTGTTCCAATAGCCGAGCATGACATTCGACCCGCGCACGATGAGTTCACCTACTTCGCCACGAGGTAGCTCCCTGCCCCCCGCATCGACCACCTTCACGACCACCCCGAAGTTGGCCCGCCCCGCCGACCGTGACAGGCCTGACGCGCGGCCTCCGGCGCCGTGGTTCTGTGGCGGGTTCGAAGTCGCGCCACCAAGTTCGGTCATTCCATAGGAATGTGTGAAGGCGACGCCGGGCAGCAAAGCCATCGCGCGCTCAAGCACCGGCTCGGCAATCGGCGAGGCTCCATAGACTATGCGCTTCAAGCTGCCCAGGTCGAAGCAGTCGAATTCGGGGTGGGTGATGAGGGCCTGCAGCATGGTGGGCACCAGCAGCACGTCGGTAACGCGTTCGCGCTCGATGGTCTGTAGCACCTCGCGAGCGTCGAAGGCAGTGGCCAGCACGTGCGTTTCACCCGCGATGAACTGCACCAGCGCGCGGCCAATGCCGCCCATGTGAAACAGCGGTGCCACGTGCAGCGCGACGCTGCCGTCCGGCATCGGTGTCTGCGCAAAGCGCTGGATGCCGATGGACCACAAAGTCCAATGGCTGTGCATCACCCCTTTGGGATACCCGGTGGTGCCGCCTGTGTACAGGATGCAGGCCAGGTCGGTGCCGGCGCGGTCCGAATCCTCGATCGGCGCACTGGCTTCGATCAGCGCCTGGAGAGACGACATGCCTTCAGGCGCACGGCCCTCGCCAGCGTAGACGAAGACCGGTGCCCGTCTGGCGCTGGCCCGAATGCCTTCGACGCGATCGAGAAAGTGGTCGTCGACCATCAGGATGCCAGTGTCGCAGTCGTCCAGCGAATAGACAATCTCGGGCACGCTCCATCGCGTATTTACCGGATTGAGCACACCACCGCCCCACCAGACGCCCATCAGGACTTCGAGCCAACGGTCGGAGTTCACGCCCAGCATGCCCACTCGGTCGCCCGGCTTCATGCCGAGGGCATGCAACACGCCCGCTAGGCGCGCCACGCGGTCGCCGAATTCTCGAAAGCTCTGGCGCCGCTGGTAAAAGACGGTGGCAATCTGCTCGGGCGTGGCCTGGATCGAGCGCCGCAGTGCAAGTGTCATGGACATGGAGGCGTACTTTCGATCAGTGGGTGGGTGTGGCTTCTTCGGCTTCGGTCGCCTGCGCGACGCGGGCTTCCTGCTCCTGCAGTTCGCGCCAGGCGATCTTTCCGGTGGCGGACTTGGGCAGCGCATGGACGATCTGCACGAGGCGCGGTGCCTTGTACGCCGCCATGTGCTCGCGGCACCAGGCCACCAGGCTGGTGCTGTCCTCACGGCAGCCGTCGCGCAGCGCAACTACGGCCTTGACCGTTTCGCCGCGCCGTGCATCGGGCGCGGCAATCACGCAGGCTTCGAGGATCGACGGGTGCGTGTGCAACGTGGCCTCGACCTCGGCCGGCCAGACTTTGAAGCCCGAGGCATTGATCATCCGCTTCAGGCGGTCGCGCATGAAGACGTAGCCTTCTTCGTCCATGCTGGCGAGGTCGCCGGTGCGAAAGAAGCGTTTGCCGTCGCGTACGAAAAAGCTCTCGGCGTTGGCCTGCGCATGGTTCCAGTAGCCCAGCATGATCTGCGCGGCGTGCACCACGATCTCGCCGACCTCGCCTTGCGGCAGCGGCGCCAGTGTTTGCGGATCGACGATGCGCAGATCGACACCGAAGGTGGGCACGCCCAGGCAGCCCTTCTTGGGCTTGTGCATCGGGTTGGCACACAGGAAGTTGGCGCTTTCAGTCAGACCATAGCCTTCGACGTAGTCCAGCCCGTAGCGGTTCTTGAGAATGTCGTTCACATGCTGCGGCGTGGCCGCGCCTCCACCAGTGACCACTGCCAGGCTCGACAGGTCGCGCTGTTCGATGCCGGGCTGCGCGAAGAAGTCGACCAGCATGGCCGGCAGCGCGGCCCAGAAGCTCACCCGGTGGCGCTCGATCAGCAACGCCGCGGCCTCGCGGTCCCAGCGCGGCATCAGCACGATAGTGCCGCCCCAAAAGATGGCTGAATTGACGTTGTTTTGCAAGCCCAGCAAGTGGAACAGCGGCGCCACGGCGAGGTACACCGACGATGGATGGGTGCGGCGCCATAGCGAGGAACCGATGCAGGAAGTCATCACCGTGCGGTGCGTGTGCACGCACGCCTTGGGCTTGCCGGTGGTACCCGAGGTGTAGGGCAGCATGCACAGGTCGTCGGGGCCGGCGCGGTGGGGCGGCGGCGCGTGGTCCTGCGCCAGTGCGGTCTGCCAGGACGCGGCGGCCGGTGGCAGCGCGACATCGGCCATACGCGAGCGCACCCAGTCGGGCGGCGAAAGGACAAGGTCGCCGTCCTCATCGCCGAGCGCATCGCCGAGCGCATCGCCGTAGGCATGCACCACGAGGTGTCGCAGCGCGCCGGTGCCCACCAGGGGCGCTATGCGTTCAAGCAGTTCGCTGGCCACGAAGGCCACCACCGCGCCGCTGTCCTGCACGATGTGTTCGAGCTCCTCGCGCAGCAGCATGGCATTGACCGGCACGAAGACCGCGTCGGCGCGCAAGATGGCAAAGTAGGCCGCGATGAACTGCGGGCAGTTCTGACTGAACACGATCACGCGATCGCCGGGTGCCACCTGGCACCCACTTTGCAGGTAGCCTGCCATGGCTTCGACCTCGGACAGCAGTTCGGCGTAGCAGACGGCCTTTTCGAAGAACTGGATTGCCGTCTTGTCTGGATAGCGTTGAGCCGAGGTTCGGAGATTGAAAAAAAGACTGGTCTCGGGGATGTGTACCTCGCTCGGTAGGCCGCCGCGGGCGCGAGCTAGTTCGATACGCAAGGCGCCGCTGGGGCGCTCGATCACGCCTGTCGGCGCTGGGAAAGGGTGTGTTGCGCTGAGTTCCTGCATGGGGTCTCCGAATCTGCTTCGTCTCTTGGATAACCAGTAGAACGCACGCCCTCGAACTCACGGCCACCCCGATTGGGTGGCCGTACGGGCTTGGAGGGGGCGTAGACCACCCACCCCGGGTAGTGCTCACGCGGCGCGACCGGTGGAGCATGTGTTTTCCATTGCACCGGATACCTACGAACCATGGATTGCCCCACAACACCTACCCCCACGCGTCGCCTGCTCCACACGCGAGATATCGTCTGCCACGGGTTCCTGCGAGATGACGGCTTGGTCGATGTCGAGAGCACAATGCGGGACATCTCGCCGGGCGGTTCCGACCTGTTCTTTAAGCGACTCGGCGCCGGCGAAGATTTGCACCGCATGAGTATTTGCCTGACGGTGGATTCCGAGCTGCTCATTCGTGGGATACAGGTTCGCACTGAAGCAGCGCCAACTCCTTGGTGCGCCGATGGCAATACCGTCTATGAAAGCCTGATCGGACTGCGAATCGGCCCTGGTTTTACAAAGAGGATCCGCGCGCTTGTGGGCGGCGCCCGGGGCTGCACCCATCTCACAGAACTGATGGGGCCAGCCGCGACTACTGCCATGCAAACCCTTTTTTCCCTTGGCCGGGAAAGCGGCGGCATGCGCTCTGTGCATGCGAAGCGCGGGACGCTTCCCCAACCCGCGCTTCTGAACACCTGCCAAGCCTACCGTGCGGACGGAGAAGCGCTTGAAGCAATCTGGCCTATGCACAGGCGCGCGCAGGCACCGCAGGCCTGCACTGAAGGTCACTCCCAACCAAAACCGTCAGATCAAAAACTTTCATGAAATTTTGCGCACTGAAGGTCCGGTCTCCTTTTGCAAGCTCGTCCGATTCCGCCGCTACGTCTAAGACAGTTGGCGATCTTGCGTAATGCGTTGAAGGTGCTTAAACGCTCTTGCTGTTGGATCACCGATCTCTGACGTCACCGGCCGAAGCCTGCTCCATTCGACGGGGGTACCAAGTGATCGATCTTCTGCGAAGCACGTTCTACTACCGGTTTTGACGGCAGTGGGCGAAGATCTGGGAGACGCGCGGCTCGCCGAGTTGATTGGGTCCATCCAGGACGAGGTGCCAGGTTACGGCTACCGGCGCGTCACACACGAACTGCGCCGCCGCGGCCACGTGGTCAATCAAAAGCGGGGCGCACGCGTGATGAGGGCACAAGGCGTGAGCATCAAGCTTCGCAGCGCGCTTAAGTCGGGCATCGGCAAGGTCGGAACGTTGGTCGACTGCGTCAATGCCGCCTTGCGATCGTCAGCGCGCCACTTGTGCAGCTCGTCTGGGAAGCCGCATTCGAACGGCTAAGTGTCGAGTTGCACTAGGCCGCCAGCCGGAAAGCTGGAGGCCTGTAGCCCAAGACGGAGTGCGGCCTCCTGGCGCTGCATAGCTCAGGAACGCAGGCAACAGTTGCGCGTTTTGCTGCTGGGCCCAAGCGCGGCCATCGGCCGACTCGCAGCCATGTCTGGATGACTCGCTCAGCCTTGCCATTATTCTGTGGGCGGTAGGGCTTGGTGAAGGAGTGTTTGATGCCCAAGGCTGGGCAAGTCCTGGCGAACAGCTGACGCTAGGCCAGTACGTTGGTAAGCGCACGGTGAAGTCATCTTGATTGCCTGAGAGTCGGCAGGCATCGTGTCCGCGATGAATGATGTGGACGCAATAGATGGTGTGGTTAAGCGGGCGACCCGTCGCAAGCACAGTGCGCGGTTCAAGGCTGAGGTCCTTGAGGCGTGCCAGCAGCCGGATGCTTCTGCCGCGGCGATCGCGAGGCTGTACAACCTGAATGCGAATGTGGTGTATCGACCGCCACTCACAGCAGCATCGCGGAGCGCCGCGCCGCTTTCGATGCGACGATCATCGAGACGCGCAACCACCGACTGGCGCGAGCCATCGGCTCGACGCCTTCACCGATCCACCAGATTGCCGTCAATGCTTTCAGCGCACCAATCAGAAATGCCGAGGGGCAAATGGTCATGGCGCTGTCGGTGACATCTAACGCCGACCGATTGACACCAGACTGGGGCGGTGCCGTTCCACGCCAACTGAACCTCGCGGCAGCCGAAATCTCAGCGCAAATTTCCTTTGCACAACCCAGTTCGGAGGCTGCATGAAAGCAAACCAGCTACAACAGCCTTTCACGGAAACCGTGGCGCTTGAGTACGTCTTCGATGAAGTCGAGACAGCGATCGCCGCCGTCGCGCGCGGCGAGTTCGTACTCGTGGTTGACGATGAACACAGGGAGAACGAAGGCGAACTCATCATCGCCGCTGATGCGGTGACGCCTGCGCACTTGGCATTCATGGTGCGCCACACCAGCGGCATCGTGTGCATCTCGCTGCCAGGCGAGGTTCTTGATCGACTTGCACTGCCGCTGATGGTGCAGGACAACCGGGAATCCCATCAGACGGCCTTTACCGTCAGCGTGGACTGCCGCGAAGGCATCACCACAGGGGTGTCTGCTGGCGATCGGGCATTCACGCTGCGTAACTTAGCCGACCCTGGTTCGGTTTCGACAAACTTCGTTCGTCCAGGGCATATTTTCCCGCTGCGCAGCAAGGCGGGCGGCGTGCTCGAACGGCCCGGTCATACGGAGGCCGCGCTCGATCTGACGAGGCTCGCGGGTCGCTCGCCGGGTGGGGTGTTCTGCGAGCTTGTCAATGACGAGGCACCATGGCGCGCCGACCAGAAATCTTTCGGTTCGCCGCGCAACATGGTCTGACGACGATCTCGATACGACAGCTGATCGAACATCGCATTCGCAGTGAACGGCCGTAGATTTGGATCCATTCGCATTCTTCGACGTTGCTTACATGTCTGTTGAGAAACTGAGCGCCGATATCCTTCGCACGCAGAAAGCCTTAACGGGTCCAGCTTCAAGGGCAAGACAAGCCTAGATCGTCGACCCTTTGCCGCGCTATCGGCGCGCCAAGCGCGCATGTTCAGCCTCCCGCCTCGGGGCCCTTCTATAAATTCATGAGTGGCCCATCGGCAACAGAGATTCCTGATCAAGACCTGAGCTTGCCGACGATGCATTCTGAGAATCACCCGACGGCAAAGGATCGGCCTTTTCTGCCAGCGCCTTCTGGAGCCGGTAAGTTGCTCTCAATTCTTGAACCGTCCAGAAGAATATAGTGGCGGCAGCCAAGACGACCAAAAGAAAACTACCAAGGAGCCAGCGTTGCGCGCGAAGGCCGTCGTTCAGGAACTTGGCGGTTGCGCTGCTCTCGGCTTCGTCGATAAAGGCTGTGCAAATAAATCTTTGATCAGCGACCGAAAATCCTAGAGGGTTGGCTTCTGGCGGCGTCCCTTTCTGACATGAGGCTTTGGTAACCACAGGTCCTTGCGGAAACAGCGGCGTCGCCGTATCTCGGTTGACCAGGAAGTACCTTTTGCTCTCCTTGAATTGCGCCAGCACAGAGTTGCCCGATGCAAACGCAAGCAGCACCACGGCCAGCATGCCAAGAGTCACGACGGCGAAAGCCAGCACCTTCGTTCTTCGCGGCGAGGGGAGCTTCTTGCGAATCTCGCAAAGCTTGAAGTCAAAATAGTAACCACAGGCACCGATCGCGGGCACCGACACGTTGCGTGCTTTCGCCCAATGAATAATCCTGTGCGCTTGCGCGGGCAAGTCCACGAGAATGTTGTATCTGGTACGAAACGCCGCCACCACAGTCTCTTCATCTATGTGCTGCCTGAAGACTGGATCGTCGATCTCCCGTGGGCTGAACACGAGTTGCCAGAGCCGGTACCTTAGAAAGGTATGCGTGGATCGCGTTCGAGAAACAGTCGCGATCAACGCAATAACAGGGAAGAGCACGCCGATAAGCTTAGCGAGCTCAGACAGCGCTGGTATCGAGATGGGTTGCATTCTTCCTCTTACTGGAAATTGTCGTTTTTGAAGGGTGCTGTTGGTCGGATCGTCACTCGACAATCTTGGCGTACTCGCGCCAGTCGATTGCGGGCACGGTACCGAGACCTTGCAGGTGCGATAGCAACCTGAAAAGAAAGTGAATTAGGCCGCACTCCGCAGGGACGACCTTCAAGCTGCCGTCAAACCAGTCAAATGCACCGTGGTCCAGTGCGCACCCACAATCGAGACGTTGATCGAGAGCCGTAGAGAGATTTCCGGTGAACGATTTGCCTAGCCCGTCGGCCCACGAGGCCTCAGGCGCCAACAGCCCGGCGGCGATCCGGAAAGGGATCTTCGGCGCGTACATGCCGCCGGCATGCGCGATGCCGACCGAGGTTCGGTGGAGTTCGCGAACGGACTTCGCTTTGGCTTGTGCATATTCGATGAGTCCTTTGTCGAACGTCGGCTTGCACTCGAACACGGCGTAGACAGCCTCGGCAGGGACCAAGCGATGGTTCGCTTGGTCCAGCAGCACGGGCGTGAAATGGCGGTCGAAGATGACCACGTCCATTTGATCGCTTCTGTTACCCCGGCTGTCGATGACGATGGCCTGCTCCACCTCGTAACGATCTGGGAGGTACGCTCGCAAGACCGCGATCCAATTCCCTTCGTTGACCGACCCCATGGTGCCGGCGTGCGAGATGGACTGGCTACCCAGACCTAAATCCACCCGAAGTCTGCTCTGCACCATGGAAAACGATTTCCGCATCCAGGTTGAGTCGTCGGGCCCTGCTTGGAGGGCGGTCGGTACTGTCGACATGTTCATTGACTGTTCTCCATCAGGACAACGGAAACTTTGTGCCGAATAGCGCGCGCCAGGCTTTGAGAGCCTCTCCGGTCTGCCCGCGTTTGACCAGTTGGATGGCATTGGTCGCATCCGTGCTGGCTTGCTGCAGCAACTTCTTGGCGCGCTCTTTGCGGGCCTGATCCATCCCGTTGCTGATGGGCTCGCCCAAGCCCGCCGGATCCGGCCACTCCTCGTCCACGCGGTCGGCCAGCGTTGAAAAAAGCGCCTGGATCTCGTAGTCGAAGCGGCCTTGCCAACCCCCATGCAGACATTCGAGTGCCATCACCTCAAGCAGGAACGATGGCTTGACTGGCTTGTCCGTGCCATGCCGCGGGTTGTTGTTCCAGTACTTGACCATGCGCACCAGCCCTTTCCATTCGGTCGAAAACGCCTGGTGTGCATCTGTTGCTTTCTGTGCGTGGATCTGCGGGTTGGTCAGGATCCACTTGCTTGTGTCCGCACAAGGGATCTCGTAGTTGTCGCCTGCGACGAACGCTGGAACGACATCGACGCTGACGATCCGGTAGTCGGTGTTGTCTTCCGCATCGATATGCACGCCGAAATCGACGTTGATGGAACGGCCCTGTCGGCGAACACTGTTGGTTCCATACTTGTCGACGAGAGCCGTGTGGAAGTCGTCCAGCACGACGTTGGGCGCCTTCTCGCGGTATTTGGATCTCTCTGACTCCTTCAGCACGAAGAAGATGTCGATGTCTTTGAGCGGCTTGGTCTTCGTGTATCGCGCATACGACCCCGTCAAAAAGTCGCGATCAATGCAGAAGCGTTCACGCATGTGCTCGCGGACCTCTGTATGCCGCTTGATCGCGTTCTGTCGCTCACGCTCATTAAGTTCAAGGCGGCTTTTGAATTTTCTGAAAGCTTCATCTGTCGTCAACATTACCTTGCCCTCCAGTACGCGGCACTCCCCGCCAATCCGTTGTGCTCGACCGTCGAGCCCAGGCTGTGGCGAGTGAAACCTTCGGTTGAAATGAACGTGGTGTCGGACCAGCCAGCCACGTTGGGACTTCCCGGCTTGACCTTGAGTACCAACCGGTAATCGGCCGCCTCCGGTGCGAGACCCGCCTTCTTGATGCTGTACCGAAGCTGGTCCGTGTCTACCCAGAAGTGGCCGTCGCCGGATGACCATCCGTACACGATGTCGATGTCCCACCGGGTTGCAAGCTTGCCCGTCAGCGGGTGGTACACCTCGAGCACCACCTTCTCCAGATCTTCGGAGGCCAGCCAAGTGCTGGTCGCCGCTTGGTAGTGTTGCCAGCGGCCGACCAGCTTCTCCGGGTTCATGCCGCTCAGGCGGATGATGTCCTTCAGGCTCTTCAAGATGTTGTCGGCGACATACGTCACGGATTGGGTGCGCGAGTAGGATGCAACGGTGGTCATGATTTGAAGAAGCTTTCCAGGTTGAGCACCGGTGCAGCAACAGCCGATGCAGTCTTGCTGTCAGCCGAAATGCCGTCGACTAGGTCGCGCGCAACGATGCGCTTGGTCAGCCGACCCAGTGCCTGGGAGACCCAATCGAGATCTTCTTGCGCGCAGGGCAGAGACACCTGCCAATCGCCCTTCAGCGGCTCGTACCCGAGCTTGGCCTCGCCAGTCCCCGAGTCGTCCAGCGAATCGTCGTCGTACAAGCAGTAGATGCGCGTGCGCGGACCGTCGCATGTGACCACGATGGGCGCATCCTTCGCGGCCTGATCGGCAATCAAGCTGCTCGCGATGCCTGCAATGGACAGCAACTCCGCCTCTCGATCACCGCCTTGGCCCTGAGTAAGGAGCGCGACGATCGCAGTCCATGTCGCCATCGCATCGCGCGAGGGGACGCTGCGAAAATCTCTGCGAACGACGGTGGTCATGCTGCGGCCCCCTTGTCGGCGACGCGATGCCGCCGAGCGCTGGCGGCGGCCGCCAACAAGTCCTTCATCTCCAGTTGGTTAGGGTCGACTGCGGTTTCCTTGCGCATGGCGAGCGCATTGATCACCAGCTTTCGAATTGCGCGACCATCCATTCCTACGCAGGCTGTCGCAAGCTTTGCCATGCCGGCCGATTCCACCAGGCTTGCCACTGCGGGGTAGGTCTGAGACAGGCCACCCAGACAATGGGTCAGGATGGTTCGGAGTGCCTGGGCGTCGGGGAGCGGCACTTCGAGCACGAGGTCGCAGCGCGATGTGAAAGCTGCATCGACGGCCTGCGGGAAATTGCTCGTCGCAACGAAGAGCAGATTCGGATGGCTTTCCGCCAGCAGGTCCAACTGCACCAGCACCGCATCAGTCGCCCGGTGGATGTCGATCGGATTGGCCTCGAGGCTCATCTTGGAGCGGTCAGCGGCCAAGGTTTCCACTTCGTCCAGCAAGACGATGGTGCGGCCGGTGCTCGCGTGCTCGGCCACGGTTTGCGAGAAAAGGTCGGCAACGGCGCGTTGCGTCTTGCCCATCGCGGAACTGGTCAGCGCATGTGGATCAACTTCGAGCAGCTTGAAGTCTTTCGTGCCCATGACACCTGCGACGCGACTGGCCAAGCCGCGAGCCAGAGAGGTTTTTCCGGTGCCTGGGGGGCCCACCAGCAGGATGACACCGTGCAACGGAAGCACGGTCCGCTCGACCTTGCCGCGGACGGTGAAGTTCAGCAGCGCTTGTGCCAAGAGCTGGGTCTTGACGGTCTCTTCAACGATGATCGATTCCCAGAGATCGTCAAGAGACTGAGCGGGCAATTGCCGGATCGCGTTGATGCCCTTGGGAAGGTCAACGATGTCGGCCGAATGGGCGGCAGGCGCCTTGGAAACCATCTTCATGCAAACCCTTGTAGCTGATGATGCGCCATATGCTAACGCCATGTTCGCTATACCGAACACGAAGACCACAAGAAAGTTCGGAATAGCGAATGACAAGTTCGATGAAATGCCATAATCTGAGGCTTCGTCATAAAGAGGAATGCCCATGGCTTCAAAACTTGGTGACAAGCTGAAGATCTACCGAACGAAGAAGGGTCTGACGCTGGATGCGTTAGCCGCAGCAGCCGGCATGAGCAAGAGCTACCTGTGGGAGCTCGAGAACCGCGAATCGCTTCACCCCTCCGCAGAGAAGCTTCAAGCCATCGCCGCCGTGCTTGGCGTCGACATGGCCTTTTTTGTCGACGATTCGGTCAAGCAGCCGAAGCAAGAGCATCTGGACGATGCTTTTTTTCGCGACTACAACAAGCTGGATGCCTCCGCCAAGGAGCAATTGCATCAGATCCTAGAGACATTCAAGAAAAAGTAGGCCGGCGCGATGCACGCTTTTCCTGAAACACCCCCGGCCGCTGCACATCTGCTGACGCACATGCTGGACGCGCTGGCGGCTTCGGGACAGGCCTCCCGATTTCCGGTGGATGTAGCCGACATTGCGCTGCGGGTGTCTGCGCAGTTCGGCTGGACGGATCCCATCGTTGGCGTGAAGGCGGCACCCATCGCCAGCTTTGAAGGCGGGCTTTTCACTGTCGACGGCGGCTGGGTGCTGCTCTACAACGACCAGATCCAGTCAGAGGGCCGGATCAGGTTCACGCAAGCCCATGAGCTTGGTCATTACCTGCTCCACCGGACGCTGAGAAATAGCTTCTCGTGCACCGACAAGGACATGGTGGAGTGGGGCCCGGGCGGTAAGCAACTGGAGCAGGAAGCCGACGAATTCGCCTCAACGCTCTTGATGCCGATCAATCATTTTCGAGCGCTGGTCAACGATTCGAAGATCGACTTTGAAATGCTCGGGAAGTGCGCCGATCTGTTCGGTGTGTCGCTGACGGCCGCCACGCTTCGTTGGGTGTCATTTACCGATGAAAGTGCCGTGCTGGTCTTGTCTCGAGACGGGTTTATCGACTGGAGTGTCTCGTCCGACAAAGCGCGCAAGAACGGAGCATTCTTTCGAACTCGAGGCAAGGTGATCGAGCTGCCTGCTGGGTCACTGGCCGCTGATTCCATGACCGCATCCAACAAGCCCGGCATGGCGGTCGGCACATCGGTGTGGTTCGAACATGCCGATGGCCGAGCCGTGCTCAGAGAGATGAAGATCGGTTGCGACAACTACGGCTACAGCCTGTCGCTGCTGCACCTCTCGTCGGGGGACAAGGTGTGGCCAGCGTGGGAGACACGTTAGCTGGCCGGCCGAAAACAAACACACGATCGGCGTCCAATGGACGCGAAAGCCGTGCGGGCGCAAACACATTGACTCTCGCACAGGTAACCGTAGCAGTTGGCGACTTGACAGAACACGGCGGTGATCGGAGGAAAAGAAGTCCTCCCCGGTCGGCGATCACGCTCGTCAGGATTGTCGGAACACCGATACCGCTTGACTCCGCTGCGACAACCGCCTGCCGGCGTTCCAATCCTTCGGGCAACACCTTCTCAATGCACCTGCGCCCTTGCGCCCGCGGCTTGGGGCCGTCTATGCCTGTCGCGATCAACTGACACTCTAGACATTGAAGTGCCACTGTCGTGATCGCACGTCCGGCACCATGAAGCCAAACCACATCCTCCTTGGTAAAGATTTTTCTCTGGGGACAACGCAGTTATCGGACTCCATCCCAGTTTGACAATATTCTTGAGGCACATGAAGCCTTTGCTCTCCGCCATCCGTGAATCTTCTTGCTGAGACGACCTGCGTTTTGTAAGGTTTCAGCCATGACGCTTCACTTCCGAACTGAATTTCTGCTGGACACATCGCCGGATGGCAGCGAGGCCGTTCGCCGGGTCGTACTTGTCGACCGCGAAACCGAACTGCAGCACGAACTTGCAGTGGCTTTTTTGCTTGACGAGTTTGGCCAAAAGCCGCTGAACACCCAGATAGCGGTTCTTTCAGATCTCGCGTTCTTCCTCGAATGGCAGTTGCTTCGCGCAAGGCGTGCTGAAGCCTCGGGAAAATCGAAAACGCCCTTTATCAGTCCGGAAAGTCGCGTGCTTGCCGGAACGCGCGCACTGACGACCAGAGAGATGACCGAGTACTGCTGTTGGGCGTGCCTGCATGCCGACAAGCTCGCGACCGCGCTACAAGACGAATCCTCCACCTTCGCTCGGATGGCAACCGGCAAAGCAGTCAAATTCGGCACGTCTAACCGACGCATCAGGACCACCGGAAACTACGTCGCCTGGCTGACGAAGGAATGCGATCCTCGGTTGGAACTCACGGCGGAGGAACATCGGCTGCTTGAGGCCAGCGCGCAGAGCATTCGAATGGAATTTCATAAGCACATCGCCACAGGCGACGATTCTGTAGAGGTGCGCTCGTTAAACGACGAACAACGGAGCAGCCTTGAGAGAGCCATCGGGAACGGTGGCCCATTTCCTCAAACTCCCACCGGGCGGCGCGACCGCTTGATAGTGGAAACACTCCACGAGTCAGGCCTCAGGGCGGGAGAACTACTCAAGCTCTGCTGTGTGGACGTGATCGAGTCGTGGGAATACAAGCCCGGGCAGTTCACCGGTTGCATCAAGGTCGTCGAAGCACAGAACGATCCAGCCGACACCCGATTGCATGAACCTGCTTGTAAGACAGGAGGCGGCCTAGTGCCGATCTCGACATCACTTGCGGCCAAACTCATTGAATACATCGTAAGCGACCGTGAAACGGCCGTTTTCAAATCGAACTCAGCGACGCCCTTTCTTTTTGTGAACCATGAGGGCATGTACGAAGGGAGCCCTCTTGGCCGAAGGAACCTGAATCGCATACTCGAGAAACTCAAATCCTTCGAATCACTCCCTCCCACCATCTCGCCTCACGTCTTGCGACACACCAACCTCAATCACGTTTACAAGACTGCGGCGTCAAAAGGCCGTGATGCTCGTGAAATCGTGATCCAACGAGGTCGATGGTCTACGAAATCAACAATGCCGGATCGATACGCCGCTCGTGCCATCGAACAACGCTCGGCTGAGCTTGTTCAGCAAAGAGACCAGATCATTTCCTGACGAGGTTACGGCATGTACGGTCCATACACCGAGTTCGTCGTCGGGAGCGATGAAATCTTCCCCGATGATCTTCCAACTCACATCAAAGTGATTGACAACGAATCGCGACTCATCCCAGTCAATCTAGATGGCATGCTGCTTTCCAAAACCGGCGACATTGAAAGCGTATTCCGGCTAAGAAATGTCGAGGGGTTTTTGACGCCTGCGACGGCAACTGTCTGTTACGCAGTCATCCTGCATGCGTTAAACGGCAATCGTAAGGTTTCCACAGTGATTCAATGGTTTTTCCGCTTTGAAAGGATGTTAAAGAGGTTAAATCTCACCAAGAAAGTTGCAACCGTCACGCTAAAGATGTACATGCAGGATGCACGGCAATCGTCGCCAAATGATCTTAAGACACTTAGGAGTTTTTTGAGGTATTGGATACGCCTCAGCTATCCATGCATCGCGCCAGACCTCAAGGCTCACATTCTGACCTCACGATCACCGAAGAGCGCGACCTCCATCGAAATTCAGGCAAGGAAGGCGCATGAGCGACCATTCACGATCGAGAAGGTGCGCGCGATTCATCGTCAAGTGGATGAATTGTATATTGATGGAATATTCAATCCGCAGCAAAACTTGCTTTGGCGTCTGATGATCTCAGAGGCTTTGCGGCCCTCGCAAATGCAATTATTAAGGATCAAAGATGTGTCGATGTCCACCAAAACACTTGCAGTGCCTTTAGTAAAGCTCCATGGAAAACCAAGCCGCGCAAAGATGATGGAAGTGATGGTTTCAGAGTCAGTATATGTGGCTCTTCGAGATCATCTTGCTTGGACGCAGACGCTATGCGCCGGCGATCTCTCTCCAGATCAGCCGATTTTTTGCATCAACAACCACAATCAAAAACCTGTCTTACAGAAGCGGTCACTAGGGATTACTTCTCTTATAGCTCGCTCTCGAGGACGCATCACGGACCACATTGCTGACTTGAGCAACCTTGATCTTTTCACAAGGCGTTTCAAGCATACGAAACTCACTCACCTGGCCATTCTGGGTGCACCTATAGAGGTCCTCAAACAAGCGGCCTTTCACACCTCTTCGGGCTCGCTCGTGCGCTATGTCAACTTGACCGATGAAATGGCTGACGCGTTTGAGCGGCAGATGGATCCACATTTCACACTTGTAATCGATGCGTTTAGAGGTTCAGTATTAGATACAGATGGCGAGAAGTCCGTCCCCGAAGATAAGCTCATTCTCGATATCGATTTGAACGACAGCGTCGGAGGCTGCGGAGCTGAACCATGCGGCGTTTTAGCTCCCATCGGTTGCTATATTTGTCCACGGTTCAAGGCCTTCTTAGACGGACCTCACCAGCAGGTTCTGGCAAGGATGGAGAACGCACGAGAAAAAAAGATTCAAATGAGATTACCTGCGGAAACCATTCAAAGAGACGACAACATCATTTCGGCCGTAAAGCAAGTGATCTGGCTCTGCGAGAGAAAAAAGAGCACCCAATGCAAGGGGTGACCCCACACTTCCGTGCAAAGACTTCTGCCGACCCCAGAAGATTTGATGAATTTTCCCAATGGGGATGTCCCGGAGGAATCGCAGGTTTTGACTCGGTGCATGAGCAAAAATACGATCCACGTGATCCGTGGTTTTCGATGGCACCGCAGCGCTTAAAAAACAACGACAAAGTCGCGCGACTTCCATTTGTAAAATTCGAGCACCGCGCAAGGGCCCGACAAATATTCATTCGCACTCGATCTGGTTCCCCCAAGATTATCGAGCCAGAGGCGATGATTGGCGGAGAGCGCTTCCTCGCTTTTGCGAAGGCATACATCAACGTGATGGTTATTTACCGAAATCTTAGGGGTCTTCCCAAAACGCAGACACGGACACTGGTACTCATCGAATGGGCCCTGCGACAGCTTAACTCTGGAGCCAATGACCCATCCCTCATGACGCGCGCAACGTTCGCTCTCGCTGAGCGGAAGTTAATAAGCGAACCGTGCGCTGCAGGCGTCAAATACGATATTGGATGTGAGTTGTCCATGCTCGCGGGCATGTTGCAAGGCGGCTATCACTCGAAGAATTTTCGATACGGGCAGTTCGGTTTTGGTTTGTTGGCCATTCGCTTCACTTTTACGTCCACGGTGCCCATGCCGGTTAAACGAAAAGCGCAACTTCTTGATGACGACATGCAGACGAAAAATCAGTCTAAGCGGTTGCCAAACGAAGTCGTGACTGCTATTGGGCTGGCATACCGCTCCGCGCAGCAAAGATTTGGGCGAGATCATGAGGTTACCGCGATGGCCGCGTTGGCAGCATTGCCATTTACCACCGTATCGATGCGTTTGTCGGATCTGTTGCAGCTTCGCGCCGACGCTCTTAGACGCTTTGAAGGAAAAGTCCGACTATCGATCTACCGACCAAAAATCGATCTGTATCAAGAGCTTCCTGTCCCAAGACAACTTGAGACTCTTGCCGAAGAATTGAGTGAAGTCGCCGCTGATTATTCGTCAAAAGCAAGGGCGGCGTTCAAGTACTACATTGAAAGATTCGAAAGCTTCGAGAAAATTGATGAGTTATACATTCCGGAAGATCTTCAGAGTCATTTCGGTCAAGCTTATTTCAGGAGGCCTGTACCTGGAGGAAGAAAGATCAATGGAGATGCGCCAGTCAATGCCTTTGAAATGGAGGCTCTCGATCGCCCCTCCCTTTACCAGAAGGTCTCAACAGTCACCATTGCTAAGCTAAGCATCTTTCGCGGTGTCGACACTCCGAAAGACTTTTTTCCAGCTATCAAGTTCCGGGCTCAATTTGCAGGGCGCGTCTATCTATCGCGCACCGATTTGAGCATCTTGCTGCAGAGCGTGGGAGTTAGGGTGCCAGACGAAATTCGGCAGCTCTCCCCAAATATCTACGTTGATCGAGATTATCTATTCAAATCGATCTCCGCGGACGAAGGACAGAAGATCGGTATCGAACTCGCCTTTCTTTTGGCAGGGCGGAATCTCGCCTATTTTTCTAGCGTTGAAAAATTGCGCACCGAACTCTTGGCTGACTTCAAGAAAAAGAAATTCTCGCATTGGCCCTATACATCCAGTGATCGAAAGCTGCGGCTCGACGAGGCCCTCTGCGTGTGGTTCGACGCACAAATTGACCATAAAAGAGATTTTTTGATAAGAAAGCGAGCATGGTGGCGCCCTGTCGTCCTTACGCACAACCGGTTTATTCAATGGACTGGTGGCTACGCAGACAAGCCCCCGAGGCTCTTCGAGATATTGGACATCAGGCTGTCAAATGGCGAACATCCGACCTTTACCCTTCACGACGCCCGCGCGTATCTTCAAACGCGAGCCCTCACGCTAGGAGTTAGTGAGCAGTACATTGATCTACTCGCAGGCAGAACATCGGGCCCACAGTCAGCACACTATGATTTGCGCACTCCAGCCGAGATAGTGAGCAACTCAATTGAAGGGTTTGATCCGGCAGTCGATTTCAAAGTGATAGGGCCCGTTGCAGATAGCGCACGGACGATCGAGGTGGTAGATCGAAAAATTTTTCTCTTTGAGAGAGCTGTACCCAAACAACTCACGGAAGTGGGTGGATGCTCAACATCTTGGTCTCTCAATCCCTGCGAACAGCATGGCGACTGCATGAGGTGTGGCCTTCACGTCTGGATGAAAGGGGACAAGAAGCGCTTGCCAATCATTAAAGATATGCATCAGCACTCCGTCCGCATGATCGCCGAGGGGCACAGGAGGTTGCGCTCGAGCACGGGCCTAAAAAAGCCGATCGAGCGCCACATCAGACAACATGAATCAGTTCGCCTTCGCTGTGAAGAGATTTTCGCTGTGGAGAATGACCCATCAATTACACCCGGCACGATCGTGACGTTCGAGGCGGCGCCAGAGGCTCTGGGCCTTTCCGAACTTACGTCTCGACTACACGATGAAAATGTCGGCGTTTCGCCGGAAAGAGATGACCATGGGAATGTCGAAGATTAGTCGGAAGGCAGAAGGAGCGATTGTGGCCATCTTGAAAGAATGGCCTGTCAAGCAACGACTAACGTGGGATTCGCTCAGAAAGCAGATAGCCAAGAAATTCAAATCGGCAGAAGTGTGGTCGCGTCAATCTCTTGGCGCAAATGAAGCGATCTACAGCGCATACGAAGCAGCAAAGACGCCAGATCCTGAGCGCTCAAATGCTCCCAATCGCAGTCGGTCCTGGTACGCGAAAAGAGTTATCGAGTTGGAGCGGAAGGTTGCCGATTTGACCGTAAAACAAGCTGCGCTGCAGTTGCGCCATATGCAGCTCGTTCACAACGTTTCGCTATTGCCCGGTGGGATCGGATTGCTGGCTCTTCCATTGCCCAGTAATACGCGTCGAAAGCGGGAAGATAGGTAGAGATCCAGCTCAGACGCTGCCAGAAGACCAGGAACGGTCCTTCTACTGTCGCCCCGGCTGCTATGTTAAGGCGCCCGTCGATTCCCATTCGGCGTCAAACTCCCCGATGAGCTAACTGAACTAGCGATTGTCGAAATACCGGATATGAGCCGGATTGGGACTGCGCCGATTTCCGAAGGCTCATTCGGCGCAGCGAGCCAGTTGCTGACGTCGTCCAGTTCGCCGCTCACCTTCGCTGGCGTGTCGAAGTCATGCAACTTTCGGTCGAGCAGGTGTGACGGCACCACATCGGTCAATGCACGAAACATGTTGTCGGAGCGCCCCGGGAAGCGTCGATCCCATTCCTGAATCATTTCCTTCATTGCTCTGCGCTGAAGGTTGGGTTGAGAACCGCATAGATTGCAAGGGATGATCGGGAAATTCATCGCCGCCGAATAGGCCTTGATGTCTCGCTCGGCGCAGTACGCGAGTGGGCGAATGACTACATTTCTTCCGTCGTCTGAGACCAGCTTCGGCGGCATAGTTTTCAGCTTGCCGCCGAAGAACATGTTGAGAAGCAACGTCTCCAAAATGTCGTCGCGATGGTGACCCAACGCTACCTTGGTCGCACCCAATTCCACCGCGGTCCGGTAAAGGATGCCGCGCCGCAGCCTTGAGCAAAGGGCGCAAGTCGTTTTTCCCTCAGGCACCTTCTCCTTGACGATGGAGTAGGTGTCCTCCTCGATGACGCGAAACGGAACGTTTAGCTGAGTCAAATATGCGGGAAGGATGTCCTCCGGGAAGCCTGGCTGCTTCTGGTCGAGGTTGACCGCCACTACATCAAAGTTGATCGGAGCGACTTCCTTGAGATAAAGAAGACTATCCAGCATCGTGTAACTGTCTGCCCCACCCGACAGACAGACCATGACGAGGTCGCCTTCCTCGATCATCGCGTAGTCAACGATAGCTTGGCCGGCGAGTCGGCGGATGCGCTTGCGCAGTTTATTAAATTCAACACTCATAGATGAGAAACCTCTGGTGCATTGTAAGGAGGCCTCGACAGGCGCGCCTCAATGTAAACATTGGCCGTAGTTAGCGCGTTTCTTGACAAAGTGCAGAAGTTGTAAGGCATGGCGCTTTTGCCCGCTGCCGCGACCCCTCCGTGCGCAACCGCAGAGAAAGCATCTTGAAGAGCTCCCACGTCCGATAAGCAAAGACAGCTACGCGCTGCTCGACATCCTGCTCAAGATGAAGGCGCGCGCGCCCATTCACTTCGACATCGTGGCGGTCAACCTCGACCAGAAGCAGCCCGGCTTTCCCGAAGACGTGCTGCCTAAGTACCTGAGCGACCTGGGCGTGGACTTCCACATCGAGAACCAGGACACCTACAGCATCGTCAAGCGCGTGATTCCCGAGGGCAAGACCACCTGCGGCCTGTGCAGCCGGCTGCGCCGCGGCATCCTGTACCGCGTGGCCGACGAGCTGGGCGCCACCAAGGTCGCGCTGGGCCACCACCGCGACGACATGCTGCAGACCTTCTTCCTCAACATGTTCTTCGCCGGCAAGTTGAAGAGCATGCCGCCCAAGCTGGTGAGCGACGACGGCAAGCACATCGTGATCCGCCCGCTGGCCTACGTGGCCGAAAAGGACACCGTGCGCTGGGCGCAGCACCGCGAGTTCCCGATCATTCCCTGCACGCTGTGCGGCAGCCAGGAGAACCTGCAGCGCAAGCAGGTCGGCGAAATGCTGCGCGAATGGGACAAGAAGTACCCCGGGCGCGTGGAGAACATGTTCACGTCGCTGCAGAACGTGGTGCCGTCCCACCTGCTCGACGGAACGCTGCACGACTTCAAGGGTCTCAAGGCGACGGGCGTGGCGGACGAGAACGGCGACACCGCCTTCGACACGCCCTCCTTCGATCTGCTCTCCCAGGCACCCTCGGCCCTGCGCATCGTCCAGGGCTGACCGGGCAACCCAGGGGAATTTGGGGCTTTTCAGCCCGGAGACCCTTATGAAACGCGCGTTATCCGCTCTCTTTCTGATAGCAAGCCTGACCGGCTGCGCCACCTCCTGGGTGGTCGACAGCGACGTGAAGAGCTTCGCCTCGCCCGGCACCGTGGCGCCCGGTGCCACCTACCGCTTCGATCGCCTGCCTTCGCAGCAGGCCGACGGCGCCCGGCAGGCATCGCTCGAAGCGATGGCCGGCGCGGCGCTCGACAAGGCCGGCCTGCGCCGCGACGACGCCAAGCCCCAGTACACCGCGCAGATCGGCGCGCGCGTCTCGGCCGGGCTGTCGCCGTGGGCCGATCCCTGGCTCTACAGCGGCCCGTGGGGTGGCGGGTATGGCGGCTACGGCTACTACGGCCGGCGCTGGCATGGCGGCGGCTGGTACGGCGGCCCGGGGTTCGCGCCGCCGGCCAAGCCCTGGTACGAGCGCGAGGTGAGCATCGTGCTGCGCGAGGCGGGCTCCAACCGCGTGGTCTACGAGACCCGCGCACGCAACGACGGCCCGTACAACGTCAGCGCGGCGATCCTGCCGGTGATGTTCGAGGCCGCCCTGCAGGGCTTTCCCAATCCGCCGCAGGGCGAGCGCCGGGTGAACATCGAGCTGCCGGCGGCCGGAAAGTAGCGCTTCTAGAATCCCGCGGATGGAAGAACCCACCCGCCTGATCGCCGTTCGCCACGGCGAAACCGCCTGGAACGTCGACACCCGCATCCAGGGCCAGCTCGACATCGGGCTGAACGCCACCGGCGTCTGGCAAGCGCGGCGCGCCGGCGGGGCGCTGGCGGACGAGCCCATCGGCGTCGTCTATGCCAGCGACCTGTCGCGTGCCTGGCAGACCGCCGAGGAAATCGCCAGGCCCCACGGCTTGGCCGTGCAGCCCGAGCCGCGCCTGCGCGAGCGGGCCTTCGGCACCTTCGAGGGCATGAGCTTCGCGGAAATCGAGGCCACGCTGCCCGAGCAGGCCAGGCGCTGGCGCGAGCGCGACCCGGAGTTCGAACCCGAGGGCGGCGAAAGCCTGCTGGTGTTTCGCGACCGCGTGACGGGCGTGGCGGCCGAACTGGCGGCGCGCCATCCCGGCGAGCTGGTGGTGCTGGTCGCGCACGGCGGGGTGATGGACGTGCTCTACCGCGCCGCCACCCGGCAGGCGCTGCAGGCGCCGCGCACCTGGCAACTGGGCAATGCGGCCATCAACCGCATGCTGTGGACCTCCGGCGGGTTCAGCCTCGTGGGGTGGAGCGATACCGCTCACCTGACGGCGGGCGACGCGCTCGACGAGATCACGAGCTGAGTTTTTTCGCGGGTTGCGTATACACGCCGCTGTTCAGGGCACGCGCACGCCGACGGGGTGCGCCAGCAGCGTGTCCAGTGCATAGGGCGCCCGAACGCGCCGTCCCAAATCGCCAGCTGCCGTGAAGTTCTTCACGCCCACGCCACCTGCTGCAGCGGCTCCCAGCCATTGACTTCGCCTGCGACTCCCAATAATCGCGCGGCCCCGAAATTCATCGAGGCCAGCCAGTCAATAGTTATTAACAATGGGAGTCTCATGCAAACAAATTCCGTGAACAAATCATTGGCGAAAGGCCTGCTGTGCCTCGCCGCCGGCTTGCTGCTTGCGGCCTGCGGGGGTGGCAATTCGGATTCGCCCGCCTTTTCAGCGCCCGCGCCCGCCGCGGCAGTGCCTGCACAGCAGGCCTCCTCGGCCCCCGCAGCGCCCACGGCACCCGCCGCGCCCGCGGAACCACAGGCATCCACCCCCGCGCTGGACGCCTTCCAGCAAGAAGCGCTCGATGCCCACAACGCGGCGCGCGCCGGGGAAGGCAAGGGCCTCGCCAGCCTGAAATGGTCGGCCAATCTGCAGACGGACACCCAGGCATGGGCTGACCAATGCAAGTTCGACCATTCGATGCCGAAGGGACAGGGCCAGAACCTGTACATGACCTCGGCCTCGACCGCGAGCCCCGGCAACGCGGTCAAGGCGTGGATGGGCGAGAAGGCCGACTACACCTACGGCGCGACCGGCGGCACCTGCGCACAGAACAAGGCCTGCGGCCACTACACGCAGGTCATCTGGAGCACCACCACCGAGGTCGGCTGCGCGGCGAAGACCTGCGGGAACATCACCGACAATGGCAAGGACATCGGCCCCGGCACCGTGCTCGTGTGCAACTACAGCCCGTCCGGCAATGTCACCGGCCACCCGCCCTACCCCGCGCCCTGACGCCCTAGGTGTGCGAGGCCGCCGCGTGCTCCACGGTACCGGCACCGGCGGCCTTCGCATCCGCTTCCCCGGGCAGATCGACCATCGGCCCCGTACCGCTGTAGCGGTCCAGCGCCAGGTAGATCGCCGGCGTGATGTACAGCGTGATCACCTGCGAGAAGATCAGCCCGCCCACCACCGCCACGCCGAGCGGCTGCCGAAGCTCGGCGCCCGCGCCCAGGCCCAGGGCCAGCGGCAGCGCGCCCATCAGCGCGGCCAGCGTGGTCATCAGGATCGGCCGGAAGCGCAGCCGGCAGGCCTCGCGAATGGCGTCCACCGGCTTCATGCCCTCGGTGCGCTGCGCGTCGAGGGCGAAGTCGATCAGCATGATCGCGTTCTTCTTCACGATGCCGATCAGCAACAGGATGCCGATGGTGGCAATCAGCGTCAGGTCGAAGCCGAAGAGCTTCAGCGACAGCAGCGCACCCACCGCCGCCGAAGGCAGCCCGGCCAGAATGGTCAGCGGATGGATATAGCTCTCGTACAGCACGCCCAGCAGCACGTAGATGACCAGCACCGCCAGCACCAGCAGCACCGCCTGGCTCGACTGCGAGCTCTGGAACACCGCGGCATCGCCGCCGTAGGTGGTGATGATCGACTGCGGCATCTTCAGCTCGTCCTTGAACTGGTCGATCTTCGCGGTCGCGTTGCCCAGCGGCACGTCAGGCCCGAGGTTGAACGACACCGTCACTGCCTGCAGCTGGCCCTGGTGGTTGACCGACGTCGGCCCCACGGTGCGGTTGATGGTGGAGAAGGCCGACAGCGGCACCAGCCGGCCGGTGGTGCTGCGCACCGACAGGCGCGACACGTCGTCCTCGAACTGGCGGTCGCTGTCGGCGGCCGACAGGATCACCTGGTAGGTGTTGCTGGCCGCGTAGATGCTGCCGATCTGGCGGTCGCCGTACGCGTTGTACAGGGCCGTGCGCAGATCGCCCACCGCCACGCCGAGCACGCCGGCCTTGTCGCGGTCGATGTCGAGCGTGGCCTGCAGGCCGCGGTTCTGCGAGTCGCTGGTCACGTCGCGGAACGCGGGATCGGCGCGCATGCGCTCCATCAGCTTGGTGGCCCACGGCACCATCTCGCCCGCGTTCACGCTCTGCAGCGTGTACTGGAAGCGCGCCTTGCTCTGGCGCCCGCCCAGGCGCAGGTTCTGCACCGGCTGCATGTAGACGGCAACGCCCGGAATCTCGCGGAAGCGCTGGCGCAGCGACTCGAGCACCTTGGCCATCTGCGGGCGCTCGCTGCGCGGCTTGAGCACCGCGAACAGGCGCCCGGAGTTCTGCGTGGCGGTCGGGCCGCCCACGCCGACGAAGGAGCTCACGTAGTCCACGCTAGGGTCAGCCTGCAGCGCGTCGGACACGCGCGCCTGCAGCGCCTTCATGGCCGCGAACGAGATGTCTTCGGCCGCCTCGGTGGTGATCTGGATCTGGCCGATGTCTTCCTCGGGGAAGAAGCCCTTGGGAATGGTGGCGAACAGCCAGCCGGTGACCACGAAGGTCAGGCCCGCGATCGCCAGCATCACCTTGCGGTGTCCCAGCGTCCAGTCGAGCGAGCGCATGTAGCCGCCGTGCACCGCACGGTAGCCGCGCTCAAAGGCGCGGCCGATGGCAGTGCCGGGTTCGGGGTGCTGCTCTTCATGGTCCATCGCGCCCTCGGGCCGTGGCACGTGCTTGAGCAGCCGGCTCGCCAGCATCGGCACCAGCGTGAGCGAGACCACGGCCGACACCAGCACCGCCAGCGCCACCACCACCGCGAACTCGTGGAACAGCAGGCCGATCACGCCCGGCATGAAGAAGATCGGGATGAACACCGCCACCAGCGAGATGGAGATCGACACGATGGTGAAGCCCACCTCGCGCGCCCCGCGCAGCGCCGCCGCATAGGGCTCCATGCCCTTCTCGACGTAGCGCATGATGTTCTCGAGCACGACGATGGCGTCGTCCACCACCAGGCCCACGGCCAGCGTGATGCCCAGAAGCGACACGTTGTCCAGGCTGTAGCCGAAGGCGTAGAGCAGCGCCACCGCGCCGATCAGCGAGATCGGAATGGTGGCCGCCGGAATCAGCGTGGCCACCAGCCGGTGCAGGAAGAGAAAGATCACCAGCACCACCAGCGCGATGGTGCCCAGCAGCGTGAGCTGCACGTCGTGCACCGCCTCGCGGATGGACAGCGAGCGGTCGTTCACCATCTGGATCTCGACCGACTGCGGCAGCTCCGCCTTGAAGCGCGGAATGAGCGCGCGCACCGCGTCCACCACCTGCACGGTGTTGGCATTGGGCTGGCGCTGCACGGCCAGCGAAATGGAGTCCTGCCCGTTGAAGCTGCTGGCGGTCTTGACCGACTCGAAGCTGTCCTCGATGGTGGCCACTTCATCGAGCCGCACCGGCGCACCGTTGCGCTGGCCGACGATCAGCTTGGCGAAATCGGCCGCCTTCACGAGCTGGCGGTTGGCCTGGATGGTGAGTGTCTGGCGCGGGCCGTCGAGCACGCCGACGGGCGTGTTGGCGTTGGCCGAATTGACGGCCTTGGCCAGCTCGTCGAGCGTGATGTTGCGCGCGTTGAGCAGGTCGGCGTTGGCCTTGATGCGCACCGCGAAGGCCTTGCGGCCGTACACGCCCACCTGCGCCACGCCGTCGATGGTCGAGAGCGTGGGCGAGATCAGGTTCTCGGCGTAGTCGTTGAGCTCGGCCGGGTTCATCGACGGCGAGATCAGCGCGATGAACAGCACCGGCGCGTCGGCCGGGTTGACCTTGCGGTACGAGGGCAGCTGCGTGAGCTCCTGCGGCAGCTGGCGTTGCGCGCGCAAGAGCGCGGCCTGCACGTCGACCGCGGCGGCGTCGATGTCGCGGCTGCTCACGAATTCGAGCGTGAGCGAGGTCACGCCCTGCGTGTTCACCGAGCTGATGGTCTGCAGGCCGGGGATGGTGGAGAACTGCTTTTCGAGCGGCAGCGCGACCGAGCTCGCCATGGTGTCAGGGCTGGCGCCGGGGAGCTGCGCGTTGACGTTGATGACCGGCGTGTTGTAGCTGGGCAGCGCCGCGACCGGGATGCTGAAGTACGCAAAGATGCCGATCACCACCACGGCGGCCGACAGCAGCACCGTCATCGCGGGACGGCGGATGCAGAGTTCGGAAATGTTCATGGGGAAACCTCCGCGCTGCGCGCTGCGGCATTCGCCTTGGGAGCGGCCCGGCGGCTCATGCGCGTTCCTGCTTCGGCGGCTTGGCGTCCGCGCCGTCGGAAGACGCTGCGCTGCCGGGCGTGACACCGCTGGTGCCGTTCGTCGGCGTGGCCGGTGCGGCCGGCGCATCCGGCGCAGCCGCCGGCGCCTTGGCATCCACGCGCACCTTGCCGCCGGGGCGCACGTTCTGGTTGCCCTCGATCACCACCTGCTCGCCCGGCTCCACGCCGCTCACCGCGACCTGGGTGCCGAAGGTGTGCAGCGTCTTCACCTTGCGCCGCGTGGCGGTCCTGGCAGCGTCCACCACGTAGAGCGAGGTGCCGTCGGCCAGCATCATCAGCGCCGCGGCCGGCACCACCGTGGCGCCCTCCAGCGTGCGCACCGTGATGCGCGTGCCGACGAACTGCCCCGGCCACAGCCCCTGGTCGGCATTGGCGAACACGGCCTTGGCGCGCACCGTGCCGATCTGCGGATCGACGGTGTTGTCGACAAAGTCGAGCGTGCCGCTCAGCGGCGCCTTGCGTCCACTGACAAGCGCCTCGACCTTCGAGCGGGTGCGCGCGGCGGCCAGCAGGTCCTGCAGGTTGCCTTCGGGCACCGGGAAGCTCACGGCAATGGGGTCGAGCTGCGTGATGGTGACCAGCGACAGCGTCGGCTGCACCAGCGTGCCCGGGTAGATGTTGACGGCGCCGATGCGCCCGGCAATCGGCGCGCGCAGCGTGGCATAGCCCAGCGCCACCTGCGCGCTCTGCACGGCGGCGCGGTCGGCGGCCACGGCGGCGCGCTGCGCCTCCAGCTGCGAGAGCGTGGCGTCGGCCGCGCTCTTGGCGATGAAGTTCTGCGCCACCAGGTCCTGGCTGCGCTTGTACTGGCGCTCCAGGTCGGCCATGGTGGCCTCGTCCTTTTGCTGCTGCGCCCGTGCGCGCGCCAGGTTGGCCTGGTCATTGCGGTCGTCCAGCGTGAAGAGCAACTGGCCCGACTTGACGAACTGGCCCTCCTTCACGTGCACCGCGCTCACCGTGTTCGTCACCTGCGGGCGCAGGTCGACACTGTTGAGGGAGACCACGCTGCCGTTGACCTGCACGGTGACCGGCACGTCCAGCTTCTGTGCCGTGGCCAGCGTCACCAGCGCGGCCGCGCCGCCGCCCGCCGGGACCGGCGCCTTGGCGCTTTTTCCATCGGTCTTGCCGCCGGACAGGCTCCACCAGCCGCCCGCGGCAGCTACGATCAACACGCCCACGAGGGCAACGGCAGCATTTTTTTTCATGGGGTTTTTGTGCACTTTGAGCTGACATCGGCTATTGAATCAGTGGCCGACGCGCAGTGTTGACCAGTCCTGTAAAGAAATGCAAAGCAAATCGGGCCGACGCCCTGTGCACCACCTGCCGTGGACGGCCCCCAGCGACGCACCCCCTCGCTAAAATCCCCGCTCCACAGCCTCTGGATAAACCCCATGAACCGCTGCAAGACACCCACGAACCCCATTCCCTTCCTCGCGCTTTGCGCCGCAGCCGCCGGCGTGGCCGGCCTGTTCTGCCTGCCGGCCAGCGCCCAGGACGACGTGCCCCGCCCGCAGACCCAGAACGAATCGCTGGTCGGCGGACGCACCTTCCCCATCGGCGCCCTGCGCGGCAAGTTCATGGTGGTCGACGGCAACGATGTGCAGCTCGACGGCAACCCGGCCCGGCTCTCGCCGGGCGCGCGCATCCGCAACCAGCAGAACCTGCTGCAGATGACCGGCGCGCTGGTCGGCCAGCTCTACCTCGTCAACTACACGCGCGACGCCGCCGGGCTGCTGAAGGAGGTGTGGATCCTCACGCCCGACGAAGCCTCGGCCCCGCGCGAGGCCATGAGCAAGCCGTTCCTGAACATCTGGCCGTTCACCTCGAACGACACCGTCAACACGCAATAACTGCGCGGCGCGCCCTGTGCGCCAGCGCCTGAAAGTGCCCTCCACCCTCGGAGGGCAGACAGAGAGCTCCCCATGAAAAAAGTATTCATCAAGACCTTCGGCTGCCAGATGAACGAGTACGACTCGGACAAGATGGCCGACGTGCTGCACGCCGCGCAGGGCTACGAGCCCACGCAGAACGTGGACGAGGCCGACCTCATCCTGTTCAACACCTGCTCGGTGCGCGAGAAGGCGCAGGAAAAGGTGTTCTCCGACCTCGGCCGCGTGAAGCACCTGAAGGCCAAGGGCGTGAAGATCGGCGTGGGCGGCTGCGTGGCCAGCCAGGAGGGCCAGGCCATCATCGCGCGCGCGCCGTATGTAGACATCGTGTTCGGCCCGCAGACGCTGCACCGCCTGCCAGAGATGCTCAACGACAGCGTGCGCCTGAACCGCCCGCAGGTCGACATCAGCTTCCCCGAGATCGAGAAGTTCGACCACCTGCCGCCCGCGCGCGTCGAGGGCTCGACGGCTTTCGTGTCGATCATGGAAGGCTGCAGCAAGTACTGCAGCTACTGCGTGGTGCCCTACACCCGCGGCGAGGAAGTGAACCGCCCGCTGGACGACGTGCTGGTCGAGATTGCCGGCCTGGCCGACCAGGGCGTGCGCGAGATCACGCTGCTGGGCCAGAACGTGAACGCCTACCGCGGCAAGATGGGCGACACCGCCGAGATCGCCGACTTCGCGCTGCTCATCGAATACGTGGCCGAGATCCCCGGCATCGAGCGCATCCGCTACACCACCAGCCATCCGAACGAGTTCACGCCGCGGCTCATCGAGGCCTACGCCAAGGTGCCGCAGCTCGTGAGCCACCTGCACCTGCCGGTGCAGCACGGCAGCGACCGCATCCTGATGGCCATGAAGCGCGGCTACACCGCCATGGAATACAAGAGCACGGTGCGCAAGCTGCGCGCCGTCCGCCCCGAGCTGGCCCTCTCCAGCGACTTCATCGTCGGCTTCCCCGGCGAGACCGACGAAGATTTCGCGAAGATGATGAAGCTGATCGACGACTGCCAGTTCGACAACAGCTTCAGCTTCATCTTCAGCCCGCGCCCCGGCACGCCGGCCGCCGCGCTGCACGACGACACGCCGCACGAGGTGAAGCTCGCGCGCCTGCACACGCTGCAGGCGGCCATCGACACCAACGTCAAGCGCTTCGGCCAGGCGCTGGTGGGCAGCACCCAGCGCGTGCTGGTGGAAGGAGCCTCGCGCAAGGACGCGAACGAGCTCATGGGCCGCACGGCCTGCAACCGGGTCGTCAACTTCGAAGGCGACGCGCGCCTGGTCGGCCAGATGACCGACCTGCGCATCACCCGCTCGCTGTCGTACACGCTGCGCGGCGAAGTGCCCACGCGCGAGTCGGGCGAACCGACCATGGCCGCCGCCACGGCGCTGGCCCACTGATGGCGAAGCGACCCTCCATCCGGGGCTCGTTCCAGCAGCTGCTGCTGTTTGCGTTCCTGCTGATCACCGCGCTGCTGGTCGGCGTGGCGTTGCGCTCGGTGCTTCAGTACGACGTGCTGATGACGCAAAGCCGCGACGCCGCGGCGCGCGCGCTGCGCCTGTCGGGCGCGGCCCAGTCGCTAGCCGAACGCAGCGCCGCCATGGAGCGCGCCGGGCGCCAGTCGCTGGTGCTCAACGACGCGGTGCTGCGCCGGCGCTTCGACGACGCCGCGCGCGAAGCCCACCAGGTGCTCGAACGCCTGGAGAACAACGGCCTAGCGCCCACCGGCATCGAGATGTGGCGCACCCAGCTCGGCGTGATCGAAGGCCTGATGAGCGGCAGCGGCGACAGTGCCCTGGCCCGCGAAAGCACCATGGCCATGCAGTTCCGCGAACTCGACGCGCTCAACACCAACCTGGCGCAGCAGGCGCAGTTCCTGATCGAAACGCAGAACGATGCGCTGGCCAAGCGCATCGAGAACGCGCGGCGCCGGCTGATGCGCGAAGTGGTGGCCGCGAGCGTGCTGGCCGTGTCGCTGGCGCTGGCTTTCGGCATCTGGCTGGCGCGGCCGTTCAAGCGGCTGGAGCACGCCATCGTCGGCCTCGGGCAGAACCGGCTCGACGAGCCCATCGACATCCGCGGCCCGGCCGACGTGCGGCGCGTGTCGCAGCAGCTCGAGTGGCTGCGGCTTCGCCTCACCGAGCTGGACGCGGACAAGGCGCGCTTCCTGCGCCACGTGTCGCACGAACTGAAGACACCGCTGGCCGCGCTGCGCGAAGGCGTGTCGTTGCTGGAAGACGGCGTGACCGGCCCGCTGAATGCGGCGCAGCTCGAAGTCGCGCACATCCTGCAGCAGAACACCATCTCGCTGCAGGGGCAGATCGAGGCGCTGCTGCGCTTCAACGCCGCCGCCTTCGAGGCGCGCGAGCTGCGCCGCGAGCGCACCGAGCTGCTGCCGCTGATCGAAGAGCAGATCGAAGCCCAGCGCCTCCAGTGGCAGTCGCACGGCCTGCGTGTGCGCGCCGAGGGCCAGCCCATCGCCCTCACGGTGGACCGCACCAAGCTGGGCACGGCCATCGCCAACCTGTTGAGCAACGCCATTCGATTTTCGGTAACCGGCGGTGTCATCACCCTGGCGGTGTCGGGGACGCCGGAAGCGGTCTACATTGACGTGAACGACGCGGGGCCGGGCATCGCCGAAGGTGACCGCGACCGGATCTTCGAACCCTTCTTCCGCGGCGAACGCCAGCCCGAGCACACGGTGAAAGGCACCGGCATCGGACTTTCCATCGTGCAGGAGTACATTGCAGCCCACGGGGGCCGCATCACCCTGCAGCCTGACGGACCCGGTGCACGTTTTCGCATCGAACTGCCGCGCACGGCCTGACAACGCCGCGCCCCCCTCTCCCCTAT
Source organism: Variovorax pasteuri (assembly GCF_051216435.1). NCBI lineage: Bacteria > Pseudomonadati > Pseudomonadota > Betaproteobacteria > Burkholderiales > Comamonadaceae > Variovorax > Variovorax pasteuri. The sequence goes on from NZ_JBPJZS010000006.1 coordinate 55,065, forward strand.
CGCAACACCGCCTCACCGCATCGCGTCCTTTCTTCGACCCATGTTTTTCCCGTTCGTCCGCCGTTCCTCCTTTGCCGGGGCGATGACCGTGCCTTTCGTCCTGATGCTGGCCGCCTGCGCCAGCCCGCCCAAGCCGCCCGCGGAGGCCGACGCGCTGCCGCCGCCGCCGGTGATGCCGCGCGTGATGCCGGTCGAGGCCGAGCCCCGCGCGCCGGCAACGCAGCCCGCGTCGCTCTTCACGCTGATCACGCAGGGGCCGGTGGCCGCCATGCTGTCGTATGCCGACAAGATGCGCTCGCTCAACGGCGCCGACCTGGGCGCAGAAATTTCGCGCATCGGCGATCCCGGCGATTCGCCCACCACCCAGATGCAGTTGGCGATGCTGCTCTCGCAGACCCGCGTGCCGGCCGACCTGGCGCGCGCGCTGGGGCTGATGCAGCGCGTCATCGCCAACCCGTCGCCCGAGGCGCAACCGCTGCAGCCGCTCGCCCGTGCGCTGGCCGCGCGCTACGTGGAGCAGCGCCGCGTGGAAGACGACCGCGACAAGCAGGTGCAGCAGCTGCGCGACAGCCAGCGCCGCATCGACCAGCTGAACGACCGCATCGAAGCCCTGCGCGCCATCGAGCGCAGCTTTGCGCGGCCCAACACGGCGCCCACGGCGCCGTCCGCGTCACCCAACGGAACAAGACAAAGCCCATGAGCAATACCGGTGCCCGCCTTCTCGTGGTCGACGACGACCCGGACATGCTCCGCCTGCTCTCGATGCGGCTGAGTTCGGCGGGCTACCAGGTGACGGCCGTGACCTCGGCCGAAACCGCGCTCACGCAGCTCGAAATCGAGCATCCGCAACTCGTGCTGAGCGACGTGCGGCTGCCCGGACGCGACGGCCTGCAGCTGTTCGACGAGATCCGCAAGCGCCACCCCTCGCTGCCGGTGATCCTGCTCACCGCGCACGGCACCATTCCCGACGCGGTCGAAGCCACCGCGCGCGGCGTGTTCACCTACCTCACCAAGCCCTACGACGGCCGCGAGCTGCTCGACAAGATCGCCCAGGCGCTGGCGCTCGGCGCACCCGCCACCACCCCGAGCAAGGCCGGCGACGAAAGCTGGCGCTCCGAGATCGTGAGCCGCAGCAACCGCATGGCAGAGCTGCTGGCCGAGGCGCGCATGGTCGCCAAGTCGGACGCGTCCGTGCTGCTGCGCGGCGACTCCGGCGCCGGCAAGGAACTGCTGGCGCGCGCCATCCACAAGGCCAGCGCGCGCGCGGACAAGCCTTTCGTCGCCGTGAACTGCGGCGCCATTCCGGAAGCGCTGCTCGAGTCGGAGCTGTTCGGCCACATGAAGGGCGCCTTCACCGACGCCCACGCCAACCACAAGGGCCTGTTCCAGCAGGCCGACGGCGGCACGCTGCTGCTCGACGAAATCGGGGACATGCCGCCCGCCCTGCAGGTCAAGCTGCTGCGCGTGCTGCAGGAACGCGCGGTGCGCCCGCTGGGCGCGAGCCAGTCGATCGAGGTGGACGTGCGCATCGTCTCGGCCACCCACCGCGACCTGGACGCGGCCATGGAGGCCGGCCAGTTCCGCGAAGACCTGTACTACCGCCTGAACGTGGTCACGCTCACGCTGCCGCCGCTGTCGGCGCGGCGCGAAGACATTCCCCTGCTGGCCAACCACTTCCTGCAGCGCCTGTCGACCAAGTACGGCAAGCGCCTGTCGGGCTTTGCGCCCGAGGCGCTGAAGGCGCTGACCACGGCCGCCTGGCCGGGCAATGTGCGGCAGCTGTTCAACGTGGTGGAACAGGTCTGTGCGCTGTCGAGTTCGCCGCTGATCCCGCTGGCGCTGGTGCAGCGCGCGCTGCGCGTGCCCAGCGTCGAGGTCCAGACCTATGCCGACGCCAAGCAGCGTTTCGAGCGCGATTACCTGGTCGGCCTGCTGAAACTGACCGACGGCAACGTGGCCGACGCAGCCCGCCTGGCCGACCGCAATCGCACCGAGTTCTACCGCCTGTTGCAGAAGCACGAGCTCACGCCGGGCCACTTCAAGGCCGACCCTGTCGCCAATGGCAGCGACCCTGTCGCCGAGTAGCGACGCACCTAAGTCGTTGATTCATATAGCCATTCACCGCCATCCTCCCAGGCTTGTCGGGATTCGGCGACAAAAATGGGGGTTTGGAGGCCTTCCGGCGGCCTCCACCCCCGAAAAACCACTCCGGATCGACGCAAGTCATTGATCTGAAAGCGTTTTTCCAGCCTGGCACAGGGTTTGCCCCTGTACTGGCATGACAGCACTTACCAGCCCATCTTTCGCACTGCGCCAGCAGCGCGACGGCCTGCGTCAAAAGCAGTTTTCCCTCTCGCGGCCCCGTGCCGCGGGTCATTCGCTGGCCGCGCTCGCAAGCGCAGGCGGCGCCGAGCCGGATTGCGTGATCAAGCGCTTTCCTGCCATTGGCGACACCCCCTCCCTCGACAAGCAACGTTGGTAATCACCATGAAGCCAAACGACTTCTCGCAACTGAATGTTCTGGCCGATGCCGACTTTTCGCACCGCAGCGTGGTGCGTGAAGAGCGCCATCCCAACGCCGAGACCGCACCGCCGGTCAACCGCGGCTCCATGACGCCCCGCCCCTGGCGCGGTTTCTGGAACAGCCTGGGCACCGCCGCCCTGGTGAAGCTCGGCGCCGGCCGCTCGGGTGAAACCGCCAGCGCCGAATCGGCCCAGCAGGTCAAGCAACCGTGGCAGCGCGCCGCCGCGCAGCGCCGCTTCGCCTTCATGATGCTCACCCTGTTGAGCACCGTGATCGCGTCGTCGCTGTTCGCCAGCGTGCAACCCGACTACGACAACGTCTGGCTCGAGTACGGCCAGATCGGCCTGTACGGCCTGCTCTCGGGCTGGGTCGTGACCGGTTTCGTGACGGCGCTCATGGGCTTCTACGTCTCGGTGCGCGGTGACAAGCACGCGCTGTCGGTGAAGCAGGTGGCCAACCACCCGATGAACCCCGAAGCGCGCACCGCGATCATCATGCCGATCTGCAACGAGGACGTGTCCACCGTCTTCGCCGGCCTGCGCGCCACCTGCGAATCGGTCGCGGCCACCGGCCACGCCAGGCAGTTCGACGTGTTCGTGCTGTCCGACAGCTACACGCCCGAAACCGCCGCCGCCGAGCGCGCCGCCTGGGAAGACCTTCGCGCCGCCCTGGCCGAGAGCCCGAACCAGCCGCAGGTCGAGGTGTACTACCGCCTGCGCACCCGCCGCACGCACCGCAAGGCCGGCAACGTGGCCGACTTTTGCCGCCGCTGGGGCAAGGACTACCGCTACATGGTCGTGCTCGATGCCGACTCGGTGATGAGCGGCGACTGCCTGACCTCGATGGTCAAGCTGATGGAAGCCAACCCCACCGCCGGCATCATCCAGACCGCGACGCAGGCCATCGGCCACGTCACGCTGCATGCCCGCGCACAACAATTCGCTTCCCGCGTGACGGGCCGCCTGTTCACGCTGGGCATGCAGTTCTGGCAACTGGGCGAATCGCACTACTGGGGCCACAACGCCATCATCCGCGTCGAACCCTTCATGAAGCATTGCGCGCTGGCCCCCATCAAGGGCACCGGCGGCATGTCGGGCGGCATCATGTCGCACGACTTCGTCGAAGCCGCGCTGATGCGCCGTGCCGGCTACAACGTGTGGCTGGTGTCCGACCTGGTCGGCAGCTACGAACAGCAACCGCCCGACCTGCTGGCCGAGCTGCAACGCGACCGCCGCTGGTGCCAGGGCAACCTGCAGAACGCCCGCCTGATGATGGAACCCGGCATCCACCCGGTGCACCGCGCGATGTTCGTGACCGGCACCATGGCCTATGTGTCGGCCCCGCTGTGGCTCGCGTTCCTGACGCTGGGCACGGCCCTGTGGCTGAGCGGCTCGAGCCTGGTGTCGAGCTGGAGCGTGCTGCCCGCCGAACTGGCCGGCCTCTGGATCTGGACCCTGTGCCTGCTGTTCCTGCCGCGCGTGCTGGGCATCGCCGCCGTGCTGATGCGCGGCGAGCAACGCCAGTACGGCGGTGTGTGGGGCCTGGTGAAGAGCTCGGTGCTCGAAAGCGGCCTGGCCATCGTGCAAGCCCCGGTCCGCATGCTGGCCCACTCGCTGTTCGTGGTCGTTGCCCTCACCGGCATCAAGCTCGACTGGAAGTCGCCCCCCCGCGAAGCTGCCGCCGTGCCGTGGAAGATCGCTGCCGCGCAACTGGCGCCCATGACGCTGGTGATCGCCATGCTGGCCGTCGGCGTCGCCATGATCGACCCGAGCGCGCTGATCTGGCTGATGCCCGTGGGCCTGCCGCTGCTGCTGGCGATCCCGCTGACCGTGCTGACCAGCCAGATCGCGCTGGGCACCACGCTGCGCGACCGCGGCTTCCTGCTGATTCCCGAGGAATCGCGCTCGCCGGCCGTGCTGCGCCGCGCCTGGATGCACGCCGTGCGCCTGGCCCGCCCTGCCGCACTGGCCACCGCCTGATGCGCTGAAGACACAGCCCTTCAGAAAGCCGACCTCAGGGTCGGCTTTTTTCATGGTGCGTGGCTAGAATCGCCCACTCTTTTTCTTTCAACCCACGGATCGTTCGATCCCCTGGAGCGCCAAGTGCCCCGATTCGCCGTCATCACTCTCTGACGCCGACAACGCCGCTTCATTGCTGGTCATGTCGGGCGCCAAGCTGCGTACCCACTGACCAGACACGGCCGCCCCCACACGGGGGACACAGGCCGAAGAAGTCGCTCCCGATCTCTCAGCTTCGCTCCCGCACGTTGTCGGTTTTTCCTGATTCGCATCTGGAGAACCCACGTGTTCACTCTCTCTTCTCTCTCATCGATTCCGCTGCTCAAGTACCCGCGTACTGCGCACCTGGAAGGCTCGCGCCTGCAGGCGGGCGACACCGACGACGGCCAGACGCCGCTCGCCGCGCTGCACGGCATGCAGGTGGTCATCGAGGAAAAGCTCGACGGCGCGAATGCCGCCGTGTCCTTCACCTCGGCGGGCGAACTGCTGCTGCAGTCGCGCGGACACTACCTCGCGGGCGGCGCCGGCGAGCGGCAGTTCAACCTCTTCAAGCATTGGGCCGCGGCCCATGAAGGCGCGCTGCTGGCGCGGCTCGAAGACCGCTACGTGATGTACGGCGAGTGGTGCTTTGCCAAGCACAGCTGCTGGTACGACCGGCTGCCTGCGTTCTTCCTGGAGTTCGATCTCTACGACCGGCGGGCGCAGTGCTTCCTGTCGACGCCGGCGCGGCATGGGTTGCTCGACGGCGGCCCGGTGCTCTCCGTGCCGGTGCTCTACGACGGCGAGATGCCGCGACAGGCGAAGGCCTTGCGCTCGCTCGTGCAGCCGTCGCTCGCGCGCAGTGCCGACTGGAAGGCGGCGTTCGAACAGGCCGTGGCGCACGAAGGCCAGCCGCTCGACCTCGTGCGCCATCAGACCGACCCGTCCGACCTGGCCGAGGGCCTGTACCTCAAGACCGAATCGGACGGCCAGGTGACGGGCCGCTACAAGTGGGTGCGACCGGATTTTGTCCAGACCATCCTCGACTCGGGCTCGCACCACAGCCGGCGGCCGGTACTGCCCAACCAGCTGGCGCCGGGTGTGGACCTCTACGCACCGACGCCGACGACGACATGGCAAGACCTGGGGCTGCGCACGCTGCGAGACCCGGCCGAGCTGACAACAACAACTTCAAGGAGGTCGCGATGAACTTCGCCGATCTGAAAGCGCTGGTGCCCGCGCCCGGAAAGGGCACCGACTGGCCGCAATGCTGCGACCTGCTGCCGGCCCTGCTGCGCCTCGAGGAGACGCCGCAAGACCCGTACTACCACGCCGAAGGCAACGTCGGCATCCACACGCGCATGGTGCTCGACGCGCTGATGCAGGACGCGCACTACCAGCGCGCCGATGCCGACGGCCGCTTCGTGCTGTTCATGGCCTGCCTGCTGCACGACATCGCCAAGCCCGACACCACGGTGATCGACGAGGCCAGCGGCCGCATCGGCCAACCCGGCCATTCGCGCCGCGGTGCGGTCGACGTGCGCGTGCTGATGTGGAAGGCGCGCGTGCCGTTCGCGCTGCGCGAAGCCGTGTGCCGGATCATCGCGGTGCACCAGTTGCCGTTCCACGCCTTCGCTTCGCGCAAGGGCGTGCGGCCCGAGTGGCTGGCGCACAAGCTTTCGTGGGAGCTGAGCCTGCCCGACCTGTGCTGCGTGGCGCGCTGCGACATGCGCGGGCGCCACTTCGAGAGGCGCGCGGACAGCATGGCCGACATCGCGCTGTTCGAGGAACTCGCGCAGGAAGAAGGGTGCTGGGAAGGCCCGCGACGAATGGCCGATGCGCACACGCGCCTGGCCTACTTTCGCGGCGCCGACACCAGCCCCGACTACCCGCTGTTCCAGACCGCGGGCTCGCAGGTGACGGTGATGTGCGGCCTGCCCGCGAGCGGCAAGAACCATTGGGTCGCGCAGCACCGCAAGGGCTGGCCGGTGGTGTCCTTCGACGATGCGCGCGCCGAGCTGGGGCTCAAGCACGGCGAGAACGACGGCATGGCGGCATGGCGGCACACCATGCCGTCGACCAGGCCAAGGCGCTGCTTCGCAGGCAGGAGCGCTTCGTGTGGAACGCCACGCACCTGAGCCAGCAGATGCGCACCAAGACACTCGACCTGCTGTGGAACTACCACGCGCAGACCGAGCTGGTGTACCTGGAGGCGCCGCATGCCGAGCTGATGCGCCGCAACCGCGAGCGCGACACCACGCTGTCGAACGCAGGCATCGAGCGGATGCTGCACCGCTGGGAGCTGCCCGCGCCCGTCGAGGCGCACGAGACGGTCTACGAAGTCCAGACCTGAAGGCACGAGGGCCCGCCGGTGCGAACCGGCGGGCCCTCTTATATATATGCAGTGACGCAGCGTTCGCCTAGAACGGCAGCTTGGGACCGCCGGGGCCACCCATGCCGCCCATGCCCTTCATGCCGCCCATCTTCTTCATCATCTTCATGAGGCCGCCGCCCTTCATCTTCTTCATCATTCCCTGCATCTGCTCGAACTCGTTGAGCAGGCGGTTCACTTCCTGAACCTGCACGCCCGCGCCGGCCGCGATGCGGCGCTTGCGCGTGGCCTTGAGCAGCTCGGGCTTGCGGCGCTCCAGCGGCGTCATGCTCTGGATGATCCCTTCCTTGCGGCGGATGTCGCGCTCGGCGCGGTTCATGTCGACCTCGGTCGCCTTGGCGGCCATCTGCGCGGGCAGCTTGTCCATCAGGCTCGACAGGCCGCCCATCTGCTTCATCTGCTGCAACTGGCCGAGGAAGTCGTTCAGGTCGAAGCCCGCGCCGCTCTTGACCTTGGCCGCGAGCTTCTGCGCCGCCACCACGTCGACGCCGGCGGTGACCTGCTCGACCAGCGCGACGATGTCGCCCATGCCCAGGATGCGGCCCGCATGGCGCTCGGCGTCGAACACCTCCAGGCCGTCGATCTTCTCGCTGGTGCCGGCGAACTTGATGGGCACGCCCGTGACCTGGCGCACCGACAGCGCCGCACCGCCGCGCGAGTCGCCGTCGGTCTTGGTCAGGATGATGCCGGTGAGCGGCAGCGCGTCCTTGAAGGCGCGGGCCGTGTTGATCGCGTCCTGGCCCTGCATGGCGTCGACCACGAACAGGGTTTCGACCGGGTCGAGCGCCGCGTGCAGCTGCTTGATTTCGGTCATCAGCACTTCGTCGATGGCCAGGCGGCCGGCCGTGTCGACCAGCAGCACGTCGAAGTAGTGGCGCTTGGCATGGTCGAGCGCGGCACGCGCGATGTCCAGCGGCTTCTGGTCGGGGGTGCTCGGGAACCATTCGGCGCCGGCCTGCTTCGTGACGGTCTTGAGCTGCTCGATGGCCGCCGGCCGGTACACGTCGCCCGACACCGTGAGCACCTTCTTCTTGCGCTTCTCGATCAGGTGCTTGGCCAGCTTGGCCGTGGTGGTGGTCTTGCCGGCGCCTTGCAGGCCGGCCATGAGGATCACCGCGGGCGGCTGGGCCGCGAGGTTGATGTCCGAGATGCCCTCGCCCATGGTGGCGGCGAGTTCGCGGTTGACGATGCCCACCAGCGCCTGGCCCGGCTTGAGCGAGCCCAGCACCTCCTGGCCGAGTGACTTTTCCTTCACGCGGGCGACGAAGTCGCGCACCACGGGCAGCGCCACGTCGGCTTCCAGCAGCGCCATGCGCACTTCGCGCAGCATGTCCTGCACGTTGCTTTCGGTGATGCGGGCCTGGCCGCTCATCGTCTTGACGAGGCGGGAGAACTTTTCTGTGAGGGCGGTGGCCATGGAGGAAATACCTTGTTGTCCGCTGGAGCGAACCGATGGAAGTCGTGGAACCTGGAGCCAACAGCAGGCACTGCCTTTTTCGCGAAACACCGCGGAACCGGCTTTGCCGGGCCGCAGGTGTTGCCCCCCGCAGGGGGTTGGCATAGCGACACGAAGTGCGCGAAGCCTGGGGGCGAGCCATTACACTCCGACCGATGATTTTAGCGATCCCCTCTCCACTCGGCGTGGCGCTGGGCATCGCCACCGCGGTTGCCTATGGTTTTGCCGCCGCTGCAGGCGCAAAACTGAGTCGCCAATCGACACAGTGGGCCTTGGGCATTGCATGGTTGTTGCACGCCGCCGTGCTGGCTCACGGCCTCATCGGCAGCGAGCCGCGCTTCGGTTTCGCGCCCGCCCTGTCGGTCACCGCGTGGCTGGTGCTCACCGTGTATGCCATTGAAAGCCGCATGTATCCCCAGCTGAAGGTGCGCCGCGCGCTCGCCTGGCTGGGCGCGGCGGCTGTGCTGCTGGCCATCCTGTTTCCCGGCACGCCGCTGCACGTCACGGCCTCGCCGTGGCTGCCGCTGCACCTGGCGCTGGGCATCGCCTCGTACGGCCTGTTCGGCGCGGCCGTCGTGCACGCCTGGCTGATCACCCGCGCCGAAAAGCAGATCCGCCTGGCCACCGCCGAGCCGCAGGGCGGCGTGCCGTTGCTCACGCTCGAACGCCTCACCTTCCGCTTCGTCACCGCCGGCTTCGTGCTGCTGTCGGCCACGCTGCTCGCCGGCCTGCTGTTCAGCGAGCAGCTCTACGGCGCGGCCGGCCGCGCGTGGAAGTGGGACCACAAGACCACCTTCTCGGTGCTCGCCTGGATCACCTTCGCGATCCTGCTGATCGGCCGGGCCCGCTTCGGCTGGCGCGGCCGCACCGCGCGCCGCGTGCTGTACGCCGGCTCGGCCCTGCTGCTGCTGGCCTATGTGGGCTCGCGCTTCGTGCTCGAAGTGGTGCTGTCGCGTCCTCCCGTATGAAATACCTCCTCGTTCTCGCCGTCCTGTGGATCGCGATCTGGCTCTGGCGCAAGAACCGGCGCGAAGAAATGCGCGACGCGATGCGCGAGCGCGCGGCCAAGGCACAGCAACGCGCGCCGACGCAGGTCGCGGCGCCGCAGGCCATGGTGCGCTGCGCCCACTGCGGGCTGCACCTGCCGGCGACCGACGCCATCGGCGGCCCGGGCGGCACGGTCTATTGCAGCACCGCGCACCGCGAAGCCGCCGCGGTGCGATGAACGCGCCCCTGCCGTCGCGCGGCGACCCCGTCACCGACTGGGACCTGCTCGACCTCGGCCCCGGCGAAAGCAGCGCGCTGACCCGCCTGTGGCGCGGCTTCATGGGCGCGCGCTGTTTCGTCGCGCTGGTGCTGGTGGTGCTGCAGGCCGTAGCCTTCGCGCTCGGACAGCCGATGCAGCCGGCGGCCATGGCCATCTCCGCGCTGTACGTGGTCGCCAGCTGGCTGGGCATGCGCTACACGCGCTTCCAGCCGCCGATCCGCGGCTTCACCGCGCTCTGGCTGCTGACCATCGGCATCGACCTGGGCGCCTTCACCGCCTTGCAGGTGCTGCAGGGCGGCAGCGTCAACTACACGCCGCTGTTCGCGCTGCCGGTGCTCATGAGCGCAGTGCTCGGCACCATGATCGTGAGCCTGGGCACCACGGCCGGCGTCACCTTGCTGCTGCTGGCAGACGCGGGCTGGCACTGGCTGCAGCAACCGGTCGATTCCTCGGGCCGCTTCGTGCAGGCCGCGCTCACCGGCACCGGCCTGTTCGTGGTGGCGCTGCTCGCGCACGAACTGGCCCGCCGGCTGGCGCGCGAAGAAACGGTGGCCCAGCGCAACCGCAGCAGCGCGCAGATGCAGGCGCAGGTCAACGTCCTGGTGATCGAGACGCTGAGCGAAGGCGTGCTGGTGATCGACGCCGAAGGCCTGGTGCACGCGGCCAACCCGGCCGCCGACGCCATCCTGGGCCAGGGCCTGGCGAAGCTGACGCTGCCGTTCCCGCTGCATGCGCAGCCCGCCTGGCACGCGCTGGCCGCGCTGGCGCGCCAGACCTTCGCGCGCCGGGCGCCGCAGACCGAGGAAATTCCGGTGGCGCAGGCGCGCGGCGCGGCGCGCGAGGTGCGCGTGCGCACACGGCTCACGCCCACCAGCGAGCAGCGCGCCGACAGCCTGTGCGTGATGTTCCTGCAGGACCTGCGCGAACTCGAGGCGCGCATCCGCACCGAGAAACTCGCCGCCATGGGCCGCATGTCGGCCGCGGTGGCGCATGAAATCCGCAACCCGCTGGCCGCCATCACGCAGGCCAGCGCACTGCTCAACGAAGACCTGACCGACCCCGCGCACCGCAAGCTCACGAGCATGGTGCAGCACAACGCGCAGCGCCTGGCACGCATCGTGGACGACGTGCTCGACGTGTCGCGCGCCCGCCAGCAGCGCGTGCTGTCGCTCGGCGAGCAGGTGGTGCTCGACCCCGCGGTGCAGGTGCTGGCCGAGGAATGGGTGCGCCAGACGCAGCGCCAGGGCGTGCAGGTTTCGCTCGATGCGCCGGGCAGCGACGTGCGCTTCGACGCCGAGCACCTGCGCCGCCTGATCGTCAACCTGCTGGACAACGCGGCACGCTATGCCGGCAAGCGCGAAGGCTCGATCCAGGTGCTGACCAGCCTGCAGCGCGGCACCACCGCACGCCCCAGCCTGATGGTGTGGAGCGACGGCGCGCCGCTGGAGCCAGCGGTGCAGCGGCACCTGTTCGAGCCCTTCTTTTCTTCCGAGAGCCGTTCGAGCGGGCTCGGCCTGTTCCTGTGCCGCGAGCTGTGCCGCCGGCACGGCGCCACCATCGGCTACGAGCGGCGCGCACTGGTGCCGGGCGGGCCCGAGGGCAACGAATTCTTCGTCAGCTTCGCCGCGAGCGAAAACCGGCTGACACAATAGCGCCGTGAGCATTTCCCCCCCTTCCACCCCGCGGCCGGCGCAGATCCTGGTCATCGACGACGAACCCGACCTGCGCACGCTGTACGAGCTGACCCTGCTGCGCGAGGGCTACCGTGTCGAGGCGGCGGGCAGCGTGTCGGAGGCGTGGCAGTACCTGGAGGCCGGGCGCTTCGACGCGGTGATCACCGACATGCGGCTGCCCGACGGCCAGGGCATGGAGATCATCCACCGCATCCAGAAAGACCAGCGCAGCGAGCGCTGCGTGGTCATGACGGCCTACGGCTCGGCCGAGAACGCGGTCGAAGCGCTGAAGGCAGGCGCCTTCGACTACCTCACCAAGCCGGTCGACCTGAAGCAGTTCCGCGCCGTCGTCGCGTCCGCCGTGCAGGCGCGCCAGGCGATGCCGCCGCCGGCCCGCGCCGCGCAGGCGGCGCCCGCCGGCACCCTCGATGCGCCGGTGATGGCCTCGGGCACCGGCATCGCCGCGCTCGAGCGCCTCGTGGGCGATTCGGAACCCATGCGCCTCGTCAAGTCGCGCATCGCGAAAGTGGCGCGCGGCATGGCGCCGGTGCTGGTGCGCGGCGAATCGGGCACCGGCAAGGAACTGGTGGCGCGCGCGGTGCATGCCTGCAGCCAGCGCAGCGAAGGCCCGTTCGTGGCGGTGAACTGCGGCGCCATTCCGGAGAACCTGCTCGAGGCCGAATTCTTCGGCGCGCGCAAGGGCTCGTACACCGGCTCGTCGCAGGACCGCGACGGCTACTTCCAGGCCGCGCGCGGCGGCACGCTGTTTCTCGACGAAATCGGCGACCTGCCGCTGGCCATGCAATCGAAGCTGCTGCGCGCGATCCAGGAGCGCAGCGTGCGCTCGATCGGCTCGACGCAGGAAGACGCGGTTGACGTGCGCATCGTGAGCGCCACCCACAAGGACCTGCACGCCGAGGTGCAGGCCGGGCGGTTCCGGCAAGACCTGTTCTATCGCCTCAACGTGATCGAGATCGCGGTGCCCGCGCTGCGCGAGCGCCGCGAAGACCTGCCCGCGCTGTGCGCCGCGCTGCTCTCGCGCATCGCGCAGGACGGCGGCTTGCCCGTGCCGCACCTGTCGCACGACCTGCTGCGCCGGCTGTCGCTGCATCCGCTGGACGGCAACGTGCGCGAACTCGAGAACCTGCTGCACCGCGCAGTGGCTCTGAACGACGGCGACGAACTGCACCTGGACCTGATGGGCGGCTTCACGGCCGCCGCCGAGGCCGCGGCGTCCGCGCCGGCGCCGTTGCTGCCGGCTTTCGACGCGCCCTCGCCGGTCGCCCCCGCGGCTTCCGCCGCACCGGCCGCATCGCCCAAGGCCGCGCCGCCGCCGCTGCCCTCCGACCTGCAGGCCTACCTCGACCAGCAGGAACGCGAGATCCTCGTGCGCGCGCTGCACGAGAGCGGCTTCAACCGCACCGCGGCCGCCGCGCGGCTGGGCATGAGCCTGCGGCAGATCCGCTACCGCATCGCGCGGCTGGGCATCACCACACCCAACGGCGACGATGGCGCGAGCAGCCATGCCGACGACTGACACCCCTGCGCAGGCCCCCGCCGACGACGGCCTCTGGCAAGCCGGCTGGTACCGCTTCGCGAAGGCGCTGCGCTCGCCCAACTTCGGGCCCCGCCCCACCGGTGCGCAGACCGACCTCGTCGTGCTGCACTCGATCAGCCTGCCGCCCGGCGAGTACGGCGGCGACGCGGTGCAGCAGCTCTTCACCAACCGGCTCGACTGGGACGCGCACCCCTACTTCCAGTCGATCCGCGGGCTCGCGGTGTCCTCGCATTTCTTCGTGCGGCGCAACGGCGAGCTCTGGCAGTTCGTAAGCTGCGACGACCGCGCCTGGCATGCCGGCGTGTCGTCGTGGCGCGGGCGCGGCAACTGCAACGACGACTCCATCGGCATCGAGCTCGAAGGCCTGGAAGGCCAGCCGTTCGACGAGCCGCAATACGAAACGCTCGCGAGCCTGTGCGCCGCCATCGCGCAGCACTACGCCATCGCGTACATCGCCGGTCACGAGCACATCGCGCCGGGGCGCAAACACGACCCGGGCGCCGGCTTCGACTGGCGGCTGTTGCGCAAACAACTCGGCTGGAATCCACAGATGTTTCCGGCGCAGGTGGTGCAGCGCTAATTTTTCCAATCGCGCGACGCGACGCGATGCGCTGAGCCTGACGCGCATCGACGCGCAGATTGCAACTGCCGCACCCAGCAACCATGCGGGCTGCAAGCCCAAATCGGCCTGCAAGCCAAGCGCCATGCGGGTTGGGACACCATAGGCCAGTATCCACGCGGCATCGCTGGCGTTGTCGCTTGCCGAATGAAAATCGGGCCGCGCGTGTATCCGAAGGAAAACACTACCTGTAGTGGCTTGTAGGGTGCCGACACCCCAGATATAGTGTCCTCCGTCCGGTCATCCACACCGGCGCGACGCCGACCCAGGCATCGCCGACCAACAAGAATTGCCAACCGAGAGGAAGCGAATGCAAACAGCCCTGAACCCCCAATCGACCCCGCGCGCCGTTCCCTCGACGCCGCCACAGCAGCAACGCGACACCGCGGGCTCGCACACCGGCCAGAACCTCGCCCACTACCAGATCATTCGCCGCAACGGCGCGGTCGTGCCCTTCGAGCCGAACAAGATCGCCATCGCGATGATGAAAGCCTTCCTGGCCGTGCACGGCACCCAGGGCGCGGCTTCGGCCAGCGTGCGCGAAACGGTCGACACGCTCACCCAGGCCGTCATTCGCGCCATGGTGCGTTCGCGTCCGGGCGGCGGCACCTTCCATATCGAGGACGTGCAGGACCAGGTCGAGCTCGGCCTGATGCGCGGCGGCCACCACGAAATCGCGCGTGCCTACGTGCTGTACCGCGAACGCCGCACGCAGGAGCGTTCCAAGCAGGGCGAGCATGAAATGCCGGCCCAGCAGGCGCTTCACGTGCTGGACAACGGCGAGCGCGTCGAGCTCGACCTGAACCAGCTCAAGGGCCTGATCGAATCCGCCTGCGAAAACCTGGGCGACAGCATCACCGCCGCGCCGATCGTCGCCGAGACGATGCGCAACCTGTACGACGGCGTGCCGCTCGACGAGGTCTACAAGGCTTCCATCCTGGCGGCCCGCACGCTGATCGAGAAGGACCCCGACTACACCTTCGCCACCGCGCGCCTGCTGCTGCACACGATCTTCAAGGAGATCATCGGCCGCGAAGTGATGCCGGTCGACCGCGCCACCGCCTACGCCGACTACTTTCCGCAGTTCATCAAGAAGGGCGTGGACAACGAGCTGCTCGACGAAAAGCTGCTGCAGTACGACCTGCCCCGCCTGGGCGCCGCCCTGAAGGCCGAGCGCGACAACCAGTTCGACTACCTCGGCCTGCAGACGCTGTACGACCGCTACTTCCTGCACGTGCGCAAGTCGCGCATCGAGCTGCCGCAAGCCTTCTTCATGCGCGTGGCCATGGGCCTGTCGCTGAACGAGATCGACCGCGAAGCGCGCGCCATCGAGTTCTACGAAGTGCTGTCGTCGTTCGACTTCATGTCGAGCACGCCCACCCTGTTCAACGCCGGCACGCTGCGCTCGCAGCTCTCCAGCTGCTACCTGACCACCGTGCCCGACGACCTGGACGGCATCTACGAGTCGATCAAGGAAAACGCGCTGCTCTCGAAGTTCGCGGGCGGCCTGGGCAACGACTGGACCCGCGTGCGCGCGCTGGGCAGCCACATCAAGGGCACCAACGGCGAATCGCAGGGCGTGGTGCCGTTCCTGAAGGTGGTGAACGACACGGCCGTGGCCGTGAACCAGGGCGGCAAGCGCAAGGGCGCCGTCTGCACGTACCTGGAAACCTGGCACCTCGACATCGAGGAGTTCCTGGAGCTGCGCAAGAACACCGGCGACGACCGCCGCCGCACGCACGACATGAACACCGCCAACTGGATCCCCGACCTGTTCATGCGCCGCGTGATGGAAAAGGGCACCTGGACGCTGTTCTCGCCCTCCAACGTGCCCGACCTGCATGACCTGTTCGGCGCCGACTTCGAAAAGGCGTACGTCGCCTACGAAGAGAAGGCTGCCCGCGGCGAGATCAAGCCCGCGCGCACCATCCAGGCTTCGGACCTGTGGCGCAAGATGCTCACGATGCTGTTCGAGACCGGCCACCCCTGGATCACGTTCAAGGACGCCTGCAACGTGCGCTCGCCGCAGCAGCACGCCGGCGTGGTTCATTCGTCGAACCTGTGCACCGAGATCACGCTGAACACCAGCGACACCGAAACCGCCGTGTGCAACCTGGGTTCGGTGAACCTGCTGCAGCATCTGAAGGACGGCAAGGTCGACCAGGAAAAGCTGAAGAAGACGATCTCCACAGCGATGCGCATGCTCGACAACGTGATCGACATCAACTACTACGCCGTGAAGAAGGCGCGCGACTCGAACCTGCGCCACCGTCCGGTCGGCCTGGGCCTGATGGGCTTCCAGGACGCGCTGTACGAGCTGCGCATTCCGTACGCTTCGCAGGAAGCCGTGCAGTTCGCCGACGAGTCGATGGAAGCCATCTGCTACCACGCGTACTCGGCATCGGCCGACCTGGCGCGCGAACGCGGCAAGTACTCGAGCTACAAGGGCTCGCTGTGGGACAAGGGCATCCTGCCGATCGACACGCTCGACCTGCTCGAGAAGGCGCGCGGCGGCTACGTCGAGGTCGACCGCTCGTCCACGCTGGACTGGGACGCGCTGCGCCAGAAGATCAAGGCGCAGGGCATGCGCAACTCCAACTGCGTGGCCATCGCACCGACGGCGACCATCTCGAACATCATCGGCGTGGACGCCTCGATCGAACCCTGCTTCGGCAACCTGTCGGTCAAGTCGAACCTGTCGGGCGAGTTCACGGTGATCAACCACTACCTGGTGCGCGACCTGAAGCGCCTGGGCCTGTGGGACGACGTGATGGTCATGGACCTGAAGCACTTCGACGGCTCGCTGCGTCCGATCGACCGCGTGCCGCAAGACGTGAAGGCGCTCTACGCCACCGCGTTCGAAGTGGAAACCACCTGGCTGGTCGAAGCCGCCTCGCGTCGCCAGAAGTGGATCGACCAGGCGCAGTCGCTGAACATCTACATGGCCGGCGCATCGGGCAAGAAGCTCGACGACACGTACAAGCTCGCATGGCTGCGCGGCCTGAAGACCACGTACTACCTGCGCACGCAGAGCGCGACGCACGCTGAAAAATCGACGGTGCAATCGGGCCGTCTCAACGCGGTGTCGTCGGGCAACGACGCACCCTCGGGCATGAGCGCACTCGAAGCCGCCGCGGCTGCCGCGAAGGCACGGATGAGCGCGATGCCCGCCACCGACATCGCGTTCTGCGGTGTGGACGATCCGACCTGCGAAGCCTGCCAGTGATGTGCAAGTGAAGCGCCGCGCGATGCATTCGAAATGCGCGCGCGGCGCTTCAGCGATTCAGCGAGGTGCATGCGAAAGACACTCGACGTTCACTCAATGACGGCATTGACTGACATCGCGCGATGCATGCGAGCAACATAACAACCACATAAATGGCGTGCGATGTGAACGAGCACTTTGCAACTCACATCGTTACTCCGATAATTTGAGCATTGGATTTTTCTATGTTGACCTGGGACGAAGAAGTCAAGCCCTCCTTATCAAAGGATATGCAACAAGGATTGCAGCACCACAACGCATCGACCGTCGGTTCGCCCGCAGGTCGTTCGTTGGATGCTCCGACTTCGTCGATTGCACAACCTGCTCTTCGCACCGTCGGCACGTTCGATGACGGCGCCGCGCCGCTGCGTTCGGTTGCTCCCGCAGCCGCAGCAACACCCGCCGTCGCCCAACGCGTCAAGGCTTCCGACAAGCGCATCATCAACGGCCAGACCGACGTCAACCAGCTGGTGCCGTTCAAGTACAAGTGGGCCTGGGAAAAATACCTCGCCACCTGCGCCAACCACTGGATGCCGCAGGAAGTGAACATGACGCGCGACATCGCGTTGTGGAAAGACCCGAACGGCCTGACCGAAGACGAACGCCGCATCGTCAAGCGCAACCTCGGCTTCTTCGTGACCGCCGACTCGCTGGCCGCGAACAACATCGTGCTGGGCACCTACCGCCACATCACGGCCCCCGAATGCCGCCAGTTCCTGCTGCGCCAGGCGTTCGAGGAAGCGATCCACACGCACGCGTACCAGTACATCGTCGAGTCGCTCGGCCTGGACGAGAGCGAGATCTTCAACGCCTACAACGAAGTGCAGTCGATCCGCGAGAAGGACCAGTTCCTGCTCCCGTTCATCGACGCCATCAGCGACCCGCACTTCAAGACCGGCACGCACGAAACCGACCAGACGCTGCTCAAGTCGCTCATCGTGTTCGCCTGCTTGATGGAAGGCCTGTTCTTCTACGTCGGCTTCACGCAGATCCTGGCGCTGGGCCGCCAGAACAAGATGACCGGCGCCGCCGAGCAGTACCAGTACATCCTGCGCGACGAGTCGATGCACTGCAACTTCGGCATCGACCTGATCAACCAGCTCAAGCTCGAGAACCCCGGCCTCTGGACCCCGGAGTTCAAGGCCGAGATCAAGGACCTCTTCATGAAGGCCGTCGAACTCGAGTACAAATACGCCGAAGACACGATGCCGCGTGGCGTTCTCGGCATGAACGCCTCCATGTTCAAGGGCTACCTGCGCTACATCGCCAATCGGCGTGCACAGCAGATCGGCCTCGAAACGCTCTTCCCGAACGAGGAAAACCCGTTCCCCTGGATGAGCGAAATGATTGACCTGAAGAAGGAACGCAACTTTTTCGAGACGCGCGTGATCGAGTACCAATCGGGCGGCGCGCTCTCGTGGGATTGAATCTTTCGACAAGAATTAGTGAATTCAAGAATTGCCCTTGCCACCGACTGCGCCAAAGAGCGCGGCATGGATGAGGGCTCAGGTGTTCATGGTGCTGGAGCTCAGATTCCAACGCCATGAATCACTTCACGCTACCCAACGTGCGTGGAGTGCTTCAATAGGTTGATTTTTTTCAACTTGATCAAGGAGAAATAGAAATGGCAACTGCAAAGAAAGCGCCGGCCAAGAAGGTCGCTGCAAAGAAGGCTCCGGCAAAGAAGGTCGTGGCTGCTAAGAAGGCTCCGGCCAAGAAGGTAGCCGCCAAGAAGGCAGCACCGGCAAAGAAGGTCGCTGCCAAGAAGGTAGCCGCCAAGAAGGCAGCGCCGGCAAAGAAGGTAGCCGCCAAGAAGGCAGCACCGGCCAAGAAGGCCGCCGCCAAGAAGGCACCTGCGAAGAAGGTAGCCGCCAAGAAGGCAGCACCGGCCAAGAAGGCCGCTGCCAAGAAGGCTCCGGCGAAGAAGGCCGCCGCCAAGAAGGCGCCGGCGAAGAAAGCTGCTGCCAAGAAGGCGCCTGCGAAAAAGGCTGCGGCCAAGAAAGCCGCGAAAAAGCCCGCTGCCGCCAAGCCTGCCGCTGCTGCCAAGAAGCCTGCTGCAAAGAAGGCTCCCAAGGCAGCAGCGCCTGCCAAGGCAGCTGCCGTAGCGCCCGCTCCTGCGGCGCAAACGACGCTGAACCCTCAGGCAGCCTGGCCGTTCCCCACGGCCAGCAAGCCCTGAGTTTTCTCAGCAGCCTTGAAGGCGCAAAGCCCGGCACCTCACGGTGTCGGGCTTTTTTCATGAGCGCTCGATGAACGAGCACAAGCCGGCGAGCCGGCGCGGGAAGAAGACGCTCAGAGGCCCAGGGCCTTGCGGTCGATCTCGTAGTTCTGCGGGCCACGTTGCGCGATCTTGATCGCGCCGACCTTGTTGCCCAACGCCGCGCACTGCGCCAGCGACCAGCCCTTTTCCAGACCGAACAGCAGCGCGCCGCGCCATGCGTCGCCGCAGCCCGTGGGCTCGACCACCTCGGTCGCCACCACGCCGGGCACATGCTCGCGCTCGCCGCCGACCCACACCTCGCAGCCCTCGCCCGCCAGCGTGACCACCAGGCCGCGCACGCGCTGCGAGATCTCGGCCAGGCTCCAGCCGGTGCGCTGCGAGAGCATCTTGCCTTCGTAGTCGTTCACCACCACCCAGCTCGCAAGCTCGACGAAGTGGCGCAGCGCCTCGCCGTCGAACATCGGCAGGCCCTGGCCCGGATCGAACACGAAGGGGATGTCCGCCGCGGCGAACTGCTCGGCATGCTGCAGCATCGCGTCACGGCCGTCGGGCGCGATGATGCCCAGCTTGATGTCGTCGCGCGCGGCCACCTTGGTGATGTGCGCCTGCTGCATCGCGCCCGGATGGAAGGCGGTGATCTGGTTGTTGTCGACGTCGCTCATGATCATCGCCTGCGCGGTGTAGGTGTCGTCGAGCTGGCGCACGAACTCGGTGTCGATGCCCAGCGTGCGCATGCGCTCCAGGTACGCGGCACCATCGTTGCCGAGCGTGGCCATGGGCAGCGCCGTGCCGCCCAGCGCGTTGAGGCTGTACGCGATGTTGCCGGCGCAGCCACCGAAGTCACGCCGCAGCGTCGGCACCAGGAACGACACATTGAGGATGTGCAGCTGGTCCGGCAGGATCTGGTCGGCGAACCGGCCCTCGAAAGTCATGATGGTGTCGAACGCGAGAGAACCGCAAATCACTGCTGCCATGGTTGAACCGTTGGTTGAAGGTAGAAGAATGAAGGACGAGAACGGGATGCGTGAAAGCACCCGTTCAGGGATAGAAGGCTTCGACGCGGTACCCCGCGATGGGCGGCAACGCCGCGGCCTCCGAGGCCGAAAGGCTCAGGGGCAGCGAGGCCGCGCGGTCGGTGCGCGCCTGCAGCACCGCCGGTGCGCCGTAGTCAGCGGGCATGAGCACGCGGCGCACCACGGCACGCTCCTGCGTGTCGAGCAGCGAGAGCTCGACGGCCGGCATGGCGAGCGGCACGGTGGCGCCGTTGCGCAGGGTGAAGCTCAGCCGGTAGTCGCTGGCGCCGGTCTTCTCGCGCGCGAAGGCCGCGCCTTCGATCACGATGTCGCCGATCTGGCGCAGGGCCGCAAGTTCGCAGTCGGTGTATTGGCACAGCATGGCGAGCGCGGGGCGCAGGTTGGGCTGGCGCGCGGCGATACCGTCGCGGTTGTGGCGCAGCACCTGTGCGGCAAGCAGCAGCACGGCAAGCACCGCCAGCACGACCAGGACCATGCGCACGCCCTTGCGGTGCCAGAAGCCCGGCGAGGTGTCGGCGAGCTCGTCCTCGTCGGCAAGGGGGTGCCCCACCGGCAGCTCGAAAGCCGAGGACAGCGAATAGTCGGGCTCGCTCGCCACCTGCACCACCGACCCTTCGGTGGTCCCGGCGGCCTTGGCGGCTGCGCGCTCGTCGCGTGCCTTGGCGTCCGCGATCTTGGCCGACTTGGTGCGGGCGCGGCGCAGCGCCTTCTGCATCTGCACCTGGTCGTGGTCTTTTTCCTGTTGCTCGCGCTCCCCTTCCCCGTCGTCGCTCGCGCGCTCGATGAGGGAGCGCACCTTGATGCGAGACGCAACCGGCAGCGGCGGCGCAGGCGGGCGTGCCGCAGGTGGCGGCGACGCGAGGTTGAGGTCGATGTTCGGGAACGGCGGCAACGTGCTCGGCGGCGGCTTCCACGCGGGCTCGGTGACATCGAGGTCGGACCAGGGCTCGTCCGCAGCGATGCCGTGGTCGGGCAATGTCAGGGAGAAAACGGGAGGCTTAGCGGGTTCGACGGGCTCGGGAGCGGGCACAGGCGCCGGGGGCGCCGGCTCTGCGCGCGGCGGCAGTTCGAGTTCTTCGTCGAAGAAGTCCGCGTCCTCCGACTGCGGCACGGGCACTGTGGGCCCGGGCGGCGATGGCGGCGTGATCTCAGGTGTCACCGACACCTGGGCCTTGGGCTCACCCGAAGGGTCGACCAACCCGGGCATGTAGCCACCCTGCGCCGGCGGCAGCGCACCGTCGGGTGCCTCGTGCAGGTCGAGCGTGGCGTCGAACACGTGGCTGCATCGGCCGCAACGCACCCACCCGTCGGAGATGCGAAGCTGGTCGCGCACCACCTTGAAGGTGGTGGTGCAGGCGGGGCAGCGCGTGACGAGGCTCATGACCGGGCGATTGTAGGGTTGGGCCCTCGCCGCGTGAGGGATGCGACGCGGCGCGAACCGCCGGCCGCGCGCGCCATCGACAACTCAGCAGCGCGCAGTCATGAGGATCCAGCCGTCCTCGGTGTCGCTGACTTCGAGCGCGGCGTAAGGCGCGTACGCTTCCTTCAGCTCGTCGGCCTGGCGCGCGAGGATGCCGGCCAGCACCAGCGATCCGCCGGCTTTTACATGGCTGCGCAGCAGCGGTGCAAGCACCTTGAGGGGCGTGGCGAGGATGTTGGCGAGCACGGTGTCGTAAGCGCCCTTGGCGGCTTCGGGCAGCCCGGCCTTCAATTGCACCGCGTTGGCCTCGGCGTTGAGCACGGTCGAGGAAACCGCGGCTTCGTCGATGTCGACAGCGTCGATATCGGTGGCGCCGAACTTGGCCGCGCCGATCGCGAGGATGCCGGAGCCGCAGCCGTAGTCGAGCACGCGCTGGTTGCCGAGCGCGCCCTGTGTCGCGATCCAGCGCAGGCACATGCGCGTGGTGGGATGCGTGCCGGTGCCGAAGGCCAGGCCCGGGTCGAGCCGGATCACCTGCTTCGCCTGCGCCGGCGGCTCGTGCCACGTGGGCACGATCCAGAACTCGGGCGTGATCTCGACCGGCGCGAACTGCGATTGCGTGAGCCGCACCCAGTCCTGCTCGGGCACCGACGCAATGCCCAGCACCTCGCAGCCTTCGAAGAAGTCCTGCAGCGCGAGCACCGATGCAGCCTCCTTCGCGAGCGCTTCATCGGAGAACAGCGCGATCACGCGCGAGCGCTGCCAGCCCTCCTTGGGCGGCGGCATGCCCGGCTCGCCGAACAGCGCCTGCTCGGCGTCGGTCTGCGCATCGGCGTCTTCCACCGACACGCTCAGCGCGTCGAGGGCGTCGAGCGCATCGCTGAGCGTTTCGACCCGGTCTTCCGGCGCCATCAGGCGGAGTTCAAACATCGCGGCGTCCCGGGTCAGCGCTTGTGCGCCGCCAGCCACTCTTCGAGGTAGTGGATGTTGGTGCCGCCGGTCATGAACTTGGAATCGACCATCAGCTCGCGGTGCAGCGGGATGTTGGTCTGGATGCCTTCGATCACGGTCTCGTTCAGCGCCGTGCGCATGCGGGCCATGGCCTGCTCGCGCGTGTCGCCGTAGACGATGATCTTGCCGATCATCGAGTCGTAGTTCGGCGGCACGAAGTAGTTGGTGTACGCATGCGAATCGACGCGCACACCCGGGCCGCCCGGGGGATGCCACATGGTGATGCGGCCCGGCGACGGCGTGAACTTCCAGGCGTCCTCGGCGTTGATGCGCACCTCGATGGCATGGCCGCGCATCTGGATCTGGCGCTGCGTGAACGGCAGCTTTTCGCCGGCCGCGACCATGATCTGCGTCTTGACGATGTCGATGCCCGTGGTGAACTCCGTCACCGGATGCTCCACCTGCACGCGCGTGTTCATCTCGATGAAGTAGAACTCGCCGTTTTCGTAGAGGAACTCGAAGGTGCCGGCGCCGCGGTAGCCGATCTTCTTGCAGGCGGCCGCGCAGCGCTCGCCGATCTTCTCGATCAGCTTGCGCGGAATGCCAGGTGCGGGCGATTCCTCGATCACCTTCTGGTGGCGGCGCTGCATGGAGCAGTCGCGCTCGCCCAGGTAGACCGCGTTCTTGTGCTTGTCCGCGAGGATCTGGATCTCGATGTGGCGCGGGTTCTGGAGATATTTCTCCATGTACACGGCCGGATTGCTGAAGGCCGCACCGGCTTCCGCCTTGGTCATCTGGATCGCGTTGACCAGTGCCGCCTCGGTGTGCACCACACGCATGCCGCGGCCACCGCCGCCGCCTGCCGCCTTGATGATGACCGGGTAGCCGATCGCACGCGCAATGCGCTTGTTGGTGGCCGCATCGTCCGAGAGCTCACCTTCCGAGCCCGGCACGCAAGGCACGCCGGCCTTGATCATGGCCTGCTTGGCCGACACCTTGTCGCCCATCGTGCGAATGTTGTCGGGCGTGGGGCCGATGAACTGGAAACCGCTCTGCTCCACGCGTTCGGCGAAGTTCGCGTTCTCGCTCAGGAAGCCGTAGCCCGGGTGGATGGCCTCGGCATCCGTCACTTCGGCCGCCGAAATGATCGCCGGCATGTTGAGGTAGCTCAGCGCCGACGGGGCCGGGCCGATGCACACGGCCTCTTCGGCGAGCTTGATGTACTTGGCGTCGCGGTCGGCCTCGGAATACACCATCACGGCCTTGATGCCGAGCTCGCTGCAGGCGCGCTGGATCCGGAGGGCAATTTCCCCCCGGTTTGCAACCAGGATCTTCTTGAACATGGTCACTCGATGATGAACAGCGGCTGGCCGTATTCGACCGCCTGCCCGTTTTCGCCGAGGATCTGGGTGATCGTGCCCGACTTGTCGGCCTCGATTTCGTTGAGGATCTTCATCGCCTCGATGATGCAGATCGTGTCGCCCTCGTTCACCTTGCTGCCGACCTCCACGAACGCCGCGGCGCCCGGGCTCGACGAGCGGTAGAAGGTGCCGACCATCGGCGACTTCACGGCATGACCGGCCGGTGCGGCAGGTGCAGCTTCGGCAGCGGGTGCTGCGGCCACGCCGGCTGCAGCCGGGGCGGCAGCGGCCTGAGGCGCCGACAGGGTTTGCACATATTGCACCGGTGCGGCGCCGCCGCCCTTGACGATGCGGACTTTGCCTTCGGTCTCAGTGATTTCCAGTTCGGAAATATTCGATTCGGACACCAGGTCGATCAGTGTCTTGAGTTTGCGCAGGTCCATGGGACTCCATTGCCGGCTTGGCCGGTCTTCAGGATATAACTTGTTCGAAAATCGTTGATTTTCGGCGTTCGGCGTCTAACGCCAGGGGAAGGGGGCTGATTCTAACCATGAACAAGTTCACGCCGCCAGGTGTCCAGGTCGGAGGGTTCGAGCTTGCCCATTTTACGGGCCGCCACCGAGCCGCCTCCATTGAGGACCAGCGTGAAGGGCAACCCACCGCCCGTGTTGCCCAGATTCTTGACCAACTCAGTTCCCTGCAGGCCCGCCAATCCAGTCGGGTAGGTGACGGGCGTGCGCTGCAGGAACTTGCGCACGGCGCTGGGCTGATCGATAGCCAATCCGACCACTTGCCAACCGTTAACGCCATGTTCACGGAAAAAGGCATCGATCATCGGCATTTCTTCGATGCAGGGCGGGCACCAGGTGGCCCAGAAGTTGAGCAGCAAGGGCTTGCCGCGCAGGCTCGACATCACGAGGTCGCCACCTTCGGGACGCTCGAAGCTCTGCGCCCAGAAAGTCGCATCGAGCATCTCACCGCCCGCGCCGCTGCCACGTTCCTTCCACCAGGCGCCACCGAGCCCGGCGGCCGCAGCCGCTGCCGCCACGCCGGCATAGAGCATGCCGCGACGGGTAGGCGAAGAAGTCATTCACTGGTCCTTTTCTTGTTCAATCAGTCGACGCAATGCGGGCAGGTCGCCGCGTGGCGCGCGTCCCTGGGCATCGGGCTTCAGGGCCCCGCGCAGGTCATCGAAGTCGTAGACCAGCAGGTGCACGCCGATTTCCTCGCCGAGCGCACGGCTTGGGGCGTGCACGCTCAAGGCCTCGACCTGCTCGCCATGGAAGCCGGTCACCATGCGCGGCTCATAGTCCACATGGTGATCGATCAGGGCGATTTCGGCCGACTTGGAATCATCGCAGAACAATTGAATATAAATGTCTGACAGACGGGTGGCGGTACCGTGCCATACCGCGCCGCCCACATGAGGGCGAAACACCGCCATGCGCTCCATCCATTCGAGCGCCAGCAAGCGCAATGCATGCAGTTCCTGCGGCTGGGTGTCGGCACAGAACAGCTCGATGTACTCGCGCACCTCGGCCTCGACTTCGTCGTTGTTCGGCAGCGCCGTGCGCGCCGACAGCCCCAGATCACGCAGTGCCCGGCGCTTGGCCGGACCGTATTCCAGTCCCTCCTCGACGACGAGGCGGGCTGCAGTGGCGGCAATTTCACGCTTGGACGTGTCCATCGGGGCATTTTGCCTGCTGAAGACATCCTCCACATCAACATCAGTACGAAGCACGGGACAAACGCGAGGGGGCCACGCGGGGCGCGCAGGTCGCCTCCCTAGAATCGACCGATGCACATTCATATTCTGGGTATCTGCGGCACGTTCATGGGCGGTGTGGCCGCCTTGGCGCGCGAGGCGGGCCACCGGGTCACGGGCTGCGACGCCGGCGTGTACCCGCCCATGAGCGACCAGCTGCGCGCCCTTGGCATCGACCTGATCGAGGGCTTCGGCGCAGACCAGCTCTCCCTTTCACCCGACATGTTCGTGGTCGGCAACGTGGTGTCCCGCGCGCGCCTGCCCGACGGCAGCCCCAAGTTCCCGCTGATGGAGGCCATCCTGGACGCGGGCAAGCCCTACACCAGCGGACCGCAGTGGCTCGCAGAGCATGTGCTGTTCGGTCGCCACGTGCTGGCGGTGGCCGGCACGCACGGCAAGACGACGACCACCTCGATGCTGGCCTGGGCCCTGGAACAAGGCGGCAAGGCGCCGGGGTTCCTGGTGGGCGGCGTGCCGCTCGACTTCGGGGTGTCGGCCCGGCTGGGCGACGGCCCGGCCTTCGTCATCGAGGCGGACGAGTACGACACTGCCTTCTTCGACAAACGCAGCAAGTTCGTGCATTACCGGCCTCGCACTGCCGTGCTGAACAACCTCGAGTTCGATCACGCCGACATCTTCGACGACCTTGCCGCCATCGAACGCCAGTTTCATCACCTCGTGCGCACGGTGCCGAGCACCGGGCGGCTGGTGGTGAACGCGACCGAAGACAGCCTGCAGCGCGTGCTGGCGCAGGGCTGCTGGAGCGAACTGGCGCGCTTCGGTGCCGGCGGAGCGAATACGCAGTGGCAGGCGCGCGGCACGCACGATGCCTTCGACGTGCTTCGGCGCGGCGAGGCGGTCGGCCGGGTCGAATGGGAACTCTCTGGCCTGCACAACCAGATGAATGCATTGGCGGCCATCGCCGCGGCCGAGCATGTCGGCGTGGCGCCAGCCGAGGCGGCTCGGGCGCTGGGCAGCTTCCGCAACGTGCGACGCCGCATGGAGCTGCGCGGCACGGTCGAGCGCACAGGCGGTGCGATCACGGTGTACGACGACTTCGCCCACCACCCGACCGCCATCCGCACCACGCTCGACGGGCTGCGCAGCAAGCTGGATGCAGCCGGCAAGAAAAGTGAGCGCATCCTCGCGGCCTTCGAGCCGCGCAGCAACACGATGAAGCTGGGCGTCATGGCCGCGCAACTGCCCTGGAGCCTGGAATCGGCCGACCTGTCGTTCTGCCACACGGCCGGGCTCGACTGGGATGCCGCCGCAGCGCTCGCGCCGATGGGCGATCGGGCGCAGGCGGCCGGTGCCATCGAGCCGCTGGTGCGGCAGATCGTGGCCGCGGCGCGGCCGGGCGATCACATGGTCTGCATGAGCAACGGCGGCTTCGGCGGTGTGCACGACAAACTGCTTGCGGCGCTGCGCGCGACGGCGGCATCATGAGCGCCATGCCCGTCCCACGCGCACGCGAGCTGATCGACACCCTGAAGTTGCAGCCCCATCCCGAGGGCGGCTGGTACAGCGAAGTGTTCCGTTCGGCCGCGAGCGTCGCGCCCACCGATGGCCGCGCAACGCGCAGCGCGCTGACCAGCATCTACTTCCTGCTCGAAGCGGGCCAGCATTCGCGCTGGCACCGGGTGCTGTCCGACGAAGTCTGGGTCCATCTGGAAGGCGTGCCGCTGGCGCTGTGGACCTGCGACGCCGCAATGCGCACCGCGCCGGCCCATGTGCGGCTGGGCCGGGTCGACGTCCATGGCAACCGGCCCCAGCACGTGGTGCCCGCCGGCCAATGGCAGGCCGCCCAGCCGATCCAGGGCCACACCGCAGGCGACTACACGCTGGTCGCCTGCATGGTCGGGCCGGGCTTCGACTTCGCCGATTTCTCCCTGGTGCCGCCCGACAGCGACGAGGCTGCGTCGATGCGGCACCACTGGCCCGACCTGGCCGGAATGCTTTAGAAGCCTGCCTCGGCGCCGGTCAGCCCCGGCGCCGCTTGACGGCTTGCGACAGCGTGTCGAGCACCTTCACAGAATCGTCCCAGCCGATGCATGCATCGGTGATGCTCTTGCCGTACTCGAGGCCCGACAGCTGGTCCTTGCCCGGCGTGAACTTCTGGGCACCGGCCTGCAGATGGCTTTCGACCATGACACCGAACACGCGCTTCGAGCCGCTGGCGATCTGCGCGGCGATGTCCGTGGCCACCTCGATCTGCTTGTGGTGCTGCTTGGAACTGTTGGCGTGGCTGCAGTCGACCATCAGCGTAGGCGGCAGCTTGGCGGCTTCGAGGTCCTTGCAGGCGGTCTCGACGCTGGCGGCGTCGTAGTTGGGCGCCTTGCCGCCGCGCAGGATCACATGGCAGTCGGGGTTGCCGTTGGTCTGCACGATCGCGACCTGGCCGTTCTTGTGCACCGACAGGAAGTGATGCCCGCGCGCCGCCGCCTGGATGGCGTCGGTGGCAATGCGGATATTGCCGTCCGTGCCGTTCTTGAAGCCGATGGGGGCCGACAGGCCCGACGCCAGCTCGCGGTGCACCTGGCTTTCGGTGGTGCGCGCGCCGATGGCGCCCCAGGCGATCAGGTCGCCGATGTACTGCGGCGAGATCACGTCGAGGAACTCGCTGCCCGCCGGAAGGCCCAGACGGTTGATGTCGATCAGCAACTGGCGCGCAATGCGCAGGCCTTCGTCGATGCGGAAGCTCTCGTCGAGGTACGGGTCGTTGATGAGCCCCTTCCATCCGACGGTGGTGCGCGGCTTCTCGAAGTACACGCGCATCACGATTTCCAGAGTGCCGGCGTACTTCTCGCGCTCGACCTTCAGGCGGCGGGCGTATTCGAGCGCCGCGGCCGGGTCGTGGATGGAGCACGGCCCCATGATCACCAGCAGCCGATCGTCCTTGCCCGCCATGATGTTGTGGATGCTGCGGCGCGTGCCTTCGATCAGCGTCTCGACGGGCGTGCCGCGAATCGGGAAGAAGCGGATCAGATGTTCAGGAGGGGGGAGCACGTTGATGTCCTTGATGCGTTCGTCGTCGGTCTTGCTGGTTTTCTCGACGCTCGCATACCAGCTGTCGCTGGCGGGGGCAGTGTTCGTGCTCATGGGTGCTTCCTTGTTGGAGTGAATATCGTCAGGGCATAAAAAAACCGCCGGGGGCTTGAGGCCACCGGCGGTTCTGGGAGGGTGTTCGTGTGCTTTACGCGCTCGCCTCTCGTCCGCCGGAAACCGGGAACCAAAAGTAGGCAAAGAAATAAGCGCGGAGGGCGGACATGTGGGCGGAATGTAGCACGGAAAAAGAAAACCCGGCACAGGGGCCGGGCGTTCGTTGTTCTTATCGGTAACCCGATTCGTTGGGGTTGTGGATGATCCAGATCAGGTTGCCGGCGGAGTAGTCGCCCATGCCGCCGCCCGCGAAGATGAGACGGCCCTGGCCCTTGTACGTCATCTCGAAGCGATGGCGGTCGCTGCCGAAATAGAACGGAATGAAGGCCTTGCCGGTCACGTAGGCGCCCTGGTCGGTCGGCTGGCCGGCAAGGTCGGTGACCTGCTTGGCGCTCATGCCGATCTGCAGCCGCGTGAACTTGCTGTTGCGCGCCGGGTTGCCGGTGATCTCGCCTTCGTAGCCGTTCAGGCCCTTGACGGTGCGGCCGCTGCCGGCCTCGACCTTCGACGAGTCGACCACGTTGCCCTGGGCGTCCATGCCGGCCTTGGCGCCGCCACGCGCCGGCGCCGTGGGCGTGACTGCGGGCGCCGCGGCGGTCTGGCTGCCAGCGGAACCGCCGCGCGATGCGCAACCCGCACCCGCCAGTGCCACGACGGCAGTCGCGGCCAGCAGAGCCGCGGGCGAATTGATCCTGATCCTCATCGATACGCTCCTTGTTTGAAAAACGACGGAGCGCAGCTTAACAAGCCTTAACAATCCCTCAGGCCGTGCCGCCCACGGTCAAACCATCGATGCGCAGGGTGGGCTGGCCCACGCCCACGGGCACGCTCTGGCCTTCCTTGCCGCAGGTGCCCACGCCCGAATCGAGCGCCATGTCGTCGCCGATCATGGTCACGCGGGTCAGTGCGTCGGGGCCGTTGCCCACGATGGTCGCGCCCTTCACCGGATACTGGATCTTGCCGTTCTCCACCCAATACGCTTCGCTGGCCGAGAACACGAACTTGCCGCTGGTGATGTCGACCTGCCCGCCGCCGAAGTTGGTGGCGTACAGGCCCTTCTTGATGCTGGCGACGATTTCCTTGGGGTCCTTGTCGCCGCCGAGCATGTAGGTGTTGGTCATGCGCGGCATCGGCACGTGCGCATAGCTCTCGCGGCGGCCGTTGCCGGTGGGCTTGACCTTCATGAGGCGCGCGTTCATCGAGTCCTGGATGTAGCCCTTCAGGATGCCGTCTTCGATGAGCACGTTGCGCTGGCTGGCATTGCCCTCGTCGTCGACGTTGAGCGAGCCGCGGCGGTCGGCGATGGTGCCGTCGTCGAGCACGGTGACGCCCTTGGCCGCCACGCGCTGGCCGATGCGGCCCGAGAAAGCGCTCGAACCCTTGCGGTTGAAATCGCCCTCCAGCCCGTGGCCGATGGCCTCGTGCAGCAGGATGCCGGGCCAGCCGGAGCCGAGCACCACGGTCATTTCGCCGGCCGGAGCCGGGCGGGCGTCGAGGTTGGTCAGGGCCGCCTTGACGGCATGGTCGACGTACTCGGCGATCTGCTCGTCGGTGAAATAGGCCAGGCCGAAACGCCCGCCGCCACCGCCCGAGCCGACTTCGCGGCGGCCGTTCTGCTCGGCAATAACGGTGACCGACAGGCGCACCAGCGGGCGCACGTCTGCAGCCAGCGTGCCGTCGGCGCGCGCCACGAGCACCACGTCGTACTCGCTCGCCAGGCCGGCCATGACCTGCGCCACGCGCGGGTCGCGCGAGCGGGCGAGTTTTTCGACCTTTTCGAGCAGCTTGACCTTGGCCGTGCTGTCGAGCGTGGAGATGGGGTCGACGCCGTCGTAGAGCGACCGGCTCGAAGCGATCTTGCGGGGCGGTGTCTTCACGCGGCCGGTGCGGCCTGCGGAGGAAATGGAGCGCACCGTGCGGGCCGCATCGAGCAGCGAAGCTTCGGAAATGTCGTCCGAGTAGGCGAAGGCGGTTTTCTCGCCGCTGACCGCGCGCACACCGACGCCCTGGTCGATGCTGAAGCTGCCGGTCTTGACGATGCCCTCCTCGAGGCTCCAGCCCTCGCTGCGCGTGTACTGGAAGTACAGGTCGGCGTCATCCACCTTGTGGGCGGTGATCTCGGCCAGGGCCTTGCTCAGGTGCGATTCGTCGAGTCCGAACGGCGTGAGGAGCAGTTGTTGCGCCGTGGCGAGGCGCTCGATGGTGGGTTCGCGAGAGATCATTCCGACATTCTAGGCAGCCACCCTCCTCCGCGCTGCCCCAAAGGGCACTCGGCGCGCCAGCGCTAGTTTTGCGCCAGCTTCCTCGCCCGGGCTATCGACATCAGGATGCCCAGCCCGAGCCCCAGCGTCACCATGGCCGTGCCGCCGTAGCTGATGAATGGCAGCGGCACGCCCACCACCGGCAGGATGCCGCTCACCATGCCCATGTTCACGAAGGCGTAGGTGAAGAAGATCATGGTCACGGCGCCCGCCAGCAGGCGCGAGAACAGCGTCGTCGCGTTGGCCGCGATGGTCAGCCCGCGGAAGATCAGCAGGATGAAGGATGCGATCAGCGCCAGGTTGCCCACCAGCCCGAACTCCTCGGAATAGGCCGCGAAGATGAAGTCGGTGGTGCGCTCGGGAATGAACTCGAGGTGCGTCTGCGTGCCCTGCATGAAGCCCTTGCCGCCCACGCCGCCCGAACCGATGGCGATCATTCCCTGGATGATGTGGAAACCCTTGCCCAGCGGGTCCTTGCTCGGGTCGAGCAGCGTGCACACGCGCTGCTTCTGGTAGTCGTGCAGCACCCGCCAGTCGACGCCATCGGCGCACAGCTGGGGCTCGAAACCCACGATCAGCGCGACGGCCACCGCGCCGAGCACCACCGGCGGCACGATCAGCTTCCAGGGCAGCCCGGCAAAGAAGATCACCGCCATCCCGGCCGCCAGCACCAGCAGCGAGGTGCCCAGGTCGGGCTGTTTCATGATGAGACCGACCGGCACCGCCAGCAGCACCGTGGCGACCACGAAGTCGAGCGGGCGCAGCTGGCCTTCGCGACGCTGGAACCACCACGCCAGCATCAGCGGCATGGCGATCTTCAGGATTTCGCTGGGCTGGATCACCACGCCCAGGTTGATCCAGCGCTGCGCGCCCTTCTTGGTGATGCCGAACAGCGCCACCGCCACCAGCAGCGCCACGCCCATCGAATAGAGCGGCACGGCGGCCACCATCAGGCGCTGCGGCGGCACCTGCGCCACCACGAACATGATGAAGCCGGCCAGCAGCATGTTGCGGCCGTGGTCGATGAAACGGGAGCCGTGGTCGTACCCCGAGGAATACATGGTCAGCAAGCCGGCGAACGCGAGCAGCAGCACGGCGAAGGCCAGAAAGCCGTCGAAGCCCTGGAAGATGGGCGCGATGCGACGCGCCAGGGAGGGCTGATTGAACACGGCAGACATGGGGGCGGATTATCCGCGCCCTGCCGGCCGACTCAATCGAAAGTGAGTTGAACGACCGTGCGCCCTGGTCGGCTTTCGACCGCCAGCCGGGCGCCGATGGCCCCCGCGCGCTCCGACAGCGCCCGCGGCGCGAGCGCTGCGTCGAAGCCCTTGCCGTTGTCGATCACGCGCAACAGCAGGGTTGCGCCCTGCATGCCGGCCTCGATGCGCAGCACGCCGGCCTGGGCGTGCTGCAGCACGTTCGAGATCGCCTCGAACAGCAGGAACTGCAGCTGCCGCATGGCCTGCGCGTCGAGCCGCGCCACCGGCGCCAGCTCGTCCACCGCCCATTCGAGCTCGATGCCCGCCGCCGCCAGCCGGGGTTCCAGCCGGTAGCGCGCCGCCGCCAGCAGGGCGCCCACGTCGCCCGGGGGCAGGTGGATGGAGTCGATCGACAGCTTGAGCTGGTCGAGCGAATCGCGCAGCGTGCGCAGCAGGTCGCCCGAACTGGTCTGGCCCGACTGCAATTGCCGGATGGCCGAACTGATGTGCGAACCCACGCCGTCGTGCATGTCGCGCAGGATGCGTTCGCGCTCGTGGGTGCGCGCCTGGTCGCGCGCCACCGCCTCGAGCTCCGCATAGGTGGCCGCCAGTTCACGCTCGCGCTGTGCCACGCGGTCGCCCAGCGCGGTGACCCAGCCGCGCGTCTGGACCGTTGCGGCATGGAAGCGCCGCAGCACGATGAGCAGCAGCGCCACACCGAAGAACACCGACGAATAGCGCACCCACGTGGTTTCGCCATAGGCGTCGCTCAGCCGGATCACCAGCCAGTCGCGCACGCCGAACGCCACCGACACCAGCGCCGCGCCGGCCACCAGCCACTGCTCGGTGCCCGGCCGGCGCACCGTGGCCACCAGGAACGCGCCCACGAAGCCTGCGACGAACACGATCTCCACGGCGAGCCAGCCGGTGAGCCACAGCGGCTCCTCGCGCCGCAACGCCAGCGAACTCGCCGCCACGGTGCCGGCCACCAGGGCGCACAAGGGCCAGCGCAGCCATTGCAGGCGCGGCTCGCGGGCCCATCCCGAGAGGTGAAAGCAGAACATCATGGCCGAGGCGGTCCAGCCTGCATAACAGGCCGCCATGAGCACGCCCCAGACGCCCCAGGGCAGCGGCGGCTCGGCGATCACGCCGTCGGCCACGCGCACCGCCCAGCAGAACTCGGCCAGCGCTGCCCACAGGTAGATGCCGTCGCGCCGGCTCGCGCCATGGCCCTGGGCATCGACCTGCGTGAGCCACAGCCCCAGCGCGATACCGCCCACGACCAGGCTGAAGGCGGTCAGCAGCACCGAGCCGGTGAAGCGCCACGCATACGCGCTCTCGAAAAGTTCGGTTCGCACCGGCGCCGCCGGGCCGATCACCACGCGCGACAGGCCCCCGCGCCGCGCGGTGTCGGCACGCAGGCGGATCTGCAGGAGGTTGTCGCCCTGCTTGAGCAACCGCCCGGGCACGGGCACATAGATCGGCGCCTTGGCATAGTCGGCGTCGTTGCCGCGTTCGGGGTCGCCGTAGACCTGCAGCAGCGCCCCGTTGAGCTGCACCTCGAAGACATTGCCGACGCGCGGAATGAAGATGCCCCACGGCGTCTGGGGCGCGGCATCGAGCCTGAACGGCAGGTCGAATCGCGCAAACCCGGGGCGCCCGTGGTGCTGGCGGTCCCAGTGGTAGGACAGATCGACCGGCTCGGTGCGGATGACGCCGTCGACCACGGTGGTCACGGTACCGCGGCGCAACTCGATGGGCGTTTCCGCCGCAGTCGCGACGCCCGAACAGCCGGCCACGAGCAGCGCCAGCCACAGCACCAGCAGCGACACCAGCCTCGGCCGCATCTGGCCTCAGCCCGGGTGTGACAGCAGGCCGAGCCGCGTCGCTTCGAACACCGCCTCGCTCTTGGAGTGCACCGCGAGCTTGCCGTAGAGGTTCTTGATGTGGGTCTGCACCGTGTGCACGCTCAGGCCCTTGAGCCGCGCGATTTCCGCATAGGAGAAGCCGCGAGCGATGAGCGTGAGCACCTCGTGCTCGCGCGCCGACAGCAACCCGCGGTCGGACTCCTCGGAAGGCGCCTCGAGGGCGGCGCCCGCCACGGCGGCAGATGCGCCAGGCAAGGCGGCCGACTGCAGGCTGCGGTACTTGGCCAGCACGCGCCGCGCGATCATGGGCGAGATCGGCGAGGCGCCGGCCTTCATCTCCACGATGGTCTGCGCGATGTCCTCCGGCGCGGCGTCCTTGTGGATGTAGCCGACAGCACCGGCCTCGATGCTCGCGAGCACGTTCTCCTCGTCGCCAAAGACCGACACCACCAGCGGCTCGCAGCCCGGAAAACGCGTCACGGCGTCGCGGATCACGTCCAGCCCGGTGCCGTCGGGCATGCCGAGGTCGACCAGCAACACATCGGGAATGGTGACCGTATGGGCCAGCCAGGCCAGCGCCTCCTGCACCGTGCCGGCGCTGCCGAGCCAGTAAAGCCGCGGGCTGCGCTGCACACTGGCTTCGAAGAATGCGCGCGCGCGACTGTCGTCTTCGACAACAAGCACGCCCCAGCGGCGTGGCGTGGCGTCGTGCTGAGTCTCGGTGTTCATGGGTGCAAGCATAAGCCGCGCGGTACACCGCACATCCCGGCGAGCCTCACCCGTTCATGGGATGCGCGCGGCAAGCCTCGCCACGACACTTTGCGCCGCTTTCAGCGGCCTGCGCAGCGCAATGGCACACCCTCACATGGCAGGCTTTGCGCAGACGAAGTAGTCCGAACGTAGACCATTCGAGCTTCCATGG
Source organism: Variovorax pasteuri (assembly GCF_051216435.1). Lineage (NCBI taxonomy): Bacteria > Pseudomonadati > Pseudomonadota > Betaproteobacteria > Burkholderiales > Comamonadaceae > Variovorax > Variovorax pasteuri. Next base: position 89,977 of record NZ_JBPJZS010000006.1, read on the forward strand.
CTGCGCTCTGAATACTTTTGAATTCCTTGCATGCGGCAACACCCGACAAGGGCGCATGCAGGATGCCCGAGCACCCTGGCAACAGTAAGCTGTGTCTTTACCTAAGAACCCCGCTCGGCGGGGTTTTTGTACGTTGGAAGCGGCCTCGCGAGAACAGACCTCATGCAAAATTACCCGCTTCCCGCAAGTGGGGGGCTACGTCGGCACCCACCTTTTTTTCCTCGCATGGATCCGCAAACCACTCACCTGTTGTACCTGCACGGCTTTCGCTCTTCGCCCCGTTCGACCAAGGCTCGAATCATGGCCGAGCGGGTGGCGCAGCGTCACCCGGATCTGCATTGGTGGTGCCCCCAACTGCCGCCGTCGCCGCATGACGCGATCGACATGGTGATGAAAGGCATCGCGCACTGGCCGCGCAAGTCGATGGCGGTGGTCGGCTCGTCGCTCGGCGGCTTCTACGCCACCTACGTGGCCGGCATGACGCGCTGCCGCGCCGTGCTGCTCAACCCCGCGGTGCATCCAGCGCGCGACCTCACACGCTACATCGGCGACCAGACCGTGTGGCACGACCCGTCCGAGCACTTCTACTTCCGTCCCGAGTACATCCACGAGCTGCGCGCGATGGAAGTCGGCCAGCTCACGCGGCCCGAGCGCGTCTTCGCGATCATCGCCAAGGGCGACGAGGCGCTCGACTGGCACGAAATGTCCGCGCGCTATCCCGACAGCAACATCAAGCTGCTCGAAGGCAGCGACCACGCCCTGTCGGATTTCGAGAAAGGCCATCTCGACGACGTGATGGCGTTCATCAACCCCGTCTGAACACGGCGGGGCCGGGCGCCCCCCTGCTGCATGGGAGAATCCCGCCCATGTTTGTATTGTTTGAAGAAGCCGGCAAGTACCTCGGCGGCCGCGTACTGTCGGAGGCCGAAGCGTCGGCGCAGGTCGAGCTCGACACGGGCAAGCGCGTCAAGGTCAAGAGCGCCAATATCGTGTTGCGGTTCGAGAAACCGTCGCCCGCCGAGCTGATCGCCGAGGCGCGCACGCTCGCCGCCACCATGGACCTGGACCTCGCCTGGGAATTCGCGGCCGAGGGGGAATTCGGCTTTGCCGATCTCGCGGCCGACTATTTCAGCGACAAGCCGTCGCTCGCACAGCAGGCCGCGGCATTGTTCGCGCTGTTCGAGGCGCCGCACTATTTCCGCCGCGCGGGCAAGGGGCGTTTCAAGAAAGCGCCGGCCGAGATCGTGCAGCAGGCGCTGGCCGCCATCGAGAAAAAGAAGGCCGTGCAGGCGCAGATCGTCGAATGGGCCGGGCAGCTGGCCGAGGGCGTGTGCCCGCCGCCGATCCGCGAGCAGCTCTTCAAGATCCTGTTCAAGCCCGACAAGAACGCCCCCGAATACAAGGCCGTGGTCGACGCCTCGCGCGCCACGCAGCGCGCCCCGCTCGACCTGCTTGAACGCGCCGGCGCCATCGACTCGCCCTACCAGTTCCACTGGCGCCGCTTCCTGTTCGAGAACTTCCCCAAGGGCACCGGTTTCCCTGCGCTCGCGGCACCGGCCATCGTGGACGACCTGCCCGTGGCCGCCGGCGTACAGGCTTTCTCGATCGACGATTCGCAGACCACCGAAATCGACGATGCGCTGTCCGTGCAGGGCCTGGGCAGCGGCACCGTCACCGTCGGCATCCACATCGCGGCGCCGGCCCTGGCGCTCACGCCCGGCAGCGCCATCGACAACGTGGCGCGTGCGCGCATGTCGACGGTCTACATGCCCGGCTACAAGATCACGATGCTGCCCGACGAGGTGGTCGACACCTACACGCTGCTCGAAGGCGGCGACCGCCCGGCCGTGTCGCTCTATGCGCGTTTCGACGAAGCCACGCTCGAGTTGCAGGGCACCGAAACCAAGCTGGAGCGCGTGCCGATCGTGGCCAACCTGCGCCACGACCAGCTCGATGCCGTCGTCACGCAGCCCTGGCTCGAAGACGCCTCCTTCCAGAGCGACAACACGCCCGACGCCGCGGCCAAGCTGCGCGCCCCGCTCTCCTTCCTGTTCCGTCTGGCGAAGCAGCTGAAGGCGCAGCGCGAGGTGGTGCGCGGCAAGCCCGAGAACTTCAACCGGCCCGACTACAACTTCCGCCTCGTGGGCAACGACGGCAAGGAGCCGGTCGGCAACGAGCAGGTGCAGATCGGCACGCGCCAGCGCGGCGCGCCGCTCGACCTGATCGTGTCCGAGGCCATGATCCTGGCCAACAGCACCTGGGGCAGCTGGCTGGGCGAACTCGGCGTGCCAGGCCTCTACCGCAGCCAGGCCAGCCTGGCGCCCGGCATCAAGGTGCGCATGGGCACGCGCGCGCTGCCGCATGCGGGCCTGGGCGTGAAGAGCTACGCCTGGAGCACCTCGCCCCTGCGCCGCTACACCGACCTGGTGAACCAGTGGCAGATCATCGCGGCCGCGCGCCACGGCAAGACCGCCGCGCTGGCCGCGCCGTTCAAGCCGAAGGACGCCGACCTGTTCTCGATCCTCTCGGGCTTCGATGCGGCCTACGCGACCTACAACGCCTACCAGGGCGGCATGGAGCGCTTCTGGACGCTGAAGTACCTGCAGCAGCAGGGCATCACCGAGCTGGAAGCCACCGTCATCAAGGACCTGCCCAACGGCGCGCTGGTGCGTGCCGAAACGCTGCCGCTGGTGTTCCCCGTGGCGGGCCAGCAGGAGCGCGGCGCGCGCCTGCGCGTGAAGCTCGGCGAGATCGACGAGATCGCGCTCGACGTGTCCGGCACGGTGCTCGAACGCCTGGACGCGCCTCAAACCGACGCGGCCGATGCGGCTGCCGACGAAGAGGGTGACGACGAAGAAGTGGTCGCAGGCCCGATCGCCATTGCCGTCGATCTGACGGACAACGAGGCCGCGCCCGAAAACACGCCCGCATGAACGCCGGCGGATCGTCCGGAGAAATGCGCCCCTGGAGGAGTTTCTAGCAATGAACTTCAAGGACCTCAGCACGCTGCAGATCGCTCTGGGCGTGTCGGTCATTGCGCACGCCGCACTGCTCGCGGTGCGCTTCGTCGACCCCGAGTCGTTCAACAAGGTCTTCAGCGAAACGCCGCTCGAAGTGATCCTGGTCAACAGCAAGACCAACGACAGGCCCGATGCGAACGCGCGCGTGATGGCGCAGACCTCGCTCGCGGGCGGCGGCGACCTCGACAGGGGCCGCGCAACCAGCCCGCTGCCGCCGTCGAGCTTCACCGCCATGGGCGATTCGTTCGAGGATTCGCGTCGCCAGGTCGAGGCGCTGCAGGCCCAGCAGATGCAGATGCTCGCGCAGATCAAGCGCGAACTGGCCGCCATGCCGGTGCCCGATCCGCGCAGCGCGGGCGAGCCGACCGAGGCCGCAGCGCGCGAGGAAAAGCGCCGCCAGATGGTGGAGCTGGTCGCCGAAATCGAGCGCCGCGTGAACGAGGAAAACGCGCGCCCCAAGAAACGCTACCTGAGCCCCGCCACGCGAGAAGCCGCTTACGCGATCTACGTGGACACGCTGCGCCGCCGCATCGAGTTGAAGGGCACCGAGAACTTTCCTTCGGCCGCCGGCAAGAAGCTCTACGGCGAGCTGAAGATGACCATCACCGTCAACTTCGACGGCAAGGTGCTCGACACCGCCGTCGATGAAAGCTCCGGCGACGTCACGCTCGACCGGCGCGCGCAGGCCATCGTGCGCAGCGTGGGCAACTTCGGCAAGTTCACCGACGCCATGCGCAAGCAGAGCGACCAGATCGTGCTGCAGTCGCGCTTCAAGTTCACGCGCGACGAGACCATCGAGCTCTCGTCCCAGTAACCCGTCAACACGACAAGACAACGCCACCGGCGGCAGCGGAGACAAGGCCATGGACCTGTACTGTGTAGTGGGCAACCCGGTCGAGCACAGCCGCTCGCCGCGCATCCACGCGCGCTTTGCCGAACTCTGCGGCCAGCAGATGGACTACGGCCGGCGGCTGGTGCCCCTCGGCGCCTTCGCCGAAGGCATCGCGGCCTTTCGCCGGGAGGCCGCCGAGCGCGGCGACACCGCGCGCGGCTGCAACGTCACCGTGCCCTTCAAGTTCGACGCCGCCGCGCTCGCGCAGCACGTCAGCGAACGCGCCTCGCTCGCGCAGGCGGTGAACACGCTGCGCTTCGCGGACGACGGCAGCATCCACGCGGACAACACCGACGGCATCGGCCTGGTCAACGACATCGTGCACAACGCCGCGGTGCCGCTGAAGGGCAAGTCGCTGCTGCTGATCGGCGCAGGCGGCGCGGCCGCCGGCGTGCTCGGCCCGCTGCTCGACGCCGGTGCGTCGCGCGTCGTGGTGGCCAACCGCACGGTCGGCAAGGCCGTAGAACTGGTGCGCCGTCATGCGGCCATCGCGCTGCGCCACGGCGCCGCGCTGGAAGCCTGGGCGCTCGACGAGGTGCCGGGCAGCTTCGACGTGGTGGTCAACGCCACGGCCTCCAGCCTCGCGGGCGATGCGGTGCCGGTGAACGCACGCGTGCTGCGTGCCGGCGGGCTCGCGGTCGACATGATGTACGGCCCGGCGGCCGCGGGCTTCATGGCGTGGGCCGAGACGCACGGTGCGGTCGCGCGCGACGGGCTCGGCATGCTGGTCGAGCAGGCGGCCGAGGCCTTCGAGATCTGGCGCGGCGTGCGCCCTCCGTCCGCGCAGGTGCTGGCGGAAGTGCGCGCATCGCTCACACCCGTCCAGGCGAAACCATGAAGGCCGTGCTGCGCCTGATCGCCTGCCTCGTGGTGGCGGGCGTGGCACTCGAGCTGTTCTTCGTGGTGCGCATCGCCACGATGGCCGTGGTCGATCCGCAGAGCACCGCCTTCCAGCGCTCCGAGGCCTGGCAGATCGCCATTCACCAGGGCCGCGGCGCGGGCTGGCGGCAGGAGTGGGTGCCCTATGCGCAGATCAACGACACGCTCAAGCGCGCCGTCATCGCGAGCGAGGATGCCGGTTTCGTCGACCACAACGGCGTGGAATGGGAGGCCATCGAGCGCGCGCGCCAGCGCAACGCCAAGGCCGAGGAGCTGGCGGCCAAGCGCACCGCGCGCGGGGTGGCGCGCGGCAGGCCGGTGCAGCCGGTGCGCCTGCGCGGCGGCTCCACCATCACGCAGCAGCTCGCCAAGAACCTGCTGCTGTCGGGCGAGCGCACCATGCTGCGCAAGGGCCAGGAACTGGTGCTCGCCACGCTGCTCGAGGTGTTTCTCGGCAAGCAGCGCATCCTGGAGCTGTACCTCAACAACGTCGAGTGGGGCGAAGGCGTGTTCGGCGCCGAAGCGGCGTCGCAGTACTACTTCAGGAAGCCCGCGTCGCGCCTGAGCGCCAACGAGGCCGCACGCCTCGCGGTGATGCTGCCGAGCCCCAAGTTCTTCGAGCGCCGGCCAGGTTCGCCCTACCTGAGCGCTCGGGCGTCGACCGTCATGGCGCGGATGTCCTCGGCCGAGCTGCCCTGAGCAAATCGCGCAGGCCTTCGAGCGCCAGCACCGCCGCAAAGCCGATCACGTAGGCCGCCACATCCCACCAGTCGGCCGTGCTGCCGAGCACGATGCGCAGCGCGCGGTTCGAAATGCGCAGGTGCCACACCGATGCCAGGTACTGCCCGAGTTCGACGGCACAACCCACGCCCAGCGCGGCCAGCGCCAGCGGCCACACGCGCGCGCCGATCGCCGTCTTGAACACGAAGTAGACCCACACCACGGCCAGCACGTCGCCGAAGAAGCTGCGCACCCAGCCCCATCGCGCGCCGACGGTGGCCAGCAGCACGAGCAAGATGAAAAGGGCCACCGCCCATGCCAGAGAAAGAGGATCGAAACGCCATCGCATGGCCCGTATCATCGCGCCCATATGCTGGCTAAGCTCACAGGTTGGTTGTTGTTGGGAATCGTCCGGTTGCTCACGGGCGCGCAAGCGCGCTGGTACGGGTGTCCACCGAAGGCCGAGCAACGCATCTATTTCGCCAACCACCAGAGTCACGCCGACCTCGTGATGATCTGGGCGGCACTGCCCGAGGAACTGCGCAGCATCACGCGGCCGATCGCGGCACGCGACTACTGGGCCAACACGCCGTTCAAGCGCTGGATCACGACGGAAGTGTTCAACGCGGTGTATGTGGAGCGCGCCGCAGCGGCAGCGGCAGAAGTTCCAGCGCCACCACCGCCACCATCACCCCCGCCACGTGCCGTCGCGGCGCCGCCAGCCGAGCGCATCGAGCCGTCGATGGAGCCGCTGCTTCCGATGTCGCTGCCCTTCGCGGACACGCCCACGGAAGTCGTGAACGACGTGCAGGGCCGGCTCGACCTTCCCGCCCCGCCACCTCCGGCACCGCCGCCACCGCGCGCGCCTGAACCACCGGCCATGCCAGCGCAGCCCGAGCCGCCAGCGGCCGACGCACCGCCTGCCCCCGACCCCTTGGCCCCGCTCATCGAAGCGCTGCGCAGCGGTGACTCGATCATCATCTTTCCCGAAGGCACGCGCGGCCACACCGGCGAGCCGCAGAAGTTCAAGTCGGGCCTCTACGCGCTCGCGACGATGTTCCCCGACGTGGTGCTGGTGCCGGCCTGGATCGACAACGTGCAGCGCGTCATGCCCAAGGGCGAGATCGTGCCGGTGCCCATTCTTTGCTCCGTGACCTTCGGCGCGCCGCTTCGCGTGGAAGACGGCGAAGAGCGCCGACCCTTCCTCGATCGCGCGCGTGCCGCCGTGATCGCATTGCGCGACGTCTGACATGAACCAGTTCCTGCGCAACCTCACCCCGACCCAGCAGGTCGCGGCCCTTTTCCTCATCGTCTTCGGCGTGCTCGTGATCGTGAGCACCACGGCCTTCTTCCTGACCTTCAGGGAACGCCGCAACCCGGTGCACGACGCCACCTGGCAAGCCGAGCTCGCGCACTTCCGCGCCCTGCTGGGCACGACGTGGTTCATGGTGATCATCTTCTGGGTCGGCTGGGCGCTCGGCGAGACCGTGGCCACGGTGCTGTTCGCGCTGATTTCCTTCTTCGCGCTGCGCGAGTTCATCACGCTCTCGCCCACGCGGCGCGGCGACCACCGCAGCCTGATCCTCGCGTTCTTCGTGGTGCTGCCGATCCAGTTCTGGCTGGTGGCCACGGCACGCTTCGACCTGTTCACCGTGTTCATTCCGGTCTACGTGTTCCTGGCCATTCCGGTGGCCAGCGCGCTGTCGAACGATGCCAGCCATTTCCTCGAACGCAACGCCAAGCTGCAGTGGGGCATCATGGTCTGCGTCTACGGCATGAGCCATGTGCCGGCGCTGCTGCTGCTGAGCTTTCCGGGCTACGAGGGCAAGAGCGCGTTCCTCGTGTTCTTCCTGGTGTTCGTGGTGCAGACCTCGGTGCTGGTGCAGCACCTGATCTCGCGCCGCACGCAGCGCGCGCCCTTCGCACCCAATGTGAGCCGCAGCTTCAACTGGACCAGCTGGGGCATCGGCATCGTGGTGGCCAGCCTGGTGGGCGCGCTGTTCTCGTTCATCACGCCGTTCAAGTTCGGCCAGGCGCTCGCGGTATCGGTCATCGCCTGCATCGCGGGGTCGATGGGGCACTTGGTGATGAAGGCCCTCAAGCGCGACCGGGGCATTCCCAACTGGGGCAAGAAGGGCGTGGGCGTGACCGGTGCGAACGGCCTGCTCGACCGGGTCGACGCGCTGTGCTTCGCCGCACCCATCTTCTTCCACTCCATTCGCTGGTACTTCAACGCGTAGACGGCCCCCACCTTGCAGGGGGGCCATACCTGCGGCCCGGCAAAGCCGGTTCCGCGGCATGCACCGGAAGACGACTTGATCGTCTGCGCCGAAGCTCAGGCCTTGCGGCGCACCACGCGGTCGAAGGCCTGCTTCGCCATGCGGCCCAGGGCCTTGGCCTTCACGGCCTGCAGTTCGCGCGACATGCGCGTGCGCTGCTCCGCGGACAAGGCCGTGCCGAAGCGGCCCAAGGCCAGCTGGAGCGCCGTGCGCTGCGCCTCCACCCGCCCCTGTTGCCCTTCCGCCTCGGCCAGCCATTCGCAGGCGTTGACCACGCGCTCGCGCAGCGCCGCATCGCCCGACTCGCCGAAACGCGCGATGAGCACGCGGTAGGCCTTGGCCTGCCCCGCCGGGTCGCCGAGCTTCTTGAGCACCTTGGCCTTGTTGATCATCGACTTGGCCGCCCACAGCTGCAGCGCGCCCTCGCGGGCCACGGCGGTGCGCATGACCACCTCGTCGTAGCAGGCGACGGCTTCGGCGAGTCGCCCGGCTTGGCGCAAGGCGGCGCCCTTGCGGAACAGCGCACCGGCCACGCGCGCGCGCAGGTCGGGCAGCTCGGAGTTGCCCCAGCGCGCAACGATCTGGTCGTGCACCCGCATCTCTTCGTCGCGTTGGCCCAGGCGGTCCAGCGCCGTGCTCTTGTACTGCAGGCACAGCGCCACCTGCTCCTGCATGGCCGCCGAGACGTCGGCGCCGTAGCTGGCATCCATGGCGTCGGCGGCGGCCACGACCTCGGCGAAGCGCTCGAGCGCGATCAGGCAGAACGCCTTGTGCACCAGCGCCCGCGCGCATTGACGGCGCAACTCGGGGTGGGTCGATGCGCCATGCGCAGCAATCACCTCGTCGAAGCGCGCGACAGCCTCCAGCGACTCCCCCGCATCGCCGTGCTTGCGGCCCTGCCTCACCTTGTCACGAACCTCGTCGCGCAGCTCGGCAGGCAGCTCGCCGGCATCGGCCGGGCCCGTCCGGCGCAGCCGCCTCAGGCACGCCGCGCGGCCCGCCGTGGCCTTGCCCAGCATGCCCTGCAGCTCAGGCGTGCCGCCATCGCGCAGGTCGATCATGAGCTGCTCGTACGCCGCAAGCGCATCGTCTGCCCGGCCCAGCAGCTCGAGCAGCACGAAACCCTTGTTGAGCAGCGTGCTCGCCAGCGTGCGCCGCACCGCGGCATCGGTGTCGCCGGCGAAGGTGGCGAGCAACCGGTCGCACGCAGCCAGCGCCGCCGCGCCGTCGCCCTGGTCGCGCAGCCCCACGGCCCAGTCGTAGGCGCGCACCGCCGCCATGCGGCGCACCTGCGACGACGCATCGCGGCCATAGCGATCGAGCAGCCAGCCGACAAGCTCGGCACGCCGCGCCTGCTCGTCGAGGCCCAGCCCGTCGAAGAACAGGGTCAACGCGCGCACACCCTCGGCGCGCAGTTCGGGCGCCGCATCGGCAAGCCCGGCCTCGATCTGGTCGGCCACCTGCAGGCACACCACCTGGGCCTGGGTGTGCTGCGCCAGCTCGCGCAGGTTCAGCACCGAGGCCAGGCGCGCCCGCGCCACGCGCAGCACCACGCCGGGGTCGGTGCTGGCGTCGAAGCGCTCGATGGCGGCGTCCAGCGTGGCCAGCGCCTCCTGCGGCATGCCGCGGTGGTGTTCGGTGTCGGCCTTCAGCAACCGGGCTTCCACGCGCCACGCGTCCAGCACGGTGTCAGCCTGGGCATCGAGCAGCTCGCTCATGGCATCGCACGCCGCGCAGCGGGCCGCGGGCTCGTCGATGAGCCAGGTGCGCTGGAACAGCGCGTCGGCGATGTGCGCGCGGATCTCGGGTTCGCTGCGGTGCCCGTGCGCAGCCACCAGGCGATCGAGCGTGGTCAGCGCATCGGCGGGACGGTGCATCTGGCGCAGCATGTGCGCCAGCAGGCGCAACGCCTGGCAGCACGGCACCACCACGCCATGCGCGGGCTGGCCTGCGAACTCTTCGAGCAGCCGGCTGCAGGCGGCCAGCGCCTCGGCGCGACGGCCCAGTTCATCGAGCAATTCGGCTTGCCTGAAGCTCGCGGCGGCGCGTTCGGCGGGGTGGTGCGCGCTTTCGAGCAGGGCCCGGGCTTCGTCCAGTTGCCGCTGCGCGGAGGACTCGACTACATTCACATTCGCTTCCTTGTGTGGCGCGCCCTGCGAGAAGCGGGGCGGACGGTCCGAATCGGCTCGGATTCTGCCCGCGATCGCACGGCTTTCCCGCGTGGCTTCGCACCTCTTTGGCCTCTCTTTACCCGGGCTTAGGCCTTTACGTTTCCTTTCATGCGCATTCTTGGCATCGACCCCGGCTTGCAGACCACCGGCTTCGGCGTGGTCGACGCGGACGGCCATGCGCTGCGCTACGTGGCCAGCGGCACCATCAGCACCCGTCACCTGGGCAGCGGCAACCTTCCGGCACGCCTGAAGGTGCTGTTCGACGGCATCGCGGAGATCACCGCGCGCTACCAGCCCGATGCGTCGGCGGTGGAAATCATCTTCGTGAACGTCAACCCGCAGTCGACCCTGTTGCTGGGGCAGGCACGCGGCGCCTGCGTGACGGCACTGGTCACGAACAACCTGTCGGTGGCCGAGTACACCGCGCTGCAGATGAAGAAGGCCGTGGCCGGCCACGGCGGCGCCGCCAAGGCACAGGTGCAGGAGATGGTGCGGCGCCTGCTCGACCTGCCCGGCGCGCCCGGCGCCGACGCGGCGGACGCGCTGGGCATCGCCATCACGCATGCGCAGGTGGGCCGTTCGATGGCGCGGCTTGCGCAGGCAGCTGAATTGTCGAAGACGCATGCCGGCACCTACCGGCAAGGGCGTTCGCGCTGAGCGGTCGCGTCGCGCGAGGCCCGAAAAAGCTTCAGGCCACGCGTTCGGCGATCAGCACCGCGAAGAAGCCGAACGCGGCCAGCAGCGTCCACTTCAGCACGATCCAGCCGAAGCGCCGGTACTTGACCTGCCCCGTGCCCGCGTAGAACGCGAACGACACGCCCGCCACCAGCAAAAGGAACAGGATGGCCCAGCGGAAAAGAAGCATGGGGGAACCGCGCCCTACCAGGCGCGAGCGACTTCGTTGAAGCCGCGCGGTGCGCGCTTCTCGTCGTCGAAGGTCACGACTTCGTAGGCGTCGCTGTGCGAGAGCAGTTCGCGCAGCAGCTTGTTGTTCAGTGCATGGCCCGAGCGGAAGGCGGTGTAGGCCGCCAGCAGCGGCTTGCCGACCACGTACAGGTCGCCCATGGCGTCGAGGATCTTGTGCTTCACGAACTCGTCGTCGTAGCGCAGGCCGCCGGCATTGAGCACCTTGGTGTCGTCCATCACGATGGCGTTGTCCAGCCCGCCGCCGAGCGCGAGGCCCTTGCTGCGCATGTACTCGACTTCCTTGGTGAAGCCGAAGGTGCGCGCGCGTGCGATGTCGCGGCTGTACGAATCGGTGCCCAGGTCGAACTCCACGCGCTGGCCGGTCGAATTGACCACGCGGTGGTCGAAGTCGATCTCGAAGGCCAGCTTGAAGCCGTGGCACGGCTCCAGGCTCGCCCACTTCTCGTTGGCGCCCTCGCCTTCGCGCACCTCGACCTTGCGGGTCACGCGGATGAAGCGGCGCGGCGCCTTCTGCAGCGCGATGCCCGCGCTTTGCAGCAGGAACACGAAGGACGAAGCCGACCCGTCGAGGATCGGCACTTCGTCGGCCGTGATGTCGATGTAGAGGTTGTCGATGCCCAGGCCCGCGCAGGCGGACATGAGGTGTTCGACCGTTTGCACCTTGGCGCCGCCCTCGGACACGGTGGACGCCAGGCGCGTGTCGGTGACCGCCTCGGCGGTCATGCGGATCTCGACCGGCTCGGGCAGGTCGACGCGGCGGAACACGATGCCGGTGTCGGCCGGGGCCGGCCGCAGGGTCAGTTCCACGCGTTGCCCGCTGTGAAGCCCCACGCCGACGGCGCGGCTGATCGACTTGAGGGTTCGTTGTTGCAGCACGCCGGCGATTCTAGGCGCGCCACCGGCGTGGCGCCCTATGCCCCTGGCTATGGCACCGATAGACATGGGTTCTATGCAATCCAGGCAAATGGACGCAAAGGGCACGAGATGAACGCAGCGCCTAGAGCCGGCAGACGTCCCTTTCAGGTCGTCCCCGTACCCCTTGCGATCCCTCGTGCCCTCTGCGTCCGGTAGGCCGCTTCGCGCAACCCCCGGCAGGGGTGGCGAAGCGACACGAAGTACACGCAGCCTGGGGGCGAGCCAGGCTCAGTCGGCCTGGCGGCGCAGGAACGCCGGAATCTCGAAGTCGTCCATGCCGCCCGAAGACAGCGCGTCGACCTTGGCTGCGGCCATCGTGCGGTTGGTGCGCCACACGCTGGGAACGGCCATGCCGTCGTAGTTCGGCTGGTGGCCGCCGTTGCCGCCGCTGCCTGCGTGACCCATGCCACCGAGCGTGGGCACGGTGAACGGGATGTTGTCGGTGCCGGTGCGGATCACTTCCAGCGTCGGGGCCTGGCGGCGGGCTTCCGCGCGCGAGAGGCCCGTGGCCACCACGGTCACGCGCATTTCGTCGCCCAGGCTCTCGTCGTAGGCGGCGCCGTAGATCACGTGCGCATCGGGCGAAGCGTAAGCGCGGATGGTGTTCATCGCCAGCTTCGACTCGTTCAGCTTCAGCGAGCCCTTCGATGCCGTCACCAGCACCAGCACGCCCTTGGCGCCCGACAGGTCGATGCCTTCCAGCAGCGGGCAGGCCACGGCCTGTTCGGCAGCGATGCGCGCGCGGTCCGGGCCGGCTGCGGCGGCCGTGCCCATCATGGCCTTGCCGGGTTCGCCCATCACGGTGCGCACGTCTTCGAAGTCGACGTTCACGCCGCCGTACTCGTTGATGATTTCCGAGATGCCGCCCACGGCGTTCTTCAGCACGTCGTTGGCATGCGCGAAGGCTTCGTCCTGCGTGATGTCTTCACCCAGCACGTCGAGCAGCTTCTCGTTGAGCACCACGATCAGCGAGTCGACATTGGCTTCGAGCTCGGTCAGGCCGGCGTCTGCGTTGGTCATGCGGCGGCCGCCTTCCCAGTCGAAGGGCTTGGTCACCACACCCACGGTGAGGATGCCCATTTCCTTCGCGACGCGTGCGATCACGGGCGCCGCGCCGGTGCCGGTGCCGCCGCCCATGCCGGCGGTGATGAACAGCATGTGCGCGCCGTCGATGGCCGCGCGAATGTCGTCCACCGCGAGCTCGGCCGCTTCACGGCCCTTGTCGGGCTTGCTGCCGGCGCCCAGGCCGCTGGTGCCGAGCTGGATGATCTTGTGCGCGTTGCTGCGTTGCAGTGCCTGTGCGTCGGTGTTCGCGCAGACGAACTGAACGCCCTGCACGCCACGCTCCATCATGTGGGCGACCGCATTGCCGCCGCCACCGCCAACACCGATCACCTTGATCTGCGTGCCTTGATTGAACTCTTCGACTTCGATCATTTCGATGGTCATTTTTAACTCCTTGAATCTTGCAGTTGCCGTTATGTATCTGTGAATATTCTTGTGCCGTGACGAGATCAACGTGCGAGCGTCACGATGGTGGACCTGTGCGTCGCCATCGCTCATTGAAATGCAAAGGGGGGCTTCCGCGTGCGAGCCACAGTGGAGACTTGATCATGGCTAGAAATTCCCCACGATGAAGTCTTTGAAACGTCCGAATGCAGTCTTTACCGACCCATTCTTCTGCGCGACCTTGAAGCCGCGCATGCGTGCGAAACGTGCCTCTTCCAGAAGGCCCATGACTGTAGCGGCGCGAGGCTGCGCCACCATGTCGGACAACGCGCTGGAATACTTCGGGATGCCCCTGCGCACAGGTTTCAGGAAGATGTCTTCGCCGAGCTCGACCATGCCCGGCATCACCGCGCTGCCGCCCGTGAGCACCACGCCCGACGACAGCACTTCTTCGTAGCCCGACTCGCGCACCACCTGCTGCACGAGCGAAAAAATCTCTTCGATGCGCGGCTCGATCACACCGGCCAGCGCCTGCTTGCTCAGCATGCGCGGACCGCGGTCGCCCAGGCCCGGCACCTCGACCTGCTGGTCGGGGTCGGCCAGCAGTTGCTTGGCATAGCCGCTCTCGACCTTGATGTCTTCCGCGTCCTTGGTGGGGGTGCGCAGCGCCATCGCGATGTCGCTCGTGATCAGGTCGCCCGCGATCGGAATCACGGCCGTGTGGCGGATCGCACCGTTGGTGAAGATCGCCACGTCGGTGGTGCCCGCGCCGATGTCCACCAGCACCACGCCCAGTTCGCGCTCGTCTTCCGTCAGCACCGCCTGGCTCGAAGCCAGCGGGTTCAGCATCAGCTGGTCGACTTCGAGGCCGCAGCGGCGCACGCACTTGATGATGTTCTCGGCCGCGCTCTGCGCGCCGGTCACGATGTGCACCTTGGCCTCCAGGCGCATGCCGCTCATGCCGATCGGCTCCTTCACGTCCTGCCCGTCGATCACGAACTCCTGCGGCTCCACCAGCAGCAGGCGCTGGTCGCTCGAGATGTTGATGGCGCGCGCCGTCTCCACCACGCGGGCCACGTCGGCGGGCGTCACTTCCTTGTCCTTCACCGCCACCATGCCGCTGGAGTTGATGCCGCGGATGTGGCTGCCGGTGATGCCCGTGTAGACGCGGCTGATCTTGCAGTCGGCCATCAGCTCGGCCTCCTTCAGGGCCTGCTGGATGCTCTGCACCGTGGCGTCGATGTTCACCACCACGCCCCGCTTCAGGCCGTTGCTAGGCGCAATGCCCAGGCCGGCCAGCTTGAGCTCGCCACCGGGCAGCACCTCGGCCACCACCACCATGACCTTGGCGGTGCCGATGTCCAGTCCTACGACCAGGTCTTTGTATTCTTTGGGCATTGATATGTCCTCGATTCCTCGGTGTTCGCTACTTGATTTTTCTTGGGGCCTCTGCCGAGACCGTGGTGACGCCGCGCAGCCGCAATGCATACGCGTCGTTGTGGCGCAGATCGGCGCCTTCGACATCGACCATCGTGCGGCGGTACTGCGCCGCGACCTGGGTCACGGTCTTCAGGAACCGCTGCAGCCTGGCCGTCACCTCCTCGCTCTGGCCCCGGCCGAGCTCGATCTCGGCACCGCTGTCGAGCACCACCTTCCAGCTGCCCCGGCTCGACAGCGTGAGCTCGTCGATGGCGAGGTCGTAGGGCTGGAACTGCGGTTGCAGCACGCGGTACATGCCCAGCACCTGGCCGGCCTGTTCGACAGGGCCGTCCAGGCGCGGCAGGTTGTCGTCCACCTCGGCCACGTTGGCCTCGAACACGTCGCCGAAGCCGTTGATGAGCTTGGAGCCCGCGTCGTCGCCCCACGTGGCCACCGGCACCTGCTCGGTCAGCGTCACGTGCAGCTTGTTCGGGAACTCGCGGCGCACCACCGCGCTGCGCACCCAGGGCACCGACTCGAAGGCGGTGCGCGCACGCGCCAGGTCGATGGTGAAGAAGTTGCCGTTCAGCTGCGGCGCCACGTTGGCACGCAGGGTCACCGCGTTGTTGTGCGTGACCTCGCCGTCCACCTTGATGCCGGCCAGCGGGAAGAACGGTTGGCGCAGCACCCACCAGGCGCCCGCCGCCAGCAGCATGAGCGTCACCATCACGAACGCAATGTTCGCGACGATGTTCATGAGCTTGACGTCGAAGGGCGCGGGAATGCTGTCGGCCATGGCTATTGCGAGCCTCCCGTTGCGTCGAGCGCGGCCGATGCCAGCACGCGCAGGCACAGGTCTTCGTAGGCGATGCCCGCGGCGCGCGCGGACATCGGCACCAGCGAATGGCTGGTCATGCCGGGCGAGGTGTTCATCTCCAGCAGGAACGGCTTGCGGTCGCTGGCGCGGATCATCACGTCGGCGCGGCCCCAGCCGCGGCAGCCGAGCGTGCGGTACGCGGCCAGCGTGATGCGCTGGATCTCGTGCTCCTCGGCGTCGGACAGGCCGCTCGGGCACTGGTACTGCACGACGTCGGTGAAGTACTTGTTCTGGTAGTCGTAGGCGCCTTCGGGCGCGGCGATGCGCACCACCGGCAACGCGCGCGCGTCCAGCCCATGGCCGAGCACGGCGCAGGTCACTTCCTCGCCGTCGATGAATTCCTCGCAGAGCACGTCGGCGTCGTATTTGGCGGACAGCGTGACCGCGTCCTGCATCTGCGAGTAGCCCTCGACCTTGGTCACGCCGATGGACGAGCCCTCGCGCGGCGGCTTCACGATCAGCGGCAGGCCCAGCACGTCGGGCACGGCCATCACCTGCTCGCGGCTTTGCTGGTCGAAGGCCAGGCGCACGTACTTGGGCGTCGGCAGGCCGTCGGCCTGCCAGATGCGCTTGGTCATGACCTTGTCCATGGCCACGCTGGAAGCCATCACGCCCGAGCCGGTGTAGGGAATGCCGAGCAGCTCCAGCGCGCCCTGCACGGTGCCGTCTTCGCCGTGGCGGCCGTGCAGTGCGACGAAGCAGCGCGCGAAGCCTTCGCGCTTGAGCTCGGTCAACTCGCGCTGCGACGGGTCGAAGGCATGCGCGTCCACACCGCGCGAACGCAGGGCTTCGAGCACGCCGGTGCCCGACATCAATGAAACTTCGCGTTCGGCGGAACTGCCGCCGAACAGAACGGCAACCTTGCCGAAGCGTGTGGGATCCTGAAGGCTCATGCGCCCCCCTCTTTGCGCGTGTCGCGCTGCAATGTGGAAGCCGTGGCGGACAGCACGGCGGCGAGTTCGACGACCTTGCCCGGCACCGCGCCGATGGAGCCGGCCCCCATCGAGAGCACCACGTCGCCCGGGCGGGCGTTGTCGAGAATGGCGCGCGGCATGTCGGCGATGTCGTCGACGAACACCGGCTCGACCTTGCCGGCCACGCGCAGGGCGCGCGCCAGCGTACGGCCGTCGGCCGCCACGATGGGCGCCTCGCCGGCGGCATAGACCTCGCCGAGCAGCACCGAGTCGGCCGTGCCGATGACCTTCACGAAGTCTTCGAAGCAGTCGCGCGTGCGGGTGTAGCGGTGCGGCTGGAACGCCAGCACCAGCCGGCGGCCCGGAAACGCACCGCGCGCCGCCGCGATGGTGGCTGCCATCTCGACCGGATGGTGACCGTAGTCGTCGATCACGGTGAAAGTGCCCGCGGCACCGTCTTCATGACCCTGCACCGCCACGTCGCCGTAGCTCTGGAAGCGGCGGCCCACGCCCTTGAAGCCGGCCAGCCCGCGCTGCACCGCCTCGTCGGCGATGCCGAGCTCGACCGCCACGGCGATCACAGACAGCGCGTTGCGCACGTTGTGCTCGCCCGGCAGGTTCAGCACGATGGGCAGGTCGGGCAGCGTCACGCCGTTGCGGCGCTGCGCGGTGAAGTGCATCTGGCCGCCGACCGCGCGCACGTCGATGGCGCGCACCTGGGCGTCCTCGCCGAAGCCGTAGCTGGTGACCGGGCAGGTCACGTCGGCCACGATGTCGCGCACCGCCGGGTCGTCGGTGCACAGAATGGCCACGCCGTAGAACGGCATGCGGTGCAGGAAGTCGACGAAGGCCTTCTTCAGCTTCGCGAAGTCGTGCCCGTAGGTTTCCATGTGGTCGGCGTCGATGTTCGTGACCACCGCCATCACCGGCAGCAGGTTCAGGAACGAAGCGTCCGACTCGTCGGCCTCGACCACGATGTAGTCGCCGCTGCCCAGCTGCGCATTGGCGCCGGCGCTGTTCAGGCGCCCGCCGATCACGAAGGTCGGGTCCAGGCCGGCGGCGTCGAGCACGCTCGCCACCAGGCTGGTGGTGGTGGTCTTGCCGTGCGTACCGGCAATGGCGATGCCCTGCTTCAGGCGCATCAGCTCGGCCAGCATCAGCGCGCGCGGCACCACCGGAATGCGCTTCTCGCGCGCGGCCAGCACCTCGGGGTTGTCCGCCTGCACGGCGGTGGAGGTGACGACCGCGTCGGCCCCTGCGATGTGCGCGGCCGCATGGCCCACGAAGGTGCCGATGCCCAGGCCCGCGAGCCGGCGCAGCGTGACGCTGTCGGACAGGTCGGAGCCGGTGATCCTGTAGCCCAGGTTCAGCAGCACTTCGGCAATGCCGCTCATGCCCGAGCCGCCGACGCCCACGAAGTGAATATGACGGATCGCGTGCTTCATTTGGCCAACTCCTCGCAGGCGCGGACGACCGCTTCCACTGCTTCGGTCTTCTGCATGGTCTTGGCCTTGGCGGCCCTGTCGATCAGCGCGGTGCGCTCGGTTGTCTGTAGCAAATCAGCCAGCAATTCAGGAGTGAGGTCGGCCTGCTGCACGAGCCACCCGCCGCCCGCGTCCACGAGGAAGCGCGCGTTGGTGGTCTGGTGGTCGTCGACCGCCGAGGGAAAAGGCACGAACAGCGCTGCTGCGCCGACGGCCGCGATTTCTGTGACGGTGCTGGCGCCGGCCCGCGCGACGATGATGTCGGCGTCCGCATAGGCCTGCGCGGTGTCTTCGATGAAAGGCGTGAGCTCGCCCTCGACGCCGGCGGCCGTGTAGTTGGCGCGCAGCTCGTCGATCTGCTTGGCGCCGCTCTGGTGCAGCACCTGCGGGCGCGTCTCGGGCGCAATGCGGGCCAGCGCCTGCGGCACCACGGTGTTGAGGCCGCGCGCACCCAGGCTGCCGCCGACCACCAGCAATTTCAGCGGCCCGGTGCGGCCCGCGAAACGCGCAGCCGGGTCGGGCTGCGACGTGAATGCCGCGCGCAACGGGTTGCCCACCCACTGCGCCTTCTTCAGCACATTCGGGAAGGCCGTGAACACACGGTCGGCCACGCCCGCCAGCACCTTGTTGGCGAGACCGGCGACCGAATTCTGTTCGTGCAGCACCAGCGGCTTGCCGAGCAGCACGCCCATCATCCCGCCCGGAAAGGTGATGTAGCCGCCCAGGCCCACCAGCACGTCGGGCTTCACCCGGCGCACCACGCCCAGGCTCTGCCAGAAGGCGCGCAGCAGGCGCAGCGGCAGCAGGAACAGCGTGAGCGGGCCCTTGCCGCGCACGCCGCCGAACTGCACCGGCTCGAAGGCGAAGCCGCGCGGCGGCACCAGTTTTTCTTCCATGCTGCCGGGCGCGCCCAGCCAGTGCACGCGCCAGCCGCGCTCGCGCAGGGCCTCGGCCACGGCAAGGCCCGGGAAGATGTGGCCGCCCGTGCCGCCCGCCATGACGAGTGCGGTCTTGCCGGTCATACGCGGCCTCCGCGCATGAGGACGCGGTTTTCGTAGTCGATGCGCAGCACGATGGCCAGCGCCACCAGGTTCATCAGGATGGCCGAGCCGCCGAAGCTCATCAGCGGCAGCGTCAGGCCCTTGGTCGGCAGCGCGCCCAGGTTCACACCCATGTTGATGAAGGTCTGGAAGCCGATCCACACCCCCACGCCCTGGGCCACGAGGCCCGAGAACACGCGGTCGAGCGCGATGGCCTGGCGGCCGATGTGCATGATGCGGCGCGTGAGCCAGAGGAACAGGCCGATGATCAGCAGCACGCCGACCAGGCCGAACTCCTCGCCGATCACCGCGAGCAGGAAGTCGGTGTGCGCCTCGGGCAGCCAGTGCAGCTTCTCCACGCTGCCGCCCAGGCCCACGCCGAAGATCTCGCCGCGCCCGATGGCGATCAGCGAGTGCGACAGCTGGTAGCCCTTGCCCAGCGCATGCTCTTCGCTCCACGGATCGAGGTACGCAAAGATGCGCTCGCGGCGCCACGGGCTGCTCGCGACGATGCTGCCGAAGGCCACCACCACCAGCGCGGCAATCACGAAGAACATGCGTGCGTTCACCCCGCCCAGGAACAGGATGCCCATGGCAATCACGGCGATCACCATGAACGCGCCCATGTCGGGCTCGGCCATCACCAGCATGCCCACCACCACCACCGCGATGCCCATCGGCAGCACGGCGCGGAAGAAGCGCTCCTTGATCTCCATCTTGCGCACCATGTAGCTGGCGGCGTAGAGCACCATCGCGAGCTTGGCGAGCTCCGACGGCTGGAAGCGCATGAAGCCCATCGGCAGCCAGCGGCGCGCGCCGTTCACGTTGATGCCGATGTGCGGAATGAGCACCGCCACCAGCAGCAGCAGCGACGCCACGAACAGCCAGGGCGCGGCGCGCTCCCAGGTCTTCATGGGGATCTGGAAGGTCAGCAGCGCAGCGACGAACGCGATGGCCACCGACGCGGCATGCCGCGTGAGGAAGAACGAGGCGCTGTAACCGGCACGCGCGAAACGCGGGTTGTCCGGCAGCGCGATGGAGGCCGAATACACCATGATCAGGCCCCAGGTCAGCAGCGCGACCGTGACCCAGACCAGCGCCTGGTCGAAGCCCAGCACGCGCATCGGCGTGGCCTTGGTCTGCGCGATGCCGGCGCCGCCCAGCCGCACGGGCAGGTGCACGGGCAGCGCGTCGATGCCGCTGCGGGCGCGCCTGAACCAGCCGCTGAACCGGCTGGTGCGGGTGTTGGGCGTGGCGCCTGCGGCAGCGGGGTTCACAGCGGTTCCTCCGTCGAATCGGAAGCAAGACCTTCCACCAGGCCGCGCGGGCTGTCCTCGTAGGCCTGCACGGCCTCGCGGAACACCTCGGCGCGGTGCGCGTAGTCCTTGAACATGTCGAAGCTCGCGCAGGCCGGCGACAGCAGCACGGCGTCGCCCGGGTTGGCGCGCGCGCCGGCGAGCTTGACTGCGTCGTGCATCGAGGCGGCGTGCAGCAGCGAGACGCCGGTGGCGGCCAGCGCGGCCTCGATGACCGGCGCATCGCGGCCGATGAGCACCACGGCGCGTGCGTACTGGCGCACGGGCTCGGCCAGCGGCTCGAAGTCTTGGCCCTTGCCCTCGCCGCCGAGGATCACGACCACGCGGCGCTCTTCGCCAAGGCCGACCAGTGCGGCGGCGGTGGCGCCCACGTTGGTGCCCTTGCTGTCGTCGAAGAACTCGACCTGGTCCACGATGGCGACGGACTCCACGCGGTGCGGCTCGCCGCGGTATTCGCGCAGGCCGTAGAGCATCGGTCCCAGTGCGCAGCCGGCGGCACTCGCGAGCGCGAGCGCGGCCAGCGCGTTCATCGCGTTGTGGCGCCCGCGGATGCGCAGCGCGTCGGCCGGCATCAGGCGCTGCAGGAAGATTTCTTCTTCCACCACCGCGCCGCGCTTGCGCTTCTGCGTTTCGTCGGCTTCCAGCGCGCGCACCAGCCAGGTCATGCCGTTGACGCGCTCGATGCCGTAGTCGCCCGGGCGCAGCGGCATCGCCGCGCCGAAAGTGACGTGGGTGCGGATCTGCGGGCGCTGCAGCTTGACGCGCAAGGGCGGGGGCAGCATGGCCATCACGCCGGCGTCGTCGCGGTTCAGGATCATGAGCCCGCGCGCGCCGAAGATGCGCGCCTTGGCCGCGGCGTACGACTTCATGTCGCCGTGCCAGTCGAGGTGGTCCTGCGTGAGGTTGAGCACGGTGGCGGCGGTGGGCTCGAAGCCCTGCACGCCGTCGAGCTGGAAGCTGGAGAGCTCCAGCACCCACACGTCGGGCAGCGTACCGGCATCGATGTGCGCACTGAGCGTGTCCAGCAGCGTCGGGCCGATGTTGCCGGCCACGGCCACCGTCTTGCCGGCGCGCTCGACCAGCTGCCCGGTGAGCGAGGTGACGGTGGTCTTGCCGTTGGTGCCGGTGATGGCGAGCACGGCAGGCGTGTAGCCCTTGGGCGCTTCGGGCTCGACGGGAGGCGCCAGTTCGAGCTGGGGTGTTTCTTCTTCGGCCGCGGCCGAGGCCGGGTTGGTGGCGGCGAGTTCGGCGATCTTAGCGACGAACTCCGCGGCTTCGCGGGCGGCCGTGGGGACGTAGGGCTTGCCGGTGCTGGGCAGGCGGGAGACGGTGGCGGCTGCGAGCGAAGCAGTGGGAGCTTCCGGCGCTTCCAGCGCTTCCGATGTGGGCGCCTGCGAATCGGCGGCGTCCGATGCAGTGGCTTCGCCGGCTGCGTCTTGCACCGCGGCTTCAGGCTGCGTGCCCGCAGGAGCAACGGCCGGCTCCGGCGCTTCTTCTGCTGTCACAGGCTCGACCGGTGCTTCATGCGCTTCCGGCGGCACAGGCACGGCCACGCTGGCCGACGGATCGCGCGGCATGGCTTCGGCCATGGCGGGCGCGGTCGGCTCGGGCTGGGCTTCGGCGGGTTCGATCGACCCGGTCACCGGTTCGGCTTCGGGCGTCGATTCAGTTTCAGGTTCGACCGCTTCGACCGCTTCGGCCGATGCCGCGGTTTCGAGCGGCAGTTCGGCCTGCGCTTCGGCTTGCTCGGGCTCGGCGACCGCTTCCGATGCGGCCTCCGGCTCGGCTTCGGCTTCGGATTCGGCCACCGGCACTTCGACGGTACGCAGGTCCAGCAGCGCGCGCGCGAACAGGTCCAGTTCGCCACCGACCGGCAGGCCCATGGCCCGCGCCGCATCGGCCACCGGTGCGATGGTTTCGGGCGACAGGCCCGGCGAGCGGTACACCGCGCGAATCGGCGTGCCTTCGACCAGCGCGGCCGAGAACGGCCCGCCGACGAAGCGCACGTCGGGCAGCTCCGCCGTCAGCGTGGCCAGCGACGCCGGCGCCTCGCGCGTGTCGGCCACGGTCACGACCGCACCGTGGCGCGCGCACCAGCGCGCCATCGCCAGCCCGGACGCGCCGAGGCCGAGGATGAGAACGGGGAGGTCTTTCAGGTGCCGCATGGTGTGTTCAGCGCAGCTTCAGCGTCGACAGGCCCACGAGGCACAGCAGCATCGTGATGATCCAGAAGCGCACCACGACCTGCGTCTCGCGCCAGCCGCTCTTCTCGAAGTGGTGGTGCAGCGGCGCCATCTTCAGCACGCGCCGGCCTTCGCCGTAGCGCTTCTTGGTGTACTTGAAGTACATCACCTGCGCCATCACCGAGACCGCCTCGACCACGAAGATGCCGCCCATGATGAAGAACACGATTTCCTGGCGCACGATCACCGCGATGGTGCCCAGCGCGCCGCCCAGCGCCAGCGCGCCCACGTCGCCCATGAACACCTGCGCCGGGTGCGTGTTGAACCACAGGAACGCCAGGCCCGCGCCGGCCATGGCCGAGCAGAACACCAGCAGCTCGCCCGAGCCCGGGATGTTGGGGAACAGCAGGTACTTGGAGTACACCGCGCTGCCCGTCACGTAGGCGAACACGCCCAGCGCCGAGCCCACCATCACCACCGGCATGATCGCCAGGCCGTCCAGCCCGTCGGTCAGGTTCACGGCGTTGCTCGCACCCACGATCACCAGGTACGTGAGGATGACGAAGCCGATGCCGCCGAGCGGGTAGCTCACTTCCTTGAAGAAGGGCACCAGCAGGTTGATCTTGGGCGGAAAGTCGAGGTCGAAGCCCGACTGCACCCAGGCGAAGAACAGCTGCAGCACGCGCCAGTTGGAGCTTTCCGAAATGCTGAACAGCAGGTAGAAGCCCGCCAGCAGGCCCACCACCGATTGCCAGAAATACTTTTCGCGCGAGCGCATGCCCTCCGGGTCCTTGCTCACCACCTTGCGCCAGTCGTCGACCCAGCCGATGGCGCCGAAGCCCATGGTGACCCACAGCACGATCCACACGAACCGGTTCGAGATATCGAACCACAGCAGCGTGGCGAAGGCGATGGCGAACAGCACCAGCACGCCGCCCATGGTGGGCGTGCCGCTCTTGGTCAGGTGCGTTTCCATGCCGTAGCCGCGCACCGGCTGGCCGATCTTGAGCGCGGTCAGGCGGCGAATGACGAACGGGCCCGCCACCAGGCCGACCACGAGCGCGGTCACCGCGGCCATCAGCGCGCGGAAGGTGAGGTACTGGAAGATGCGCAGGAACCCGAATTCGGGCGACAGCGTCTGCAGCCATTGAGCGAGGCTCAGCAGCATGTGTTTTCGCGCGGCTCATGCGTCATGACCGGCCTCCTTTTGTTGTTTTGATTGCGCCTCGATGGCTTGAACCACGCGCTCCATCTTCATGAAGCGCGATCCCTTGACCAGCACGCTGCCGACCTGCGGCAGGCGGGCGAGCACCGCCGCGCACAGCGCGTCGAACGCGTCGAAATGTTGTCCGTCGCCGCCGCCCTGGAACGCGGTGGCGGCATGCGCCGTGGCGGCGCCCAGCGTGTAGACGGACTCGATGCCGCGTTGCCGTGCCCAGGCGCCGACTTCGGCGTGGAACTCCGGCGAGCGGTCGCCCACCTCGCCCATTTCGCCAAGCACCAGCAGGCGCGGGCCCGGCAGGGCGGCGAGCACGTCGATGGCGGCGATCACGGAATCGGGGTTGGCGTTGTAGCTGTCGTCGACCAGCGTGAGCGCATGGCCGCCGGGCAGCACGACCTCGCTGGCGCGCGAGCGGCCCTTGACGGGCTCGAAGGCGTCCAGGCCTGCGGCAATGGTGTCCAGCGACACGCCCGCCGCCAGCGCACAGGCGGTGGCCGCCAGTGCGTTCACGACGTTGTGGCGCCCGGCGATGTGCAGGCGCGTGTCGAAGGCGCCGATCGGCGTGCGGATGCGCACGGCCCAGGCGCCCTGCGCCCATTCGGCGCGCTCCAGCGAGATGTCGGCGTCCTGCGGCTCGCCGAAGGTCATGCAGCGGCGGGCACCGCCGTCGCGCGCCATGTCGGTCCACAGCGAGGTGAAGGGGTCGCCATACGGGAACACCGCGGTGCCGTCGTCGGGCAGCACCGCGAACACGGCGGCGTTCTCGACGGCCACCGCCTCGACGCTGGCCATGAACTCCTGGTGCTCGCGCTGCGCGTTGTTGACCAGCGCGATGGTCGGGCGCGAGATGGCGGCCAGCCGCGCGATTTCGCCCGGATGGTTCATGCCCAGCTCGAGCACCGCGCGGCGGTGTTCCGCGCGCAGGCGCAGCAGCGTGAGCGGCACGCCGATCTCGTTGTTGAAGTTGCCCGCCGTCGCCAGGGCGCGTTCGGCGCTGCCGGCGAGCAGCACCGCCGCGATCATCTGCGTGACCGTGGTCTTGCCGTTGCTGCCCGTGACGGCAATGAGCGGCAGCTCGAACTGCGCGCGCCAGCCGGCGCCGAGCGCACCGAGCGCGGCCAGCGAATCGGGCACTTCGAGCCCGGCCAGGCCGGCGGCTTCGAGGCCGTGGTGCGCAATGGCCGCCACGGCGCCCTGCGCCTTCGCGTCGGCGAGGAAATCGTTGGCGTCGAAGCGCTCGCCCTTGAGCGCGACGAACAGGTCGCCGGGCGCGAGCGTGCGCGTGTCGGTGTGCACGCGGGCGATGACGGTCGAGGCGTCACCCACCAGGCGTGAACCCGGAATCCATTGCTGCAACCGGGCCAGCGTGAGGGCGAGCGGTGTGGCGCCGGTCATGCTGCTTGCCCTCCGCTGCTTCGCAGGGCCAGCGCCTGCAGCGCATGGGCCTTGTCGGAGAAGGCGATGCGCTGGCCGGCAATCTCTTGCCACGCCTCGTGGCCCTTGCCGGCGATCAGCACCACGTCCTGCGGGGCGGCCTGCGCGAGCACGTCGGCAATGGCGGCCGCGCGGTCGGGCTGCACCTGCGCCGCCTCGGGGCGCGAGAAGCCGCGCAGCACCTGCGCAATGATCGCGTCGGGCTTTTCGCTGCGCGGGTTGTCGCTGGTGACGACCACGTGGTCAGCCTGGCGCTCGGCCACGGCGGCCATCATCGGGCGCTTGATCGGGTCGCGGTCGCCGCCGCAGCCGAACAGGCACCACAGCGCACCGCCGCGCTGCTTGGCGAGCGGGCGCAGGCCGATCAGGGCCTTGTCGAGCGCGTCGGGCGTGTGGGCGTAGTCGACCACGGCCAGCGGCGCGCCGTCGCCGGTGCCGGCGCGGTCCATGCGGCCCGGCACGCTCGTCAGATGGGCGCATGCCGCCACGGCCCGCGCCAACGACAGGCCCAGCGCGCGCAGCGTGCCGATCACCCCCAGCAGGTTGGCCACGTTGTACTGGCCGATGAGGCCCGTCGACAGGCGCTGCACCGCGTCGGTGCCCTGTTCGGCCACCGAGAACTGCAGGCCCTGCGCGTCGTAGCCGATGTCGCGCGCCATGAGGCGGGCCGGCTTGCCGTCGGCCGACACGGTCCACACGTCGAGCGCGCCGATGCCCACGTCGATCAGGTTGGCGCACAGGGTCGCGCCGTGCGTGTCGTCGATGTTGATCACCGCCGCGCGCAGGCCGGGCCAGCGGAACAGCTCGGCCTTGGCCTGCCAGTAGGCGTCCATGCTGCCGTGGTAGTCGAGGTGGTCCTGCGTGAAGTTGGTGAACACGGCCACCGCGATCTGCGCGCCGTCGAGGCGGCGTTCGGCGATGCCGATGGACGAGGCCTCGATGGCGCAGGCGCCGAAGCCGCGCGACACCAGCGAACGCAGCTCGCGCTGCATCATGACGGGGTCGGGCGTGGTCAGGCCGGTGTAGGTGAGTTCGGGCGGCACGCCGATGCCCAGCGTGCCCATCACGGCGCAGGGCGACGGCGCATCGCGCTGCACGGTGCCGTCGGGATTCATCGCGCGCAGGCCGCCCGCCGCGCGCAGCGTGGAGAGCGATTCGGCGAGCCACCAGGCGGTGGAGGTCTTGCCGTTGGTGCCGGTCACGGCCAGCACGTCGAGCAGGGCCGAGGGGTTGTCGTAGAAGGCCGAGGCGATCGGGCCGGTGGCGGCCTTCAGGCCGGGGTAGCTCACGATGCGCTCGTCGCCTTCGAAACCGAAGGCCTCGACGCCCTCGTGCTCCACCAGGCACACCGCCGCGCCCTGCGCCAGCGCGGCCGCCACGTGCTTGCGCCCGTCGGTGGCGGCACCGGGCCAGGCGATGAAGACATCGCCCGCGCCCACGGCCCGGCTGTCGGCATGCAGCGCGGCCTGCGGCGCGCGCTTCTTGAGCCAGGCGGCGGCCATGGAGGGGGAAGTGAAGGTCAGCATGGTCAGAAGCTCTCGTCGACGCCCTGCGTCATCACCAGCGGTTTGACAGCCAGGTCGGGCGGTACGTTCATCATGCGCAGCGTCTGCTGCACGACTTCGCTGAACACGGGCGCCGCGGCCACGCCGCCGAAATACTGGCCGTCGCTGGGCTCGTCGATCATCACGGCCACGATGATTCGCGGCTTCTCGATGGGTGCCATGCCGGTGAACCAGGCACGGTACTTGTTGCTGGCGTAGCCCTTGCCGACCTGCTTGTGCGCCGTGCCCGACTTGCCGCCGACCGAATAGCCGATGGTCTGGGCGCGCGTACCGGTGCCGCCCGGGCCGGCGGCCATCTGCAGCATCTTGCGCACGGCCAGCGCGTTGGAGGGCGAGAACACCCGCACGCCGACCGGCGGCTCCGCGTTCTTCAGGATGGTCACCGGAATGAGCGAGCCGTCGTGCGCGAACGAGGTGTACGAATGCGCCATCTGGAACAGCGACGCCGACAGGCCGTAGCCGTAGGCCATGGTGGCCTGCTCGACCGGCTTCCAGGTCTTCCACGGGCGCAGCCGGCCGGTGACGGCACCGGGAAACTGGATCTGCGGCTTCTGGCCGTAGCCCAGCGCGGTGTAGGTGTCCCACATCTCGTGCGGGGTCATCTTCTGCGCGATCTTGAGCGCGCCGACGTTGCTCGACTTCTGGATCACGCCCTCGACCGTCAGCGTGCCGTAGTTGTGCGTGTCGCTGATGGTGAAGCCGCCAATCTGGAAGCGGCCCGGGCCGGTTTCGATCAGCGTCTGCGGCTTCACGCGGCCGGCTTCCAGCGCCATCGCCACGGTGATGGGCTTCATGGTCGAGCCGGGCTCGAAGGTGTCGGTGAGCGCGCGGTTGCGCAGCTGCTCGCCGGTGAGGTTCTGGCGCTTGTCCGGCACGTAGCTCGGGTAGTTGGCCAGCGCCAGCACCTCGCCGGTGGTGCTGTCGAGCACCACCACGCTGCCGGCCTTGGCCTTGCGCGCCGTCACGGCGTCGCGCAGCTTCTGGTAGGCGAAGAACTGCACCTTGCTGTCCACGCTCAGCTGGATGTCCTTGCCGTCGAGCGGCGGCACGGTGTCGCCCACGCCTTCGACCACGCGGCCCAGGCGGTCCTTGATGACGCGGCGCGAGCCGGCCTTGCCGGCCAGCTCCTTGTTGAACGCGAGCTCGATGCCCTCCTGGCCGTTGTCTTCCACGCTGGTGAAGCCCACCACGTGCGCGGCGGCCTCGCCCTCGGGGTACTGGCGCTTGTATTCGCGGCGCTGGTAGATGCCCTTGATGTTCAGCGCGGCAATCTGCTTGGCGATGGGCTCGTCGACCTGGCGCTTGACCCAGACGAAGGTCTTGTCCTCGTCTTCGAGCTTCTTGTCGAAATCCTTCTGCGGCATCTCGAGCAGCTTGGCCACCTGCTTGAGCTTGGCGCGCACCTCGGGGTCGTCGCGCTCGATGTCTTCGGGAATGGCCCAGATACTGGGCGCCACCACGCTGGACGCGAGGATGAGGCCGTTGCGGTCGAGGATGCGGCCGCGGTTGGCCGGCAGCTCCAGCGTGCGCGCGAAGCGCACTTCGCCCTGGCGCTGGAAGAAGCTGTTGTTGAACACCTGCACGTAGGCGGCACGTCCCGCCAGCATGACGAAGCCCAGCGCGATGCCCGCCACGATGAACTTGCTGCGCCACACCGGCGTCTTGCTCGCAAGCAAGGGGCTGGTGGTGTAGCGCACGCTGCGACGGCTCATCGCGGGGCCCTCGCTGCGGTGACAGGCTTGGCCGCAGGCTTCGCACCCGTGGCGGCGGGCACCGCCGGCGCCACCGGGGCCACGGCCGGAATCACCGAGCCGTCCGGGCGCACGTACTGCGTGATGGCCGGCGAGGTGGTGCGCATCTGCAGTTGTTCCTTGGCGAGCTTTTCCACGCGCAGCGGCGTGGCCTGCGCGCGCTTCTCGACCTGCAGGCGGTCATGGTCCAGCTCCAGGCGGCGGGCTTCCTGCTGCACGCGGTCCAGCTCGGTGTAGAGCTGGCGCGACTGGTACTGCGTGTGCACGAGGTACAGCGCCGTCGCAACGACGGCCAGCAGCAGGAGCAGATTGATGCGGGCCATGCTCAGCTGGCCTCGGTACGTTCGGCCACGCGAAGAATGGCGCTGCGCGAACGCGGGTTGCCGCGCACTTCGTCGTCGGACGGCTTGATGCGCTCCAGCGCATTGAGCTTCATCACCTTCGGCGCGGCAAAGGGCGCGCGGCGGTCGTAGACCTCCTTGGAGTGCTTGGCGATGAACTGCTTGACGATGCGGTCTTCCAGCGAGTGGAAGCTGATCACCGCGAGCCGCCCGCCGGGCTTCAGCACCGAGAGGCTCGCCTCTAGCGCCTGTTGCAGCTCTTCAAGCTCGGCGTTGATGAAAATCCGAAAAGCCTGAAATGTGCGCGTTGCAGGGTTCTGGCCCTGCTCGCGGGTTTTGACCGTGCCAGCCACGAGCTCGGCCAGTTCGGTGGTGGTTGAAATTGGGCCCCGTTCTTGTCGGCGAGCAACAATCGCCTTTGCAACCTGAACAGCAAACCGTTCTTCGCCATAGTCACGGATCACCTCTGCAATCTGCTGAAGTTCGGCTGTTGCCAGCCACTCGGCCACGCTCTCGCCGCGCGTGGTGTCCATGCGCATGTCGAGCGGGCCGTCGAAACGAAAACTGAAACCGCGCACCGGGTTGTCGATCTGCGGCGAACTCACGCCCAGGTCCATCAGCAAGCCGTCGACGCTTGCATCGGGCAGCTCACCGAGCGAGCGGAATCCCTGGTGCCGGATGGAAAAACGCGCATCGGAGATGCGCGCTGCTTCGGCCACTGCTTCCGCATCCTTGTCGAATGCGATCAGCCTGCCTTCCGGCGCCAGCCTGGAGAGGATGGCGCGCGCGTGACCTCCCCGGCCGAAGGTGGCATCCACATAGGTGCCGGGGGCTGCCGTGCTGCCTGAAAGAAGGGCTTCCACCGCTTCGTTCAGCAAGACGGTCGTATGGGTCCATGGAGTGTTCACGTGAATCCTCAGAACGCGAAGTCCTGAAACACATCCGGCATCTCGCCCTGGGTGGCCTCGGCCTCCTTGGCCTCGTACGTGGCCTTGTCCCAGAGTTCGAAGTGGTTGCCCATGCCCAGCAGCAGCGTGTCGCGTGCGATGCCGGTGGCGGCGCGCAGTTCGGGCGAGACCAGGATGCGGCCGGTGCCGTCCATCTCGACGTCCATGGCATTGCCCAGGAAGACGCGCTTCCACCACTGCGCCGACATCGGCAGCGCGGCGATGCGCTCGCGGAATTTTTCCCATTCGGGACGGGGGAACACCATCAGGCACCCATGCGGATGCTTGGTGATCGTGAGCTGGCCGCCTGCCGTGGCGCTCAGGACGTCGCGATGCCGGGTCGGCACTGAGAGCCGCCCCTTGGCATCCAGACTGAGCGATGAAGCGCCTTGAAACACGACCACGAAACCCCTGTGTTGGGAGGTGCTGCAGCACCCGAAGGGGGCACTACCCGCACTTTTTCCCACTTAAATGCACTTTTTTGCACTGTAGCAGGAAACACTTAGGAAGCAACTGGCCGTTGGTGGTATTTTTTGTAATGGAATCAACGACTTAGCGCCGATTCCAAAAGCTTGGAATCGGCGAATATCGTTGCCAATGAAAGACTTAGCTCACGCACTGAAAGTGATGCGTGAAGCATTGCCGCCGTTACAGGGGCAGAAGAAGCGACTTCAGAGGATGAAGCGCGAAAGGTCTTCGTCGTGACTTAGTGCCGCAAGGCGCTGGTCGACGTAGGCAGCATCGATGCGGATCGATTGGCCTTCGAGGCGGGTCGCGTCGAAGCTTACCTCATCCAGCAGGCGCTCCATGACGGTCGACAGGCGGCGCGCACCGATGTTCTCCGTGCGCTCGTTCACCTCGTAAGCGATGGTGGCCAGGCGGTTCACGCCGTCGGGCGTGAACTCGAGCGTCACACCCTCGGTGGCCAGCAGCGCCTGGTACTGCTTCACGAGCGACGCACGCGTTTGCGTGAGGATGCTCTCGAAGTCGGACACCGAGAGCGATTGCAGCTCCACGCGAATCGGCATGCGGCCCTGCAGCTCGGGAATCAGGTCGCTCGGCTTGCTCAGGTGGAACGCGCCGCTCGCGATGAACAGCATGTGATCGGTGCGCACCACACCGTACTTGGTGGTGACTGCGGTGCCCTCCACCAGCGGCAGCAAGTCGCGCTGCACGCCCTGGCGCGACACGTCGGAGCCCTGCGCATCGCTGCGCGTGGCCACCTTGTCGATCTCGTCGATGAAGACGATGCCGTTCTGCTCGGCGTTGTGGATCGCCTGCGCGCGGATCTCGTCCTCGTTGATCAGCTTGCCCGCTTCCTCGTCGATCAGCAGGCGCATCGCCTCGGCGATCTTGAGCTTGCGCGTCTTGCGCTTGCCCCCGCCCATCTGGCCGAACATGCCGCGCAGCTGCTCGGTCATTTCCTCCATGCCGGCGGGGCCCATGATTTCCAGCGGCGTGCGCGTCTCGGCCAGGTCGAGTTCGATTTCCTTGTCGTCGAGCTGGTGCTCGCGCAGCTTTTTGCGGAAGGCCTGGCGCGTGGGGTTGGGGCCGTCCAGCGCGGGCGTGGCGCCGTCGGCAACGCGCGCCGGGGGCAGCAGCACGTCGAGGATGCGTTCCTCGGCCGCGTCTTCGGCACGCGCGCGAACCTTGATGCTTTCGGACTCGCGCGTCTGCTTGACGGCGATTTCGGCCAGGTCGCGAATGATCGAATCGACGTCCTTGCCCACGTAGCCCACCTCGGTGAACTTGGTGGCCTCGACCTTGATGAAGGGCGCGTCCGCCAGGCGTGCCAGGCGGCGTGCGATTTCGGTCTTGCCCACGCCCGTGGGGCCGATCATGAGGATGTTCTTGGGCGTGATCTCGTGGCGCAGCTTTTCGTCGACCTGCTGGCGGCGCCAGCGGTTGCGCAGGGCGATGGCCACGGCGCGCTTGGCGGCCGGCTGCCCGACGATGTGGTTATCGAGCTCGGAGACGATTTCCTGGGGGGTCATGGACATGGTCAGAGCGCTTCCACCGTGTGGTTCATGTTCGTGTAAATGCAGATTTCTCCGGCGATCGCCAGCGATTTGCGCACGATCTGCTCGGCCGAAAGGTCGGTGTTGTCGATCAGCGCCTTGGCCGCCGACTGCGCATAGGCGCCGCCCGAGCCGATGGCGATCACGCCGTCTTCGGGCTCCAGCACGTCGCCGTTGCCGGTGATGATGAGCGAGGTGGTCGCGTCGGCCACGGCCAGCATGGCCTCGAGCTTGCGCAGCACGCGGTCGGTGCGCCAGTCCTTGGTGAGCTCGACTGCCGCGCGGGTCAGGTGACCCTGGTGCTTTTCGAGCTTGGCCTCGAAACGCTCGAAGAGCGTGAAGGCGTCGGCCGTGGCGCCGGCAAAGCCGGCGAGCACCTTGCCGTGATACAGCCGGCGCACTTTGCGCGCCGTGCCCTTGATGACGATATTGCCGAGAGTGACCTGCCCGTCCCCGCCAATGGCGACCTGATCGCCTTGGGGGGTCTTGCGGCGCACGCTCACGATGGTGGTGCCGTGAAACTGTTCCATCGAAGCCATCTGGGGATGGCGACAAGCAATGCAACCCGCGCAAGGGCGGGCCGGGGCCTTAGTTTTTTCTAACCGCTACCGTCGCGTGATCGGCAATGCCTACCAGGTTGAACAGCGCGGCAATCAGGCGGTGGGCGTCCACGAACTGCACCCGCTCGCCGTTGGCGTCGCGTGCGCGCACCCAGGCCAGCAGGGTGCCGGCGGCCGCCAGGTCCATGCGCAGCAGCGCGGCGCAGGAAATGACCGGCGCGGCGGTGTGCCGCAGGTCGTGGTCCAGCCGATGCCAGCTCGACAGCGATTCACCCCGCAAGTCGCCCGCCAGCGCGGCAAAGCCGGTGTCGGTGGACGGAAAGCTCTCGGAGTCTCCGCCGGACGACAGCAGCGACCACACCGAGCTGTGCCGGTTCGCCGGCGGCGCGGCCAGCGCGGTGCATTCGCCACGCGGGTCTTGCCACGACGGCGGCGACACCTCGTAGGTGATGCAGTAGTTCAGCGCCACCAGCTCGAAGTCGTCGGGCAGGTGCATCAGCCGCAGCGCGGCCAGGTGCAGTTGCCACCACACGTCGTCGGTGCCGCGCTGGTTGTTGGGCGCCGCCTCGGACAGCACGGCCAGCAGCTGCGGCGAACCCATGAAGCGCAGCTGCACCGGCGAATCGGCCCAGTGGTTGAACAGCACGCGCAGCGGCGCGGCGGCTTCGATCTCGATGCCGGCCAGGCCGCGCCAATCGAGCGTCCAGACCGAGCCCGCCTTCGACAGCGCGCGCGTGAGCTCCACCAGGCCGTCGCGCGCCAGGCGCGCCGGGCTGGCCCAGTCGGCGTGCGCGCCGCCCTCGGCGGAGGCCTCGGCCGCTTCTTCGCTGGCCGTGACCGCCTTGACGCTGCGGGCCAGATCCTCGAGCGAGACCCAGTCGGGGCCC
Organism: Variovorax pasteuri; assembly: GCF_051216435.1. Lineage (NCBI taxonomy): Bacteria > Pseudomonadati > Pseudomonadota > Betaproteobacteria > Burkholderiales > Comamonadaceae > Variovorax > Variovorax pasteuri. Next base: position 123,187 of record NZ_JBPJZS010000006.1, read on the forward strand.
ATGCGCCGCATGCGCTGGGCGTAGCGCATGCGGGCAGCCGCGAACTTGGCGGCGTCGCCCGTGGCGCGGTAAAGATCGAACAGCGCGCGCCAGCGGTCGTCGTCGAGCTCGGCCGCGGGGCCGTGATCGGCTTCGCCGGGCGGTGCGCTGTCGGAGGCCAGGGCCTGCAGCAAGATGGCTTCGGCGCCCGTGTCGTCGCCGTGCGCGAAGCGGATCACCGCCTCTTCGAGCGCGCCGTCGTGCGCGAGGTGCGACGAGGTCAGGGGCATCTCGGCAGGCACCGACACCTGCGCGTCGACCTGGGGCTGCGCGGCGGGAGGCGGGACGGCAGACTGCGCCATGGGCGCAGCGGCAGCCGCCGGCCGCCGAAGCTCCTCTCCTGCAGGCTCGTCGGCGTGCACGGGCGGCAGCGTCTCGGCGCCGGCGTCCGGCGGCGGCCTGACCAGGGGTTCGCCGTTCGGCCCGCGCCCCTTCCACCACTGCTGCGACATCTGCTCTTCGATCTCGTCGATCTTCTTGAGCGTGAGCGCGCGGCCTTCGAGCTTCTCGGAGGAACTGTTGACGTTGAACGACGACGGCGTGACCGTCGCATCGGAGGCGTGAGAGGCGGCCTCGCGCTGGCGCAGCTTGCGCAGCATGTCGAACTCGCGCCGGCGCACGAAGTCGTTGCGCTGGCGCCGCTCGATCATTTCCTTCAGCATCTCGCGGCTGTAGGTCTGGTCGGGCAGCGAAGAATCGGATGCAGCCGGCGCGTCGAGCTCCGACCAATCCTTCAGGGGATTGCGAACAAACTTGGCCACCTTGGAAAAAAGGCGACCCGATTCTTCCTTGGCCATGCGGTGAAGACTATCGAGCGAAAGGTGTCCTGGCTTTGTTCCCGATCAGTCCCCGAACATCTTCTGCTTGAGCTCGCGGCGCTGCTGCGCTTCGAGCGACAGCGTGGCCGTGGGGCGCGCCAGCAGGCGGCCCACGCCGATGGGTTCGCCGGTTTCGTCGCAGTAGCCGTAGTCGCCCGCGTCGATGCGCTGGATCGACTGCTCGATCTTCTTCAGCAGCTTGCGTTCGCGGTCGCGCGTGCGCAGCTCGAGGGCGTGCTCTTCCTCGATGGTGGCGCGGTCGGCCGGGTCGGGCACGACCACGGTGTCTTCACGCAGGTGCTCGGTGGTCTCGCCGGCGTTCTCGAGGATGCCGCGCTTGAGTTCGACGAGCTTCAGGCGGAAGAACGCCATCTGCTTTTCGTTCATGTACTCGTCGTCCGGCATGGCGATGACTTCGGCATCGATCAGCTCGGCGGCGGTCTTGGTCTTCCAGTTGTTGGCCAGCTTCGGGTCTTTCTTCACGGCCAGGGGCGGCGGCGGCACCAGCGCGGTGGAAGGTGCCTGCGAGAAGCTGGACTTGGCGGCGGTCGATGCCACGGACTGCGGCATCGAGGGAACGGTCAATTGCGACAGCCGGGACACGCGGCCACCACGCGCGGGAGCGGGCGTGGCGGTTTGAGCGGGCATCGAGGGTGTCGCCGGGGCGGAAGTGGAGGCGGCAGCCGTTTTTTTCATGGGACTCAGGGGGACAGAAGGAACGGCAGCAGGGCGGCCGACAGGTTTGGATGACGATGGACCCGCGCCTGCGGTCTTGGTTGCAGCAGTGGCAGGCTTGGCGGACTTCTTCGCAGCGGTCTCGGCCTTGGCCGGTGGTGCTGCGGGCTTTTTGGAGGCGCTTTTCTCGTTCGCGGCGGAGTCGAGTGCAGCAGCGGAAACCTTTTTTGCCGCAGGTACAGCCTGCTTCGCAGCCGGCGCCTTCTTGGTGGCGGGCTTGGTTGCTGGCGTGGCCTTGGCGGCGGGTTTCTTCACGGTGACTGGCTCCTTTGACGAACTGGAACGCGCTTTCACTGGGTGTCTCCTCCCATGGAGACCCTGCGGCCTTCAGGCCGCGCGGTGTCTCCGTTGTCGGGTGCTCGCCAGTGACGAACCCCGGGGTTATACCCCCGAAAGCCCGCCAGAAACGTGCGGAGCCCCGTGCCACAAGTCACATCTCTTCCATGTGGACGAGGCGTGGCTGGCGGAACAGGCGCGCGATTGTATAGAGAACTCGCCGACGCGCGCGATGTCCGTGCCTGCCGGTCGGCGGCGCCGGCAACTCCGTTAGCATCGCGCGGCGTTGTCGGGGGGACAACGCAGGTCCGCGCCCTGCCCTGGTTTGCCCATTCGGCAGTGGGGGCTTATCCCATCATTCGACATAAAAGAGAGAACAACCTTGAGCAAGAAAGCAGTTTTGGGCGTCCTGGCCGCGGCGATCGTGGTGGCCTACGGCGGGAGCACCTGGTACGCCGGGTCGCAGGTCAAGTCGCGCTACGACAGCGCCTTCGAAGAGTTGCCCAAGCAGACCGCGCTGGTGCGCGTGATCGAGCGCCAGTACGAGCGCGGCTTTCTAGGCGCCGTCAGCACCGTGACCCTGGAGATCGGCTGCGCGGCCGATGCAACCGCAGCCACCCCCGCCAAGCCGGCCGAAGGCGAGCAAGCGGACGCCGACGACGAAGAAGAAGCCGACGCCAAGCCGCTGCGCATCACCATCCGCGACACCATCCACCACGGCCCGATCGCCGGCGGCTCGCTCGCGGCCGCCACCATCGACAGCGAACTGGTGCTCGACGCCAAGACCCAGGACGACCTGAAGAAGGTGTTCGGCGAGGCCAAGCCCCTGACCTCGCACACCAAGGTCGGCTTCGGCGGCGCCTTCACCACCGACCTGGTCGTCGCTCCCGCCAAGCTGACCGAAGAGGGCAAGGGCCAGTTCGCCTGGCAAGGCGCGCAGGCCCGCATGGAAGTGAACGCCGCGCGCACCCAGGTGCGCTACGACATGACCATGCCCGGCCTGGACTTCAGCGACGCGCGCACCGGCACCACCATGAAGATGGGCAAGCTCACCGCCAAGGCCGACATGGACAGCAGCGCCGGCTGGTTCCTGTCCACCGGCAAGACCGAGGGCAAGCTCGACACGCTCGAGCTCGTCGTCAGGAAGACCGGCGGCCCGCTGGGCGCCTCGGCCGTGCCGGCCGACACCCCGCCCAAGATCGTGACCACCGTGCTGCTGCAGGGCCTCGACCTGCTCGGCGAAGCCAGCATCAAGGACGGCCTCTACGCGTCCGGCGGCACCGTCAAGGGCACCGGCAAGATCGGCGAGACCAAGATCGACAAGTTCGAGCTGACCAGCAGCGCGCGCCGCATCCACGCCGCCACCTACAAGAAGCTGGCCGACGCCTGGATGCAGTCCAGCGCCGTCAACGGCTGCGGCAAGGGCGGCAGCAAGGCGGCGCAGGCCGCGATGCAGGCCCTGGCCGACCAGCTGGCCCCCGACCTCAAGGCCATGGCCAAGTACAGCCCTGAAGCCGGCATCGACAAGATGGTGGTCGAGATCGACGGCAAGCGCGGCGAGATCAGCTACATGGCCGGCATGGCCGGTGTGACCGACGAAGACCTGCAACTGCCCGGCACCGCCTTGCTGATGAAGCGCGGCGCGCTCAAGGCCAATGCCCGCCTGCCCATGAAATGGCTCGAGAAGCTGGCCGAAACCGGCGCCGAGAGCGGCCAGACGCCCCCGCCCGAAATGGTGGCGGGCCTGGTCGAGCAAGGGGAGGAAAAGGGCTTCGTGAAGCGCGACGGCGACGACGTGACCGGCCAGATCGAGTTCACCGACGGCAGCCTGAAGATCAACGGCAAGCCGCTGGGCGCCCCGGGCAACTAGCGATCTCTCCCTCCCCCTCTGGGGGAGGGCCGGGGTGGGGGCACGACGGCCTCCCCGGAAAACACAGCGCCTGATCGAAGGCCTGCCTCCATCCCAACCTTCCCAACCTTCCCCCAGCGGGGGAAGGAGCAAAGCAATTCAGCGGCTCACACCAGGCACTGCTCCAGCCCCTGCTCCAGGATTTCGCGCGGCAGCTCGATGCCGATGAACACCATGCGGCTCTGGCGCGCTTCGTCCTTGCCCCATTCCGGGCCCAGGTCGCTGCCCATCAGCTGGTGCACGCCCTGGAAGATCACCTTGCGCTCGGTGCCCTTCATGCTCAGCACGCCCTTGTAGCGCAGCATGCGCGGGCCGTAGATGTTGACGATGGCGCCCAGAAAGTCTTCCAGCTTGGCCGGGTCGAAGGGGCGGTCGGCCTTGTAGACGAAGCTCTTCACGTCGTCGTCGGTGTGATGGTGGTGGCCGTGGCCTTCGTGCTTGTGCGAAGGGTGGTCGCACGCCTCGCCATGCGCGTGGTCATGGTCGTGGTGATCGTGGCCGTGGTCGTCTTCCTTCAGGAAGTCGGGGTCGATGTCCAGCTTGGCGTTCAGGTTGAAGCCGCGCAGGTCGAAGATGTCCTTCAGCGGCACGTCGCCGAAGTGCGCCTTCTGCTGCGGCGCGCGCGGGTTCATGTGCTTCAGGCGGTGGATGAGCGCCTCGGTTTCCTCGGCCGACACCAGCTCGCTCTTGCTGATGAAGATCTGGTCGGCAAAGCCCACCTGGCGGCGCGCTTCCTGGCGGTCGTTGAGCTGCTGCGGCGCGTGCTTGGCGTCCACCAGCGTCAGGATCGAGTCGAGCAGGTAGCTCTCGGCGATCTCGTCGTCCATGAAGAAGGTCTGCGCCACCGGGCCGGGGTCGGCCAGGCCGGTGGTTTCGATGACCACGCGGTCGAAGTCCAGCAGGCCCTGGCGCTTCTTGGCGGCCAGCAGCTGCAGCGCTTCGCGCAGGTCTTCGCGGATGGTGCAGCACACGCAGCCGTTGCTCATTTGCACGATCTGCTCTTTCGACTCCGTCACCAGGATGTCGCTGTCGATGTTCTCTTCGCCGAACTCGTTCTCGATGACCGCGATCTTCTGGCCATGGGCCTCGGTCAGGATGCGCTTGAGCAGCGTGGTTTTGCCCGAGCCGAGAAAGCCGGTCAGGATGGTCGCGGGAATGAGGGCCATGGGGGGAGTGCTCCGGAAGCGGAAAACAGGAAAAGAGCCGAAAAAGGCGTGGCGGGAAGTTTAGCCAATGCCACTGAGTTGCGTTGGCGAAGGGGTCAAGGAAGTGTCAGACCCTGTGTCAGAGCGGCTTCCTGACCACCACCAGCCCCTTCAGGTACTCGCCCTCGGGGAACTCGATGGTCATCGGATGGTCGGGCGCAGCGCCCAGGCGCTCGCTGATGTAGCCGTCCACCCCCGCGTCCAGCCCCGCCGAGGCCACGATCTTGTGGAACAGGTCGGCGCCGATGCCGCCCGAGCACGAGAAGGTCAGCAGCACGCCGCCCGGCTCCAGGATCTTCAGCGCCAGGCGGTTGATGTCCTTGTAGGCCCGCGCGGCGCGCTCGGCGTGCGCCACGGTGGGCGCGAACTTGGGCGGGTCGAGCACGATCGCGTCGAAGGTGCGGCCCTGGTCGACGAACTCGCGCAGCAGGGTGTTGACGTTGGCGTCGAGAAACTCCGTCTTCACCCCCGAACCCTCGCCGCCGAAGCCGTTGAGCGCAACGTTGGCGCGCGCCAGGTTCAGCGCCGGCAGCGACGAATCGACCGACACCAGCTCGGCCCCGTCGAGCGCGCCCGCGGCCTTGAGCCCGGCCAGCGCCGCCACGGTGAAGCCGCCCGTGTAGCAAAAGCAGTTCAGCACGCGCTTGAAGCGCCGGTGCTTCGCCAGTTCGGCAAAGCGCTGGCGGCTGTCGCGCTGGTCGAGGTAAAAGCCGGTCTTGTGGCCGGTCGCGATGTTCAGCCCCAGCTGCCAGTCGTGCTCGCGAATGGTGATCTCGGTGGCGCCCTCCCCGCGCAGCCAGCCCGTGACGGGCTTGAGCCCTTCGCGCTCGCGCCCGCTGGCGTCGGAGCGCTCATAGAGCCTGGTGAGGCCCGTGGCGGCGAGCAGCGCATCGGCCAGCACGTCCTTCCAGCGCTCCACGCCGGCCGAGAGAAACTGCGCCACCAGCACCCCGTCAGGTCCGCTGCCGTAGCGGTCGACGATCAGCCCCGGCAGGCCGTCGGCCTCGCCGTGGACGATGCGCACACCGTCGCTCTGCAGGTCGAACAGGCTCCGGGCCTTCACCGCGCGCACGCACACCGACGCCAGAAACGCCGCGTCGATGCGCTGCGTTTCGACAAAGCTCCACGCCCGCGCGCGGATCTTCGATTCGGCGCTGAACGCGGCCCAGGCCAGGAAGGCGCCCTCGTGCGATTCCACGCGCACCGTTTCGCCGGAGTCGGCGCCGCCGCGCGCAATGGCCGATTCGAAGACCCAGGGGTGTCGGCGCAGGAGCGAACGCTCCTTGCCGGGTTTGAGGCGAAGGGTTTTCATGGGTTCTTACTTGTCTTTGTCTTCGCGGGATTTCGCCCGCGGATGGGCCTGGTCATAGACCTTGGCCAGGTGCTGGAAGTCCAGCCGTGTATAGATCTGCGTGGTCGCGATGCTCGCGTGCCCCAGCAACTCCTGCACCGCGCGCAGGTCGCTGCTCGACTGCAGCACGTGGCTGGCGAACGAATGGCGAAGCATGTGCGGGTGCACCGGCGCGGCCAGGCCGGCCTTCAGGCTGCGCTCGCGCAACAGCTTCCACACCGCCTGCGACGACATGCGCACGCCCTTGGCGCTGATGAACAGGGCCGCGGCCGCCTGCGGGTCGCGCACCTGCGCCACGGTGATGGCCGCGCAGTCGCCGCGCACCGCGAGCCAGTCGCGCACCGCCTCGGCCGCCTTGCTGCCCAGCGGCACGATGCGCCGCTTGCTGCCCTTGCCCAGCACGTTGGCCTCGCCCGCGTCCAGGTCGATCCAGCCACGCGCCGTGTTGCTGGCCTGGGCGTCGAGCCCGGTGAGCTCGCTCACGCGCAGGCCGCAGCCGTACAGCACCTCGACGATGGCGCCGTCGCGCGACTCGGTCCAGGGGTCGGCCTCGGGGTCGTACAGCTCGGCCAGGCGCACCGCGTCGTCCACGCCCAGCGCCTTGGGCAGCGGCCGGCCCGCCTTGGGCGCATGCACGTCCTGCACCGGGTTGAAGCCGATCAGGCCTTCATGGCCCAGCCAGCGGTAAAAGCTGCGCCAGCACGACAGCACCAGCGCAATGCCGCGCGGCTCGCGCCCGGCGCTGTGCAGCCGGGTCATCCAGCGCCGGATGTGGGCGGTCTGCACGCGGTCCAGCGTCAGCCCGGCCTCGGCCGCGTTGTCGGTCAGCGCCTTCAAATGAAAGGCATAGAGCTCGACCGTGCGCGCCGCAAGCCGGCGCTCCACGCGCACATGCGCGAGGTACTTGTCGATCCAGCCCGAATCGGCCGGAAGCGCGGCTTCAGAAGAGGAATCCACGGAAGGCATTGTTCACGATGGCCGCCGGCTCGCGCAACGCGCCCTTCGACAACGGCCCCAGCGCGTTCCAGCACGAGGTGGGCGCCGCCGCGTACTGCACGTCGAAGCTGCGGTCGAAACCGCTCATCTTCACCAGCCGCTGCACGCGCCACAGGTGGAAGGGCTCCGAGACGATCACCACGCTGCGCACCCCGGCCACCTGCAGCAGCGGAAGCGACAGCGACAGGTTCTGCCGCGTCGAGGTGGACGCGGGCTCCAGCAGCATCGGCCCGGCAAAGCCCTGCGCCACGGCGCGCTCCTGCATCACCTTGGCCTCGATGCGGCCGTCTTCGGAATCCACCCCGCCCGTGAAGGCGAGCTGCTTGACGACGCCGGCCCTGGCCAGCGCCACCGCCGTATCGACCCGGCCCGACAGGCAGGGGTGCGGCTTGCCGTCCAGATAAGCGCGGCTGCCCAGCACCAGCGCCGCATCGGCCGCTCGCTGCGGCGGGTTGGCCAAGCGTTCTTCGGCCTGCCACCACACGAAGGCCCCGATGGCGGCGTACGCCAGCACCCCGCCCAGCAGCACGCCAGCCAGCAAGACCTGCAAGCGGCGCCGCAACCCGCGTGGACGGTTCAAGGACGCAGCCGCGACAGTCCGCCCGAGGCCAGCTCGGCGATGCGCTCCAGAAAGTCGGTGCCCATCTCGGCGTTGAAGCGCTGCGCGTCGGGCGACGCCAGCACCAGCATGCCGAAGGCCGGCGACTCGGGGTCGGCACGCAGCGGAATCAGCGCGATCGACTGGGCCGACTTGGGCTCGGGCAGCCAGTCGGCCGCCTCGAAGCCCGAGTTCAGGCCGCAGTACGGCGAGGTCAGCGAAGTGGCCAGCGCCTTCACGTCGTCGCTCACCCACTGGGCATAGGCTTCGTTCAGGTATTCGCTGCTGCAGTCCCACACCTTGATGGCCGTCTGCGGCACCAGGAACAGCGACTGCAGGTCGACCGCGATGCGGTACGGCAGGCTGCGCGGGTCGCGCGTGGTCAGCAGGCCCTTGGTCCAGCGCTGCAGGCGGTCGGCAATGACCACGTTCTCGGTGCCGTGGCGCACCATGTCCATCAGGCGATGCTCAAGCGCCTTGATCTTCTCGCGCAGCATCTCGGCCTGGCGCTCCTGCAGGCTCACGGCGCGGTTGCCGTGCGGGCTGGTGAGCTGCACCTGCGCCAGCAGCTGGGCATGGCGCTCGAAGAAGTCGGGGGTGTTCGCCAGGTAGTTGGCGATGTCGTCCTCGGTGATCGGGTTCATGGCGTTGGCGTCGTTGTTATTGGAGGAGGAAGTCATGTCAAGTCGGGAACCTCGATGTCGCCTTCGAAAACCGTGGTGGCCGGGCCCGTCATCAGCACCGGCTGACCCTCGCCCTGCCACTCGATCGTGAGAATGCCGCCGTGCGTCTGCACGTCGACCCTGCGGTCCAGCAGGCCGAGCCGGATGCCCGCCACCACCGCCGCGCAGGCACCCGTGCCGCAGGCCAGCGTTTCGCCGGCGCCGCGCTCGAACACCCGCAGCCGGATGTGCGTGCGGTCCACCACCTGCATGAAGCCCGCGTTCACCCGCTGCGGAAAACGCGGGTGGTGCTCGATCAGCGGGCCCTGCTCGGCCACCGGGGCGGTGTCGACGTTGTAGACCACCTGCACCGCGTGCGGGTTGCCCATGGACAGCACCGCTACCGAAACGATAGCGCTGCTCGCATGTGTACCAAGGGCAAGGTGCCACTTTTCCCATGAACCGTCGGGCTGCGCATCGAGCCCGGCCGCATCGAAGGGCACGCGCGCGGGCTCGAACACCGGCGCGCCCATGTCGACCGTCACGCGGCCGTCGGCGCCCATGCGCGGGGCGATGACGCCGGCCAGCGTCTGCACGCGCACTTCGCTTTTGTCGGTGAGCTTGTGTTCGCTGACGAAGCGCATGAAACAGCGCGCGCCGTTGCCGCACTGCTCCACCTCGCCGCCGTCGGCGTTGTGAATGACGTACTGGAAGTCGATGCCTTCCGCGGGCGATGGCCTCACGGTAAGGATCTGGTCGGCGCCGACGCCGAAATGGCGGTCGGCCAGAAAGCGGTATTGCGCGGCGCTGAGGCCCAGCGTGCCGCGTGTTTCGTCCAGCACGACGAAATCGTTGCCGGCGCCCTGCATCTTGGTAAAGCGGATTCGCATCTCGGGATTATCGCCACCGGCACCGCCCTTTACGATCGCAGGCCCAAACGAGACCCCGAGGGAGAGGCCTGCATGAACCACTGGAAAGCGCTGGAACCGTTGATCGTCGAGGACGCCCTGCGCGCACTGCGCGAGCTGATGGCGCAGAACCCCGACGACCGGTTCTACGTGGCCGCCTTCCATGGTGTGTACCGCGAGTGCGACGGTGTCATCACCCTGCCCTCGCTGGGCGCCAACGCGGTATCGGCGCGCGAGAACGAAGACCAGTCTTCCGACGACTTCTGGGACGCCGACTGGAACCCGGCCGACTGGGCGCACGAGCTGGTCGATTTTGAAAGCGACGCGCTCCAGCAAGCCGCCGACGCCGCGGACAAGGCCGCCCGCCAAGGCTCGCGCGCCGATTGGCTGCAGGCCGAGAAAGACTGCTTCGACATGCTGGTGTCGGCCTCGCAAAAGGTGCGCGAAGCCCTCGGCGACGCGCCCCAGCTCACGCCCGACTTCGTCATGTTCGTGAACGACGAGGAATACGCCACCGCGCTGGCCCGGCGCTGCCTTGGGGATGCGACCTTCGAGCGCATCTTCCAGAAAGACGCCCGCGACGACCGCGAACGCGCCCGGGTTGCCGCGCTGCCCGTCGCCGAGCGCGTCGAGTTCCTGGTCGCCCGCCTGGACCGCGAAGTCGGCGCCATCGGCTCCGAAGAAGCCAGAAAGCAGCTGGCCGCCATCGGCGCGCCCGCCGTGCCGGCGCTGCTCGCGCGCATGGGCGACGGCAAGGGCAAGAGCAAACGCGGGTGGGATAGCGCCCTGCTGCTGGGCGCCATCGGCGTGGCCACGCCCGACGTGCTGGACGCGCTGAAGACGCAAATGGCGAAATCACGCGACGAACCCGCTCGCGCCTGGGCCGCGCGGGCGCTGGCGTACCTGGGGCAGAGCGACTGGCTGCTGGCGCAGCTGGCGCAACAGCCACAGGCCGCAGACAGCCTGCCGGACGCCGCCAAGGTGGCCGTCGAAGGCCTGTGCGCGCCCTACTCGTCATTTCGCGACCCGACGCCGCTGCCGCTGGACTACGGGCCCCTGCAGGCCTTGCTCGAGGGCCCGCCCGCCACGGTCGCCCTGGCGCTCGACATCCTCAGCCCCGGCAGCGGCTACTGCGCCATGCGCCCCGGCGAGGTCGACGAGGTGTTGCGAGGGCTCGCGTCGCCGCACGCCTTCATGCGCCGGCACGCGGCCAACCTGTGCTGGGAGCGGGGCGTGGGCAGCGCCATCGGCCAGCGCGTGCTGCCGGTGCTGGCCGAGCGCCTGCAGAAGGACGACGACGCCGACGTGCGCTGGACGGCCGCCATGGCCATCGGCGAATGGAAAGCCGAAAGCTTGCCCTGGCATGCGGCGGTGGCACATGCTGCGCAGCACGACACCGACGAACGCGTGCGAACCGCTGCGCAGTCGGTGCTGAAGGGCGAGGACTAAGCCGCGCGCAGCCTGTAGAGCGCCTGGTCAACAGCGACGGACCCAAGGTTTTTCTCCCTCCCCTCCCGGGGGAGGGCTGGGGTGGGGGCCAGCGACGTACCTATCGGGCGCTCTGCCTGCCCCCATCCCGGCCTTCCCCCAGAGGGGGAAGGAGGAAGGCAACCCAAAGCGTCGCCGGCTACAGCACCTTCACCGCACGCCCGATGAACTGGATCGGCCCGGTCGGGCGGTCGGTCGGCGAGCCGTTCTCGGGCTCCAGCGTCAGCTCGAACAACTGGTTGGGCTCCAGCGGCGGCAGCTTGTCGATGGGAATGCGCAGCGTCTGGCCCTGCTGCTTCACCAGGCCCAGCGACACCGGGCCGCGCCATTGGTCGGCCTTGGTCCAGAACTGCAGCGTCTTCTGCGGCGGCACCTCGAAAGTGCCCAGCGGCACCAGGCTCAGCTGGCGCGACGAACTGGTCTGGATCACCCAGCCGGGCGCCTTGTCCTGCGGGGCGACCAGCACCACCATGTACTGCGGCGAAGGCAGCGGGCGCGTGACCATCACGGCCACCATCAGCGCGGCGGCGGCAAAACCGCCAGCGGCCAGGCCGCGCCACAGGTTCAGGTTGTTCCACCAGTTGGCGAAGCCCGACGGGCGCGCCGGTGCGGCCTTGGGTGCGGCGGCACTGCTGGCCACGGGCCCGAGGCTTTGTTCGATGCGCGACCACAGCGCGGGCGACGGCTCGGCCGGCGGCGCGAGCGCGGTCAGCGGCAGCAGGCGTGCTTCCCAGGCCTGCACGGCGTCGCGCAGCGCGGGCTCGGTGCGCATGCGGGCATCGACCGCGGCGCGGGCACTGGCCGACAGCGTGCCCAGCACGTACTCGCCCGCCAGTGCGTCGATGTCTTCGAAATCTTTGCTGATGCCGTTGCCAGGGGTCGTGCTCATGCCATGCACTCCCGCAGCGTGCGCATGCCGCGCTGGATCCACGACTTGACCGTGCCCAGCGGCGTTTGCAGCCGCTCGGCAATCTCGCCGTGCGAGCAGCCTTCCACGTACGCATACAGGATGCAGTCACGCCGCGCCGGCTCCAGCCCGCCCAGGCAGCCTTCGAGCTTGCCCAGGTCGGCGCGCAGCTCGAACGGGTCGGCCGACGAGGCGTAGGCCGCGAGCGCGGCCTGGTCGTCGATGACTTCCGCCGCCTCTTCGCTCACATGCACCTGGCGCGCGCCGCTGCGCACCATGTTCAGCGCGGCGTTGCGCACCACGCTGTAGATCCAGCCGCGGCCTTCGCCGCGGGCAGGGTTGAAGCTTTCGGCGCGCTGCCAGATGCTGAGAAAGGCGTCGTGCAGCACGTCTTCGGCCTGCTGGCGCTGGCGCACGATGCGCAGGGCCACGCCCATCAGGTAGCGGCCCTCGCGCTGGTACAGCTGCTGCAGGGCCTGGCGGTCGCCGCGGGCGCAGGCCATGAGAGCGGCGTCGTAGTCGAAGGGTTCTGCGGCGGGCAAGGTCGGCGGCGGGGGGGTGGGCAAGGCCCCGATGGTAGTCGGACCCGGCGCCCCCGCCGCACATTCACCCCCGGATCAGGACGCCTTCCAGAAGATGTAGTCGGCCTGGTACTGCACGACCTGCTTCTGGCCCTTGGTGGCCGGGGTGCAGGGCATGGCCGCCGGTGCCACGCCGCCTTGCAGGGCCACGCGCTGGATGTAGGTCACACCGGTCATGGCACCCGAGCCCATGGCGGGGTTGGCCTTGACGAGCTGGAACGGCAGGCTGGTCGGACCCGACGGCGCAACGGCCAGCTGGGTGGCGGTCAGCTTGGAGCCGTCCATCGATTCCCAGGTGGCGGGCGGGCCGTAGTACTTGCCGACCTGCTTGCCGCTGCGGTCCATGAGCTTGGCGTCGGGGCCGACGAACACCCATTCGGTCTGGCCGGGGGCGTTGGCCTTGTCGCGGCATTCGTAGGTGATGTCGCCCTTGCCCACGGTTTCCATGGCGACCTTGTTGCCGGCCGGCACCTGGATGGTGGGCGGCAGGCTCGACTGGTTGAACGTGGGGGCCATCGACATCGAGCCACAGGCCGTCAGGAAAGCTGCGGCGGAAACGGCGCCGAGCACGGCGATCGAACGGGTGGTGTGCATGGAAATACTCCTGAGGTTGTAGAGGGTCAGCAGCTCCTCGCTGCTGTAGGGTCTACACACCAGATGCGGGTTTGGATGCAGCCTGGTTCAAAAAACTTCTGCTGTTTTTTGGGCCGCTGTTGTTCGGGGCGGGTGCACAGGCCGCCGGGTACTCCCCTCCGCGAATGTCCTCCGGCCTGCGGCCTCCCCCTTTATTTCGCTGCGGGGAGCACCCGACGCCCTGTGCACTGGGGCACGCGGCTGGTGTGCGGCCGATCAACGACCGCTGCTGGCAGAGATCACAACGCCAGATCTTGAGGAAACAGCGCCTTCTTGATGACGGCATGCACCCCCCAGTTGCCATCCACCACCTGGGTTACCGCAAAGTCCACCGCCACCGAAATGAGCGACACCGCCTCGTCCTCGTCCAACGCGTGCGCCTGCATCAGGTAACGACGCGTCTTGTTGAACGCATCGCGCATCGCCCCTTCGAGCGACGACTTCTTGTAGATCTGCGCCTGCGCGTCTGCCCCCAATTCGGCCAGGTGATTGGCAAAGCTGAATCCCTGCACCACCCATTCGGTCTCGGTTTCGAGAAAGGGGTAGTTCAGCTCCGCCAGGAACCCGCCCTCGATCTGCGCGCGCTTGTGCAGCACCAGCTGGAACACCCCCGTCAACGAACACTCGATCGCCGTGCCGCACAGCTCCGAATCGCCCTGCGACGCATGCGGGTCGCCCGCCGAGAACAGCGCGCCCGGCACCGACACCGGCAAGAACAGCTTGCTGCCCTTGCCCGCGCGCCAGTTGTCCAGGTTGCCGCCGAAGTAGCCCGGCGGAATCGAGTCGACCAGGCCCGCCTCGCGCGGCGCCACGGCCAGCATGCCGAAATGCGGGCGCAGCGGCACGCGCGCCTTCTGCAGCACGCCGAAGCGCTTGACGATGGTCTCGGGGTCGACCGGCACGCCCGGGTAGTCGATGGTTTCGTGCCGCACGCCGAAAGGGTCGGTCTGCGGCGTCCAGCGGAAGTTGTAGACCGCGCGCGCCACCGGCGCCTGCGGCACCGCGTTGTCGATCTCGTAGATGGTCACCACCTCGCGCTGCTTCGGCTCGGTGATCTGGTCGCGGTAATGAAAGCCCCACCACGCCGCCGCGTTGCTGCCGAAGATGCGCCCGTGAAACGCCGCGCTGCAACTCGGCCGCGGCTGCACGTCGAGGATGCGGATCTCCAGCACGTCGCCCGGCTCCGCGTCGTGCACGTACACCGGCCCGGTGCAGATGTGCACGCCGAAGCCCTCGCCGGCGCCGCGCCCGAAGATCGATGCGTCCATCGGGCCGGCACCGCGGCGGTCGACGGCCTTCTTGTCGGCGGTCCAGTGGAAGACGCTTTCGGCGCCGGGGTCGCCGTCGATCATGCGTTCGCGGTCGTCGCTGGCGTGCTGCGTCAGCGTCTCGATGGTCACCACGTCGCCCGAGCGCACCGAGATCACCGGCTTCAGCGAGCGGCTCAGGTAGCCCCAGTGCACCGTCTTGTCGGACACGGGCAGGTAGTAGTGGCTGGGCGCGGTGCCGTCGGCGTTTGAAGAAGAAAAAGAGGAAGAAGAGGCCGAACGCTTGGGCGTCAGCGCCAGCGCCACGGCGTAGCGCGCGTGGTCGCGCAGCAGCGCCTGGAACGGGCTGTGCGGCGTGCGCGCCGGAACCGCATCAGCAGTGGCGGATGCCGGCTTCACCTCGCTGCCCTTCAACGGCCGCCCGCGCTGGTCGTGCAGCGCATCGGCCTGCGACGCCGGCTGCGCGCGATAGGCCTTGGGCGACACGCCATAGCGCGCCGTGAAGGCCCGGCTGAAATTTGCCGCGTCGCCGAAGCCCCAGCGAAAACACAGCGCCGAAATCGTGAAGTGGTTCAGCGCGCGGTTCGCCAGGTCAAGCTTGCAGCGCTCCAGCCGGCGCTCGCGCAGGTACTCGCCGAAGCTGGTCGCGCCGACCTTGAAGAGCTTCTGCAGATAGCGGGTGGACAGCCCCTCGACCCGCGCGACGCTCTCGAGCGACAGCTCCGCGTCGCCCAGCCGCGCCTCGATGGTGCGGCAGATGCGGCGCAGGTGGCTCAGCTGCACCGAGGTCGGTTGGTCCGATGGCTCGGCCAGCTCAGCCGGGTCGGTGGATGCCTCCACCTCGCGCGACAGGCAGGTCACCAGCAGGTCCGTGAGCGTGGTCTCGACCGAGAGCAGGTCGTCGCGCCCCAGGTGATCGATCTGCTCGGCCAGCGACTCGGCCATGGTCAGGCACATCGCGCCGACGCCGTGCGCGGGCGTGATGCGCTTGGCCTCGGGGCTGCAGGTGCGCACCAGCCGCAGCAAAAAGCTCGCGGATTCGAACTTGACCAGCAGCGCGCGGCAATCGGTGCGCAGGCCAAGCCGCCAGAGCTGCGCCGGGTCGAGCAGCAAGGCGGCGTTGGCAGTAAGCACGACCGAAGCGCCCTGCTCTTCCAGCACGCCGCTGCCCTTCAGCAGCACGAACAACAGCACCGCCCGCCCCGAATGCCGCGCAGTGCCGGCGTCGGGCACCAGCACCTGCGGCGACGACGCGAGCCGCACGAACACCGAGTCGAGCGTGGAGCTGCGCGAAGACACATGCCCTTCCAGCGGCGGCACGCCCTGCCCCACTGCCGCCTCGCTGCGCACCAGCGCGCGGGCCAGCACCTCGTCCAGCGCGGACTGGCGCAAGGCCTCGGGGAAGGCATCGGTCGAAAAGCGTCGAAGGTCGTCCAGCATCAGGGCTGAACTATGACCGCGCCGGGCGGGGCTGGGCAAGGCATTCGCCCGAGAACCGCGCCCCTACAAGTTTTTGTGCGCCTGCGAACAAGGCAGAAACGGGGCGGCGCTTCGAGACTGGGCCGCACATCCACAACATTCGCGAGGAGCGATGCCATGACCCTGAAGTACGACCACATCTGCGGCCCCACCTGCACGCACGGCGCCTCGCCGGCGGAAGAAAAGCTCATCAAGGAAGAGTTCCAGGTGGCGCGCCGCTCCTTCCTGCGCGACGCCATGGTGGTCGGCGGCGGGGCCGTGTCGGCCGGTGCGCTGACCGGGGCCATGGCACCGACCAAGGCCTTCGCGCAGGGGGCGTCCAGCGCGCAGCCCGGCAGCAACATGGCCAGCCACTACTACATACCGGCCGCGGCCAACACCGTGCTGTGGGGCTACTTCAGCAAGATCGCCAAGCCGGTGGTCGAGGTGGAGTCGGGCGACTACGTGACCATCGAAACCCTGACCCACCACGCCAACGACGACGCCGAGCGCATGGTGCAGGGCGACGCGGGCGCGGAGAGCGTGTTCTTCTGGGACAAGCAGCGCAAGGGTGTCAACCGGCGCGGCGCGGGCCCCATGGACGCCAAGAACGGCGCGGGCGGCGGCCAGGGCGTGCACATCTGCACGGGCCCCGTGCGCGTGAAGGGCGCGGAGCCGGGCGACATCCTGGAGGTGCGCATCATCGACGTGGTGCCCCGCCCTTCGGGCAACCCCAAGTACAAGGGCCGTGCCTTCGGCAGCAACGCAGCCGCCAACTGGGGCTTTCATTACGGCGACACGCTCACCGAGCCCAAGAAGCGCGAGGTCGTCACCATCTACGAGGTGGACGTGACGGGTGAGCGCAACTGGGCGCGCGCGGTCTACAACTTTCGCTGGACGCCGCAGACCGACCCCTTCGGCGTGGTGCACCCGACCATCGACTACCCGGGCGTGCCGGTGGACCACCGCACCATCAGCAAGAACGAGAACGTGCTGAAGAACATCCGCGTGCCGGTGCGCCCGCACTTCGGCACCATCGGCGTGGCGCCGGCCGAGGCGGACATGGTCAGCTCCATTCCGCCGAGCTACACGGGCGGCAACATCGACAACTGGCGCATCGGCAAGGGCGCGACCATGTACTTTCCGGTGGCGGCACCGGGCGCGATGTTCACGGTGGGCGACCCGCATGCGTCGCAAGGCGACTCGGAGCTGTGCGGCACGGCCATCGAGTGTTCGCTGACGGGCACCTTCCAGCTCATCCTGCACAAGAAGGCCAGCCTGCCGGGCACGCCGCTGGCCGAGCTGCGCTATCCGCTGCTGGAAACGCAGGACGAGTGGCTGCTGCACGGCTTCAGCTACGCCAACTACCTGGCCGAGCTGGGGCCGGATGCGCAGAACCAGATCTTCAAGAAGTCGTCGGTCGACCTGGCGCTGAGGGACGCGTATCACAAGATGCGCCACTTTCTGATGACCACGCAGGGGCTGGGTGAAGACGAGGCGATTTCGCTGATGTCGATTGCCGTGGACTTCGGGATCACGCAGGTGGTGGATGGCAACTGGGGGGTGCATGCGCTGGTGAAGAAGAGCATCTTTCCTGCGCGGGGCTGATTTTCTTCATGGCGGTGTACGGCCAATCAGCAACCGCCTTGAACGAAACCGCCGCCGGCGTGACAAAGTTCTGACCGGTTGACACTGGACCACAGTGTCATCGGCCACATCCTTCTAGAACCCCCAGACCACAACTGGGAGGTTCCAAGATGATGCGAAAAATTCTCGTGGTCGGCGATCCGCCGGCACCTGGCGGCCGCGTGCTGCCCTACGGCGGGCCGATGTTCGATCTGTATGGCCACCGAGCCGCGCTGATCGGCGGCAGGGCGTATTGCGAGGGGTGCAACAGCGTCGGCATCATCGCCAAGGCGGGTGGGCCGCGGCGACTGCAGTTCATCTCCGAGGTGGCGCTGGAGGGAGATGTGGTGGTTTGTCACTGCCCGGTGCCACAGCCGATCGCAGCTACGCTTCAGCAGTCGTCCAGCTACGAGGATGGCATGGCCGAGGCAGCCGGGGTTTTCAGTCGCGCCCTGATCGCATCGCCGGACTGGTTTTCTGCAGATGCTGCCACTGTTGCCGCAAGCAAGAAGCTTATCGACCGAGCGGTCAACCACCCGCCCGAGGCAGAGCAGACAGAGAACATTTGCCCCAACACGACCAACAAACAGTTTTGCGACACGATGCTCGATCTACGGGACAAAGCAGTGATGCTCATCGCGAAGAAGCGCCTCCCCGAGTTGGCGCGCTGGAACAAAGAAGACATGGCGCGAGTAAAGGAATGGTTCGGCGTGGCCGACCTGCCCATGCGGGACTATCTGCAAAAGGGCTTGGTCGCATGCGAATCTGTACTGAGGGACCTCACTTGCAAGAACTTCGTTCGCCTCACAGACGAGGGCAAGGAGCTCAGCTGCATCGTGCCAAAGCATGACCACAGCACGCTCGCGATGGTCTGCCGGCCGGACATCGCGACGCGAACCATCGCGATCAATGTCTCGTTTTGCACGCTGCGCGACGTATCCGCCAATCAGGACTCGAAGCTGTCAACGCTCATCCACGAAGTCACGCACTTCGACGATGTCTTTGGCAGCCTCGATACGCTGTACCACTTGGGTCAATCTCGTGCCGCAGCGAGAACGAACGCTGCGAGCATGAAAACCAACGCGGACAGTATTTCTGGCTACGTTGTCTGGGACGAGGTGTTTTATGCGAGCTAAGTGGCTGCTGGCCGCGGCGATAGTTGCAGCGTGTGCCCATGCCTCGGCATGCCAGCGAATCATTCAGATCACGTTGACATTCGCGGACGGCTCCGCGGCGCTGGACCGTGCGCAAATCGTCCGCCTGGCCGAATGGATTGCCAACGCAGATGCGATGTTTGCGACGTACAACAGCGCAGGTGTCGAAGCAGGCGCTACCGCCAAGCCGCCCGAGAGAACTACGAGAGAGGCGGCGCAACTCGCACGAACGCGCGCCGGCAACGTGGCTCGCGCGCTGAAGAACCTGTTCCCCGCACGCCTCGACGTCGAGGAATTTGCACATGCCTACCGGGAGAAAAGAGACGGTGATGTGCAGGTCAATGACTTCGCCGCCATCCAGCTCTATCCCGATCTGAAGACTTCAAAACTGCCCGGCTGCAATCCCGGTCTTCGGGACGGATTGGAGCGCTGATGCGAGCACGTAACTTTTTCTCCCTCGTCTTCGTCTTCGCCCCTGCATGGGCCGCCGCATGCTCGTTTTCCGGGCTCTCGCACGACGTGCAGTTCGCTCCTGCAAGCACACGCCTCGAATCGCGGGAACTCGTCTTGTTGGCGGAGTGGTTTGCCGTGCAGCGAGATCCCAACCGGGCGACTGGCGGCGTCTACCGCGCCGACGTGTTTGCCCGCGCCATCAAGGGCGATGCCGCTTCGTCGAAGAAGGCGCGTCGCCGGCTCGACGAAATCGCCGGTCTTCTGACAACGCTGGGCACTGCGACCTCCGTCGAGGTGCACGCCCATGTCGACGAAGTCGAGCGCCCGTCGATCAGAAACCTTGCGAGCCTGGACGTTGTGCACGCCTCTGTTCAACCCGCCTGCGCGAAAACGCGCTCGTTGCATATTGCGATCCGCAGTGAGCACCTATTCCGGTTTGATCTGAGCACCCGTTCCGACGGCCATGAGCACCCATCGATATTCGGCGAGGCCTCGCACCTGTGCGGTGCAAGCCTTCAGTCGGATTGCCCTCTGGGCCGCCGTACGCGCCGGGCGGCAGCCAGCGTCGAACGCTTGGAGCCAGATCAGCGCTACTAAGCGCGCGCCATAGTGGCCAGCCGCTTGATGTCGAGCACGCGAAAGCGCCCATAGTGGTACTGCACGATGCCGGCGTCCGACCAGTCGCGCACGATCTTGCTGATGCCCTGGCGAGTGGCACCCACCGTGGCGGCGAGCGTCTCATGCGTCATTTCGAGCGTGTCCAACGGACTGCCATCGGGCAGCGGCCCACCGTACTCCAACAGAAAGACCACATGGGAGGCCAGGCGCTGTGACAGGTCTCGCTCCTGAGTCCCGATGGCACGGTGCGCCAGCTCGCGCAGATGCCGAAACGCCCAGACCAGCAACGCACGGTCGATCACAGGGTAGAGGTCGCGCAAGCGATCAAAGTCGCCCTTGCCTAGGCAACCAAGCACTGTCGCCTCTGCCGCCACGGCCGTGCCGACTCGTGGCCCGCCATCCACCGCAGGCGACATCCCGAAACAGGCGCCCGAGCCGCTGACCGCATACATCGCTTCTCGCCCGCTATCGAGTGCTTCCGTGAAATGCACAGTTCCAGAGACGATCTGATAAATCGTTGCAGAGATCTCGCCGGCGCGATAGATGGTCTGCCCACGCCGGTACTGCCGGCGTGTCATTGCCGCTTGCAGCTCTCGCTTCACGGCAGCAGGGACGGAATCGATCCAGTTGTTTTGAAGCGTGTTCGACACGAATTCATCGTAACCCTGCAGCGCATGGCGGGTAAACCCGGGGAACGTCAACTGGTTGACGGTTTGGTTCGCGCGTCGGCAATAGCCTGTTCCCAGCGATGTCGGCACCTCGCCGGCACCGAACTGCGATCGACCCCGAACAACATCAACACCACAACCGACCATGCATGTCTTCACCGCCACCCTGGCCACAGAGACCAACACCTTCTCTCCGCTACCCACCGGGCGGCCGGCGTTCGAGACGGGAATGTTTTTTCCGGCCGGCCAGCACCCACCGCATCCTACGTTTTTCGCCGGCCCTCTGTGGGCAGCGCGCGAGCGCGCCAAGACGCATGGATGGGTCGTGAAGGAGGGGCTGGTCGCCGCGGCACATCCTGCGGGCGTCACCACGCGCGAAGCCTACGAGGGTCTGCGCGACCAGATACTCATCGACCTTCGCGCCGCGCTACCGGTGGACATGGTGGTGCTCGGCTTGCATGGCGCAATGGTGGCCGACGGCTACGACGACTGCGAGGGGGATCTGCTCGCTCACGTTCGCGCCATCGTCGGCGCGGGGGTTGCCGTCGGCGCCACGCTTGATCCGCACGGCCACATGACCGACGAGATGGTGTGTGCCGCCGATCTGCTGATCTGCTGGAAGGAGTACCCGCACACCGACATCGTCGAGCGTGCGTTCGAGCTCGTGGACATTCTTGCCGACAAGGTGCAGGGGCGCTGCCGGCCAGTAGCCGCGCTGGTGGATTGCCAGATGATCGTGCCGGTCTTTACGACGCAAGAGCCCGGCCGTGCGCTGGTGGCGCGACAGCGTGCGCTGGAGCAACTCCCCGGGGTGTTGTCGGTTTCGCTCAACCACGGCTTTCCATGGGCCGACGTGCCGGGCATGGGGACCAAGACGCTGGTTTATGCGGACGCCGACGTGGCGCTGGCGCAGCGCACTGTGCGCATGCTGGCCGACGAGGTGATCGCCGTGCGCGAGGCCTTGCGCATCGACGAGATCGAGATCGATCCCGCGCTGGACCGCGCACTTGCGTCTGTCACGACCCCAGTGGTCATTGCCGATGGTGCCGACAACGCCGGTGGCGGGGCAGCGGGCGATTCCACCTTCTTCCTTCGCCGCCTGATCGAGCGCGGCATCGGCAACGCGGCGCTGGCGCCGATGTGGGACCCCGCGGTCGTGGACATGGCCTTCAACGCCGGCGCAGGCGCGCGCCTGCGCGTGCGCCTGGGCGGCAAGACAGGCCCGATGTCGGGTGACCCGTTGGATATCGAAGTGACCGTGCGTGCGCTCAAGCGCGGTCACACGATGTCTGGGCTGTCCGAGGGCGAACGCATGGACTGCGGCGACTCGGCGTGGCTGGCCGTCGACGGCATCGACGTGGTGGTGATCAGCCATCGCCTGCAAGCCATGGGCACCGATCTGTTCACAGGCCTGGGCTGTGAACTGCGGGACAAGCAAATCATCGTCGTGAAGTCGACGCAACACTTCTACGCGCACTTCTCCAAGCTGGCCGGCCAGGTGATCTACGCCAAGGCACTGGGCACCGTGACTTCCGACTGGGACGCGCTGGCGCATCGGCGCATCGCGCGGCCGAAATGGCCGCTGCGCGATCTGCAAGGGCTCGCGTTCGTCGAACCGGAGCCACATCGGGTCTCGTGACATGACAAGACGATATTCAGGATGGTGGGTGGTGGGCGGCTCGGCGGTGGGCATGGGCTTCAGCATGCAGATGTTCATCGCCACGGGATTCACATTCCTCGCGGCTGCGCTGAGCAAGGCGTTTGGCTGGTCGCTGATCGAAGTCGCCGCTGGCGCCACGTTCTACCTGCTGGGGCAGGTAATCGGGTTTCCGCTGGCGGGCACCCTGCTGGACCGGCTCGGCACACGACGGGTCGTGACCTTGGGGATCTGCGGCGTGGCGGTGTTGATGCTCGTTTTGAGTACGGTCCACGCGCTCTGGGAGCTCTATGCCTGCCTGTTTGCCATGGGCATCGTGGGCGCCATGGGCTACACCATCTCCTACCTGAGGGCGCTGGTGCTCTGGTTCGATCGCCGCAGAGGCCTGGCCATCGGCCTGGCGGCCAGCGGTCTGGCGCTCGGCGGCGCCATCTATCCCTTCGCGACCCAGCGCGCCGTCAGTCTGGCGGGTTGGTCCGCCGTTCCATTGACCATCGCTGCACTGCAACTGCTCGTGGTTCTGCCGTTGGTACTGGCCATGGTGCGTGACAGTCCGGCATCCTATGGACTGGCCGCCGATGGGCGACCACTGGGCGAGGCGGCCACCCCCGCCCGTGCCCGAACAGACGCAGCGCTGGGTCAGGTACGTTCCCTGACACTGAGGCAAGCCCTGTGCACGATTGACTTCTGGATGCTCGCTGTCGCTTACCTGGTTGGCGGTGCCGCGGTGTACGGCCTCATCACGAATGCGGTGCACATCCTTTCGCACACCGCTTCGCTCGGGCTTGCGGAAATTGCAAAGGTGCAGGCCGTCGGCGGGGTCACGATCCTGCTGGGGCGCTTGCTTGGCGGCTTCCTGCTCGACCGCATGGGCACACGAACGCTGGCCGTTGCAACGAACATGCTGGGAGCCGTCGCCATCCTCGGCTACGGATACAGCGACACCCTGGGCGCCGCCATGGTGGCGGCGTTTCTCATAGGGCTCGCGACTGGGGGCGAAGGCGACGTCTTGCCCTACATGGCGGCCAAATACTTCGGGCCCGAATCGTTCGGGAGGATCTACGGTGCGCTGAGTGCCTTCTTCGCGGTCGGCACAGCCATCGGCCCGGTCATCTATGCCGCCCTGGCCAGGCTGACGGATTCACCCAGTCGCCCGCTGGTCGCCTTGGCGGGCGCCATGTTGGCCGCTTCGTTCTGCTTTTTCTTCGTCGGCCGCAGGGATCTGTGCGGTGGTCTGCGGCTTGGTGAGCATTCTCAATTTGCTCACGAGGGCATCGATGGGGCTTAAGGCCAATGCATCAAACACGAAGCCGACATGCGCAGGGATCACCGGTCAATGCGATTCGACGTTACCGCAGGTCGTCCAGCTTCAAGAAATGGTCACGTGTCCGATGTGCTCATGAGTGCCGGATAAGGTGCTCAGATGAACTGGAATACGCACTCGTGCTGCAAATGGTCCGAGGGACCGCCGAAGCAACCGAGCGAGCAATGAGAAGTTGAGGGTGTGAAACGCCCCCTTCACCCCCTCCCCCGAATCCCCTGCGCCAACAACGTCGACACAGCAAACCCCAGCATCACTCCCACTTCAGGGAATGGATGCTGGGGGCGGTGGACGCGGGCGCGGCGGGAGCTGCGGGAGCTGCGGGTGGCATGGGCGACGCCGGAGGCATCGGAGGCGGGGGCCGCGAGGCCTGAGGTGGGGCAGCCGGGCGTGCCGGCTGCCTGAATGCTGGCGCTGCCGCTGCGTCAGCGCGCGTGGAGCGCGACGCCTCGCAGGGCGGCTTGCACCGCGCCGGTCGTGGCGTTGATGGCTTCGATGCGGGCCATCAGCTTTTCGTTGAGCAAGCCGAGCAAGGCGCTCAGTTGGGGGCCGCTCGGCTCCTCGCTGTCGGCAGAGGCGCCGGTGTCTACGAGTTTTTCCAGCGCCGTGTAGGCGTGCATGACGCCGTAGAGGCTGTCGGCGTCGTCGCAGGCTTGGATGACGAGGTCGTTCAGCTCGGTAGCGGGGGAAGTGGGACGGGCGCTGAGTTGCGCGGGGGCGGATGCAGATTCAGCCATGAGAGGCCTCCAATCAGGTTCGGATTGCTACAGCCACCGCACCCGCTTCCAAACGGAGGCGGCAGCTCGAACGGGTTGGAAGACCGGGAACCCTCTTGCGAAAGCCGGCAGAGCTTGCGCTCTCCCGTTCGAGCCGCCAAAAAAGGCGAGCGAACGAAAAAGCCGCAGACCATGTGCGGTAACTGCGGCTTTCGTCGCAGAGGGTTCGACGGGCTTCCAAACCCGATCGCGCAGTTTTTGCGCGACGAAGAAGTATATCGATGTGGTTGCTGTCAGGGGCCGATGGTGAGCGCTACGCGGATGAAAACTCAGCCCGCAAACACCTCGCAGCTAAAGCTAGTCAATTTCAAAGCAGCCTTGCTAGCTACGACCGCGTGATTTATTTTCGAGTTTTGCCAGCATATAGGCAGCAATAATTCCGACAGTCTCGATTGCGGCTTTCGCTTGGTGATCTGCAATAGATGGCAGCCAAGGACGGCCGTGGCCTGTGCCTTGCTTATTGCGAAGGCGATTTATAGCCAAGGCCGACTGAAACATTCCTCGCTCCAACAACTTCGTTGGTAATTCTCCGGGCTGCTCTGGGAGTTCAGGGACTGCCATTTCAAGTGCGACAAAAGCCATGCCAAGCAAACTTTGAAAATTCAAATTCGCCGGATAAGTGCCATTCAAAGTCACAAGTGAATGAGCCGCCGTGGCCTCCAAGAGATCCTTTCCGGTCCCAGACAATAACGCAGCATCCTCAGCACCTCTACGGGCACGTTCGGCATATCGAAGCAATGCTTCAGACAGATCACGCCCTATAAGCGAGTCAAGAACCTTAGGCGCAATCGAACCATCTGAGGCCAGAACGAATCCTTCCGACTCGAATGCGCCTTTTGCATTTTCAATAGCTTCGTTGCCAACAAAATTTACTGAAGATGATCGAAATCCGCCACACGCTCGGATCTTGGCAAGAATGCCGACTACGAATCGCGAACTGCGAGCAGGGTCACCATCTGATGCCCCATACAAGACAGCTCGAACTCTTTTCGCCTTCCCTATAGTTTGCCCGTGGTGTTTTGGATCAAATTCTGAAAGGCCAGCCGCATTGATTTGAAACTCAATATCTGAATGCGATGGCTCGCGATAATTTCCATTGTTATTGGAATCATCAACGAGTTGAGCAATTGAATGAATAATCGTATCGTTAACAAGAAAAGAATTCATAACCCGACAGGACCTTATCGCATGTTTGACGTACTCAATCGAAAACTAAAGACTCTTATATTTCCATGAGTTTGCCCGGACTTGGCCTTTGAGAGCAATGGATGCGTCTGCTGGCCAAGTATCGCGCAAGCTCTGCTCGTCACCGATCAGCGTTCGTATCATTGAAGCATCTGGATTTTTACGAAAATCTAAGCGATACCCCACGGCCGTCTCCCATCGCAGTCCTTCGATGCTCTCGCATTTCGCGCTCACGTCAACAAACATCTGTGACCCTAAATTAATTTGGGTTACCAGCGCGTCAACCGCAGAAATTCTTCCAAAAAATTCAAGCGTAGTCGAATCACCGCTCAAAAGCGGAATTTGAACCGAATTACACCCAAGATCCATGGAGAATGAACCGCATGAAAACTTCACCTCAACCGCAGTATTTAAAGCTGATTCGTTTGCGGCCTTTACCTGCAAGCTGACCACAAGGCGAACACTTCGGGGTTGCGTATAACTTGGTTCGTCGAAAGTGATTTCTTTGACGGGATCAATTGTGCAAACCACCAGAGGTTTTCGACTGCTTCTTCGAGCAGCAAAGTCTGCATACAGGGTTGCCGCTACTGCAAATAAAGCAAGTCCAGAAAATAGAGATGAGACGATTCCATATGTATCGCCGGCTTGCCCAAGCAGCGCGATAGCTGCCCTACACGTTTCAGCATCTTTTCCTACGCATAAATCACTAGCGCCATACACACCGGCTGGATAACGAATAATCCAAGGGACTAGCAACCAGAGGACAACGGGCACTATGCAGGCGGCAGCAATATAACGCTTCTTCATTATTTTCATTCCTCTACGCGAACAATTGTCGAACAGTGTCTGCGTCACGCGCATGCTCAAGCGCTTCAAGGCCTTGCGACTTGGAAGCTTGCCCACCGTAAGGAAGGTCTGTTATTTTTATACCTTTCTTTAATTTTTTTGCAGAGGCGTCAGACAAAACAATAGCCCGGCCAATTGGGCCATCGCTGGTAAGTTTTTTAATTTCTCCGTTTTGATCAACCCATCTAATTGCCACTTGATCGCTTGCAGCGATTTTTTCACCGGTGAGCGCATCTATCGCACCTCTAGCCACGAACAGTCCGAGCAGGCCCTTCGTAAGGAGCCCATTTGCTCGTGCAGGTTTGTCTAAAAAATTTAGCGGGTCAGTGCCTTCCCCGATTTCATCCTGAACAATTTCAAGCGCCATGCCTGAATCAAATTCAGCAACGATTTTTGTGTTTGCCGCCTGTGCAAATACCTGCCTGCGGAGGCGATCTTTCCACCAAGCTTCGGTTTGCCCTGGCACCTGATATAGCAAGCAACCAGCAACGCCAAGGATCATTGACCAACTTGGGACCAATTCACTCGTCGTAATACCGAAGTTTTTGCACTCATCGAGTGCAGCAGCGTAAAGATCAACGGCCTCCTCCCAGTACTGGACAAGCAGACTCGGGTCAAGCGCCAACAAATCGCCTTGCCGCACACCTTTGGAGTATTGCCGCCCTTCGTTTTTCCTAATAAGCAAAGATATTAATTTCAGTATCTCTAGCTCATTAGGGTCAAATCGAAGGAGATTTTCGTATCGCTCTTTAGCTTGATCCCAAGCTTCCCTTAGATTAAATTTTGTAGGATACAGCTTTGCAACCAGCAAATCAAACGCCGTAAGAGCGACGCCCGTCCGATTAATTGTTTCAAATATTCTCGCAAGCGCCTCTAACTCGATTCCTCGCTCGAGTTCGATCGCCATGATTTGGTAAACCTTCGATTGCAAACCCGCAAGATTCGTTTCGCGGGCTTGAATAAAATTATCTTTTAGCTGCTCGGATCTAATTTCAGCCAGCCAAGAAAAAAATGCTGGCTGATCCCAAATGTCCTTTATTAAAGCCAAGCCTGCACGGGCGCGAGAATTCAAATCAGGATATTTCTTATCAAATATGGATCTTGATGCCCATTTGATGGGATCAACCCCACCGTCGAGTAATTCTTGGAAGTCTACGTAATAGCAATACTTCGAGACATTCGCTATGGCGTGATACATCGCTGTAACGCGTTGCTGTCCATCCAAAACATAAAGCTCAAGTTCTGTACCGCTAGTAGCTGGAGCGTTATCAATGGCTCGAAATGCGAATGGCTGAGGACCACTAAGCAAGAGCAATGATCCAATTGGCCACTCCCGCGCCACACTATCAAGTAAATCTACTACTTGACTCGGGCTCCAAACAAAATCGCGTTGAAAGTCAGGCAACGCCAATCTTCCCGACCGTATGCGCTGAACCACATAGTCAATCGGGTGGCGAACTTGTTGAAAATTCATCTATCTCCTCCATTCATCATGTAGCAGATAGTAACGCGCGGCGTCTCGATTGTTATCAATATGCGTAAGGTTGACCGCGCCTAGCTGCCGAGATCGGAGCACGCGCCTTAATTCGAAATCGACCAACAGGGGAAACCCGAAGTGTCTGCAACACCGATTTTTGACGTCAAGGAGAATGAATTTATATGGAGCAGGTCTTACCTTTGCGCAAGGATATTTGACTCCCAAGCAACTATCTTCTGCCCACACCCCCCTTAATCCGCAAAGGTATCCGCAAGACACTCCTCCCCACCCAAGAAGGAGTGCCCCATGCCAATCGCCCTGCTCGCGCTGACCCTCAGCGCCTTCGCCATCGGGACGACCGAGTTCGTCATCGTTGGCCTCATCCCCACCGTCGCTGCCGACCTCGGCATCGGCCTTCCCTCCGCCGGCCTGCTGGTCAGCCTCTACGCGCTGGGCGTCGCCATTGGCGCGCCGGTGCTCACCGCCCTCACGGGCAAGCTGCCGCGCAAGGCGCTGCTGCTCGGGCTGATGGCGCTGTTCACGGTCGGCAACCTGCTGGCGTGGAAGGCGCCCAGCTATGAATCGCTGGTGGCCGCCCGCGTGCTCACGGGCCTGGCGCACGGCGTGTTCTTCTCCATCGGCTCGACCATCGCCACCGGCCTGGTGCCCAAGGAAAAGGCCGCGAGCGCCATCGCGGTGATGTTCACCGGCCTCACGGTGGCGCTGGTCACGGGCGTGCCGCTGGGCACGTTCATCGGGCAGCACTTCGGCTGGCGCGAGACCTTCCTGGCCGTGTCGGCGCTGGGCGTGGTGGCGTTCATCGGCAGCTGGATCTTCGTGCCCTCCAACATCCGCCACACGCCGCCGGCCTCGCTGGCGCAGCAAGCCAAGGTGCTGGCCGAGCCGCGCCTGCTGCTGGTGTATGCCAAGACGGCCATCGGCTACGGCGGCTCGTTCATTCCGTTCACGTTCCTGGCGCCCATCCTCACGGACGTGTCGGGCTTCAGCGCCGGGGCGGTGGGCTGGGTGATGCTGGTGTACGGTGTGTCGGTGGCGGTGGGCAACATCTGGGGCGGCAAGCTGGCCGACCGGCTGGGGCCGGTGCCGGCGCTGAAGATCATCTTCGCGCTGCTGGCGGCCGTGCTGCTGGTCTTCAACTTCGCGGCGCCGCACAAGTGGCTGGCCCTGGTGGCGGTGCTGATGTGGGGCGCGGTGGCCTTCGGCAACGTGCCGGGCCTGCAGGTGTACGTGGTGAAGCAGGCCGAGCGCTTCACGCCGCAGGCGGTGGACGTGGCCTCGGGCCTGAACATCGCGGCCTTCAACCTGGGCATTGCCCTCGCAGCCTGGGCCGGCGGCCTGATCGTGACGCACCTGGGCCTGATGCATACACCCTGGATCGGCGCGCTGGTGGTGCTGGTGTCGCTGGGCCTCACCTACTGGAGCGGCGCGCTCGACCGCCGGGCCGGCATTCCGGTGCGGGCCTCGGGGCCGGTGCCGGTCGGGCACTGAGCCGCCTCTCTGCTTTTTTTCCTCATCTTCTTTTTTCAACGCACAAGGACAACACATGAACACGAACAACAACACCATTCCGGCCTTCGGCCTCGGCACCTTCCGCCTGAAGGGCCAGGTGGTCATCGACTCGGTGAAGAACGGCCTGGACGTGGGCTACCGCGTGATCGACACGGCGCAGATCTACGGCAACGAAGCCGAGGTGGGCCAGGCCATCGCCGAAAGCGGCGTGGCCCGCAAGGACCTGTTCATCACCACCAAGATCTGGACCGACAACTACGCCGCCACCAAGCTGGTGCCCAGCCTGAAAGACAGCCTGGCCAAGCTGCGCACGGACCATGTGGACCTGACGCTGATCCACTGGCCCTCGCCCGGCAACGCGGTGCCGGTGGCCGAGTTCATGGGCGCGCTGGCCGAGGCCAAGGCGCAGGGGCTCACGAAGCACATCGGCGTGTCGAACTTCAACATCGCGCTCATGAAGGAAGCGATTGCAGCCGTGGGCGCAGAGAACATCGCGACCAACCAGGTCGAGCTGCACCCCTACCTGCAGAACCGCAAGGTGGCGGCCTTCGCTGCGAGCCAGGGCATTCGCATCACCTCTTACATGACGCTGGCGTACGGCAAGGTGCTGAGCGACCCGGTGGTCGAGGCCATTGCGAAGGCGCACGGCGCCACCGCGGCGCAGGTGGTGCTGGCGTGGGCGATGCAGCTGGGCTACGCGGTGATTCCGTCGTCCACCCAGCGCGCGAACCTCGAAGGCAACCTGAAGGCGCAGCAGCTGAAGCTGACGGACGCCGACATGGCGCAAATGGCCGCGCTCGACCGCAACGAGCGCCTCACCGACCCGGCCGGCCTGTCGCCGGCCTGGGACTGAGCGGCAACGCCATGAACAACGACATGGCAAGCGCCTTGCCTTTCGCGGGCCGCACCTTCGAAGTGCGCTACGGCGACACGATGACCGCGCTGAACATCTACGCGGCCGACGGTCAGACGATGCGCTACGAGGTCACGGCCGGCCCTTTCACCGGCGCGACCGCCGAGGTGCGCTACCAAAGCGAACAGCTCGCCCCCGGGCTCTACGCGCTCTCGTGGCAAGAGGCCGACAAGGGCACGGTGGTGCACGTCGACGACTTCGAGGCCGGGCAATCGCGCTCGTACTACACGACGGCCGGGCACGACTTCGTTCGCATGGCCGGCACCCTGCGCGAAGTGAAGGCGCCGTGATGAACACCACGCTGCAAGCGCTGGCTGAAAGGCGCGGGGGGTCAGCACGCCGCTTCCGGCGTCTCGACCCCTTGCACGACAAAGAAGCGCTTCATGCCGTCGAGCGTGTCGAAGAAGCCCTTGTTCGATCGGCGCAGCGGCGTTCCGTCGAGCAGCCTGTAGCTGGTTGCACCCCTGACCGCCGGGTACCGCTTGGAAATGCTCACGCGGTACAGGCACTCCGTGTACTCGAGCACGGTGGCTGTCTTGTCGCGCGCATCGACAACTTCGAAGCGGCCCGTCTCCTGCAGCACTGATTCATAGGTAGACATGGCTCCGTTTTCTGCATCGCGCAAAAACGAGAAAACCGCCAAAAGCGCAATGCTGGAGTAGGACAGTTGCGCATGTCTGATGCCCACCGCAGCCACGCCCCGGGGCTGTGCGACCATCGCCGGCCACCCTCCTGCGGAACACCTCGATGGACATCAAGTTTTGCGGCAACGGCGCCAACGCGAACCCCTCGCAGGGCCTGTGCGACGAGTACCGGTTGAGCGACATCGCCAGCCTTGACGAGCTGGCCGTGGCCCGCCGGCAGATTGCCGCCGACCACCCCGGCTGCACGCCGCTTTTCTCGCTCGACGACTTCGGCCAAGCGCGCTACACCTCCGGGCATGCGCGCATGAACATGGCGCTGGAGGACGTCGCCGGCCTCGACATTTCAGGCCTGCCCGCGGAGTGCTTCGAAGACGGCCAGTACCTGGGCTACCTGAGCACGAAGGCGGAGTTCTTCATCTGCCTGCACAACTTTCGCAAGCAAACGGCCACGGCTTCGTTCGACGACGCCTGCGCGCATGGGCTCACGCTGGACGACGAAGGGCTGCAGGAATGGATCGGCTGCCAGAACGACCCGCTGTCGCTGCTCGACCAGCCGGTGTCGGCGCTGGTGGTGCCGGTGGAGCAACCGCATGAAGCGCTCGCGGCCTTTCCCAACGGCTACTTCAGTTGCGACCTGAGCCCGGCGCTGAACTTTGCGGTGGCGCGCCATCTGCACAGCGCGCATGGCTACGAGCTGATCGGCGTGGGTGCGTCGTATCTGGGCTGTCTGCGTGCGGCGCCGCCAGATGCAGCGGCGGCCAAGGCCGTTGCGGCGGACCTGTGCGCGCTCTACAACGCGGACGACGAAGAGCGGCAGGCACTGGCCGATGCGTTCACCCAGGCCATCGAAGGCCGAACGCACCTTTGGCTGCGTTACGTGGAGTGACCATTTCGCGCGGGGCCTACCCCGCGGCGATCTGGCCTTCCATCTCTCGGGGAGCGGCTTCTGTACCGGGCAGCGGGCGCAGGTTCAGCGAATCGCATGCGGCGCTCAGCGCGGCCGCGACCAGTTCCGGCGACTGGCGCAGCTCGGCAATGTCGCGCTCGCCGACGCAGTGGCCGTCCAGCCGCACGTAGATGCGTTTGAAGTCGCCGCCGAGGGCGTTGGCCACGTCGCTCAGGCACTCGGCAAGGGTGGCAAAGCCGCAGTCCTGGTACGAGCTGGGCGGTATCACGCCCTTGGAGCGGGGCGCGCGCACGGAGTAGGCGAAATACGCCCCCTCCTCCCGCAGCTCCACCACGGGCTGCAGGCTGCGTTGTACTTCCCCTGTGCTTTCCATCGCCGCAGTCTAAGTGCGGCAGGCCGATTCACCGCACGCGGTGCAGCCTGCCGGCAACAAGGTCTGTAAGCAGTGCCAACACGAGGGCGCCTGCGCCCAGTGAGAAGAGCAACGCATGGTTACCACCCGAATGCCCGAGCAGCCACGACATGCCGTAGGCCGCGCTGGCCTGCAGCACGGCAAAGCCGGTGGTCGCGCGGCTCCATGCCGCCTTCTGCAGCGACGGATGGTGCGCCAGCAGTTCCTGCACCCGGCCCAGCACCAGCGGCACGATGCCCGGCGTGAAGGCGCCGACCACCGCGCTGGAAACGATGAGCCCGCCGTGGCCGATGAGGCCCAGGGCAGGCAGCGCGAGCGCCACAGCCTGCACGCCGAAGGCAATGCGAAGCGCGGCGCCGAAGCCGACGCGGTCGGCCAGGTAGCCGCTGAGCACCGGGCCCACGATGGCCCCCAGCCCGAACACCACCCAGTACTGCGCGCCGACCGCCAGCCCCTGCCCGAGCCCACGCGCGACGAAGTCGACCAGAAAGATCATGTGCGGCACCAGGCCCACCGCGTTCAGCGCATAAGAGATCGTCAACGTGCGCAGCGCGCCCTTGGCGACAGGCGGGCGCGATACGGGCACATGTGCCGCACGCGCGCCAGGGGCAACAGGCGCCGGCTCCGACGCAGGCCAGCCGTGCCACGCAACCACCGTGAGCAGCAGCGCAAGCACGGCCAGCCCGACCCACGTGGCCGACAGGCCCTGGCGCAGCAGCAAGGGCACCAGCGTGCCCGAAGCCGCAATGCCCAGGCCGATCCCCGCGAACACCATGCCGCTGGCCAGCCCGCGCTGCTGCGGCGTGACGTGCGCGAGCACGGTGGGCGCGGCCAGCACCATCAGCGCGCCGCCGGCAATGCCCGAGACCACGCGCCAGCCGAAGAACCATGCAAAGTCGATGGGCCATGCGCAGGCGAGCAGCGAGGCGGCCGTGGCCAGCATCATGGCGCGCAGCACGCTGCGCACCGGCCAGCGCGCCGACATGGGCCCGCCGAGCAACGCGCCCAGCAGGTAGCCCACGAGGTTGGCCGCGCCGAGGTAAGTGGCGGCCGAGGCGCTGAACCAGTGCGCCTCGATGATGGCCGGCAGCAAGGGCGTGTAGCCGAAGCGCGCCAGCCCCAGCCCGACCAGCGTGGCGCAAAAGCCCGCGAGGATGGCGCGCCACGGCGGCGCGGCGCGATGCAGCTGGTGCGGAACAGTCACCGTATCGGCGGCGGCAATGCGCGGGCCTGCGGCCATGGAAGCTCTCCAGTGAATCGATGCTTCGATGCTATGGATTGCCGCGCTGCGAGTGAATCCCTATGCTTGGGCATTCAGTATTTCGGAACAAGGAAGAATCGTGGACCGCATCGACGCCATGAAGGTCTTCGTCGCAGCGCTGGCCGAAGGCAGCCTGGCCGGCGCGGGCCGCAAACTGGGCAAGTCGCCCGCCGCCGTGAGCCGCGCCATCGCGTTCCTCGAGACGCACGTGGGCGCCGAGCTGCTGCACCGCACGACGCGCTCCATTCGCCTGAGCGACGCGGGCGAGCGCTATGCGGTGGCGTGCCGGCGCATTCTCACCGACCTGGAAGAGGCCGACATCGCCGCCGCCGGCGAACGCTCGGCGCCGCGCGGCCGGCTCACGGTAACGGCGGCGGTGGCGGTCGGCGAAGCGCTGCTGCGGCCCATCCTCGACGAGTTCATGAACGCGCACCCCACGGTGTCGGTGCGGCTGCACCTGCTCGACCGGCCGGCCAACCTGATCGACGAGGGCATCGACGTGGCGCTGCGCATCGCGCATCTGGCCGACTCCACGCTGGTGGCACTGCCCGTGGGCGAGGTGCGCCGGGTGGTGACGGCGTCGCCGCGCTACCTGGCGCGGCACCCGCGCATCGAACAGCCGGCGGACCTGGCGCAGCACCAGGTGGTGGCCATGACGCACTTCGGCATCGACTCGTGGAGCTTCCCGCCGGAGGCGGGCTCGACCATGCCGCGCACGGTGCAGTTCACGCCGCGCTTCGTGGTCAACAGCCTGCGCGCGGCGGTGGCCTCGGCGGCCGAAGGGCGCGGCGTGCTGCGCTCGTTCTCGTACCACGTGGCCGACGAGGTGGCCGAAGGTCGGCTGCGCATCATTCTGGCCGGCGACGAGGCGCCCCCGCTGCCGGTGCACCTGGTGTCCCCGCACGGGCGGCTGTCGGTGCCCAAGGTGCGGGCCTTCGTCGACTTTGCGCTGCCCAAGCTGCGCGCGGGCTTCGCGGCGTGGAGCGAGGCTTGTGCGCCCAAGGCCAAGGCTGCACCGAAGCCCAGGGCCAAGACGGTTTCCAAGCCCCGGCGCGGCTGATTCGCTCGCCGCGCGGAAGAGTGTTTGCCGAACGTCGGGCATTCACTCTTTGCACGGCTGAATCCACACTTCCTTCCACGACGCGCCGCATGTCGCGGCCCGCTGAACCGGAAGGAAATTCATCATGACTGCACAGAACCCCAAGGGCGGCCAGACCGCCGTCGTCACCGGCGCCAGCAGCGGCATCGGCTTCGCCATCGCCCGCCGCCTGCTCGCCGACGGCTGGAACGTGGTCGGCAATGCGCGCAGCGACGCGCGGCTGCAGGAGGCCGCGCGCCAGCTTAACGCGGGCGACCGCTTTGCCGGCGTGGCCGGCGACATTGCCGACCCGCGCACCGCGCAGGCGCTGGTCGACCATGCCGTGGCGCGCTTCGGCGCCGTCGATGCGCTGGTCAACAACGCGGGCGTGTTCCTGCCCAAGCCCTTCATCGACTTCACGCCCGAAGAAATCGAAGAGCAGATCGCCATCAACGTGAAGGGCACCATCTTCGCGTCGCAAGCGGCGGCGCGGCAGATGGTGGCGCGCGGCTCGGGCGCCATCGTGAACATCACCGCGTCGATCGCGCTGCAGCCGCGCAGCAATGTGCCGGCCTTCATGGCGGTGCTGCTCAAGGGCGGGCTGAACGCCGCCACGCGTGCGCTGGCGCTCGAACTGGCGCCGCACGGGGTGCGCGTGAACGCGGTGGCGCCCGGCATCATCGACAGCCCGATGCACCCGGCCGAGTCGCATGCGTTCCTGAAGACGCTGCAGCCCACCGGCCGCCTGGGCACGGTCGACGAAATCGCCGATGCGGTGCTCTACCTGGTGAACGCGGGCTTCACCAGCGGCGCGGTGCTGGCGGTGGACGGCGCCGCGGCCGCCGGCAACTTCTGAACCCCGAGCGCAAGGAGACCACCATGCCCTACGTCAACGTACGCATCACGCGCGACGGTGTCACGCGCGAGCAGAAGGCCACCGTGATCGCGGAGATCACCGACACGCTGCAGCGCGTGCTGGGCAAGAAGCCCGAGCTCACGCACGTGGTGATCGACGAGATCGACACCGACAACTGGGGCTTCGCAGGGGAAACGACCACCGTGGTCCGCGCGCGGGAAAGCGCGAACCGCAACGCCGACCGGTAGCAGCCGCGCTCAGCGCAGGTCGAACAGCGCAGCCGCATTGCCCCAGGCAATGCGCTGCGCCACGTCGGGCGGCAGGTCGCCCAGCCACACGCGGTAGCCGCGCATGATCTCGTCGTAGGCGCTCCAGCGCTGGTTGACCCAGGTGTCGGAGCCGACCAGAAAGCGCTCCGGGTACTTGAGGATGAGCGCGCGCCACTCGGGGCACAGCGTGCCGCCGTCGCAGGTGAGCCCGGGGCGGTAAGACAGCTCGCCCATCAGCAGCGGGTAGCGCTCCAGCAGCGCCTGCACGCGCTCGATGGGCGCGCCGCCGATGCCGGTGTGGGCCCAGATGAGGCGCAGGTTGCGGCCCTTCGACGGCGCGTTGGCCATCAGCAGGTCGATCGCCTCGTCGTCGACGTGCGCGAGCACCGCGAGCTTCTGGCGCTCGGCCAGCGCGACGAGTTTCTTGGCTACGGGGCCGTTGGCATTGGCGCTGTCGTACAGGTGGAACTCGCCCAGGCCGCGGTACGGCCCGCTCGGGGTGCCGCGCGCGAGCTCGGCCTGCACCATGTCGTAGATGGTGTCGTCGCGGAACCAGTTGCTGTAGTCGTCGCGGTTGCGGTACAGGCGCACGAAGGGCACCACGGCCACGCCGGCGGCGCGTGCCTCCTTCGATGCGGCCAGGGTCTGCGTGCCGGCGTTGGGTCGCGAGTTGGCGACGATGGCCTTCACGTGGTTGCGCTGCATGCGCGACAAGGCTTCAGCGGGTGGGTACGGGCCGGTATTGCCGTCCCAGGCTTCCTGGTTGTAGTGCAGGTGGGTGTCGAACAGCGGGCCGGCGTAGCTGGCGCGCGCTGCCGGTGCTTGCGCAAATGCCTGCGACGCCAGGAACGAGGAGGCGGCCAGCAGCAAGGTGGCGAGGGTCGCAGGGGCGCTCATGGTGTCCTCGAGGTGTGGGAAGCGGAATTATCCCGACCCTGCGTTCAGGCCATCGCCATACCCATTCACATCGAACACCCTGAGGCACAACGACAAAAGGCATGCTGCGCGAGGCAGCATGCCTTT
This sequence comes from Variovorax pasteuri, assembly GCF_051216435.1. Lineage (NCBI taxonomy): Bacteria > Pseudomonadati > Pseudomonadota > Betaproteobacteria > Burkholderiales > Comamonadaceae > Variovorax > Variovorax pasteuri. The sequence continues at coordinate 159,693 of NZ_JBPJZS010000006.1, forward strand.
CAGGTCAGGTCAGGAAGAGGCCGAAGCTCAGCCGGCGTTCTTCAGCGACTGCTTGGCCTTGTCGGCCGATGCCTTCGAGCGGTTCTTGTGATAACCCGACTTGACGTTGTTCACGGCCTTGCCGACGGGGCCGCTCTTCTTGGCCTTGCTGTCGGCCTGCTTCTCGTCGATCTTGTGCTGGGCGGCGTCGGTCGCTTCGGAGGCGGCCTTGCCAATCTGGGCGCTGGCGGTGCCGGCTGCAAGCAGGGTGAGCGACGTGGCGATGGCGATCAGGGCTTTGTTCATTAAGCGGGTCCTCCAGTTGTTGAAATCAGGCTCGATGGTTACACCGGCTTCAGCGCCGCCGTGTCAGCCGTGGCCGCGCATGGCGTGGCGGACAAGCCCGACAAAGGGCTCCAGGTCCTTCAGCGGATCGACCCCAGGTACGCATCGACAAACCCGCCCCAGAGCCGCTGCACGGTGTAGGTGCCGTGGCCGTCCAGCCCCTTCGGCGGCACCAACACCTCGAACGTCCCTTGCCCGCCGGCCGACTGGAATGCGTTGAAGTTGCCCCGGCTGTGCGCGATGGGGTAGTACGGGTCTGCCTCTCCATAGAGCCAGAGCGTAGTCCCGGGAAAAGCGGCGCCGCGCTTGAACAGTTCGCCGTTCACCTTGACCGCGTCCGGGCACCCGGCGCCGATCCAGCCGCCGACGAAGTTGATCGCGCCCACCACCTCTTGCGGATGCAGCCCTGCATAGGCCGTCGCGAGAATCCCGCCGCGCGACACGCCGCCGATGACGACGCGCCGGGCGTCCACATCGCTGCGCTGCCGTATCTGCGCCATGGCCACCTGCATGTCTGCCAGCGCGCGGTCGAAACCGGGCAGCGACAGCGCGGCCTGGCATGAATAGCGCGAGCGGTCTGCTTCGAAGCCCTCGTCGTACAGCCCTTCCGAGTGGCCCCGGCCGCGGCGCTGCGGATAGACGACCTGCCAGCCCCGCGCGACGAAGAACGCGCTCACCTCGGGGCTGACCCACGTCAACCCGAACCATTCCGGGCGATTGCCCATGCCGGTCGATCCGTGGTTCATGACCAGGGTGGGAAAGGGTCCGTCGCCTTCGGGCCGGTGCACGATCATTTCGAGGCGCACGGGCTTGCCGTTCTCTGTGAACGGGGTGTCCAGCCATTCGACGCGGCGCACATAGGCAGGCGGGCGCCGCGACAGCACGCCCACGGACAGCAGCTGCGACTCCGGCCGCCACGCGCCCATTTCCATGTCGCCGTCCTTGCGCAGGCGCAGCACGAGCTTGGCGCCCGTCTTCAGCCGGACGTGGAGTTCGTCTTTCTCGAAGCGGCCGGGGGCTTCGTCGACCACCGTCTGCAGCGGGCTCGCAGCCACATAGGTAACCGTCGCGCCCGTGGCGGAGAGGTCGCGAATGGCGATCTTGACGTCGCAACCCGCGCCGCGACAGGCCCAGCCGCGCCAGATGCCGCTCCACTGCGCGACCTCGGCGGGTGCGGTGGTGTCCTCGGCCAGAGCGGCCACCTGCGGCGGCAACTCGGCCGCCACGGCACTTTCGGACACGGCGCGCGGAAGATCGCCGATGTAGCTGGGCCAGACCGTCTGGGCCGATGCGGCCATGCAGACGCCGAGCAGGAACGCAGCCAAAAACAATCGCTTCACCAGGATCTCCCGAAGTTTTCCGGGCGATTGAATCACACGCGGGGCCGCAGCCGCCGGGTCAGCCTGCCGGGCGAGCGCGGCGCGTGGCCGCCCAGTCCGAAAGAATCTGCACGGCTTCGGCGGCCAGCTTCTGCTCGGCAGGCAAGCTGCGGCCTTCCAGCGCGGCACCCGCTTCGATGCGCAGCACCTCGACATCGATCGGATGGCGCGCCGCCACGCACACGCCCTCGAACGCCTCGCCCGACTGCGCGAGCGACGCCGCGTAGTACAGCTTGCCGATGCCCGCGATGTGCATGGCCGCCACGCACATGGCGCAGGGCTCGCACGAGGTGTACAGCTCGCAGCCCGCGAGGCTGACCGTGCCCAGCTTGCGGCAGGCATCGCGAATGGCTTCGACCTCGCCGTGCGAGGTGGGGTCGGCGTGCGCGACGGAGTGGTTGAAGCCCTCGCCGACGATGGCGCCGTCCTTCACGACGACGGCGCCGAAGGGCTCGGTGCCAGGCTGCGTCAACGCCATCGCCGAGAGGGCGAGCGCGCGCTGCATGAATGGCTGGTGGTACATGGGGGTCAGGCCTTTCCTGCGCTGTCGAGCGCGTTGATCGGTTGCAATGCATGGGGCGCCTGCGGTGCGAAGAGCCCGGCCATGGCCGCAGCGTAGCGGCGCGGGTCGAAGCACAGCATCAGCGGCAGCAGCACCACGACCACCACCGCCAGGTACGCCCATGCGAGCGTGAAGCCGCCCGTGTGCTCGCGCACCCAGCCGGTGACGAAAGGCGCGAGCGCCGCAATCATGAAGCCCACGCCCTGCATGAAGCCCGCGAGCGCGCCGGCCTGCGCGGGGTCGCCCAGGTGGTCGAGCGCCAGCACCATGCACAGCGCAAAGGCGCCGCCCAGGCCGAAGCCCAGCACGATGGCGATGGCCGGTGCAGGCACGGGCGCCTCGAACGTGAGCGCGGCAAAGCCCGCAAGCTGCGCAAGCAGCGTGAGCAGCAGCCAGGGCCGCATGTCGCGCCCCCGGCTGCGCGCGACGGCGGGCATGGCCAGCGCGGCCACCACCTGCGCGAGCGTCATCAGCGCGAGCACCGAGCCGCCCTGCTGCGCGCTCCAGCCCTGCTGGGCATAGAAGTGCGGCAGCCATGCGACCAGGCTGGTGTAGCCGCCGTTGATGAGGCCGAAGCACACGGCCAGCAGCCATGCGCGGCGGTTGCCGAAGCAGCGCAGCCACGAGAGGTTCTGTCGCGGTGCATCGGCGGTGAACTGCATGCGCCGCATGTTCAGCCAGTACAGCAGCGCGAAGGTCGCGAGCAGGGCCCAGATGGCCAGGCCCGCATGCCAGTCGGGCTGCGCGCCGCCGAACGCATGCGCCACCCACGGGCTGGCCATGGCGCCGAGCCCGCCGCCGCCCATGATGGCGGCGGAGTACAGGCCCGTCATCACGCCGATGCGCGCCGGGTACGCCTGCTTGACCACGCCGGGCATCAGCGCCTGGACGAGGCCGACGCCCGCGCCCGCGAGCGCCGCGCTCCACAGCAAGGCCGCTGCGCCACCCGCCACATAGCGGCTCGCGCAGGCGACAGCGATGGCGGCCAGGCCGGCCGCAATGCCGGCACGCGCACCCATGCGCTGGCCCACGGCCGCGCCGAACAGCGACATGGCGCCCATCGCGAACATCGGCAGCACCGTGAGCAGGGCCACGGCGTGAAAGCTGATGCCCGTGGCCTGCCGAATGGCCGCCAGCAGCGGGCTGCTCGACGTGAGAAAGGCGCGCAGGTTCAGCGCCACCAGCACGATGACGACGGCGAAGGCCATGCCGCCATCACGGCTGCTTCTGGCGCTCACAAGGCGGCCACGTCCGCCTGCAGCACACCGTTGCGCGCCACGATGCGCCCGCCCGACACCACCAGCCGGCGCACGGGGCGCGACACCACGGCCTGCGCGACGGTCTGCGCGTCGAGCAGCACCAGGTCGGCGCGGTTGCCGGGCACCAGCCCGTAGGCCTCGAAGCCGCAGCCGCGCGCGCCGGAGTGCGTGACGGTGTCCAGCGCCACTTCGATCTCGTCGTCGCGGCGCAGGTTGTAGCGCAGGCCGATGATCATGGCGCGCTCGAGCATGTCGGGGTTGCCGTACGGCGACCAGGTGTCGCGGATGCCGTCGTTGCCGCCGAGCACGGTCACGCCGGCCTGGCGGCAGGCCATGAGCGGCGGCACGCTGCGCGAAGGCGGCGCGCTGGTGATGAGCACCACGCCCAGCTTCGCCATGCGCGCGAGCAGCGCTTCGCGCTCGCGTTCGCTCACGTCGCCCAGACAGAAGCCGTGGCTGATCGCCACCTGGCCCTGCATGCCCAGCGCCTCGGTGCGCTGCAGGATCAGGTCAAGCGAAAACGCGCCCATGGCACCGGGCTCGTGCAGGTGGATGTCCAGCGGGCGCTGGTGCTTGTGGGCGATGCCGAACAGCACGTCGAGCGACTTCACCGGGTCGCCGTCAATGGCGCAGGGGTCGAGGCCGCCGAGCACGTCGGCGCCCATGGCGAGCGACGCATCGAGCAGCTCGGCCGTGCCGGGCCGGCCCAGCAGGCCCGACTGCGGAAAGGCCACGACCTGTATCTGCTGCACCTCGCGCAACGCCTCGCGCGTGCGCAGCGTGCCTTCGAGGTGGCGCAGGCCGGCCTGCGTGTCGACGTCGACGTGCGTGCGCAGCCGCGTGGTGCCCAGCGCGAGAAAGGCCTTGGCCAGCACCAGCGACTGCACGGCGGCGTCGTGGCCGCTGGCGTGGCGGAAGGCGCGCTCGTTGTCGATCTTGTCGGTGAGGTTGGTTCCGACCTCGTTGCGGTACCAGTCCATGCCCCACAGGGTCTTGTCGAGGTGGGTGTGGCCTTCGACCAGGCCGGGCAGCAGCAAGGCGCCCTGCCCGTCTTCGACGGCGGCGCCGGCGGGCGCGGCCAGCCCCGCGCCCAGCTCGGCGATGCGGCCGTCGTGCACGCGCACGTCGGTGGCGGCACCGCCCATGGGGCGCACGTTGCGGATCAGGAGCGAGGACATGGGTTGTGTTCTTTCAGGGACATCAGGCGTCGAATCAGGCCGGTTGTGCGGAAACGGTGCGCGGCACGATGCGCGCCGTGAACAGCGCAACGATCACGAACACCAGCGCATTGGTCGCCAGCGCCACCAGCCCGGTGTTGAGCGACTTGAACACCACCGGCGCCGCGGGGAACAGCGTACCCAGGTTCGAGCCCGTCGTCATCATGAAACCCAGCACCGCGCCGCCCGCCAGGATGCCCGCGAAGGCCGCGTGCTTGTTGCCGAACGGCCTCTTCATGAGGCTGAACAGCAGCGAGGGCAACAGCTGCGTGAGCAGGCTGGACGCGAAGATGGCCACGGCCACGATGGTGGTGCCGCCGCGCAGCACGAAGTACACCGCCACCAGCGCGAACAGCGGCAGCACGCCGCGTGCCACGCGCGACACCTGCTTGTCGGTCGCGTTGTGGGCGAAGCCTTCCTTGTAGACGTTCTTGCCGATCACGGTCGATGCGGTCAGCAAGATCATCGAGCCCGGCACCAGCGCCGTGAGCACGCCCGTGCCGCCGATGACGCCGACGAACCAGGGGTCGAAGGTGTGCTTCACCAGGCCGAACAGGGCCAGGTCGACCTCGGAGCCCTTCAAGCCCGGCACCTGCAGGATGGCCGCGAAGCCCACCAGGAACAGGAAGGCGATGACCACCTGGTACAGCGGCATCAGGATGGTGTTGCGGCGCACCGCGCTCGCGCTCTTGGCCGCGTACACCGAGGTGAGGTTGAACGGGTACAGGTAGTAGCCCAGCGCCGTGAGCAGCACGGTCGAGTTGTACCAGGTGAGGTTCAGGCCCTCCTTGGGGAACTCGAAGAAGCTCGGGTTGGCGGCATGGATGGCCGTGAACATGGGCGTGACGCCGCCGTAGTAGTGCCACGGCAGGTAGATGCCGAGGAACACCGCGAGCGCGAGGATGAGCACGTCCTTCACGATGGCGATGCTGGCCGAGCCGTGGATGCCCGAGAACAGGATGTAGCTCACCATGACCACGGTGCCGATCCAGATGGCCACCTGCGGCGCGATGGTGCCGTACGAGGCTTCCGACACGATGATGCCCAGGCCGCGCAGCTGGATGGTCAGCAGCGCCACCATGCCCATGAGCGCCACGACGGACACCAGCACGCCGAGCGGGCGGCTGTTGTACTTGTGCGCGAAGAAGTCCGAGAACGACACCAGCTTGTGCTTGGTGGCGTAGCGCCACACGGCAGGCAGCATCCAGAAGGCCATGAGGTAGGCCAGCCCGCCGTAGGCCAGGATGTAGAAGGCCGGCGTGCCCTTGCTGTACGACCAGCCGCTCGCGCCCAGGAAGGTGAAGGTGGAGAACGACTCGCCCGCCATCAGCAGGAACACCATGATGGCGCCCAGCCCGCGCCCGCCCAGCGCCCATTGCTCCAGGCTCATGGTGCGCCCGCGCCGCGCGAGCACCGCGAGGCCGAGCGCGCCGATGACGAACAGCGCAATCACTGCCAGCGCGGCGTTCATTGCGTGCCTCCCGCTGCGGGTGCGTCGATGTCGCCTTCGGCGCGGTCGATGACCACCATGATCAGCGAGGTCAGCACCAGCCAGCTGACGTTCCACACCATCAGGAAGGGCATGCCGAGCACGAAGGTGGGCGCGACGGACGAGAGCCACCCGCCGCTGAAAAAAGCGACGACGGGCAGCGCGGCCAGCCATTTGACGGATTTCATCGGGGAGCCTCGATTCCGGGTTTGGTTGAGAGTTGAATCCTATTTTGGTTGACCATACATATTTGTTTTGGTTAACCAAACGTGGCAAATGGTACGGAGCCGAGCCGCCTGCGTCAATCCGGGGGATTTCCCGGAGGCGACAGGGCGCGGGCAATAATCGCCACGCCTATGCCTTCCACCGCACGCAAAACCCCCGCCCCCGCCGAACCGCCGCAGCCCTCGGACGCCGACGACGCGAACGTGGACGAGCGCGTCTACGCCGCGGTCTCCAAGGCCCTGCTGAGCGGCAAGCTGCGCCCCGGCACGCCGCTGCGCGAGCGCGCCCTGGCCGAGGCGCTGGGCTGCACGCGCGGCGCGGTGCGCAAGGCGCTGGCGCGGCTGGGGTCTGAAAAGCGGCTGGTGCTGGAGCACAACCGCGGCGCCTTCGTGCCCAACCCGTCGATAGCGGACATGCGCGGCATCTACCGCGCGCGGCGCATCGTGGAGGCCGGGCTCATCACCACGCTGTTCGGGCAGCTCGCGCGCGAGCAGGTGGCCGCGCTGCGCAAGCACGTGCAGGCGGAGCAGAAGGCGTTCAAGGAAGGGCGGCGCGAAGACTCCATTCGCCTGGCGGGCGACTTCCACCTGCTGCTGGCGCAGATGGCGGGCAGCGACGAGCTGCTGTCGTACATCCAGCGGCTGATTTCGAACACCGAGCTGTACAAGGCGCTGTACGACTCGGCCGAGGCCGCGAGCTGCGCGCCGCGCGAGCATGAACAGATCATCGAAGCGCTCACCGGCAAGTCGCTGGACAAGGCCCTCGCGATGGCGCTGGAACACCTCGACGAACTGGAGCAGCGCGTGATTGCCGGCGCGGCGGCCGAGCAGGAGGTGGACCTGGCCGCGCTGTTGAACGGCAGTGCGCCGGCACGCAGCCACGGGCACGATCACAGCCACTGAGGCGTTCAGGTTTCGCACGCAGGCGAAGCCTGCATCTTCGAAGGCCGGCAAAGCCTGCATCTGCGAAGGCCGGCAGAGCCTGCACGTTTCGCTCTGCGGCGAAGTGTCGGCGGGCCGGTCTCGCGAAGATCGGCGCACCATGCACACCACCCCTCTCGCCGCTTCAGGCAAACCCCACGCCCCCGCCCTCGAATGGGCGCTGCTCGCGGTACTCGCGACCTGCTGGGGCGCTTCGTACACCTTCATCAAGATCGGCGTGGCGACGATTCCGCCCGTCACGCTGATCGCGGCACGCACCCTTGTCGCAGGCCTGCTGCTGCTCGCGGTGCTGCGCATGCGCGGCGTGCGCCTGCCCAGGGACGCTGCCACATGGCGGCGCTTCGTGCTGCAGGCCTGCCTGAACAGCGTGCTGCCGTTCACGCTCATCGCGTGGGCCGAACGCAGCGTCGATGCGGGGCTGGCGACCATCCTCAACTCGACCTCGCCGATCTTCATCTTCCTGCTGGGGCTGGGCGTGGGCGGCTCGGAGAAGCCCACGCTGCGCCGGTTGTTCGGCGTGGGCGCGGGGCTGGCGGGCATCTGCCTGATCGTGGGCTTCGAGGCGCTGAACGGCCTCGGGCATTCGCTGCTCGCGCAGCTCGGGCTGGTGGTGGCCGCCGTCTGCTACGGCTGCGCCGCGATGTTCGGCCGCGTGTTCAAGGGGCTGGACCCGATGGTGCCGGCGGCCGGCTCGCTGCTGAGCGGGGCGGCGATGCTGCTGCCCGCGAGCCTGCTGATCGACAGGCCCTGGACGCTGTCTCCTTCGGCCGAATCGATGCTGGCGGTGCTGGCGCTGGCGGTGCTGTCGACGGCGCTGGCCTTCACGATCTACTTCCGGCTCATCAGGACGCTGGGGCCGATGTCCACCGCTGCGCAGGCTTATCTGCGCGTGCCCATCGGCGTGATGATCGGCGTGGTGTTCCTGGGCGAGACGATGGCGGCCACGGCGTGGGCCGGGCTGGCGTGCGTGGTGGCCGGCGTCATCGCGATGACGATGCCCGAGGCAAAACTTTTGCGCCGAAGCCTTCGATTTTTACGCGGCTTTTAGACGCTCGCTCCTACGCTGCCGGCTCCTCCATCCGTTAGCGAATTCTTTCGATGAAACACCTTCTTCGCATCGCCTTGCCGGTGCTCGTTCTCCCCACCCTCGCCGCCCTGCCGATGCTCGCGAACGCGCAGCTCACGGGCAACGTGGCGCTCACCACCAACTACAAGTTCCGCGGCCAGGACCAGGACATGCTGGGCAAGAACGACTACGCGAAGACGAGCGCCTTCAAGCCCGCTATTCAGGGTGGCTTCGACTACGCCTTCGGCGACAGCGGCTTCTACGTGGGCAACTGGAATTCGAGCGTCAACTGGCTCAAGGGCAACAGCCTGGAGAGCGACATCTACGGCGGCTACAAGTTCAAGGCCGGCCCGTTCGACATGGACGTGGGCGCGCTCACCTACATCTACCCGGGCAACTCGTCGGGCAACACCACGGAGCTGTACGGCAGCGCGGGCTACACCGACGAGGCCATCGGCTCGTTCACGCTGAAGTATTCGCACACGGTGTCGAAGGACTACTTCGGCTACGCGGGCAACAAGGCCGGCTCGGGCCTGAAGGGCACGAACACCGGTTACCTGAACCTGGCGTACAGCAAGGAGATTCTTCCCAAGGTCACGCTGAAGGCGGCGGTGGGCTACACGAACATGTCGAGCGACATCCGCAGCCTGGGCTACAAGAGCTATGTCGACTACAACGTCGGTGCGTCGTACGACTTCGGCAACGGCCTGTCTCTGGCCGGGTCGGTGCAAGGTGCGAACAAGCAGAGCGCTTATCTTGCGGTGAGCAACCCCGGTGTGGACCTGGGGTTCGGCGCTTTCGGCCGCCAGACTTACTCGCCCAACAAGGCGCGCTTCATCCTGACGTTGACGAAGACGCTGTAGCCCTGGCGACGGCCTGTGCACCGGCCCCGAACAACGGCGCCGGAAATCAGTCGATGCTGATGTTCGCCGCCTTGGCGACCTCGGCCCACTTCACCCGGTTGTCGTGCACGGTCTTCTTGAACTGTGCAGGCGTCTCGATGCGCACCGTGTTGCCCTGGCTCTCGAAGCGCTCGCGGATCTCGGGTGTTTCCAGCACCGCCTTCACGGCGGCATTTAGCTTGTCGACGATCTGCGGGTCGGTGCCCTTGGGCGCGAAGATGCCGAACCAGATCGAGCTGTCGAAACCCTTGGTGCCCGGCAGGCCGCTGGAGGCGATGGTCGGCACCTCTTTCACGGCCGGCACCGCGGCGGCGGTGGTCACACCCAGCAGCCGCACCTTGCCCGCCTTGTAGTGCGGCAGCACCGTTTGCACCTGGTTCATGATGCAGCAGGTCTCGCCGCGCACCACCGAGGTGATGGCCTCCGGGCCGCCCTTGTAGGGCACGTGCACCATGGTCAGCCCCAGGCGCGAGTTGAACTCGGCAAACGCCATGTGCGTGCCCGCGCCATTGCCTGTAGACGCATAGTTGTACTTGCCCGGGTTGGCCTTGACCAGCTCGACGAATTCCTTCAAGGTCTTGACGTTGATCACGTCCGGATTGACGGTGAGCACGTTCGACACGTCGAGCACCGGCGCCACCGCGATGAAGTCGGCCTCCACGTCGAAGGGCAGCTTCTTGTACAGCGCGGCGTTGCTGCCATGCGTGGCGGCGGTGCCGAACGCGAGCGCGTAGCCGTCGGGCTTGGCGTGGGCCACGTAGTCGCTGGCGATGTTGCCGGCAGCGCCCGACTTGTAGTCGATGATGACCGGGCGGCCCAGCTGCTTCGACAGCGGCTCCTGGATGGCGCGGGCCACCACGTCGACGCCCGAGCCGGCCGGGAAGCCCATGATCAGCGTGACGGGTTGCTGGGGCCAGTCTTGCTGCGCGAAGGCAGCCGGAACAGCGAGCGATGCCGCGGCAAGCAGCACGGCGCGGCGGGCAAGACCTGCGCAACGGGCCCAATGGGCCCAATGGGCAAAAGGAGAGGAACGAGAATAGGCCATGTCAGTCTTCCTTCGGAGCAGGCGGTGCAAATCGCGAAAGGGCGAATTGTGGAGCGCGGCTCATGCCCGTTTCCCCATGAGCTTATGCACGCGGCCCGCCGTTTCAAGCACGTACCGCGCCCGCTCCCCATAATCTCCCCATGGTCCGTCCCACCCAACAACTACACCCCCATCGCGAGCCCGCGACGGTGCGCGCAGCCGCCACCGTGCTGCTGCTGCGCGACACCGACGCCGGCTTCGAAGTGCTCATGACGCGCCGCTCGGCCACTGCCAGCTTCGCACCCGGCGCCTATGTATTTCCCGGTGGCCACATCGACGCGGCCGACGAAGCCGCCAAGCGCATCGCCACGCGCCGCTCCACGCAAAGCCGCGTGCAGCGCACGCAGGCCATCGCGGCCATTCGCGAGGCCTTCGAAGAGCTGGGCGTGCTGCTCGCGCGCCATGCCGACGGCGGCCCCGTGAGCGCCGACGACATCGCCGCGATGGACCGCAACGACACCGCGGGCACCGCCTTCGCCGACCAGTGCGCGGCACGCGGCCTGGTGCTCGATTCGGACCAGGTGTTCACCTTCGCGCACTGGATCACCGACCGCGACCTGCCCCGACGCTTCGACGTGCCCTTCCTGGTCGCGCGCATGCCCGAAGGCCAGGTGCCCTCGGCCGACGAAAGCGAACAGTTCGAGCCCTGCTGGGTGCGTCCGGCCGACGCGCTCGCGCGCCATGCGGCAGGCACCTTCTTCATGATCTTCCCGACTGTGCGCACGCTGCAGCGCATGGCGGCGTACACCACGGTCGATTCGGTGCTCGCGGCCTGCGCGCCCGGCGGCGCCGGCGGCGCAGGCGAGAGGCCGCTGTGGACCAGCTGCCCGCGCGGCGGCCTGCTGAAAGGCCAGGACGTGCGCTACATGGAGCACGAGCAGCCCTTCGGCGAGCTCGCGCTGGTGTGCCCCGACGGCCAGATGCTGCACACGCTCGACTGGCAAAGCGAGCAGCCGGTGCCGCTGCTGAAGAACGTGATGCGCCTCACCGCGCCCAACCCGAGCGCCATGACCGGGCCGGGCACCAACACCTACATCGTGGGCGATGCGGCCACGGGCTACATCGTGATCGACCCGGGCCCGAACGACTTCGACCACATCGGCCGGCTGTGGCGCGCCACGCACGGCGACGTGCGCATGATCGTGTGCACGCATTCGCATGCCGACCACTCGCCGGGCGCGGCGCCGCTGCAGGCGCTGTGCAAGGACACGAAGCCGCCGATCCTGGGCCTGTCGTCCGCGCCGACCGCGCGCTCGTCCGCGCGCTTCGTCGCCGAGCGCGAACTGCGGGACGGCGAGCGGCTGGTGCTGTCGGGCACCGCGCCGGAAGGCAACCCGCTGACCCACACCCTGCGCGTGATCCACACCCCCGGCCACGCGGCCAACCACCTGTGCCTGGTGCTAGAGGAAGACGGCCTTCTGTTCTCCGGCGACCACATCCTCAACGGCAGCACCACGGTGGTCGACCCGCCCGACGGCGACATGACGGCCTACCTCGATTCGCTGGACACGCTCGACGCGGCCTGCGAGGCGGGGCACGTCGAATTCATCTTGCCCGCGCACGGCTACGTGATCGGCACCGCGCGCACCGCCATCGGCATGCTGAAGGCGCACCGCCTGAAGCGCGAAGCCAAGATTGCCGCGGCCATGCGCAAGCTGCCCGACGGCACGCCCGAACAATGGCTGCCCATCGCCTACGACGATGTGCCCGAGCGCATGTGGCCGGTGGCCGCCCGCTCGCTGGCTGCGCATGTGGCGCGCATCCGGCAACTGACTGCAACTTGATGAACAAGAACGACCACAACAACTCCCCCCGGAACGACGGCGCCGACGAAGGCATCCGCCTGGCCAAGCGCGTGGCCGCGTTGGCCGGCGTGTCGCGCCGCGAAGCCGAACTGCTGATCGAGAACGGCGCGGTGCGCGTGGACGGCGTGCAGCAGATGCTGCCGCAGTCGCGCGTGCTGGCGCACCAGCAGGTCGAGATTGCCGCGGGTGCGAAGCCCGAGCCCATCGTGCCTGTCACATTGCTGCTGTACAAGCCTGCAGGCATGCCGACCGACAACGCACACCGCCTGCTGGTGGCCGCGAACCACCACGAACCCGAACGCGCCGGCCAGCGATTCCTGGCGGTGCACACCAAGGGGCAGCGCTGCATGACGCCGCTGGAAACCGGCGCCAGCGGCCTGGTGGCGTACACGCAGGAGTTCCGCATCGAACGCAAGCTGCAGGAAGACGCGGGCATCCTCGAACACGAGGTGATGGTGGACGTGGCAGGCCAGGTGAGCCCCGAGACACTGGCGCGGCTGGAGCGCTCGCCCGCTCGCGTGAGCATCGGCCGCCAGAGCGACGAACAGACCGGCCTGCGCTTTGCGCTGAAGGGCGCGCAGCCGGGGCAGATTGCGCACATCTGCGACAACGTGGAGCTGCGCATCCTGGCGATGCGGCGCATCCGCATCGGACGCGTGCCGCTGGCGGGGCTGCAGCCCGGCCAGTGGCGCTACCTGGCGCCCGACGAGCGCTTCTGAAAATCTTCGGGCTCGTTAGGTGCGCTTTCGGGCTCCTCGGGCCCCTCGGGCTCGTGGGGCTTTTCGATTTTTCTGACAAGGGACGACAACAACGATGCATCTACGCGCTGCCCTCGCCTGCTCCATGCCCCTGGCCCTGGTAACGGGCTGCTCGTTCTTTCCGCTCTTCGAGCCCACCCCGCCGCCCGCACCGTCCACGCCGCCCCCGCCCGTGGTCACCCGGGACGGCCTGGCGCCCATCACCGAGGCGCAGGTGGAGCGCATCCGCGAGGCCCTGGGCGGCAAGCCGCCGAGCCCCGCGGTCGACAAGGTGCTGCGCAGCGCATCGCCGACCATCGAGTCGTTCGTGCGCACCGAGGGCTGCATCACCGCTCGCAACGGCGCGGTGCTCAGTCCCTTCGCGGCGCCCGGGCGGCTGTTCGACGGCACGGGCTTCCAGGGCGGGCCGATGTCGGAGATGCAGTACCACGACAAGACCGCCTGCGTGACGGTGCAGCGCATCCAGAACTGGAAGATGGTGACGCCGAAGCTGCTGCGCTTCGAGGTGGTCTACGTGGGCGACGACGGCGAGGAACGCGCCGTGAAGCGGCACGAGCTGACGCGCCAGCCGAAGGGCGGCTGGCTCTTCACGCGTTGAGAGTGCGTCAGCACCTCGGGCGCTGAGGGCGCGTCAGCACCTCAGGCGTGCAAGGCGCATCAGCACCTCAGGCGCTGAGGGCGTCCATGCGCCTTTGCGTGCGCAGCGCCACCGCGAACGACAGTTGCGCCACGATGCCCGCCCCCGCCAGCACGATGGCCGAGGCCAGCGCCGGGTTGCGGTGGCCCATGCCGGCCAGCGCGGTGCACAGCGCGCCCACGGCCATCTGCGTGAAGCCGTACAGGCCCGAGGCCGAGCCGATGACCTGCGGGTTCACGCTGATCGCCTGCGTCAGCGCGGCCGGCGAAGCCATGCCGCAGCCGACCGTGAACAGGAACATGCTGGCGACGATGAGCGGCACCGACAGGTGCCCGGTGAGCGCCGCGCCCAGCAGCACGAAGGCTGCGGCCACGCTCAATGCGTTCGAGCGGACCATGAGCCGGTCGACGCGCACGCGCGAGATCAGGTGGCTGGTGAGAAAGCTGCCCAGCCACACGCCCGACACCAGGATGGCGAGGTAGATGCCCGCCTCGTGCGCAGGCCGGTGCAGCTGGTCCACGAAGATGAAGGGCGCCGACGCGATGAAGGCATACATCGACGTGGTGGCGCAGCCTCCGCCGATGGAAAAGCCCAGGAACGCCGGCGAGGCCAGCAGCTTTTTGTAGTTGCGCGCCAGGTCGCGCGCATTGACGGCCGCGCCGGGCGCGCCGGTCTCGGGCATCAGGCGCCAGGTGAACAGGAAGCCGACCACGCCCAGGCCGAACAGCGCATAGAAGATCGAGCGCCAGCCCAGCGTGGTGGCCAGTGCGCCACCGATGAGCGGCGCGAGGCTGGGGCCGACGGTGACCATGAGGTTCATCAGCGCGAGGCGGCGCGTGGCCTCCTGCGGCTCGGCGGTGTCGCGCACGATGCTGCGGCCCAGAACCAGGCCCGCGCAGCCGCCGATGGCCTGGAACAGCCGCGCGGCGATGAGCGAATTCACCTCGGGCGCCATGGCGGCGGCCAGGCCCGACACGCAATAGAGCCCCAGCCCGAACAGCAGCACCGGCCGCCGCCCGTAGCGGTCGGCCAGCGGGCCGTACACCAGCTGCCCCACCGCGAGCCCGAAGATGTAGAGGCTCACCGTCATCTGCATGGCGCCCATGCCGGCGCCCAGGTTCTTCGCGGCAATGGGCAGCGCGGGCACGAAGATGTGCATGGCCAGCGTGCCGCTGAAGGTGACCAGCGCCAGCAGCCACAGCGGCGCGTGGGGGCGGCGCTGCGGCGCGGAGGTGACGGTGGCGGTCATTGCTTGGTGGTGCTCGCGCGGGACGGGTCGGCGCCTTGCGCAAGGTTCGTATCGTCGGGCTCCCAGCCGCCGCCCAGTGCCATGAAAAGCATGACCTGGTCGTCGGACAGCTGCGCCTCGCTGGCGGCCAGCGCGGATTCGCTCGCGGCCAGCGCGCGCTCGGCGTCGAGCGAATCGAGGTAGCCGGTGCGGCCGTTCTGGTAGAGCTGACGGGCCTGGCGCGCCACGATGGCGCTCTGGTCGCGCGAGGCTTCGAGCGCGGCGCGTCGGTCGAGTTCGCGGGCGTAGGCGCCCAGCGCGGTCTCGGTCTCGCGCAGCGCCGTGAGCACGGTGCCGTCGAACTTGGCAAGCGCGCCGCGGGTGCCGGCCTCGGCCTGTGCGATGCGCGACTGGACCACGCCGGTGTTCGGAATCGTCCACGAGATCAGCGGGCCGAGGCTGTAGCTCATGCTGTCCTTGCGGCCGAAATCGGCGGCGGTGCTGGCCGACATCGCCGACAGGCCGATCGAGACGTGCGGGTACAGGTCGGCCGTGGCCACGCCGATGCGCGCGGTGGACGCGGCCAGCGTGCGCTCGGCCTGGCGGATGTCGGGCCGGCGGCGCAGCAACTGCGCGCCGTCGCCCACGGGCAGCACGCCGGCCACGCGCGGCGGCGTGGTGCAGCTCGCCACTTCGCGCGGAAAGTCCTGCGGCAGTGCGCCGGTGAGCGTGGCCAGGCGGTACAGCGCGGCCTGGCGGCTGGCCTGCAGCGGCGGCAGCGCGGCGTTGAGCGACTGCAGCTGCGCGCGTGCGCGGCCCGCGTCGATGGCGCCCGCGCGCCCGGCGTTCTGCAGGCGCTCGGTGACGTTCACCGCGTCTTTCTGCAGGCTGACGGACTTCTGCGCGATCTCCAGGCGCAGGCCGGTGGAGCAGGCTTCGGCGTAGGCACGCGCGGTGCCGGCGGCGACGTTCACGCGCACCAGGTCGAGCGCGGCTTCGGCGGCCTCGGTGTTCGCGGCGGAGGCCTCGATGGCGCGGCGCAGCTGGCCGAACAGGTCGACCTGGTACGACAGCGAGGCGCCCAGGCTGTAGTTGAAGGTACTCGGCGGCTCGTAGCCGCGCTGCAGCAGCTGGATGCCCGACTGGTGGCCGAACGACGGCCCGCCGCTCACGCCGAGGGTGGGGTACTTGCCGCCGGCCACTTCGTCGTCGATGGCGCGCTCGCGCTCCAGGTTGGCCACGGCCTGGCGCAGGTCGGTGTTGTGGGCCAGCGCCTGCTCCACGAGGCGGTCGAGCAGCGGGTCGTGGTACAGGCGCCACCAGTGGGCGGGCAGCGGCGCGGCGCTGGCGGGCGAGCCCGCGGCGGTACCCGCGAAAGGCTTGCCGGCGGCGCTCTGGCTGGCCACGGCTTCGGGCGGCTGCTTGTAGTCGGGGCCGACCGCCGCGCAGGCCGCGAGCGCGGCCGCGGCGGCCAGCGTCGCGATGCGAAAGACGAAGCGGGTCGTCATGGTGTTCATCCCTTCTGCGGTGCCGCCGAGGCGGGTTCAGCAGCAGGCTCGGCGGCCGTCCTGCTCTGCGCGGTCTTGTTGTCCAGCACCTGCACCGTGACCGTCTGGCCCGACACGAGGCGCGCGCCCTGCGGCAGCGGGTCGAGCTTGATGCGCACCGGAATGCGCTGCGCCAGGCGCACCCAGTTGAAGGTGGGGTTCACGCTGGGCAGCAGGTTGGCGCTGGTGGAGCGGTCGTGGTCGGCAATGCCGGCGGCCACGCTGTCGACCGCGCCTTCGAGCACCGCGCCGCCGCCCATGGGCGTCACGCGCACGCGGTCGCCGAGGTGGATGCGCGGCAGCTTGGTTTCCTCGAAGTAGCCCTCGACGTAGAACGACTGCGCATCGACCAGCGCGAGCACCGGGCGGCCCGCCGCGGCGTAGCTGCCCTGGCGCAGGTCGAGGTTGGTGACCAGGCCGGCGGTGGGCGCGCGCACTTCGGCGCGCTGCAGGTTGAGGCGGGCCGAGTCGAGCGCCACTTCGGCCTGCGCGACGGCGGCCTGCATCTGCTCGACGCGCGAGCGGGTCTGCTCGCGCGACTCCTTGGAGATGAGGTCGCTCAGGCCCACGTTGCGCGCGTTCTCGCGCTGCACCTGGGCGGCCATGGCGCGCTGCGCGGAGAGCGCGGCCTGCGCCTGGCGCACGGCCAGGTCGTAGCGCGCGCGGTCCACCTCGAACAGCAGCGTGCCGGCGGCCACCGACTGGTTGTCGCGGATGGGCACGGAGGTGACCAGGCCCGACACGTCGGGCGCGATCTGCACGACGTTGGCGCGCACGCGGCCGTCGCGCGTCCAGGGCGCGAGCTCGTAGTGGTCCCACAGGCGAAGGCCCGCCCACACGGCCGCGGCCACCACAGCCACGGTCAGAAGCACGCGGCCCAGGCGCGGTGCCCAGGGGTTGTCGGAGAGGAAACTGGCTTTCATCGGAATCTCGTCATTCATTGAAGGTAGGAGGTGACGCGGCTCAGCGCGTAGAGCAGCAGCAGGTACAGCGCCATGTCGAACAGCGCGGGGTGCCACACCCAGCGGTACACGCCGGTGGCCGCGAGCAGGCGGCGCACGGCCCACAGGGCCAGGAAGGCGCCGAGGGCCAGCACCATGATCCAGGGCAGGTACAGGCCGTAGAAACTGGCTTCGCCGATCATGCGGAAGCTCCTTGAACAGGTGCGCTCGGCCGCAGGGGCGGCGCGTCGGGAAAGAGGTTGCGGCGCAGGCCGACCAGGGCGGTGACGGCGGCGCGCGAGGCGGCCGAGGCGGCGGTGTCGCGCGCCTGCAGCACCGCATTCAGTGCGTCGTCGATCTGCGGCAGCAGGCTGGGCGGGCGCGGGTTCGTGCCGCCTTCGCCGCGCTGGCGGAAGAAGCGCGAGATGCTGCCCAGCAACGCAGCGGCAGTGGCCATCGGCAACTGCGCGCGCACACGTTGCAGCACGGCGATGTCGGCGCCCATGCGCAGGTCGCGCAGCGCGTCGTTCGCGGCCACGCCTTCGACCGTGCCGCCCGCCTGCGCGATGCGCGGCGCGAGCAGGCCGATGCGGTCGAGCATGCGCACGGCATAAGCATCGCTCTGCGCGTACTGCGGTTGGGAAGAGGCGGCCATGTCGCCCAGCTCGCGCCAGGTGGCGCGCTGGATGCGGCGCGCGCTCCAGTCGGCACCCACCGAACGCACAAGGCGGGTGACGCGCGCCGCGACCACCACGCCGACGATCTGGCCGATCATGCTGTTGATGAAGCTCACCAGGTCGGAGCTGGCCGTGTCGTGCAGCGCCAGCGTGCCGCACACGCCGAAGATGAGCGCCATCGCCGGCATGAAATGCGTGGGGCGCGGCAGGTACAAGCCCAGCAGCAGGAACAGCGGCGCGCAGATGGCCACCAGCATGCCGAAGTCCTGCACCGTGGGCATCAGCACCAGCACATAGAGCGCGGAGATGGGCACCGACCACAGCGTCCACTTCAGGAAGCCGTGGATGGCCGGCACCGGGTCGTCCATGGTGGCGAAGAAGCAGCAGAAGACGGCGGCCATCATGGTCGCGGCCGAGCCCATGGGCCAGCCGGTGACGATCCAGAACGCGCCGCACAGGCAGATGGCAATGACGGCGGCCAGCGCCGACAGCAGCGCCATGCCGTAGTCGCGGTGCAGCACGCGGGCGCCGAGCGCGGCGGTTCGGCGCAGCGGCGCGGCGCCCTTCAGGCCTTCGTCGATGTCCTGGCGCAACTGCGCGCAGGCGGTCCAGCCGTCGACGAGCTCTTCGAGGCGACCGGCCAGGCCGATGCGCAGGGCGCGGCCCCAGGGGGTGGGCGCTGCCGCCGCGCTGTCAGGCGTGGCGCTGGCGCTCAGCGCGTCGATGGCACGGCGCAGGGCCTGCAGGCGTTCGGCGCGGGCCGCACGGGCCGCTGCATCGGCGGCAGGTTCGGCTTCTTCGCGCAGCCATTGCGAGGCCTGCGCGAGCACGGCCGTCACGTCGCTCGCCAGTGCGCCTTCGGCCTGCACCAGCGCCTGCAGCCGGTCTTCGACGGCGGAGAGCGCGGGCGTGAGCGCGGCCACGCGGTCCTGCATGGCGCGGATGGCGCCGGCGGTCCAGCGCAGGTGCGTGGTGTCGAAGGGCACGTGGGTGGACAGCAGGCGCAGCTGCGTGATGTCGCCGGCCAGGCGGCGGCGGTCGTCGTCGAGGCGCCGGGGGTCGGCGCTTGCGCTGCGCTCGCCCTGGCCCGCGGGCTGCAGCAGGTCGCCGAGCCACTTGCGCGCGTCCACCAGCGTGCGGTCGAGCAGGCCGAGCACGGTCGGCGCGAGCCCCGCGGGAAACACCAGGCTGTGGACCAGCGTGGCGCAGAAGATGCCCAGGCCGATTTCTTCCACGCGCGCCACGGCGGTGTCGAACAGCACCAGCGGCGTCTGCACCGACGGAAAACCGATCAGCGCGGCCGTGTAGCCCGCGAGCATGAAAACGTACGAACGCGGCGTGCGGTCGAACAGCGAGATGCACAGGCACAGCCCGACCCACAGCGCGAGCACCAGCGTCAGCAGCTCGGGGGCGTTGGACAGCGCGGGCACCAGCAGCACGGTGGCGGTGCTGCCGATGAGCGTGCCGCAGAAGCGGTACAGCGCCTTGGAGCGCACCGCGCCGGCCAGCGGATGGGCCACGACGTAGGTGGTCATGAGCGCCCAGAACGGGCGCGGCAGGCCGGCGCGGCTGGCGAGGTACATCGCCAGCATCGCGGCGGCAAAGCTCTTGCCGGAAAAGAGAAGCTCCGCGCGGGTGAAGCGCGGCAGGCTGAGCGTGGCCATCTACTTGCGCCCTTCCAGCGAGGGCAGGTTCTGCACGGTGCGAACGCCCATGCGCTCCTCGAGCACGCCGAACACGCGCAGGCAGGCGGCAATGTCGGCGTCGGGCACGCCGTCGAACAACGACGCGCGCATCAACGTCAAGGCGGCCTCGAGGGGCGCACAGGTGGCCTTGCCGGCCTCGGTGAGGTGCAGGGTCTTGGCACGTCGGTCGGCCGGGTCTTCGCGGCGTTCGACCAGGCCCGCCTCGACCAGCTGGTCGACCGAGCGCACCAGCGACGGGCCTTCGATGCCCAGCGCCTCGGCCAGCACGCCCTGGCGCACCTCGCCGTTCATGCGCCCGAGCATCACGATGGGGTAGGCCAGCGTCTGCGACACGCCGACGTGCGCCACCGCCTTGTCGGCCGCCGCGCGGTAGCCACGCTGCAGGACCGCGAGCGACGTGCCGAGCCGCATCAGCGCCTGTTCGCGCGGCTGTGGGAGGGTGTCGGGTTCGATCACGGTAGCTGCCTATTAGTTAGTCTGCTACTGATTATACGGGTTACTACCAATTCGTGCAGGCGGCAACGCTGCCGCCCGCCTTCAGGGCGAAGGCCCGCGAAATGAAAAGGGGAAAGAAAAGTGTGAAGCCCGCCGATAAGCCGGATTCTGTGCATCGAGGGCCCCTTGCGAAACCCTCGACGTGACCGCCATTACTCTGGGCCGTTTGTCGCCAAACGGCTCGATGCCACCTACCCGCCAGCTCAGCGGAACCACCTCGATACTGGCCTACTTGGTGTTGCTGCGCGCAGAGATTGCCCGTTTCACCCGAACTTAATCGGCTCGTCTCTGTTGCTCTGATCCTCACCTCACGGTGGAGAGTCGTTAACTCCTGCGCTGTCCTGTGCAGTCCGGACGTTCCTCCAGTGCGGTCTTTCGACACGGCGCCTTGCGGCGTCGCCCCTTGCGGGCTTGCACCAGCGGCGGTCTGGCGTGCTTCACGGGGCGGATTATCGCCTCATGAAGAAAGCGCCGGGCCGCTGTAACCCCGTGCCCCGTCGGTGCGAACTAGAAGTTGCATTCGAAAGAACTTCGACCACCACCGACTGAAGGCCTGTCATGACGCAAAAAACTGGACGCCGCTTCGCCCTCGCCGCCGGCGCCTCGACCCTGGGGCTGGCCGTGGCCCAGTCCCTCAGCCTGTTCGGCGCGGGCGCGCGCCGGGCGCAGGCCGCGCAGAACGAGACCTTCGCTGTCACCCACACCGAGGCCGAATGGCGCAAGCTGCTCGACGCCAACCAGTTCGCGGTGTTGCGCCAGGAAGGCACCGAGCGCCCCTATACGAGCCCGCTGAACGACGAGCACCGGGCCGGGCGCTTTGCTTGCGCGGGCTGCGCGCTCGACCTGTTCTCCTCCAAGACCAAGTTCGACAGCAAGACCGGCTGGCCCAGCTTCTGGCAGCCGCTGGACAAGGCCGTGGGCGAGCACACCGACCGCTCGTTCGGCATGGCCCGCACGGAGGTGCATTGCAGCCGCTGCGGCGGCCACCTGGGCCATGTGTTCGACGACGGGCCCAAGCCCACCGGGCTGCGCTACTGCATGAACGGCGTGGCGATGAAGTTCACACCCGGTTCGGCATAAGGGTCTTGGGCTGGTCCCACAATGCGCGCTGTCCATCCGACCAACGCATTGCATCCCAGGAGACACGATCCATGAAGGCCCAGAACATCCTCCAGACCATCGGCAACACGCCGCACATCCGCATCAACCGCCTGTTCGGCAATGCGAAGCAGCAGGTGTGGATCAAGTCCGAGCGCGCCAACCCCGGCGGCTCGATCAAGGACCGCATCGCGCTCGCGATGGTGGAAGACGCCGAGAAGAGCGGCGCGCTCCAGCCCGGCGGCACCATCGTGGAGCCCACCTCGGGCAACACCGGCATCGGCCTGGCAATGGTGGCGGCCGTCAAGGGCTACAAGCTCATCCTGGTGATGCCCGACAGCATGTCCGTCGAACGCCGCCGCCTCATGCTGGCCTACGGCGCCACCTTCGACCTGACGCCGCGCGCCGGCGGCATGAAGGCCTCCATTGCGCGCGCCGAGGAAATCGTGGCCGGCACGCCGGGCGCGTGGATGCCGCAGCAGTTCAACAACCCGGCCAACGTCGAGGTGCACGTGCGCACCACGGCCGAGGAAATCGCGGCCGACTTCCCCGACGGCATCGACGTGCTCATCACCGGCGTGGGCACGGGCGGCCACATCACCGGCGTGGCGCGGGTGCTCAAGAAGAAGTGGCCGAAGCTGCAGGTGTTCGCAGTGGAGCCGGTGGCCTCGCCTGTGATCTCCGGCGGCGCGCCGGCGCCGCACCCGATCCAGGGCATCGGCGCGGGCTTCATTCCGAAGAACCTCGACACCTCGATGCTCGACGGCGTGCTGCAGGTCGACGCCGAACCGGCGCGCGAAATGGCCCGCCGCTGCGCGCAGGAAGAAGGCATGCTGGTCGGCATCTCGTCGGGCGCCACGCTTGCGGCCATCGCGCAGAAGCTGCCTTCGCTGGCACCCGACGCGGTGGTGCTGGGCTTCAACTACGACACCGGCGAACGCTATCTGTCGGTCGAAGGCTTCCTGCCGGCCTGACAGGCGGTAACAGGGCCATCCGTCAGCTATCCCTTTCATAGCGCCTGCGGCGCTTAAAATGCGCGGCCTGCTTGATAACCACAAGCCCTACGCCGCCCCCATGCTGAGAATCTCCGAACTCAAACTCCCTCTCGACCACGCGCCCGACGCGCTGGTCACCCTGATCGCAAGAACGCTGGCCGTTCCGCTCGACGCGATCGCCTCGCACACCGTCTACAAGCGCAGCTTCGACGCGCGCAAGGTCGAACTGCTCACGGTCTACATCTGCGACGTGCAGCTGGCAGACGCGAAGCTCGAGGCCAGCCTGCTCGCGCAGCACGCGGGCCATCCGCACATCCAGGCCGCGCCCGACATGCGCTACACGCCGCCGGCCGATGCGCCCGAAGGCACGGCGCGCCCGGTGGTCATCGGCTTCGGCCCCTGCGGCATCTTCGCGGCGCTGATGCTGGCGAAGATGGGTTTCAGGCCCATCGTGCTGGAGCGAGGCAAGACCGTGCGCCAGCGCACCCGCGACACCTGGGGCCTGTGGCGCAAGAGCACGCTCAACCCCGAGTCGAACGTGCAGTTCGGCGAAGGCGGCGCCGGCACCTTCTCCGACGGCAAGCTGTACAGCCAGATCAAGGACCCGCGCTTCCTCGGCCGCAAGGTGATGGAAGAGTTCGTGAAGGCCGGCGCGCCCCCCGAGATTCTTTACGTCGCGCATCCGCACATCGGCACCTTCAAGCTGGTGAAGGTGGTGGAGAACATCCGCGAGCAGATCGTGGCGCTGGGCGGCGAAATTCGTTTCGAGCAGCGCGTGACGGACGTGCACATCGAAGATGGCCATCTGCGTGGCCTCACGGTGCTCGACCAGACGACCGGCACCCGCAGCGACCTGCGCGCCGACCACGTCGTGATGGCGCTGGGCCACAGCTCGCGCGACACCTTCGAGATGCTGCATGCGCGCGGCGTGCACATCGAGGCCAAGCCCTTCTCCATCGGCTTTCGCGTGGAGCACCCGCAAGGCCTGATCGACCGCGCGCGCTGGGGCCGCCATGCGGGCCACCCGCTGCTGGGCGCGGCCGACTACAAGCTGGTGCACCACGCCAGCAACGGCCGCTCGGTCTACAGCTTCTGCATGTGCCCCGGCGGCACCGTGGTTGCGGCCACCAGCGAGCCGGGCCGCGTGGTCACCAACGGCATGAGCCAGTACTCGCGCAACGAGCGCAACGCCAACGCGGGCATCGTGGTGGGCATCGACCCCAAGGACTTCCCGGGCTGGAAAGCCGATGCACCGGGCGACGCACTCGCCGGCATCGTGCTGCAGCGCGAGCTCGAGTCCAATGCCTATGTGCTCGGCGGCAGCAACTACCACGCGCCCGGCCAGCTGGTGGGCGACTTCGTGGCCGGCAAGCCCTCCACGGCACTCGGCAGCGTCACCCCTTCTTACAAGCCCGGCGTGACGCCGACCGACCTGCACCAGGCCCTGCCCGCCTACGCCATCGAGGCCATGCGCGAGGCCTTCCCCGCCTTCGGCCGCAAGATCAAGGGCTTCGACACGCACGACGCGGTGCTCACCGGCGTGGAAACGCGCACCTCGTCGCCCATCCGCATCACGCGCGGCGACGACTTCCAGAGCCTCAACGTGCGCGGCCTGTACCCCGCCGGCGAAGGCGCGAGCTACGCAGGCGGCATCCTGTCGGCCGGCGTGGACGGCATCAAGGTGGCCGAGGCCGTGGCGCACGCCGTGCTGGCCGCGTCCGAGCGCGAACGCACCGCAAGCGTCTGATGACAGCCATGCACTTCGCTCGCCCTACCTTCGGCCAGTTGACCGCGGCCACGCTGGCCATGGCCGCGGTGGTGCTCGCGTCCAACATCCTGGTGCAGTTCGCCCTCAACGACTGGCTGACCTGGGGCGCCTTCACCTACCCGGTGGCCTACCTCGTGAGCGATCTCGTCAACCGGCGCTTCGGTCCCGGCATGGCACGTCGCGTGGCGTGGGTCGGCTTTGCGGTGGCCGTGGGCGTGTCGCTGCTGCTCGCGCCCGCGCGCATCGCGGCGGCCTCGGGGCTGGCCTTCATCGCCTCGCAGCTGCTCGACATCGGCGTGTTCGACCGCCTGCGCCGCGGCCTCTGGTGGCGCGCGCCGCTGGTGGCCACGGTGATCGCGGCGGTGCTCGACAGCATCGTGTTCTGGGGCATCGCCTTCGCGGGCACCGACGGACCCTGGCTCACCTGGGCGCTGGGCGACCTCGGGGTGAAGCTGGGCGTGGGCGTGCTCATGCTGCTGCCGTTCCGGCTGCTGATCGGCCGGCAGGCCGCCCGGGCTTCGGCCCTGAGCCATTGAGGTCCACGATGTCGAACGACGGCTTTCACTTCTACGAACCGGCCAAGGGCCACGGCCTGCCGCACGACCCGTTCAACGCGATGGTCGGGCCGCGCCCCATCGGCTGGATCTCGTCGCAGGACGAAAACGGCGTGCTCAACCTCGCGCCCTACAGCTTCTTCAACGCCTTCAACTACACGCCGCCCATCGTGGGCTTCGCCAGCATCGGCGCCAAGGACAGCCTGCACAACATCCGCCAGACGCGCGAGTTCGGCTGGAACCTTGCCACGCGCCCGCTGGCCGAGCAGATGAACCGCTCGTGCGCCGCCGTGCCGCCCGAGGTGAACGAGTTCGAGCTTGCAGGGCTCACCACGGCCGCCTCCCAAACCATCGCCGTGCCGCGCGTGGCCGAAAGCCCGGTGTCCTTCGAGTGCAGGCTCACGCAGATCCTGCAGCTCGAGGGGGTGGACGGCACGCCCGTGCAGACCTGGCTGGTGCTGGGTGAAGTGGTGGGCGTGCACATTGCCCGCCACCTGCTGAAAAACGGCATCTACGACACCGCCGCGGCGCAACCGATCTTGCGCGGCGGCGGACCGGCGGACTATTTCGAAGTCAGCCCCGACAATCTCTTCAAGATGTTCCGGCCGCGCTGAACGCGCACCGGGCTTCATTTCTTTCCTCTTTCATTCCACCGCGCCCCTCGCCGCGCCCCCCGCATGACCGACGCTTCCACCGCCACCCCGAAGACGAACGCGCGCCCGCCCCGGCGCCAGCAACTGGACATGGCCGATCAGCTGAAGCAGCTGCAGGCCGGTCCCGATGCGGGCACGGGCGCCAGCGCGGAATCGCCCGCGCAGCCGCAGCAGCCACGCGAGCCACGCGAACCCCGCGAACCACGTGAACCCCGCCAGTCCCGCCCGCCCCGGCAGAACAACCAGGGCGGCGGCAACCAGCGCCCGCAGCGCCAGCAGCAGCAACCCCGCAATCAGGCAGCGCAAGGCCAGGGCCAGGCCCAGCCCCAGCGCACGCCGCGCAAGGTCAGCCCGGTGCTCGAACGGCTGTTCGAGCTGTACCCGCAGCTCTTCGGCGCGCGCTTCGTGCCGCTGAAGCTCGGCGTGTACGAAGAGCTGCTTGCGCGCCACCCGGAAGACTTCAAGGCCGAAGACCTGAAGATTGCCATGGGCCAGCACGCGCGCTCCACCCGCTACCTGGAAAGCGTGGCCGCCGGCCTGGCGCGCCACGACCTCGACGGCAATGCGCTCGACCCGGTCGCGCCCGAGCATGTGCACCACGCCATCCTGGAGCTGCATCGCCGCCGCTCGCAGCGCAACAACAACGGCGAAGACCTGCGCCCGCAGCTGGTGGCGCGCATCGCCAAGGCGGTCGAGGCCTCGGGCCTGGACCGCGAAGCCTATGCGGTGCTGGTGCGCTCGCGCGACGAGAACAACAACGCCGTGGTCGACGAAGCCCTGGCCGAACTCGCCCAGCAGGCCGCCAAGCGCGAAGCGCTGCTGCGCGCCTTCGAGGCCAGCGGCCGCAGCGAGCAGGAGTTCGCCGACATGTACGGCATGAAGCACGGCGACGTGACGCGCACCCTGCAGCGCGCCCGCGCCGACCGTGCAGCGCCTGTGGCAGCCAAGGCGCCGGAAGCGGAAGCGGAAGCGCCCGCACCCGCCGCGCAAGCAGCAGCGCCCGAAGCGCAAGCGGATGCCGAGGCTGCTGAACCGCCCGCCGCATCGCAAGCGCCTGCAGCAGCCCCCGAAGCACCTGCAACACCCGCCACGCCAGAAGCGCCCGCCGCAGACTGAGCACGCCGCGCACGAAAAAAAACCGCCACAGCGATGTGGCGGTTTTTTTCATGGGCGGCCGTCGTCGTCGCCGCATCGCCGCTGCCCGCGGGCTCAGCGCGCGTTCTGCAACGCCGCAATGCGCTCTTCGATCGGCGGGTGCGTGGCGAACAGCTTGCCCATGCTGCCGGTGATGCCCATGGCCTCCACCGCCTTCGGCAGTTCGCCGGCCGGCAGGCCGCCCAGGCGCGCGAGCGCGTTGATCATCGGCTGCTTCTGGCCCATGAGCGCGGCGGCGCCGGCGTCGGCGCGGAATTCGCGGTGGCGCGAGAACCAGGCCACCACCATCGCGGCGGCGAAGCCGAGCACGATGTCCAGCACGATGGTGCTCACGTAGTAGCCGATGCCCGGGCCCGACGAGCGGTCGTCGCCGCGGCGCAGGAAGCTGTCGACCGCATAGCCGATCACGCGCGACAGGAACACCACGAAGGTGTTCATCACGCCCTGGATCAGCGTCATGGTCACCATGTCGCCGTTGGCGATGTGGGCCACCTCGTGGCCGATGACGGCCTCGACCTCTTCGCGCGTCATGCCCTGCAGCAGGCCGGTGGACACCGCCACCAGCGACGAGTTCTTGAACGCGCCGGTCGCGAAGGCGTTGGGCTCGCCCTCGAAGATGCCGACTTCGGGCATGCCGATGCCGGCCTTGTCGGCAAACTTGCGCACCGTGCCGACGATCCATGCCTCGTCGGGCGTCTGGGGGTTGTCGATCATGCGCAGGCCGCTGGTCCACTTGGCCATGGGCTTGCTGATGAGCAGCGAGATGATCGCGCCGCCGAAACCCATCACCAGCGCAAAGCCGAGCAGCGCGCCCAGGTTGAGCCCGTTGGCCGTGAGGAAGCGGTTCACGCCGAGCAGGCTGGCAACCACGCCCAGCACGGCAACGACCATCACATTGGTCAGGACGAACAGCAGGATACGTTTCAAGTTGAATTCTCCGTGGGGAAACTTGCCACCTAGATAAGGGCCCCTGGGCCCTCTTCAAGCCATGCGCGGCATGGAGGGCCCGGGTGTCGTGGTGCGTTGCAGGGCGCTCCGCGCGGCGGCAGCAGGGAGAACCATGATAGGAGCAAAAGTTGCGGCGCCCGGGTATTCCCCGCTCCCGCAAAGGCCTGTAGCCGCCTCAGAAAAGGCCCGTCGCGCCCGGTGCCGGGCGGGTGGCGATGTCGGCATGCAGCCGGCTGCGGCGGCGCATGCCCTGCGCGAAGCGCCACGCGAACAGCACGCCGTTGACCAGCACCAGCGCCAGCCCGAACAGCGCCCACAGCGTGTGCGCACCGGCCGCCGCGGCCTGCGTGGCGTCGCGGTGCGGGTCGATGTGCAGGCGCACCGCGCCCGAGCCGTCGGTGTCGCTGGCCGTCACAAGCCCCGCAAGAACGAAGGGCTTCACGCCTTCGGGCGCGGCATTGCGCTGCAGGCGCGCCCAGCGGCCGAGCAGCGAATCGTCGCCGGTGTCCTCGCCGTCGACGGCCGCCGCGGCTTCGACCACGGCCGCATCCGCGTCGTCGGCCACGGTGGTGCCTTCCTCGTTCGCCTGGCGTTGCACGCCGCCGATCGGCGCCGTGGACACCAGCACCACGCCGCCGCGGGCCGGCACGATGGCGGGACGCGCCGCCTCGATCTTCGCGGCGACCAGGCCGTCGACCGACTGCCGCACCGCGCGCTGCAGGGTGGCCAGCTGGCTGCGCGTCAGCACGAGGTCGGCGTTTTCCTTGTCCGGCGCCACGCTCGCGGCCAGCGCCGCCCAGCTGCGGATCGGCGTGTCGGTGCCGTCCGTTTCCACCGAGGCTTCCACCGTGTTGACGATGGCTTGCTGCAGGTTGCGGCAGCCGCCCGGCGAGAGGCCGTCGCTGTCCTTGCAGGCCGCCTCCACCGTGGCCACGGTGCGATCGAAGCGGCGCACGATCATCGGCACGTTCTCGCGCGCGCGGTAGGCCGCCAGCGGGTCGGCACCCTGGCCCATCTGCATGCGCAGCATCGCCATGAGGCTGGCGGCAATGCCGTTTTCCGACGCGCGGATGAAGTCGGGGCCGCCGAGGGCCACGATGCTTTCGGGGATCTTCAGCTCGGGCACCACGGGCGCCTGGCCGTTCCAGCGCACCTGGGTGCAGTCGACCACGGGCGCCGTGCGGTTGCCGTCGCCGTGGCCGCCCATGCCGATCTCGCAGCGGCCTTCGCCCTTCAGGCTCACCAGGCTGCCCCACTTGGGCGGCTGGGCGGCCAGCTGCGCGGCGTCGGTGTACGCCGGCGCTTCTTCATGCAAGACCGATTGCGCGACCAGCGCCAGGTCGCCGCGCAGGTCGGCGCGCGGATCGGGCAGCGACAGCGCCAATGCCGCCAGCGCAAGCAGCCCGACCAGCAGGTGCAGCAGATGGCGCCCCCAGTACGCGGGGCGGAAGCGCCGCCATTCGTCGGCCACTGACCACTTGTCGCCGAAGCTCACCGCACTGCAGTCGCTGGCACGCAGTTCGGCCTCGATCACCTCGCCATACGGCGTGGAAGGCGCATGCGCCCAGTGCGAAGGCAGTGCGACGCTGAGCTTGTCGCCGAGAAAAAGGCCCACGCGCTTGATCGCCACGTTGCCCGCGTTGACCACGGCAATCTCGTTGAGCATGCCGCGCACGCGGTTGACCTGTTGCGGATGGCGCTCGGCCGAGGTGCCGGAAGGCCGGCGCACGAAGAGCCATGCGGCGCACAGGGCCGCGACCAGCCCCGCGCCCAGCAGGTACGGCT
This sequence comes from Variovorax pasteuri, assembly GCF_051216435.1. Taxonomy (NCBI): domain Bacteria; kingdom Pseudomonadati; phylum Pseudomonadota; class Betaproteobacteria; order Burkholderiales; family Comamonadaceae; genus Variovorax; species Variovorax pasteuri. The sequence continues at coordinate 188,891 of NZ_JBPJZS010000006.1, forward strand.
GCGCGGCGCGCGTGGCGTCCCAGGTGGCGAGCCACAGCAGCGCGAACGCCAGCAGCCACACCAGCGCCGAGCCCCAGCCGCTGCCGCGTCCCACGCGGCTCTCGACTTCCTCGGGCGTCTCGGCGCGCTGGTTCAGGATGACGACCTCGCCGCGCTTGTAGCGCGCGTCCGGGTCGCTCGCCACCGAAGCGGCGGCCTCGGGTGCGCGCAGGCCGGCGCCGGGTTCCACGTCGTCCAAGCTGGGCAGCGCGCCGGGCTCGCCGCGCTTCCATTGCGCGTCCTGCGCCTGCTGGCGTTGCGCGCGCTGGCGGCCTTCGAGCAGGTCGAAGCCGTTCACGCGGATCACCACCGCGCACTTCTTGCTCAACACCACCAGCGCCTCGTTGTACGCCTCGACGTACTCGATGGCGTCGTAGGGCAGCAGCACGTCGACGTCGCCGATGGTGTCGTGCTCGGTGGACGAGCCTTGCGACTGCAGGCCGTGCCGCAGGAAGGCGCCGCTGAGTTCGCGCACGTCGTCCTCGACGGTGAGGCCCTGCCCCATCAGGAACGGCTGCAGCGCGGACTTTTCTTCGTCGGTGATGCGGCGAAGCACCGGCCTGTCACGGAAGCCCTTCAGCGCGCTCTTGTTGCCGGAGCGGCGCGAGGCATAGACGATGAGGCTGTAGATCGCGTAAAGGATCAGCCCGACCTTGAGAACGATGATGACGGTGTCCATGTTTTTATTGACTCTCCTCTGATTGAAGTTCTGTGCGCCACCCCGAGACGCGGCGCGCGACCCAGCTGCGCGGCCCTGGGGCCGCATGCACGAAGCGCTGCAAAAGCTAGGGGGTCGGCGTCTGCAGCAACGGCCGGAAGACCTGCGCGTCGGCGTAGAAGGACGCGGCCGCATTGTCCGCGCACCAGCCTGGCACGCCGAGCACCGGCAGGGGAACGAAAGGCTTCGCTTCCAACGTTTTCGCGTCGAGATTTCGCGCGATCGCGGCGTCGGCCTCGTCGGCCTCGTCGCCCACGCCGCCGGGGGCGATGAACCCGCGCAGGTCGTGCGCCAGCAGCACGTGCGCGGTGATCGGCTTGCGCGGCGTCACGAGTTTCTCGAGCAGCGCGTGGCCGAACAGCAGCAGCCGCGCTTCGTTCCACAGCCCGCGCCGTGCGACGAACAGCGTGTGCCAGTCGCGCGCGACCAGGGCCTGCCACAGCGCGGGCGGCGCATCGAGCAGCGCACCGTTCTCGTCGAACAGCGTGAGCGCGTCGCGCAGCGGCCCGCGCACGTCGCCGACGCCCGCGCGCGCGATCTCGCCCGCCTGCAGTTCGTTGAGGCGGCGCTTGGCCTGCGGAAAGGCGAGCCACACGAGGCCGTTGAACAGGTCGTGCAGGTTGTCGCGGGTGGGAACGGTGCGGGTCTGGAAGATGTGCGCTTCGTAGGCCCGGCCCGCGGGCAGCGCGTGCTGGGCCACGAAGTCGGGCGCCGAAGCCGGCCTGGCGCCTTGCAGCGCCGCGGCCACCGAGGTGTGCCGCGCGGCCTGCGCCACCGCTTCGCCGTGGGCGCGATAGGGCGCCAGCCAGGGCTGCGCCCAGTCGACGGCCGGCAGGCTCAAGAGGTGGAGGCGCCCGTCCAGCGGATGCGGTCGGGGTGCTGCATCACCACGAACTCCGCCGTGAGCTTGTCGAACAGCTTGAGCGAACTGCCGTGCTTGCCGAGCAGGCCCGCAGCGCGCAGGGCCTGGGCCACGTCGTTGAGCTGCACGTCGGCGCCGCTGCGCAAGGCGGGCACGGCCTGCAGGATGAACTCGGCCGCCTCGGAGGTGGGCGGCTTCTGCGGCACCTGCGGCTTGGCGGCCTTGGCTGTCTTGCGCGCCGGCGTCTTGGTCGCGGCCTTGCGGGCAGCCGGTGCAGGCGCGGACGCGGGGGCCGCCGCTGCGGCCGCGCTGCTCGCGCGCGTCGTTCGTGTCTTTTTCGCGGGTGCCGACTTGGCCGCCGCCTTCTTCGCGGTCGCGGTGCGCACCGCGGGCTTCACGCCGTGGTGTTCCAGGTCGATGAACGCGTCGTAGATGCCGACCGTTTCCTCGCCCGTCTTGCCCTGCTGGCCGATGCCGCACACGCGGCAGCCCTTTTCGCGCAGCCGGATCACCAGCGGCGCGAAGTCGGAGTCGGAAGACACCAGCACCACCACGTCGGGCCGCTCGTCGATCACCAGGTCGATGGCGTCGACCGCGAGCGCGATGTCGGTGCTGTTCTTGCCCGTGGACAGGTTCACCATCGGGCGCACCTGCAGCCGCTTGAACATCGCCTGCCGGTTCACCGCCATCTCGGCGTTGCAGTAGGCGCGGCGCACATGGATGGCGCCGTAGTCGTCCATCGTGCGCTGCACGGCCTGTTCGATCACATCGGCCGAGACGTTGTCGGCGTCGATCAGCAGCATCACGCGCGGCGTGGGGGTCATGCGAGCTTCCAGTTGATCGTTTCGCCGCCGCGCAAGGGCTTGAGCGTGGCCTCGCCGTAGGGCACGGTCTCGGGCACGGTCCAGCTCTCGCGCTGGAGCGTGACGGTGTCGGTGTGGCGCGGCAGCTCGTAGAAGTCGGGGCCGTGGAAGCTCGCGAAGCCTTCGAGCTTGTCGAGCGCGTTCACGCTGTCGAAGGCTTCCGCATAGAGCTCGATGGCGGTCAGCGCGGTGTAGCAGCCCGCGCAGCCGAGCGCGTGTTCCTTCAGGTGCGCCGGGTGCGGCGCGCTGTCGGTGCCCAGGAAGAAGCGGTCGCTTCCACTGGTGGCCGCCTCGACCAGCGCCACGCGGTGCGTCTCGCGCTTGAGCACGGGCAGGCAGTAGTAGTGCGGACGGATGCCGCCGGTGAAGATGGCGTTGCGGTTGTACAGCAGGTGGTGCGCCGTGATGGTGGCGGCGGTGAAGCGGTCGGCGTCGCGCACGTAGTGGGCGCCTTCCTGGGTGGTCAGGTGCTCGAACACCACCTTCAGTTCGGGAAAGTCGCGGCGCAGCGGAATCATCACGCGGTCGACGAACACGGCCTCGCGGTCGAACAGGTCGATGGCCGGGTCGGTCACCTCGCCGTGCACCAGCAGCAGCAGGCCGTGCTTCTGCATGGCCTCGAGCGTCTTGTAGGTCTTGCGGATGTCGGTCACGCCGGCATCGCTGTTGGTGGTGGCGCCGGCCGGGTAGAGCTTGAGCGCACGCACACCGGCTTGCGCGGCCAGGGCGATTTCTTCGGGCGGCAGCTTGTCGGTGAGGTAGAGCGACATCACCGGCTCGAAGGCCACGCCTTCGGGCACGGCGGCGCGGATGCGGTCGCGGTAGGCCAGCGCCTGGGCGGCGGTGGTCACGGGCGGGCGCAGGTTGGGCATGATCAGCGCGCGGCCGAACTGGCGGGCGCTGTGGGGAACGACGGCTTCGAGGGCGGCGCCATCGCGCACGTGCAGGTGCCAGTCGTCGGGGCGGGTGATCGTGAGGGTGTCTGTCATGGCGGGGGCGATTGTCGCATCGGCCCCGCGGCGCGCGCGGCGCTGCGGCCCGCGTTGCACCCGGCCTTCAGCAGCGGCCGCTACCGCTGGAACACCCGGCAGGTGCGCGTCCCCGCGGCCTGCACCCACTTGAAGAAATTGACCGACCTGCGTGCGCCCTTCTTCGGCGGCCAGGGGTCGAAGACGCGCAGCGTGGTGCCGCGCCCGCTCGGGTCGCAGTCGCCGCGGATGCCAGCGACCACCACCGTGTGGCCAGGCCGGCCCACGCCTTGCGCATAGCCCTTGGGGCCCCACAGCATGTCGAGCATGACCGGGCCCTCCTGCAGCGCGGCGCGCAGCGATGCGAGCGACCAGGGCGACGGCGCGCGCACCGTGAGGCCGTGCGCCTGCGCGAAGCGCCAGTCGCCTTCCGCCCCGCCTTCGGCGCCCTCGGCTCCCTCGGCTCCCTCTACCCGGGTGCAGACGAAGGGCTGCAACGCGCCGTCCGTGGCCAGCAGGTCGCCGGGCGTGCGTGCCAGCACCGCCGCCACGGTGGAGCGGGTCATCATCGCGATGCCGGCGGCCCAGCACAGCGCGGGCTCCAGCGGCGGAATCAGTGCCACGGGATGCAGGATGGGGGCCTCGCGCTCGCCGTCGAACGCCACGTTCTGCGTGCAAGGGCCGGCCTCGCCGTCTTCCACCAGCCAGTGCGCGGCCTGCAGCCGCAGCACCGCGGCGCGGGTGCGCGGGCCGTAGTCGCCGTCGATGGCCAGCGCCGGGCTGGGTGACAGCTTGCGGTTCAGTGCCTCCTGCAAGCGGCGCACGTCGGCGCCGCGCCAACCCTGTTTCAGCGTGATCATTGGGATTCCCTCTCCTGACGCTTGAATCGCGGACTCTGGAATGAGCTTGTTTGTATTGTCAAAACGCAGCCCCAGGGCGTCTATTCGCCGGATGGCGTAGCCGTCAGGTCATGTACGCAGCGGAACCGCCAACGGTTTCAGCGGCTGGCACATGTCGTGCTTGAGAGCTTCTCTTGAACCTTTCAGTCACCCATCCACCGGAGTTCCATGTGAAGCGTGCCGCCCCTGCCCTGTTCCTGAACCCCCTGGCCGCCTGCGCGGCACTCGCTGCCCTGATGCTGGCCGCGCCCGGCGCCATGGCGCAGGAGAAGACGCTGCGCATCGCCATGACGGCCGCCGACATTCCGCGCACGCTGGGCCAGCCCGACCAGGGGTTCGAGGGCAACCGCTTCACCGGCATTCCCATCTACGACTCGCTCACGCAGTGGGACCTGTCCAAGGCCGACGCGCCCAGCGTGCTCATTCCGGGCGTGGCCACCGCATGGGCGGTCGACGCCAAGGACAAGACCAAGTGGGTCTTCAAGCTGCGCCCCGGCGTCAAGTTCCACGACGGCTCGGCCTTCACCGCCGACGCTGTGGTGTGGAACGTGCAGAAGGTGCTCGACAAGGACGCCCCGCAGTTCGACCCCAGCCAGGTCGGCGTGACGGCCTCGCGCATGCCCACGCTCAAGTCGGCCCGCAAGATCGACGACCTGACGGTGGAGCTCACCACCAGCGAGCCCGACGCCTTTTTGCCGATCAACCTGTCGAACCTGTTCATGGCTTCGCCCGCGCACTGGCAGAAGAAGTTCGACGCCGCCGCCGGCGCCACGCCCGCCGACAAGGCCAAGGCCGCCTGGACCGCCTTCGCCGCCGACCCCTCGGGCTCGGGCCCGTTCAAGGTCACGCGCTTCGTGGCACGCGAACGCCTGGAGCTCGCCGCCAACAAGACGTACTGGGACGCCAAGCGCGTGCCCAAGATCGACAAGGTCGTGCTGATCCCCATGCCCGAGGCCAACGCGCGCACCGCCGCGCTGCTCGGCGGGCAGGTCGACTGGATCGAGGCGCCCTCGCCCGACGCCATGGCGCAGATCACGCAGCGCGGCTTCAAGGTCTATTCGAACGCGCAGCCGCATGTGTGGCCGTGGCAGCTGTCGTTCGCCGAAGGCTCGCCCTGGCTCGACAAGCGCGTGCGCCAGGCCGCCAACCTGTGCATCGACCGCGGCGGCATGAAGCAGCTGCTGGGCGGCATGATGGCCGAGCCCAAGGGCACCGTGCCGCCGGGCCACCCGTGGTTCGGCAAGCCAACCTTCGACATCCGCTACGACGTGAAGGCCGCGCAGGCGCTCATGACGCAGGCCGGCTACTCGGCGGCCAAGCCGATCAAGGTGAAGGTGCAGATTTCTGCCTCGGGCTCGGGCCAGATGCAGCCGCTGCCCATGAACGAGTTCGCCCAGCAGTCGCTCAAGCAGTGCTACTTCGACGTGCAGTTCGACGTGATCGAATGGAACACGCTGTTCACCAACTGGCGCAAGGGCGCGAAGGACCCGTCGGCCAACGGCGCCAACGCGGTCAACATCAGCTTCGCGGCCATGGACCCGTTCTTCGCGATGGTGCGCTTCGTGAGCACCAAGGCCTTTCCACCGGTGTCGAACAACTGGGGCTACTACGGCAACCCCGAAGTCGACAAGCTGGTGGCCGACGCACGCACCAGCTTCGACGACAAGGCGCGCGACGCCGCGCTCGCCAAGCTGCACACGCACATCGTGGACGACGCGCCCTTCGTGTGGATCGCGCACGACGTGGGTCCGCGCGCCATGTCGGTCAAGGTCAAGAACGTGGTGCAGCCCAAGAGCTGGTTCATCGACATCGCGACCATGACGATGGACTGAGCGCCTCTTCAGCCAGCCCACCAGCCAGCCATTCCAGACGATGTTCGCCTACCTCCTGCGCCGCGTGCTCTACGCCGTGCCGATCATGATCGGCGTGGCCCTCGTGTGCTTCCTGCTCGTGCACATCGCGCCGGGCGACCCGCTGGTGTCGATCCTGCCGCCCGACGCCTCGGCCGAGCTGCAGGCGCAGCTGCGCGAGCTCTACGGCTTCAACCGCTCGCTGCCCGAGCAGTTCGCCATGTGGCTGTGGCGCGCGCTGCACGGCGACCTGGGCACCTCCATCGCCAGCAACCGCGCGGTGGCCGGCGAGGTGTTCACCGCCGTGGGCAACACGCTGCGGCTGGCGGTGGTGGCCACCTTCATCGGCTTCGTGCTGGGCTGCCTGTTCGGCTTCGTGGCGGGCTACTTCCGCGGCTCGTGGGTCGACCGCCTGGCCTCGATGTTCTCGGTGCTGGGCGTGAGCGTGCCGCACTACTGGCTGGGCATGGTGATGGTCATCGTGTTCTCGTCGCAGCTCATGTGGCTGCCGGCCACGGGCGCGGGGCCCGGCGGCTCGGGCGAGTGGGCCTGGAACTGGGAGCACCTGCAGTTCCTGGTGTTGCCGGCGCTCACCATGTCGGTCATTCCCATGGGCATCATCGCGCGCACGGTGCGTGCGCTGGTGGCCGACATCCTCGACCAGGAGTTCATCGTCGGGCTGCGCGCCAAGGGGCTCACGCACGTGGGCGTGTTCCGCCACATGGTGAAGAACGCGGCGCCCACGGCGCTGGCGGTCATGGGCCTGCAACTGGGCTACCTGCTCGGCGGCTCCATCCTCATCGAGACCGTGTTCTCCTGGCCTGGCACCGGCTTCCTGCTGAACTCGGCCATCTTCCAGCGCGACCTGCCGCTGCTGCAGGGCACGATCCTGGTGCTGGCGCTGTTCTTCGTGCTGCTCAACCTGCTGGTCGACGTGCTGCAGACCCTGCTCGACCCGCGCATCGCGCGCGCCTGAAGAAGACAAAGACACCCCAAAGACACACCCAATGTCCACCGTGCTCGCTTCTTCTCCTTCCTCCTCCACGCCCGAGCCGCTGCCGATGCAGCGCTCGCGCGGCTACTGGGCCTCGGTGTGGCTGCGCCTGCGGCGCGACCCGGTGGCCGTGGGCGCGGCCGTCGTGGTGCTGCTGATGGTCGCACTGGCGCTGTTCGGCCCGTGGCTCGCGCCGTCCGACCCCTACCAGGCGTCGATGCTCAAGCGCCTGAAACCCATCGGCACCGAGGGCCTGCCCCTGGGCAGCGACGAGCTGGGCCGCGACATGCTCTCGCGGTTGATCGTGGGCGCGCGGCTGTCGCTGTTCATCGGCATCACGCCGGTGCTGTGCGCCTTCGTGCTGGGCACGGTGATCGGCATCGTCGCGGGCTATGCGGGCGGCATCGTCAACACGCTGATCATGCGCACCATCGACGTGTTCTACGCCTTCCCGTCGGTGCTGCTGGCGATTGCGCTGTCGGGCACGCTGGGCGCGGGGGTGGTCAATTCGCTGATCTCGCTGACCATCGTGTTCATTCCGCAGATCGCGCGCGTGGCCGAGAGCGTGACCACGCAGGTGCGCACGCGCGACTACGTGGAGGCGGCGCGCGCCTCGGGCGCCAGCCCCTTCACCATCGTGCGGGTGCATGTGCTGGGCAATGTGCTGGGCCCGATCTTCGTGTATGCCACGAGCCTGATCGCGGTGTCGATGATCCTGGCCTCGGGCCTGTCGTTCCTGGGCCTGGGCGTGAAGCCGCCCGAACCCGAATGGGGCCTGATGCTCAACACGCTGCGTACCGCGATCTATGTGCAGCCGTGGGTGGCGGCGCTGCCGGGGGCGATGATCTTCATCACCTCGATCTCCTTCAACATCCTGTCCGATGGCCTGCGCTCGGCGATGGACAACAAGGGCTGACGCCATGGACACACTGAAAGACATCGGCGGCCCGGCCCAGCCGCTGCTCACGGTCACGGGCCTGGTCAAGCACTTCCCGCTGAAGAAAGATCCGCTGGGACGCGGCGGCGGCGTGGTGCGCGCCGTGGACGGCGTGGACTTCGAAGTGCTCAAGGGCGAAACGCTCGGCGTGGTCGGCGAATCGGGCTGCGGCAAGTCGACCACCGCGCGCCTGTTGATGCAGCTCATCGAGCCCACGCGCGGCGAGGTGGTCTTCGACGGGCGCGAGGTCGGCAGCCGCGACCTGCCGCTCAAGGAGTTTCGCCGCCAGGTGCAGATGGTGTTCCAGGACAGCTACGCCTCGCTCAACCCGCGCCTCACCATCGAAGACTCCATCGCCTTCGGCCCGCAGGTGCACGGCGTGTCGCGGCGCGAATCGGTGGCTCGGGCGCGCGACCTGCTGGGGCGCGTGGGCCTTGCGCCCCAGCGCTTTGCCGAACGCTATCCGCACGAACTGTCCGGCGGCCAGCGACAGCGCGTGAACATCGCGCGCGCGCTGGCGCTGCAGCCGCGCATGGTCATCCTCGACGAAGCCGTGTCCGCGCTCGACAAGTCCGTGGAGGCCCAGGTCATCAACCTGCTGCTCGACCTGAAGGCCGAGTTCGGCCTGACCTACGTGTTCATCAGCCACGACCTCAACGTGGTGCGTTACGTGAGCGACCGCGTCATGGTGATGTACCTGGGCCAGGTGGCGGAGATCGGCCCGTCCGACGCGCTGTACGAGGCGCCTGCGCACCCCTACACGCGCGCGCTGCTGTCCTCCATGCCGTCGATGGACCCCGACCACCGCACCGAAGAGGCGGCGCTCGCGGGCGATCCGCCGAACCCCATCAACCCGCCCTCGGGCTGCCGCTTTCATCCGCGCTGCGCGCTCGCCGCGCCGGTGTGCAGCCGCGTGGTGCCCGAGCGCATCGCCACCGGTGCGCAGCATGCGGTGAGCTGCCTGATCCACGAGGCGGGCAGCGGCCATCCGATGGCCTCCACGCTCCAGAGGAAGGCCGCATGAGCGCAACAGCAACAGCAACGAACGACGCCGCTGCCGGCACAGGGCCGATGGTGCACCTGAGCGAGCTCAGCGTCACCTTCAGCGGCGCTCGCAAGCCCGTGCATGCCGTCAGCGGCGTGAGCCTGGAGGTGCAGCGCGGCGAAGTGGTCGCGCTGATCGGCGAATCGGGCTCGGGCAAGAGCGTGACCATGCGCACCCTGCTGCGCCTGCACCCCGAGCGCCGCACGCGCATGGGCGGCACGGTGCAGGTGGCCGGGCGCGACGTGCTCGCGATGTCGCAGCGCGAGCTGGCCGACTTTCGCGGCAAGGTCGCGTCGATGATCTTCCAGGAGCCGCTGCTGGCGCTCGACCCGGTGTACTCGGTGGGCGCGCAGATCGTCGAGTCGATCCGCCGCCATGAATCCGTCAGCGCGGCCGAGGCGCAGCAACGCGCGCTCGCGCTGTTCGAACGCGTGCGCATTCCCAGCCCCGAGCGGCGGCTGCAGGCCTACCCGCACGAGATGTCGGGCGGCATGCGCCAGCGCGCCATGATCGCGCTGGCGCTGGCCTGCAAGCCCCAGCTGCTGCTGGCCGACGAGCCCACCACGGCGCTCGACGCCACCGTGCAGATCCAGATCCTGCTGCTGCTGCGCGAGCTGCAGCGCGACCTCGGGCTGTCGGTGATCTTCGTCACGCACGACATCGGCGCCGCCGTCGAGGTGGCCGACCGCATCGCCGTGATGTACGCGGGGCGCATCGTGGAGGAAGGCACGGCGCGCGAGCTGATCCGCTCGCCGCGGCATCCGTACACCATTGCGCTGCTCAAGAGCCGCGCGCACGGCGCACTGGCGCGCGGCACGCGGCTGGAGACCATCGGCGGCGCGCCGCCCGACCTGTCCGCGCTGCCGCCGGGCTGCGCATTCGCCGAGCGCTGCGCGCTCGCCAGCGACGCCTGCCGCGCCGCGCAACCGCCGGTGGTGGAGCTCGCGCAGAATCACCGTGCACGCTGCATCCACACAGATGCGGCGGCGGCCATCGCGCCGGTGCTCGTTGCCTGAATGGCCTGAGCTGCGCCAGGCCCTTTCAGCCACCGTTCCATCGCCCTTCATCGCCATGCCCCTGCACGACCCCGCCCACGCCTTCGTTCCCTACCCCGACGCGCCGGTGCCGCGCGCCGCGACCGGCCCGCTGGCCGACCTGAGCTTTGCCGCCAAGGACCTGTTCGACGTGGCCGGCTACCCCACGGGCGGCGGCAACCCCATCGTGCTGGCGATGTCGGGCATCAAGACGCAGACCGCGCCGACCGTGCAAAAGCTGCTCGACGCCGGCGCGCGCTTCGCGGGCAAGACCGTGACCGACGAACTCGCGTTCTCGATGAACGGCAACAACGCGCACTTCGGCGCGCCCCTCAACGGCGCCGCCAAGGACCGCATCACCGGCGGCAGCTCGTCGGGCTCGGCCTCGGCCGTGTCGTCGGGCCTGTGCGACTTCGCGCTGGGCACCGACACCGGCGGCTCGGTGCGCGCACCGGCCAACCACTGCGGCCTGTACGGCCTGCGCCCCACGCACGGCCGCGTGAGCCTGGAAGGCGCGCTCGACCTCGCGCCCAGCTTCGACACCTGCGGCTGGTTCGCGCGCGACGTCGGCACCTTCGCGCGCGTGGCCGACGTGCTGCTGGGCGCCGACACGGCCCGCCTTCCCGCGCGGGTTCGCCTGCTGCGCCCCGACGACGTGTGGGCGCTGGCCGTGCCCGCGGCCGCCAACGCGCTGCAGGGCGTGGCCGACCGCGCGCAGGCGTTGTTCGGTCCCGCGCAAGGGACCACCGTGGCGCTCGAGTCCTTCGACACGATGTTCTGGAACTTTCGCTACCTGCAGTCGCGCGAGGCCTGGCTCACCGACGGCCCGCTGATCGAGCGCTACGCGCCGCCGCTGGGCCCCGGCGTGGCCGAGCGCTTCGCGTGGTCCCGCGAAGTGACCGACGCGCAGGTGGTCACGGCCCGCGGCTTCCGCGCCGCGTTCCGCGACCACCTGGCCGCGCTGCTCGGCGACGACGGCGTGCTGCTGATGCCGACCATGCCCGACATCGCGCCGCTGCGCAGCGACAGCGAGGCCTCGCTGGAGGATTACCGCAACCGCGCGATCCGGATGCTGTGCATTGCGGGGCTGGCCGGTTTTCCGCAGCTGTCGATGCCGCTGGCGACGCGCGACGGCGCGCCGCTGGGCCTCTCGCTGCTGGGGCCGGCGGGGTCGGACCGGTCTCTGGTTGCGCTGGCCGAGCGCCTGGCAGCCTGAGCCTGAACTGAACCGGGGCCGCTAGTGCCGCCCCGAACCCTCGCTTGCGGCAGCATCATCCCTCGATGACGGCCGGCACTTCCAGGTGGCAGATGTCGCAGTCGACCTCGCCACCCGCACGCTCCACCACCACGAAGTCGCCCGCATCCACCGCCAGCAGCGCGTGATGCCAGGTGCCGGGCGCAAGCACCACGCCCTGACGCCCATTGGTGACGAAAGCAGCGAGCTCGCCCGCCGACACGGGCGCATCGCCGGCGCGCGCCACCACGATGACGAAGCGGCGCTCGCCCAGCGGCACGAAGCTCTGGCTGCCGAGGGCATGGCGCTCCATTTCCGTGACGGCATGCGGAAAGCGCCGGGCCTGCGCGCGGAACAGCGCGAGCATCGGGCGCCCGCCGTCGGCGCCGAGCTGCAGGTCGGCCAGCAGGTCGAAGCGCGTGGCGTTGCCGCCGTTGATCGGCCGGCCGGGGTCGGTGGCGGGCGCCGCGATGACGGTGCCGTACGGCGCGAAGGCTTGGGCGGTCAGCGGCTGCGCGGCGAGCGGCGCGGCGCCGATGGAAAGGGCATCGTTCATGCCGCGATTGCAGCAGAAAGCGTGCCGCGCGCCAACGCGAGGTCGGCCAGCCAGCGCTCGAAGGCCTCGGCGCGCTCCCCGTCGGGCAGCCGCAGCAGCGCCGACGGGTGCAGCGTGACGAACACGGGCCGCCCGTCCGCGCGCTCATGCAGCCAGGCGCCGCGCTCGGCCTGCACCGCCACCGCCCGCCCGAGCAGCGAGCGCGCCGCCGTGGCGCCCAACGCCACCAGCGCCTGCGGTCGCACCAGCGCGATCTCGCTGTCGAGCCAGTGCGCGCAGGCCAGCGCCTCGCGCTGCGCCGCGGTCTTGTGGATGCGGCGCTTGCCGCGCAGCTCGTACTTGAAGTGCTTCACGGCGTTGGCCAGGTACACGCTGTCGCGCGCCCAGCCCAGCTGCGCCATGGCGCGGTCCAGCAGCTGGCCGGCCGGGCCGACGAAGGGGCGGCCCGCCAGGTCTTCCTGATCGCCGGGCTGCTCGCCGACGAGCATGTGCCGCGCGCCTTGCGGGCCTTCGCCGCACACGGCCTGCGTGGCGAGTGCGCCGATGGGGCAATCGCGGCACGCATGCGCGGCGGCACGCAACTCGTCGAGGCTGGCCGGCGCCACGCCGTCGGCCGGCCGCAGGTGCAGCGGCACGGGTGCGCGGATGCGCCGGGCCACCGTGGGCGGCGCATCGATCATCGACTGGCTGCGCGCCGCGGCCGCGTCCGTCAACGGCTGGATCAGCGCGGCCTCCGGCAGGTTGTGCCAATAGCGGCGCGGCATCTCGCGCCGCATCATGGCGACCTTCAGGCGCGCGGGGTTGAAGATGTGCGCGTAGTAGGTCAGCCAGAGCTGCTCGCCGGCATCGGGCGGCGGCTTCTCGCGGCGGTCGGCGCCGTCGCGGAAAGACAGGGCCTCGCCATTCCATTCGACGCAGCGATCCGGCGTGAGGATGGCCCAGCGCATCTGCGCGAAGCGGCGCGCGAAGAACGGCGCGTTGGCCGCCACGATGCGGTGGTCGGGCTCGAACCACGCGACGTGGCGCTCGCCCACTTGCGCGTCCGCCACGCGGGTGAAGCGCACGAAGGCGCGCATCTTGTGGATGTCGCGGTGCACGGCCTTGGCCATCTGCTGCGCCTGCATCATGTCGGCGTCCAGCGGGTCGTGCCGCAGGGCCGGCTCGCGGGTCAGGCGCCAGAGCAGCCGGTACAGCAGCGCCAGGCGTTGCGGATCGCGGTGCAGGATCACGTCGGCACACAGCGCGACGAAGAACGCGGGCACCGCGTGCCGCACGGCGCCGGCGGCCGGTGGCGACGGTGCCAGCTCGAACGCATCGCCTTCGTCGCCAGCCCCGCCGAACAGGTCACCGGCCGCGCCTTCGCTCACCGCGCCGTCGCTCCATTCGACCTGGTCGGGCGGCACGCCGCCGGCCAGCAAGCGCCGCGCATGGCGGCGGAAAGCGTCGAGATCGACCGGGTCTTCGAGCCGTATGCGCATGGTGCTGGTCCTCGGCCTTTCTTCAGCCCTTGCTCAGAACAGCGAAGCCTGCGCTGCCGCTTGCGCCGGCCGGGCCGCAGGCGCAGCCGACGCCATGGCACCCGCAGCCGGCCGGTGCCCGTCGGCCACCACGAACGGCAGCACCTTGCGCGCCGGCACGTGCAGGCGCCGCAGGTCGTCGGCGCGCACCCGGCGCACGCGCCGCGCCTGCAGCAGCCGCTCGACCGCCTTCACGCCCAGCCCGGGCACGCGCAGCAGCATCTCGCGCGGCGCGTGGTTCAGGTCGACCGGAAAGCGCTCGGCATGCGCCAGCGCCCAGGCCAGCTTGGGGTCGACGTCCAGCCGCAGCAGTCCGTCGGGCGCGGCCACGATCTCCTGGTGCTCGAAGCCGTAGAAGCGCATGAGCCAGTCGGCCTGGTAGAGCCGGTGCTCGCGCATGAGCGGCGGTGCCACCAGCGGCAGCGCGCGGGCCGCATCGGGAATGGGGCTGAAGGCCGAGTAGTACACGCGCTTCAACTTGTAGGCGCCGTACAGCGTGGCGCTGGACGCGAGGATGCGCCGGTCGTCGGTGGCGTCGGCGCCCACGATCATCTGCGTGCTCTGGCCTGCGGGCGCGAAAGGCGGCGGCTTGGCGGCGGTGGGCGCGGCGCCCGGCAGCGCGCGGATGGGCACCACGCGGCGCGCCTCCTCGCGCGTGTCGTCGATGCGCAGGCGCAGCCGTGCCATGGAGCGGCGAATGGCGCTTTCGTTCTTCTCGGGCGCCAGGGCCTGCAGCCCTTCGGCGGTGGGCATCTCGACGTTGATGCTGAGCCGGTCGGCATAGCGGCCGGCGCGCGCCAGCAGTTCGTCGCTGGCGTCGGGAATGGTCTTCAGGTGGATGTAGCCGCGAAAGTCGTGCTCCTCGCGCAGCACGCGCGCCACCTCGACCACCTGCTCCATGGTGTGGTCGGGCGACTTGATGATGCCGCTGGACAGGAACAAGCCCTCGATGCAGTTGCGGCGGTAGAAATCCAGCGTGAGCTGCACCACTTCTTCGACGCGAAAGCGCGCACGCGGCACGTTGCTCGACGCGCGGTTGACGCAATAGAGGCAGTCGTACTGGCAGTGGTTGGTCAGCAGCACCTTCAGCAGCGAGATGCAGCGGCCGTCGGGCGCGTAGCTGTGGCAGATGCCCGCGCCCTCGGTGGAGCCGATGCCGCGCCCGCCCAGCGAATCGCGCGGCTGCGAGCCGCTCGACGCGCAGGAGGCGTCGTACTTGGCGGCGTCGGCCAGGATGGCGAGTTTGCGCTGGATGTCCACGGGGGCCTTGATGAAGCGGGTACTGTATGAATATACAGTTTTAAACCGCGGCCGTCCCGCGGAAATCCTGTCATCTGGCTGCGATTTGTAAGCCGGCCATTGCGCATTGCGCAGCCCCCGAACCTTGGCTACCCTCGCTGGCAGATGACCGACGACCCCACAGCGCCCGCCCCTACGCCCGATGACGGCGCCACGGCACCCGCCCCCGGCCCGATTTGCGCCAACCTCCCCGACGATGGCCTCGCAAGCAAGTTCACCGCTCCCCATGGCGTGCCCGCCTTCGCGGTGCGCTGGCACGGCGGGGTGTACGCCTACCTCAACCAGTGCCCGCATGCGGGCGGCCCGCTCGACTTCGAGGGCCAGGTGCTCGAAAGCTCGGGCCGCTTCCTGATGTGCGCGCGTCACGGAGCCATCTTCGAGCCCGACACCGGCAAGTGCGTCGGCGGCCCCTGCCGCGGCGCGCGGCTCACGCCGCTGGCGGTGCACGAGAAGACGGACGGCAGCGTGTGGCTGGGCCACGCCGGATGAACACAACCTTTACAGGAGATTCCATGCGCAACAAGCTTCACTCCCTCGCCTCGCCAGTGGCGGCCCTCGCCCTCGCAGGCCTCATGGCCGGCTGCACCGGCATGTCGGGCGGCACCGGCGCCGGCGGCAAGGCCTTCACGGGCATGCGCGTCAGCTCCAGCGCCTTCGCCGACAACGGCCTGATCCCGGCCGAGCACGCCGGGGCCGGCGAGTGCGGCGGCAAGAACGTCTCGCCGCCCGTGGCATGGAGCAACCTGCCGGCCAAGACCAAATCGGTCGCCGTGCTGATCTTCGACCCGGACGGCGCGGCCGGCCTGGGCGTGTCGCACTGGGTGGCCTACAACATCGCGGCCGAGCGCGGCGAACTCAAGGCCGGCGAAGGCCAGGCGGGCTCGAACTTCAACTTCACCATGGGCCCGAACGTGGCCGGCGCGCCCGCGTACCGCGGCATGTGCCCGCCGGTGGGCGACCGGCCGCACCACTACGTGATGACCGTGGTCGCCTCCGACCTCGCACCGGGCGCGCTGCCTGCCGGACTGTCGCGCGACGCGCTGGTGGCCGCGCTCAAGGGCCATGCGCTGGGCGGACAGAGCGTGGTGGGCCTGTACAGCCGCTGATGCCGCTGATGCCGCCGGTGCTGTCGTTGCGCAAGACCCGCTGGGGGCGCGTCAACGGGGCGCCGCGTGTCAAATGCAAAGCTATGCACGCGGGTAATAATTAAGGCTCCCGTTCGCCGGCGCCGGTCAGCCATGGCTGCTGCCGCTTTTCCGAAAGCTTCATCGATGGTCATGCCAGCAGCCGCGTCCGCCTCTTCATCGGTTTCAACGGGCTCCACCGCTCCACCCTCCGCCGGCGACCTCGACGCCATGTTCGACCTGGCGCCCGTCTCGCTCTGGGTCGAGGACTACAGCGACCTCAAGCGCAAGCTGGACGGCTGGCGCGCCGAAGGCGTCACCGACCTGGTCGCCTACCTGGCCGAAGACCCCCTGCGCGTGAGCGACTGCATGGCGCTGTTGAAGGTGCTGCGGGTCAACCAGCACACGCTGAAGCTCTTTGCGGCCGACAGCCAGGAAACCCTGCTCGGCGCGCTCGACCGCGTGTTCCGAGGCGACATGTCGGCCACCGTGGTGCACGAGCTCGACCGGCTGTGGCGCGGCGAACTCACCTTCGAGAGCGAGACCGTCAACTACGCCCTGGACGGCCGCCGGCTCGACGTGCGCGTGCGCGCCCGCGTGCTGCCCGGCCATGAAGACAGCTGGGACCGCGTGCTGGTCTCGCTCGACGACATCACCGAGCGCGTGGCCGCGCAGCGCCTGCGCGACGAAAGCGCCAGGTACGCGCGCAGCCTGTTCGACCGCTCGCCGGTGTCGCTGTGGGTGGAAGACTTCAGCGCGGTGCGCACGCTGATGGACAACATCCGCGCGCGCGGCATCACCGACTTCGCCACCTTCATCAAGGTGCATCCCGAGTTCGTCACGCGCTGCATGCAGGAGATCCGCGTCATCGACGTGAACCAGGAAACCCTGCGCATGTTCGGCGCGCCCGACCTGACCACGCTGCTGGGCAGCCTGTCGCGCGTCTTTCGCGACGAGATGCGCGAATCTTTCGCGGAGCAGTTGCACGACCTGTGGAACGGCAAGACGGTGCAGCACCGCGAGGTGCTCAACTACTCGCTGTCGGGCGAGGCGCTCAACATCCACATGCAGTTCGCCGTGCAGGACGACCGGCTCGACACCTGGGACCTGGTGCTGGTGTCGCTGGTGGACATCACCGCGCGCAAGAAGGCCGAGGCCTACCTCGAGTACCTCGGCAAGCACGACGTGCTCACGCAGCTGTGCAACCGCACCTACTACACCGAGGAGCTCAACCGGCTGTCGCGCAAGGGCCCGTGGCCGGTGTCGATCGTCGTCATCGACCTCAACGGCCTGAAGCAGCTCAACGACCAGGAAGGCCACGCCGCCGGCGACTCGATGCTGCGCCGCATGGGCGAGGTGCTCGACAAGGCCGTCGCGCCGCCGGCCTGGCCCGCGCGCGTGGGCGGCGACGAGTTCGCCGTGCTGCTGCCGATGACCGACGAGCGCGGCGCCGACGCGATGCGCGAGCGCATCCTCATGCTGCTGGAGCTGAACAACCAGTTCCACGCGGGCCAGAGCGGCCATCCGCTGAGCCTGGCCATCGGGCTGGCGACCTGCAATGCCGGCGAGTCTCTGGAAGCCGCACTGCAGCGCGCGGACCGGGCGATGTACGTGGACAAGGCGCGGTACTACGAGAGCACGGGCCTCGACCGGCGCACGTAGCCGAGCGGCTAAGGCACCTCGCCCAGCCCATCCCCTGGCCCATCCCCCGGCCCGCGTACCCGCTCCAGCACGAAGTCGATGAAGGTCCGTATCGCCCGCGTGTGCTGGCGGTTCGGCATGTACAGCATGAACATCTGCGTGCCGAAGATGCTAAGGCGCCAGTCGTCCAGCGTGGTCACCACGTCGCCGCGGCGCACGTCGTCCTGCACCACGTAGTCGGGCACCAGGCCGATGCCCAGGCCCGCGAGGATGGCCTGGCGCAGGAACAGGAAATTCTCCGAAATGAGCGTCGGCTCCAGGATCACCTCGCGCCGCGTCTCCCCCTGGTAGGCCGACACGCGCAGCTGGCGACCGATGACGGCGGCCGTGACCACCGGCGCGCCCTGCAGGGCGTCGAGCTGGTCGGGCAGCGGGTGCTTCGCCGCGTAGTCGGCCGAGGCGCACGCCACGTAGCGCACCGGCCCCATCTCGCGCGCCACCAGGTTCTGCGGCGGCTCGGGAATCACGCGGATGGCGATGTCGACCTCGTCGCGCAGCAGGTCTTCGATGCGGTTTTCGAACACCACGTCGAGCACGATGCCCGGGTACTGCCGCTTGAAGTCGATCAGCCAGTCGGCCATCACCAGCTGCCCGTAGCCGCTGGGCACGCTCAGGCGCACGCGGCCCTGCAGGCCCTGGCCCAGCTCGGTGACCGATTCGCGCGCGGCCAGCAGCTCGCCCTGGATGGCCACGCCGTGCTGGTACAGGCGCAGGCCGATTTCGGTCGGTTCGGCGCGCCGGGTGGTGCGGCGCACCAGCTGCGCGCCCACCGAGCGCTCCAGCTGGTTCAGGTGGTAGCTGACGTTGGCGCGGGTCATCTTGAGGCGGCGGGCTGCCGCGCTCAGGTTGCCCGCATCGAGGATTTCCACCAGCAGGGTGAGCGATTGCAGGTCCATGCACCGGATTGTGTCAAAAATTCTTTGACAGTCTGTCAACCAGCTATGCAATTGTCAAAGCGCCGCTACGGGCAAAGAATGCGGGGTTCACCCCCCAGAGCCTCCGGACCCCTCGCGCGACGCGCGTGCGGGCCCGCCACGCAAGAGACAAGCACCATGGCCACAACCGATACCAGCCCTTCCACGTCTTCCGGTCCCGTCACCTTCGAGCGTCATGGCGACGTGTTCGTGGTGACCATCGACAACCCGCCCGTCAACGCCCTGGGCGTGGACGTGCGCCGCGGCCTCGTGGCCGCCATCGACGCGGCCGAGGCCGACGGCGCCGCGAGGGCGGTGCTGATCGTCGGCGCCGGCCGCAACTTCATCGCCGGCGCGGACATCCGCGAGTTCGGCAAGCCGCCGCAAGCGCCTTCGCTGCCCGAGGCCTGCCTGAAGATCGAGAACTGCACCAAGCCGGTGGTCGCCGCCATCCACGGCGCCGCGCTCGGCGGCGGGCTCGAAGTGGCGCTGTCGGCCCACTACCGCGTGGCCTCGCCCACCGCCAAGCTGGGCCTGCCCGAAGTGGCGCTGGGCCTGTTGCCCGGCTCGGGCGGCACGCAGCGCGCGCCGCGCCTGATCGGCGTGAAGCCCGCACTGGAACTGATGTTGAGCGGCCGCCATGCGGGCGCGAAGGAAGCACTGTCGCTGGGCCTCGTCGACCGCCTGGCCACCGACGCCGACGCGCGCGCCGAAGGCCTGGCCTACGCGCAGGAACTGGTGGCCGCCAACGCGCCCGTGCGCCGCACGCGCGAAGCCACCGGCCTCGCCGACAAGGAAGCCAGCCGCGCCGCCCTCGAAGCCGCGCGCGCCGACACCGCCAAGAAGAGCCGCGGCCTGTTCTCGCCGATGAAGATCATCGAAGCCGTCGAAGGCGCGCTCACGCTGCCCTTCGACGAAGGCATGGCGCTGGAACGCAAGCTGTTCCTGCAGTGCATCGACAGCCCGCAGCGCGCCGGCCTGATCCACGCCTTCTTCGCCGAGCGCGAAGTGCTGAAGGCGCCCGAGACCCGGTCGGCCAAGCCCCGCGCGCTGGCGTCCGCCGGCATCGTCGGCGGCGGCACCATGGGCGCCGGCATTGCGGTGGCCATGCTGGACGCCGGCATGCCCGTGACCATGATCGAGCGCGACGACGCCCAGCTCGCGCATGGCCGCGCCAACGTCGAGAAGGTGTACGACGGCCTCATCAAGAAGGAGCGCATGACGCCCGAGGCCAAGGCCGCGGTGATGGCGCGCTTCAACGGCTCCACGAGCTACGACGCCCTGGCCGACGCCGACATCGTGGTCGAAGCGGTGTTCGAGGACATGGCGGTGAAGAAGGCCGTGTTCGCCGAACTCGACCGCGTGTGCAAGCAAGGCGCGGTGCTGGCCACCAACACCTCGTACCTGGACATCGACGAGATCGCCGCCAGCGTTTCGCGCCCGCAGGACGTGGTGGGCCTGCACTTCTTCTCGCCGGCCAACATCATGAAGCTGCTGGAGATCGTGGTGCCCGCCAAGGTGAGCGCCGACGTGGTCGCCACGGGCTTCGAACTCGCGAAGAAGCTGAAGAAGGTGCCGGTGCGCGCCGGCGTGTGCGACGGCTTCATCGGCAACCGCATCCTGGCCGTGTACCGCCAGGCGGCCGACCACATGATGGAAGACGGCGCCTCGCCGTACGACATCGACGCGGCCGTGCGCAACTTCGGCTACCCGATGGGCCCGTTCCAGGTGTCCGACCTGGCCGGCGGCGACATCGGCTGGGCCACGCGCAAGCGCAAGGCCGCCACGCGCGACCCGCAGGCGCGCTATGTGCAGATTGCCGACCGCATCTGCGAGCGCGGCTGGTTCGGCCAGAAGACGCAGCGCGGCTACTACCTGTACCCCGAAGGCGCCCGCGCCGGCCAACCCGACCCCGAGGTGCTGGCCATCATCGACGCCGAACGCGAACGCGCGGGCATCAAGCCGCGCCAGTTCACCGAAGAAGAAATCATGCGCCGCTACATGGCCGCGATGGTCAACGAAGGCGCCAACGTGGTGCTCCAGCGCATTGCGCTGCGCCCGCTCGACGTGGACGTGACCTTCCTGTACGGCTACGGCTTCCCGCGCCACCGCGGCGGCCCCATGAAGTACGCCGACACCGTGGGCCTGCCGAAGGTGCTGGCCGACATCCGCGAGTTCGCGAAGGAAGACCCGATCTTCTGGAAGCCGTCGCCGCTGCTGGTGCAGCTGGTGGAGCGCGGCGCAGATTTCGCCAGCCTCAATCAATCCGAGTAATCACAGAGACAGCCGTCCAGGAGACACCCCATGCGTGAAGCCGTCATCGTTTCCACCGCCCGCACCCCGCTCACCAAGGCGCACCGCGGCGAATTCAACATCACCCCCGGCGCCACGCTGGCGTCCTTCGCCGTGAAGGCGGCGGTCGAGCGCTCGGGCCTCGACCCCGCGCTCATCGAGGACGCGATCCTCGGCTGCGGCTACCCCGAAGGCACCACCGGCCGCAACATCGCGCGCCAGGCCATCATCCGTTCGGGCCTGCCGATCAGCATCGCCGGCACCACCGTGAACCGCTTCTGCGCCTCGGGCCTGCAGGCGATTGCCATGGCCGCAGGCCGCATCGTGGTGGACGGCGCGCCGGCGATGATCGCGGGCGGCGTCGAAAGCATCTCGCAGATCCGCGGCCGCAGCCCCGGCGATGGCGGCGACCTCAGCCTGGACCCGTGGATCGTCGAGCACAAGCCCGAGCTGTACATGGCGATGATCGACACCGCCGACATCGTCGCCAAGCGCTACAACATCAGCCGCGAGGCGCAGGACCGCTTCTCCGCCGAGAGCCAGCGCAAGACCGAAGAGGCGCAGATCGCCGGACGCTACAAGGACGAGATCGTCGCCTGCACCACCACCATGGCCGTGACCGACAAGGAGACCAAGGAAGTCACCCACCGCGAAGTCACCGCCACCGAAGACAACTGCAACCGCCGCGGCACCACCTACGAGGCGCTCGCCAAGCTCAAGCCGGTGATGGGCGAGGACAAGTTCATCACCGCCGGCAACGCCTCGCAGCTCTCCGACGGCGCCTCGGCCTGCGTGCTGATGGAAGCCAAGGATGCAGAGCGCGCCAACATCAAGCCGCTGGGCGCCTTCCGCGGCCTCGCGCTGGCCGGCTGCGAGCCCGACGAAATGGGCATCGGCCCCGTGTTCGCCGTGCCCAAGCTGCTCGCGCGCCACGGCCTCAAGGTGCAAGACATCGACCTGTGGGAGCTCAACGAAGCCTTCGCCTCGCAGTCGATCTATTGCCAGGACAAGCTGGGCATTCCGTCGGAGCGCCTGAACGTGAACGGCGGCGCCATCTCCATCGGCCACCCCTTCGGCATGACCGGCGCGCGCCTCACGGGCCACGTGCTCATCGAAGGCAAGCGCCGCGGCGCCAAGTACGCGGTGGTCACGATGTGCATCGCCGGCGGCATGGGCGCCGCAGGCCTGTTCGAAATCTACTGAGGAACGCGCGATGGACCTGAACTTCACCCCCGAAGAAGAAGCCTTCCGCAGCGAAGTGCGCGCCTTCCTGGCCGACAAGCTGCCGGTGCGCTTGTCCGAGAAAGTGCGCGGCGGCAAGATCCTGGAAAAGGCCGACATGCAGGAGTGGCACGCCACGCTGAACGCGCGCGGCTGGCTCGCCAACCACTGGCCCGAGCAGTACGGCGGCCCGGGCTGGACGGCGGTCGAGAAGTTCATCTTCGAACACGAATGCGCGCTGGCCTTCGCGCCGCGCATCGTGCCCTTCGGCGTGAACATGCTCGGCCCGGTGCTCATCAAGTACGGCAACGAGGCGCAGAAGCAGCGCTGGCTGCCGCGCATCCTGAACGGCGACGACTGGTGGTGCCAGGGCTACTCGGAACCCGGCGCCGGCTCCGACCTGGCGGCGGTGAAGACGTCCGCCGTGCGCGGCATCGACGCGCAGGGCGACCACTACATCGTGAACGGCCAGAAGACCTGGACCACGCTGGGCCAGCACGCCAACATGATCTTCTGCCTGGTGCGCACCAACCGCGAGGCGAAGAAGCAGGAGGGCATCAGCTTCCTGCTGATCGACATGACCTCGCCCGGCGTGGAAGTGCGCCCGATCATCACGCTCGACGGCGAGCATGAAGTGAACGAAGTGTTCTTCTCCGACGTGCGCGTGCCGGCCGAGAACCTGGTGGGCGAGGAGAACAAGGGCTGGACCTGCGCCAAGTACCTGCTGACCTACGAGCGCACCAACATCGCGGGGGTGGGCTTCTCGGTGGCCGCGCTCGAACAGTTGAAGGGCATTGCCGCCTCGCAGACCAAGAACGGCAAGCCGCTGGCGGACGACCCGGCCTTCGCGGCGCGCCTGGCGCGCGTGGAGATCGACCTGGAGAACATGAAGACGACCAACCTGCGCGTGATCGCGGCGGTGGCCGGCGGCGGCGTGCCGGGCGCGGAAAGCTCGATGCTGAAGATCCGCGGCACCGAGATCCGCCAGGAAATCTCGTCGCTGGCGCGCCGCGCGATGGGCGTGTACGGCCGCCCCTTCGTGGCCGAGGCGCTGAAGGACGGGTACACCGGCGAGACCTTCGGGCCCGACTACGCGTCGGCCGCCGCCTCGCGCTATTTCAACAACCGCAAGCTGTCGATCTTCGGCGGCTCCAATGAAATCCAGAAGAACATCATCAGCAAGATGATCCTGGGCCTGTAAGGAGACACGCAATGAACTTCGAACACACCGAAGACCGGCGCATGCTCGCCGACAGCCTGAACCGCTTCATCAGCGAGCAGTACGCCTTCGACGCGCGCGACCGCATCGCGAAGTCGCAGCACGGGTTCAGCAAGGAAATCTTCCAGCAGTTCGCCGAACTCGGCGTGATCGGCGCGCTGTTCAGCGAGGCCGACGGCGGCTTCGGCGGCGGCGGCTTCGACATTGCCGTGGTCTTCGAGGCCCTGGGCCGCGGCCTCGTCGTCGAGCCGCTGCTGGGCGCGGTGATGGTCGGCGAGGCCCTCAGCGTGGCCGGCACCGAGGCGCAGAAGGAAAAGCTCGGCGACGTCATCAACGGCGTGAGCGTCGTGGCCTTCGCGCACGACGAAGCCGACACGCACTACGAACGCACGCGCGTGGCCACCAAGGCCGAACGCAATGGCGATGGCTGGGTGCTGCACGGCGCCAAGGCCGTGGTGCCGCAAGGCGAGCAGGCCGACCTGTTCCTGGTCTCCGCGCGCACCTCGGGCAACGTGGACGACGAAGCCGGCATCTCGCTGTTCCTCGTGCCCGCAAAAGCTGCGAAAGCCGCAGGCCTCACGGTGCGCGGCTGCCCGTCCATCGACGGTGGCCGTGTCGCCGAACTCGCGTTCGACGGCGTGAAGCTGGGCGCCGACGCGCTGCTGGGCGCCGAAGGCCAGGGCCACGCCACGCTGGAGCGCGCCATCGGCCGCGGCGTGCTCGCGCTGTGCGCCGAAGCGCTGGGCGCCATGGAAGCCGCCAAGACCGCGACGCTGGACTACCTGCGCACGCGCAAGCAGTTCGGCACGCTCATCGGCAGCTTCCAGGCCCTGCAGCACCGCATGGCCGACCTGCTGCTGGAGATCGAGCAGGCCCGCTCGGCCGTCATCAACGCCGCGGCCGCCCTCGACACGGGCAACCGCGTGACGCGCGAGCGCGCGCTGTCGGCCGCCAAGTTCAGCATCGGGCGCATCGGCGCGCTGGTGGCCGAAGAAAGCATCCAGATGCACGGCGGCATCGGCATGACGTGGGAGCTGCCCCTGCCCCACTACGCCAAGCGCCTGGTGATGATCGACCACCAGCTGGGCGACGAAGACCATCACCTGCAGCGCTACATCCAGCTCGGCAAGGAGATCGCGGCATGACGGACACGACGAGCAAGACCGTGCTGATCTCGCAGGAAGGCGCCGTGCGCATCCTGACCAACAGCAACCCCGGCGCGCGCAACGCGATCACGCCGACGCTGTATGCCGAGCTGAGCGCCGCGCTCGCCGACGCCGAGCAGGACCCCGAAGTCGGCGCCATCGTCTTCACCGGCGCGGGCGACTTCTTCTGCTCCGGCGGCGACCTGAACCTGCTGGCCAAGCGCCGCGAGCTGCCCATGGCGGAACGCCGCCAGATCCTGGAAGGCCTGAACAACCTGATCCGCGCGCTGCGCGATTGCAGCAAGCCAGTGATCGCGGCGGTCGAAGGCGGCGCGGCCGGTGCAGGCCTGTCGATGGCGCTGGCCTGCGACATGCTGGTGTCGGCGCGCGACGCGTTCTACACCGTGGCCTACGTCAAGGTCGGCCTCACGCCCGACGGCGGCGCCACCGCCTTCCTGGCCGAGTTCGTCTCGCGCCAGGTGCTCACCGAGCTGTGCCTCACCGGCGACCGCATGACGGCCGAGCGCCTGAACCAGCTAGGCGCGGTCAACCGCCTGACCGACAAGGGCGCGGCGCTGGCCGAGGCCGTGGCGCTCGCGGCCAAGGTCGCGACCGGCCCGCAGCGCGCCACCACGCGCATCAAGACGCTGTGCCGCCAGGCGCACCACGCCACGCTCGAAGCGCAACTCGACGCCGAGGCCGTGTTCATGGTCGAGTCGCAGGGCGACGCCGAAGCGGCCGAGGGCATCGGCGCGTTCCTGGGCAAGCGCAAGGCCGACTTCGTCGCCTTGCGCCACGACAAGGCAAAGGACGCGTCCTGACCCGACCCGTGCTGCTTTCACTTCATGCCTCGCACGTTGTGCGGGGCTTTCTCGTTTCTCCGAAGTCTGTGTCATGCCTCTATTGAATTCATCGCTGCCGCTCGCCGGCGTGCGCGTCCTCGACCTGTCCCGCATCCTGGCGGGCCCCTGGTGCGGCATGGTGCTGGCCGACATGGGCGCCGAGGTGATCAAGGTCGAGCACCCGGGCCGCGGCGACGACACGCGCGACTGGGGCCTGCGTGTCGGCAAGACCGAAACCGCCTACTTCAACAGCGTGAACCGCAACAAGCGCTCGGTCACGCTCGACCTGCAGACGCCCGAAGGCCAGCAGATCGCGCGCGACCTGGCCAAGCAGTGCGACGTGGTGATCCAGAACTTCAAGTTCGGCGGCATCGACAAGCTGGGCCTGGGCTACGAGCAGCTCAGCAAGGAGCAGCCCGGCCTCATCTACTGCTCGATCTCGGGCTACGACCGCACCGGCGCCGAGGCCGCGCGCCCGGGCTACGACCTCGTCGTGCAAGGCGAAGCCGGCCTGATGGCGCTCAACGGCGAAGCCGACCAGCCGCCGCTGAAGTTCGGCGTGGCCGTGGTCGACCTGTTCACCGGCATGTACTCGGCGCAGGCCATCCTTGCCGCGCTGTACCAGCGCGAGAAGACCGGCAAGGGCCGGCACGTGGAGATGGCGCTGTTCGACTGCGGCCTGATGATCACCGCCTACTACGGCCTCGAAGCGCTGCTGATGGGCGAAGACCCGCCGCGCTACGGCAACTCGCACCCGTCGATCGTGCCGTACGGCGTGTTCGACGCGGCCGACGGCCCGCTGGTGATCACCGTGGGCAACAACGCGCAGTTCGCGCGCTTCTGCACCGAGGTGATCGAACGGCCCGACCTGGCGGCCGACGAGCGCTTCAAGACCAACATCCTGCGTTCGGCCAACCGCGCGGTGCTGCTGCCCGAGCTGCACGCCGAACTGGCCAAGCGCCCGCGCGCCGGCCTGCTCGAAAAGCTCACCGCCTCGGGCATTCCGTGCGGCGAGGTGCTGGGCCTGCTGGAGGCGCTGCAATCCAAGCGCGCGACCGATGCCGGCCTGGTCACCCGGCAACCGCACCCGGTGGCCGGCACGGTCGACGTGCTGGCGCCGCCCTACCGTTTCGACGGCGAGCGCCTGCCGGTGCGCAGCGCGCCGCCCACCCTGGGCGAAGGCACGCACGACGTGCTGCAGTCCCTGCTCGGCCTGTCGGATGAAAAGCTGGCCGCGCTGAAATCGAGTGGCGTGGTCTGAGCAAGACGCGCCGTTTTCCCTTGTTCCCCTGTGCATCCCTGAAGTAAGAAGTCCATGGCCTCCCCCGCTTTCCGTTCCCTCCGCAATCCCGTTCGCCGCGCACTCCTTGCCCTGGCCCTTCCCCTCACCCTTTCACTCGTGGCCGGCAGCGCCTTCGCGCAAGCTTGGCCCAGCAAGCCGATCACGCTGATCGTGCCCTTCCCGCCCGGCGGCCCGACCGACGTGGCCTCGCGCATCGTGGCGCAGAAGATGTCGCTCGCGCTCAAGCAGAACATCGTCATCGACAACCGCAGCGGCGCCTCGGGCACCGTGGGCGCCGCCACGGCCGCGCGCGCCGCGCCGGACGGCTACACCTTCGTGATGCTGGCCACGCCCACGCTGCTGGCCTCGCACCTGTACGGCGCCACCGGCGGCTACGACATCTTCAAGAACTTCACGCCCGTGGGCTCGGTGTACGACCTGCCGATCGTGCTGGTGGTCAACCCCAAGTCGCTGCCCGACGTCAACAGCCTGCAGGACCTGATCGCCAAGGCCAAGGCCGAAGGCGGCAAGCTCAACTACACGACGGCCGGCGCCGGCAGCTTCGGCCACCTGACGACCGAGCAGCTGAAGAACATCGGCAAGTTCGACATGCAGCACGTGCCTTACCGCGGCAGCGCGCCGGCCGTGACCGACCTGATCGGCGGCCAGGTGCCGGCGATGTTCTCCGACCTGGTGGCCGTGATTCCGCACATCCGTGCGGGCAAGGTGCGCGCCATCGCGGTGGGTTCGGGCAAGCGCGTGAGCCTGCTGCCCGACGTGAAGACGGTGGCCGAGCAGGGCTTTCCCGGTTTCGACGCCACCTCGTGGGGCGGCATGCTGGCCCCTGCCGGCACGCCCAAGGACGTGGTCGAGCGCATGAGCGCCGAGCTGAAGAAGGCGCTGGCCGACAAGGAAGTGCAGGACAAGCTGGAGAGCGTGGGCTCCTTCGCGGCCTACCGCACGCCCGAGCAGACCGGCGTGCGCATGAAGCAGGACTTCGAGCGCTGGGGCAAGGTCATTCGCGACAACCACATCACGAACCAGTAGAACCAGAACCGGCCGGGCCGGCAGGGCGACAACACCAAGGAGACAGACATGACAGACAAGCACGCCAACAACTACAAGACCCCGGTCGGCACGCCGTTTCGCCCCGCGTTCCCGGTGCGCAGCCTCGCGGACATCCACCGGCTCGAAGCCACGCCGCTGGACCAGGCGGTCACGGTGCGCAGCACCTACGAGATCTTTCGCAACGCGGGCCATGCCTTCGGCGACAAGACCGCGCTGACCTTCCTGCGCACGGGCAACCCGGCCGACGAGCCGATCCGCTGGTCGTACGCCGAGCTGCTCGCGCGCCTGCACCAGACCGCCAACCTGCTGCACACGCTGGGCGTGGGGCCTGGCGACGCGGTCGCGGTGCTGCTGCCCGGTTGCCTGGAGTACCACCTGGCGCTGTGGGGCGGCGAGGCGGCCGGCATCGTGCAGCCGCTGAACCCGCTGCTGACGGACGAGAAGCTGGTCGCGCTGATGACCGCCGCGCGCGCCAAGGTGCTGATCGCCTACGGCTCGGACAGCGAGTCGGGCATGTGGTCGAAGGCGATGCGTCTGCGCGGCCAGGTGCCCACGCTGACCACCGTGCTGCGCGTGGCGCCCCACGACGAGGCACCCGGCGCGGCGGGCGAACTCCCCGAGGGCGTGGCCGAGTTCGACGTGCTGCGCGCCGCGCAGCCGACCGACCGCCTCGTGAGCGGGCGCGACATCGCCCCCACCGACATCGCGGCCTACTTCCACACCGGCGGCACCACCGGTGCGCCCAAGCTCGCGCGCCACAGCCACGGCGCGCAGGTGTTCACCGCCTGGGCCAGCGTGCAGGTCGCGGGCATGAACGAGAACGGCATCTCCATCAACGGCTATCCGCTGTTCCATGTGGCGGGCGTGTTGCCGGCGTCGCTGTCAGCGCTGTCGGCGGGCGTGGAGGTGATCATTCCCACGCCCTCGCTGCTGCGCAACAAGGAGGTGCTGGCCAACTACTGGAAGCTGGTGGCGAAGTACCGGCCGACCTCGCTGTCGGCCGTGCCCACCGTGCTCGCGGCGCTGGCCAACGTGCCGCTGGACGGCGCCGATATTTCGTCGATCACCTACTGCCGCACCGGCGCCGCGGTGCTCTCACCCGAACTGGCCGCGCGCTTCGAGCGCCTGTTCGGCCTGCATGTGCACGAGAGCCTGGGCATGACGGAGATGGCCGGCATCTCGACCATCACGCCGCCGGGCGTGAGCGGGCCCGCGGGCTGCGTGGGCTTTCGGCTGCCGTACATGCAGATGCGCGTGGTGGCACTCGACGAGAACGGCAACGCCAGCGACCGCGAGATGCCGCAAGGCGAACAGGGCATGGTGCTGTTCAAGTCGCCCAACCTGTTCTCGGGCTTCGTGGACCCGGCCGACAACGCCAAGGCCTTCACGGCCGACGGCTGGCTCGCCACCGGCGACCTGGGCTGGATCGACAGCGAGGAGCGCCTTAACCTCACGGGCCGCTCGAAGGACCTGATCATTCGCAGCGGCCACAACATCGACCCCAAGACCATCGAGGACGCGCTGGGCGCGCACCCCGCCGTGCAGCTGTGCGCCGCCGTGGGCGCGCCCGACGCCTATGCGGGCGAGCTGCCGGTGATCTTCGCGACGCTGGTGCCCGGCGCCTCGGCGACCGAAGAAGAGCTGCTGGCCTTCACCGCCGGCCGCGTGGACGAGGCGCCCGCCCGGCCCAAGTGGGTGTCGGTGATCGAGGCCATGCCGATGACCAACGTCGGAAAGATCTACAAGCCCGAGCTGCGCGCCATGGCCGCGCGGCAGGTGGTGGCCGCGACGGTGGCCGAGGTGTGCGCCGCGCTCGGCGTGGGCGAGGCCGCGCGGCCCGTGGTGAAGACCGAAGGCGAAAGCCTGGTGCATGTGCAGATCGACGCCGCGGCGGCGGGTGCGCTGGCCGCGCCGCTGCACGAACAGCTGCTCAAGGCGCTGGCGCCGTTGCCCTTCAAGACGCGCATCGCGCTGAAGTGACTTTTTTATAACCAGAGACTGGAGACAAGCCATGACTGCACAACGCCCCAACCGCAGGGCCCTGCTTTGCGCCGCCTCGTCGGCCGCCGCGCTCTTCGCGTGGGCGCCCGCCCACGCGCAGGCGCCCTATCCGAACAAGCCGATCCGCCTGGTGGTTCCCTACCAGGCAGGCGGCGCAACCGACGTGCTGGCGCGCGTGCTGGGCCAGAAGATGTCGGCCGGCCTGGGCCAGCCCGTGCTCATCGACAACAAGCCCGGGGCGGCCGGCATCATCGGCACCGACGCGGTCGCCAAGTCGGCACCCGACGGCTACACCGTCGTCTTCTCGCTGAGCAACTCGCTGCTGACCAACGAGTTCCTCTACGACAAGCTGCCCTACGACACGCAGCGCGACCTCACGCTGGTCTACCAGGTCGCCATGGGGCCGCTGGTGCTGGTGATGCATCCGAGCGTGCCGGTGAAGACCGCGCCCGAACTCCTGAAGTACGTGGCCGCGAACAAGGGCAAGGTCGCCTACGGCTCGTACGGCGTGGGCGCCTACCCGCACCTGGCCGGCGCGCACATGAGCCTCACGCAGCAGGCCGACATGAACCACGTCGCCTACAAGGGCGAGGCGCCGATGATGCAGGACCTGATCGGCGGCCAGATCCAGATGGCCTATGCCAGCGCGCTGGTGGCCAAGCCGCACATCGAAGCGGGCAAGGTCCGGGCCATCGGCGTGAGCGGCGAGCGCCGCATGGCCGCGCTGCCCAACATACCCACCCTGGCCGAGCAAGGCCTGAAGGACGAGGCGTACAGCGTGACCGGCTGGCTCGCCTTCGCGGTGCCCGCCAAGACGCCCAAGGCCATCGTGGACCGCATTGCCGACGAGGTGCGCAAGGCCTCGCAACAGCCCGAAGTGCGCGAGCGCATCGCGGCCATGGGTTTCGAAATCAAGGACAGCTCACCCGAACTCTTTGCCGCCGCCTGGAAGCAAGAGCGCCCGGTGTGGGAGCGCCTGATCAAGCAATCGGGCGCAAAGCTCGAGTGAACCTCATCCGATATCCGAAGGAGCAACCATGAAGATTCTTGTGCCCGTGAAGCGGGTCGTCGACTACAACGTCAAAGTGCGCGTGAAGAGCGACGGCACCGGGGTGGACATTGCCAACGTGAAGATGAGCATGAACCCGTTCGACGAGATCGCTGTCGAAGAGGCGGTTCGCCTGAAGGAAAAGGGCATCGTGACCGAAGTCATCGCTGTTTCTTGCGGCGATGCCAAGTGCCAGGAAACCCTGCGCACCGCGATGGCCATCGGTGCCGATCGCGGCATCCTGGTCGAAACGACCGAAGAGCTGCAGCCCCTGGCGGTTGCCAAGCTGCTCAAGGCGCTGGTCGACAAGGAACAGCCCCAACTCATCATCCTGGGCAAGCAGGCCATCGACGACGACGCCAACCAGACCGGCCAGATGCTGGCTGCGCTGGCCGACCTGCCGCAGGCCACCTTCGCCTCGAAGGTCGACCTGGCCGCCGACAAGGTCACCGTGTCGCGCGAAGTCGACGGCGGCATGGAAACGCTGACCCTCACGCTGCCGGCCGTCATCACGACCGACCTGCGCCTGAACGAGCCGCGCTACGTGACGCTGCCGAACATCATGAAGGCCAAGAAGAAGCAGCTGGACACCTTCAAGCCCGAAGACCTGGGCGTCGATGTGAAGCCCCGCCTGAAGACCCTGAAGGTCAGCGAGCCGCCCAAGCGCGGTGCCGGCATCAAGGTGCCCGACGTTGCAGCGCTGGTGGACAAACTGAAGAACGAAGCGAAGGTGATCTGAACATGACCGCACTTGTTATTGCCGAACACGACCACGCCAGCATCAAGCCGGCCACCCTCAACACCGTGACTGCGGCCCTAGCTTGCGGTGGCGAAGTGCACGTTCTGGTTGCTGGCGCGAACGCTGCCGAAGCCGCCAAGGCCGCAGCCCAGATCGCAGGCGTGACCAAGGTCATCGCTGCGGACAGCCCGAGCCTGGCCGAGAACCTCGCTGAAAACGTCGCCGCTCAGGTGCTCGCCATCGCGGCGAACTACAGCCACATCCTGTTCCCCTCGACCGCCAACGGCAAGAACGTGGCGCCTCGCGTCGCTGCCAAGCTGGACGTGGCCCAGATCAGCGACATCACCAAGGTGGACAGCCCGGACACCTTCGAGCGCCCGATCTACGCAGGCAACGCCATCGCCACCGTGCAGAGCAGCGACGCCACCAAGGTGATCACGGTTCGCACGACCGGCTTCGATGCTGCAGCGGCCACCGGTGGCACTGCAACCGTCGAAACCGCTGAAGGCGTCGCCGACAGCGGCAAGAGCAGCTTCGTCGGCCGTGAGGTCACCAAGAGCGAACGCCCCGAACTGACGGCCGCCAAGATCATCGTCTCGGGCGGTCGTGCCCTGGGCAGCGCCGAGAAGTTCACCGAAGTGATGGCGCCCCTGGCCGACAAGCTCAACGCAGGCCTGGGCGCCAGCCGCGCTGCAGTGGATGCAGGCTACGCGCCCAACGACTGGCAAGTGGGCCAGACCGGCAAGATCGTCGCGCCGCAGCTGTACATCGCAGCGGGCATTTCGGGCGCCATCCAGCACTTGGCCGGCATGAAGGACTCGAAGGTCATCGTCGCGATCAACAAGGACGAAGAAGCGCCGATCTTCAGCGTGGCCGACTACGGCCTCGTCGCCGACCTGTTCGTGGCCGTGCCCGAGCTGGTGAAGGCGCTGTAAGAGGCTGCGCCGATGAAGACCCGCATCACCGAGCTGCTCGGCATTCGCTACCCGATCATTCAGGGCGGCATGCAATGGGTGGGCCACGCCGAGCTGGCCTCGGCCGTGTCGAACGCCGGGGGCCTTGGCGTGCTCACGGCGCTGACGCAGCCCACGCCCGACGACCTGCGCCACGAGATCGCGCGCATGCGCACGATGACCGACAAGCCCTTCGGCGTGAACCTCACCATTCTTCCGTCGGTGAAGCCGCCGCCATATGCCGAGTACGTGCAGGCCATCATCGACAGCGGCGTGAAGATCGTGGAGACCGCGGGCAACAGCCCGAAGGACTTCATCGAGGCGCTGAAACGCCATGACGTGAAGATCGTGCACAAGTGCACCTCGGTGCGCCATGCGCTGTCGGCCGAACGCAATGGCGTAGACGCGGTGTCGGTCGACGGCTTCGAGTGCGCGGGCCATCCGGGCGAGGACGACGTGCCCGGCCTGGTGCTGCTGCCGATTGCGGCGCGCAAGCTGCGCATTCCGATCATCGCGTCGGGCGGCATCGCCGACGGGCGCGGCATGGCCGCCGCGCTGGCGCTGGGCGCCGAGGGCATCAACATGGGCACGCGCTTCTGCGTGACCCAGGAAGCGCCCATCCACGACAACATCAAGCAGGCGCTGGTCGATGCGACCGAGCGCGACACCAAGCTGATGTTTCGCACCATGCGCAACACCGCGCGCGTGTTCCGCAACGCAATCTCCGAAGAGGTGGTGGCGATGGAGAACCGCGCGGGCGGCTGCGAGTTCGAAGAGGTGCGCCCGCTGGTCGCCGGCGCGCGCGGCAAGGCGGCGCTGGCATCCGGCGAGGTGCAGAACGGCGTGGTGTCGGCGGGCCAGTGCATCGGCCTGATCGACGACATTCCGACCTGCGCGGAGCTGCTCGAACGCATGGTGCGCGAATGCCGCGAGCATCTGGACCGGGCGCGGTCCTGGATGGACTGACTCTTTCTGCTCGCGTTCGGGGGGCGCTCAGGCCGACGGGGTACCTTGCTCCGCGAATGTCCCCCGGCCTTCGGCCTCCTCCTTTATTTCGCTGCGCAAGGCACCCCATCGGCCTGCGCGTTCAGCGCGGTTGCGCACTGAGACCGCGTGGCCCCTGAGGCACGCGCGCGGCGCATTGCGGAAGCTGCATTTGTTGGCGATTGCCGAGACTTCGTGCGGCAAGAAACGGCCACTGCGCCAGCGCTCTTCTCTAAAGTGGATGCCCCTGTCACTCGATATCCCACCTAGGGAAGAAGAAAGGCGCCACACACCCACACACCGAGATGTATGAAGGCTGCTTGCCTCGCGGCAGGTTGTCGGTGCGAAAGCAGCGATGCAAATGCGAGGTATCAAAAGGCGACGGCCAGGGTGTTACGAGCACCCCGACCGTCTAACCAAATCCGTGCAATCACCTTGGAAAGGAACGCACAAAAATGGCTACCAAGACTATAGCCCGGCCTCGTACGCCCGGAGCTTCCGAAGACAACGCCCAAGACCCGGCGGATCGTCTCGAAAACACCCTCTCCCAACTCGAAGCACTCCTGTGGGTCTGCCACGGGGAAGACATCGACTGGTGCAGCGGGAGCGGGCCTCGACAACTGGACAACCTGCTTTGGCTTGCGGCTGAACTGGCTCGCAAGGCTGGGGAGCTGTTTCAGTTGAACGAGAAGGCGCGACACAGGGCGCCTGAGACCGGCGGGTAGCGGCTGGTCTGCGGGCTGCGGGCTGCGGATTCGCGGCCCGCCTGGGGAACAAGGGTTTTGGGGTAAGGCGGCTGAGGCCTTCGTGATGAGGGAAAGTTGGTCCGGTTGAATCCTCCATCGGCTTCTGCCATTGACCGCCGGGTTGACCAGAACTACGCTGGATGAAATACAAAAAGTACCCTCGGGAATAGGAGCACACATGTTTGGAAGCATCGATAAGAGCAAAGGCCTGCTCTTTTGTACCTACGATCTGTCAGGGACGATCAGGAACACGCAGGACGCCTTGCGGCTGGAGATCGAGAAGCTCGACGGCAATCGGCTTCTCAATACAGCTCCCAGTGATCTGGCCGAGCATTTTGTAGAGAAGTTCAGGATTGAGCCTATCAAGTTACTCCGTGACGACTGGTATGCCGACACGACCGAAATTCAGATCGACGTGCGCCACGATCGGATGCGCTACATCAGTGACACGAGCAGGCCAGTGCTTATTCCGGGAGAGCGGACGGAGGTTCGCATCCCGTTCGAGGGAGAGGCAGAACTCTTCTACTCACAGTCGAACATGATGAGCTCGAATCCGCCACGAGCAGTTGTTATCGGCAATGAGCTGATCCTCCGCTATGAAAGTCCGGCCGACTCGCCCAGAGACGTACGCCCGCTGATTGATAGTGCTTTGCAGGACATCGAACGGCACATCAGCTGGCAGAAGCCGATGATCGAGGCGCACAACGCGGCATTGTCTGGCCTTGCAATGCAGACGATCGAACAACGTCGGGCCAGACTGCTTGCGCAGTCGCAGCGTGCTTCTGCTCTCGGCATTCCAGTCAGACGACGTGACGATGCGCCAAGGACCTATGCCATCCCGACGACACGCCGCAACGCCGCGCCATCTTTGCCCCCGGCATCTTCCGCGCCGTTCACACCGGAGCCGGCCTGGGCGATGGAGCAGTACGAACAGGCCCTGAAAATCATGCAGGACATGGCGATCGTCATGGAGCGCAGCCCTGGGGCCTTCAAGTCGATGAACGAAGAGGCGCTGCGACAGCACTTCCTCGTGCAGCTGAACGGCCAGTTTGAAGGCAAGGCCACCGGCGAGACCTTCAACATGGGGGGCAAGACCGACATCCTTCTACGCGAAGGTGATCGCAACGTCTTCATCGCCGAGTGCAAGATCTGGAAAGGGCCAAAGGCATTCGGCGAAGCGATCGACCAGCTGCTTGGCTATGCCACTTGGCGCGATGGCAAGACGGCGATCCTGGTATTCAATCGCGGAGTAGATACCAGCACGGTCCTTACCGGCGTCGACGCGACGATGAAGCAACATCCGAACTTCAAGCGGCCTGTGAACTGGCCGCATGAGAGTGGTTTTCGCTATGTTTTGAGTAGCAAGGGCGATGCGAACCGCGAACTCATCCTGACAGTACTAGTCTTTCACGTACCGACCTAGGCGAGCTTGGCTCTCAACATCGTCGAATTCAGTTCGTACGGAAGCGCCCGCCTGTCTATTGGTCCTGGACGTTCATCACGATCACAGATGCGACCCGTCATGAACGGCTGCAATGCAGCGGTTGCGGTCCGTTACCGCACAAGCTGGGAAAGCGCGACGTAGGCTGCTTGCGGTCATTTGGCAAGGCTACGGGTTGTTAGTCCAATGTGACCGAAGTCGTGCTGCCGTGAACACCAGCGACGGCTGCGCGCCCCTCGATCAAGCCCCGGTCCAGCCACCAACGGCGTGTCCTTCAGCTGATTGGACCGCGAAGACAACCGCGTCCAACACAGCGAGATTTGGGATGTCGTTTCGGCGCTCCTGGGCAAGCATCAACGCCTTGCGAATCACGTCCTCGATTTCAAGATAGCGGGGGCGCTGCGCAAGATCAGCCGCATCGAAGTGCATCCGATGACCAACGTACTCTTTCCATCGAGAGTCAATCGGAATGACGTTGTGTGCAAGGCCGGTATTCACGAGGATGTTTCGGATCTGCTTGTGGCCGATGCCATACAGCTGTCCCGCATTAATGCGCTGACTGAACTTTGCCGAGGTGGCGATGTCGCGGTCATTGGCACGGCCACTCGCTAGATCGAGAAAGACGTCTAGTCCGGAGCCAGCGCGCCCATTGACCAGCAGATCGTCGTGCCCCTTCGCCGCCGCAAACGCCTCCCTCGCTGAGAGGACCAGCTTCGTCTTCCTCTGGGTCATCCGATTGAGGCCGGCAGCCGCGAGTTCGGCTGCGATCCACTCAGAATCCTCGCCACGGTCGAGAATCGACTGCAGGTCCATGAGCGGCGAGTCACCTTTGGCGAACCGGCCCAGAGGCGTATCAGGATCGCTCTTTTCCTGACTGGAGAACCCGCAATTGATGTACTGGCGCCATAGCACTGAAAAGGTCGCGGCTGGGTCGGAGAGTCGCCGTAGCCGAGCCTGTGCGTTCCGGACATTGGTGACGCTCGGCAGGTTTGTAAAGAGTTCTGCAATCTCCATTGCGGCGGTCTCTGGGCTGCCCATCCCAGCGCACTCTGCCCGCCTAGTGCGACCAGATCGGCCTGTCACCCCGGTATTCAGGACCTGATCGCACCGTTCCACAACAACTTGGTTTCCTCGCGCAAAGGCATTGCTGCGAAGGTTACGCACCTCAGGCTTCGTCAAGCTACGAATGCGTTCAGTGGTCCAAATGTCGACTTGAGTAGACAAGGTGTCTCCTGTTGGTAGGTTACGAGCGATGGAACCGTTAGTTCTCCGCTCGCGTAGCGGCTACTCTGCCGCCAGAGCAAAACTCGCGATGGGCCCTGTGGCGTATCTTGTCAGAAGCGTCCTGAACATGAGTCATAAATTGACCGATCTAGGGGCCGCGTCTTCTCGGCCCCAGAACAACCTAGTGGCCGAAGCTGAGAGCAACAGTCGTTGGACCGCAAGGCCGGAACGACAGCACTCAGCCTGAAGGGAACATTGAACGCAGTCATTCCGAAGTCGACCGCGGCCTATCCACCGCCCGTCTCCAACAAAAGCTCAGTGGTCCGCCCCCGCACGTCCATCTGCAATCCACCGCAGCGCTCGACCCACCAACCCCACAGCCGCACTCATCGTGCGCAGGGCGTCGGGTGCTCCCCGCAGCGAAATAAAGGAGGAGGCCGCAGGCCGGGGGACATTCGCGGAGGGGAGTACCCGGCGGCCTGCGCACACGCCCCGAAAGCCGCCCTGAAAAGAGCCACCCAGCTAAGGAAACCCCCGATGCATGAGTGGTCATCGACCCCCTAGCATCGATGGCTGTTTCCCTGTCGAGGTGTACGGAACGCGTCCCGGCGTCCGCCCGGTGACATGGCGTTCTTGCCTCACTGACCTTCTGCGATGACAACACCACCCGAGTCCGGCCCCACGCTGGACGCCGCCAGCCCCCTCCCCCCCGACATCGAAGCCGCCGACGAACCGACCAAGGTTCCCCTTGCCATCGAAGACTGGCTCACCGTCCTCATCATGGGCGCGCTGGCGCTCATCACCTTCGCCAACGTGCTGGTGCGCTACTTCACTGATTCGTCGTTCGCGTGGACCGAAGAGTTCTCGGTGTTCCTCATGATCATGCTGGCGCTGGTGGCCGGCTCGGCGGCGGTGGCGCGCGACCGGCACATTCGCATCGAGTACTTCTCGGAGAGCGGCTCCATGGCGCGGCGCAAGCGGCTGGCGCAGTTCGGCGCGCTGATGATCGCCATTCTGTTCACGCTCATCGGCACGCTCAGCATCCGCATGGTGTGGGACGACTACCGCTTTGAGGAGACCACGCCGGGCATCGGGCTGCCGGCCTGGTGGTACTCCATGTGGCTGCCGATCGTGTCGTATGCGATCGCGCTGCGCGCGGTGGGCCTCATGGTGCGCCGCGGCCGCAAGACCAACTACGCCTCCGACAGCAAGGGCGACGCCAAGTGATCGCCACGCTGCTCTTTGTCGCCTTCGTCGCGATGATGCTGGTGGGTGTGCCCATCGGCGCCGCGCTGGGCCTGGCAGGCGCCGCCTGCATCGCGCTGGCCAACGGCGACGCCCAGTGGTTCGGCCTGCTGGCCGTGCCGCAGAACTTCTACGCGGGCCTGGGCAAATACCCGCTGCTGGCCATTCCGATGTTCGTGCTGGTCGGCTCCATCTTCGACCGATCGGGCGTGGCGCTGCGGCTGGTCAACTTCGCGATTGCCATCGTGGGCCGCGGCCCCGGCATGCTGCCGCTGGTGGCGATTGCGGTGGCAATGTTCCTGGGCGGCATCTCGGGCTCGGGGCCGGCCAATGCCGCGGCCGTGGGCGCGGTGATGATCGCGGCCATGTCGCGCGCGGGCTACCCGGCCGCCTTCTCGGCCAGCGTGGTGGGCGCCGCGGCGGCCACGGACATCCTGATTCCGCCGTCGGTCGCGTTCATCGTGTACTCGGTGCTGGTGCCGGGCGCCTCGGTGCCGGCGCTGTTCGCGGCCGGCATGATTCCCGGCGTGATGGCCGGCCTGGCGCTGATGATTCCGGCCGTGTGGCTGGCCCGCAAGCACAAGATGGGCGCGCTCGAATCGACGCTGCCGCGCCCGCCGTTCTGGAAGAGCTTTCGCGAAGCGACCTGGGGGCTGGCCGCGCCGGTGCTGATTTTGGGCGGCATGCGCGCGGGCTGGTTCACGCCGACCGAAGCCGCGGTGGTGGCGGTGTTCTACGGCCTGTTCGTGGGCATGTGCATCCACCGCACGATCAAGGTGCGCGACCTGTTCGTCATCTTGCGGGAGTCGGGCGAGCTGTCGGCGGTGATCCTGCTGGTGGTGTCGCTCGCGGGCATCTTCGCGTACTCGCTGTCGACGCTGGGCATCATCGACCCGGTGACGCGCGCCATCGTGAACTCGGGGCTGGGCGAGTACGGCATCCTGTCGCTGCTGATCCTGCTGCTGATCACCGTGGGCATGTTTCTGGACGGCGTGTCGATCTTCCTGATCTTCGTGCCGCTGCTGCTGCCCATCGTGCAGTACTACAAGTGGGACCCGGTGTGGTTCGGCGTGATCCTCACGCTGAAGGTGGCGCTGGGCCAGTTCACGCCGCCGCTCGCGGTGAACCTGATGGTGTCTTGCCGCATCGCCAAGGTGCGCATGGAAGAAACCGTGCGCTGGGTGGGCTGGATGCTGTTCTCGATGTTCGTGGTGATGGTCCTGGTCATCATCTTCCCCGAGCTGGCTTTGTGGCTGCCGAGGAAGCTGGGCTATTGACGCGTGGCCGACAGCCCCGGCCAAAGATTTCAGTACCCGGTTCAGTTCAACACAATAAGGAGACCTTTCATGAAATTCCGCCGCACCCTGCTCGGCCTTGCCGCCGCAGCCACCGCCCTTGGCATGTTCTCGACCGGCGCCATGGCGCAGGCAGCCTACAAGCCCGAATACAAGATGTCGCTGGTGCTCGGCCCGCCCACGCCGTGGGGCCAGGCCGGGAAGATCTGGGCCGACATGGTGAAGGAGCGCACCCAGGGGCGCATCAACATCAAGCTGTACCCCGGCGTTTCGCTGATCCAGGGCGACCAGACGCGCGAGTTCAGCGCGCTGCGCCAGGGCGTGATCGACATGGCGGTGGGCTCGACCATCAACTGGTCGCCGCAGGTCAAGCAGCTCAACCTGTTCTCCATGCCCTTCCTGATGCCCGACTACGCGGCCATCGACGCGCTCACGCAGGGCGAGGTCGGCAAGGACATGTTCAAGACGCTGGAGAAGGCCGGCGTGGTGCCGCTGGCCTGGGGTGAGAACGGCTTTCGCGAAATCACCAACTCGAAGAAGCCCATCAAGTCGCCGGCCGACATCAAGGGCATGAAGATCCGCGTGGTGGGCTCGCCCATCTACTCCGACATGTTCACCGCCCTGGGCGCCAACCCCACGCAGATGAGCTGGGCCGACGCACAGCCCGCGCTCGCCAGCGGCGCGGTCGACGGCCAGGAGAACCCGCTGTTCCTGTTCACGGTGCTGAAGATGCAGACCGTGGGCCAGAAGTTCGTCACCACCTGGGGCTACGTGGCCGACCCGCTGGTGTTCGTGGTCAACAAGGAAATCTGGGCCTCGTGGACGCCGGCCGACCAGGCCATCGTGCGCCAAGCGGCCATCGACGCGGGCAAGGAAGAAATCGTCATCGCGCGCAAGGGCCTGGTGGAAGCCGACAAGCCCGTGCTGAAGGACATCGCCGGCATGGGCGTGACGGTGACCAGCCTCACGCCGGCCGAGCGCGACGCGTTCGTGAAGGCCACGCGGCCGGTGTACGACAAGTGGAAGTCGACCGTGGGCGCCGACCTGGTGGCCAAGGCCGAGCAGGCGATCGCGGCGCGCAAGAAGTAGCAGCCGAAGCGCAAGCCGGGGAACCGGGGTCGGCCGCGACAATGTCGCCATGCACACCCTGATCATCGACACGGACCCCGGCGCGGACGATGTCATCGCGCTGCTGTTCGCCATGGCGGCGCCTGAAGCACTCGGCATTCAGGCGCTGACCACGGTGGCCGGCAACGTTCCACTGGCCAAGACCTCGCGCAATGCGCGCCTGGCCTGCGAGTGGGCCGGACGGCCCGACATTCCGGTCTACGCAGGCGCCGAGCGGCCCCTGCGGCGCACGCCGATCTACGCGGCCAACATCCACGGCAAGGAAGGCCTCACGGGGGTCGACGTGTACGAGCCCGCCGCGCCGCTGGGCGAAGGCCACGCGGTCGACTACCTGGTTCGCATGCTGCGCGCGGCGCCGGAGAACAGCGTGACGCTCGCCATGCTCGGCCCGCAGACCAACCTGGCGCTCGCGCTCGAACAGGCGCCCGACATCGTGCGCGGCCTGCGCGAGCTGGTGCTCATGGCCGGCGCGCACTTCAACGGCGGCAACATCACGCCCACGGCGGAGTTCAACGTGTTCGCCGACCCGCACGCGGCCGAGGCGGTGCTGCAGAGCGGCGTACCCCTCACCATGCTGCCGCTGGACGTGACGCACAAGATCCTCACGAGCGACGAACGCATCGCGCGGCTGCGCGGCCTGGGCAACCGGGCCGGCGCCATCGTCGCGGACATCCTCGACGCCTATGCGCCGCAGGAAATGAAGCACTACGACATGCCCGGCGGGCCGGTGCACGACGCCACCGTCACCGCCTATCTGCTGCAGCCCTCGCTGTTCCGCGGCAAGCGCATCCACGTGGAAATCGACAGCCGCGAGGGCATGGGCTTCGGCCAGACGGTGGCCGACTGGTACGGCAGCCTGCGCCGCACACCCAACGTGAACTGGATCGTCGACGGCGACGCGCAGGGCTTCTTCGACCTGCTGACGGAACACATCGCGCGGCTTCCCTGAACACCGGCGAGCGCCCATGAAAAAAGCCACGCTGCGAACAGCGTGGCTTTGTTTTGTGTGCCGCAGCGAAATCAGTGCTGCAGGATCTTGTTGAGGAAATCCTTGGTGCGCGGCTGGCGGTTCTCCGGGTGGCTGAAGAACTCGTCCTTCGGGCAGTCTTCCAGGATCTTGCCGCCCACGTCGATGAAGATCACGCGGCTGGCCACCTTGCGGGCGAAGGCCATTTCGTGCGTGACCACCATCATGGTCATGCCTTCCTTGGCCAGGGCCACCATCACGTCGAGCACTTCGCCGACCATTTCGGGGTCGAGCGCCGAAGTGGGTTCGTCGAACAGCATCACGATCGGGTCCATCGACAGCGCACGCGCAATGGCCACGCGCTGCTGCTGGCCGCCCGACAGCTGGCCCGGGAACTTGTCCTTGTGCGCCATCAGGCCCACGCGGTCGAGCATCTTCAGGCCGCGGGTCTTGGCTTCGTCGGGCGTGCGGCCCAGCACCTTGATCTGCGCGATCGTGAGGTTCTCGGTCACCGACAGGTGCGGGAACAGCTCGAAGTGCTGGAACACCATGCCGACCTTGGAGCGCAGCTTGGGCAGGTTGGTCTTGGGGTCGTGCAGCGGAATGCCGTTGACGGTGATCTCGCCCTTCTGGAAGGGCTCGAGCGCGTTCACGGTCTTGATGAGGGTGGACTTGCCCGAG
Source organism: Variovorax pasteuri (assembly GCF_051216435.1). Taxonomy (NCBI): domain Bacteria; kingdom Pseudomonadati; phylum Pseudomonadota; class Betaproteobacteria; order Burkholderiales; family Comamonadaceae; genus Variovorax; species Variovorax pasteuri. The sequence continues at coordinate 230,966 of NZ_JBPJZS010000006.1, forward strand.
CCCGAAGGCCCGCACACCACCACCACGTCGCCCTTGGAGATGCTCACCGAACAATCGTTGAGCACCTGCACCGGGCCGTACCACTTCGATACGTTCTTGATTTCAATCATTTTTTCGGACATTTGTTTCTCTCCGGTTCAGCACTCAGGTCAGCGAATGATGGCGATTTTCTTGTGCAGGCGCTTCACCAGCCAGGAAAGGGCGTAGCACATGACAAAGTAAACGACAGCGGCCAGCAGGTAGGCCTCGATCGGACGGCCGAAGTTCTTGCCGGCGGTTTCGAAGCCCTTGAGCATGTCGTAGGCACCGATGGCGTAGACCAGCGACGTATCCTGGAACAGGATGATGGTCTGCGTGAGCAGCACCGGCAGCATGTTGCGGAAGGCCTGCGGCAGCACCACCAGGCGCATGTTCTGCCCGTAGGTCATGCCGACCGCCTGGCCGGCGTTCACCTGGCCGCGCGGGATCGACTGGATGCCCGCGCGCATGATCTCGCTGAAGTAAGCGGCCTCGAACGCGACGAAGGTGATCACGGCCGAGATCTCGGAGCGGTAGTTGGAGCCCACCGAGCCGAACAGCGAGTAGAACGACGCCGGCACCAGCAGGAAGAACCACAGGATCACCATCACCAGCGGAATGCTGCGCATCCCGTTGACGTAAATGGCGGCCGGGGTGTCGAGCCACTTCTTGCCCGACAGGCGCATGAGCGCCAGCAGGGTGCCGAAGATCACGCCGCCGATCGTGGCCACCACCGTCAGCATGATGCTGAAGTAGAAGCCCTTCACGACGAAGTTGCTGATGACGTCCCAGTTGTAGAAGGACAGGTCGAGATTCATCATGTCAGTGTCCTCCGCCGCCGGCGCTGGCCGAGACGATGAAGCCCGGCACGCGGGTCTTCTTCTCGATGAAGGCCATCAAGCGGTTGATGATCAGGGCCGACACCACGTAGCACGCCGTCACCGCAAGGTAGACCTCGATGCCGCGCGAGGTTTCTTCCTGCGCCTGCATGGCGAACATGGTGAGTTCGGTGACCGACACGGCGAACGCGACGGAAGAATTCTTGAAGATGTTCATCGTCTCGCTCGTGAGCGGCGGGATGATGATGCGGTAGGCCATCGGCAGGATCACGTAGCGGTAGTACTGCACCGTGGTGAAGCCCACCGCCATGCCCGCGTAGCGTTGCCCCTTGGGCAGCGCCTGGATGCCCGAGCGCACCTGCTCCGCGATACGCGCCGAGGTGAAGAAGCCCAGCGCCAGCACCACCAGGATGAAACTGGGCACGCCCTTCATCACCGGGACCATCGCCGGAATCACGTGGTACCAGAGGAAGATCTGCACCAGCAACGGGATGTTGCGGAACAGCTCCACCCACGCATTGCCCAGGCGCACGAGCCATGGGTTGTCAGGCAGCGTGCGGATGATGCCGACGAGGGAGCCCAGCACGAGCGCCACGATCAGCGCCAGCAGCGCAACCGACACCGTCCAGCCCCAGGCCGACAGCATCCATTGCAGGTAAGTCGGGTAGTCCCCCCCGGGGTCTTGCAGGAAGACCTGCCAATCCCAGTTGCCCATGTTCATTCACTCCTTCAGCTCTTGGAAAACCTGTCCCTTGAAAAGAAACGCCCACCGCGAAAGGTGGGCGTCATTCATGCAGCGACGCGCCGCTTATTCCTTGGTGACGTACTCTTCAGCCGGCTTGTCGTTCGGGTTGGCCCAAGCGTTCTTGGTGGCTTCGCCCAGCGGCAGGTTGATGGTCACGTTGGCCGGGGGAATCGGCTTCAGGAACCACTTGTCGTACAGCTTGGTCAGCTCGCCCGACTTGGCCTGCGCCTTGATGCTGTCGTCCACGGCCTTCTTGAAGGCGGGGTCGTCCTTGCGGATCATGATGGCGATGGGTTCCACGGCCAGCACGTCGTTCAGGATCTTGTAGTCCTTGGGGGCCTTCGACTTGGCGGCCAGGGAAGCCAGGATCGAGCCGTCCATCACGAAGGCGTCGGCACGGCCGGTTTCCAGCAGCAGGAAGCTGTCGGAGTGGTCCTTGCCGTAGACCTCCTTGAAGGTCAGGTTCTCGGCGCGCTTTTGCTTGCGCACGGTCTGCAGCGGCGTGGTGCCGGTGGTGGTGGCAACCGTCTTGTCCTTCAGGTCGGCCAGCGAGTTGATGCCCGAGTTGGCCTTGACGATGATCTTGGTTTCTTCGACGTAGGTGGTCACGCCGAAAGCCACGTCCTTCTGGCGGGTGGCGTTGTTGGTGGTCGAGCCGCACTCGATGTCCACGGTGCCGTTCTGAACCAGCGGAATGCGGTTCTGCGAGGTCACGGGCTGGTACTTGACTTCGAGCTTCTTGCCGGCGGCCTTCTCGAGGTCCTTGATGATGTTGGCGCAGACGTCGTAGTGGAAGCCGGTGTACTGGCCGTTGCCCAACGTGTACGACAGGCCGGAGGATTCACGCACACCTTCGGTGATGACGCCCGATGCCTTGATCTTGGCGAGGGTGTCATTGGCTTGTGCCAGAGCGCCGCCGGCGGCCAGCGCCGCGATTGCCAATGCCAATACTTGTTTTTTCATACGGTAAAACTCCTGAGGGTGACGTAAACAGATACAACGAAATTCTAGACACTCACATTTTGCGTGATACCCGGACCAACCCGGTGCATCGACGCCTACCCTGCACCATGCAAGCGCATGCGCGTGTCGGCATGGTGCGATCCTGCCTCCTGGCATTGTCTGACTTTCACTAAGCAGCCTTTGTGCCCGACGCCGTTCCGGGCGCTTCCCCGGGCGCGGTACCCGAGGGTTCGGCCGCCGGCGGAACCGGGGCCGCCGACAGGCGCACGGGCTGCGTGAGGTTCTCGGGCACGAGCAGTGCCTCCATCTCGGCGCGCGTCATGATGCCCAGCGACTCGGCGACCAGGTCGATCGGCCCGCCGGTGGCCAGCGCGGTCTTGGCGATGAGGGCAGCTTTCTCGTAGCCGATGAGCGGGTTGAGCGCGGTGACCAGCGTGACCGACTCGCGCACCCTCTTGGCCAGGAACTCGCGGTTGGCCTCGATGCCCTCGACGCAGTTGGTCTGCAGCGTGGCGCAGGCATTGGCCAGGTGCTTGATGCTCTTGAACAGGCTCCAGCCCATGATCGGCTCGAAGGCGTTGAGCTGCAGCTGGCCGGCCTCCGACGCCATGGTCACGGTGATGTCGTTGCCGATGACCTCGAAGGCCACCTGGTTCATGACTTCCGGAATCACGGGGTTGACCTTGCCCGGCATGATCGACGAGCCCGCCTGGCGCGCCGGCAGGCGGATCTCGCCGAAGCCGGCCTGCGGGCCGCTGGACAGCAGGCGCAGGTCGTTGCAGGTCTTGCTGAGCTTGGTGGCCACGCGTTTCAGCACGCCCGACAGCTGCACGAAGGCGCCCGTGTCCTGCGTGGCCTCGATGAGGTTGGCCGCCTGCTTGAGCGGCACGCCGGTCTGTTCGGCGAGGTACTGGCAGGCCAGGTTGGCGTAGCCGTGCGGCGCGTTGATGCCGGTGCCGATGGCGGTGGCGCCGAGGTTGATTTCCTCGATGAGCGCACGTGCCTCGCCCAGGCGGGCCTCGTCCTCGCCGATCATGATCGCGTAGGTCAGGAACTCCTGGCCCAGCGTCATGGGCACGGCGTCCTGCAGCTGGGTGCGGCCGATCTTCAGGACGTCCTTGAATTCGAGCGCCTTGGCCTCGAAGCTGCGCCGCAGCGACGCCATGGCCTCCAGCAGCCGCCCGATGGCGAACCACAGCGCCAGGCGCACGGCCGTGGGGTACACGTCGTTGGTGCTCTGCGAGGCGTTCACGTGGTCGTTGGGGTGGAGCACGTCGTAGCGCCCCTTCTCGTGGCCCAGCTTTTCCAGCGCGAGGTTGCAGATGACCTCGTTGGCGTTCATGTTGGTCGAGGTGCCGGCCCCGCCCTGGATGACGTCGACCACGAACTCGTTGAGCAGCTTGCCTTCGATGAGGTCCTCGCAAGCCAGGATGATGGCCGCGGCGCGGTCGCGGTCGATGGCGCCCAGGTCGGCATTGGCGCGGGTGGCGGCCTTCTTCACGAAGGCCAGCGCCCGCACCAGGTCGGGCATGGCCGAGATGCGGGTGCCGGAGATGGCGAAGTTCTCGACCGCCCGCGCCGTGTGCACGCCCCAGTAGGCGACCGCAGGAATCTGCTTCTCGCCGAGGAAGTCGCGTTCGGTCCTGAAATTTGTGTTCATACAGGTTCCCCGGCTAAAAAAAAGCACGCGTGGAACGCGTGCCGAAGATGTGCTTGTGACAGCGGCGAAAAAGCTGCCGCGACTGTAGTGGTGCCCGGCCCGAGGCGCCAATGCCGTATGCGGGGTGCTTCATGCATGGCATTCATAGATTGTGCAGTGCACCAATGCCGTGGGTCGTCAGACCGGTGGCTGCGTGCCGACCAGGTACGACCACAGCGCGTCGGCTGTGCGCTTGGGCTGCAGGCCGGTGGCGGCCGTGGTGGCCGTGGTGCCTGCGGCCGTCTTGGCGGCGCGGCCGGTGCCGGTCTTCACCGGCGCCGGGGCGCCGGGACGCTCCCGGTAGGCGCGGATTTCCATCGTCGCCTCGAGGCTGTCGATCTCCGGGGGCAGCGCGCTCACCAGCTTGCGTGCCTTGATTTCCTTGCGCACCGCGCTCTGCGGCAGGAAGGCGATGCCGTGGCCTTCGAGGGCCATCACCTTCAGGCCCTCGGCCATGTCGGTCTCGTAGACCCGGTCGAGGTGGATGGCGGTGCCCGACTCCTTCAGCAGCTGGTCGACCACGCGGCCCAGGTAGGCGCCCGGCGCATAGCCCAGGTACGGCAGCGGCTGGCCGGGACGGCCCGGCAACCGGTAGCGCGGCGCGCCGTCGGCATCGGCCTTGACCCAGGGGGCCACGGTTTCCTCGCCCAGGCTGACCATCTCGTACTTGTTGGCGTCCAGCTGCAGCGGCTGCGAGGGGTGGTGATAGGCGATCAGCAGGTCGCAGCTGCCTTCCACCAGCCGCAGCACCGCGTCGTGCACGTTGAGCGCGATGAGCCGGCTCTTGATCGGCCCGAAGTGCTCGCGCAGGCTGGTCACCCAGGAGGGAAAGAAGGTGAAGGCCAGCGTGTGCGGCACGGCGATCTCGATCACGTCCTGCCCTGCCGCCGAGTGGCCGCGCAGCATGGCGCGGGTGCTCTGCAGCGACTGCAGCATCTCGATGGCCTGGCTGTAGAGCGTCTGGCCCGCCGGCGTGAGGCGCGTGGGGTAGGAGCTGCGGTCGACCAAGTCAGTGCCGGCCCAGCCCTCCAGCGCCTGGATACGGCGCGAGAACGCCGGCTGGGTCACGTGCCGGAGCTGGGCCGAGCGGCTGAAGCTGCGGGTTTCAGCCAGGCTGATGAAGTCTTCTAGCCACTTTGTTTCCATGAGTGACGATTATGCGAGCGCCGCGCCATACTGAACGCCCCTCCTTTTTCCGCATTCGCCATGCCTTCTGCCGACGACCTGCTCGCCCTCACGGCGACCGAACTTTCCCGCCGCATCGCATCGCGCGACGTGTCCTGCCGCGAAGTGATGCAGGCCTCGCTGGCCCGCATTGAGGCGCTGAACCCGCGCTTCAACGCCATCGTGTCGCTGCGCGATCCGGCGCTGCTGCTGGCCGAAGCCGACGCGCGCGACGCCGAGCTGGCGCGCGGCGAGCGCCGCGGCTGGATGCACGGTTTTCCGCTGGCCGTGAAAGACCTGAGCCACGCCGCCGGCCTGCCGACCTCGATGGGCTCGCCGCTGTCGCCGCGTTCGCCGTCGCGCACCGACAGCCTGCACGTGGCGCGCGCCCGCGCGGCCGGTGCGGTGGTCATCGGCAAGACCAACACGCCCGAATTCGGGCTCGGCTCGCACACCTACAACCCGGTGTTCGGCATCACGCGCAACGCCTGGGCGCCGGACCGCAGCGCGGGCGGCAGCAGCGGCGGCGCCGCGGTGGCGCTGGCCCTGGGCATGCTGCCCGTGGCGGACGGCAGCGACATGATGGGCTCGCTGCGCAACCCGGCCGCCTTCAACAACGTGATCGGCATGCGGCCCTCGCGCGGGCGCGTGCCCGGCAACCCCGACGACGAGCTGTTCTTCCAGCAACTGGCCACCGACGGCCCGATGGCGCGCACGGTGGAAGACGCGGCGCGGTTGCTGGCGGTGCAGGCGGGCTTCGACGCGCGCGTGCCGCTGTCGTCGCCCCAGGCCCTGCCCTCGCCCGACGCGCTGCGGCTGGAGGGCGACGGCAAGGGCCTGCGCATCGGCTGGCTCGGCAGCATCTGGCCCGACCTGCCGCTGGCGCCCGGCATCCGCGAACTCGGCGAGAAGGCGCTCGACACCTTCCGCACCATCGGCTGCGAGGTCGAGCCCTGCACGCTCGACGTGCCGCGTGCGCACAACTGGAGCGCGTGGCTGCGGCTGCGGCAGTTGCTGGTGGGCGGCAAGCTGGGCGCCTACCTGAGCGACCCCGCACTGTTCGCGCAGCTCAAGCCCGAGGCGCAATGGGAAATCGAACAGAGCCGCCACCTGGATGCGGCGTCGCTCTACCAGGCCTCGCTGTACCGCTCGAACGTGTACCGCGCGTTCGTCAAGCTGTTCGAGCGCTTCGACTTCGTGGTGGCGCCGACCGCGCAGGTGTTTCCGTTCGATGCCGAGCTGCACTGGCCGGCCGAGGTGGACGGCGTGAAGAGCGACACCTACCACCGCTGGATGGAGATCGTGACGCCGTTCACGCTGGCGGGCTTGCCGACGCTGAACGTGCGCGCCGGGTTCGGCGAGGGCGGGCTGCCGATGGGGCTGCAGCTCGCGGGGCCGATTCATGCGGACCTGGACGTGCTGCGGCTGGGGCATGCGTATGACCAGGCGTGCGGATGGGCGTCGCACCGCCCGCCTGCATTGGCTTGACCCCCTCCCCCGCTGGGGGAGGGCCGGGGTGGGGGCACGCGGCGCATCCACCGGGCGCCCTGCCCGCCCCCATCCCAGCCTTCCCCCAGAGGGGGAAGGAGCAAGACCGGCCTTGCAATGTCCCGATGTCCTGACTTGCTCCCTCCCTCCCGGGGTAAGACGCAAGACCTCAGACGGGCGTGACGACGCCGCGCCCTGCGAAGTGCCCTTCGGCGTTCGCAAGGAAATGGTCGACCGACTTCTGCGTCGCCTCGGGCGACCAGCCGGCCACGTGCGGCGTGAGCAGCACGTTGTCCAGCCCGACCAGCGGCTCGGGCCGCTTCGGTTCGCTCTCGTACACGTCGACGCCCGCGCCCGCGATGCGGTTCTCGCGCAGCGCCGCGGCCAGCGCCTCGGTGTCGACCACGCTGCCGCGCCCGATGCTCACCAGGTAACCCTGCGGCCCCAGCGCGTCGAGCACTTCGGCGTTGACCATGTGCTTCGTCGCCGGTCCGCCCGGCGCCACCAGCACCAGCACGTCGGCCCACGCCGCCAGCGACTTCAGGTCGTCGAAGTAGCGGTGCGTGGCGCCCTCGCGCGGCTTGCGGTTGTGATAGCCGATCTCCATGTCGAACGCCGCCGCCCGCCGGGCGATCTTCTGGCCGATGGTGCCCAGCCCCAGGATGCCCAGCTTCTTGCCCGACACGTTCGCCGGCTGCTCGATGGCCTCGCGCCACACGCCTTCGCGGCACAGCCGGTCGAGCTTGCGGAACCCGCGCACGATGCTGATCAGCATGCCCATGGCGTGGTCGGCCACGCAGTCGTCGTTGGTACCGGCACCGTTGGCCGTCACGATGCCGCGCGCACGCGTGACGTCGAGCGGCACGCCTTCATAGCCGGCGCCCAGGCAGCAGATCAGCTCCACCGCGGGCAGGGCCGCGATTTCCTCGGGCGTGATGCCGATCACGCCGATGGTCAGCACCGCGCGAAACTTCTTGCCGTGATCGGCAATGGCGGCCGCGCGCTCGGCGGCGCCGAAGGCATAGGTCAGGTCGTAGACCTCGGCAATCTGGGCCTGGTGGGCGCTCGACAGGCTGTTGAGCACCAGCAGGGGAATCTTGGTCGGCACGTGGGAACTCCTAATCGATGTCAAAAAAATGGCGTGGATATCTCGCAGTGGAACACCGAGGATGCGGCTTTGCCGGGCCTCGGGTGTTGCCCCCGGCACGGGGTAGGAGAAGCGACACGAAGTGCGAAGTGCGCGGAGCCTGGGGGCGAGCCTAAAGAATCGGAGCCGCTTCGCTCTTCTGCAAAGCCCACATCTGGGCGTAGCGGCCCTGCCTGGCGAGCAGGTCGGCGTGCGTGCCGCGCTCGACGATCACCCCAGCCTCGAGCACCAGGATCTCGTGCGCGTCGACCACCGTCGACAGGCGGTGCGCGATGACCAGCGTGGTCTTGTCCTGCGCGGCGCTCTTGAGCTCCGACTGAATGGCGCGCTCGTTGGCCGAGTCCAGCGCCGAGGTGGCCTCGTCGAAGATCACGATCGGCGGGTCTTTCAGCAGCGTGCGCGCAATGGCCACGCGCTGCTTCTCGCCGCCCGACAGCTTCAGGCCGCGCTCGCCCACGGTGGTGTCGTAGCCCTTGGGCGTGGCCGAGATGAAGTCGTGGATGCGCGCGGCGCGCGCGGCGTTCTCCACCTCTTCGCGCGTGGCCCCCGGGCGGCCGTAGGCGATGTTGTATTCGACCGTGTCGTTGAACAGCACCGTGTCCTGCGGCACGATGCCGATGGCGCGGCGCACGCTGGCCTGCGTGACTTCGCGGATGTCCTCGCCGCCGATGGTGATGCGCCCCTGCTGCACGTCATAGAAGCGATACAGCAGCCGCGCCAGCGTGGACTTGCCCGAGCCCGAGGGGCCCACCACGGCCACCGTCTTGCCGGCCGGGATCTCGAAGCTCAGGTGTTTCAGGATGGGGCGCGCGGGTTCGTAGGCAAAGCTCACGTCCTCGAAGCGGATGGTGGAGTCCGTGCCGGCCAGCGGCTGCGCGCCCGGTGCGTCGCGCACCTCGCGGTCTTTCTCCATCAGCACGAACATCTTGTCCAGGTCGGTCAGGCTCTGCTTGATCTCGCGGTAGATCACGCCCAGGAAGTTCAGCGGTATGTAGAGCTGGATCATGAAGGCGTTGACCATCACCAGGTCGCCCAGCGTCATGCGCCCCTCGACCACGCCCGAGGTGGCGCGCCACAGCATCAGCACCAGGCTCACGGCAATCAGCGCCTGCTGGCCGGTGTTGAGCATGCTCAGCGTGCGCTGGCTCTTGATGGCGGCCTTGCGGTAGCGGTCCAGGCTGGCGTCGTAGCGCTTCGCCTCGAACGCCTCGTTGTTGAAGTACTTGACCGTTTCGTAGTTGATGAGCGAGTCGACCGCGCGGCTCTGCGCCACCGAGTCGAGCTCGTTCATGGTCTTGCGGAACTGCGTGCGCCACTCGGTCACCGTGACGGTGAAGCCGATGTACAGCACCAGCGCCGCCCCGGTGATCCAGACGAACAGCGAGTCGAACTTCACCCCCAATATGGTGAGCACCAGCACCAGCTCGATGATGGTGGGCACGATGCTGTAGAGCGACATCGAGATCAGCGAGTGCACGCCGCGCGTGCCGCGCTCGATGTCGCGCGTCATGCCGCCGGTCTGGCGCTCCAGGTGGAAGCGCAGGCTCAGCGAGTGCAGGTGCTGGAACACCTCCAGCGCAATCTGGCGCGCCGTGCCTTCGGTGGCCTTGGCGAAGATCAGCTCGCGCAGCTCTCCGAACAGCGAGGTCGAGAAGCGCAGCAGGCCGTAGGCCAGCAGCAGGCCGATGGGCACGATGAGCAGGGCCTGCGCCATGTCGGGCGCGCCCGCCTTGGGCGTCATGGTGTCGACCAGGTTCTTCAGCAGCACCGGCACGCCCACGTTGGCCACCTTGGCGCCCACCATGAAGGCCAGCGCGGCGGCCACCCGCCATTTGTACTGCCAGAGGTAGGGAAACAGGCGGCGCAGCGTCGCCCAGTCGGAACGGTCGCTGCGCTCCGGCGGGTGGCCGGAGACGGTGTGTGTGGGGGGGAGGGCTTCGCCGCTTCGGCGCATGGAGGACAATCGTGGTTGCTTGTTTGTTCCAGATTGTGCCCATGTCAGACACTTCCAGCGCCGCCGCTGCCGCCACCCTCAAGAGCCTGCCCACCGACATGGAGCTGGTGCTCAAGGTCATCCCGATGCCGGCCGACTGCAACGCCAACGGCGACATCTTCGGCGGCTGGGTCATGGCGCAGTGCGACCTGGCCGGCTCGGTGATTCCGGCGCGTCACGCCAAGGGCCGCATGGCCACGGTGGCGGTGAACGAGTTCATCTTCAAGCAGCCGGTGCGCCTGGGCGACATCCTGTCGTTCTATTCGAAGCTGGTGCGCATCGGGCGCACGTCGGTCACGGTCACGGTGGAGGTGTTCGCCGAGCGCTTCCGGGCCCAGGGCGAATACATCAAGGTGACGCAGGCCACCTTCACCTACGTGGCCATCGACGACAACGGCCGCCCGCGTCCCATCGAGAAGTCGGCCGGTTAACTGCAGGCGCCCGGAACGCCCGGGGCTCCCGCCGGCAAGCCGGACGTGCACCGCCTTATCGCGTCAGATGCTATTTTTTCAGTAGCATCGTTCGCAGGCTGGACGCGCGTTAGGGGCGTTTTTCCCTTTGAAAACTGAACGTTGGGCAGCGTGCCCGCACCGGCCTGCAGCGCGCGTCAGACCTTCGAGAAATCCGGCTTGCGCTTCTCCATGAACGCACCGAATGCCTCCTTGGCAGCCGGTTCGCGCAGCATGCGCCCGAAGCTCGCGCCCTCCTCGCCCATGCGTTCGAGCACGGCGGGCATCTGCGACTTCTTCAGCAGGCGCTTGGTCTCGATCAGCGCGCTCAGCGGCTTGGCCGCGAGCTTGCGCGCCTGCGTTTGCGCAATGGCGTTCGCCTCGGTCGGCGGCACCACACGGTTGACCAGGCCCACTTCGAGCGCAGCCTCGGCCATGAAGGGTTCGCCCAGCAGCAGCGCCTCGGCCGCGCGGTGGTAGCCCAGCATCTGCGGCACCAGCAGGCTCGATGCGGCCTCGGGGCACAGGCCCAGGTTCACGAAAGGCATCGAGAAGGCTGCGTTGTCGCCCGCATAGACCAGGTCGCAATGAAACAGCATCGTGGTGCCGATGCCCACGGCCGGGCCGCACACGGAGGCGACGATCGGCTTGGGAAAGGTCGCAATGCCGCGCAGGAAGCGGAACACGGGCGACTCCTGCGTCGACGGCGGAGCGTTCAGGAAGTCGCCGATGTCGTTGCCGGCGCTGAAGATCGTCGGGTCGCCCTGGATCAGCACGCAGCGCACGGCCGCGTCGCCCTCGGCCGTGGCCAGCGCGTCGGCCAGTTCGGCGTACATGCTGCTGGTGATCGAGTTCTTCTTGTCGAGGCGGTTGAAGGTGAGGGTCATCACACCGGCTTCGGTGTGGACGAGGATGTCGCTCATGGGATTGGTCCTTGGGTAAAAAGGGGCGTTGCCGCGGTCAGGCGGCTGCCAGTGCTTCGCGCACGAAATCGAGCCGGTCCTGGCCCCAGAACATCTCGGTGCCGACGAACATGGTCGGCGCGCCGAACACGCCGCGGTCCACGGCCTCCTGGGTGACGGCCTTGAGGCGGTCCTTGGTGTCCTGCGCACCGGCCAGCGCAAGCAGGCCGGCGGCGTCGAAGCCTGCATTCTGCAAGACGGCGCCGACGATGGCGGGGTCGTTGAGGTTCTGCGGCTCGACCCACATCGCGTGATAGACGGCATCCACATAGGCGCCGAAGCGCGCGGGCTCGGTCATCTGGATGCCGGTGGCGCCGCGCATCAGCAGCAAGGTGTTGATGGGGAAGAAGGGGTTGTGCACGTAGGGCACGCCGTAGCGCCTGGCAAAGCGCTGCAGGTCGGCGGTCATGTACGGGCCCTTGGGCTTGATCTCGGCGGGCGAATGGTTGCCCGTGGCCTGGAACACGCCGCCCAGCAGCATGGGCTTCCACACCAGTTCGGCACCGGTGTCGGCGCACACATGGGGCAGTTGGGTGGCCGCCAGGTAGGCGGCGGGGCTGCCGAAGTCGAAATAGAAGTCGACGGATCTGGTCATGGGTTGTCTCCTTCCTGGGGTCTTCAGAACTTCTCGGACCAGGGCCGCAGGTCGAGCTCGTGCGTCCACGCATCGCGCGGCTGCGAATGCAGCATCCAGTAGGCGTCGGCGATGTGTTCGGGGTTCAGGATGCCGTCGTCTTCCTTCAGCGCATAGCGCTCAGGAAAGTTGCTGCGGATGAACTCGGTGTCGATGGCGCCGTCGACCACCACGTGCGCCACGTGGATGCCCTGCGGACCCAGCTCGCGCGCCATCGACTGCGCGAGCGCGCGCAAGGCCATCTTGGCGCCAGAGAACGCGCCGAAGTTGGCCGCGCCGCGCAGCGACGCCGTGGCGCCCGTGAAGATGATCGTGCCGCGGTGGCCGCCCTTGGGCAGTTCACGCGCCACCATGCGCCGGGCCACTTCGCGGCCGTTGAGAAAACCCGAGAAACAGGCCATCTCCCACACCTTGAAATACTTGCGCGCGGTCTCCGTGAGGATGCTCTCGGGCACGTTCGCGCCGATGTTGAACACCATCACCTCGATCGGCCCGATGGTCGCCTCGATCTGCTCGACCAGCGCCACCACGTCCTCCTCCTTGCGCGCGTCGCAGGCGAAGGCGTGCGCCCTGCCGCCGTCGGCCTCGATCTGCGCCACCAGCGGCTGCAGCTTGTCGAGGCTGCGCCGCGTGACGCAGGTGGCATAGCCCTCGCGCGCGAAGCGGCGGGCAATGGCGCCGCCGGTGGCGTCGCCGGCGCCGACGACGAGTACGGCTTTCGTCAGCGACATGGCGGTCATTCCTTGTAGTAGACGATCTGGTTCGAGGTGGCGAGCAATGCGCCGCTTTCGCTCCACAGCTGCGCGGCCTGGTCGAAGAAGCCGTTGCTGAACTGCTGCCCCGTGGCGCTGCCCAGCAGGTAGCCCGTGCCGACCTCGGCCAGCTGTGCCGCGCTGGCATGGAAGTAGGTGGTGATGGACACCGTGCCCGCCGGCACCGGCTTGGCGCGGCGCAGCCACACGCGCGGGTAGAACAGGTCGCTCATGGCCGCGAGCGACGTGAAGTCCAGCGGCCTGGGCTGGGCGTCGCGCAGCCAGAGCCGGCTTTCGCTGTGGTGGCCGCTGCCGTCCCACCGGGCCGGAATGCCGCCGCTGATCGGGCGCATCTCGTAATGGCCGATCCACGCCACACCCGACGGACCGATGGTGATGCGCTCGACCGCCTCGGGCTTGGGCACGGCGGGCATCGGCAGGTCGTTCTCGCCCCAGGTCTCGCGGCGCACCGCGGTGATCACCGTGGCGGTGGTCGTCATGTTCGGCGCGCCGCTCGGGCCCGCCTGGGTGATCTGCACCGTCCAGTGCTGCGTCGAGCGGTTGGTGCGCACGGCCGTGGCCTGGATGTCGAACGCACCGGCTTCCAGCGCCGCCGCGTAGTTGACCGTGAGCGCGATCGGCGCACCGAGCAGGTCCGGGTGCTTCAGCACCGCCTGCAGCACCAGCGCCGCCGTGGTGCCGCCGAAGGGCCCGACCATGTTCCAGTAGTCGGGGCTGGTCATGCCCGTGAAGTGGCCCACGCGGATGTCGCTGTGGTGAATCGCGAGGGCCTTGTCGAACGGATGCGCTGTCATCTGTGTTGTCTCCTGCGACGGCTGCACGGCAAAACGACCTGGGCTGTCAGACGCGCTCGAAGATGCCCGCAGCGCCCTGGCCCATGCCCACGCACATCGTGACCATGCCGTACTTCAGATTCTCGCGACGCAGCGCGTGCACGACTGTCGCCGAGCGGATAGCACCGGTCGCGCCCAGCGGGTGGCCCAGCGCAATGGCGCCGCCCATCGGGTTGACCTTCGACGGGTCGAGCCCCAGCGTTTGGATGACCGCCAGCGACTGCGCGGCGAAGGCCTCGTTGAGCTCGAACCAGTCGATGTCCTCGTGCTTCAGGCCCGCGTAGCGCAGCGCGGCCGGAATCGCCTCGATCGGGCCGATGCCCATGATGTGCGGCGGCACGCCCTTGCTGGCGAAGCTCACGAAGCGCGCGAGCGGCGTGAGGCCGTATTGCTTGACGGCCTTCTCGCTCGCCAGGATCAGCGCGCCCGCGCCGTCGGAGGTCTGCGAGCTGTTGCCGGCCGTCACGGTGCCGCGCGCGGCGAACACGGTGCGCAGCTTGGCCAGGCCTTCGATGCTGGTGTCGGGGCGCGCGCCTTCGTCGAGGCTCACGGTGCGGGTCTTGGCGACCGACTCGCCGGTCTCCAGGTTCGGCGTGCGGTCGGTCACTTCGATGGGCGTGATCTCGTCGGCGAACTTGCCGGCCTTCTGCGCGGCCAGTGCCTTCTGGTGCGAGGCGAGCGCGAACGCGTCCTGGGCTTCGCGGCTCACCTTCCACTGCTGCGCGACCTTCTCGGCCGTGAGGCCCATGCCGTAGGCGATGCCCACGTCGCCTTCGCGTTCGAAGATGGCGGGCGACAGCGAAGGCGAGTTGCCCATCATGGGCACCATGCTCATGCTCTCGACGCCGGCGGCGATCATCACGTCGGCTTCGCCCACGCGGATGCGGTCGGCCGCCATCTGCACGGCCGAGAGGCCCGAGGCGCAGAAGCGGTTGACGGTGATGCCGCCCACGCTGGTCGGCAGGCCGGCGAGCACCGCGCCGATGCGCGCGACGTTCAGGCCCTGCTGCGACTCGGGAATGGCGCAGCCGCAGATGATGTCCTCGATGGCCTTGGGGTCGAGGCTGGGGACCGCGGCGAGCGCGGCCCTGAGCGTGGTCGCGAGCAGGTCGTCGGGGCGGTAGTTGCGGAAGAAGCCGCGATGCGACTTGCCGATGGGGGTGCGGGTGGCGGAGACGATGTAGGCGTCTTGGACTTGTTTGCTGCTCATGAAGAAGCTCCTGGATTTTCTTGCTCCTTCCCCCTCCGGGGGAAGGCTGGGATGGGGGCCTGCGGCGTCAACTCGACAAGCCGGTTGGCTATGGCCTGGCGAACCCCATCAAGATTGGTGAACGGATCGTTCGATGCAAAGCGCAGCACGTCGAAACCCTGCGCGCGGAAAAATGCGTCACGTCGCGCGTCGTAACCTTGCTGCGCTTGGTGCTGGGAGCCGTCGAGTTCGACGATCAGCTTCGGCGCAAGGCACGCGAAGTCGGCGATGTAGCCGCCCAGCGGATGCTGGCGCCGAAACTTCACGCCCAATTGCTCCGCGCGCAGACCGCCCCAGAGCTTGCGCTCCGAGTCGGTCATCTCGCGACGCAGCACCTGTGCGTTTGCACGGGCATTGGGCGTGGACTGGTTTCGCATCGTGCTTGGTTGGAGAGCCCCCATCCCTGCCTTCCCCCGGAAGGGGAAGGAGAAATGCAGGTCAGTTCCGTACAGGCTTCCCCGTACTCAGCATCCCCATGATCCGCTCCTGCGTCTTCGGATGCACGATCAGCGAGCAGAACGCCTTGCGTTCCAGCGTCATCAGGTATTCCTCGGTCACGAGCGAACCCGCATCGACGTCGCCCCCGGTGACCACACCCGCGATCAGGCTTGCAATGTGGAAGTCGTGCGCACTGATGAACCCGCCGTCGCGCATGTTCACCAGCTGCCCCTTGATCGTGGCCGCCCCGCTGCGCCCCGCCACGCGGAAGCTGCGGCGAAGCGGTGCGCGGTAGCCGGCATCGGCCATCGCCCTGGCCTGCTGCAACGCCACGTAAAGGAGCTCGTCCTTGTTCGGCACGATCACGTCGCTGTCGAGCAGGTAGCCCAGCTTCTTCGAATCGAGCGCGCCCGTGCCCACCTTCGCCATGGCGGCGGCAGTAAAGCCTTCCGTGAGGAACGGCAGCAGGTCGGTGCCCGTGGAAGCCGATGCGTTCTCCGCCGCGCGGCGTGCGATGTAGGTCAGCCCGCCCGCACCGGGGATCAGGCCCACGCCCACTTCGACCAGGCCGATGTAGCTTTCCATCGCCGCCACGCGCCTGGACGAATACACCGCCAGCTCGCAGCCGCCGCCCAGCGCCAGGCCGCGCACGGCCGACACCACCGGCACGCTGGCGTAGCGGATCTTGAGCATCACGTTCTGCAGCTCTTCCTCCGCGCCCTCGACCGCGCCGATGCCCGCGACCACGAAGGCCGGCAGCATCGCCTGCAGGTCGGCGCCGACGGAGAACATCTCATCGGGCGACCAGATCACCAGGCCCTTGTACTCGGCCTCGGCCAGCTCGACCGCGGCGCCCAGCGCCTCGGCCACGTCGGGGCTGATGGCGTGCATCTTCGAATGGATGCTCGCGATGAGCACCTCGCCGTCCAGCGTCCACACGCGCACGTCGCCTTCGTCGCTGATCGTGGTGCCGGCCTTGTTGGCATCGGCCGCGTTCGCGCCCAGCACGCTCTCGGGGAACAGCTGGCGGTCGTGCACCGGCAGCTTGCGCTGCGGGATGAACCGGCCTTGCAGCGCGCTCCATGAACCTTCGGGCGTGTGCACGCCACCGGCCTTGGCAACCGCGCCTTCGAACACCCACTTGGGCAGCGGCACCGTGCTCAGCGCCTTGCCCGCGTCGATGTCTTCCTGAATCCACTTGGCAACCTGTGCCCAGCCTGCTTCCTGCCAGAGTTCGAACGGGCCCTGCTTCATGCCGAAGCCCCAGCGCATCGCGAAGTCGATGTCGCGCGCGCTCTCGGCGATCTCGGCCAGGTGCACGGCGGCGTAGTGGAAGCCGTCGCGCAGGATGGCCCAGAGGAACTGGCCTTGCGGTCCTTCGCTCTCGCGCAAGAGCTTCAGGCGTTCGCCCGCAGGCTTCTTCAGCATGCGGCCGTACACCTCGTCGGCCTTGGCGCCGGCGGGCACGTACTCGCCGCTCTTCAGGTCGAAGCGCAGGATGTCGCGGCCGACCTTCTTGAAGAAGCCGGCCTTGGTCTTCTGGCCCAGGTTGCCCAGCTCGAGCAGCTTGGCGAGCACCGGCGGCGTCGCAAAGTTGGCGTAGAACGGATCGGTCTCGGCGTTCAGGGTGTCTTGCAGCGTCTTCACGACGTGGGCCATGGTGTCCAGCCCCACCACGTCGGCCGTGCGGAAAGTGCCAGAGCTCGCGCGGCCCAGCTTCTTGCCGGTGAGGTCGTCCACCACGTCGGGCGTGAGGCCGAACTTCTCGACTTCCTTCAGCGTGGCCAGCATGCCGGCGATGCCGACGCGGTTGGCGATGAAGTTGGGCGTGTCGTGCGCGCGCACCACGCCCTTGCCCAGCGTGCTGGTGACGAAGGCCTCGAGGTCGTCGAGCACCTGCGGCTGCGTGGTGGGCGTGTTGATCAGCTCCACCAGGAACATGTAGCGCGGCGGGTTGAAGAAGTGAATGCCGCAGAAGCGCGGCTTCAGCGCCTCAGGCAATGCCTCGCTCAACTTGGTGATCGACAGGCCCGAGGTGTTGGAGGCCAGGATCGAATGCCTGGCGACGTGCGGCGCGATCTTCTTGTAGAGATCGAGCTTCCAGTCCATGCGCTCGGCAATGGCTTCGATGATGAGATCGCACTCGCCGAGCTTGGCGAGGTCGTCCTCGTAGTTGGCCTGCTCGATCAACACGGCATCGGCCACGTCGCCGAGCGGCGCGGGCTTGAGCTTCTTGAGGTTGTCGATGGCGCGCGTGACGATGCCGTTCTTCGGGCCTTCTTTTGCGGCCAAGTCGAACAGCACGACAGGCACGCGCACGTTGACGAGGTGGGCCGCAATCTGCGCGCCCATCACGCCGGCGCCGAGCACGGCGACCTTCTTCACTTGAAATCGGGACATAGCGGAGTTTCGAAGTTCTGAATCAGTTCGGGGAACACCGCGGAACCGGCTTTGCCGGGCCGCTGGTGTTGCCCCCTTGAGGGGGAGGCTGCCACACGAAGTGAGCAGCTACGGGGGTGGGTCAAGGAACACGGTTCCAGGTTTGGGTGCGCCAGAACGGGCCCAGATAGCCGCGCACTTCGAGCTTCTTGCCGCCGTCGACGGGCGTGAAGCTGGCGCGGTATTCCTTGCCGTTCTCGGGGTCGAGGATCTTGCCGCCTTCCCAGACGTCCTTGCCCTCGGCCTTCTTGCCGCCACGGATGATGTCCAGGCCGACCATGGGCTTGCCCTTGCGGTCGTCGCTGCATTCGTCGCAGGTGGCGCCGGGCTTGGCGTCCTTGCCCAGTGCCTTCTCGATGCGACCGAGCAGCGCGCCGTTGGTCTCGGCGATGCTGATCTCGGCCTTGACCTCGCCGGTCTTGTCGTCCACGTTGCGCCACACGCCCACGGGCGTGGACTGGGCCATGGCAGAGGCCGCCGTGACGGCGAACAGAACGGCTGCGAATGTTGTTTTCATGCGTGTCTCCCGCAGAGGTGAAGGAAAGGGCGAAAGGGCAAAAAGGGCAAGAGGCCGGCCTCAGGCCAATGCCGCGTCGGTGTCCATCAGCACCTTGCTGCCGGCGCGCGCGGTGCGCATCAGCGTCGCGGTCTCGGGGAACAGCTTGGCGAAGTAGAAGCGCGCGGTCTGCAGCTTGGCCACGTAGAACGGGTCGGTGTTGCCGGCGGCGATTTCGCGCAACGCGACCTGCGCCATGCGTGCGAACAGGTAGCCGAACACGAAGTGGCCGGCCACGCGCAGGTAGTCCACCGCGGCGGCGCCCACTTCGTCGGGGTTCTGGAAGCCCTTGAAGCCGATCTCGGTGGTGAACTTGGTGAGCTGGTCGCCCAGCATGGCAATCGGGTTGATGAACTCGGCCATCTTCTCGTTCACGCCCTCTTCTTCCACCAGCTTCGCGACGAGCTTGCCGAACTTCTTCAGCGACGCGCCGTTGTTGCCCAGCACCTTGCGGCCCAGCAGGTCCAGCGACTGGATGGTGTTGGTGCCTTCATAGATCATGTTGATGCGGTTGTCCCGCACGAACTGCTCCATGCCCCATTCCTTGATGAAGCCGTGGCCGCCGAACACCTGCATGCACGCGTTGGTCGCGATGTGGCCGTTGTCGGTGATGAAGGCCTTCACGATGGGCGTGAGCAGCGCGACCAGTTCGCCCGAGTCCTTGCGCACTTTCTCGTCGGGGTGGTTGTGTTCCTTGTCGAGCAGCAGCGTGCAGAAGATCTGCAGCGCGCGGCCGCCTTCGGCATAGGCCTTGGCGGTGAGCAGCATCTTGCGCACGTCGGGGTGCACGATGATGGGGTCGGCTTCCTTGTCCTTGGCCTTCACGCCCGACAGCGAACGCATCTGCGTGCGGTCCTTGGCGTAGGCCAGGGCGTTCTGGTAGGCCACTTCGGTCAGGCCCAGCGACTGGTTGCCCACGCCCAGACGAGCCGCGTTCATCATCACGAACATGGCGGCCAGGCCCTTGTTGGGCTCGCCCACCAGCGTGCCGGTGGCGCCTTCGATCACGATCTGCGCGGTGGCGTTGCCGTGGATGCCCATCTTGTGCTCCAGGCCGGCGCAGAAGATCGGGTTGCGCCCGCCCAGCGAGCCGTCGGCCTTGACGTGGAACTTGGGCACCACGAACAGGCTGATGCCCTTGCTCCCCTTGGGCGCGTCCGGCAGGCGGGCCAGCACCAGGTGAATGATGTTGTCCGTCATGTCGTGCTCGCCGGCCGAAATGAAGATCTTGCTGCCGGTGATGCGGTAGGTGCCGTCGGCCTGCGGCTCGGCCTTGGTGCGCAAGAGGCCCAGGTCGGTGCCGCAATGGGGTTCGGTCAGGCACATGGTGCCGGTCCACTCGCCGCTCGTGAGCTTGGGCAGGTAGGTCTTCTTCTGTTCTTCGGTGCCGTGGGCCACCAGCGCTTCGTACGCGCCGTGCGACAGGCCGGGGTACATGGTCCAGGCCTGGTTGGCGCTGTTGAGCATTTCGAACAGGCACTGGTTCACCACGAACGGCAGGCCCTGGCCGCCGAAGGCCGGGTCGCACGACAGCGCAGGCCAGCCGCCTTCCACGTACTTGGCGTAGGCGGCCTTGAAGCCCTTGGGGGTGGTCACTTCATGGGTGGCCTTGTCGAGCACGCAGCCTTCTTCGTCGCCGCTGATGTTCAACGGAAAGGTCACTTCGGCGGCGAACTTGCCGGCCTCTTCGATCACCGCGTTGATGGTGTCGGCATCGGTCTCGGCATGGGCCGGCAGCGCCTTGAGTTCCTCGGCGACGTTGAGCATTTCGTGCAGCACGAACTGCATGTCGCGAACGGGGGGGGTGTAGGTAGGCATCCGGAACTCTCCTGGTCGAAGCTAGATAGAAAAAAGAAAAAACAGAAACGTGAAAGCGGGACGAGCCGCGCGCGTGTCAGCGCACGGTCTTCAAGCGGCGGCCCGCGGGTGCGGCTGCGGTGGCAGCCTCCGGCTTGGGGGCCTCGGGGGTCGCGCTGCGCGCGAGGATGTTGTCGAAACCGACGTTGGCGCGGCCGATGGAGCCGGGCACCTGGAGAAAGCGCGCCTCGTAGTGCAGCGCGAGGATCAGGCCGTGGATCTCGAAACCCACCTGGCGCTCGTCGGCGTCGGCGCGCAGGTGGCCTTCACTTTTCGACTGCACGATGGCGCGCAGCACGGCGGCCTGCCAGATGCTGACCGACTCGACCAGCGCGTCGCGCACCGGCCCCGGACGGTCGTCGAATTCGGAGGCGCCGCTGATGTAGATGCAGCCCGAGTCGATTTCGGTCGAGGTGCGCTTCATCCAGTTGGCGAACATGGCGCGCAGCCGCGGCAGGCCGCGCGGCGCCTTCAAGGCGGGGAAGAACACCTCTTGTTCGAAGCGCGCGTGGTATTCGCGCACCACCGAGATCTGCAGTTCCTCGCGCGAGCCGAAGTGGGCGAAGACGCCCGACTTGCTCATCTTGGTGATCTCGGCCACGGCGCCGATCGACAGGCCTTCCAGGCCGATCTGCGCGGCCAGCGCCAGCGCGGCATCGACGATGACAGCCTTGGTCTGCTGGCCCTTCTGGGCGGCGCGGGCGGGCTTGGCGGGAGCGGCGGTGGCGGTCATCGTGGAAATCCCAGACAAAAAAACGAACGGTCGTTCTATTTTGCAGGGACTTCGAGGTTTCGGCTTCCAGAAACCTTCAGTTGTTGAAGGTTAATTGAAACGAAAAGGGCCGCAATCGGCCCCTTCCCTCGGTCATGTCGGCGACCGTGCGACTCAGAACTCCTGCGACACCGGTCGCACCACCACTTCGTTGATGTCCACGTTCGCCGGCTGCTCCACCGCGTAGACCACGGCACGCGCCACCGCGTCGGCCGGGATCTGGTTGGCTTCGTAGAACGCCTGCACGCCGGCCGCGCTGTCGGCATCGCTGCTGCCGAACTTCAGCTCCGACTCGACCGCGCCGGGCGACACGGTGGTCACGCGCACGCCGCTGTTGCCCATTTCGATGCGCAGCCCTTCGGAGATGGCGCGCACCGCATGCTTGGTCGCGCTGTACACCGTGCCGATGGGCGTGAACACCTTGAACCCGGCGATGGACGCCACGTTCAGGATGTGGCCGCTGCCCTGCGCCTGCATGCGCGGCAGCACCGCGGCAATGCCGTACAGCACGCCCTTGATGTTGACGTCGATGGTGCGGTCCCACTCGTCGACCTTGAGCTTCTCGATGGGCGACAGCGGCATCACGCCCGCGTTGTTGACCAGCACGTCGATGCGGCCGAAGGCCTCGACCGTGGCCACGGCCAGCTTGTCGAGGTCGGCGCGCTTCGCCACGTCGGTGGCCACGGCAATGGCTTCGCCGCCGGCCTCGCGGATCTCGGCGACCACCTTGTCGAGGCGCTCGGTGCGGCGCGCGGCCAGCACCACTTTGGCGCCGCGCGCGGCCAGGTGCCGCGCCATGGATTCGCCGATGCCGCTGCTCGCGCCGGTGACGATGGCGACCTTGCCCTTGATGTTGTCTTGAACGGATGTCATGGGAAATTCCTTTCGGGTGTGTTGAAGAAGTGCATACAGTGTGGAAAATCCACGCGTTCCAGTAAATGAAACTCTGGCGACTTCAGAATTCCTCAACAAGGAACACTCCATGTCCAACCGCCTCGAAGCCCTGCGCGTCTTCTTCACCGCTGCCGATGCCGCCAACTTCCGCGAGGCCGCCGTGCGCCTGTCCGTGTCGCCGCAGGTGGTGACGCGTGCGGTGCGCGAGCTGGAAGAAGAACTGGGCGAGCCGCTGTTTCACCGCAGCACGCGCGGCGTGCAGCTCACCGATTTCGGCCGGCAGCTCGCACAGCGCGCGCGTGCCGCGGTGGGCGGCGTCGACGCGCTGTTCCACCGCACCGACCGGCGCGCGCTGTCGCAGCACGCGGGCACGGTGCGGGTCACGGCGCCCAACGTGTTCGGCCGCCGGCTGATCCCGCAGGTGCTGGCGCCGATGCTGGCCGAGCATCCCGGCCTGGTGCTCGACCTGAGGCTGTCGGAGACCCATGCCGACGTGGTCGACGAGCAGATCGACATCGGGGTGCGGGCAGGCCCCATCCGCGATGCGCGCTTCGTCGCGCGCACCGTCGGCAAGATGCGCCTCTACGTGGTGGCCGCGCCGGCGCTGATCGAGCGCACCGGCATTCCGAAGAGCCTCGATGCGCTGCCCGGCTTTCCGCTCACCGCGCTGATGGACCGCAGCTCGGGCCGCCCGTGGTCGTGGTTCTTCAGCAAGGGGCGGCAGGTGCCGATCGCCGCGCCGTCCTTCGTCACCGACGACGTCGATGCGGAATGCGCGGCGGTGCTGGCGGGCATCGGCTTCGGCCAGCTCGTGGGGCCGCTGGCCGAGCCGCTGCTGCAGTCGGGCGCGCTGGTCCCGGTGCTGGAGGCCGAGGCGCCCGAGCCCTGGCCCATCCATGTCTACCGCTCGCAGCGCGCGCCGGTGCCGGCGCGTGTGCGGCTGGTGTACGACGCGCTGGTCCGCGCGTTGCGCTGAGCCGCGTCGTCAGTCGTACTTCTGGCCGGTGCGCATCAGCTCGGGCGTGCCGATCACTTCGTTGAGCGCATCGAAGTCCAGCATCTGGGGCCGCCATGGCTGCGTGGTGCGGTGCTGGTGCAGGCTCGCGTAGTAGCCCTGCAGCGTGTGCACCACCGCACGCGCCGTGCCGCCCGGGAAGATGGCGATGCGAAAGCCGTGCTTCTGCAGCGCATCGGCATCCTGGATCGGCGTCTTGCCGCCTTCGACCATGTTGGCCAGCAGCGGCACGCGGTCGCCGAATCGCTGGCACGCCGCATCCATCTGCGCGGGCGAGCGCAGTGCCTCGATGAAGAGCGCGTCCACGCCGCATTCGAGGTAGGCCTCGGCGCGGTCGAGCGCGGCCTCCAGCCCTTCGACCGCCACCGCGTCGGTGCGCGCGAGGATCAGCGTGTCGCTCGAGGCGCGCGCGTCCAGCGCGGCCTTGAGCTTGCCGACCATCTCGCGCTCGGGCACCACGGCCTTGCCGTCGAGGTGGCCGCAGCGCTTGGGAAAGGTCTGGTCCTCGATCTGCACCATGGCCGCGCCCGCGCGTTCGAAGCCGCGCACCGTGCGCTGCGTGTTCAGCGCGTTGCCGAAGCCGGTGTCGGCATCGACGATCACCGGCAGGTTCACGCGCTCGGTGATGCGCGCGAGCGTGTCGGCCACCTCGGTGAAGGTGGTCAGGCCGATGTCGGAGCGGCCCAGCCGCGTGTAGGCGATCGATGCGCCCGAGAGGTACAGCGCCTCGAAGCCGGCCTGCTCGGCCACCAGCGCGCTCAGCGCGTCGTACACGCCCGGCGCGAGCACGATGTCGTTGCGCGCCAGCCGGGTCTTGAAGTTGTCGGTCGTCATGCGGACGCCTCCTTGGATCGAATGAACGCGGCAGCCGTGTGCGCCGCGATGTACCCGCCGGCCACGGCGCTCAGCAGGCCGTTGCCGGAGAGATAGCCCCACACCGCGTCGCCCGAGACGCCGCCCGCCGCGCCGCCCGCCGCGAGCAGGTTGGGCAGCGGCGTGCCGTCTTGCCGCAGCACGCGCATGTCGGGCGCGGTGGCCAGGCCGCCCTGGGTGTGGAAGAGCGCGCCGGTCACCTTGACGGCGAAGTACGGCGCGTCGAGGCCGCGTGCGAACACGCGGCCGTCGGCGCCCGGCGTGCCACCGCGCATCGCATCGAGCGTGGCCTGCAGCACCGCGCGCTCGCAGCCGATGCAGTCGGCCAGCGCGGCCACCGAGTCGCAGCGGCGCAGCGCGCCCGCCGCCTCGGCCTCGCAGAAATCGGGAAAGCCGCGCGCCAGCGCGAGCAAGGGCGTGTCGAACACGTTCCACGCAATGCCGCCGGGCTGCGCCAGCACGTGCACCGCAGCCTCCGAGTAGCCCTGCGTTTCGTCATGGAAGCGACGGCCTTCGCTGTTGAGCTGCACGCCGCCTTCCATCATCACGGCCCACGACATCAATGCGCCCTGCGGCGTGACCCAAGAGCCGTGCCCCTGGTAGCCACCCAGGTCGCGCAGTTGCGCACCCAGCGCTTCGCCCCAGAGGATGGCGCTGCCGTCGTTGCCCACATGCCCGCCGAAGGTGGCCTCGGCCATCTCGGGCAGCAGCGTGCGCACCATCTGCGTGTTGCCGCCGAAGCCGTTGCAGGCAAGCAGCAGCGCGTCGCAGCCCAGCGTCTCGTGCCGGCCGTCGGGGCGCAGGTAGTCGATGCCGATCACGCGGTCTTCGTCGTCGAGCACCAGCGTGTCGACCACCGCCTGCGTGAGCACGGGGACGCCGGCGGCCTCCACTGCGGCCTGCAGCGCGGCCATCAACGCGGCGCCGGTCTTCTGCGGCAGCGCGTGCATGCGGTGCACGCTGTGGCCGGGGTAGAGAAAGCCGTCGAGCAGCATCCATGCGAGGCCGTGCCGCTCCTGCAGCGCATCGAGCGCAGGGCCGATGGCGGCGGCATAGGCCTCGACCAGCGCCGGTGCCGCACGGCCGTGCGCCTTGGCCTGGATGTCGGCCCCGAAGCGCGCCGCGCTGTCGCCGGCCACGCCGTGCGCGCGCTGCGTGCGCGTGCCCGGCGCGGGAATGAAGCCCGAGGACAGCGCGGTCGATCCGCTCGGCAGCGCATCGCGTTCGAGCACCACGCAGTCGACGCCGGCATCGGCCAGCATCAGCGCGGCGGTGAGCCCGCAGGCGCCTCCGCCGACGATGGCCACCGCCACATGCATGTCGGCCTCGACCGAGGCCGCGCGGCGAATGGTTCGCACGGGTTGCGTCATGCGAGCGAATCGATCGAATCGATGAAGGGCTGGCAGTTCGTGACCTCGGCCACGTTGCGCATGTCGGCCAGCGAGATGTTGTGGCGCTCCTCGCCGAAGGCCGCGCAGCCGTCGCCCAGCACCAGCGTGCGGTAGTCGCGCATGTGCGCATCGCGCACCGTGCTGGCCACGCCGCCGTTGGTGACGATGCCGCAGACCGCCACGGTGGCTATGCCCGCGCGGCGCAACACCCAGTCGAGCTGGGTGTTGAAGAAGGCCGAGTACGCGACCTTGCTCACCGTCACGTCGACCAGGCCCGCCAGCGCATCGACATTGGCCTGGCCCCAGCTGCCGGGCGCGAAGTCGCCCTTCGCCAGGTACGGGCGCAGCGCCTTCAGGTGCGGCGACACCATCGGCTCGCCCTTCGCATCGGGCCACAGCGTGAACTGGCTGGCGACGACCAGCCCGCCCGCCGCCTTCAGCGCGCGCGCCACGGCGGCCACGCGCTCGGGCAGCAGCAAGGCCGGCGGATTGGTGTCGCCGCCGCGCGCATAGGCGCCCTTGGCATCGAGAAAGTCGTTCTGCAGGTCGATGACGACCAGCGCCGTCTTCGCCGCGATCACCTTCGCGCCTTCGCTCACGACGGCCTCACCAGCAGGTTGCCGTGCGCATCGACCTCGGCATGGAAGCCGGGTTCCAGCCACACGGTGGTGTCGGCCTGCTCCAGGATCGCGGGCCCGTCGATGCGCGCGGCCACGGGCAGTTCGAGCCGTGCATGGCGCACCGCGTCGTGCCACTGGCCCTGATGGAACACGCGCTGCGTGCCCAGCGGCGCGGTGCTGCCCTCGCCTTCGGGTGCGAGCACCTTCAGGTCGAACTTGGGCCGCACGCCGATGCGCGCATAGCGCAGGTTCATCACGCGGATGGCGATGCCGTCGAGCACGCGGCCGAAGGCTGCCGTGTAGGCGGCTTCGAAGGCCGAGCGAATCGAGGCGGCCGTGAGCGGCGCCTTGCCCGCATCGGCCAGCACCACCGGCAGCGTGTGCGTCTGGCCGGCATAGAGCATGTCGAGCGCGACGACCTGCTTCACCTCGTCGAAGCGCACGCCCGAAGAATCGAGCCGCTGCTGGCAGCTGGCGGCCAGCGCGTCGATGCGGCGCTGCACATCGGCCACATCGAGCTCGGCCAGCGGCTTGTTGAGGGTCTGCACCGCGTCGTGGCGCATGTCGGCGATCACGCAGCCCAGCGCAGAGGTCACGCCGGGGTAGCGCGGCACGATGCCCGTGGCCACGCCCACCTCGCGCATCATGGCGCACACATGCAGCGCGCCGCCGCCGCCGAAGGGCATGTAGGCGAAGCGGCGCGGGTCGTGCCCGCGCTCGATGGAGACGAGGCGGATGGCACCGGCCATGCGCGCATTGGCCACGGTAAGAATCGCTTCGGCCGCCGCGTACACATCAAGCCCCAGCGGGCGCGCCACATGTTCCTCGATCGCCTGGCGCGACTTCTCTGCGTCCAGCGCGGCGAGCAGCCCGCCGCCCAGCGGACGGTCCGCCGCGATGCGCCCCAGCAGCACGTTGGCGTCGGTCACCGTCGGGCGCATGTTGCCGCGCCCATAGCAGGCCGGGCCGGGCACGCTGCCCGCCGACTCCGGGCCGACCTGCAGCATGCCGCTCGCATCCACCGACGCAATGGAGCCGCCGCCGGCGCCGATGGTCTCGATCTGGATCATGGGCGAGCGGATCACCATGCCGAACTCGATGGCGGTCTGCGCCGCCAGCGCGGCCTCGCCGTTGGCCACCAGCGACACGTCGAAAGACGTTCCGCCCATGTCGCCCGTGATCGCGTTCGGAAAGCCCGCCGCGCGCGCAATGGCCGCGCAGGCGATCACGCCCGCCGCCGGGCCCGACAGCGCGGTGCGCACCGGCAGGTCGCTGGCGGTCTGGCGCGACATCACGCCGCCGTTGCTCTGCACCACCAGCAGCTCGCCGGCGAAGCCCTGCGCGCGCAGGTCGCTCTCCAGCCGGCCCAGGTAGCTGCCCACCACCGGCTGCAGCGCGGCGTTGAGCGTGGCGGTCGAGCAGCGCTCGAACTCGCGGATCTCGGGCAGCACCTCGCTGGCCGAGGTCACGTGCGGGTTGGGCCACAGCTCGCGCACCGCGGCCACGGCCAGGCGCTCGTTCTCGGGGTTGGCGTAGGTGTTGATGAAGAACACGCACACCGCCTCGCAGCCGGCTTCGAGCAGCAAGCGTGCCTCGGCGCGCACCTGGTCGAGGTCGACCGCCGTGTGCAGCGTGCCGTCGGCCAGCACGCGCTCGTCCACCTCGCGGCGCAGGTCGCGCGGCACCACGGGCTTGAAGCTGCCGCGCAGGCCCCAGGTCTCGGGCCGGTCGCGCCGGCGCATCTCGAGCACGTCGCGGAAGCCGCGCGTGGTGATGATGCCGGTGCGCGCCACCTTGCGCTCCAGCAGCGCGTTGGTACCCACCGTGGTGCCGTGCACGATGGTCGAGATGTCGGCGGCCGAGTCGGCCACGCGGGCCACGCCGTTCATGAAGCCGCGCGCTTCCTCGCCGCGGGTGGAAGGCACCTTGACGATGCGCGCGGTGCCGTTGGCTTCGTCGAGCACGAACAGGTCGGTGAAGGTGCCGCCGACATCGACGCCGACGACAAGGGATTTGGCAGGGGAAGTCATTCGGAGGCTTTCTTCTTGCTGTCGGTGTTCACGTAGCCCATCGCCACGTCGGCCTCGCGCTGCGCCGGGTTGCGCTGGGCGCCATGGCCCCAGCCGCCGCCGCCGGGTGTTTCCAGCCGCACGCGCTCGCCGCGCGCCAGCGTGATGCCGCGCATCTTCGACACCATGGGCGGTGTGTGCCACTCGCCCGCGTTCTCGTAGCTGAACACGTTGACCGCGCCCGGGCCGCCGCCCGCGATGCCCTTGGGCGGCGAGGTGCCGCGCTCGCCGAAGACGAACACCTCGGCGTCCTTCTCGAGCAGTTCGATTTCATAGACGGCGCCCAGGCCGCCGCGGTGCTGGCCGTCGCCGCCGGAGTCGGCGCGCAGCGACCATTCGGTGAAGCGCACCGGGTAGGCGGCTTCGAGAATCTCGAGCGGCGGAATGGTCGCGGTCGAGATCGGCGCGTTGCCGTGCGACAGCCCGTCGCCGCCCGAGTGCCCGCCGTGGCCGCCGCCGAAGAAGCTGAACATCACCCAGCGCTGGCCTTCGCGGCCCTTGTCGCTGCGGTGGCCCGCGATCGACAGCGCATTGATGGTGCCGTAGGCCTGCGCCACGGCGCGGGTGGGGTCGGCCTGCGCGGCGGCGCTGAAGATCACGTCGATCATGCGCAGGATGGTCTCGGTGTAGCCGCCGACCGGGCGCGGGCGCTCGCAGCTGATGACGAGCTTGTCGGGAATGACGAAGTCCACCGCATCGAGCACACCCGCATTCGCGGGCACGTCGGGGAACAGGTGCTTGAGTGCGACGTAGCAGGCCGCGATGGCGGTGGCGCGCGAGATGTTCACCGGCCCCGCGCACTGCGGCGAGGTGCGCGAGAAGTCGAGCGTCAGCCGGTCGCCGGCCACCGTCATGTCCAGCGCGATGGCGAGCGGCTCGTTGACGATGCCGTCGTTGTCCAGCACGTCGTCGAAGCTGTAGCGCCCGTCGGGCAGCGAGGCGATGTGCGAGCGCATCAGGCGCAGCGCGCGGGTGCGCAGCTCGCTCAGCGCGTTCAGCACCAGGTCGTCGCCGTACTCGTCGAGCAGGCCGTTCAGCCGCTTCTCGCCGAGCTCCAGCGCGGCGAGCTGGCCGTTCAGGTCGCCCCACAGGCTGTCGGGCAGGCGCGTGTTGGCCTGCAGGATGGCCAGCACGTCGGCGTCGAGCACGCCGTTGCGCACGATGCGCACCGGCGGAATCTGCACCGCCTCCTGCCAGCACTCGGTGGCCGCGGGGTTGTAGTTGCCGGGCACCGCGCCGCCCACGTCGTGCCAGTGCGCGGCCGAGGCCATGTGGCAGTAGAGCTTGCCGTTGCGGAAGAAGGGCTTCACCAGCTTGAAGTCGTTGGCGTGCGTGCCGCCGTCGTAGGCGTCGTTGCTGATCCAGATGTCGCCATCCTTCATGCCGCCGCGCGGCTCGGCGGCCTTGGCGGTGGCGCGCACGGCGAAGGCCATGGCGCCCACGAACACCGGCAGGCCCGACTTGCCCTGCACCAGCGTGTCGCCGGTCGTGGCGTCGTACAGGCCGTGGCAGGCGTCGTGCGCCTCGGCAATGATGGGGTTGAACGCGCTGCGGTAGAGCGTGGCGTCCATCTCGTCGGCCACCTGTTCGAGGCGGCCGCGCAGCACGGCGAGCGTGACGGGGTCGAGTGTTGCGGCGGAAGAAGGATCAGGCATCGGGGGCTTTCTTGAAGGCGGGGCGGCCGGAGCGCTGGCGCAGCTGGTTCAACAGCCCGCCGGCGCGGACCATGTCCATGAGGAATGGCGGCACCGGCTCGCAGGCCAGGCGCCGCCTGCCGGGTGCAACGATCTCGGGTGCCGTGGTGTCGAGGGCGATCTGCTCGCCCTCGTTCAGCGTCTCGGCCTCGGCGCAGGTCAGCAGCAGCAGGCCCACGTTGAAGGCGTTGCGAAAGTACAGGCCGCTGTACGAAGGCGCGACGACAGCCGCCACGCCCAGGTGCACCAGCACGGCGGCGGCCTGCTCGCGCGAGGAGCCGATGCCGAAGTTGGGCCCGGCCACCAGCACGTCGCCGCGCTGCACGCCGGCGGCGAAGTCGGGGCGGATGGCTTCGAGGCAGTGCTTCGCGATGATGTCGATGCCGTGCTTCATGGCATGGCCCGGCGCGAGCAGGTCGGTGTCGATGTCCGCGCCCAGGCGCCAGACGCGGTGGGTGGCGCGTGTCACGCTCATTGCAGCACCTCGCGCGGATCGGTCACCTGGCCGCGCAGCGCCGCAGCCGCCACCGTGTAGGGCGAGCCCAGGTACACCTGCGCGCTCGGCGAGCCCATGCGGCCCTTGAAGTTGCGCGCCGTGGTCGAGATGACGGTGATGTCGTCGCCCATCGGATCGCCATAGCCCGAGCAGGCGCCGCACGCGGTCGGGAACAGCTCGGCGCCCGCGTCCATCAGCACCTGCAGCACGCCCTCTGCGCGCGCCTGCTCCTGGTCCTGCAGGCTGGCGGGCGCGACGATCAGGCGGATGCCCGCCGCCACCTTGTGCCCGCGCAGCACCTGGGCCGCGGCGCGCAGGTCGTCGAGCTTGGCGCCGGTGCATGCGCCGATGTAGGCCACGTCCACGTGCATGCCCGCATAGCGGCTCACACCGTGCGAATTGGCCGGGCTGTGCGGTGCGGCGATGTGCGGCTCCAGCGTGGCGGCGTCGAAGCGGTGGCGCGTGAAGTCGGCGGCCTCGTCGGTGAACCAGCGCGCCATGTCCGCGCGCGGCGCACCCGCGGTCGCCAGAAAGGCTGCGGTGGTCTCGTCGGGCGCGATCAGCCCGGCCTGCGCGCCCAGCTCGGCGCTCATGTTCGACAGCGTCATGCGCTCCTGCATCGACAGCGCCTTGACGGCCGGCCCCGCGAACTCGACCGCCTGGTAGCGCCCGCCGTTCATGCCGAAGCGCCCGATCATGTGCAGCATCATGTCCTTGGCGGTCACGCCCGCGGGCAATGCGCCGTCCCACCACATGCGGATGGTCTCGGGCACGCGCAGCCAGATCTCGCCGGTGACGACCACGCCGAGCATCTCGGTGCTGCCCACGCCGAACATGTAGGCGCCAAAAGCGCCGCCCGTGGGCGAGTGCGAATCGCCGCCCACGCACAGCATGCCGGGGCGGATGTGGCCGTGCTGCGGCACCACCACGTGGCAGATGCCCTGGCTGTCGTACACATGCGGCAGCTGCTGGTCGCGTGCCCAGTCGCGCGCGATGCGCACGATGCGGCGCGAGTCGTCGTCGCGCTCGGGCACGTAGTGGTCCATCACGAGCACGATGCGCGAGCGGTCCCATATCTGCGCGCCCAGCTCTTCGAGCATGGGCTTCAGGCGGCGCGGGCCCGAGGAGTCGTGGAACATCGCAAGGTCGACGTCGCAGGTCACGATCTCGCCCACGGCCACATGGTCGCGGCCGCTGGCGCGCGCGATGAGCTTCTGCGCCAGCGTCTGGGCCGGCAGGTGCTCCGGCGTGGGGTTCGTTGCGAAAGCGCTCATTCCGGCTTGGCTCCCGAGAACTTCACGACCTTGGCCCAGCGCGGGATCTCGCTCTGCACGAACGCCGCGAACTGCTCGGGCGAGTTGCCGACCGGAATCGCGCCTTCGGTCTCCAGCCGCTTGCGCATGTCGGGCTGCTGCAGCGCATGGCGCGCCGCGTCGCCGAGCTTGCGCGCCACGTCCGCGGGCAGGCGTGCCGGGCCGAACAGGCCGAACCATGCGCTCGACTCGTAGCCCGGCAAGGCCTCGGCGATGGCCGGCACGTCGGGGAACGCGGGCAGGCGCTTCGCGGTGGTCACGCCCAGCGCCTTGAGCTTGCCGGCCTGGATGTGGGCCTTGACGTTGCCCACCGCCGCGAACATCAGCTGCACCTGGCCCGCGAGCAGGTCCTGCACGGCGGGCGCGGTGCCCTTGTAGGGGATGTTCACGATGTCCACGCCCGACTGCATCTTGAAGTCTTCGCCCGCCATGTGCAGCGACGAGCCCACCGCGCCGATGGCGAAGTTGAGCTGGCCCGGCTTGGCCTTGGCCAGCGCGATGAGTTCGCGCACGTCCTTCACCGGCAGGCTAGGGTTGGCCACCAGGATCGACGGCGAGGTGGCCACGCAAGTGAGCGCGGTGAAGTCCTTCACCGGGTCGAAGGGCAGGCTCGGGTACAGCGTGGCGTTGATGGCATGGCTGGTGAAGCTCAGCAGCAGCGTGTGGCCGTCGGGCGCGGCCTTGGCGACCGCGTCGGCGGCGATGTTGCCGCCGGCACCGGGCTTGTTCTCGACGATGACGGTGCGGCCCAGCGCGGGGCCCATGCTGACGGCCAGCGAGCGGGCCAGCGTGTCGGTCGAGCCGCCGGCGGGCGCGCCGACGAGGATGCGCACCGGCGCGCCGCCGATCTGCGCGCGGGCGCCGGCAGCGAAGGCCAATGCGGCCAGCGCGGGGGGCGCGATGAGGATGTCACGGCGTTTCATCGGGGAAGGTCTCCTTGTTTTTGTCGCGGGGCTCACAGCCCCAGGTAGGCGCGCCGCAGTTCGTCGCTGCCCAGCAGCGCGTCGGGCTTGCCCGAGAAGCGCACGCTGCCGTTCTCCAGCACGTAGGCGCGGTCGGCAATTTCCAGCGACTGGCCCACGTTCTGCTCGACCAGCAGCACCGCCAGGCCGCCGTCGCGCAGCGTGCGGATGAGCGTGAACATCTCTTCCACCAGCAGCGGCGAAAGGCCCAGCGAGGGCTCGTCGAGGATCAGCAGCACCGGCTCGGCCATGAGCCCGCGTGCGATGGCCAGCATCTGCTGCTCGCCGCCGCTCATGGTGCCGGCGTGCTGCGCGATGCGCTCGCGCAGGCGCGGGAAGATGTGGAACATCTTCTCGACGTTGGCCGCGCGTCGCTCGCGGGCGCGGGTGAAGGAGCCCAGCTCCAGGTTCTCCAGCACGCTGAGGTTGGGGAACACCTTGCGGCCTTCGGGCACCTGGATGAGGCCGGCCTTGACCACGTCGCGGTAGTGCGCGCCGGTGAGGTCCTTGCCGTCGAAGCGCACGGTGCCGCTCCAGGCCGGCACGAGGCCGCAGACCATCTTGTTGAGGGTCGACTTGCCCGCGCCGTTGCTGCCCAGCAGCGCGACCATTTCGCCGGCGTTGACCTGCAGGTCGACGCCGCGCAGCACTTCCACGCGGCCGTAGCCGCCGCGCAGGCCTTGAATGTCCAGCAACGCGCTCATGCCTGGGCTCCCGACGCTGCTGCCGCGGCCTTGCGCAGGCGCGCCGCCGTGCCGTGTCCCAGGTACGCCTCGACCACCCGGTCGTCGGAAGTCACCTGCGCCGGGTTGCCCTCGGCAATGAGCTGGCCCTGCGCCAGCACCCACACATGCTCGGCCAGGTTCATCACGGCCTGCATCACGTGTTCGATCATCAGCACGGTCACGCCGCTGTCGGCAATGCCGCGCACCACCGGCATCATCTCGGCGATCTCCTGCGGGTTGAGGCCTGCGAGCACTTCGTCGAGCAGCAGCAGGCGGGGCCGCGTGGCGAGCGCGCGGGCGAGTTCGAGGCGCTTGCGCCCGGCCACGGTGAGGTCGGACGCGGGCTTGTCGAGCTGCGGCGCGAGGCCCACGCGTTGCGCGACGGCCTCGGCGTTCTGCAGGGCTTCGGCGCGGTTGCGCACATGCAGGTGCGCGCCCACGGCGATGTTCTCGCGCACGGTCTGCGCGGCGAAGGGCTTCACGATCTGGAAGGTGCGCGTCATGCCGAGCACGGCGTTGCGGTGCGGCTCGCGGCCGGTGATGTCCTGGCCGGCGAAGCGCACGGTGCCGGCGTCGGGCTTCAGAAAGCCCGACATCAGCGCGAACAGCGTGGTCTTGCCCGCGCCGTTCGGCCCGATCAGCGCCGTGAGGCTGCCCTGCTGCACGGCCAGGCTCACGTTCTGCACGGCCTTCAGGCCGCCGAAGGAGCGCGAGACGCCGTCGAGTTTCAGGAGAGGCTCAGTCATGCTTGCCTCCCTTGGCATTCCACAGCTGCCGCACCGAGAGCCCCAGGCCCGCGACACCGCGCGGCAGGAAGATCACGATGAGCACGAGCACGGTGCCGTAGATGACCATGTTGATGCCCGGCAGTTCGCCGAACAGGTTGCGCGTGAAGTCCGACAGCAGGTGCAGCACCGCCGCGCCGAGCACCGGCCCCCACAGCGTGCCCATGCCGCCCACGATGGCCGCGACCAGCGCCTCGACCGAGGTGACCGAGCCGTAGGCGATGCCTGCATCTATGTACTGGAACACCTGCACGTAGAACCCGCCGGCCGCGCCCATGAAGGCCGCCGAGATGCCGATGGCCGCGAGCTTGACGCGGAACGGGTTCACGCCCACGGCGCGCGCGGCATCTTCGTTGTCGCGCACGGCCTGCAGGTAGGCGCCGAAGCGGCCGTTGCGCAGCCACCAGGTGACCAGCAGCGCGACGACGACCATGGCGAGCACCAGCCACAGGTAGCCCGCGCGCGAGGAGAACTGCATGTTGCCGACCGATTCGCGCAGCGGCACCATGAGCCCGACGCCGCCGCCGGTGAACGGCACCGAGGTCGCGACGATGCGGAACACTTCGGCGAAGGCCAGCGTGACGAGCGCGAAATACGAGCCCTTCAGGCCGTAGCGGAAGGTAAGCGCGCCGACGAACAGGCCCACCAGCGCGGCGCCGGCCACGGCCATCGGCAGCGCGACCCACGGGTTGATGCCGCCCTGCAGTTGCGCGATGGCCTGGATGTAGGCACCGGTGCCGAAGAACAGCGCATGCCCGAACGAGAACTGCCCGCCGAAGCCGCCGAGGATGTTCCAGGCCTGCGCGATGAGGGTGGCGTACAGCGCCATCATCACGAAGTTGAGCATGACGCCCGACTTCGTGACCAGGGGCACGCAGCCGATGACCACGGCGAAGAGCGCGATGCCCGCGAGCTGTTTCGTTCCCGCGTTCATGCCTTGGCTCCGAACATGCCCTGCGGGCGGAACAGCACGACGCCGATGAAGATGGCGAAGATGCCGATCTGGCCGAGCGACTCGCCCAGGTAGAGGCCGCCGAGCGACTCGACCACGCCCACGAGCAGGCCGCCGATGAGCGCGCCCACGAAGCTGCCCATGCCGCCGAGCACGACGATGGTGAAGGCCACGAGCACGAAGCCGCCGCCGACCTGGGGGTTGACGTAGTACGCGGGCAGCAGGAAGCACGCCGCCGCGCCGAGGCACGCCAGGCCGATGCCGAAGCTCATGGCATACACATGGTCGACGTCGATGCCCATGAGCTTGGCGCCCTCTTTCTCCTTGGCCACGGCGCGGATGGCGCGGCCGAGGTCGGTGCGGCCCATGATCCAGAACAGGATGCCCGACACCGCGAGCGCACCGGCGAAGGCGATGAGCTTGGGCACGGCGATCATGGCGGGTCCGATGGCGACGGTGCTCAGCGAATAGGCGGTGTCGATGCTGCGGGTGTCCGACTTGAAGAACAGCAGCGCGAGGTTCTCCATGACGATGGAAATGCCGAGCGTGGCGAGCAGGATGTTCTCGTCCTTGCCGTGGCCCGCGCGGTTGATGACGACGCGCTGCAGCGCATAGCCGAGCGCGAACATGCCCAGGATGGCGATGGGCAGCGCCATGTAGGGGTCGATGCCCAGGCGCTCCTTGAGGAAGTAGACGACGTAGAGGGCCAGCATC
Source organism: Variovorax pasteuri (assembly GCF_051216435.1). Classification (NCBI taxonomy): domain Bacteria; kingdom Pseudomonadati; phylum Pseudomonadota; class Betaproteobacteria; order Burkholderiales; family Comamonadaceae; genus Variovorax; species Variovorax pasteuri. The sequence continues at coordinate 266,487 of NZ_JBPJZS010000006.1, forward strand.
AGGCTGGCGCCGTGGGCGAAGTTGATGATGTGCAGCACGCCGTAGATCAGCGTGAGGCCCACGGCAATCAGGGCGTACACGGCGCCTGTGGTCAGTCCGTTGAGGACCGAGGGGAAGAGGATGTTGATGTCTAGCATTGGCTGGGTTGTCTCGTGCTGTCGCAGCGCTTCTCAGGAAGTCCGCCCGGCATGCGGAGCGGGCCATGCGACCGCACTGCGCCGGCCCTTCGGGCTGCCCTGCAGTGCTCGCCTTTCGCGGGGCTCGCCACCGTTGCGTCCAACACTCGCTCAGGTCTTGAGCGGGAAGATCGGGTCGACTTCGCGGTAGTCGCGCGGAATGATCACCTTGATGTCGTTCTTCACCACCTGCGTCATCAGCGGCTGCGCGCCCTCGTTCTGTCCGTTGACGAACCTGGTCGGGCCGTACGGCATGATGTGATTCGAGAAGGTGCTCTTCTCCAGCGCGTCGATGATGGCGGCGCGCTCCGTCGACTTGGCGCGCTCGATGGCATCGGCCAGCAGCCACATCGAGGTGTAGGTCATGAAGACCTCGTAGCTGAAGAACTGGCCCTTGGCTTCCACGCGCTTGCGCAGTTCCTGCGAGCGCTTGTCCTTCGGGTTGAACCAGTGGTTGCAGTCGATGATGCCGTTGGCCGCGTCCGGAAATTCCTTCACGAACTTGTAGCTCGACGCGGCGCCGCCCAGCACCGAGAAGATGGCCTTGGGCACCACCTTCTGCTGCTGCATGGTGCGCACCAGCAGCGCATATTCGTTGTAGTAGTTGGCCGGAATCACGATGTCGGGGTTGACCGACTTCATGCGCAGCACGATGTTGTTGAAGTCGCGCGTGGGGTTGGCGTGCTTCACCACCTCCTTCACCTCGAAGCCGTAGCCCGGCAGTTCGCGCGACAGCAGCTGCGCGGTGCCGGCACCGAAGAGCGACTCCTCGTGGATGATCATCACGGTCTTGGCGGGGCTGCCCGCGGCCTTGTTGAGCACCAGCAGGTTGGCAATGGCGACCTCGGTCGACTTCTTGTAGCCGGGGCCGAAGCGGAAGGTGTTCTTCAGGCCGCGCTCGACGATCTGGTCGGCCACGCCCACGTCGACCACGTGCGGCAGGTTGTACTTGGCCGCGGCCTGCGTGGTGGCCAGGCAGATGGCCGAGGCGAAGGCGCCCACGATGGCCGACACGCCGGCCTCGTTCATCTTCTCGACCTCGGCGGCGCCGGCCTGCGGCTGCGACTGCGCGTCGCCCAGCAGGGCCTCGAGCTTCGCGCCGCCCAGCGACTTGATGCCGCCCGCCGCGTTGATGTCCTCGATGGCCATGAGCGCACCCAGGCGGCACTGCTGGCCCGAATAGGCCAGCGCACCGGTGACCGGGTGCAGCACACCGACCTTGACGGTCTTGGGCTGCGCACCAGCCACGAGCGGGAAGGCGACAGCGGTGGCCAGGGCGGCCGACTGCGACACGAAACGACGGCGGTTCTGCATGGTGAGGCTTTCCTTTTTCTTCAGTTGAACTGGGCTGACACGTCTTTGCTGACCCACACCTTGGCGTCGATGCTGCCCACGCGGGAGAGCTGCATTTCGTAGGTGTAGCGGTCGGGGCGGTAGAGGCCGTGCAGCCACTGCACGGGCCGCTCGTCTTCGTCGTAGATGAGGCGGCGCACCGCGAGCAGGGCCGAACCGACGGACACGTCCAGGTGCTGTGCAAGCACGTTGTCGGCCAGGCGGGCCGAGATGGTCTGGTGCGCCCTGCCCACCTTGACGCCCGATTCCTCGAGCAGCACCAGGATGGGCTTCTTCGACAGCTCGCGCCGCCCGAAGCGGCGCGCGATGGTGTCGGGCACGTAGGTGGTGATGTGCGAAAGCGGGCCTTCCTTGGTGGAACGCACGCGCACGGCCTTCTGGACCGGGTCGCCGAGCTTCAGCTGCAGCGCCTCGGCCACCTGCGTGGACGCGGTGATGGTCGCCACGTCGATCACCTTGACGGAGGTGTGCAGGCCCATGGTGACCAGGTTCTCGAGCAGGCCGCGCAGATTGGCGCGCTCCATGCTCTTGCCGCTGGGACCGTCGCCGAGCACCGGGGGCGGCAGCGCGCGCGTGCGACGCCCGGGGTTGCGCTCGATCAGGCCTTCGGAGGCCAGCTGCTCGAGCGCGCGGCGCACCGTGACGCGCGCCACGTTGAACTGCGCCATGAGCGCGAGTTCACCCGGCAGCCCTTCGGCAAAACGCCCCTCGTGCAACTGCTCGCGCAGCACCAGGTAGATCTGGTGGTATTTCGGCAAAGGCATTTGCGACATGCCTTTGATGTTTTTGCAGTTTCAATGTTCTGTCAATGGGACATTTGAAGCGCCAACAGAAAGGGCGCCCGCAGGCGCCCTTGGAAGACGGGGGAAGGCCGGTGCCCCGTCAGAGCTTGAACGGCACCACTTCCTGGCGCTGCTCGCCCAGGCCCTCGATGCCCAGCGTCATCACGTCGCCCTTCTTCAGGAACAGCGGCGGCTTCATGCCCATGCCCACGCCGGGCGGCGTGCCGGTGGTGATGACGTCGCCGGGCATCAGCGTCATGAACTGGCTCACGTAGCTCACGATCTTGGCCACGCTGAAGATCATGGTCTTGGTGCTGCCCGTTTGCACGCGCTGGCCGTTCAGGTCGAGCCACATCGCGAGCTTTTGCGGGTTCTCGATCTCGTCGCGCGTCACCAGCCAGGGGCCCAGCGGGCCGAAGGTGTCGCAGCCCTTGCCCTTGTCCCAGGTGCCGCCGCGCTCGATCTGGTACTCGCGCTCGCTGATGTCGTTGATGGTGCAGTAGCCGGCCACGTAGTCGAGCGCACTCTTTTGCGACACGTAGCGTGCGCGCGTGCCGATGACCACGCCGAGCTCGACTTCCCAGTCGGACTTGACCGAGCCCTTGGGCAGCATCACCGGGTCGTTCGGGCCCTGGATGCAGCTGTTGGCCTTCATGAAGACCACGGGCTCCTTGGGCACCGGCAGGCCGGACTCGGCCGCGTGGTCCGCGTAGTTCAGGCCGATGGCGATGAACTTGCCGACGTTGGCCACGGGGCTGCCCAGGCGCGGCTTGCCGCGCACCAGGGGCAGCTTGTCGAGCTTGGTCTTGCGCAGCTTGGCGATGGCGGCGTCGCCGAGTTGCTCGGGGCCGATGTCCTTGACGATGGCGCTCAGGTCGCGCAGCCTGCCGTCCTGGTCGATGAGGCCGGGCTTTTCCTTGCCGGGGTTGCCGTAGCGGACGAGTTTCATGCTTTCCTTTCAGTGCATTGGTTTGAACTAATACGTGGAGCGCCCACCGGACAGGTCGAACACCGCGCCGGTGGAAAAAGAACAATCTTCGGTGCAGAGCCAGCCGACCATCGCGGCCACCTCCTCCACCGTGCCGAAACGGCCCATGGGAATCTTCGACAGCATGAAGGCGATGTGCTCGGGCGACATCTGCTCGAAGATGGCCGTCTTTACCGCCGCGGGCGTCACGCAGTTCACGCGGATGTCCGTGTCGGCGAGTTCCTTGCCCAGCGACTTGGTGAGGCCGATGACGGCCGCCTTGCTCGCGCTGTAGGCGCTGGCATTGGGGTTGCCGTCTTTTCCGGCGACCGAGGCGATGTTGACGATGCGGCCATAGTTTTGCTTGCGCATCTGCGCGACCACCTCGCGGCAGCACAGGAACACGCCGTTGATGTTGACGTCCATCACCTGGCGCCAGTCGTCCACCGGGTAGTCCCACAGCCTGGTGTTGGGCCCGGTGATGCCCGCGCTGTTGACCAGCGCGTCGATGCGTGGCGCATGTCCCAGCGTGGCGGCCACGGCCTTGGCGACCGAGGGCTGCTGCGCCACGTCGACCTTCAGCGCGAAGGCCTTGTCGCCCAGCGACAGTGCGGCCTGGTTCGCGGCGGCCTCGTCGCGGTCCCACAGCGTGACGCTGCCGCCCGAAGCGATCAGCCGCTGCGCAATGCCGAAACCGAGCCCCGTGGCGCCGCCGGTGACCACCGCATGGCGGCCCGCGAAGTCGAGCTGGTTCATATCGTGATGCCGCCGTCGACGGTGAAGGCCTGTCCGGTGGCGAAGACGGATTCGTCGCTGGCAAGGAACACCACCACCGGCGCGATTTCCTCGGCCTGCGCGAGCCGGCCCATGGGCTGGCGCGCGATGAAGGCCCGGCGTGCCGCGTCGGGGTCGGCATTGGCGTTGATGCGGTCCCCCAGCGAGGGCGTGTCGACCGTGCCCGGACACACCGCATTGCAGCGGATGCCCCTGGCCACGTAGTCGGCCGCGACGCTCTTGGTAAGGCCCAGCACGGCCGCCTTGGTGGTGCCGTAGACGAAGCGGTTGGGCAGCCCCTTCATGCTGGAGCACACGCTCGCCATGTTGATGATGCTGCCGCGCCCCGCCGCCAGCATGCCGGGCAGCACGGCCTGGATGGTCCACATCTGCGCGCGCACGTTGAGGCTGAAGGCGAACAGCAGGTCGTCGTCGGTGGCCTGCTCGATGGTGCCGTTGTGCACCACGCCGGCGCAGTTGAAGAGGATGTCGAGCGCGGGCAGCTTGGCCACCAGCGCGCCGATGGCGGCCTTGTCGAGCACGTCGAGCTTGAGCGCGGTGACGTTGGGCATGCCGGCGTAGCGCGCCAGCAGCGTCTCGTTGACGTCGGTGGCCCACACCTGCGCGCCCTCGGCCGCCATGGCGAGCACGCTGGCATGGCCGATGCCCTGGCCTGCGGCGGTGACCAGTGCGGTCTTTCCCTTCAGTCTCATCGGTGTCTCCTCGTTCTTCGGGTTAGGCCCGATGGTGGCGCGGGCGGGGTATCGTATTCTGAATTGGCCTTACCACTTGTCCAATTCAGGACAACCCTTAAGCCGGGCCCCCTGCCCTTATTCGTTCTTCCTTTCGCTTCATTCGCTCCCGTGCCGATCCAGACCCTCGAACCCCAGCGCCTGTACCGCCAGATTGCCGAACAGCTGCGCGTGCTCATCGGCAAGGGCGAGTTCGCCGTGGGCGCGCGCATTCCCGCCGAGCGCGACCTGGCCAAGCAACTGGGCGTGAGCCGGCCTTCGGTGCGCGAGGCGCTCATTGCGCTGGAGGTGGAGGGCTGGGTCGAGATACGCACCGGCTCGGGTGTGTACGTGCTCGACCGTTCGCACCGCACGGCCCCGGTCGTGAACGGTGCGAACGGCGCGAACGGCGCCGGTGCCGGTGCCGAATGGGGTCCGCTGGAGATCATTCGCGCGCGCCGCCTGGTCGAAGGCGAGACCGCCGCCACGGCCGCGCAGCACGGCAAGCGCAAGGACGTGGACGCCATGCGCCGCGCCATCCGGACCATGCGCGACATGGCCGCGCGCAACGAGGTGCCGCACGAAGGCGACCGCGCCTTCCACCTGGCCATCGTCAACGCCTGCGACAACGTGGTGCTGACCGAGACGGTGCAGGGCTTCTGGGAGTCGCGGCACGGGCCGATCTTCGCCCGGATGATCGACTACTTCGAGACCATGACCTCGTGGCAGGCCGCCATCGGCGAGCACGAAGCCATCCTCGACGCGATCGCGGCGCGCGACCCCGCGGCGGCACGCGACGCCATGCACCAGCACATGGACAAGTTCCACCAAAGATTCAGCGCGAGCTGGCGCCGCGCCAAAGCTTCTTGACACATACCGCCAGCCATCACAAGCCAGCCACCCCCATGACCCCCTACATCCGACTCCACCCCGCCGACGACGTCGTCATCGCGCGCGCCCAGCTGCTCGGCGGCACCGCCATCGAAGGCGTGGCCGTGCGCGGCCTGATTCCGCCGGGCCACAAGGTCGCCATGCGCGCCATCGCCCCCGGAGAGCCGGTGCGCCGCTACAACCAGATCATCGGTTTCGCGAGCAGGCCCATCGCCGCGGGCGAGCATGTGCACACGCAGAACCTGGACATGGGCCCCGACAAAGGCGACTTCGAACGCGACTACGCCTTCGGCGCCGACGTGAAGCCCGCGCCCGCGAAGCGCGAGGCCACCTTCATGGGCATCAAGCGCGCCGACGGGCGCGTGGCCACGCGCAACTACATCGGCGTGCTGACCAGCGTGAACTGCTCGGCCACGGCCGCGCGCGCCATTGCCGACCACTTCTCGCGCAAGACCAACCCGCAGGCGCTCGCGGCGTTTCCCAACGTCGACGGCATCGTCGCGCTGACCCACGGCACCGGCTGCGGCATGGACACAGAGGGCTTGGGGCTGCAGATCCTGGCGCGCACGCTCACGGGCTATGCCACGCACCCGAACTTCGCGGGCGTGCTGGTGGTGGGGCTGGGCTGCGAAGCCAACCAGATCAACGCCTGGCTGGCGACCGGCCACCTGGCCGAGGGCGAGAACTTCCGCACCTTCAACATCCAGGACACGGGCGGCACGCGCAAGACGGTCGAGAAGGGCGTGGCGCTCATCAACGAGATGCTGCCGCGCGCCAATGCGGTGAAGCGCGAGCCGTGCAGCGCGGCGCACATCACCATCGGGCTGCAGTGCGGCGGCTCCGACGGCTACTCGGGCATCAGCGCCAACCCGGCGCTGGGCGCGGCGGTCGACCTGCTGGTGGCGCACGGCGGCACGGCCATCCTCAGCGAAACGCCCGAGGTGTACGGCGCCGAGCATCTGCTCACGCGGCGCGCGGTGAAGCGCGAGGTGGGCCAGAAGCTGGTGGACCGCATCAAGTGGTGGGAGCACTACACCGAGATCAACCAGGGCGAGATGAACAACAACCCCTCGCCGGGCAACAAGGCGGGCGGCCTGACCACCATCCTGGAGAAATCGCTGGGCGCGGTCGCCAAGGGCGGCACCAGCAACCTGGAGGCGGTGTACGAATACGCGGAGCCCGTGACCGCGCACGGCTTCGTCTACATGGACACGCCGGGATACGACCCGGTGAGCGCCACGGGCCAGGTGGCCGGCGGCGCCAACCTCATCTGCTTCACCACGGGGCGCGGCTCGGCCTACGGCTGCGCGCCCTCGCCTTCGCTCAAGCTGGCGACCAACTCGGCGCTGTGGCAGCGGCAGGAAGAGGACATGGACATCAACTGCGGCGAGATCGTGGACGGCACGGCCTCGATCCAGGAGATGGGCCAGCGCATCTTCGAAATGGTGCTCGCGACCGCGTCGGGCGCGCATTCGAAGAGCGAGCAGCACGGCTACGGGCAGAACGAGTTCGTTCCGTGGCAGGTCGGCGCGGTGATGTAGCCGACACCCACCACACAGGACACAGCGCCCCGATGCCGCCGCACTGACCGGCGCGGCATCGCACCAGGGGCATCCGCAGGAGACAACCGGATCCGGGACAGCGGGTTCGGAAAACCAAGGACAACGCCATGAAGAAGATCCGACTCTCGTCTACCGCACTGGCTGCAGCCCTCGTTCTGGGCGCCGCCGCACTGCACCTCCCCGCGCACGCGGCCGACACCAAGGCCAAGAAGATCGCGCTGTCGAACAACTTCGCCGGCAACTCGTGGCGGCAGGCCATGCTCAAGAGCTGGGACAAGGTCACGAAGGACGCGGTCGCCAAGGGCGTGGTGGCACAGGCGCCCAGCTTCACCACGTCGGAGAACCAGGCCACCGAGCAGGCCGCGCAGATCCAGAACATGATCCTGCAGGGCTTCGACGCCATCGTGATCAACGCGGCCTCGCCCACGGCGCTGAACGGCGCGGTGAAGCAGGCCTGCGATGCGGGCATCGTGGTGGTGTCGTTCGACGGCATCGTGAACGAGCCCTGCGCCTACCGCATCGCGGTGGACTTCAAGCAGCTCGGCGCGATGCAGATCGACTACTTCGCCAGCCGCGGCATCAAGGGCAACCTGCTCGAAGTGCGCGGCATCGCGGGCGTGTTCGTGGACGACGAGATCCACCAGGGCATCACCGCCGCCGTGGCCAAGCGGCCCGAATACAAGATCGTCGGCTCGGTGCACGGCAACTGGACGCAGACGGTGGCGCAGAAAGAGGTGTCGGCCATTCTCTCGACGCTGCCGCCCGTGACGGCGGTGGCCACGCAGGGCGGCGACGGCTACGGCGTGGCGCAGGCCTTCAAGGCGGCAGGACGCCCGACACCGGTGATCTTCATGGGCAACCGGCAGGACGAACTGGCGTGGTGGAAGGAACAGCGCGACGCCAACAAGTACCAGACCATGTCGGCCAGCATCGCGCCGGGCGCGTCGACCTTCGCGTTCTGGGTGGCGCAGCAGATCCTGTCGGGCGCGAAGGTGCCCAAGGACATGAAGTTGCCGATCAGCGTGGTGACGCAGGAGACGCTCGACGACGCCGTGAAGAACACCGAGGTCGGCAGCGTGGTGAACGTCGAGTACTCGCAGAAGGAAGTGATCGACTTCATCGCCAAAGCCAAGTAAGCAGCGATGCCAAACCCATCGCAACAGCCACCGGGTGAGGTGCTGGTCGAGGTGCGCGGCGCGGCGCGGTCCTTCGGGGCCGTGCAGGCACTGCGCGGGGTCGATCTGCAATTGCGGCGCGGTGAATGCGTCGGCCTCGTGGGACACAACGGCGCGGGCAAGTCGACACTCGTCAACGTGCTGTGCGGTGCGCTCGCACCCGATCGGGGGGCGCTGCACTTCGCAGGCAGGCCCGCGGACAGCGCCGCATGGAGCCTGCGCGAAGCACGGCGCTGGGGGCTGCGCTGCGTGTTCCAGGAGCTGTCGCTGTGCGACAACCTCACGCTGGCGGAGAACATGCGCATCGCGCAGCCGCAGTCGGCCGAATGGGCGTGGCGCAAGCGCGCGGGTGCGCAGTTGATGGCCTCGCTGGACCGCATCTTTCCGGGGCACGGCCTGCGGGCCGACGACGTGGTGGGCGAACTGCCCATCGGCAAGCGGCAGATTGTGGAGGTGGCGCGCGCATTCACACCCGGCGCGCAGCCGCTGGAACTGATGATCCTCGACGAGCCGACGTCCTCGCTCGACGGACAGGCCGCCGCGCAGCTGCTGGCCTACATCCGCAGCTTCGTGGCCGAGGGCAAGACCTGCGTGCTGATCACGCACAAGCTGCGCGAGATCTTCGCGGTGACCGACCGGCTGGTGGTGATGCGCGACGGGCAGGTGGTGCAGGCCACGCCGACCGCCGAGACCGACCGCGAGCGGCTGGTGACGGCAATGGGCCAGGCGGTGGCCAGGGATGCGCCGTCTTCCGACGCATCGACGGCGCGCCGGCGCGAAGCCGGCGACGTGCAGGCCGTGGTGCAGGTGCAGGCCTCGCCGCAGCGTGGCATGGCGCTGCGGGCAGCGCGCGGGGAAATCATCGGCCTCGCAGGATTGGCCGGGCATGGCCAGACCGCGATCCTGCTGGCGTTGCAGCAAGCCTCGCAGCACACGTACGACGACAAGGACGCGATGCGCGTCGAAGGCGGCACCGCCTTCGTGGCCGGCGACCGGCAGACCGACGGCGTGTTCACGCTCTGGTCCATCGCGCGCAACATGACGGTGGGCTGGCTCGCGCAACTGCGCGCGCGCAGCCCGCTGATCGACCTGAAGCGCGAGCAGGAGCAGGCGCAGCAGTGGCGCCAGCGGCTGGGCCTGGTCACGCCCGACATGAACCTGCCCATCGGCTCGCTCTCGGGCGGCAACCAGCAGAAGGTGCTGTTTGCGCGCGCGCTGGGCTCGAGCGCGCCGGTCATCCTGATGGACGACCCGATGCGCGGCGTGGACGTGGGCACCAAGCGCGACGTGTACGCGCTGATCCGCGACGAGGCGCACCGGGGCCGCACCTTCGTCTGGTACACGACCGAGTTCGACGAACTGCACCACTGCGACCGCGTCTATGTGTTCAGCAACGGGCGCGTGGTCGGCGAGCTGGCCGGCGACGACATCAGCGAGGAGCGCGTGGTGGCACTTTCATTCGAGGAGGCCGCGGCATGAGCGCCGGTGCCATGACACGCCGCGCGGCAAGCCCCGCGCAACGCACGGCGATGCTGCATGCGCTGCTGCCCGCCGTGGCGCTCGCGCTGCTGCTGGCGGCGGTGTTCCTGAAGCAGCCGCGCGCCATGTCCTACTTCGGCATCAACCTGCTGCTGAACCTGGCCATTCCGGTGATGTTCGCCACGCTGGCGCAGATGATGATCCTGGCGGTGAGCGACCTCGACCTGTCGATCGGGCCGTTCGTGTCGCTGGTCGCCTGCATCGGCGCCACGCTGATGCCCACGCAGCCGTGGCTCGCGGTGCTGGCGCTGGCGGCGGCCGTCGGCGTGTATGCGCTGGCGGGCGCGGTGATCGAGGCGCGGCAGTTGCCGTCGATCGTGGTCACGCTGGGGCTGTCGTTCGTGTGGCTGGGCTGCGCGGTGCTGTTGCTGCCCACGCCGGGCGGCACGGCGCCCGAGTGGCTGCGCGGCGCCATGAGCTGGCGCACGCCGCTCCTGCCGATGCCCATCTGGATGGCCATCGTCACGGCCATCGTGGGCCATCTGCTCATCACCCGCAGCGCCTTCGGCACGCTGGTGCGCGGGCTGGGCGGCAACCCGGGCGCGATTGCGCGCGCGGGCTGGAACATGGTGCGCGTGCGCGCCGGCGTGTATGCGATTGCCGGCGTGTTCGGCGTGTGCGCCGGGCTCATGCTCGTAGGCCAGGCCACCTCGGCCGACGCCAACATCGCCTCGCGCTACACGCTGGTGGCCATTGCCGCGGCGATCCTCGGCGGCGCCGAGTTCGCGGGCGGCAAGGTGGCGCCGGTGGGCGCGGTGATCGGTGCGCTCACGGTGACGCTGGCGGCCTCGTTCCTGACCTTCCTGAACATCGCGCCGGACTGGCAGGTGGGCATGCAGGGCCTGATCCTGGTGGCCGTGCTGGGCCTGCGCGCGGCCATCGACCTGGTGGGAGGCAAGCGATGAGCGCGGCGAACGAGACCCTGGCCCCGCCGGTGACGGCGCCGCGTTGGCAGCGCTTCAAAAGACTCGCCGGCAACCGCCCCTGGCTGGGCTCCTGCGTGGCGGCCGTGCTCGCCTGGGCCGCCACGGTGTGGAGCGCCCACGGCCAGGGCTCGGGCGACCTGCTGGCCGCGGCACTCGCTTTCTCGGCCTTCACGGTGCTGGTGTCGCTGGGGCAGATGCTGGTGATCAGCGTGGGGCCGGGCAATGCGGACCTGTCGATTCCCTCGACCATCGCGCTGTCGGGCGCGGCCGCGATGATCGTCATGGACGGCAACAACGCGATGCTGGTGCCGGGGCTGCTGGCGGCCACGGCCGTCGGGGCGGGCGTGGGCCTGTTCAACTTCGGGCTGATCCGGCTGCTGCGCATTCCGCCGATCATTGCCACGCTGGCGGCCTCGCTGATCGTGATGTCGGTGGCCATCAACTTCGGGCGCGGGCTCAAGGTGAAGCCGCCGGCGCTGTTCTCCGACCTGATGGCCCAGCGAATCCTCGGCGTGCCGCTGGTGGCGCTGGTGGCCGTGGTGGTCACCGTGCTGATCGCGGTGATGCTGGAGCGCACGGTGCTGGGCCGCTCGATTGCCGCGGTGGGCCAGAACCGCCGCGCCGCGCAGCTCGCGGGCCTGCGGGTGGAGCGCACGCGGCTGCTGGCCTATGTGATCTGCGCCGCGCTCGCGGGCTTCACGGGCGCGCTGATCGCGGGCTTCTCGGGCGGCAACTCGCTCGACCAGGGCGCCGAGTACCTGCTGATGACCATCGCGGTGGTCGTCATCGGCGGCACGGCGGTGGCGGGCGGGCGGCCGAGCGTGCCGGGCATCTGGGGCGCGGCCATGTTCATGTTCCTGCTGGTGGCGTTGCTCAACGCCGTCGGCGCCGGGCCGGGGCTGCGCACGCTGCTGACCGGCGTCATCATCATCGCGGTCATCGTGCTGGCGAGCTCGCGCCCCAGGCGCTGAGGCCGCACCCACATCTCACCCAAGGAAGACAACACCCATGGCCAACCGCCAAGACCTCCCCTTCGGCTTTCTGGACGGCACCGGTTTCGAACAGCTCGACCCGCGCTTCAAAGGCTGCATTCCCGGCCCCGAGCGCCTGGAGCGCCTGTGGACCGGCGCGCGCTGGTGCGAAGGCCCCGCGTGGTTCGGCGCGCACCGCACGCTGGTGTGGTCGGACATTCCGAACAACCGCATGCTGCGCTACGACGAGGTCAACGGCACGGTGGGCGTGTTCCGCGCGCCGGCCAACAACACCAACGGCCACACGGTGGACCGCCAGGGCCGCCTCGTGAGCTGCGAGCACCTCACGCGCCGGGTGACGCGCACCGAGCACGACGGCACCATCACCGTGCTGGCCTCGCACTGGCAGGGCAAGCGGTTGAACTCGCCGAACGACGTGGTGGTGCATTCGGACGGCGGCGTGTGGTTCACCGACCCGAGCTACGGCATCCTGTCGGACTACGAAGGCCTGCGCGCCGACAGCGAGATCGGCGCCTGCCATGTCTACCGCATCGACCCCGCGAGCGGCGAGGTCGCGCGCATGACCGACGACTTCGTCAAGCCCAACGGGCTGGCGTTCTCGCCCGACGAGTCGCTGCTGTACATCGCCGACACGGGCGCCAGCCATGCGGCGGACGGGCCGCGGCACATCCGCAGGTTCAAGGTGGGTGCTGACGGGCGCTCCCTGAGTGGCGGCGAGGTGTTTGCGGAATGCACGAACGGCCTGTTCGACGGCTTCCGGCTCGACACCGAGGGCCGCATCTGGACCAGCGCGGCGGACGGCGTGCACGCCTACCACCCCGACGGCACCTTGCTGGGCAAGATCCTCGTGCCGGAGCGCGTGGCCAATGTGTGCTTCGGCGGGCCGAAGCTCAACCGCCTTTTCATCTGTGCGACCTCGTCGCTCTATGCCATCACCTTGAACGCGAAGGGAGTCTGATCCATGTCCAGAACACTGCCGGCCGACAGCCTGCAAGCCACCGTCACCCGCATCCTCGAAGCCGCCGGCAGTTCGCCCGCCGAAGCGCAGCAGGTGGCGGCCAACCTGGTGCTGGCCAACCTGAGCGGCCACGACTCGCACGGCGTGGGCATGCTGCCGCGCTATGTCGATGCGGTGGCCGAAGGCGGGCTGAAGCCCAACGCCGCCGTGCGCGTGAACCTCGACATCGGCACGATGATGGGCCTGGACGGCCAGCACGGCTACGGACAGATCGTCGGCGTGCAGGCCATGGAGCTGGGCATTGCGCGCGCCAGGCAGCACGGCAGCTGCATCTTCACGCTCTCGCACGCGCACCACCTGGGGCGCATCGGGCACTTCGCCGAGATGGCGACGGCGCAGGGGCTGGTGGCCCTGCACTTCGTCAACGTGCTGTCACGCCCGGTGGTGGCGCCCTGGGGCGGCGGCGACGGGCGCTTCGGCACCAACCCGTGCTGCATCGGCATTCCGCTGGCGGGCGCCGACCCCTTCGTGCTCGACTACGCGACCAGCCGCGTGGCGCAGGGAAAGATGCGCGTGGCCCACAACAAGGGCGAGCGGGTGCCCGACGGCTACCTGATCGACGAGAACGGCGCGCCCACCAACGACCCGGGCGTGGTGGTGGTGCCGCAGGGCAACGGGCTCTTCGGCGCGCTCATGACCTTCGGCGAGCACAAGGGCTACGGCATGGCGGTGGCGTGCGAGCTGCTGGGCGGTGCGCTGTCGGGCGGGGGCACCTGGCACCGGCCGGCGGACACGTCGCGCACGGTGCTCAACGGGATGCTGAGCGTGCTGATCGACCCCGAGCGGTTGGGCACGCAAGCGTCGTTCGAACAGGAGGCGCGCGAGTTCGTCGAGTGGCTGCGCCAGAGCCCGCCGGGACAGGGCTTCGACGAGGTGCAGCTTGCGGGCGAGCCGGAGCGCAAGGCGCGTGCGGCGCGGCGCAAGGACGGGATCTGGGTGGACGACGCGACGTGGGGGGAGATTGTTGCGGCGGGGGCCACGGTGGGTGTCACGGTCACGGCCTGAAGGTCTTGCTCCTTCCCCCTCTGGGGGAAGGTTGGGATGGGGGCAGCCAGAGCGCGCCCTTCGGAGGGCCGCTGGCCCCCACCCGCGCCCTCCCCCGCAAGGGGAGGGAAAAACACCTCAGACGATCAGCGCAATCGTCGCTTCGAGGTGTTCGGACGGGGCGCGCCGGAAGCCCGAACGCGCAAAGCGCTGCAGCTGCCCCACCACGAAGGCGGTGAGCGCCGCCGCGCGGACCTGCGCATCGACGCTGGGCGTGGCCGAGCCTTCGGCGGCGGCCGCGCCGCGCAGCACCTGGCGCAAGGTGGCTTCGATCTTGTCGAAGAACTGGTTCATGCGCTGCTGCAGGCGTTCGTTCTCGTAGACCAGCGCATCGCCCACCATGACGCGGGTCATTCCGGGGTTGCGCTCGGCGAACTGGACCAGCAGCGTGAGAATGCGGCCGGCCTGCTGGGCGCCGGTGGCACCCTCGCGCTCGAGGATCTGGTTGACCAGGGTGAAGACGCTCTGCTCGATGAAATCGATGAGCCCCTCGAACATCTGGGCCTTGCTGGCGAAGTGGCGGTACAGCGCCGCCTCGCTCACCTCGAGCCGCGCGGCCAGCGCCGCGGTGGTGACCCGCTCGGCGCCGGGCTGCTCAAGCATGGCGGCCAGCGCCTGCAGGATCTGCACGCGCCGCTCACCCGGTTTCGGGCGCTTGCGCGCCGGGGGGGTGGGCGGGTCTGCAGGGGTCTCTACGCCGGGAGCACTGGTCGTCTCTTCGTTCTGCATGGGAGCGCGTGCAAAGATGTAATCAATTGATTCTCGCACAGCGCAGTGAGCGCGCGCCCTCTGCGTTTCTTGCACGCGACCTGGGGCTCAGCGGGCCCGGATCATCGTCCCGTAGGCCTGGTCGGTCAGGATCTCGAGCAGCATCGCGTGCGGCACGCGGCCGTCGATGATGTGCACCGCATTCACGCCGCTCTTGGCCGCGTCCAGGGCGCCCTCGATCTTGGGCAGCATGCCGCCCGAGATGGTGCCGTCGGCGAACAGGTCGTCGATTTCGCGCGCGCTCAGGTTGGTGAGCAGCTTGCCGTTCTTGTCGAGCACGCCGGGCGTGTTGGTCAGCAGCATGAGCTTCTCGGCCTTGAGCACGGTAGCGAGCTTGCCGGCCACGACGTCGGCGTTGATGTTGTAGCTCTCGTTGTCCTCGCCGAAGCCGATGGGGCTGACCACGGGAATGAAGGCGTCGTCCTGCAGCGCCTTCACCACGCTGGGGTCGATGGAGACGATGTCGCCGACCTGGCCCACGTCGTGGAGCACGGCGGGGTCGGTGCGGTCGGCCAGCTTGAGCTTCTGCGCGCGAATCAGGCCGCCGTCGCGCCCCGTGAGGCCCACGGCCTTGCCGCCGGCCTGGTTGATCAGGCCCACGATGTCCTGCTGCACCTCGCCGGCCAGCACCCATTCGACGACTTCCATGGTCTCGGCATCGGTCACGCGCATGCCCTGCACGAAGCTGCCCTTCTTGCCCAGCTTGTTCAGCGCCGCCTCGATCTGCGGCCCGCCGCCGTGCACCACCACCGGGTTCATGCCGACCAGCTTGAGCAGCACCACGTCTTCGGCAAAGTCGGCCTGCAGCGCGGGGTCGGTCATGGCATTGCCGCCGTACTTGATGACGATGGTCTTGCCGTGGAACTTGCGGATGTACGGCAACGCCTGGGCCAGGATCTCGGCCTTGTCGCGCGGGGGAATGTTGAGGACGGGGTCGGTCATGGGCGGTCAGGCTCCGAAGCGTTGGACGATGAGGGGGAATTCTCGCAAGGCGCAGGCTGTCAGGGGCGCAGCCAGCGGGGCACCTTGAAGCGCACGATCATGAGGTACGCACCCACATAGGTCGTGACAAACAGCAGGCAGAAGAACATCAGCACGAGCGTGTTGTTCCAGAACAGCACAGCCGGCACCACCGACATGGCGGCGAACATCCAGAGGTAGGGCGAGGTGCGGTTGTTGCGGGCCAGCAGCTGGCGGGCCTCGTCATCGGCCAGCGCCACGCGCACGATGCGCCGGAAGATCAGCTGGTGGAAATGCAGCGCGTCGGCCGTGCCGGGCGACTGGCCGCGCGCCAGCTTGCGGTAGATGGAAAACAGCGTCTCCCACACCGGGTAGATCAGCAACAGCATCGGGAACCAGGGCGAGACCACGCGGTGGCGCTGCACCAGCATGACCACGGCCACGGCAATCACCATGCCCCAGACGTAGGCGCCGCCGTCGCCGGCGAAGATCTTGCCGCGCGGGTAGTTCCACACCAGGAAGCCCATGGTGGCGCCGACCAGGCAGACCATCATGGCCGCCAGTTGCCGGTCGCCCACCTGCAGCGCCACGTGGGAGATGGCCAGGCACACCAGCACGGCGACCGTGCCCGCCAGGCCGTTGTAGCCGTCGATGATGTTGAAGGCGTGCGGCAGGCCGCCGATGGCGAGCACCGCGAACAGCACGGTGGCGAAGGGAATCATCACCAGCCAGCCGTCGACGATCTCGAAGCCGGTGCGCGCCACGCCCAGCCCCAGCAGCCAGCACACCAGCAGCGCCGAGCCGATGGTCAGCCCGAGCCGATAGCGCACCTTGACCTTCTGGGTGATGTCTTCGACGATGCCGCCCAGCACGGCGGGCAGGATGCACAGCAGCGTGAGCATCGAAGTCTTCACGGGCCACGACACGTTGAACGGGTCGGTGCCGGTGATGCCGGCCGCCAGCCAGGCCACGCCCATGCCCAGCAGGATGCCCGCACCGCCCAGGCGCGGCACGTGGCCCTTGTGGAAGCGTTGGGGCATGTCGGCGCCGTAGATGCGGGCATGCCTGCGCGCGCGGCGCATGAACACCTGGACCGAGAAGGCGGCGACGAAGAAACTGATGACGATCAGAGCAATCATGTGTGGGGGTTGGGGAACCCTAGAATTCCCGAGCGAAATTAGACCATGCCCACGCCCCCCTCCCCCTTCCCCCTTCCGTTTCCTCCGATCACCATTTCAATCGTCAGCCACGGCCAGCTTGCGCTGGTGCTGCCGCTGCTCGATCAACTGGAGCGGCATTGCCGCGCCACCATCGCCAAGGTCTTGCTCACGCAGAACATTCCGGAGCCTGACCTGCTCGCGGGGCGGAGCTGGGGTTTCGAGGTGGAGCGCATCACGAACGCAAGCCCCAAGGGCTTCGGCGCCAACCACAACCAGGCCTTCGCGCGCTGCACCAGTCCGTGGTTCCTGGTGCTCAACCCCGACATCCGCCTCGACAGCGACGTGCTGACGCCCCTGCTCGCCCAGGCCGCGGCCGACGCCGGGCTGCTGACGCCGCGCATCCTGGAGCCCGGCAAGGCCGGGCCGGAGCCGCACCGGGCGCTGCTCACACCCTTCGAGATCGTCGGGCGCAAGAAGCCCGGCTACGTGCGGCCAAGGGTGCCGGCGTGGATTCCGGGGCTGTTCATGCTGTTTCGCAGCGAGGCCTACCGGCAGGTCGGCGGCTTCGACGAGCGCTTTTTCATGTACGGCGAAGATTTCGACATCTGCGCGCGCACCCGGCTCGCAGGCTGGAAACTGCAGGTGGGCGAAGATCTGGTGGCCCGGCACGACGCGCAACGCGACAGCCACCGGAGCAAGAAGTACCTGTACTGGCACGTCACCAGCCTGCTGAAGGTGTGGCTGTCGGGGTCGTTCTGGCGGTACTGGAAGCTGCGCCGCTAGTCAGCCGCGCTCGAGCAGGTCCTGCGCGATGGCATGCCCGCCGCGGCCGAAGCGCGCATAGCGGCCGCGCGCCGCCTCCAGCAGGATCGGCAGCAGGCGCAAGGGCCGCGCCGCCGGGAGCTGCGCCCTGAACCGCTGGTGCGCGACCTTGGCTTGCTGTGCGTCCAGGTACCTGGCCGGCACACGCCCACCGAGCCGCTGCAGGCGCTGCAGCAGGGCCTCGGCCCGGCGCAGGCGAGCCACATGCTTGTCGCCGCGTTCGGCAAAGGCCTTGGCCACCTTCTCGGACAGCGTGAGCCGCCGGGCGCCGATCTGGTTGCTGGCGTGCTGACGGTAGTCGATGGTCGGCTCGGGCAGCACGTCCATGCGCCCGACGGCCGACGCCACCGCGGCCAGCCATTCGTCGTGCACCCACTCGGGCGCGAACGGCAGCGCCGCCTCGAGCAAGGTCTTGCGGAACACCGTGGTGGCGCCCGTCGCGAGGTTGCGCCGCAGCAGCACGCCGAAGGCGTCGCCGCCGGCGATGGCCGCCAGCTCGGCGGGCTGCACCTCCAGCGCATGGAACAGCGTGGAGCCCAGGGGTTTCAGTTCGGCGTCGACCAGGCGCGCATCGGTGTGCAGCAGCAGCAGGTCGGGACGCGCCTCGAACTGCGCCACCATGCGCGCGAGCCGGCCGGGGTGCCACACGTCGTCCTGGTCGCACAGGGCGATGAGTTCATGGCTGCAGGCGCTCACGGCCTGCTCGAAATTGCGCGTGACGCCCAGCGGCGGCACGTTGCTGAACACGCGCAGCGCGACCTGGTCGGCCACGCCGCATTGCACGAGGGTGTCGCGCACCACGGCCACGGTGCCGTCGGTGGAGCCGTCGTCGGACAGCACGATCTCCCGCGGCAGCGGCGTCTGCGCGCAGATGCTGCGAACCTGCTCGGGGAGGTAGCGCGCGCCGTTGCGGGTGCACAGCGCGACGGACACGTCCAGGGCCATCAGACCGGCGCGAGGCGGGGCGGCCAGGCGTAACTGAAGTCCTCGCGGGCCAGCATGAGATTGGGGCTGTAGGCGGGGTCGTTCTGCAGGAGGTCGCCCCAGCGCTTGTGCATGTAGGCGGACTCTTCCTGGAACTGCGCCTGCCGTTTCGGGGACATGTTCTTCGAACGCGTCGCCGACTCGTAGTGGAAGAGTTCGGCGTACGGCGTCCAGACATTGCGCAGACCGGCTTCGCGCAGGCGCAGGCAGAAATCGATGTCGTTGAACGACTCCCTCAGGTTCACCTCGTCCAGCCCGCCCACCGCCAGGTAATGCTGCTTCTGGATCACCAGGCAGGCCGCCGTGACGGCAGAGAACGACTGGATCAGCGCGGCACGGCCTGCGTAACCTTCGCGGCCGACCGGCATGCCGCGGTGCGCGTGCGCGGCGATGCCGCCAATGCCCAGGATCACGCCGGCGTGCTGCAGCGTCTTGTTGGGGTACCACAGCCGCGCGCCCACCGCGCCCACGCCCGGCTGCACGGCCAGGCTCACCATCTCGCTCAGCCAGTCCGGCGTGATGACCTCGATGTCGTTGTTGACCAGCGCCAGCAGCTCGCCCTTGGCCGAGGGAACCGCGCCGTTGTTCAGCGCCGAATAGTTGAAATCGCGATCGTCGCGCAGCACGCGCACGTTCGGCCTTTCAGCGGCAATCTGCTTGAACCAGGCCAGCGTGGCCGGGTCGTCGGAGCCGTTGTCGACGATGATGATTTCGTAGTTCGAGTAGGTGGTCTTCGAAAGAATCGACTCGACGCACTGGCGCGTGAGTTGCAGCGCATTGCGCGTGGGAATGATCACTGAAACCAGCGGCAAGACATCGGGCAAGGCGTAACGCACGCGATAGCCGAAGTCGAGGTGCTCGGCCGTGGCGCGCACGCCGGTGCGCTGGAAGTGCTCGTTCAGCGCCCGCTCGCCCGCGAGGGCCGCATACGGCTTGGCGCTCATCGAGCGCGCCGTGCTCTCGCTGTGCACGCGCCAGTGGTACAGCACGCGCGGAATGTGGCGGATCTGCCCGGCATCGATGCGCTCCATGCAACGCAGCACCAGGTCCCAGTCCTGCGAGCCTTCCATGCCCACGCGGAAGCCCCCGACCGAACGCATCAGTTCGGTCGACAGCACGCCCAGGTGGCTGAACATGTTCTGCGAGCGAAAGAGATCGACGTTCCAGTCGGACTTGAAGTAAGGGCCGAAGCGGAAGCCGCTTTCGTCGGCCTTGTCCTCGTCCGAGTAGATCAGCTGCACGCCGGGGTTCGCTGCGATGCAGTCGGCCACCCAGAACAGCGCGTCGGCGGGCAGCAGGTCGTCGTGGTCCATGAGCGCCACCCAGGGGCCCGACACCAGTTCCAGCGCGCTGTTGGACGCGGCCGAAATGTGCCCGTTCTTCGGGCGGAAAAAGACCTTGATGCGCGGGTCGCTCTCGCTGTACGACTTGAGGACGTCGCGCACCTCGGCCGAGGGCGACGCGTCGTCGGCGATGCAGAGCTCCCAGTTCGGGTAGATCTGGGCGCGCACCGACTCGATGGCCTCGCGCAGCCACCCGGGGTTGGGGTTGTACGTGGGCATCACGACGGAGATCAGGGGCTGCTCTTTCAGGGCGGCCACGCGCTGCACGATGCGGTCGCGAATCTCGGGGGTCAGCGTGTCGTAGCGGCGCACCCACTTTGAGTAATCGTTGTAGCCGCCGAAGCGTCGGCCCAGTTCCCACCGAATGCCCGCCCATCCCGACTTCTTGAACATTCGCCATGCCCGCTGGACGCGCCCCATCAGTCCGGGGCCTTGCCAAAGTCCGGCCAAGCCGAGGATGAATCGATAGACAGATTTCATAGATAGCGCACCCGCGAAGCGGATGAGGCGGAGCCTGTGGGGATTTCCGGAAAAAAACGGGGCGGCGCCGAAACAGTGCGCCGCTGGCCGCGCGGGAGGGGATTATCTTCGCAACCGGCGACCACGACGGTCAGCGGCGGCCTTTTCACCCCTGCGACCGGCCGAAGAGGGCTGCCCGTAAAATTGGCTGGTTGAAAAGTAAAAGGAACAACGATGAGGCTTCTCTCAGTGGTGCTGTCGGGAGGCGCCGGCTCCAGGCTCTGGCCTGCCTCGCGCCAAGCCTTTCCCAAGCCGTTCATGAAGATCGGCGACTCCACCTTGCTCCAGCAAGCCGTCGAACGGGGCCAGGCCTGCGGCACCGGCGACCTGATGGTCGTCACAAACAAGGACCATCTGTTCCTGACCCGGGACGTCCTCCAGCAGATGAGCGACCCGCCCACGACGACCTTTCTGCTCGAGCCGAAGGGCCGCAACACCGGCCCGGCCATCGCTTTGGCCGCGCTGCAGTGCGCGCGGCAGTTCAGCGGCGACACGGTGATGCTGGTTCTGTCCGCCGACCACCTCGTGCCGGACGTGCACGCCTTCGTGGCCAGCGCGAGCGAAGCCTTCCGCCTGGCGCAGGAGGGAAAGCTGGTGGTGTTCGGCGTGAGCCCCACGAGCCCGGACACCGGCTTCGGCTACATCGAGGTCGAGCATGTCTCGCGCGAGAGCCAGGGCGTGAAGCGCTTCGTCGAGAAACCCGACCTCGAAACAGCCCAGCAGTACCTGGCCACGGGCCGCTACTACTGGAACAGCGGCATGTTCGCCTTCACGGCGGACACCATCATCGCGGCGCTCGAGGCGCATGCCCCTGATGTGATCCGGGCAGCAAGGCACGCGCTGGAAACGGCCAGCGAGTCCGGCACCTCCGTGAATTTCGACATGCATACATTCGGCCTCCAACCCGACATCAGCATCGACTACGCGGTGCTGGAACGGGCCTCCAATGTGCACGTGGTTCCAGCCAAGTTCAGCTGGAGCGACGTCGGCTCCTGGCCCGCGGTCGCCAACGCCCTGATCCCGGACGCCAGCGGCAACACCCTGCCCGACGACGTTGTCGCGCTCGACACCACCGGTACGCACGTGCAGGTCGAGAGCTACGGCCCCAAGGTCGTTGCCACCGTGGGCGTTCACGACCTGGTGATCGTCGACACGCCCGACGCACTGCTCGTACTGCACAAGGACAGCGCGCAGAAGGTAAAAAAGGTCGTCGACGTGCTCAAGGCCCGCAAGCACGACACCGTGCACCTGCCTCCGGTGGTTCACCGCCCGTGGGGCACTTATGCTTCGCTCAAGGAAGAAGAAGGCTACAAGGTAAAGCGCATCACTGTCCGCCCGGGCGAGGCACTCTCGCTTCAATATCACCACCAGCGCGCAGAGCATTGGGTGGTGGTACAAGGTCGGGGCATCGTGCAGATCGGTGAAGTCGAGCACGAGACCCTTCCTGGTCAGTACCGCTATATCCCCCTGAAAGAAAAACACCGCCTCACGAACACCGGGGACGAAGAGCTTGTGCTCATCGAAGTCCAGTGCGGCGGCTACCTTGGCGAAGACGACATCGTCCGCCTCGCAGACACTTACGGACGTACATGAGTCAAGTTCACTCCAATCTTCATCGAAGCGCGCTATCTGACTGGTGGGAAGGCACTCGCCGAACGGACATCTGGTGGACCCTCGCCTGGTTCGACATCGTGTTGCGCTATCGACGCTCAATGCTAGGACCGATGTGGCTCACCTTGAGCATGGGCGTAATGATCGGCGGCATGGGCCCGCTGTATAGCTCGCTTTTCGGCACCGAACTTTCCAGATTTTTTCCCCATCTTGCGCTGGGCATCATCTTCTGGGGGTTTTTTTCCAGCATCGTGACGGACGCTTGCAATGCCTTCGTCGGGTCGTCCAATTATCTGAAGCAGGGCTACTTTCCCATCAGCCTGTTTGTCTGGCGCAGCCTGGCACGCAATTTGATCCAGTTTGCCCACCAGATCGTGCTCTACATCCCGGTGGCGATCTGGGCTGGCATTTCGCTGTCCTGGTCGGTGCTGCTCGTTCTGCCGGCATTTGCCATCCTGATCATCAACGCACATGCGCTGGGACTGTTGCTGGGGCTGATCTGCACGCGTTACCGCGACGTCACGCAGATCGTCACGAGTGTGATGCAGATGCTGATGTTCCTGACGCCGGTGTTCTGGCTGCCCGAGAGCCTTCCTGGCCGTGCCAAGTACGTACTGTGGAACCCGTTTGCACAGATGCTGGACCTGCTTCGCACGCCACTGATGGGTGGCGTTGCGCACATTCACAGTTGGCTGGGCATCCTGTTCTGGACGGTGCTCTGCCTCGCCGCAGGCGCCCTTCTGTTTACGAAATACCGCCGTCGCGTCGTTTACTGGCTCTGATCCATGGCATTCATTTCACTCAAAAACGTCGCAGTCAACTTCCCGATCTACGGCGCAGGTGCTAATTCGCTCAAAAAGACGCTTGCCTCATCCGTCACTGGAGGACGCTTCGGCAAGGAGACGGGCGTGACGGTTGTGCAAGCGCTGAGCGGCATCAACCTTGAACTCAAGAGCGGCGACCGGCTAGGTTTGGTGGGTCATAACGGCGCGGGCAAGTCGACCTTGCTGCGCACGCTGGCAGGCGTCTACGAGCCGTCGTCGGGAGAGTTCGCGCGGCAAGGAACCGTTGCGAGCTTGATCGATCCATCGCTCGGTATCGAGATGGATGCGACGGGCATCGAAAACATCATGCTGCGCGGACTTGTCATGGGCATGAGCAAGAAAGAAGTTGATCGCCTGACGCCCGATATCTGCGAATTCAGCGGGCTGGGCGAATACGTCAACATGCCCGTCCGCACATATTCCACCGGCATGATGATGCGATTGGCGTTCTCCATCTCGACCAGCGTCGAGGCCGACATCCTGCTGATGGACGAATGGCTTTCGGTTGGTGACGCTGCCTTCACGGAGAAAGCGGAAAAGCGCATGAAAGACGTGGTGGCCAAGTCCGGCATTCTTGTACTCGCCTCGCACTCGCCGGAGCTCATCGCAAAGGAATGCAACCGGGTGATCCATATGGAGCACGGGCGGATCGTCGAACGATAGCTGCAGGCTGGCGGTTGCCGCGGCGTTCCGCTACGCGCGTGGCGCACACCGCAGCAGCGTCCTGATTTCATCGACGCGCTCGGCCATGCGGCGACCCGCCGTGTCGAGCGACAGATTGACTTCGGCGCTCTGCCTGCCGCGCGCCCCGATCTTGCGCGCCCATTGCGGGTCGTCGTAAAGGCGACGCATCAACCGGGCCGCGTGTTCGACCGACGGTTCGGCCCACTCCATGTCGGCGTCGTACGGCGGGATCGGCCGGCCGACCCTCACCCGCTCGTAAGGCACCAGAAGGCTGTTTTCGTCGTTCATGAAATCCATGTTGCCCGAGAAGGCCGTCGCGATCACGGGCTTGCCCATCAGCATCGCTTCGGCCATGGTCAGCCCGAGTCCTTCGCTGCGATGGAGCGAGACGTACGCATCGCACGCGTTCATCAACGAAAGCACCTCGTCGGAGCTGAGCACCTCGTCGATGATCCTGATTGTCGGTGAATCGGCTGCCGCGTCGCGCAGTTCCTGGAACTGCACGGGGTACCGGTCTCCGAAAGATGTCTTCAACACCAGCGTCACGGACTCATCGCCCCGAAACGCCATCTTGAACGCGCGAACGAGCCCAAGCGGGTTCTTGCGCTCCATCACGCTCACCATGTGAAAAGTAAAGAGGAAGGTAAATCGGTTCTCGTCTAGGTTGAAGTACGCGCGGTCGCGCGCCTGGAACGGCGCCAGGGTGACGCCAGGGAACAGCGTTCGTACTGGCACAGAGAGCCGCTCGCGCAGGCCCTTCGCGATGAACTCCGTGGCCGTCCACACCTCGTCGACCTGATCGGCGTGGGTGCACCATTCCTGCGGTATCGAATCGAATTCCCAGTACCAGTAGGCGATACGGTAGGTCCGCGGCGTGCGCTGCGCCAGGTCCGCCCTGGCGTAGGCCCTTTCAAAGAAGGGCTCGGGCTGCACATGGATGATCGTGATGTCGCTGGACTCAAGGCCATCGAAGCGCACATGGCGAGGGTCATCTCGCGCGTCCGTGCGGACGTCTCGCAACGACGTCCGGATGCCTGCCAAGCCCAGCGCCTCGGTCATGGCCTCCACGGAAACGCGCAACCCCGACGGATAGCAGAAATGGCCGATGATATTGACGCCATCGTCGAGCAATTCGGGGGCCAGCGCATCGATGTCGAGCGCGGCGCACCATGAGTGCGCCTCCGCTGCCAACGATGCCTGCGCACCGGACGCAAGCCACTCGAGCAATGCCCGGGCCGCCGCCACATCGGAGAGCGCATCGGGATGCGCATGCCGCCATGTCGCCTGCGCCAGATAGCCGATGCGCACTTGCAGCGCAGGCTGCGCAAACCCGACCTCGGCCGAACTCGTCGGGACACGGTCGACGCCATAGGCAGCCGCAACCCAGTCCGAGAACCGGGACCAGCCGAAGACTGTCAGCGCATCGGGGAAATCCTGCTGCCATTGCGGCGTGAACAGGAAGGCCCGCACCAACTCGCCTTGCGGGTTCTCCTGCGCCTGCAGGAACAGCCACCAGACTTCCTCGAGCGCCAGGTCGCCGGCCTCCAGCACGTGCTGCATGAACCAGCGGAAGAGACCGCGCCGGCCCGGCGGCAGCAGCCCATGAGGCAAGACCGCGCGAACCTCGTCGCTTGTCAGGAAGAACTGCCTCGCCCGTTCGGCAAAGTCTTCGGAAAGAAGTGCAACCAGTTGCTGCGCCCCTTCGGGCGTCAACGCCAGGTCTTCCTGCCCGTCCGGGCTGCGCAACCATTCGCTAAGGCCGTTGCCGGCTGGCGCGGAGAACGCCAGGGGAAAGCGGTCGCGAAGATCCTTGCGCCTGCGAAGCGTATCGACCCAGAAACGCGCCGCGCTCGGGCGGTCCACGACCGAACTGGCTTGCGCAGGCGGCCAGAAAACCCTCTCCGAAGGCAAACCCGCGGCATCGAGGACGTCGTCGGGGTCGTAGAAATCGAGGGCGGCGACCCGCGCCCCACTGCCAGCCTGCCGCGCGGCCTCCTGGCGTGAACGTTCTTCATCGAGCAACAACTTCAGCGAATGCGCCCTGGCGTCGCGGGCAGCGCGTTCCCGAAGAAACCGCATCCGCTCCGGCATGCGCCACGGTGTCATCAGCCAGTAGGCCGCCTTCGGGACCTTCCGCGCCGCTCGGCGCAATAAATCAAGCCTTCGCATGGCGGTAAGGCACTTTCACTGGCAAACGTAACTTCATCATGGGGTCTTTTTCGAGTGCGGCCATCATGCCAAGAATCCCCTGATTTCGCCTCGTAAAATGGTGAGATACGCGAAAGCGTGCATTTCACCGGGAGGACCATCGGCTCCGCCGCAAGTCGCAAATGACTCAAGACAACAGCCCCAAGGCTTTCACTTCGTACGCGCAGAATTTCGAGGACGTCATGCTATGGCGAGCGCTGAAGCATGTGCCCGTGGGCGTCTACGTGGACATCGGCGCCCAGCACCCCGTGGTGGACTCCGTCAGCAAGGCCTTTTATCAGCGGGGGTGGCGCGGCGTGCATGTCGAACCTGTTCCGCACTATGCGGAATTGCTCAGGCAAGACAGGCCGGACGAGATCGTCTTGCAACTCGCGCTTTCCGACACAGCGGGCATGCTTGACCTTCACGTGATCGAGGATACGGGTCTCAGCACGGGTGTGAAAGCCTATGCCGACGTCCATCGGGCCGAGCATGGCTTCGCGTACACGACAGTACCGACGCCCATGCTGCCAATGAAGACCGCTTTGGCATCGCTGGACGGTCGCGACGTGCATTGGCTGAAGATAGATGTGGAAGGACTGGAGGAAGAGGTCCTTCGAGGCTGGGACAGCAAGACGCTGCGTCCCTGGATCATCGTCGTCGAGGCCACAGTGCCAATGTCGAACGAGCTGCGCCATGACGGCGCCGAACGTATTCTGGTCGATGCCGACTACCTGTTCGCCTACTTTGACGGCCTCAATCGCTTCTACGTGGCTGCGGAACATGCCGATCTGCTGCCCGCACTGAAGATTCCGCCCAACGTGTTCGACTACGCCGAACTCAGCGGGCAATCCGGGACCTGGTGCAACGGCCTCATCGCGCGCCAAAAGGAAGAACTGCGCGTGTGTGCGGCGCAACTCGAGGCCGAGCGCGCCGAACGGACGCAAATCGAGCTGAAAGCCGGCGCCGAGCTCCAACGCGCACACTCCGCGCTCGAGGATGCAAGGAATCGGGCCCACGAAGTTGCGATGCGTACCGTCCAGGCCGAAGCGCGGGCCACCATCGCCGAAGCCAATGCCACCCATGCGAACGAGCGGGCCCGCGACGCCGAAGCGCGTGCGCTCCAAGCAGCGACGACGCCGCTGCGACGGCTGGCTTCGGCGGCAATGGAAGGCCGCATCACCAGCGGCGTCAAGCGCCGCATCAAGACCACCCTTCGCGTTGTCGCGATCACGGTCGGTCGCCATCCTCAGCTCAAGCGCGCGGCAATACTCGCCTTGAGCTGTGTCCCGCCGCTGAGGCGGCGCCTGCAGGCCATGCTCGCACCACCGCCCGCCTCCGCATCGCAGGGGCCGCCGGACAGACCGCTGTCCATGTCACCCGACACTGCCTTGGTGTACCGGCAGCTGCGTCAAAGCCAGCAGCGATCGGGGCATGCCTGATGCGAATCCTCATTGACCTTCAGGGTGCGCAATCCTCCGGCAATAGACACCGCGGCATCGGACGCTACTCCTTGTCCCTCGCGCAGTCGATGGCGCGGCAGATGGGAAAGCACGAGCTTCTGCTTGCTTTAAATGGGCGCTTCCCGGAAGCGGTGGACGACATAAGGGCCGCCTTCAACGGCCTCCTCGATCCGGCGAACATCAAGGTCTGGTATCCGGCCGCGCAGTCGGGCGCGGGCGCCCGCACGCCGAGCGAGGTTCTCGCCGACGAGAAACTTCACGAAGCATTTTTAGCCAGCCTAAATCCGGATGCGGTGCACGTGTCGAGCCTGTTCGAAGGCCTGGGCGACGCCACGGTCACCAGCGTGGGCCGCTTCGCGCGCACGCCCACGGCAGTCACGCTCTACGACCTCATCCCGCTGATCAACCCGCACCCCTACCTCGACAACCCGGTCATGCGCGACTGGTACATGGGCAAGGTGGAGGCAATGCGCAGGGCGAACCTCTGGCTCGCCATTTCGGAGTCGTCGAGGCAAGAAGGCCTGTCCCACCTGGGCCTGGATGCGGCACGCTGCGTCAATGTGTCCACCGCCGCAGGCGACCATTTCCGCAAGATCGACCTCGCGCCCGAGCGCGCGCAGGCATTGCGTGCCCGATACCGCCTTCTCAAGCCGTTCGTGATGTACACCGGCGGCATCGACCATCGCAAGAACATCGAAGGTCTGATCCGGGCCTTTGCACTGCTCCCTGCGGCAATGCGCTCCGGACACCAGCTTGCCGTGGTGTGCTCGGCGCGGCCCGAGGACCGCAAGGCATTGATGGCACTCGCCCACCAGCAAGGGCTGACAGAAGGCGATGTCGCGGTCACGGGTTTTGTACCGGAAGAAGATCTGGTCGACCTCTACAACCTGTGCACGCTGTTCGTTTTTCCGTCGTGGCACGAAGGGTTCGGCCTGCCGGCGCTCGAGGCGATGTTGTGCGGTGCGCCCGTAATCGGCGCCAACACGTCCAGCCTGCCCGAAGTCATCGGGCGGGACGACGCGATGTTCGACCCAAGAGACGACAAGGCCATCGCCGCCAAGATGGCGCAAGTGCTGGGCGACGACGCATTTCGACGCGTACTGGTCGAGCACGGCGCGGTTCAAAGCAAGAAGTTCTCGTGGGACGAATCGGCGCGGCGCGCGCTGCAGGCCTTCGAACAGCTTCACGAGTCGGCGCGCACCGCCAAGGCCGGCGCCACTGGCACGCGAGCCGACGCGGCGCGCCCCCGCCTGGCGTATGTGTCGCCGTTGCCGCCCGAACGCAGCGGCATCTCGAACTACAGCGCCGAGCTATTGCCCGAGTTGGCCAAGTTCTACGACATCGAACTGGTGAGCGACCTCAAGGCCGTCGACAAGCGCGAACTGAACGAGTCATTTCCGCTGCGCAGCGTCCAATGGTTTCGCAACAACGCCTGCATCTTCGACCGGGTGCTCTACCACTTCGGAAATTCTGAGTTTCACCAGCACATGTTCTCGCTGCTGGAAGAGATTCCCGGAACCGTCGTCCTGCACGATTTTTATCTGAGCGGAATCCAGGCACACAGGGAGAACGTCGGAGGCGAAGCGTTTGCCTGGACGCGTGCACTCTACGAATCCCATGGTTACGGGGCCGTCGCCGAGCGTGCGAAGGCCGCAGACACGGCGGACGTGATCTTCAAGTACCCCTGCAACTTCGACGTGCTGCGGCTCGCTTCGGGGGTCATCGTTCATTCGCCCTACTCGCTGGAGCTCGGGCGGCAATGGTTCGGTAGCAAGAGCACGGACAACTGGACGCTGATTCCACTGCTGCGCGTGATGCCTGAATCGATCGACGAGGCCAGACTTCGTGCACGCAAGGAACTGGGTCTGGAGGACGACCAGTTCCTGGTTTGCGCCTTCGGCCTGCTCGGGCCGACCAAGTTGAATCACCGCCTGCTCGACGCGTGGTTGCAGTCGTCGTTGGCCACGGATCCCCGGTGCCGGCTCGTGTTCGTCGGAGAGAACGACAAAGGCGCCTACGGCGTGCAGCTGGAACAGGTCGTTGCAGGCCGCGACCGGGCCGCCCAGGTGAGCATCACCGGCTGGGTCGACTCCGAGACATTCCAGCGCTACCTGAGCTCGACGGACGTCGCAGTTCAGCTGCGGACGCTGTCGCGCGGAGAAACCTCGGCCGCGGTGCTGGACGCATTGGGCCGGGGCGTTGCCACGGTGGTCAACGCCAACGGATCGATGGCGTACCTGCCGTCCGATGCAGTCGTGATGCTGCCCGAAGAGTTCAGCGACGACACGCTGATCCAAGCATTGGAAGACCTGCGTCAATCGCCCGCCACCGCGCGTGCCCTCGGAGCGAAGGGCAAGGAACTGATCCGCACGACGCATGCGCCGGCCGATTGCGCCCGGCAGTATGCCCAGGCGATCGAGTTGTTCGCATCGCGCGCGCAATACGCGCGCCCGGGGCTGATCAAGTCGATTGCGGCGGACCCTTCGTTGTCCGGCGACGGCATTGCTGAAGCCGCGAAGAGCATTGCGCGCGCGCTGCCGTTGGCGGCCGCGAAGCGCCAACTCTTTGTTGACGTGTCGGAGCTCGTGCAGCGCGACTGGCAAAGCGGCATTCAGCGGCTGGTGAGGTCATTGCTCCGCTCGCTGTTCGACAGCCCGCCCGAGAGCTATCGAATCGAGCCGGTCTATGCCCTGAAGGGCGAGCCTGGCTACAACTACGCACGAAAATTCTCGCTGCGTTTTCTCGGCTGCCCGACCCAGGGCCTCGATGACGCGCCCATCGACGTGCGCGATGGCGACGTTTTTGTGGGTCTGGACCTGCAACCGCACATCGTTCCGGAGCAGGCCGACTTCTACAAGGCTCTAAGGCAGCAGGGTGTGCGCGTCGAGTTCGTCGTGTACGACCTCTTGCCCGTCTTGTTGAGCCACCGATTCGTCCAGGACGCCAAGTCGGTGCACGAGCGCTGGTTGAAGGTCGTTGCCCAGAGCGATGGTGTTCTCGCGATTTCCAATGCCGTCGCGGACGAATTCACGGCATGGGCTCGCGAGCATGCGCCCGAACGCATCGAGGCAGGCCTGAAGGTCCGGGCTTTCCACCTGGGCGCGGACATTGCGTACTCGTTGCCGACGAGCGGCCTGCCGCTCGCGGCCAAGTCGACGCTGGCCCAGATCGCGGCGGCGCCGGCCTTCTTGATGGTCGGCACGGTCGAGCCCCGCAAGGGGCATGCGCAAACGCTCGACGCGTTCGAGCAACTATGGCGCAACGGCATCGACGTCAACCTCGTGATCGTGGGCAAGAAGGGCTGGATGGTCGAAGAAGTCGTCGAACGGCTGGAGCAGCATGCACAGCGGGGCCGACTGCTGTTCTGGCTTGAAGGGGTCAGCGACGAATACCTGGAGCGGCTCTACGACGACAGCGCCTGCCTGATCCTGGCCTCCGAGGGCGAGGGTTTCGGGTTGCCGTTGATCGAAGCCGCGATGCACAAGCTGCCGATTCTCGCGAGGGATCTGCCTGTCTTCAGGGAAGTCGCGGCAGGCCATGCGTTCTACTTCGACGGCACGAAGGGCGAAGACATTGCGGCCGCCGTCATGCGTTGGCTCGAACTGTTCAAGCTGGGCCAGCATCCGCGCTCGGAGACAATGCGGTTCCTGACCTGGCAACAGAGTGCAGAACAGTTCAAGACGGCTCTCTTCGACCCGTCTTGCCCCCGGACCGCACTGTTGCGGCCCGATTGATTTCAACCCGAGGTGTGCTGCGCATGCGCCACCCCGTCATTCAGCTAGAAAAGGAAAGAGGACTCCGATGAAAAAGCGCGCTGTTGTAACAGGCATCACAGGCCAGGACGGTGCCTACCTGGCGGAACTGCTGCTGGCCAAGGGCTACGTGGTCTATGGAACCTACCGCCGCACGAGCTCCGTCAATTTCTGGCGCATTGAAGAGCTCGGCATCCAGAACAATCCCGACCTTCACCTCGTGGAATACGACCTGACGGATCTAGGCAGCTCGATCGCACTGATCAAGGATGCGGATCCTGGCGAGGTCTACAACCTCGCCGCGCAGAGCTTCGTCGGCGTGAGCTTCAACCAGCCGGCGGCGACCGCGCAGATCACCGGCGTCGGCGCGCTGCACCTGCTGGAAGCCATTCGCTTGGTCAACCCCAAGATCCGCTTCTATCAGGCATCGACCTCCGAGATGTTCGGCAAGGTGCAGGCCATTCCACAGATCGAGAGCACGCCGTTCTATCCGCGCAGCCCCTACGGCGTGGCGAAGCTCTACGCACACTGGATGACGATCAACTACCGCGAGAGCTACGACATCTTCGGCGCCAGCGGCATCCTGTTCAATCACGAGAGCCCGCTGCGCGGCCGCGAGTTCGTCACTCGCAAGATCACCGACAGCGTCGCCAAGATCAAGCTCGGCAAGCTCGACGTGCTCGAGCTCGGCAACCTCGACGCAAAGCGAGACTGGGGCTTTGCCAAGGAATACGTCGAAGGCATGTGGCGCATGCTGCAGGCCGACGAGCCCGACACCTTCGTGCTGGCCACCAATCGCACCGAGACCGTGCGCGACTTCGTCACCCTCGCATTCAAGGGCGCGGGCATCAACGTCGAGTTCAAGGGCGCCGCGGAATCCGAGATCGCGGTCGACACCGCCACCGGCAAGACCATGATGCGCGTGAATCCCAAGTTCTACCGGCCGGCAGAAGTCGAACTGCTCATCGGCGACCCCGCCAAGGCCAAGGCCAAGCTGGGCTGGGCACCGGCCACCACGCTGGAACAACTGTGCCAGATGATGGTCGAGGCCGATCTGCGACGCAACGCCCAGGGCTTCTCGTTTTGAAGATCCTGCTGACCGGGGCGGAAGGGTTCACCGGTCGCCTGTTTGCCGAGCATGCGACCGCGGCTGGCCACACCGTGGTCGCGCTGCAGGCCAACCTGACGAACGCGGACGCCCTGCGCGACGAAGTCCTGGAGACCGCGCCGGATGCCGTCGTGCATCTTGCCGCGATCAGTTTCGTCGGCCATGCCCACGACGAAGCGTTCTATGCCGTCAACGTGATCGGCACGACCAACCTGCTCAACGCTCTGTTGCGGCTGCCGGTTCGCCCGCGGCGCGTGCTGCTGGCCAGCAGCGCCAACATCTACGGCAACTCGGCCGAGTCGCCCATCGGCGAGACGCACGCACCGGCACCCGTCAACCACTACGGCATGAGCAAGCTCGCCATGGAGTACATGGCGCGGACGTATGCAGACCGGCTGGATCTGGTGATCACGCGCCCGTTCAACTACACGGGCCCCGGCCAGGACGACCATTTCCTGATCCCCAAGCTTGCGATGCACTTCGCGGCCCGCGAGCCTTCCATCGCATTAGGCAACCTGAACGTGGAGCGGGAGTTCAACGATGTGCGAATGGTCTGTGACGCGTACCTGCTGCTGCTTTCGCACGGCGAGCCCGGCGAAACCTACAACATCTGCTCCGGCCAGCCCTATGCACTGCGTTTCGTCATCGACACCTTTGCACGCCTGACGGGATACACGCCGCGCATCGAGGTGAATCCCGCGTTCGTTCGGGCCAATGAAGTGCATCGACTTTGCGGCAGTGCGACGAAGCTGCAGGCACTCTTTGCAGCGCACGGCGTCACGCTGCTCAGTCCGCCGCTGGAGGAAACGCTTCAGCGAATGCTGCAGGCGGCGGGGTCCGGCAAGGCTATTTGAACGTCAGCATCCGGTGGCCGAAGTAGCTCGTGACGACCGGCACGAGAACACCGATCAGGTGCGCCACGGCTTCGGCGTGCTCGACGATGCCCAGCCTCGGAAGCACCCAGCGGGCAAGGACGAGGCTGATCGCCAGCGTCTGCAGCACAGCGAGCACGTTCACGCCGACGAACTTCATGATCTGCGGGCCGAGCGCGCTCTTCTGAGCGTCGAACACATGCTGGCGCATGAGCACGAAGGCGACCACCATCCCCACCAAGTAGGCCAGGACAATGGCCGTGCCATAGCCCAACCAAAGGCTGAACAGGAAGCGCGACCCGTAATTGGCGGCGGCGGCAATGCCGCCGGCCATGAGAAACCGGAGGAACTGCGGCGTCAGCAACGCGCTCTTCATCGGGTTTGCGCGGCCGCGGCCGACTTCGCCAGTTCACGTCCGAAGCCGATGCTCTCCGAAATGCCTCGATCTTCCGGGTAGTAGTACGACGTATCCGCCACCCACAATCCATGTACCGGCAAGGCGGCAGGCGGAAGGCGGTCCAGATAGCCCGGGTCACAGATCGGCTGCGCGTAACGGTAGCGGCTGGCGCGCATGTCGATGAAGTCGTCTTCTGTCAGTGCCGGATTGATCTTCAGGCAATACCGGCGAACCTTGGCCAGGAAGACTTCGTCAGCATCCTGGAACTTCGGATGCTCGCCCGGCATGTAGAACGGAACGTACAGGACATGAGGGTCCAGCGGCCGCAAATTGCTGTACTCGACCAACCCCGGGATGTCCATCTCGGGATCGTTGATGTTGAGCCAGAAATTCTCGGTCAGGGGCTTGCGCAGCTTGGCGATGACGCAGACCACAGCGATGTTCTTCAGCGCGGCAAAAGCTTGCAGCGTCTGCGCCGGCAGCTCCGGCATCAGGCGCGGCACATAGGGCAAGGGAACGGTACTGACAACCTTGTCGAAGGCCTCCATCCCCGTCGCCGTTTGCACCCCCCTCACGGCGCCATCTTCGATCACCACCTTGGAGGCCGGGGACGCAAGACGGACCTCGCCGCCCTTGGCCTCGATCGCAGCCTTCAGCGCATCCAGCAATGTTTGCGATCCACCGTCCAGGTAGCCGAGCTTTTCCTTGAACAGGCTGTAGCGGGAGCGCCCGATGCGGCGAATGCGGCTCCAGATCCAAGCGGCCGACAGGTTGGAGCTGTGCTCGTAGAACTTGTAGTCGAACAGGCGCTTCCACAGCACCTCATAGGCTTCGGCGCCGACCCACCGCTTGATCCAGCCGGTGGCCTCGACGTGATCGAGCGGCTTCCAGTCGTTTCGCTTGGTTGAAAGAAAAGCGTGCAGGCCGTAGCGGAACTTGGCGACCAGCCCCAAGCCCTTGAACGTCAGCAAGGCCATCGGATTTCCCCATGGCTGAAGCCGGTTCTGGTACCAGTAGCCCATCTTCGTGGCCACCCAGCGCATCTTCGAGGAGAGGCCGAGTTCTTCGAGCACTTGGAAAAAGGCCGTGTCCGAGGTGCAATGGAAATGGTAGTAGCGCTCAATCTGCAGCCCGCCGAAGTCAAAGGCCGCGGTCATCCCGCCGACACGGTCGTCGGCTTCAAACACGACGGGCCGATGCCCGTCGAGGGACAGTTGATAGGCGACGGCCAAGCCCATGGGGCCGGCTCCCAAAACGGCGATGCGTTGGCCGCGCGGCGAGCCCGGAGCGACAAGGTTCGATTCCGTCACGTCAGAACTCCAGTGCGATCTTGCTGTAGACCGGATGATTGAAGGTCTCTTCGACAGCCTCGTTGAACGGCGTGCTGCGCACACCGAAGATTCCGGGCCAGTCAATGACCTCGAACTCGTCGCGCGCCACCAAGGCCTGGAGCTGCTGTGTGGTGAACGGCGGATTGCGATCGAACAACGACCAGGTCCACAGCAAGCCGTAGAACAGGCCATAGGGAATCTTGACGATCCGGGCCTTCGCCTTGGTGGCGCGCTTGATCACGCGAATGATGTCGATGTAGTCGACCTGCTGATGCCCGGTGATGTTGAAGATCCCGCTGCGGACGTTGTTTTCGATGCAGCTGATGATCACGTTACAGAAATCGCCGACGTACAGCGGCTGACGCATGAATCTGCCGTTTCCCGGCACGGGAAACACGGGCACCTTTGCCATGAAACGCGACAGCCATCCAAGATGCTTTCGATCGAACCACCCGAACATCAGGGTCGGTCGCAGGATCGGACATTCGATGCCGCTGTCCAGGACCATGCGCTCCTGGTCCTTCTTGCTCCGGGTATAGAAATCGTCGGCCACGGACTCCACCACCGACGAGCTGATATGGACCAGCTGGGGAACCTTGTTCTTCTCGATGGCTTCGAGGATGAG
This sequence comes from Variovorax pasteuri, assembly GCF_051216435.1. NCBI lineage: Bacteria > Pseudomonadati > Pseudomonadota > Betaproteobacteria > Burkholderiales > Comamonadaceae > Variovorax > Variovorax pasteuri. Next base: position 301,827 of record NZ_JBPJZS010000006.1, read on the forward strand.
CTTCGTGGAGGTCACGTTGTTGTCCACGAATTCCTGGTAGTCGATGCCGCCGATCTGCGCTTGCAGCATGACCACCACGTCGGCGCCCTCGAAATGCGCAAGCCAGTCGCCGCGCTTGGAAACATCCGCGTACTCCGCAACCACGTCGGGATGCGCGCGCGCCAGCACCTCAAGGTTGGGACGGTGCTTGTCCAGTACCACGATCTGCGTGAATTTTTCGCGATTCAGGCGGGCAACCAGGTTTTGCCCGACGAGACCGGCCCCTCCAGGAAGAATTATTTTCATACCGAAACCCTAACAAACAAAATGAGGCACATGCTATTGCGCGTAGCGAACGCCAACGCCGAGCAATCCGATGGAGAGGCGTCGGTCGTCGCCGGAAAGACCCAGCTCCTTGGGCGACTGCTTTCCATCGAGCTTCAGCACGACGGTCGTGATGGGAGATCTGTTCCACAGCGTCGGGGCGACGCTCACGTGCACCACGCCCGGACCTGAAACTTCCTCGCTGGCGATTTCCTCGCCATTGACAAGCACATCCACGTGCTGCGACTTGATCTTTCCGTTGCCCAGATAAGGGAAGACCTCAAAGCTCAGATCGACCGGCTTCGATGCGCTCTTCGACTTGAATTGCAATGCGATCATGTTGGCGGACAGCCATTCCCATTCGTCGGGCTTGCCGGGACGCACGGACGGTGCAGCAGCGATTTCGCATTTCGCTTTCAGCGGATTGAATTTTTCGATCTCGCCGCGGGTGTCCAGGATCGGCGAATCGTCATGGATCCGGCAATAGTCGCTCTCGGTGAACTCGGAGGGAAGATGGTCCACCTTAGCGGTCCAGATTTCCATCGAGTTGTTCTTGTTTCTCAATAGCTCTTCGGTGTAGCCGGTTCCCCGGCCGAAGACATAGGTCCAGTCGTTCGGCACGAAGTAGGGAACATTCGATCGGGCCAAGCGCACGGCCAAACCGGTATTGATGCCCCAATCCTGTCCATCGATCTGGTTGATGGTGATCCGGCTGCCGGGCTTTTCAAGATGAACCGGCTCGCTGCCGCCCAGCATCGTCGAGTGCTTGCTGAAAACCTCGAAGTTCGCGTTGTACCGCGGCACGATGAAAAAGGCGGTCGCAATCCAGAGAAGCGAAAAAACCAGCAACACTGGGCGAGACAACCGTGCGATGAGGCAGTAGACAACCAGCAACCCCAGCAGGCCGGCGATCGAGTACACGAAGAAGGAGTTGAACTCGTAGAGCGGCCCCGTGATCCGAAGCGCCCACAGCGTCGAGAACGCCAGCGCCAGAATGCAGAACAGCGCCAACCGCTGGAGCTCGACCCTCGATGTCTTCAGATTCAGCAGCCACTTCGTCGGAAGCACGAGTGCGGCTGCGACCATGAGCAGCTCGAAAAGAACCTTGAGGCTGCCCAGCTTCACGTCTCGGGCTGTGTCCAGCCACTCGGGCTTTCTGTCGAAGATGAAATAGGAAGCAACATAGTTCATCGCCTGGTTGAAATTGGGCGTCTGACCATGGTTCGACTTCATGTATGCCAGGACTCGCACGGCGTTGCAATCCGGGCAACGGGTCAGGTCGATGATGATGGGAATCAGGAAGATGCCCACGATCACGAACGAGGCAGCAAAACCCCCTGCGCGCTTGCGGCCGGAAGTCCACGCAGGATCGATCACCTGCCGCGTCTTAGCCACCCATGCAAAGCTCAGGATTGCGGCAAGAAAAACAGGGAACGTCAGGACCGGCTGTGCGATGTGCCCGTGGCACAGGACGCAGACACAGAAGACGCACACGGGCAGGAAGCGGAACCAGCCCAGGCTCAGCGCCGCCGAGGAAATGAGGAGCAGCAGATAGGGGCCGAACAGCACATGCGGCGCCCAGATGCTCGATACCGCGATGTAGCCGATGCCCGCGCCCAGGCAGGCCACCAGAATCCATGCAAGAAGAATTCTCTTGTCGCGCACCAGAAACAATGAAATGGCGACCGAACTCGCAATAAATCCGCTCTGGAGAATGATGCCGACGAACACGTGCGCCTGATGCGGCGAAGGAACGAGGTGCAAGAGGTCGACCAGCACCATCTCGCCAAAGGCATATACATAGAAGAAGAACGGGCCCGGATGGTTGAACAGCCATCTCGAGTAGTTCCCGTAGATCTCATGGAAACTCTTGGCGCGGATGATGTTCAGCGCATTGGCCGCGAAGTCGCCCGCCTCCAGCCTGTAGGGGCCGAAGACGAAGCCAGCCGCAGTTGCCAGGACGATCGCAAAAACGGCAAAAAATACGATCCACCAATATCGCCATTCGACACGGGCCGCAGAATTGCCTCGAATTGACTCACTCATCAGGTCATCCCTCACCCTTACAGCGCAAGTTTCTTGAAAATAAATGTCGGAATCGACTTGATGATCGTCATGATGATTTGCCAGAACCACGGCACATAGATGACGGCCTTCCTTGCGCTCACCGCATCGACAATCGTCCGGGCCACACGCTCCGGCGTCGCGGTCAGCTTCTTGGGCAGGTCGAGCCCGGCCGTCATGGGCGTGGCAACGAAGCCAGGCTTGATCAGCAACAGGTTGACGCCGCGCTTGAAAAGCTTCCCCCGCATGCCTGAAGCAAAGGCCTCCACGCTGCTCTTTGCGGCGCCGTAGAGGAAGTTGCTCGGCCGGCCGCGATCACCGGCCACGGAGCCGATCACGGCCAGCGTGCCCGTTCCTTGCGCTTCGAACCGAGGCGCCAGCGAGAGCATGCAGACGATCGCGCTTTCGCCGTTGGTGCGGAACTGCTCGATGGCGTAGTCGAGGTCCACCGCCGCACGCGCCTGATCAGGCAGCGTGCCGTGGGCAATCAGCGCCACGTCGACCTCGCCGAGGTCGCGCCATACGCGCTCGACGACATCGGGAAACTGCTTTGGCTCGGCCGCGTCCCACACGTAGCGGAACACCCCTGTGGCGCCGCGGGCGGTCAGGTCGCCTGCGATGACCCCGAGCTTCGCCTCCGAGCGCGCCACAAGCGCAAAGGTGCAGCCTTCGGCCGCATATTGCCGCGCCACGGCCTCGGCGATACCGGAGGTCGCACCGACGATGAGGATCTTCTTTTTTGTTGACATGGAATGGGTCTCAGGGGGTTACGCGGTTCCAGAACCGCGATTTCAGATGGGGGTCGCGGAGCGCTTCGACTTGGGGCCAGGCCGGGTAGGCTTGCTGAAAATGCGCCGCGCTCATGTGCGCGTCCTTCGCCGGGTAGAGGCGCCCTCCGGCCTCGTGAATCAACGCATCGAGCTTGGCGAACAACCGTGCGTTGGCAATGTCGCGCTGCGCAAAGTCGAGCGCCAGCGAGACGCCCGGCAAGGGGAAGGACAAAAGTCCGGGCGACGGCACATCGCCGCACCGCTTGAGCACAGCGAGAAAAGATCCGCTGCCGCTGCGCGCAATTTCTGCGAGCACCGCACGAATCGCGTCCCGTGAACTGGCGAACGGCACGACGCACTGGTATTGTTGGAACCCGGCTCGCCCGTACATCCGGTTCCAGTGCAGCAGCTTGTCGAGCGGGTAGAAGAACGGGTCGTAGCCGACCGTCGCGTGGACCTGCCGGGCTTGCTGCCGGTGGTAGTAGAGCGTGTTGAAGATCCGCAGGCTCGCCGCATTGACCAGCGACACGGGAGGATCGACCGGCATGCTCTTGGGCTTCGCGGGAGCGACCTGCAAGCCACCTTCCTGTGCATGGTCGCCCACAATGTAATGCCCTCGGCCCGCCTGCCGGCCGGCGGCCAGGCAATCGACCCAGGCCACGGCATATTCGTGCTGCGCATCGAGCTGCTCGGACAGGTCGAAAAACTCGTCCAGTCCACCGAACTTGATTGAGCGCTGCGCCATGTAGGCAGAGGGCACGCGACGCAGCTGGATTTCAACCGACAGCACGATGCCGGTCAGGCCCAGCCCCCCGACGCTCGCACGAAACAACTCGGCGTTGTCCTGCGGCGAGCAATCGACGACCCCTTCCTGCGTCCTGAACAACGCCAGCCGCCTGACATGGCAACCGAAGGTGCCCATCACATGGTGATTCTTGCCGTGCACATCGTTGGCCACGGCGCCGCCGAGCGTGACGAACTTGGTCCCCGGTGTGACCGGCAGGAACCAGCCCCGAGGCAGCGCGATGTCGATGAGCGCTCCCAGCGTGAGACCGGCCTGCGCAGCAACCACGCCGGTTGCCCAGTCCGCCGCGATCACGCGGTCCATGCCCGCTGTCGCCACGACATGGTCCGACTCCGCCATGCAGGAGTCGCCATAGCTGCGCCCCATTCCGAACGCGAGCGTGCCACCGTTGCCTTGCGCCAGCGCGGATGCGGCCGCGCCCTCAACCTCGGATGGCCAATGAACGGCGTGCGCCGTTTGCGGGTGGTAGGGATACCGCCCCCACGACAGGCGTGCGGACGAGTTCAAAATGCGGCCGCGACAAAAGTGGTGGCGAACGCAATGCCGATCCAGCGGCTGACACGGTCACGCAGTGCGAAGACGATAGGGTCGTCGTTCATGCGCCCCCGGTGCGCGATCAGCCAGACCCGGCTCAACCAGAACAACAGCAGCGGGCACGCCACCCACAGCACCTTCGGATGCCCATACAGGTGCTGCGAGGCCACGTCGTTGATGTAGAGGGCGAGCACGAGCACCGACAGATACCCCGACGACCCGCCCAGGGACGCCAGAAGCTCGAAATCCTGGACCTCGTAGCCTCGCCCCGGAGCGGCATCGCCCCGTCCTTGCTCCCTGGCCTCATAGAGCTCGGTGTACCGCTTGACGAAGGCCAGGCTCAGGAACATGAAGATGCAGAACGCCAGGATCCAGAACGTCAAGGGCGCGACGATCGCCGCGGCGCCGGCGACGACGCGCACCGTGTACAGCATCGCCAGCGTGACCACGTCGAGCATGACAACGCGCTTGATCCAGAGTGAATACGCAAGCGTCAGGAAGTAGTACACCCCGAGAACCAGCGCGAACCTCGCCGGCAGCCACAGCAACGCCGCACCGAACGCGAACACCAGCAACGCGGGCATCCAGAGCATGGCGTGAAAAACCGGGAATGTTCCGGCTGCCAGCGGGCGATTGCACTTGGTGCGGTGCCTGCGGTCGTCCTTGAGGTCGAGCAGGTCGTTCAGCAAGTACACGCTGGAGGCACAGGCACCGAAGCACAGGAACGCGAGCACGCCATCGCCCAGCAGTTGCCAGTGGCTAAGCTTGTGCGTTGCCAGCAAGGGCACGAACACGAGAAGGTTCTTGGCCCATTGGTGCAGCCGTAGCGCCTTGCGCAACACACGCAGGTACCCCACGCGATCGTCGAACACCTCGCCCAAGCGTCCCAGACGGCGCGCGCGCGCCAACACGTTGAACTCGGGGTTCACTACGTGGGCGGCGCTCGCGGAACGCCAGACGTCCAGGTCGGCGGTCGAGTTGCCGACGTATTCGAAGCGCTGTTCACCGTAGCGGGAAACCAGGGCATCCCGCTTGTGCGCAGAAGCAAGGTTCTTCGCCTCGGTGCCGAGCACCTCGTCGAAGATGCCCAGATAGTCGGCCACCTGGCGTGCAAGCCGCGCGTCGGAAGCCGTTGCAAGCACCAGGTGCACGTCGCCCAGGGCCTTCTGGCTCTTGAGCCAGGCCATCAGGGGCTTGTTGTAGGGAAGCGTGGCGATGACTGGCGTTGCCACGTCGGCGACGCGCCGCTTGAAGTAGGCTTTTCCCTTCAGTAGCCAGAACAGCGCCTTCAGGAACAGCAGGGGCTGGTAGCGCAGCATCAGGAAGACGCTCTCGATCAGCAGGTCCGATCGAATCAGCGTTCCGTCGAGGTCGACCGCGATGACCCGGCGCCCCACAGTGGCACGGCCCGATCGCGCATCGCCCAGGCTCATCGTTTGCTCAAACGCACTCATGGGAACAGATCGGCCTTGTCCAGCGAAACGCCGGCGGCATCCTTGGCGGACAGTTGAGGGGACATGTCGGGCCAGGCGATGTTCAAGGTCGGGTCGTTCCACGCAATGCAGCGCTCGTGCGCTGGCGCGTAGTAATCGGTGGTCTTGTAGAGAAACTCGGCCGTGTCGCTCAACACCAGGAACGCATGGGCAAAGCCGGCAGGCACCCAGAGCTGCTTGTGGTTTTCGTCCGTCAGCTCCACGCCCACCCAGCGCCCGAAGGTCGGAGACGACCTGCGGATATCGACCGCGACATCGAACACCGCCCCGCGTACGACACGCACGAGCTTGCCTTGCGGCTGCTGGATCTGATAGTGAAGCCCACGCAGCACGCCCTTGGCCGAGCGCGAATGGTTGTCCTGGACGAACTCGACGTGTTGACCAACGGCTTCATCGAAGGCCTTGCCGTTGAAACTCTCGAAGAAGAAGCCCCGCGCGTCACCGAAGACCTTGGGCTCGATGACCAGCACGTCAGGTATTGCAGTCGGTGTTGCTTTCATGATTTGTCCAAAACTCAAATGGGTCACGCCACGCGTCGAAGGTAGCCGTCCGGGGCCACGCTGACGAGAAGCTTGTTGTCGATGGCCCGGTCGATCTCGAACGCATGCGAATGCGTTTTGAGGAATTCGTGAACCGCTGTCTTCGGATTGTCGCCGGGTCCCCACGGGCGGTCGGGAAACAGGCTGTCGGGCAGGTCTTCCACGATGGTGTCGAACACGACGCAATAGCTGCCGACACTCACCAAGGGGGCATACGCGCGCAACTCGTCGAGCACGTGGGCATGGGTGTGGTTGCTGTCCAGGCAGACCAGGACGGAGCGCTTGCCCGAAGCCGCGGCCTTGACCTTGTCGATCACGTCCTGCGCGATGCTTGAGCCTTCGATCATGGAAATGCGCTTCATCATCGGATGCGCCTCGATCGCCTCGCGATTGTGCGAGCGGATGTCGATGTCGATGCCCAGCACCCGCGCATCGGCCGGCCCGCCGCACGCCGCATTCAGCTCCAACATCGCCGCCGAGAAGATCAGCGAACCGCCGTGTGCAATGCCGGTCTCGATGATCAGGTCGGGCTGCACACGCCAGATCAGTTCCTGCATCGCCACGATGTCCTGCGGATACTGGATGATGGGGCGCCCCATCCACGAGAAGTTGTAGGAATAGCCCGCGCGGATGGAGGAGCCGATCAGCGCTTTGGCGTCCGCCTGCAAGGTCGAATTGGTTTCGTTGGCCGCAACGCGCGCGGCTACTTCTTCGTCAAACGTCATTTTTGGTCTACCTTTGCGAGTCGAAATCTGCCGCGGGACTGCGTCACGATTTCTTCGAAATAATTGGAGTTCATCACGAACACGAGCGCGCCCGGCGGCAGCGACTCGAGCGCGCGATCGGGAGAGACGATGGCCAGCCCCGTGCCGGCCATGTACTTGCCTTGCTTGACAGGGTTGATATCGACCGCCACGTCGAATTCCACGCCCGCTGCGCGAAGGTGGTGGGAAAAGATGACGCCCTTGGAAGAGGCGCCCCAGATCGCCATGGGCCCGGAATCGGCGAGCGCAAGGGCCTTGCTCTGTTCGACACCGGCCATGAAGTCGGTCGGCAACGCGATGGACCCTCGCGGCGCCGCTACCGCCTGCCGCAATGATGCAAGATCTGCAACGACATAGAGGTACTGGCCGCCGAACACGTGTCCCGCCTCATGGACGCATTCGAACATCCTCTCGAAGTCAGTTGCGCCAAAGTAGTTGACGTGCTCGTAGAAGATGTCGAACCAGGCACCGTGCCGGCAGATCCAGTCGAAGCACGGCACCTCGATGTATATCTTGCCCTGCCCCCCATTGGCATCGGCGATCTCCTTCAGGAATTCGAAGGGTCGCGGAATGTGCTCGAGCACATGGCGAAGCACGATGGCGTCCGCGGACAGCCCGAGCGCTCGGGAGAAGGGCGCGGCAACGACATGCGGACTCTCGCCCTCGAAGGCGGGGTCGATGCCGGTCGCGTCATAGCCGGCTTCACGCAGGTGGTTGAGAAAGTAGCCCTTGCCGCATCCGACTTCGATCAGCGACGGCGTCTGGAAGTGACGCCTGATGATGGCCAGCACGGCGTCCAGGTGCTCCCGGAAGACCGACGAGCAAGCCTGCTCGTTCTGGTAGTCGGCGTCATAGGTCAACAGCGCTGGGTCGAATGCCTCGTTGAAGACAAGCCCCGTGACATCATCCCGCACCAGGACCATGTCGCCCCGGGTCGAGGCGATGCCCGCCTCGACGCTGTCGAACACGCGGTTCTGCAGGACGGGCAGGCCCTCGATGCGCAAGAGTTCACGATGCATCGGCCGCCTCCCGGGTCAGTCGAATCAGTTTGGCATTGCTGCCCCAGAAAGCCATCGGCTCGTAGCTTGGGTAGGGGAAATGCCCCAGGGCGAGCCTGATCGGCGAGCCAAGGGAGTCGCGCCAGCCCTCGACCAGCGAGCGCACCGAAGTGGGCCGACCCGAACAGACATTGACGATCCCGTGCGCCGCGTGACCGAGGGCCAGGGCCACGAGGTGCTGCGCCACGTCAGCCACGGGCAGGAAGTCGCGCAACTGCTCGCCGCCGGACATCCGGAACTCGGCATCGCCGCGCCCGGCGGCCGCCATGAACTGGGTGTACAACGCGCCCGGCGCCTGCCCGTCGCCGTACATGTAGAACAGCCGCGCCCACGTCAGGCGCACCTGGCTGTCCGCGGCCAGGAACTCGAGTTCCCGACGCAATGCATCCTTCGCGAAGCCGTAGGGGTTGCGAGGATCCGTCGGAAGCGATTCGTCGAGCTCGCCGGATTGCATGCCGTACTCGAAGCAAGTGCCGGCACACACCAGCGTCGACAGCCCGGACTTCACGAGCTGTTCGAGAAACCGGTACTGCTCGCCCAGGTGCGTGTCGAAATGATGCCGCGATTGGTAGTTCGGCAGGCCGCTCCACGCCAGATGAATGAGCGCGTCGGGCCGCCCCAACCATTCGAAGGCGCCTTCGGAAGCGGCGCTCATTTCGGCCGCCACATGCGCGACGCCCTTCGGCAGCCAGGCGCCCGCGTCCCGCCTCGACACGGCGACGACCTGGACGCCGGGCAGCAGGGACAACCGGCGAACCACGTGCCGGCCGATGAAACCGCTGGCACCGGTGACTGCGACCTTCATAGGACTTCCAGGCCGGGCACAGCGCAGACGAACTGCCCACCCCACTCGCGGATGTAGGCCAATTGGCTCATCACTTCCGCCTTGAGGTTCCAGGGAAGGATCAGCACGTAGTCGGGTTTTTCGCGCTGAAGGCGCGCCTCGTCCACGATCGGAATGCGGCTGCCGGGCATGTACTGGCCCTGCTTGGCGGGATTCCTGTCGACGACCCAGGGCAGCAGGCCGGGCCGAATGCCGGCGTAGTTGAGCAAGGTGTTGCCCTTGGCCGCCGCGCCATAGGCACCAACACGCTTGCCTGCCCTGCGCGCCTCGATCAAGAAGGTGACGATGCCGTCGCGCACGTCGTCGGCCCGCGACTGGAAGCCCTGGTAGTAAGCCGGGGTCGTCAGTCCGGCGTCCGATTCGACGGCCAGCAGGCGCGCGACGGCCGCCTCGACCGCGCGCTCGCCCGTGTCGCGACGTTGTGCGAACACCCGCAGGCTGCCGCCATGCGTGGCGAGTTCCTCGACGTCGAAGACGCACAAGCCATTGGCCTCGAGCAGACGATGCACCGCGCTCAGGGACAGGTAGGAAAAATGCTCGTGATAGATGGTGTCGAACTGGCAGTCGGCCACCAGCCGCATCAGGTGCGGAAACTCGAAGGTGGCCACGCCGTGCGGCTTCAGCAACAGGGCAAAGCCGGCCACGAAGTCGTTGATGTCCGGCACGTGGGCCAGTACGTTGTTGGCGGCGATCAGGTCCGCGGCCTTGCCCTCGGCAATCAGTTGCCGGGCCAGTGCCACGCCGAAGAACGCCTCGACCACGCTCAGGCCTTTCTCGCGCGCGGCGCGCGCCGTGCTGGCCGTCGGTTCGATGCCTGTGCAGGGGATACCGGCCTGCTGCACATACTGCAGCAGGTAGCCGTCGTTGGCAGCGACCTCGACCACGTGCGATGCTGGCGACAGTGCAAAACGCCGTACGACCTCATCGACGTAGCGCTTGCTGTGCGCGAGCCAGCTCGTCGAATAAGAACTGAAGTAGGCGTAGTCACTGGAGAAGAGCTCCGCGTAGTGCGCGTAGTCCTCAGTCTGTACGAGCCAGCATTGGGAACAGGCGAGCACGCGCAACGGATACCACTTTTCCGGTGCCGCAAGTTGCGCGGCGCCCAGATATGCATTCGAAGGCGGGGACGAGCCCAGGTCCATGAGTTGCAGCGACAGTTCTGCGTGGCAATGGCGGCACTTCATGTCAGACACCGCGGAAATCGGAAGGGATGAAAGGGTGCGCGGCATCGCGTGCGGACAGGTCTGCGAACGCGAGCGGCCAGGCGATGGCAAGCGCGGGGTCGGCGGGATTCAGCCCGCCTTCGGCGCCTTGTACGTAGGGAGTGGTGTGCAAATACAGCAATTCGGTGTCGTCGGCGAGTGTCTGGAAGCCGTGTGCGAATCCCTTGGGGATGAACAGGCTGTGCGCGTTCTCGGCGCTCAATTCTTCGGCGTGCCAGGCCAGGAAGGTCGGCGAATCCCTGCGCAGATCGACCGCAACGTCGAAGACCTTGCCGCGCAGGCAACTCACCAGCTTGTCTTCGGCATGCGGCGGGTACTGGAAGTGAAGCCCGCGCACCGATCCGCGCCGGTGCGTCAAGGTGTGATTCATCTGAGAGACCGGCTGCGAAAACCCCGCGGAGGCCAGTTCCTCGGCACAGAAGAAGCGGCTGAAGAACCCGCGCGAGTCTTCCAGCTTGTGTCGCCGGATCAGCTTGAGCCCGTCGAGGCGGGTGGCGGTGACGTCAAACCTCTGCATGCGCTGCCCCGCGTTCGTGCGCCGCAATCTGCCCCAGGCTGACCGCCTGCATGTCTTCACCCGCCCGCCAGGCGCGATCCCATTCGACGATCCTGTCGAGCGCCTCGTCGAGCCTCCAACGGGGGCGCCATCCCAGTTCGCTGCGTGCCCTGCTGCTGTCGAGCTTGAGGTAGCCGGCCTCGTGCACGGTCCTGGCATGCGTTTCCCGCCACTGCGAGCCTGGCACCTTGCCGACCAGGCGGTCCAGGAGCTGGCGCACGGGAATGGCGTCCTCGTCGGCGGGGCCGAAGTTCCAGGCGGAGGCCGCCAGGGCGTCGCCCTGGACGAGGCGCTCGGCCAGCATCAGATAACCCGAGAGCGGCTCCAGTACATGCTGCCAGGGCCGGATGGCTCCGGCATAACGCACATCGAGCCCACGTTGTGCCTGGAGAGCGCGAAAGAAATCGGGAACGAGTCGATCGTCGGCCCAGTCGCCGCCGCCGATCACGTTGCCGGCCCGTGCCGTGGCGACCGCCACGCCGGCCTGCGCGAGGAAAGAAGTCCGGTAGGCAGCCGTCACCAGCTCGGCGCACGCCTTGCTGCTCGAATAGGGGTCGGCCCCGCCGAGCGCTTCGCTCTCCCGGTAGCCCCACAGCCACTCGCGGTTGTCGTAGCACTTGTCGGTCGTGACGTTCACGACCGCGCGCACGCCCTCGCAGGCGCGGACAGCCTCCAGCAGATTGACGGTGCCCATCACGTTGGTGGCATAGGTCTCGACCGGCTCCTGGTACGAGTACCGCACCAGCGGCTGCGCCGCCAGATGAAAAACGATCTCCGGCACGGCCTCGCAAACGGCTTGCTTGAGCGCCTGACCGTCGCGCACATCCGCAATCACGTGACCCTGCAGCAACTCGGCAATGCGCGCCTGCGTGAACAGGTTGGTTGGCGTCGGCGGCGGCAGCGAGAACCCGTGGACTTCGGCGCCTAGCGTATGCAGCCATAACGCCAGCCAGCCTCCCTTGAAGCCGGTATGCCCGGTCACCAGCACGCGGCGGCCCTGCCAGAACGAGGGGGTCACGGCCACACCTTCCACGGCGCCGAATGGCCCGCCCAGAGCTGCTCCAGGTGGTTCTTGTCGCGCAGCGTGTCCATCGGCTGCCAGAAGCCGGCGTGTTCGAAGGCCATCAGTTGGCCCTCCCCGGCGATCCGGGCAAGCGGCAGCCCTTCCCAACTGGTCTGGTCGCCTTCGATGTAGTCGAGGCATCGGGGCGACAAAACGAAGAACCCGCCGTTGATCCAGCCGCCGTCGCCGCGCGGCTTCTCGATGAATCCCCGCACGACATCGCCATCGCGTTCGATCGCGCCGTAGCGCCCGGCGGGCTGCACCGCGGTGACCGTGGCCAGGCGCCCGTGGGCGCGATGAAAGTCGATCAGCTTGTCGATGCGCAGATCGGCCACGCCGTCGCCATAGGTGAAGCAGAACGCCTCCTCCTCTTTGAGATACTCGCCGACCCGCTTCAGGCGCCCGCCCGTCATGGTCTCGTCCCCGGTATCGACCAGCGTGACCTTCCAGGGTTCGGCCTTGCGCTGATGAACGTGCATTTCGTTGCTGCGCATGTCGAAAGTCACGTCAGACATGTGCAGGAAGTAGTTGGCGAAGTACTCTTTGATGACGTAGCCCTTGTAGCCACAGCAGATGATGAAGTCGTGAATTCCGTAGGCCGAATACAGCTTCATGATGTGCCACAGCATGGGCTTTGCACCGATCTCGATCATGGGCTTCGGCTTGAGGTGCGTCTCTTCGGAAATGCGCGTACCTAGGCCACCCGCCAGAATGACTGCTTTCATGCGATTAAGGCCCTTTGCATTCCTGTAACTAAAGAAGACCCAGCTTCTTTGCGACTTTTACAAAGAAACGTCCATTCAACTCGTTCAACACCCGCTCGGCTACCAAGCGCCCCTGTTCGGCTCCCTGGAACTTTGAGAAAGCGGCGCTCTCTCGATTTCTGGACGCAGAAAGCTCTGCAACCAACTCGTCATGCAGTCGTGACAATCGAAGGATCTCCTGCGAAAGCTCTGCATGCATGTCCGATTGTTTCTGTGCGGCCGCGCCAATCTCTTGCTCGAGAAGCTCCGCGTTCTGGACGGCCAACTTCATCCAGGCAATAGCAGGTTCGACCAAGTCTGCAGAATTGTCCGCTGTGCCCGCCAGTTGAATTGGCATTTTGCGACCGGCGGTTGGAAGCCGGAACACATCGCTGCCTATCGAGGTGAACTCGACTCGCCCAGCATCAAACAATGAAAAAGCGGTGTCCCAATCGCCGAGTCGGAACCCAACAGCCGACGCAATAGAGCTTCGCTCCTTGGCAGACAACTCATTTTTTGCAGGTGCTCGCCAAGCACCTCGGTACCGCTCCTCAAGCAGCTTCCGAAGCGGCAGATATTCCTCAAGCGTGAAGACCTTTCGCCGGCTGATCTCTCGATCCAATCGCTGAAACAACAAAGCCCAGGAATGGATGTGAGAAACGTCAAAATCGCGACTGGCTTGATCAGGGTGAATCGAATAGACAGCGCCCGACCGTTCGCACAGATAGACCGGATATTTACAAAAAATCTGCACCTGAAAATCAACATCGCTCGGCAGTCCCGTACATAGATACGGGTGCCCCACACTCGCCAAGGCTTCTCTGCGCCAGAGGACAGAGCTCCATCCGTAGTGGAGATGCGTCATCCAATCGGTCAGGTGTTCGCGGGGCTGCAACAAACCAAAGTGCAACTTGTCGAGGGGCGCAGGATAAGTCTGGAGAAGTGCGCCAGATTCATCCCGCGCCTCAGTCACGAATACGGCGGCCCCCGCCTCACGATGCGCTTCAAGAATTTTGTAGGAGTCATGCAGAAAATCCGGCAACAGCCAGTCGTCATCTGCCAACGGCACAAAATAGGCGGTCGAAATGCTCGATAGGGCATGCTGGTAGTTGCCGGTCGCACCGATATTCTCTGGGTGCCGCAAATATCTGACGCGAGGCTCCTCAGCTACCAAGGCAAGTGCATATGCCTCTGTTTCATCGGTCGATGCATTGTCGAAAATGTGCACTTCGATCGGCACGCGTCGCTCCTGCAGAACGCTTTCAACCGCCTTCTGCAGCTTGCCCCTCCGATTGAACGTCGGAATGACGACGGTGATCTTGTTATATGAAGTCTCAGCGCCCGATTCTTTGGGGCTCACGAGAGCACCTTGTCGTTCAACAGACGCTTCAAGTACCTGCCATATCCGCTCTTCTCAAGCGGCGCAGCGAGCTTCTCGAGCTGGGCGCTGTCGATGAACCCATTGCGCCAGGAGATTTCCTCGGGGCACGCAATCTTCAACCCCTGCCGATGCTCCAGCGTCGCAATGAACTGGCCCGCTTCCAGCAGGCTGTCGTGCGTGCCCGTGTCCAGCCATGCGTAGCCGCGCTGCATGATCTGCACGTTCAGTTGGTCCAGCTCGAGGTACGCCTGGTTGACGGCGGTGATCTCCAGCTCGCCGCGCGCGCTCGGCTTCACGGCCTTGGCGATGTCCACCACCTGGTTGTCGTAGAAGTAGAGGCCGGTGACAGCGTAGCTGCTCTTGGGCTTCAAGGGCTTCTCTTCGATGCTGCTGGCCTTGCCCTTGGCGTCGAACGCGACCACGCCGTAGCGCTCCGGGTCCTGCACGTGGTACGCGAACACGGTGGCGCCCGACGGCTTCTTGTCGGCGTCGGCAAGCAGGTTCACGAGATCGTGGCCGTAGAAGATGTTGTCGCCCAGCACCAGTGCGCTCGGCGAGTTGCCCACGAACTTGTCGCCGATGAGAAAGGCCTGCGCCAGGCCGTCCGGGCTCGGCTGCACTGCGTACTGCAGGTTGATGCCCCACTGGCTCCCGTCGCCCAGCAATTGCTGGAAGCGCGGCGTATCTTGCGGCGTGCTGATGATCAGGATGTCGCGCATGCCGCCCAGCATCAGCGTGCTGAGCGGGTAGTAGATCATCGGCTTGTCATACACGGGCAGCAGCTGCTTGCTGAGCGCCAGGGTTGCGGGATGCAGGCGGGTGCCCGAGCCGCCGGCCAGGATGATGCCCTTGCGTTGAGTCGTCGTGGTCATGCTTTTCTTCTCGTGTGAATTCACGCGTCAGAGCGTTTCGCGCAGCATGCGCGCAACGCCGTCCTGCCAGGGGGGCAGGCGCAGGCCAAAGGTGGTCTGCAGCTTGGTGGTGTCCAGGCGCGAGTTGTGCGGGCGCTTCGCCGGGGTCGGGAAGGCGCTGGTCGGCACGGCCTCGACGGCATCGGGGCCGGCCTTGAGGTCGACGCCGGCCTGCTGCGCCAGGCCGAGCACGAAGCGCGCATAGCCGTGCCATGTGGTTTCGCCGCCGGCAATCGCGTGATAGAGACCGGCTTTCGTGGGGTCCTGCAGCGTCGCCCGGATGGCGTGCGCCGTGACGTCGGCCAGTAGCTCGGCACCCGTGGGCGCGCCGAACTGGTCGTCGATGACCGTGAGCTTGTCGCGCTCCTTCGCCAGCCGCAGCATGGTCTTGGCGAAGTTGCCGCCGCGCGCCGCGTACACCCAGCTCGTGCGAAAGATCAGGTGCTTTGCGCAGTGCTGGGCCACCAGTTGCTCGCCCTCGAGCTTGGTCTGGCCGTACACGCTCAGCGGGCCGGTCGCGTCGTCTTCCTTCCAGGGCGCGCTGCCGCTGCCGTCGAAGACATAGTCGGTCGAGTAATGCACCATCAGCGCGCCGATCTGCTGCGCCGCCTCGGCCACCACGCCGGGCGAGGTGGCGTTGAGCTTGCGCGCGAACTCGGGCTCGCTCTCGGCCTTGTCGACGGCCGTGTGTGCCGCCGCATTGACGATCACGTCGGGGCGCACCTTGAGCACCGTGTCTGCCAGTTGCTCGGGGCGGCTGAAGTCGGCATGAAAGTCGGTGCTGTCGAAATCGAGCGCCACCAGCTCACCCAGCGGCGCCAGGCTGCGCTGCAGTTCCCAACCCACCTGCCCGCCCTTGCCCAGCAGCAGCAGCTTCATGCCGCGGCCTTTGCCGGTGCGGCGTCGTACTGCTTTTCGACCCACTCGCGGTAGGCCCCGCTTTGCACGTTGCGCACCCATTCGCTGTTCGCGAGGTACCACTCGACGGTCTTGCGAATGCCGGAATCGAAGGTCTCGGCGGGCTTCCAGCCGAGTTCGCGCTCCAGCTTGCGCGCGTCGATGGCATAGCGGCGGTCGTGGCCGGGGCGGTCGGTGACGTAGGTGATCTGTTCCTTGTAGGGCTTGCCGCCGGCCTTGGGGCTCAGTTCGTCGAGCAGCGCGCACACGGTGTTGACGATCTCGATGTTGGGCTTCTCGTTCCAGCCGCCCACGTTGTACGTTTCGCCGAGCTTGCCCGCTTCGAGCACGCGGCGGATGGCGCTGCAGTGGTCCTTCACGTAGAGCCAGTCGCGCACCTGCATGCCGTCGCCGTACACGGGCAGCGGCTTGCCGGCCAGCGCGTTGACGATCATCAGCGGAATGAGCTTCTCGGGAAAGTGGAACGGACCGTAGTTGTTCGAGCAATTGGTGGTGACCACCGGCAGCCCGTAGGTGTGGTGCCAGGCGCGCACGAGGTGGTCGCTGGCGGCCTTGCTGGCCGAGTACGGGCTGTTGGGCTCGTACTTGTTCTCTTCGGTGAAGGCGGGGTCGGTCTTGGAGAGCGAGCCGTAGACCTCGTCGGTCGACACGTGCAGGAAGCGGAAGGCGCTTTTCTGGTCGGCCGGCAGCGCGCTCCAGAAGCCGCGCACGGATTCGAGCAGGCGGAAGGTGCCGAGCACGTTGGTCTGCACGAAGTCTTCGGGGCCGTGAATGGAGCGGTCCACGTGCGATTCGGCCGCAAAGTTGACCACGGCGCGCGGCTTGTGCTCGGCCAGCAGGCGGTCGAGCAGCGCGCTGTCGCCGATGTCGCCCTGAACGAAGATGTGATTCGTGTTGCCCTTGAGCGAGGCGAGCGTCTCGAGGTTGCCCGCGTACGTGAGCTTGTCGAGGTTCACGACCGGTTCATCGCTCTGCGCGATCCAGTCGAGTACGAAATTGGCGCCAATGAAGCCCGCGCCGCCGGTTACCAGGATCATGAAGTCCCCTGTTGAGGTGAAACGATCGCCCTCTGGCGAATCAACAGATGATTATCCCATTGGCCCCACGAACCAAAACCGGGGTTGGCGCTCGGGCAAGCCCCGCCTACAATCGCCCCACTGCAGGAGAGCGGGCCACCCGGTGGCCCTACCGAAGGCGCAAACTCCCATAAACGCTCAGGTCGGCCCGAACAAGGGGTCTGTACTGCACCAACTGAAACGCCGTCTGGAGAGCCATCACCCACCTCGCGTGGCCGTGATGCACCGAAGGAGCAAACCCGCTGCGGGCGCATCGGGTGAATCTCTCAGGTACCGAGGACAGGGGGAGCGGCAACTTGGACCACGGCCGTCCGGTTGCCTGCTATTGATTCAATAGCACACCACGCCCGTCGTTCAAGCGCTCCAACCTCAAAAGGTACTTGAAATGCGCGTGATCGTTCTTGGCGCCGGCCTGCTCGGCGTGACTTCGGCTTACTACCTCCAGCAACTCGGCCACGAAGTGACCGTGATCGACCGGCAGGCCACCCCGGCCGCCGAAACCAGCTTTGCCAACGGCGGCCAGATTTCCGTCAGCCATGCCGAACCCTGGGCCAACCCCGGCGCGCCGCTCAAGGTGCTGCAATGGCTGGGCAAGGAAGACGCCCCACTGCTGTTTCGCATCCGCGCCGACATGCGCCAATGGCTCTGGGGCCTGCAGTTTCTGCGTGAATGCACGCCCGCGCGCACCCGCCACAACATCGAGCAGATCGTGCGCCTGGGCACCTACAGCCGCGACACCTTGCAACAGTTGCGCCGCGACACGCGCATCGACTACGACCAGCGCACGCAGGGCATCCTGCACTTCTACACAACGCAGAAGGAGTTCGACGGCGCCCTCGCCCCCGCCGAGCAGATGCGTGCCCTGGGCTGCGAGCGCCAGGTCATCTCGGCCGACGAGGCGGTGAAGATCGAGCCCGCCCTCGCGCACATCCGGCCCAAGCTGGCGGGCGCCACCTTCACGGCCGAAGACGAATCGGGCGACGCCAACCGCTTCGCACGCGAGCTCTCCAAGCTGGCGGCCGCGGCCGGCGTGAAGTTCCTCATGAGCCACACCGTCACCGCGCTGCGCGAAGCCGGCGGCCAGATCGACCACGTCGAGGTGACCGACCACGAGGGCCGCTTCCAGCGCATCCGCGGCGACTCCTTCGTCATGGCGATGGGCTCGCTGAGCCCGCTGCTGGCCGCGCCGCTGGGCATCCGGCTGCCGATCTACCCGGCCAAGGGCTACTCGGTGACGCTGCCCGTGAAGGACGCGTCCAAGGCCCACCAGGTCTCGCTGACCGACGACGAGTTCAAGCTGGTGTTCTCGCGCTACACGTCGGAGTCCGGGGACCGCCTGCGCATTGCCGGCACGGCCGAGCTCAATGGCTACGACCGCGACCTGAACCCGGTGCGCTGCGAAGCCATCGTGCGTCGCGTCGAAGAACTGTTCCCCGGCGCCGGCGACACCACGCAGGCGCAGTTCTGGACCGGCCTGCGCCCCGCCACGCCGAGCAACGTGCCGCTGATCGGCAAGACCAAGCTGCCGAACCTGTTTCTCAACACCGGCCACGGCACGCTCGGCTGGACGCACGCCTGCGGCTCGGGCAAGTCGATCGCGCGCATCGTGAGCGGGCTGGCGCCCGAGGTTGACTTCGCGTTCACCGGCATGCCTGCGCCCGGGCTGCGCATTGCGCAACCCGCATTGGGCTGACCGGCCATCGCGCCCCCGCTCATGCCTTGAATGTGACCCAGGGCTTGAGCCGCACGGCGCAGCGGATCAGCCCTGCGTGCTCCTGCGCGTCGATCACGGCGCCGATGGGTTTGTAGGCATGCGGCGCCTCCTCGATCCTGCGTTCATCGCGCAGGGTCACGCATTGCCAGTTGGCGTTGTCGTCGCCGGGCGCCGGGCGCATCGCGCGCACTTCCTGCCGCCGGATGCGCCGCCCGGCGCCGTGGCTGCACGACCACAGCCAGTCCTCATGGCCCAGCCCGGTCGCCAGGTACGAGTGGTCGCCCATCGACCCTGGAATGAGCGCCAAGTCGCCCTCGTGCGCCGGCGTCGCGCCCTTGCGGTGGATGTTCATGCCGTGCTCGCACAGCACCACGTTGTGCGGCACGTCGACCACGAGCCTCGACGCCGTGGCACCGAGCAGTTCCGCGAAGTCCTTGCGCACCAGTTCGGCCAGCACGACCCGGTTGGCCCACGCATAGCGCGCGGCCACGCCCATCGCCTCCAGGTACTCCTGCGCCAACGGCCCTGACAGGCCGTACAGGCCGCTCTTGGGATGACGCAGGCCCTTGGGCCATTCGTTGCGGGCGCGGTCCATCCAGCGGCCACCCACATGAAAGCCGATATCGCGCGAGCCGCTGTGGATCATCACGACCACCTCGCCCGCCTTCAGGCCCGCGCGGTAGGCCGCGTGCCGGTCCATCACTTGGTCGACCACCTGCAGTTCCACGAAATGATTGCCGCTGCCCGGCGTGCCGAGGCATGGGTCGCGGAACACCTCGTGGCGGGCGCCGGTGTAGGCCTCGGGCGCATGCCGCGCGCTGCCGCCGAAGCTCGCAAGGCCGATGCAGGCGTCGATCTCGGCCTGCATCCGGTCACGGTCGCACGAAGACCACAACCCGCCGTCCTGCACAGCTTCCAGGAACGCCGACGGCCCCACGTCGAACAGCGCCTTGAACGCCATCGTGTGCACCGGCACGTCTCGTCCGTTGTCGAGCAGACTGCGTGTGAGCCGCTCTATGAGCCGCGTCTTGTGCGGCGCCACCTGGTCCAGCGTGAGGCCGGTGGTCAGCAGCCGCATGCCGCAGTTGATGTCCGTGCCCACCGCGGCGGGAATGACGAAGTCGGCGTCGGTCGCGACGACGCTGCCGACCGGCGCGATGGAGCCCGGATGAAAGTCCGGCGTCGCGCAGGCCTTGCACACGCCCTGTTCGCCGTCGGGCGAACGCACGCTGGCAAAGGCCAGCAATTGCTTCACCGCCTTTTCCTCCAGCGGGAGGCTGGGCGGCAGGAGCACCGTGGCCTGCGAAGTCTCGTTGTGCAGGCGGTAGACGCCGTCGCGGTAATCGACGGCAATGCCCGCGCGCGAAAAGGCGCGCTGGAGCCGAGTGAAATGAGGGTTCCTCATGGCTGCTGTTCCATTGCGGAAACCGTGTCGGTTTCCAGCCCGGCCCACGTCGCGTGGCAAGGCGAAAGAGATCGACCGCGCGTTCAGGGACGCGCGGCTGGCTCTTTCTTGCAGCAGCAGAGATTCAAGAAAGCGGGCGGATTCTAGCGAGGCATGCCGCCGCCGGAAACCCGCCCGTCGTTTTTTCGCACGTCGCCTGTCGAGGCGAATCAGTCGTTGCTGGTGAACACCGTCAGCACACCGGTGTAGCCATACAGATGGTGGCGGGCAATTTCGCCCGCCGCGAAGAACCCGACCAGCGGCACATCGCCCAGCGCATGGCGCACGATCTGCAGCTCCGCGCCCGGCGCGCCGAAGTGCGGCCCGCCGCGTCCGGAGCAGCTCACATACACCGCCCCGGCAATGCGCCGCGCCGGGTGGGGCGCGGCCTCGGCCTCGCCTGCGGCCACGGCGCGCGCGGTGGCCAGCGTCTGCTCTTCAGGTTCCAGCTCTTCGCGGATTTCGGCGCAGATGCGCATCAGGTCGGCCCGCGCGGCCTGCGCGTTGCGGCGGCAGAAGGTCAGGCGCATGCCGGCCTCGGCCGTGTCGGCAATGGCGATGCCGCGCCGCGTGGGGTCCAGGCCGATGATGTGGCGCACCAGCACGTCGGCGCCCAGGTCGCCGGTGCGGCGGATGCCGTCGCTGCCCGCGTCGGCCAGCCCCACCAGCGTGTTGCGCACCGCGTCGATGGCCTCCTGCGGACGCTCGAGCGACACCTGCAGGTCGGCCAGCAGCACGTCGAGCGCGGGTTCGCCGTCGAGCCTGAGCAGCAGGTTGCCGTCGGCCTCGGTGATCTCGCGCTCGCGCACCGCGCCCGAGCGCAGCGGCTGGCAGCCCTGCGTGACGCGCGACACCACCCGCACGCCCTCGCCGAACACCACGCCCGACATCCCGCCCGAAAACACGCCGCCCGCCGCGCCGTGCCCGCGGATGTTGCCGTTGCCGCCGATGGCGAACTGCAGCGAGCCGTGGCGGCCCGACGACAGCCCGCCGAACAGGTAGCCGGTGTCGGTGCGCCCGGCCATCTCGCCGATGAGTTCGGTCAGGTCGGGCGTGGCGGGGTCGGCATGCACCAGCGCCGTGTGCGCCTCGAAGCCGCTCATCTCGGAGTTGCCCAGCGGCGCCACGCCCGAGAACACGCGGTACTGGTCGCTCGGCAGCGCGCACAGCATCAGGCTGATGCCGGGTTCGTCGAAGTACTCGGCGTTGTTGGCCGACACGCCGATGCCGACCGTGCCCGACCAGTCGGTCACCTCGGGCAGCTCGGCGCTCAGGTGGTCGAGGATGTCCTGCGCGTCGGTGGCGTAGTGGTCGGTGATGTAGAGCAGCCCCAGGGTGGGCGCCGACGCGTAGTCGGGAAGGGCCATCTGTGCGCGCAACTGCGCCAGCACGAGGCCGGCTGCCATGCGCCACTGCGGATGGGTGGCATGACCGGAGGGAAACAACTTCATGATGCGTGCCGACCCGTTCTCTTCAAAAAATATCCGTGTATGACGTCAGCGCCGCGCGGAGGTTCGCTTGCGGGCGGCGGTGGCGGGCTTCTTTTTGGCGGCCGGGGCCTTGCTTGCGGCCGCCTTCTTTGCGGCGGCGGGCTTGCGCGCGGCCGGCGCGCCCATCGCCTTGACGGCATCGGCCAGCGGCTGGGCCATGGCCGGCACCTTGAGCTGCGCCGCGTCCTGCAGCGCCGTGCTGGCGATCTGCTGGAACTGCTCGGTGAGCGCGCCCCACCACTGCATGGGGTCGACCACGCCGGCATTGCCGGCCTTTGGCCTGGCGCGCGACTTCGCCGGTGCCGAGGCTTCTTCCCCGGGTGATTCGGCTTCAGCTTCTTCCGCCTCTTCGGGCTCGGGTGCCGAGGCGGTTGCACCAGCGGCACCGGCTGCAGCCGCCGGCGCCATCGCGGCGGCCTGCTTGGTGAAGGCGCTGGCGATGTCTTCCATGCGCACGTTCATGCCGCGCAGCGTCGACAGGGTCATCTTCTGCACCTCGAGCGCCTGGATCGTGGCCTTGAGCGCATGGCCGTTCTGCTCGAGCCAGTACTGCACGGTCTTGAGTTCCTGGATGCGCTTGTCGACCTCTTCCACGCTCAGCGTGGGCGCCACCCAGCTCGCCAGGCTCGGAATGCCGGGCACCGCGCCGGCGCCGGCCCCTGCGGCCGCCCCCCCGGCAAGGTTCTTCAGGAAGTCGAAGCCGGGGACGAACTGGCTGAAGTCGAAGGGCTTGTTGGCGTTGCTCATTGGGGGGTCTCCAGGCTGGGTTTTCTTGTGTTGCCAGCTTACTCCAAGGCCCCGGGCTTTTCGCGCCCGTCAGAGTTCGCCGCGCACCTTGCTGAACACCTTCCAGAACGTCGCGTCCTGCGAGGTCGCGAAGTTGATCCGCATCATGGTGCTCGGCGGCCGGCGCGCATGGAACAGCGACCCCGGCGCCAGCAGATAGCCCTGGTCGAGCATGCGTTGCGTGAGCGCATCTGTGTCCACCCCGGTATCGACCCAGCCGAACAGCCCCGCCGGCTCCGACGCGAAGGTGCAGCCGTGCGACATCGCGAGCTTCACCGACCGGCTGCGCGCACCGTCCAGCCGGACGCGCATGCGCTCGGCGTGGCGCCGCAGTTGCCCCTGGTCGATGCACCACGACAGCGCCCGCTCGAACAGCGTGGGCGAGGTCAGCGTGGCCAGCAGCTTGGTCTCCAGCAGCCGCTCCTTCAGCGCGGGCGCCGCGGCCAGGAAGCCGATGCGCCAGTTGGGCGCCAGGATCTTCGCGAAGCCGCTCACGTAGATGGTGCGCTGCAGCCCGTCGAGCGCGCTCAGGCGCGTGGCGTGCTCGGGCGCGAGGTGGCTGTAGGTGTCGTCCTCGACGATGTGGAAGTCGTGCTCGTTGGCCAGTTGCAGCACGCGGTGCGCGCTGCCGGGCGTGAGGCTGTAGCCCGTGGGGTTGTGCAGCACGCTCACGCTGACGAAGAGCTTGGGACTGTGCAGCCTGCAGTACTGCGCCATCACCTCCAGGTCGGGCCCGTCGGCGCGCCGCGGCACCGGCAGGATGCGCATGCCCAGCGCCTCCAGCCGCGCGAACTCCAGCGCCCAGCCCGGCTCCTCCACCATCACCGGGTCGCCCGCGCGCAGCAGCGTGCGGCTCACGATGTCCAGCGCATGCGTGGCACCGATGGTGGTCACGATCTGCTCGGGCGAGGCCGGCACGTTGATGCCCACCAGCTTCTGCGACAGGCTGCGCCGCAGCGCCATGTCGCCCGCAGGCTCTCCGTACTGCAGCGACAGCTCCTGCAGCACGGCCGTGCTGGTCATGCGCCGCACGGCGGTGGGCATGAAGGTCGACGCCATCCAGTCCGGCGGGAACACGCCCATGCCCGGCTGCGGCTTGTCGCTCGGACGGTGGAACATGCTGCGGATCAGCGAGCTGGCGTCGGCCGGCACGCGCGAGGCCATCATCTGCACGGCCATCGCGGCGGGCATGCCGTTCACGGTGCCGGCGTCCGGGCCGTTGCCCGGGCGGCCGTCCTGTACGGGTGCCGAGTCCCGCACATAGAAGCCGCGTTGCCGGCGGGCCTCGACCAGCCCCTGCGCCAGCAACTGGTCGTAGGCCGCCACCACCGTGTACGGGCTCACGCCCTGCTGCCGCGCGCATTCGCGCACCGAGGGCAGGCGGGCGCCGGGCGGCAGCAGCCGGGTGCGGATGCGCTCGGCCAGGCGGTCGGCGAGCTGGCTGGTCAGCGACTGGGTGGAGGTGCGTGTCAGCATGCGTGGTTCACTCGCGGCAGGAGCGCCGTCTCTCTTGAAGGGGCGCTGTGTCGAAGGATTGACCAATACAGATTCCGGGATTGTTCGATCATCTGTATTGGCACTGTAATGGTCTGAAGTTTAGAGTGTGTGCCATGAACTGGCAAGAATTCACCGCGCTGCTGGTGCTGGCCACGGCGATGAGTTTCTCGCCCGGACCCAACACCACGCTGTCCACCGCCCTGGCCGCCAACGGCGGCCTGCCGCGCGCCATGCGCTTCATCGTGGCGGTGCCGGTCGGCTGGACCCTGCTGCTGGCGCTGTGCGCCGCGGGCATCGGCGCGCTGGTGGTGGCGGTGCCCCCGTTGCGCGTGGCCATCAAGGTGCTGGGCATCGGCTACCTGCTGTGGCTGGCCTACAAGCTCAGCGGCAGCGCCACGCTCGGCAAGGCCGATGGCGCCAGCCTGTCGGTGGGTTTCGGCCAGGGTGTGATGCTGCAGTTCGTGAACATCAAGGCCTGGCTGCTGGCGCTCACGCTGGTGGCGGGCTGGATCGCCGGCCAGCCCGACGCGCTGGGCCGCTTCGCCATCGTGGCGCCGGTGATGCTCTTCTTCGCCTTCACCAGCAACTTCACCTATGCGCTGGTCGGCGCGCTGCTGCGCGACTGGCTGGCCAGGGGCGCGCGGCTGCTGTGGTTCAACCGCGCGATGGGGCTGGTGCTGGTGCTCACGGCGTGGTGGATGGTGCGCGTATGAAGCTCGACATCAGGGACGAGACGCTGGGCATGTGGCTCGGCGTGGTCGGTGTGGCCATGTTCGCCGTCACGCTGCCGATGACGCGCCTGGCCACCGGCACGCAGGACGCACCGCAGCTGTCGCCGTGGTTCGTCACGCTCGGTCGCGCGGCGCTGGCGGGCTTGCTGTCGGCCGTGTTCCTGCTGGTCACGCGCTCGCGGCGTCCGGCCCCGCACCAGTGGAAGTCGCTGGGCATCGCGGTGCTGGGCAACTGCATCGGCTTTCCGCTCCTGCTGGCCTATGCGCTGCGCGTGGTCACGGCCAGCCATGCGGCGGTGGTGACGGCGCTGCTGCCGCTGGTCACGGCCGCGGTCGCGGCCTGGGTGCTGCACCAGCGCGCGCGGCTCGGCTTCTGGCTGTGCGCCGTCGCGGGCAGCCTGCTGGTGGTGGTGTTCTCGGTGCTGCGCGCGAGCCAGACGGGGCACGGCTTCGGCTTCGAGTGGGCCGACCTGCTGCTGGTGGGCGCCGTCATCGCCGCATCGTTCGGCTACATCTATGGCGCGCAGGTCACGCCCTCGCTGGGCGCCGAGCGCGTGATCTGCTGGGTCTGCGTGATGGCGCTGCCCTTCACGCTGCCGGCCACGCTGGCGCTGTGGCCGACGCAACCCATCGCCACGGCGTCGTGGCTGGGCTTCGTGTACGTGGGCATGTTCTCGATGTGGATCGGCTTCTTCGCCTGGTACCGCGGCCTGGCCCTGGGCGGCGCGCTGCGCGTGAGCCAGACGCAGCTGCTGCAGCCCTTTCTGTCGATCCTCGCGTCGATCCCGATCCTGGGCGAGCCGCTGGACCTGGTGACGCTGGGCTTCGCCGTCGCCGTGGTGGCCACGGTGGTGGTCGGCAAGCGGCTGTCGCAGCCGGCGAACGCGGCCAACCCCATGAAGGCCGCCGCGCCGAAAATAGCGCCAGCCGCCGCCGGCGAGGCCGGCCCGCACGGACGCTGATCCGCCTGTACCCTCTCATTCGAATCTCACCTCACCGCCTGAAAGAACCCCATGAACTGGAAACTCGCCGCACGTGCCGCCAAGATGAATCCCTCGGTGCTGCGTGAAATCCTGAAGGTCACCGAGCGCCCCGGCATCATCAGCCTGGCCGGCGGCCTGCCCTCGCCCAAGACCTTCCCCATCCAGGCCTTTGCCGACGCCTGCGCCGAAGTGCTGCACACCGACGGCCAGGCTGCCCTGCAGTACGCCGCCAGCGAAGGCTACGCGCCGCTGCGCCAGGCCGTGGCCGACATGCTGCCGTGGGACGTCGATGCCTCGCAGGTGCTCATCACCACCGGCTCGCAGCAGGGCCTCGACCTCGTGGCCAAGGTGCTGATCGATCCGGGCAGCAAGGTTCTGGTCGAGACGCCCACCTACCTGGGCGCGCTGCAGGCCTTCGGCCCGATGGAGCCGAACCCCGTGGGCGTGGCCAGCGACGACGACGGCGTGATCGTCGAAGACCTGGTCGCCAAGGCCCGCGACGCGCGCTTCGTCTACCTGCTGCCCAACTTCCAGAACCCCACCGGCCGCACCATGACCGAGGAGCGCCGCGCCGCCGTGTCGGCAGCCGCCGCTGCAGCCGATTTGCCGATCGTCGAGGACAACCCCTACGGCGAACTCTGGTTCGACGAAGCCCCGCCGCTGCCGCTGGCCGCGCGCAACCCCGAAGGCGTGATCTACCTGGGCTCGTTCTCCAAGGTGCTGGCACCCGGCCTGCGCCTGGGCTTCCTGGTGGCGCCCAAGTCCATCTACCCGAAGCTGCTGCAGGCCAAGCAGGCCGTCGACCTGCACACGCCGATCTTCACGCAGCGCATGGTGTCCTCGGTGATGAAGGACGGCTTTCTGGACCGCCACGTGCCCACCATCCGCGCGCTGTACAAGAGCCAGCGCGACGCGATGATCGCCGCGCTCAAGCGCGAGATGGCCGGCCTGGACGTGAAGTTCAACGCCCCCAAGGGCGGCATGTTCCTGTGGGCGCGCCTGCCCGAGGGCATCGACACCGTCACGCTGCTGCCCAAGGCGGTGGAACGCAACGTGGCCTTCGTGCCGGGCGCGCCGTTCTACGCGGGCGAAGGCGATCCGCGCACGCTGCGCCTGTCGTTCGTGACGGCCAGCGTCGAGCAGATCGACATCGCCATCGCCGCGCTGGCGCAAACGCTGCGCGAAGAGCTGGTGCTGCTCGGCGACAAGACGCTGGCGGCCGCGCAGATCTGAGGCAGCCGCCCACCCTACCCCCTCCCACCAGGAGCCTTCCTTGATCGGCCTCGCCACGCTCTCGCTCTTCCTGCTCGCCGTGCTGGCGCTATTCTTGTCGCCGGGCCCGAACATGGCCTTCGTGCTCTCGCACGGCGTGGCCCATGGCCCGCGCGGCGGCTTTGCGGCGGCGCTGGGCATCTCGGCGGCCGACCTGGTGCACACGCTGTTCGCGGCCACGGGCGTGACCGCGCTGGTGGCCGCGTGGCCGCCCTCGTTCGACGTGCTGCGCTATGCGGGCGCGCTGTACCTGGTGTGGCTGGCGGTACAGGCCCTGCGAAGCGGTGGCGGTCTGCGCATGGGCGCGCAGGCGCAGCCGGCAGGGTTTGGCCGCATCGTGCGCATGGCGCTGCTGAACAACCTGGTCAACCCGAAGGCGCTGCTGTTCTTCATGGTCTTCCTGCCGCAGTTCGTCGACCCCGCGCACGGCAGCGTGCCGCTGCAGCTGGTGCAGCTGGGCGTGGTGCTGTCGCTGGCCGCGCTGGCCTTCAACACCTTGCTGGGCGCATGCAGCGGCCAGGTCGGCCGCTGGCTGCAGCGCCGTCCCGGCGCGGCGCGGTTGCAGAGCAGCCTGCTGGCCGCCGTGATGCTGGGCCTGGCCGTGCGGCTGCTGTTCCTCGACCGGCCCGCGCCGCGCTGAGAAAGACACCCTCATGAATGTCCTGAAGATCGCAGCCTTCTCCGACGGCGAGACGGGCGGCAACCCCGCCGGCGTCGTCATCGGCGACGCATTGCCCGACGCGGCACGGATGCAGGCCGTCGCCGCGGAAGTCGGCTTCTCGGAGACCGCGTTCGCGGCCCGCACCGCCGACGGCTGGCGCGTGCGCTACTTCTCGCCGCAGTCCGAGGTGCCGTTCTGCGGCCACGCGACGATCGCATTGGGCGCCGCGCTCGCGCTGCAGCACGGCGACGGCGTGTTCGCGCTGGCACTCAACCATGCGCGGATCACCGTCGAAGGCCGGCGCAACGGCAAGCTCGTGGCCGCGGCATTGCAGTCGCCACCCACGCGCAGCGCGGCTGCGGCGCCCGCGCTGGTGTCCGACGCGCTGGCCCTGTTCGGCTACGCGGCCGGCGACCTGGACCCTCGCATTGCGCCGGCCGTCGCGCACGCGGGTGCCGATCACCTGGTGCTGGCCTTGAACAGCCGGGCCCTGCTGTCGGCCATGCACTACGAACTGGAAGCCGGGCGCGCGCTGATGAACGGCGCCGGCCTCACGACCGTGCTGCTGCTCCACGCCGAGACGGCGCAGCGGTTCCACACCCGCAACCCCTTCGCCTCCGGCGGCGTCCACGAAGACCCCGCGACCGGCGCGGCCACCGCCGCGCTGGCAGGCTACCTGCGCGACATCGGCTGGCCGCACGGCGGCGCCATCGACGTGGTGCAGGGCGAGGACATGGGCATGCTGTCGAAGCTGCATGCCGACATCGCGCCCGCCACGGGCAGCTCGGTCCGCGTGTCGGGCACCGCGCGGCTCATGGCGGCGTGAACCGAAGAATCAACGAAAGAACCACGACCATGCTCAATATCTGGGGCCGCATCAGCTCGATCAATGTCCGCAAGGTGGTGTGGTGCGCGCAGGAGCTCGGGCTCGACTTCCAGCGCACCGAGGCCGGCGGCAGGTTCGGCGTGCTGCAGACGCCCGAATACCTGGCGCTCAATCCGAACGCCATGGTGCCCACCATCGACGACGGCGAAGGCGCCGAGCGCGTGACGCTGTGGGAGTCGAACGTGATCGTGCGCTACCTCTGCGCCAGGCACTCGCACGGCAGCTTCTACCCGAGCGAGCTGCCCGCGCGCTTCGCCGCCGAGCGCTGGATGGACTGGCAGCAGACCACGCTCAACCGCGCGAGCCGCGACGCCTTCATCCAGTGGGTGCGCACGCCGCCTTCGGAGCGCCAGAACGCGCTCATCGATGCGTCGGTGCGCGAGAGCGAGGCGCTGTTCGCGATGCTCGACGCGCACCTCGGCAAGCACGCCTACATGGGCGGCGACAGCTTCACCATGGCCGACTTTCCGCTCGGCTGCGAGGCGCACCGCTGGTTCGGCCTGCCGGCCGCCGAATACCGCCGGCCGGCCTGGCCGAACGTCGAGCGCTGGTACGCCGACCTGCTTTCCCGTCCGGGCGCGCGCGGCGTGCTCGACCTGCCTCTCGAATGAATCCGATGAAATCCCGCCCCTTCAAGCAAGTCGACGTCTTCACCGCCACCGCGTACTACGGCAACCCGCTCGCCGTGGTGATCGACGGCCAGGACCTCGGCGACGAGGCCATGCAGCGCTTCGCGCAGTGGACCAACCTGTCCGAGACCACCTTCCTGCTGCCGCCGACCGACCCCGCCGCCGACTACCGCGTGCGCATCTTCACGCCCGGCGGCGAGCTGCCCTTTGCCGGCCACCCGACCATCGGCAGCTGCCATGCGTGGCTGCAGGCCGGCGGCAAGCCCAAGGCGGCCGGCCAGGTGGTGCAGCAGTGCGGCGCCGGGCTGGTGCCGCTGCGGCGCGACGGCGCTCGCCTGGCCTTCGCCGCGCCGCCGCTCAAGCGCAGCGCACCGAGCCCCGCGCTGCTGGCCAAGGTGGCGGGCGCGCTGGGCCTGAAGGCGCAGCAGATCGTCGCTGCGCAGGTGCTCGACAACGGCCCGGTCTGGTTCGGCCTGTTGGTCAACGACGCCGACGCCGTGCTGGCGCTGCAGCCCGACCACCGTGCGCTCAAGGAGCTGGGCGTGAAGGCCGGCGTGGCGGGCGTGCCCGCGGCGCACGACACCGCGCTGCTCATCGGCCGTTCGAACCGCGAGGCGCGCGCCTTCGGCAACCGGCCCGCCACGCCGAACGACGACGGCGCGAAGATCGACCTGGAAGTGCGCGCCTTCGCCGAACCCGTCGGCGTGCAGGAAGACCCCGTGACCGGCAGCCTCAACGCGAGCCTGGCCGAATGGCTGATCGCCGACGGCCACATGCCCGAGCGCTACCTGGCCGCGCAGGGCCAGTGCCTGGGCCGCGCGGGCCGCGTGTACATCGAGCGCGACGCCGCCGGAAAGATCTGGGTCGGCGGCGACGCCGTGACCTGCGTCGACGGCCACGTCACGCTGTAGCCCCGCCAAAAGGAGACCACCACGCCATGCACGCGCAACTCGACCACCTCGTGATTGCCGCCGCCTCGCTCGACGAGGGCGTGGCCTGGTGCGAAGCCACGCTCGGCGTCGCGCCCGGGCCGGGCGGCACGCACCCGCTGATGGGCACGCACAACCGCCTGCTGAACATCGCGAGCGACGACTTTCCGGCGGCCTACCTCGAAATCATCGCCATCGAGCCGGGCAAGCAGCCCTCGCGCCCCAAGACGCACCGCTGGTTCGACCTGGACGACGCCGCGCTGCAGGCCGGGCTCGCGCAGCGCGGACCCCGGCTGATTCACTTCGTGGCCCGGGTGCCCGACGCGCAGGCCGCCGCGCGCGCACTGGCGCACGAGGAGCATGCGCACATCGACCGCGGCACGCTGCTCGAGGCCTCGCGCGACACGCCGGCCGGCCGGCTCGAATGGCAGATCACGGTGCGCGACGACGGCCAGCGGCTGTTCTACGGGGCGCTGCCCACGCTCATTCAGTGGGGGCCGGTGCATCCGACCGACGCCATGCCGAAGTCCGGCCTGGCAATGCGTGCGCTGCGCGCCGTGCATCCGCGCGCGCCGGCGCTGGCGGCCGCCCTGTCGGCCGTGGGCATGGCAGCCATGCCGGTGGATGCCGGCCCGCCGAACCTCATTGCCGTGCTCGACACGCCACGCGGCCCCGTCACGCTCGAATCCAAAGGACTCTGACCATGCTGAGCCTCACCGAAATCGCCTGGTTCGCCCTGGCCTCGCTGCTGCTGGCGCTCACGCCGGGGCCGAACATGATCTATTGCGTCTCGCGCACGCTGATCCAGGGCCGCCGCGCCGGGCTCATCTCGCTGGGCGGCGTGCTGACGGCGTTCCTGGTGCACCTGTTCGCCGCCGCGCTCGGGCTCACCGCGCTGTTGCTGGCGGTGCCGCTGGCCTTCGACGCGATCCGCCTGGCCGGCGCGGCCTACCTGCTGTGGCTCGCATGGCAGGCGGTGAAGCCCGGCGGCAATGCGCCCTTCGAGGCGCGCGTGCTGCCGGCCGACCCGCCGGCCAGGCTGTTTCGCATGGGCTTTCTCACGAACCTGCTGAACCCGAAGGTGGCGATGTTCTACCTGTCGTTCTTTCCGCAGTTCATCCACCCCGAGCGCGGCTCGGTGCTCTTGCAGAGCATGCAGCTGGGCGTGGCGCAGATGGCGACCAGCGCCGCGGTCAACACGGCAATGATCCTCGGCGCCGCGAGCATCACGGCGGTGCTGTCGCAAAGCGCGGGCTGGCTGCGCGCGCAGCGCTATGTGATGGGCAGCGTGCTCGCCGCATTGGCCGTGCGCGTGGCGCTCACCGAGCGCAAGTGAACATCGAACAAGGGCCCCCGTGAAATTCACCCGCGAAGACATCGAAGCCGCACAGCGCACCGTGCACGCCGCCATGCCCCCGACGCCGCAGTACGCCTGGCCGCTGCTGTCGCAGCGCCTGGGCGCCACGGTGTGGGCCAAGCACGAGAACCACACGCCGGCCGGCGCCTTCAAGATCCGCGGCGGCCTGACGTACTTCGAAACGCTGGCGCGCGAGCATCCCGAGGTGCGCCATGCGGTCAGCGCCACGCGCGGCAACCACGGCCAGTCGGTCGGCTTCGCCACGCGGCGCCACGGGCTGGCCGCGACCATCGTGGTGCCGCACGGCAACTCGACCGAAAAGAACGCCGCGATGCGCGCGCTGGGCGTGACGCTGGTCGAGCACGGCGACGACTTCCAGGCGGCGTCCGAACATGCGGGCTTGCTGGCCGAACGCGACGGGTTGCACCGCGTGCCCTCGTTCCACCGCGAGCTGGTGCGCGGGGTGTCGACGGCGTATGTCGAATTTTTCGATGCGCTGTCGGGCACGCCGCCCGACGTGCTGTTCGTGCCGATCGGCCTGGGTTCGGGCTTTGCCGCGGCGGCGGCCGCGCGCGCGCACTGCGGCGTGTCGACCAGGCTCATCGGCGTGGTGTCCGCCCATGCCACGGCGTACCGCGATTCCTTTCGCTCCGGCAAGCCGGTGGAAGCGCCGGTCACCACGCGGCTGGCCGACGGCATGGCGTGCCGCACGCCGGTGCCCGAGTCCGTGGAGGTGATCCTGCGTGAGGCCGACGACGTGGTCACGGTCACCGACGACGAGATCGCCAACGCGATGCGCATCCTCTTCAGCGACACGCACAACGTGGCCGAGGGCGCGGGGGCCGCGGCGCTGGCGGCCGCACTTCAGCAGCAGGAGCGCTGGCGCGGCAAGACGGTGGGTATCAGCGTGAGTGGCGGGAATGTCGACTCGGACATGTTCGCCGGGGTGCTGAGGGGCGCCGCCTAAGGCAGCGGCCCCGTATTGGCCGTGCTCAGCGGCAAGCGCGACACCTCCGCCAGCAGCAGCGCCAGTTGCTGCGCGGCCGCATCGATCACGACCTGGCCGCTCTCGGCCGTCGCAGCGGCCGCATTGCCTGCGGCGCCGTGCGCGTTGTAGTCCTCCATGGCCCAGCCGAGCTTGGCGCTCTTGCCGTTGCCAAGGATCGCGTAGTCGGCCGCGCGCTGCTGCGAAGTCGAACCGAAGTTTTTCGCCTCGCCCATGCGCACCAGCTGCGGCGTGAGCGCCAGCATCATCGAGGTCTCGATCTCGCCCGCGTGCACGCCGAAGCGATGCTCCTGCGCGCTGAACCGCGCGTTCGCGTCGCCCAGCGGCAGGTTGAACCAGCTCACGCTGTAGACGATGAGCCCGTGCGCCGCGCGAAGCTCGCGCGCCACGATGTCCATCGCGCCCACATGGCCGCCGTGCGCGTTGAACAGCACCAGCTTCTTCACCCCGGCGCGCGCCACGCCCGCGCCGATTTCGTTCCATACACGGATGAGCGTCTCGGCCGACAGCGTGAGCGTGCCCGCGAAGCGCGCGTGCTCCGGGCTCAGCCCGATCTGCTGGGTCGGCAGGAACAGCACCGGCAATTCGGCCGGCAGCAGCGGCAGCGCGGCCGCGACGATGCCGTCGGCCAGCACCGTGTCCACGCCCAGCGGCAGGTGCGGGCCGTGCTGCTCGGTCGCGCCCAGCGGCAGCACCGCGACCGTGGCCGCCGCGTCGAGCGACGCGAAGTCGCGCGTGGTGAGCTGCGACCAGAAGCGGGGAAAGGAAGCCGAAGTAGCGTTCATCGCGCGATCTTAGTGGGCTCCCCGGGCGTGCGTTCCGAACGCCTTTGTCTGACATGGCGGCGGCCTGACCACGCCGAAAACGTAAACATGTTCACGTTTATAACGAGAACCTGGTACTAAGGTTTGCGTTTGTTAACCATTCTCCATAGAGTCCTTTCCAGAGTCACTTTTTAAGAACTACCAGCTTGCGGCATCGATCCGCACGGTAGTTCGGCTTTCATGCAGGCATTTCGCCGCATGAGAGATGCGGTTCAAGGGAGCAGTGTGCATATCCAGAAAAAAGCTGGAGGCACGGTCACGTTCGGGCGCCAATCGGCACCCGCAGGGTCGTTGTCTCATCGCCTCGCCAAAGCAGCACGAGGATTCCCCATCGTTTGCGTCCTGGCCCTCGACACGTCGGCGGCCCTTGCGCAGCCTTCGGTCACCCAGGCGCCCGCGTCCGACGCGAGCACGATGGCCTACAGCCCGCAACGCCACGATGCGCTGATCGCCGCGCGCCGCGAAGGCCGCGTGACACCGGCACAGGCGCTGCAGCAGCTCGAGGCATGGCTCGCATCGCCGCTGGGCGAGGCCGAACGGCGGCGCGCCGCGTCCGACGCCGTCGTCGTGGCGGTCGCCGACGGGCAGTTCGCCGAAGCCGTGGCGCTGGCGCGCCGGTTCCCGCCCGCAGGGCTGAGCGACTACGCGCTGGGCCCGCTCACCGTGGCCGCCCGGCGCACGAAGGATCCTTCGCTGCAGGGCGACACCGTCAAGCTCTGGCGCGCACGGCAGCCCGACGCCCGCGAGCCGCGCATCCACGAGGCCTACTGGCGGCTCGACAGCGGCGACATCGCGGGGGCGAAGGCGATCTATACCGCCCTGGCCGCACAGCCCTCGAAGCAGATCGACGACCGCGTCTCGCTGCTGGAACTGCGCGCCGCCGTGGCCCGCGCCGACAACGACCCGCTGCAGGCCCTGGCCGCCTACACCGAAGCCGGCGCCCTGCGGCCCGAGCGCCCCGACCTGCGCCGCGAGGCCGACTTTCTGCTCGCCGGCAGCGGCGCCGCATCGAGCGCCTCCGACGACGCCGAAGCGGCGGAGCGCGCCACGCCCGGCAGCTTCTCGCCGCTGGCGCTGTCCACGCTGCAGCAGGAGGCCTTGGGCCAGCAGTTGCGCTGGGCCATCCAGGAACGCGACCAGCGCCTGGGCGCGGAACGCGTGGTTGCACTCGACCGCGTGCTGGCCGCTCAAGAAGCCGCACTGGCCCGCGCCGATGCGGCCGCCCTGAAGGCCGACCCCGCGGATGCGCCGGCCTGGCGCGCCCTGCGCGTGCGGCTGCTGAGCGACCGCCTGCTGGCGCTGGTCGAGCGCGGCCGGCCCGCCGACACCATCGCGCTGTACGAGTCGATGCGCGCCGCCGGCACCGAACTGCCGTTCTACGGCCTGGGCGCCGCGGCCCGCGCCTATGCGCAGGAGCGCCGCTCGGCCGAGGCCGTGCCGTTGTTCGAGGCGGCGGTGAGCAAGGGCGGGGACGACCTGCCCATGCCCGACCCTCTGTACTTCGGCCTGGTGTACGCCTACCAGGACACCGGCCGCTTCGACGACGCACAGGCGCTGCTCGCGCGGCTCGAAGGCGCCACCCCGACCTACCTGCGGCTGGCGCCCGAAGCGCGCCGCCCCAACGAGCAGTACAGCGACGTGAGCGGCCTGCGCGGCCTGCTCACGCTGTACAGCGACCGGCATGCGCTGGCAGAACAGCAGTTCGACGTGCTGACGCGCGAGGCGCCGCTGAACGCCGGCTACGCCTACGGCGCGGCGCTCACCGAGCGGATGCGCGAGCACCCCGAGGCCGCCGTGGCGCGCTTCGAGGCGCTGGCGGCCGACCACCCCGAAGACATCAGCGCGCGCACCGGCCACGTGGAAGCCCTGCTCGACGCCGACGAATTCGCCGAGGCCCGCCGCCGGGCCGAATCGGTGATGGCCGACGCACCCGACACGGCCGAGGTGCGCGAGATGGAGCGCAAGCGGCGCGCCATCACCGGGCCCCGGCTGGACGTCGATGCCGAAGCCTCGCGCGGCGGCGCGGCCATTGCAAGCCGCGAATGGCGCGTCGACAGCCGGCTCAGCTCCGGCCTCGTCAACGACGAATGGCGGCTGTTCTACGACCAGTCGCTCGGCCGCGGCAACACCGACATCGGCAACGCCAACTGGGCACGCGGCGGGCTGGGCCTGGCCTGGCAGCGCGGCCCCTGGCTGGCCGAAGGCGCGCTGCAGCATTCCAACGGCGGCCCCTACCAGAACAGCGTGGCGGGCCGCGTGGACTACCGCGCCAGCGATGCCTGGCGGCTGTCGGCCACCTACGACGGCGACAGCAAGGAGCTGCCGTGGAAGGCGCGCGTGGCCCGCATCGGCGCGCGCGAGACCGGCGCGAGCGTGGGCTACGTGGTGAACGAGTCGCGCCGCTTCGACCTGCAGTACCAGCGCATGGACTTCAGCGACGGCAACGTGCGCAACGGCCTGGAACTGGGCTGGCGCGAGCGCTGGATCAGCACGCCGGCCTTCCAGCTCGAGACCCAGCTGACCACCGCCGCCGGCCGCGGGCGCGCCGTCGACGCGCCCTACTTCAACCCGTCGAGCGACAGCAGCACCGAGCTCGGCGTGCGCGCGCAATGGCTCAACTGGAAGCGCGACGACCGTCAGTTCTTCCAGGTGGTGGGGCTGAGCGGCGGCACCTACCGGCAGGCCGGCTTCGGCAGCGGGCCGCTGTGGAGCCTGCGCTACGAGCACCGCTGGGAGCTCAGCCCCAAGCTCACGCTGCGCTACGGCCTGAGCATTTCCAGCCATCCCTACGACGGCGTGCGCGAGCGACAGCGCGGCGTCTTCCTGAACCTCTCGATGCCCCTGCCGTGATGCGAACGATGAAGAACTTCCTTTCCCTGTGGCGCACCGCCTTGCTGGGGCTGCTGCTGGCCGTGGCGCTGCCCGCGCCGGCACAGCCGCTGCCGCCGGCCGACCCCAGCGACGGCCTCACCTTTCGCGTGCTGTCCTTCCACGACGTGCGCACCAACGTGCGCGCCACCTTTGCGGACTCGCCCGACGAGACCGCCGTGGACGAACGCACCTTCGCCGAGGTGTTCGCCTGGCTCGAGCACAGCGGCTACCGGCCGGTGAGCCTGCAGCAGATCGTCGACGCGCGCGCCGGCGGCAAGCCGCTGCCGGCCCAGGCCGTGCTGCTGACCTTCGACGACGGCTACCGCAGCGCCTACACCAAGGTGTTTCCGCTGCTCAAGCGCTACAACTACCCGGCGCTGATGGCGCTGGTGACCAGCTGGCTCGACGTACCCGCAGGCCAGCTGGTGCACTGGGGCGACAAGCCCGCGCCGCGCGAGAACTTCCTGCTGTGGTCCGAAGCCGCCGAGATGGCGCGCTCGGGTCTGGTCGAGTTCGCGAGCCACACCGATGCGATGCACACCGGCATCGCCGCCAACCCGCAGGGCAACCTGCTGCCTTCGGCCGCCACGCACCGCTACGACAACGCCACCGGCCGCTACGAAAGCGACGACGCGTACGCACGCCGCGTGGAGACCGACCTGCGCCGCAGCCGCGAGATCATCGAAGCGCGCACCGGCGCCAAGGTGCGCGCCACCGTGTGGCCCTACGGCGCCTACAACACCGCGGCGCTGAAGGCCTCCGAGCGCGCGGGCATGCCCATCACCTTCACGCTGGACGACGGCCCCAACACCGGCGCGGTGCCGCTCAGCCGCATCCGCCGCGCGCTGGCCGCCTACGACAACCAGGCGCCCGAATACGCCCGGCTGCTGCGCAGCCCCGTGGGCGGCGAGGTGCGCCCGGTCAACCGCGTGATGCACGTGGACCTGGACTACGTGTACGACCCCGACCCCGCGCAGCAGGAGCGCAACCTGTCGCTGCTGATCGACCGCGTGGCCGCCGTGCGCCCGCGCTCGGTGTTCCTGCAGGCCTATGCCGACCCCGACGGCGACGGCGTGGCCGACGCCATGTACTTTCCCAACCGCCACCTGCCGATGCGCGCCGACCTGTTCGCGCGCGCCGCCTGGCAGCTGCGCACCCGCACCGGCGTGAAGGTCTACGCGTGGATGCCGGTCACGGCCTTCCGCCTGCCCGAGGCCAACCCGCTCGCCACGCACACGGTGGTGACGCAGGCCGGCACGACGCCCGACGACCGCTACCACCGCCTCACGCCCTTCGACCCGGCCGTGCGCGCGCTGGTCGGCGACATCTACGAAGACCTGGGCAGCCATGCCTTCTTCGAGGGCCTGCTGTTCCACGACGACGCCATGCTGGCGGACGACGAGGATGCCAGCCCCGCCGCGCTGGCCACCTACGAGCGCTGGGGCCTGCCGCGCGACGTGGCCGCGATCCGCGCCGACCCCGCGCTGATGGCGCGCTGGACCACGGCCAAGACGCGCTACCTGATCGACTTCACGCACGAGCTCGCCGCGCGCGTGGGCGCCTGGCGGCCCGCGCTGGAAACCGCGCGCAACCTGTATGCGCGCCCGCTGCTCGAGCCCCAGGCCGAGCAGTGGTTCGCGCAGAACTACGAGGCCTCGCTCGCGGCCTACGACTACGTGGCGCTGATGGCCATGCCGCGCATGGAAGGCGAAGCCGACGCACAGGCCTGGCTGGCGCGGCTCGCCAAGCGCGCGGCCGACACGCCGCGCGGCCTGGACGGCACCGTGTTCGAGCTGCAGGCGCGCGACTGGCGCACCGGCGAGCCCGTGCCCGACGCCGAGCTCACGCGCCAGTGGACGCTGCTGCAGCGCGCCGGCGTGCGCCACCTGGGCTACTACCCCGACGACTTCCTGAACGACCAGCCCTCGCTGGACACCGTGCGCCGGGCCCTCTCGGTGCGCACCCTGCTGCCGCGCGCCCTGGGGCCGGCCTCCGCTGAAATTCCCCCGCAGTCCCCGCAAGGAGAACGCTCGCCATGAGCTCCAGTCATTTCCTCGCGCAGACGCTGCCCTCGCTGCTGTTCGGCTTCGTCTTCTACTACCCCTTCTTCATGGCCTACGTGTGGATGGCGGGCGGCCTCTCGCATGCGTGGGTGTTCGAGCGCAAGCGCGACATCGAGGGCAACCCGCTCGAGCGGCTGCCCGCGCTTCCGCTGGTCACGGTGGTGGTGCCCTGCTTCAACGAGGCGCCGCACCTGCGCGAGGTGATCGAGCAGCTCATGCGCACGCGCTACCCGAACTACGAGGTCATTGCGGTGAACGACGGCAGCACCGACGGCACCGGCGAGCTGCTCGACGAGATGACGCGCGAATACAGCCGCCTGCGCGTGGTCCACAACGCCAGCAACCAGGGCAAGGCGGTCGGCCTGAACACCGCCTGCCAGCTGGCGCGCGGCGAGTACATCCTGGGCATCGACGGCGACGCGCTGATCGACGAGGACGCCATTGCATGGATGCTGCAGCCGATGCTGGCGTCGGAGCGCATCGGCGCCGTGACGGGCAACCCGCGCATCCGCACCCGCACCACGCTGCTGGGGCGCATGCAGGTGGGCGAGTTCTCCTCGATCATCGGGCTCATCAAGCGTTCGCAGCAGTTGGTGGGCACGCTGTTCACGGTGTCGGGCGTGATCGCCATGTTCCGCCGCCGCGCGGTGATCGACGTGGGCTTCTGGAGCCCCGACGTGCTCACCGAGGACATCGACATGAGCTGGAAGCTGCAACTCGCCGGCTGGAAGCTGCGCTTCGAGCCGCGCGCGCTGTGCTGGATCTTGATGCCCGAGACCTTGCGCGGCCTGTGGAAGCAGCGCCTGCGCTGGGCCATGGGCGGCATCCAGACCATGCTGCGCTACACGCCGCGCATCCTGCGCCCGGGCAACTGGCGCATGTGGCTGGTCTATGCGGAGTACATGACGAGCGTGGTGTGGGCCTATGCCATGGCCGCGGTGCTGGTGGTGAGCCTGGTGCGCCCGCTGCTGCCGGTCGACTCGCTGTGGCACTCCGCGCTGCTGCCGCACTGGCAGGGCACGCTGCTGGCCATGACCTGCATCCTGCAGATGCTGCTGAGCCTGTGGATCGATCGCCGCTACGACCGCGACCTGCTGCGCTATTTCGCCGGAACGATCTGGTACCCGATCGCTTTCTGGACCCTGACGATGGCGACCACCGTCATCGCCCTTCCCAAGGTCCTGTTACGCCGCCGCGGCAAGCGCGCGGTATGGACCAGCCCTGACCGAGGAGTTTCCGATGCGCAATGAAAACTATGAGACACCGCTCCACAGCCGTTTTCCAGGACACGACGACACGCCGCCGCCGAGCCGCTCACGCTCATGGGGCCAGCCCGCGGTGGACGAGCCGATCATCGACGCCGCGCGCATTTCGCTGCGCGCCTTCGGCACCGGCCGTTCGCCGCGGCGCACGCTGGCCATGTACCTGTGGCTGCGCGTGCTGCGCCCGGCCCTCACCATCGCCATCTGGTTCTGCGCCGTCTGGTATGCCTGGCCCTACGTGCTGGGCGCGCGCTCGCAGCCCGAGGTGATGCACCTGCTGGGCCTGTACGCGGTGCTGATCGGCGTGATCGGGGTGGCGATGCTGGTGATGGCGCCTTGGCGCCGCCGCCAGAACAAGCGCGAGGCGCCGCCCGAGAAGGAGGAATCGTCGCTGTTCGCGCTGGCCTCCTTCATCGACGTGCCGCCGGCACGGCTGTCGGCCTGGCAGCGCACGCGCCAGCTGCTGGCGCACCACGACAACAACGGCCACCTGCGCGACGCCACCGACACCGCGCCGGGCGCGCTGGAGCCCGAGCCGCTGCAGCGCGCGGGCGCAAGGCGCTGAGCCGGTAGCGATAGCGCTGGAGTTCGCGGCGCACAGCCGCGTCTGTGCAGGGGTTTCACGCCGGTGCTTCAATCGCCGGCGGATTCCCATTCATCACGGCCAAGGATTTTTTCATGGACCTCCAGCTCCAGGACCAGCACGTTCTCATCACCGGCGGCAGCAAGGGCATCGGCCTGGCCTGCGCGCTGGGCTTTTTGCGCGAGGGCGCGCGCGTGAGCCTCGTCTCGCGCGACATCGCCAACCTCGAGCAGGGCCGAAAGACGCTGCTCGAGGCGCATGCGCAGGCCGAAGGCCGCGTGTCGGTGCATGCGGCCGACCTCAAGGACCCGGCCAGCGCCGTGGCCGCGCTCGATGCGGCCGAGCAGGCCTTCGGCGCGGTCGACGTGCTCGTGAATTCGGCCGGCGCCGCGCGCCGCACCCCGCCCGACGACCTGACCGCGGCCTCCTGGCACGACGCGATGGACGCGAAGTACTTCACCTACATCCACATGATCGACCCGGTGGTCAAGCGCATGGGCCAGCGCGGCCGCGGCGCCATCGTCAACGTGATCGGCCAGGGCGGCAAGGTGGCCAGCCCCGTGCACATGGCCGGCGGCGCGGCCAATGCGGCGTTGATGCTGGTGAGCGCCGGCATGGCCGCGGCCTATGCGGGCAAGGGCGTGCGCGTGAACGCGGTGAACCCCGGCCTCACGCTGACCGAGCGCTTGCAGGAAGGCATGAAGGCCGACGCCAAGCTCGCGGGCATCGGCACCGACGAGGCGCTGGCACGCGCCAAGGCGAGGCTGCCGCTGGGGCGCATCGCGACGCCGGAGGAAATTGCCAACACGGTGGTGTTCCTGGCATCGGCGAAGGCGAGCTATGTGACGGGCGCGATCGTGGCGATGGATGGGGCGGTGACGCCGATGATCTGAGGGCGGCGCGTGGGACGTGGGGCAAGCGGCGGTATCGAGCGCCGCGACCCTCACCCCAGCCCTCTCCCCGAGGGGAGAGGGAGCCAAACACAGGGCCGAGCGCAGCGAAGGCCCGTTCGAACTGCAAGGGCCGAGCGAAGCGATGGCCTGAACCGGCTCCCTCCCCTCTGGCCGCGCCGAGGAGCGGAGCGTTTCGCGGATCAGGGCTCGCCCTTGTTTGAGCGAAGCGAGTTTGGGCGAGACCCCGCGAAACGCGAGCACCGCAGGTTGCCCGCAGCGAAGCGGAGGGACGCGGACAGTGGGGTCGCCTTTCTTTTGCCTACTTTTCTTTGGCGAAGCAAAGAAAAGTAGGTCGCCCGCCGGGGCGAGTCCCGGCCAGCAGCGCCAAACAAACCAACGCCAACAGTTCAAGCTCCTATCAGCGCCTCGAACTTCAACGCCAAGAAATCCACAAACGCCCGAACCCGAGCCGGCACGAACCGCCCACTGGGCAACAGCGCATGCAGCGGATAAGGCTCCGTGTCCCACTCCGGCAGCAGCCGCACCAGCCGCCCCTCGCGGATGTCGTCCCGCACATCGAGCGACGACTTCAGCGTGATGCCGTGCCCCGCCACCGCCCATTCGCGCGCGAGCGAGGCGTCGTCCGCGCTGCGGTTGCCGTTCACGCGCACGTCGGTCCACTGGCCCTTTTGCGCGAAACGCCAGACGCGGTTGGCGCGCCCGCCGCGGTTGAAGATCAGGCAGTTGTGCTGCGCCAGGTCTTGCGGCGTCTTCGGCGCGGGATGGCGGCGCAGGTAGTCGGGCGAAGCGATCAACAACGGATTGGTCATGGCGAAGGGCCGCGCCACCAGCCGCGAATCGGCCAGCGGGCCATAGCGCAGCGCCACGTCGACCTCGTCGCGCATCACGTCGAGCGGCCGGTCGCCGACCGACAGCGACAGCTGAACGCCGGCGTGCAGCGCCAGGAACTCGTCGAACCACGGCAGCAGCGTGCTGCGCGTGAGGTCCGATGGCGCCGCCACCCGCAAGGTGCCGACCAGTTCGCCCCGGTCGGCCGTGACCAGCGACTCGCCTTCGTCCAGCAGCTCGAAGGCGCGCACCGCGTAGTCGAGCAGCGTCTGGCCCTGCGGCGTGAGGCGCATGGCACGGGTGGAGCGCTCGAACAGGCGGGCGCCGAGCTGGGTTTCCAGCCGCTTGAGCGTGGCGCTGGCGGCGGCAGGCGTGATGCCCAGCGCATGCGCCGCCGCGGTGAGCGTGCCGCCTCGCGCGGTGTGCACCAGCACCTGCAGGTCGGAGAGATTTTCAATCTTCATTTGAAAGTGTTGCTCATTTCGACGGTCTTATCAAACCAGCCTTGCCATCCTACAGTCGAGCCATCGTCACTGAAAGGTCCCCGCCATGAAAGCCGTCGGCTACTACCAGCCCCTTCCCATCGACAACCCCGAATCGCTGCAGGACATCGAGCTGCCCGCCCCCGTGGCCGGCGCGCGCGACCTGCTGGTGCGCGTGAAGGCGGTGTCGGTCAACCCGGTGGACACCAAGGTCCGCAAGAACGCCGCCCCCGAGGCCGGCCAGGCCAAGGTGCTGGGCTGGGACGCCGTCGGCACGGTCGAGGCCATCGGCAGCGGCGTGCAGAACTTCAAGGTGGGCGACCGCGTGTACTACGCCGGCTCCATCGTTCGCCCCGGTGCCAACGCCGAGCTGCACGCGGTGGACGAGCGCATCGCCGCCCTCGCGCCCAAGAGCCTGGACGACGCACAGGCCGCCGCGCTGCCGCTGACCACCATCACCGCCTACGAGCTGCTGTTCGACCGGCTGCAGGTGCCCAAGGGTGGCGGCGAAGGCCAGACGCTGCTGATCACCGGCGGCGCGGGCGGCGTGGGCTCCATCCTCATCCAGCTCGCGCGCCAGCTCACCAAGCTGCGCATCGTTGCCACGGCTTCCCGCGCCGAAACGCGCGAGTGGTGCCTGGCACTGGGCGCGCACACGGTCATCGACCATTCGAAGCCGCTCGCGGCCGAGCTCAAGGCCGCCGGCATCGGCGAGGTCGACATGGTCGCCAGCCTCACGCAGACCGAGCAGCACTACGCGCAGATCATCGAGAGCCTCAAGCCCCAGGGCCAGCTCGCGGTGATCGACGACATGAAGATGCTCGACGCGATGCCGCTGAAGACCAAGTGCATCTCGCTGCACTGGGAAATGATGTTTGCGCGGTCGCGCTTCGAGACGCCCGACATCGCCGAGCAGGGCAAGCTGCTGGCCGAGGTGGCGGCGCTGGTCGACGCGGGCCGCATCCGCACCACGGCGAATGCGAGCTTCGGCACCATCAACGCCGCGAACCTGAAGCGCGCGCATGCGCTCATCGAGAGCGGCAAGGCGCAGGGCAAGGTGGTGCTGGCCGGGTTCTGAGCCAGCACAATCGCCGGCATGACCGACGACGCTCGCACCCCTGTTCCCCTTATCGAATTCGACACTGAACGGCTGCGGCTGCGCCAATGGCGCGAGAGCGATCTCGCGCCATTTTTTGCGCTGGCTTGCGACCCTCAGGTGATGGAGTTCCTGCTGCCCCTGCCGACGCGCGCCGACAGCGATGCATCGGCCGACCGTGCCAAGGCGCTCATCGCGAAGAACGGATGGGGCTTCTGGGCCGTCGAGCACAAGGCGTCGGGGGAATTCATCGGCTTCACGGGACTGAATGCACCGCTGGCCACACTGCCGTTCTCCCCGTGCGTCGAAATCGGCTGGCGCTTTGCGCGCCATGCCTGGGGCCAGGGTTTCGCGACCGAGGCCGCGCGCGGCGCGTTGCAGGTCGGCTTCGATCAGCTGGCGCTCGACGAGATCGTGGCCTTCACCGCCGTCGGCAACCTGCGCTCCGCGGCGGTGATGGAACGCATCGGCATGACCGAAGACCTCGCCGGCGCCTTCGACCATCCGCTGGTGCCCGAAGGGCATGCGCTGCGCCGGCACCGGCTCTTCCGCATCGGCCGGCCGCGGCGCTGACAAGACAAGGGGCGGCGGCTTATTTGTCCTTCGACACCCGCCACACCGCATTGCCCACGTCGTCGGCCACGATCAGCGCGCCGCTCTTGTCGAGCGTCACGCCCACCGGGCGGCCCTGGGCCTTTTCGTCGGCGGTGAGGAAACCGGTCAGCACGTCGACCGGCGGCCCGCTCGGCTTGCCGCTGATGAAGGGCACGAACACCACCTTGTAGCCCGACTTGGGCTTGCGGTTCCACGAGCCGTGCTCGCCGATGAACACGCCGCTGGCGAACTGCTCGGGCATGACGCCCACGCGCGAGAACGCCATGCCCAGCGGCGCGACGTGCGAGCCCAGCGCGTAGTCGGGCGCGATGGCCTTGGCCGCCATCTCGGGGTTCTGCGGCGTGACGCGCGCGTCGACGATGCCGCCGTAGTAGCTCCACGGCCAGCCGTAGAAGGCGCCGTCCTTCACCGAGGTGAGGTAGTCGGGCACGAGGTCGCTGCCGATCTCGTCGCGCTCGTTCACCACGGTCCACAGGGCCTTGGTGTCGGGGTCCCAGCCCATGCCGTTGGGGTTGCGCAGGCCGCTGGCGAACATGCGCTTCTCGCCCGACTTCGTGTCGACCTCCCAGATGGCGGCGCGGCCTTCTTCGGCCGCCAGGCCGTTCTCGCCGATGTTGCTGTTGGAGCCGACCGTCACGTAGAGCTTGCTGCCGTCGGCATTGGCAATGACGTTCTTGGTCCAGTGGTGGTTGATGCCCGCGGGCAGCGGGGTCACCAGCGTGGGGTTCACGCTGATGGCGGTCTGGCCCTCGGTGTAGGGCACCTTCACCAGCGCGTCGGCGTTGGCGATGAAGAGCTCGTTGCCCACCAGCGCCATGCCGTAGGGAGACATCAGGTTGGTCATGAAGACCTGCTTGACCTCGGCCACGCCGTCGCCGTTGGCGTCGCGCAGCAGCGTGATGCGGTTGGCGCTGGGCACGCCG
This sequence comes from Variovorax pasteuri, assembly GCF_051216435.1. NCBI lineage: Bacteria > Pseudomonadati > Pseudomonadota > Betaproteobacteria > Burkholderiales > Comamonadaceae > Variovorax > Variovorax pasteuri. The sequence goes on from NZ_JBPJZS010000006.1 coordinate 346,718, forward strand.
GCACCGGCGCGGCCCATGACCTTGCCCATGACCCAGTTGCGCACCTTGGCCACCACGCCGTCGCCGCCGTCGGTGGCGCTGCCGCCGGGCTTGGGCGGCTTGTTGCTCTCGGCCACCAGGATGTCGCCGTTGGGCAGGGTGTAGACCCAGCGCGGATGGTCCAGCCCGCGTGCCAGCGCCGTGACCTTCAGGCCTTCGGCGGGGGTGGGCGTGGCGGTGTCGGTCCAGCCGACGGCGGGGGCGACGTTGACGGTGGGAATCAGCGTCTTGTTGGGCTCGGCCAGCTTCGGGTTGGGGCCGGTGGTGGCCTCCGGCGTCAGCTTGGCGGCCTCGCCGCAGCCGGCGACGAGCAGCGCGACGGCCACGGCAGCGGCGGGCACCTGCCAGGGAAACGCGTTGCGGGTGGGGGCTTGCTGCGGTGCTTTCATGCGTGATCCTTTGAGCGGTCTTTGAGCGGTCTTTGAGCGGTGTTGGCGGTTCGGGCCGCTTGTCGAGCGGATCATCCCCCGCGTGCGCGGGGCGGGGCTGTCGGTCGTGGGCGCTTTCTGGCGTGGGCGCACCTCATTCGGGCATCGCCGCTACCATCGCGGGATGACCGACGACCTGTTCCGCGCCGACGCCTACCTGCGCACCTGCGAAGCCCGCGTTCTGCGCATCGACGAAGCCGGCATCGTGCTCGACCGCACGGTGTTCTACCCCTTGGGCGGCGGGCAGGCTGGAGACAGCGGCGTGCTGGCCCTGGCCGACGGCCGCGAACTGATCATTGCCGACACCCGCAAGGCGAAGAACGAAGAAGGCCAGCCGACGGACGAATTCGTCCATGTGCCCGCCCCGGAACAGGCCGGGCTGCTGGCCGCGCTGAGGCCCGGCGACACCGTGACCGCCCGCATCGACTGGGAGCGCCGCCACCGGCTGATGCGCTTCCACACCGCCTCCCACCTGCTGTGCCACCTGGTGCCGGTGCCGGTGAACGGCTGCTCCATCACCCCCGACTACGCGCGCATCGACTTCCACATGACCGATCCGCTGGACAAGGAGGCGCTGACGGCCGGGCTGGCCCGGCTGGTCGAGGCGGCCCATCCGCTGACCGTGGGCGCCATCACCGACGCCGAACTCGACGCCAACCCCGGCCTGGTCAAGAGCATGAGCGTGCAGCCGCCGCGTGGCCTGGGCACGGTGCGCACCATCCGCATCGGCGGCTCCGAAGCCGAGGGCGGTGTGCAGATCGACTTCCAGCCCTGCGGCGGCACGCATGTTGCAAACACCTCGGAGATCGGGGCGATGGTGGTCACCAAGATCGAGAAAAAGAGCGCCAACAGCCGTCGCGTGGTGCTGGGCTGGGCTCCCGTGGCCGCCTGAAGCGCCCGGAACTTCGCCCCCATCGATGGCTCCGACTGCAGGCATGATCTTTTCGCGCATTTCTTTCGCTACGCTTCTGATAGCAACCGCCGCAGCCAGCATGCCGGCTGCCGCGCAATTGGCGTCCAAACCGGGCGCGGTGGTCACCACCCCCCACGTGCGCGCCGAACTGATCGCGCACGCGCCCGACGGCGTGACGCCCGGCGCCCCGGTGTGGGTCGGCCTGCAGATCACGCACCAGCCCGAGTGGCACACCTACTGGAAGAACGCCGGCGATTCGGGCCTGCCTACGGAAATGACCTGGACGCTGCCGCCCGGCGTGTCCACCGGCGAGATCGCCTGGCCGGTGCCCGAGAAGATCGCGGTGGGCAGCCTCGCCAACTACGGCTACGAGAACACCGTGCTGCTGCCGGTGCCGCTGGAGGTGTCCACGCTGTACAAGCCGCCGGTGGCGCTGGGCGCCACGCCGGCCATGGACATCCAGCTCAAGGCCTCCTGGCTGGTGTGCCGCAAGGAATGCATTCCCGAGGAAGGCACCTTCTCGCTGTCGTTGCCGCTGCAGGGCTCGACCGCGCTGCACAAGGCCGATTTCGACACCGCCGCGGCAGCCCAGCCCCAGCCGCTGGCCAGGCCCGGCACCGTGGAGGTCGACGGCCACACGCTGAAGGTGCGCCTCGAAGGCCTGCCCGCCGCCGTGCAGGGCAAGACGCTGGGCTTCTTCCCCGAGACCCCCGAGGTGATCCGCACCGCGGCCGTCTCCGGCAAGGACTGGACCCAGGCCTGGCAGGACGGCGCCTGGACCGCGACGATTCCGCTGGCCGACCAGCGCAGCGCCAGCCCCACGGCGCTGCCGCTGGTGGTGGCGCTGGCCGAGGCCGACCGGCAGGCCGGCCAGCCGATCGCCTGGCGCGCGGAGCCGCCGGTGTCGGGCACCTGGCCCGCCAATGCCGCGCCGCGCGCCGAGGTGTCGCCGGCGCTGCAGGCCGCCCTCACTGCCAATGCCGCCCTCGCCGTGAATGCGGCCGCCGCTGCACCGGCCGCGCTGAACGCGCCGTCGGCCACCACCTTCATCGCCGCCCTGTTCGGCGCGCTGCTCGGCGGCCTGCTGCTCAACCTGATGCCTTGCGTGTTCCCGATCCTGGCGATCAAGGTGCTGGGCTTCGCGCGGCAGGCGGGCAACGACAGCGCGCACCGCAAGGCCGGGCTGGCCTACACGGGCGGCGTGATGCTGTCCTTCCTCGCGCTGGGCGGCGCCATGCTGGCGCTGCGCGCGGCCGGCGCCGGGCTGGGCTGGGGCTTCCAGTTGCAGTCGCCGGGCGTGGTGGCGGCGCTGGCGGCGCTGTTCACGCTGATCGGGCTGAACCTGGTGGGCGTGTTCGAGTTCGGCCGCGCCGCACCGTCGTCGGTCTGCAGCGCGCAGGCCAAGCATCCGCTGGCCAACGACTTCCTCTCGGGCGTGCTGGCCGTGGTCATTGCCTCGCCGTGCACCGCGCCTTTCATGGGCGTGTCGCTGGGCTTCGCCATCGGCCTGCCGGCCGCGCAGGCGTTGCTGCTGTTCGCGGCACTGGGCCTCGGGCTGGCGCTGCCCTACCTGGTGGCCAGCTTCGTGCCCGCCATCGCCCGGCTGCTGCCCAAGCCGGGCCCGTGGATGCACACGCTGCGCCGCCTGCTCGCATTCCCGATGTTCGCCACCGTGGCGTGGCTGGTGTGGGTGCTCGGCCAGCAAAGCGGCATCGACGGCGCGGGCACGCTGCTGGCGCTGCTGGTGTGCATGGCCGCCATCGTCTGGGCGCTCACGCTGCGCGGGCGCACGCGCATGGTGATTGCGGGCGTGCTGATCGCCTTCACCGCCTTGCTGAGTGCCGCCATCGGGCGCAATGTGTTGCAGGTCGTGGAGCCCGCCACGCTCGCATCGGCGGGCCCCCAGGGTGCCGCCGGCCAGCGCTGGCAACCGTGGTCCGCCGAGCGCGTGGCCGAACTCTCGGGCGCCGGCCAGCCGGTGTTCATCGACTTCACCGCCGCCTGGTGCGTGACCTGCCAGTACAACAAGAAGGCCACCCTGGCCGACGCGCAGGTGCTGGCCGACTTCGATGCCAAGAAGGTCGCCATGTTGCGCGCCGACTGGACCCGCCGCGACCCCGCCATCACCGCCGCGCTCACCGCGCTGGGCCGCAGCGGCGTGCCGGTGTACGTGCTGCAGGCGCCGGGCAAGCCGCCGGTGGTGCTGACGGAAATACTGGGCAAGGACGAGGTTCGCGCCGCACTCGCCGCGCTTTGACCACCGCTGTGACATGGGTTGTCACAGGCACTTGAAGAAACCGTTCTAAGCTGCAGTTGTTGTTTGGAATTTTTCTTTTGGAGTTCAAGCTGGCCATGTCTCTTTCGCCAACCGTCGACTCGCGTTCCCTGCGCGCCGCGCGCCATGCCCGCGCCGCCCTGAGCCGGGCCTCCCGCCGTGCCGTCGTTGCCGCCGCGGTGGCACTCGGCGCCACTTTCCTGATGGGCACCAACGCCGCCGCCGCCCCCGCCGTGGGCCAGCAGGCACCCGATTTCGTGGCCGTGGACACCACCGGCGCCAAGCACAAGCTGTCCGATTTCGCGGGCAAGTTCGTGGTGCTCGAGTGGACCAACCCCGGCTGCCCCTTCGTGCGCAAGCACTACGGCAGCGGCAACATGCCCGCCACGCAAAAAGCCGCCACCGACAAGGGCGTGGTGTGGCTGGCCATCAACTCCACCGAGCGCGCCGCCAGCGACTACCTGAAGGCCGACGCGCTCGACGCTTGGATGAAGTCGCAAAAGGCCGCGCCCACCGCCGTGCTGATGGACGAGGACGGCGTGATCGGCCAGGTCTACGGCGCGCGCACCACGCCGCACATCTTCATCATCGACCCCAAGGGCACGCTGGTGTACGCGGGCGGCATCGACAGCATCGCGTCGGCACGGGCGGAGGACATCAAGACCGCCACCAACTACGTGAACCGGGCGCTGGGCGAGGCCTTCGGCGGCAAGCCGATCTCCACAGCCAGCACGCGGCCCTACGGCTGCTCGATCAAGTACAAGACCTGAGCGCCCAACCCCATGCCCCGCGCGACGGCGCCGGGGCGTGACAGCTACCTGACCGGCGCAGTCAGGCAGCGGTCGGGAAGCCCGGCCTACTCTCGGCGACCACATACGCCACAGGGGACAACAACATGAAGACCGCGCCCTCCACAGCGCCGCAAGGCGCGCCCGCCCGCGCCACCGTCGGCGCCTCCTCCTCATCGTCCTCCTCGAAAGTCGCCACCGTCCTGCGCGTGACCGGCGGCAATTTCATGGAAATGTTCGACTTCTTCCTGTTCGGCTTCTATGCCACGCAGATCTCGAAGGCGTTCTTTCCGGCCGGCAACGAGTTCGCCTCGCTGATGCTGACCTTCATGACCTTCGGCGCGGGCTTCCTGATGCGGCCGCTGGGCGCGATCTTCCTGGGCGCGTACGTCGACCGCGTCGGCCGCCGCAAGGGGCTGATCGTCACGCTCGCGCTCATGGCCGTGGGCACGCTGCTGATTGCCTGCGTGCCGGCCTACGCGACCATCGGCCTGGCCGCGCCGCTGCTGGTGCTGATCGGCCGACTGCTGCAGGGCTTCTCCGCCGGCGTGGAGCTGGGCGGGGTGTCGGTGTACCTGTCGGAGATGGCCACGCCGGGTCACAAGGGCTTCTATGTGAGCTGGCAGTCGGCCAGCCAGCAGGTGGCCATCGTGGTGGCGGCCGCGCTGGGCTACTGGCTCAACGTGAGCTTCACCTCGCAGGAGATCGGCGACTTTTACTGGCGCGTGCCCTTCTTCGTGGGCTGCCTGATCGTGCCGGTGCTGTTCATCATCCGCCGCTCCCTGCAGGAGACCGAGGAGTTCATGGCGCGCAAGCACCGCCCGGACGCCCGCGAAATCTTCCAGTCGATGATTGCCAACTGGGGCCTGGTGGTGGCCGGGATGATGCTGGTGTCGATGACGACGGTGTCGTTCTACCTGATCACCGTCTACACGCCCACCTTCGGCAAGGCCGTGCTGCACCTGAGCACCACCGACGCGCTGGTCGTCACGCTGTGCGTGGCCGTCTCCAACTTCATCTGGCTGCCGATCATGGGTGCGCTGTCGGACCGCGTGGGGCGCAAGCCGCTGCTGATCCTGTTCACGGTGCTGACCATCCTCACGGCGTACCCGTCGCTGAAGTGGCTGGTGGGCGCGCCGAGTTTCGCGCGCATGCTCGAGGTGGAGCTGTGGCTGTCGTTCCTCTACGCGAGCTACAACGGTGCGATGGTGGTGGCGCTGACCGAGGTGATGCCGGTGAACGTGCGCACGGCAGGCTTCTCGCTGGCGTACAGCCTGGCCACCGCACTGTTCGGCGGGTTCACCCCGGCCATTGCGACGGGGCTGATCGAGATGACCGGCGACAAGGGCGCGCCGGGGCTGTGGATGACGGCAGCGGCCATCTGCGGGCTGATTGCGACGCTGGTGCTCTACCGGCGCAACGTGAGCGCGGCGGACGCGCGGCGCGTGCCGGTGGTCTGAGTTTTTTCAGACCAGCCGCAGCCCGCCGTCGCACTCGATCACCGTGCCCGTGGTGTAGCCGTTCTCGATCAGGAACTGGATCGCATGCGCCACGTCCTGCGGCCGGCCCACGCGGCCCACGGGCAGCGTCTCGACCTGCTGGCGGAACAGGTCGTCCTTGAGCGCGGCGGGCACGCGGTCCCACCAGGGCGTGTCGACCAGGCCCGGTGACACCGCATTCACCCGGCTCGGCGCGAGTTCGCGCGCCAGGCTGCCCAGCATCGCCTCGATCGCGCCGTTGATCGCAGCCAGCCCCGCGGTGCCGGGCAGTGAATTGCGCGCGGAAATCGCCGTCACGAAAGTCAGGCTGCCGCCCTTGCGCAGCACGCGCGCACCGGCTTGCGCCGCCTCGAGCTGAGGCCAGAACTTGGCCTCGAAGCCGCTGCGCAGCGACTGGAGATCGAGCTGCGCGAACTCGCCCGCGCCCTCGCCGCCGCTGAGCGTGAGCACCAGGTGATCGACGGGCCCGGTCTTCTTGAAGAAGGCATCGAGCGCGCCACGGTCGCGGGCGTCGAAGGCCGCGCCGCTCACGTTCGCTCCCAGGCCGCCGATGGCCTCCTGCAGCTTGCCGTTGTCGCGTCCGGTCGCGATCACGCGCGCACCGGTTGCGGCCATGCGCCGCACGGTCTCGAGCCCCACGCCCGACGAACCGCCGACCACCACCACTGTCTGTTGTTCCAAAGCCATGTCGACTCCTTTGAATGACTGATGAAGAAAGTGCCTTCAGGTTAGGCAGCGGCGCCCTATCATTCAAATCGTTTGAAACCATGGAATACATCAACGAAAGTGATTTCAGGCGGCTCGACCTGAACCTGCTGCTCGTGTTCCACGCGCTGCTGCACGAACGCAGCGTCACGCGCGCGGCGCAGCGCCTGTTCATCGGCCAGCCTGCGCTGAGCGGCGCGCTCAAGCGGCTGCGCGTGGCGCTGGGCGACGAACTGTTCGTGCGCACCTCGCACGGCATGACGCCGACGCCGCGCGCGCTCGAGCTCGCGCGCGTCATCGAGCCGCTGCTGCTGTCGCTGCAGCAGGCGCTGCATGCACAACCCGCGTTCGACCCCGCCAGGGCAGAGCGCGTGTTCCGCATCGGCCTGAGCGATGCGCTCGAAGTGGCGCTGATGCCGCGGCTGATGCAGCGCCTCGCGGCCGAGGCGCCGGGCGTGCGGCTGGTCGCGCGCGAAGCCGACCGCGCCAACGCGCCCGGCATGCTCGACGCAGCGCAGATCGAACTGGCGGTGGGTGTCTTCATCGACTGCGCCGCATGGCATCGGCGGCGCGCGCTGTTCGACTGGCACTTCGTCTGCGTCTACAACCCCGAACTCGTGAAAACGCGCGGAAAGCGAGTGACGCTCGAGGAGTACCTGCGCCATCCGCACCTGCTCACCTCCTTCAGCGCCGACCTGAGCGGGCTGGTCGACGACTTGCTGCGCGAACGCGGCCTCGCGCGGCAGGTGGTGTTCTCCAGCCGCAACTTCGCGACCAGCCCGTTCATCGTGCGCGAGATGCCCGCGATCACCACGGTGCCCACCTTCGCGGCGGCTGCCTGGCGCGATGCGCTGGGACTGGCGGTCAGCCCGCTGCCGTTCGAGACGCCCGGCTACGAGGTGTCGCTGCTGTGGGCCGCGGCGCATGACGGCGACCCGGGGCTGCGGTGGCTGGCCGGGATGGTGGCCGAAGTGTTCGGCGGCAAGCCCATCGCCTGACGAGGCTTGCAGGCTTCAGGACACACCCCTGCGACAATGCCCGGATGCCTTTCGCCCCCCTGAAAAACGACACCTTCCTGCGGGCCTGCTGGCGCCAGGCCACCGACCACACGCCTGTCTGGCTGATGCGCCAGGCCGGCCGCTACCTCCCGGAGTACGTCGCCACCCGCGCCAAGGCGGGCAGCTTCATGGGGCTGGCCACCAACACCGACTACGCCACCGAAGTCACGCTGCAGCCGCTGGCGCGCTACCCGCTCGACGCGGCGATTCTGTTTTCCGACATCCTCACCGTGCCCGACGCCATGGGCCTGGGCCTGTCGTTCGAGGCCGGCGAAGGCCCGCGCTTCGCGCGCCCGGTGCGCGACGAAGCCGCGGTGGCCGCGCTCGAAGTGCCCGACATGGACAAGCTGCGCTACGTGTTCAGTGCCGTGGCCTCCATCCGCAAGGCGCTCGACGGCCGCGTGCCGCTCATCGGCTTCTCGGGCAGCCCGTGGACGCTGGCCTGCTACATGGTGGAAGGCGCGGGTTCCAGCGACTACCGCCTCGTGAAGAGCATGCTGTACAGCCGCCCCGACCTGATGCACCGCATCCTCGCGGTGAATGCCGATTCGGTGGCCGCCTACCTCAACGCGCAGATCGACGCCGGCGCGCAGGCCGTGATGGTCTTCGACAGCTGGGGCGGCGTGCTGGCCGACGGCGCGTTCCAGGAATTCAGCCTGGCCTATACCGCACGCGTGCTGGCCGGCCTGAAGCGCACCGGCGCCGACGGCGAGCCGGTGCCACGCATCGTGTTCACCAAGGGCGGCGGCCTGTGGCTGGACGCCATGCGCGAGCTCGACTGCCAGGTGCTCGGCGTCGACTGGACGGTGAACCTGGCCAGCGCGCGCCGGCAGGTCGCCGAGGGCGCCGACGACAAGGCCAAGGCGCTGCAAGGCAACATCGATCCCAATGTGCTGTTCGCACCGCCCGCGCAGATCGAGGCCGAAGTGTCGAAGGTGCTGAACGCCTTCGGCAAGCCGCACGCCGACCTCAACGCCAAGGGCCCGACCCACATCTTCAACCTGGGCCACGGCATCAGCCAGTTCACGCCGCCGGACCACGTGGCGGCGCTGGTGCAGGCGGTGCACAGCCAGTCGCGCGCCCTGCGCGGTTGAAACTGTGAACTGGCGGGGGCGGACGGCGCGCAGGCGTCGACCGCACCCCAAAAGGCGGTCCGCAGCCGTTTGTCAAGCGCAAAAACGGTATATGGGTACTGACTTATGCACAAAACCCGTGCTGCACTGCGCAAGATTATCCGAGGGATCCGCCCCTTTGCTCCCAAAGCAATAGCACCGCCAAGTTGTTGATTTATATAGGATTTGAACTTTGCTTTTTTTCCGGGCAATCTGGCCGGAGCCTTGATTTACAAGGCTTGGCGGCGTGTGGCGCCCGGTTGTCAACAAAGTTATCCACAGAAACTCTGGATGGATTCCAAAGCTGTGAGAAATCAACGACTTAAGCGAATGTGCTCAAAGTCGCTTTAACAAACCTTGCCAAGAAGTATTCCCATCGCCGACGCCGCCCTCCCTCATGACGGCACCGTTCATCCGACGAACGGTAGCCCCTCGGGCCTGCCCTGGCGGCTCGACGTCGCGGTGCAGACCCCCGCGCATGCCGCCCTGGGCGACCTGCTGAGCTACGCCGGCGCCGAGCCCCTGCCGCCCGGCACGCTGGTGCGGGTGCCGCTGGGCAAGCGCGAGGTGCTGGGCGTGGTGTGGAACCCGCCCACCGCGCTGCAAGGCGCCGCGCCGGACATGGCGCTGAAGCCGGTGGGCGCCGCGCTGGACGCGCTCGAGCCGCTGGGCGAGGCCTGGCGAGACCTGGTGGCCTTTGCCGCGCGCTACTACCAGCGCTCGATCGGCGAGATCGCCCTGGCGGCCCTGCCGCCGCAGCTGCGCGACCTGAGCACCACGCAGCTGGCGCGCCGCCTCAAGCGCAAGACGACGGCCGGGCCGGTGGCCGAGACCGCCGAATCTTCGAATTTGATAGCACTGAGTGCAGAGCAGACGGCCGCATTGGCCCGAATCGATGCCGAAACCGGCACCTTCCTGCTGGTCGGCAGCACCGGCAGCGGCAAGACCGAGGTCTACCTGCGCTGCGTGGCGGACCTGCTGGCGCGCGACCCCGCCGCGCAGGCGCTGGTGATGGTGCCCGAGATCAACCTCACGCCGCAGCTCGAAGCCCGCTTCAAGGCCCGCTTCGGCGACGAGGCCGTCGTGTCGCTGCACAGCGGCATGACGAACCCGCAGCGACTGGCGAGCTGGCTGGCGGCACACGGCGGCGCGGCGCGCATCGTGCTGGGCACGCGCATGGCGGTGTTCGCGTCGATTCCGGGGTTGAAGCTCATCGTGGTCGACGAGGAGCACGACCCCAGCTACAAGCAGCAGGAAGGCGCGCGCTACTCGGCGCGCGACCTCGCCGTGTGGCGCGGCCAGCGCGAGAAGGCCAAGGTGATCCTGGGCTCGGCCACGCCTTCGCTCGAAAGCTGGCACCAGAGCCGCCCGCCCGAGGGCGACGACCCGGGCGGGCGCTATGTGCGCCTGGCCATGCCTTCGCGCATCGGCGCGGGCGAACTGCCCACGGTGCGCCTGGTCGACATGAACCTGCAGCCGCCGAAAACGGTCATTTCAGGCGCACTGCTCGACGCCATAGGCCAGCGCATCGCACGCGGCGAGCAGAGCATGATCTTCCTGAACCGGCGCGGCTACGCCCCGGTGCTGGCCTGCGGCGACTGCGGCTGGAAGAGCGAATGCCCGCACTGCAGCGCCTACCGCGTGTTCCACAAGATCGACCGCACGCTGCGCTGCCACCATTGCGGCTTCACGGAACGCGTGCCGCGCGCCTGCCCGGCCTGCGGCAACCCCGACATCGCGCCGGTGGGCCGCGGCACCGAGCGGCTGGAGGAGCACCTGGCCGAGCTGTTCGCCACGGTGAAGCACCCGGACGGCAGCGCGGTGCGCATCGCGCGCATCGACGCCGACAGCACCAGGAAGCAGGGCGCGCTCGAATCGCAGCTCGCCGCGGTGCACGCGGGCGAGGTCGACGTGCTGGTCGGCACGCAGATGATCGCCAAGGGCCACGACTTCCGCCGCATCACGCTGGTGGCCGCGGTGAACCCCGACGGCGCGCTGTTCTCGAGCGACTTCCGTGCGCCCGAGCGCCTGTTCAGCCTGCTGATGCAGTCGGCCGGCCGCGCGGGCCGGGACGCGGCCTACCTCGCGGCGCAGGGCGCCAAGGCCGAGATGTGGATCCAGACGCACCACGCGCAGCACCCGCTGTTCACGGCGTTGCGCCAGCACGACTACGCCGCCTTCGCGCAGCAGCAGCTCGACGAGCGCCGCGCCGCCGCCATGCCGCCCTTCGCCTACCAGGCGCTGCTGCGGGCCGACGCGCGCGAGCAGGCGGTGGCGCAGGGCTTCCTGAACCTGGCCGCCGACAAGGCCGAGGCGCTGCCGGGCGCCGACCTCGTCACGCGCTACCCGGCGGTGCCGCTGGCGATCCAGCGCGTGGCCAACGTCGAGCGCGCGCAGATGCTCATCGAAAGCCCCTCGCGCGCCGCGCTGCAGCGCCTGCTGGCGCTGTGGCAGCCGCTGCTGCACGAACTGCGGCGCACGCCCGAGGGCAAGGGCGTGATCCGCTGGCTGGTCGACGTCGATCCGCACAGCATCTGAGCCGCTTGTCCTGCACGCCGAAAGCCGGCGCGTGGCGACAGTGACTCGCATGACAACCGCCCCCACCCCCTTGGCGCGCCGCGCGTTCGCACCCTGGCTCCTGGCGGCCTGCGCGGCGCTGTGTGCCTTGCCGGCCGCGGCGCAGCAGCCTGCCCCTGCAGCCCCCGCTGCCACTGCCGCCGCTGCCAACGGTGGCGAGGCATTGCGCGCGAAGCTCGATGCGCTGAAACCGCAGCTGGCAAGCAACGCCTTCAAGCGCCCGCTGACCATCGAGTCGAACGAAAGCGCCGACCGGCTGAGCGGCGACGTCTATGCGCTCGTCGACCACCCCTTCAACCAGGTGAGCGGCGCGCTGCGCGAGCCGGCCGCATGGTGCCAGGTGCTGATGCTGCACCTCAACACCAAGCACTGCGCGGTAAAGAGCGGCGGTGCCGCCCTGGCCGTGGCCGTCGGGCGCAAGTTCGACCAGCCGCTGTCGGACGCACAGAACATCGACTTCGCCTACAAAGTGGGCAAGGCCGACGCCAACTACCTGAACGTGCGCCTGAGCGCGGCCACCGGGCCGCTGTCCACGCGCGACTACGCCATCGTGCTGGAGGCCACGCCGGCCGACAACGGCAAGACCGCCATCCACATGAGCTACGCCTACGCCTACGGCACCGCCGCGCGGCTGGCGATGAAGGGGTACCTCTCGACACTGGGCAGCGACAAGGTCGGGTTCACCTCGAAGGGACAGGGCGAGTACATCGGCGGCGTGCGCGGCGTGGTGGAGCGCAACACCATGCGCTACTACCTGGCCATCGACAGCTACCTGGATGCGCCGGCCGCGGGCCAGCTCGAACAGCGCCTGGGCGCGTGGTTCGACGCCACCGAGCAGTACGCGAAGCAGCTGCACGAGGTCGACCGCAACGACTACATGACCATGAAGCGCCACGAGTTCGAGCGCTTGCAGCAAGCGCCTTCCTGACACCGCGCTTGTCAGTGGTAGCCGGTCGGTTCCTTGCCCATGTCGACGTAGCGAAGCTCGTTGTGCCGGCGCCTCACCATGCTGCTCGGCCAGGCGAACACCACGAGGCTCAGCGCGGCCAGCGCGATGGCGGTGGCCGTGCCGAACTTGCTGGCGTGCCAGAACCAGCCGACGCCGGCGAGCCACAAGAACCACAACAGGATGCGAACCAGAATTGCCATTGCGCGCCCCTATTCACACCTTTGACGTACAAGCACTGTAGCAGCGCCACTGCAAACGGAAGCATTCAACTGAAGTGATAGCGCCGTCTATGCCTTAAGGCCAGCCTTGGCTTACCCGAAAATTTGTGAAAAAACAGTTGACGGCATCCCCCGGCGCTGTTCAAGCTGTAACCGACGCGAACCTGTCGCGGGTTACGTCTTCCAAGCAAGCTCGCCATCGAAAAGGCAAAGGCCCCAGGGTCCGCAAAGATCGCCATGAAACCGCCGTCCGCACCAGGTTGGGTTTTGTCACTCGCGACTTGCCTCGCATGCCTGGCCTTGACCGCCTCGCCCTCGGCCGGCGCAGCCGAACTGGCGCTGCAGGGCAGCCGGCTGGTGGTCGCAGGCATGCTCGACGGCACCGCCGTCAAGGAATTCACCGAACAGCTGGCCAGCGGCACGGTGCGCACCGTGGTTTTCGAGGATTCGTTCGGCGGCACCGCGGACGCGGCCGGCGCCTATGCCGAAGCCATCCGCGCGAGCGGCGTTCAGACCGAGGTGCGGGGCCAGTGCATGGCAGCCTGCGCCTACGCCTTCCTGGCGGGCAAGACGCACCGCTTCGGCTACGGCCCGCAGGTCAACGGCATCATGCTGCCGGTGGCGGTGCGGCCCACGGCCTCCGAGCTGGCGACGCGCTGGCGCGGGGACGAGGCCCACAAGACGCTGGCCGACTTCACGCCGCCCGCCGCGGCAGCAGCAGTCACCGCTGCTTCGACTTCCACCGCTGCTTCCACCACCCCGGCCAGCGCCACACCGGCGGAAGCCGGCGCGCCGCCGCCCAAGGACAACTGGCAGCCCGACCACGGCGTGCTCTTCACCGCGAGCCCCACCCTCTTCGGCCGCGTCTACAACACCTACTACTGCGACGGCACGCAGGGCCGCGACTTCTCCAAGTGCGAACGGCTCTCCGACGCAGACCCGTACAAGCTGGGCGTGCTGACGCCGTAGCGCCACCCCGGCCGCTCAGTTCAGCGCGCCGACCATCAGCGGAAAGCTGAAGAACGCCACCACCGTCGTCCACAGGATGATGCGGGCGATGCGGCCGTTGTCGGCACCGAAGCGCTCGGCCAGCATGGCCACGTTGCTCGCGCTCGGCAGCGCCGCGACCAGCACGATCACCACCAGCGCCGCATGCGACAGCGGCAGTCCCAGCGCCATGGCGCCCAGGCCCAGGCCCCACACCAGCAGCGGGTGCACCAGCAGCTTCACCGCCACCACCGGCAGCACGTCGCTCCACGGCGCTTTCGCCGCGTTGTGCGCGGCCTTGGGGCGCGTGCCCATCGCCTCGGCCACCGCCGCGCTGGCGTCGTGCTCGCGCGCCAGCAGCGCCGAACGCGCCAGCACCGCCCCGATGGTGAACAGCGCCACCGGCGACGCCGCATCGGCCAGCATGGCGACGGTGCGCTCGAGGGGGCCCGGCAGCTGCCAGCGCGCGGCCGACAGCAGCACGCCCAGCAGGATCGACCACGGCATCGGGTTGACCAGGATGCCGCGCAGCGCCTTGCGCGCCGCCAGCGAGGCGCCCTGGCGCCCGGCCACCGCCACGCCCACGGAGCCCACGGCGCCGTCCAGCCTCGAGAGCGCAATGCACAGCGACGAGGTCACCACCAGGTCGAACGCGATCGTGATGATCATCGGCCCCGCCGCCTGCGACCCCAGCAGGGCCACCAGCAGCGGCACGCCCATGAAGCCGGTGTTGGGAAACGCCGCCACCAGCGCGCCGAAGGCCGCGTCGTTCCAGCCGATGCGCGCATTGCGGGTGAACATCACCACGCCCGCCACCACGGCCAGCGCGCAAACGCCCCAGACCAGTGCGACGCTGCCGTCCAGCAACTGCCCGATGGGCGTGCCCGCGCCGAAGCGCAGCAGCATGCAGGGCAGCGCGAAATACAGCACGAAGGTGTTTAGGCCAGGAATCGCGTCCAGCGGCAGGACGCGCGCGCGAGCGGCGGCATAACCAGCCGCGATTAACGCGAAGAAAGGGAAAGTAACAAGGAATACAGGCAGCACCCGGCGATTGTCGTTGCCTGCCGCGATGGCCGCAGGGTCATTGCACAGGCGTGCGCGGCCTACAACCCCGCGCGGGGTCCGCCCCGTATCATTGCCCGCTTTTCTCGGCTTTCACGCTTTTTCGCCCGCGGCTGCGCACGGCGATTTCCGGTTCTCTCCCATCCCCATGTCTCACGGTCTCAATCTCGCGCAGCAGGAAGCTGTCAACTACATGCGCGGTCCCTGCCTGGTGCTTGCAGGCGCAGGCTCGGGCAAGACGCGGGTGATCACGCACAAGATCGGCCGCCTCATCCAGGCCGGCCTCGAGCCCAAGCGCATCGCGGCCATCACCTTCACCAACAAGGCCGCCGCGGAAATGCGCGAGCGCGCCAAGGACCTGATCGGCAAGGACGCGCGCAAGGTGGTGGTGTGCACCTTCCACGCGCTGGGCGTGCGCATGATGCGCGAGGACGGCGCCGTGCTCGGGCTGAAGCCCGCGTTCAGCATCCTGGACAGCGACGACGTCACCAAGATCCTGAAGGACGCCGGCGGCAGCACCGACGCGGCCACCGCACGCATCTGGCAGTGGACCATCAGCAAGTGGAAGAACATGGGCCTGAACGCCGCCCAGGCCGAGGCCGCCGCGGTGGACGACAACGAGCGCATCACCGCAAAGATCATGGGCCGCTACGAAGAGCGCCTGCAGGCCTACCAGAGCGTGGACTTCGACGACCTGATCGGCATGCCGCTGAAGCTGCTGCACGAGTTTCCGGAGGTGCGCGCCAAGTGGCAGGCCGCGCTGGGCCACATCCTGGTGGACGAATACCAGGACACCAACGCCACCCAGTACGAGGTGCTCAAGGCCCTGGTCGGCGAGCACGGCCAGTTCACCGCGGTGGGCGACGACGACCAGTCGATCTACGGCTGGCGCGGCGCCACGCTGGACAACCTGCGCAAGCTGCCGATCGACTACCCCAAGCTCAAGGTCATCAAGCTGGAGCAGAACTACCGCTCCACCAGCGCCATCCTGCGCGCGGCCAACAACGTGATCGGGCCCAACCCCAAGCTGTTTCCCAAGACGCTGTTCTCCGAGCTCGGCGAGGGCGAACCGGTGCGCATCGTGGACGCCGACAGCGAGCTGCACGAGGCCGAGCGCGCGGTGGCGCGCATCGTGAGCATCCGCGCGGGCGACTCGCTCACGCAGGGCCAGCAGCACAAGGAGTTCCGCGACTTCGCCATCCTGTACCGCGCCAACCACATGGCGCGGGTGTTCGAACAGGCGCTGCGCAAGGCGCAGATTCCGTACAAGGTGTCGGGCGGCCAGAGCTTCTTCGACCGCGCCGAGATCAAGGACCTGTGCGGCTGGTTCCGGCTGTGGGTCAACAACGACGACGACCCCGCGTTCCTGCGCGCCATCACCACGCCCAAGCGCGGCATCGGCCACACCACGCTGGCCAGCCTGGGCACCTTCGCGAGCCAGTACAAGCTCAGCCTGTTCGAGGCGCTGTTCAGCCCGTCGCTGCCCAGCGTGATGCCCAAGCGCACGCTCGAGGGCATCCACGAGTTCGGCCGCTACATCAACGACCTGGAGTACCGCGCGCGCCGCACCATGGGCGCGGAAGACTCGCGCACCTTCATGCTCGAATGGCTGAAGGAGATCGACTACGAGAAGCACCTGTACGACGGCGAGGACAGCGAGGCCGCCGCGGCCTCGCGCTGGACCAACGTGCTGGAGTTCGTCGACTGGATGTCGCAGCGCGCCGGCGGCACGCTGGACGACACCTCGGGCGCCGACAGCAACATCGAGGCCGAGCGCAAGAGCCTGCTGGAGGTGGCGCAGACCATCTCGCTCCTGTCGACCATCAGCGAGCGCGAGCAGGACCAGAACGTGGTCACGCTCTCCACGCTGCACGCCTCCAAGGGCCTGGAGTGGCCGCACGTGATGCTGGTCGGCGTGAGCGAGGGCCTGCTGCCTTTCAAGCTGGACGACGACAACGGCCGCCAGCAGGTGATCAGCGACGAGACGCTGCAGCGCCTGCAGGAAGAGCGCCGCCTGATGTATGTGGGCATCACCCGCGCCCAGCGCAGCCTGGCCGTGAGCTGGACCAAGAAGCGCAAGCAGGGCCGCGAGATGGTGCCCTGCGTGCCCAGCCGCTTCATCGCCGAGATGGGCCTGAGCAAGGAGACCATCAAGGAAGACCCGCGCGAAAAGCTCAAGGCGCTGCGCGCCGAGTTCGCGCGCAAGGCGCAGGACAGCGCGGCCAAGGCCGCCGCCACCCCATGACAAAGACCCGTACCCCCCGTTCCCCCTTCACCGCGGCGCTGCTGGCCGCCACCGTGCTCGCAAGCACCGCGCTCGCGGGCTGCGCCATCGGCCGCGGCAACCCCGACTGCCCCACCGACGCGCGCGAGCTGCCGCTGCCATCGCTGTACGGCCGCTGGGAGGCGCGCTTCGACGGCCTGCCCGCCGTGGCTGCCGTGCAGCTGGGCAAGCACCCCGACTACGACGGCGTGCGCGGCACCATCACCCGCAACCCGGACAACCCCGCCAAGGCCACGGTCGCGCAGCTCGCGGGCGACGTGGACGACGAAGGCGCGCTCTCCATCGACGAATCGCAGGACGGCCGCGCCATCAGCGGCGTGTGGTCCGGCAAGCTCCAGGCCCGCTCGTGCGGCCGCGAGTTCAGGGGCACGTGGCGCAACGCCGCCGACGAAAGCATTCACCCGTTCGTGCTCAGCAAGACAGCCGCGCCGGCGGCGGCGCAAGGAAAGCCATGAAGAAACCTCCACCCCCCTTCAAGTTCGCCACGCTCGCCACGCTGGCCGCCTGCCTCGGTGGCGCGGCCGCCGCGCATGCGCAGGCCGTCGACAAGCCGGCCAGCCCGCTGGCCGACGCGCAGCTCACCTGGCAGCAATGCAGCGCGCTGGGCAGCAACAACGAGGCACGCCTGGCCTGCTTCGACCGCTGGGCGCAGCAGCAGACGCTGCCCTCCGCGTCGGTGCCCGTGGCGCCGCCGGTGCTCGCCAGCACGCAGGCGCCACCGGTGGACGCCTCCATCCCGGCCACGCGCGTGGTCTCGGTGGCCACCACCGAAGGCTGCCGCGACCGCCAGTACTCGACGCTGTCGCGCTTCTGGGAACTGGAGAACGCCACCGACTGCGGCACCTTCGGCTTTCGCGGCTACCGCCCGCTGAACGTGTCGGTCTCGGCCGCCACCAAGAAGCCCGAGACGCCCACCTCGCCCTCGGCCGACCACACCGCCACCCCGGTCGCCTACCAGGCCAACGAGATGCGCATCGGCCTGTCGGTGCGCACCAAGCTCGCGCAGGGCATGCTCACGCAGGACGACCCGACGAAGAAAGACTCGCTGTGGTTCGCCTATACGCAGCAGTCGACATGGCAGCTGTTCAACGGCGCCATCTCGCGGCCGTTTCGCACCACCGACCACGAGCCCGAGCTGATGTACGTCTACCCGACCGACTTCAAGCTGCCCGGCGGCTGGCGCTGGCGCTATGCCGGCCTGGGGCTGGTGCATCAGTCGAACGGCCAGACGCTGCCGCTATCGCGCAGCTGGAACCGCGTGTACCTGATGGGCGGCGCCGAGCTGGACGACCGCTTCACCATCACCGGGCGCATCTGGAAGCGCATTGCCGAGAGCGCCGCCAAGGACGACAACCCCGACATCGCCGACTACATCGGCCGCGCCGAAGTCACCGGCCGCTGGAACTTCAACCGCGACAACCAGTTCGGCATCACGGTGCGCAACAACCTGCGCGACAGCGGACGCGGCTCGATCCGCCTCGAATGGCTCAAGGCCATCGGCGACCCGACCAAGAGCAACCTGCGCTTTCACACGCAGCTGTTCTCGGGCTACGGCGACACGCTGGTGGACTACAACCGCAAGCGCACGGTCCTGAGCATCGGCCTCAGCCTGGTGGATTTCTGACCTTCCCCCACTCCCGACAAAACCCATGAGCGCAGACCTCACCCCCGCCGACGCCACGCAGCGCGAGATCATCGCGGCGCTGCATGTCGCACCCGTGTTCGATGCCGCCCGCGAACTGGCGCGCCGCGTCGACTTTCTCGCGAGCTACCTGAAGCAGACCGGCCTGAAGACGCTGGTGCTGGGCATCAGCGGCGGCGTCGATTCGCTGACCGCCGGCTGCCTGGCGCAGCGCGCCGTGGAGAAGCTGCGCGCCGAAGGCCGCGACGCCACCTTCATCGCCATGCGCCTGCCGTACGGCGTGCAGAAGGACGAGGCCGAGGCGCAGGCCTCGCTCGCGGTGATCAAGCCCGACCGCACCATCACGGTGGACATCCGCCCCGCGGCCGACGGCATGCTGGCCGCGCTGAAGGCCGGCGACCTGAAGTTCCGCGACGCGGCACACGAAGACTTCGTGCTCGGCAACATCAAGGCGCGCGAGCGCATGGTGGCGCAGTTCGCGGTGGCAGGCGCGCACGACGGCATCGTCATCGGCACCGACCATGCGGCCGAGGCGCTGATGGGTTTCTTCACCAAGTTCGGCGACGGCGCGGCCGACATCACGCCGCTCACCGGCCTGAACAAGCGCCGCGTGCGCGCGGTGGCCCAGCTGCTGGGCGCGCCCGACGCGCTGGTCTACAAGGTGCCCACGGCCGACCTCGAGTCGCTGGTGCCGGGCAAGCCCGACGAAGACGCCTTCGGCGTCACCTACGAGCAGATCGACGACTTCCTCGAGGGCAAGCCGGTGTCGGCCAAGGCGCGCGAGATCATCGTCTCGACGCACCGCAAGAGCGCCCACAAGCGCGCGTTGCCGGTCGAGCCCGCACCCTTCACCGAAAGCTGACGCCATGGCGCCCGAAGCCCTGACGCAGCAAGACATGCGGCAGCGCTTCGACGCCCTGCGCGCCGCGAGCCTGCGCGCACAAACCCCGCCCTGGCGCGAGCGCGCCGACCGGCTGAAGCGCCTGCGCGCGCTGGTCGTCGACCACCGCGGCGCCATCGCCGCGGCCATCAGCGCCGACTTCCACCACCGCGCCGCGCAGGAGACCGAACTGGCCGAGGTGTTTCCCAGCGTCGAGGGCATCGACCACGCGCTGCGCCACGGCCAGCGATGGATGCGCGTGAAACGCCGCGCCACCGGCCTGTGGTTCAAGCCCGCCTCGTCGCGCGTCATGCCGCAGCCGCTGGGCGTGGTCGGCATCGTGGTGCCCTGGAACTACCCGCTGTACCTGGCGGTGGGCCCGATGACCGCGGCACTGGCCGCAGGCAACCGCGTGATGGTGAAGCAGTCGGAGTTCACGCCGCGCTTCGCCGAGCTGTTCGCCGCGCTGGTGCGCAAGGCCTTCGCCGAAGACGAGATCCACATCGTCAACGGCGACGCCGAAGCGGCGCGCGCGTTCTCCGCCCTGCCCTTCGACCACCTGCTGTTCACCGGCTCCACCGCCGTGGGCCACCAGGTGATGCGCGCCGCGAGCGAGAACCTCACGCCGGTGACGCTGGAGCTCGGCGGCAAGTCGCCCGCGATCATCGGGCCCGGCGCGAACTTCGAGAAAGCCGTGGAGCGCATCCTCGTGGGCAAGACGCTGAACGCGGGCCAGACCTGCATCGCGCCCGACTACGTGCTGCTGCCCGAAGGCAGGCAGCAGCACTTCATCGATGCGGCGCGGCGCGTGTTCTCGCAGATGTACCCGCGCCTGGAAAGCAGCACCGACTACACCAGCATCGTGAGCCCGCGCCACTTCGCGCGGCTGCAGGATCTGTCTGCCGCGGCGCAGCAGGAAGGCGCCACCGCGGTGCCCCTGTGCGGCACGCCACCCGACGAGGCGACGCGCCGCTTTCCGCCCGTGCTGCTGACCGGCGTGCACGACGGCATGCGCGTGATGCGCGAGGAAATCTTCGGCCCGCTGCTGCCGGTGATGGCGTACCGCGCCATCGACGAAGCCATTGCCTACGTCAACGCGCACCCGCGCCCGCTGGCGCTCTACCTGTTCGAGAAAGACCGCGCCACCATCGAGCGCGTGATGCACGAGACGGTGGCCGGCGGGGTGTCGATCAACGAAACGCTGATGCACGTTGCGCAGGACGACCTGCCCTTCGGCGGCGTCGGCGCGAGCGGCATGGGGGCGTACCACGGCGAGCACGGCTTCCAGACCTTCTCGAAGATGAAGCCGATCTTCCACCAGTCGGCGTTCAACGGCGTGGGCCTGTTCAGGCCGCCCTACGGCAAGACCTTCGCGCGGATGATGAAGCTGCTGCTGCGCTGACCGCGCGCCGCCGGGGCCTGCCGCCCCCGGCTACTTGAACTCGTCCACCGCCACGCCCAGCTTGCGCAGCTTGTCGTGCAGCGTCTGGCGCGCAATGCCCAGCGCGGTGGCCGTGGCCGGCTGGTCGCCGCGCTGGCGGCGCAGCTCTTCGACGATGACCGCGCGCTCGAACGACTCCACCTGCTGCGGCAGCCCGCGCGGCAAGGCCGGCACCCCCTCTGCACTGCCGCCGCGCGCCTGCGTGAGCCGCTCGCCGAGCAGGCCCAGCACGAAGCGGTCGGCCACGTTGCGCAGCTCGCGCACGTTGCCGGGCCAGGCATAGGCCATCAGGTCGGCCAGTTGCGCATGGCTGGGCAGCGGCGCGGCGCGCTCGTAGCGGCTCGCGGCCTGCAGGGTGAAGTGCTCGAACAGCAGTGGAATGTCTTCGCGCCGCTCGCGCAGCGGCGGCAGCTCGATGAAGGCCACGCCCAGGCGGTAGTACAGGTCGGCCCTGAACTTCTTCTGGTCGCTCATTTCCTTCAGGTCGTCCTTGCTCGCGGCCACCACGCGGCAGTCGAAGGGAATGGTCTTGTTGGAGCCGATGCGCTCGATGCTGCGCTCCTGCAGCGCGCGCAGCAGCTTGATCTGCACGGCCATGGGCATGCTCTCGATCTCGTCGAGAAACAGCGTGCCGCCGCTGGCGTACTCGAACTTGCCCACGCGCACCCGGTTGGCGCCGGTGAACGCGCCAGCCTCGTGGCCGAACAGCTCGCTCTCGGCCAGCGCCTCGGGCAGCCCGCCGCAGTTGAGCGGCACGAAATGCTGGCGGCGGCGCGCGCTGTGGTCGTGCAGGCAGCGCGCCACCAGTTCCTTGCCGGTGCCGGTCTCGCCGTAGACCAGCACGTCCGCCGAGGTCTCGGCCAGCGTCTTCACGGTCTGGCGCACCTGCTGCATCTGCGCCGAGCGGCCGATCAGCACCGACTGGATGCCCTGCCAGTTCTCCAGCGCCTCGCGCAGCGCGCGCACCTGCAGCGTGAGCTGGCGCCGCTCGATGGCGTGGCGCACGATGGCCACCAGCCGTTCGGAGCTGAAAGGCTTCTCGATGAAGTCGTAGGCGCCCTCGCGCATGGCCTGCACGGCCATGGCGATGTGGCCGTGGCCGGTGACCAGGATCACCGGCAGCTCGGCGTCGATGTGGCGCAGCTCGGGCAGCCACTCGGTGCCGCTCATGCCCGGCAGGCGCACGTCGCTGATCACGATGGCGGGCACGCCGAGATCGATGTGCGCACGCGCGCGCTCGACGCTGGGAAACGCGTCGACCTCGAAACCGGCCAGGGTCAGCACCTGGGTCGTGCTGACGCGGACGTCTTCGTCGTCCTCGACCAGCAGCACCCGGATGGCAGGGGCTTCGCTCACGGGGGGTCACTCCTGTTGTGCAAGGGGGAAGGGAAAGAAGGGGAAGAAAGGAGAGAAAGGGGGTCCGCGGCCATCGCCGCGGGCAGGTCGACCACGAAGCATGCACCGCCGCCCGCGAGGTTGGCCGCGCGCAGCGTGCCGTCCATCGCCCGCACCAATTGTGCCGAGATGACGAGCCCCAGGCCCAGGCCCGACCCTGCCGGCTTGCGGGTCACGAAAGGCTCGAACAGGCGCGGCAGCACGTCGGGGTGGACGCCGGGGCCGGTGTCGCTCACGCTGAGCACCGCGCGGCCGTCCTTCGCGCGCGCCTCCAGGCGCAGCGTGCGCACGGGCGCGTCCTGCATGGCGTCGATGGCGTTGCGCATCAGGTTGGCGAGCACGCTGCCCAGCGCGGCCTCCTCGGCCATGACGCTCAGCGCGGCGGGCTGCACGTCGACCTCGACCGTCACGCGCTGCTTCTTCGAGGCCTCGGCCACGATCACCTGCGCGTCGGCAATGGCCTGCGACAGCCGCAGCGGCGCCAGCGGCAGCTCGCTCTTGTGGGCGAAGGTCTTCAGTTGCGTGGTCAGGCGCGCCAGCCGGTCGACCATGTGGCGGATGCGCTCCAGGTTGCCGCGCACGTCGTCCAGCCGGTTCCTGTCGAGCAGGATGCCGGCGCTTTCCGACAGCGTGCGCATGGCCGTGAGCGGCTGGTTGAGCTCGTGCACCACGCCGGCCGACATCTGGCCCAGCGCGGCCATCTTGCCGGCGTGCACCAGCTCGCCCTGCGCGGCGCGCAGCTGCGCGGTGCGCGCCACCACGGTCGACTCGAGCGTGTCGTGCGCCGCCTGCAGCGCGGCCTGGCTGGCCAGCTTCTGGCGCACCGCGCGGCGGCGCAGCCACAGCGCCACGGCCACCAGCAGCAGCACCGCCATCGCCAGGCTGGCCGTGATGGCCGCGTTGCGCGCCGCCACGCGCACCGGCGCCAGCTCGTCGAGCACCACCAGTTGCCAGGGCGCGCCGCGCAGGGTGCGGGCGGTGGCGAGCTGGTCGCGGCCGTCCAGCGAGATCACCTGCACGTTGCGGTCCAGCGCCTCCTTGGGCGTCCACCGCAGCGGCAGCAGGCCGGCCTCGCCGTAGGGGCGCGAGCGCAGCACCTCGGCGCGCTGCAGCGCATCGAGCGGCAGCAGCGGCCTGAACTTCAGGTCCTCGCGGGTGGCCAGGATCACCACGCCGCGCTGGTCGATCAGCGCCACGTCGCCGGGCAGCTTGCGCCAGGCGAGCTCGGCCTCTTCGAGGTTGACCTTCACCGCCACCACGCCGCGCTGCGGCTGCCCGCGCCGCAGCGCATACGACAGGTAGTATCCCGGCCGCTTGCTGGTGATGCCCACGCCGTAGAAGCGGCCCCGGCCCTGGCCCAGCGCGTCGATCACGTAGGGGCGGAACGACAGGTCCTGGCCCAGCGTGGTGCCGGGCTTGTCCCAGTCGGAGGCGGCCAGCGAGGTGCCGGCGGCGTCCAGCACGTAAAGCATCTCGGCGCCGGCCGCGGCGTTGACGCCGTTCAGGTAGCGGTTGACGGCGTCGCGCAGCTGCGTGTCGGCGGGCGCACCGAGCAGCGCCGGCACGATGGGCGTCATCTCCAGCAGCGCGGGCAGGTAGTCGAAGCGGGCCAGGTCGGCGTCCAGGCCGGTCGCGAGCATGTCCAGGCGATGGTCGGCCGCCTCGCGCAGGCGTGCCAGGCCGGCCTGCATGGCGAACTGGTGGCCGGCGAAGGCGGCCACCGCCACCAGGGCCAGCGCGCCGCACCAGCGCGGCAATGCGCGCCGGCGCCGCGCACTGTCGGCGGGCGGATCGGCGCGGCGAACGGGCTCCCTTGAAATCATGGGAGCGTTATTGCACAGGGGCGCACCGCCCGCATCGGTGGCAGCCCGATGACCCCTGGCCGGGGGCCAGCGGCCGGGGGTGGGTTCGGGACTCAGGCCCGGCGCGGCGCCCCGGTGGGCATGTGCGTGTCGGTGGCGTCGAGCACGCGCTCGGGCGCGTCGGCCTCCGCCGCGGTTTCCTGGTTCAGGTGCTGGTGCATGCGCACGGTGTCCAGGTCGCCGGTCCACTTGGCGACCACCAGGGTGGCCACGCCGTTGCCGATCAGGTTGGTCAGCGCGCGGGCCTCCGACATGAAGCGGTCGATGCCCAGGATGAGCGCCAGCCCCGCCACCGGCACGTGGCCCACCGCCGACAGCGTGGCCGCCAGCACGATGAAGCCGCTGCCCGTGACGCCCGCCGCGCCCTTCGAGGTGAGCAGCAGCACCGCCAGCAGCGTGAGCTGCTGCGTGAGCGTCATGTCGGTGTTGGTCGCCTGCGCGATGAACACCGCCGCCATCGTCAGGTAGATCGAGGTGCCGTCCAGGTTGAACGAGTAGCCCGTGGGCACCACCAGGCCGACCACCGACTTCTTCGCGCCCAGGTTCTCCAGCTTGGCCATCATGCGCGGCAGCACCGATTCGCTGGACGAGGTGCCCAGCACGATCAGCAGCTCTTCCTTGATGTACTTGATGAACTTCCAGATGCTGAAGCCGTGGAACCGGGCAATGCCCCCGAGCACCACGAAGATGAACAGCAGGCAGGTCAGGTAGAAGGTGGCCATCAGCTGGCCCAGCTGCAGCAGCGAGCTCACGCCGTACTTGCCGATGGTGAAGGCCATGGCACCGAAGGCGCCCACGGGCGCCACCTTCATGATGTAGCCCACGATCACGAAGAGCACGTGCGAGCCCTTCTCGATCACGTCGAACACCAGCGTGCCGCGCCCGCCGAACTTGTGCAGCGCAAAGCCGAACATCACGGCGATCAGCAGCACCTGCAGGATCTCGCCCTTGGCGAAGGCGTCCACCAGCGTGTTGGGAATGATGTTGAGCACGAAGTCGGTGGTGCTCTGCATCTTGCCGGGGCCGGTG
Source organism: Variovorax pasteuri (assembly GCF_051216435.1). Taxonomy (NCBI): domain Bacteria; kingdom Pseudomonadati; phylum Pseudomonadota; class Betaproteobacteria; order Burkholderiales; family Comamonadaceae; genus Variovorax; species Variovorax pasteuri. The sequence goes on from NZ_JBPJZS010000006.1 coordinate 371,861, forward strand.
TAGGCCGCAATGGCCTTGGTGTCGAGCTGGCTCACGTCCACGTTCATGCCCACGCCGGGCCGCACGATGTTGATGATGACCAGGCCCACCACCAGCGCGATGCTGCTGACCACCTCGAAATACAGCAGCGCCAGGCCGCCGGTCTTGCCGACCTTCTTCATGTCTTCCATGCCGGCGATGCCCACCACCACCGTGCAGAAGATGATGGGCGCGATGATCATCTTGATCAGCTTGATGAAGCCGTCGCCCAGCGGCTTCATCGACGCACCGGTGTCGGGCCAGAAATGCCCCAGCAGCACACCCAGCACGATGGCCGTGATGACCTGGAAGTACAGGGACTTGTAGATGGGTTGGGGGGTCGGGGCTTGGGGTGGGTGTTCCACGGGGGTGCTCATTGGTGTGTCTCCAGTCGCAAGGCGGCGCGCCGCATCGGGCGATACGGTCGGCCGGTTGACTGAGCAATCGATATGCCACGCGCTGGAAGGCGCGCAACGTGCGCTAAGTCGTTGATTTCATGGGCCTTCGCATCGGGGTGTGCGGCACGGCGCGCCGACGATCCGGATGGCGCCGACCCTGCCCGTCCGATCCACCGGACCGATACCCGAGGGGAAACCCTAGCTAACACAGCGGTGTCAGACTTCGGGCATGACCGACACCGCAGCACCGGCCCCGGCACAGGCGAGCGACACCGCCTCCAGGCGCATTGCCCTCACCGTGGCCGCCGCCTTCTTCATGGAGACGCTGGACGCCACCGTCATCGTCACGGCGCTGCCGGCCATCGGCGCGGGCTTCGGCATCGGCGCGCTGGACGCGAGCCTGGGCGTGACCATCTACCTGATCGCCATGGCGGCGCTGGTGCCCGCGGCGGGCTGGTGCGCCGGGCGCTTCGGCGCGCGGCGGGTGTTCGCGCTGGCCGTCGGCACCTTCACCGTGGCCTCGCTCCTGTGCGGGCTCGCGCCGACCTTCGGGATGTTCGTGGCGGCCCGTGTGCTGCAGGGCGCGGCGGCGGCCTTCATGTCGCCGGTAGGGCGGCTGGTGGTGCTGCGCGAGACGCCCCGGCACCGGCTGATCGAGGCCATCGGCACCATCACCTGGCCCGGCCTCATTGCGCCGGTGCTCGGGCCGCCGCTGGGCGGGCTCATCGCCACGCATGCGTCGTGGCGCTGGATCTTCCTGCTGAACGTGCCGCTGGGGCTGGTGGGCTTGCTGCTGATCCTGCGGCTGTTTCCGCGCCGCACCGACGTGGCGCCCACGCGCTTCGACGCGCCCGGCTTCGTGCTGACGGCCGTGGCGCTGGCCGCGCTGGTCGAAGGCCTCACGCGCCTGGGCGGACCGCACCCGGGCTCGGCCACCACGCTGGGCCTGCTGGCCGTGGGCGCCGTCGCCGCCGCGGCCGCGGTGCGCCATGCGCGGCGGGCCGCCGCGCCCATGCTCGACCTGCGCGCGCTGGCCGTGCCGACCTATGCCATCGCCACCGCCACGGCGGGCTTCGTCTCGCGCGTGGCCATCAACGCCTCGCCCTTCCTGCTGCCGCTCATGTTCCAGATCGGCTTCGGCATGACGGCGTTCCAGGCCGGCTCGATGCTGCTGGTGTACATGGGCGGCAACCTCGTGATGAAGAGCGCCACCACCGCGGTGCTGCGCCGCTTCGGCTTTCGCAAGGTGCTGACGGTGAACGGCGCGATCTGCGCCGCCACGCTGTTCGCCTGCGGGCTGCTCGTGCCCGGCGACCCGCTGCCGTGGGTGTGCGTGCTGCTGTTCGTGGCGGGCATGGCGCGCTCGATGAACTACACCGCCATCAACACGCTGGCCTTCGCCGACGTGCCCGACAGCGCGCGCGCCGGTGCCAGCACGCTGGGCACGATGCTGCAGCAGGTGTCACTCGCGCTGGGCGTGGCGCTGGGCGCGATGGTGCTCGGCGCGTCGAAGGCGCTGCGCGACGCGCCGGCGGTGCAGCTGGTGGACTTTCACCACGCCTGGTACGTGGTGGCCGCGCTGATGGCGGCCGCGACGCTGATGTCGCTGCGGCTGGACCGCGAGGCGGGCATGGCGGTGTCGAGCAAGCGCTAGCCGGTACGGGCCGAAGTGAAAATCCGCGCCATGGACACCGCCATTTTTTCCACGCCGAAGATCGACTGCCACTGCCACCTGTTCGACCCCGTGTCCTTCCCGTACGCGCCGGGCGTTTTCTACGAACCCTCGGGCGGCGAGATCGCCACGGCCGCGTACTTCACCGAGGTGATGGAGGCCTACGGCGTGTCGCACGCGTTGCTGGTCGGCCCCAACTCGGGCTACGGCACCGACAACCGCTGCATGCTCGACGCGATCCACCACGGCCAGGGCCGCTTCAAGGGCATCGCGGTGGTCGACAACCACGCTTCCACCGCGCAGTTGCAGGAACTGCAGGCGCAAGGCGTGGCGGGCTTCGCATTCAACATGGCGCTGCTGGGCCTGGCCCATTACGCCGACGCGGACGCGCTGTGGGCACGCATCGCGGCACTGGGCATGTGCGTGCAGGTGCAGGTCGAGGGCGACCAGATGGCCGCGCTGGCGCCGCGCCTGCTGGGCTGCGGCGCGCAGGTCGTGGTCGATCACCACGGCCGGCCCGACGTGGGCCAGGGGCTCGCGAGCCCGGGCTTCCAGGCGTTGCTCGGCATGGCCGGCAGCGGGCGCTGCGCGGTCAAGCTGTCGGGCTACGACAAGTTCTCGCGGGAGGCCTGGCCCTTTGCCGATGCGCAGCCCTTCACCGCCGCGCTGCTGGCCGCCTTCGGCCCCGCCCAATGCCTGTGGGGCTCGGACTGGCCGCATGTGCGCGCCACGCGGCGGCTGGACTACGGCACGCTGCTGAAGGTGTTCGTGCGCAGCGTGCCCTCGGAGGCCGACCGCCGCGCGATGCTTCTGGAGACGCCGGCGCGGCTCTTCGGCTTCCAGCTGCGCGATCGGCAGGGCACGAATGGAAGCGCCATCCCGCCCGCGTGAATCCATCTGACGCGGTGGGCCCTGCAAGGTCTATGCTGGCCGCTTCCGCCACCGCATCGCAAAGGCCCTCCTTGAACACAGATCTCGCAGCGCAATGCAACCCGCTGCTGCCGGTCGGATGGACCTTCGAACTGCACATGAGCCGGAGCGCCGAAGACGACTTCAGCGGCGTGGGCGTGCTGCTGCGCCACGGCGTGCCCATGTGCCACCTGACCCTGCCCGGCCTTGGCGGCGACCGCGCGCAAGCGCTGGGATCGGTCAAGCGACGCGTGGAAGAATGGCTCGCTGAATGGCAGTCGCGCGCCCGGTCGCCGGCATAGCCGTTTCAGCCGATGCCGGCGCCGGAGAACCGGCCCACCGCTCTTTCCTGACGTTCCGGAGAAATTGTCATGTCCCTGCACATTGGCGTGGTCGGCTGCTCGGCCGAAGGCGCCGCGCTCTGCTACCGCACGCTGTGCGTGGAAGGTGCCTCGTACCTGGGCACGCCCCACGCGCACCCCGAGGTGTCGATGCACACCCATTCGCTGGCCGCCTATGTCGAGTGCCTCGAGCGCAACGACGTGGAAGGCGTGGCGCAGCTGATGCTGTCGTCGGCAGGCAAGCTGGCCGCGGCCGGCGCGGATTTTCTGGTCTGCCCCGACAACACCATCCACCAGGCGATGCACCTGGTGCGGCCGCGCTCGCCGCTGCCGTGGCTGCACATCGCCGAGGTGGTGGCGGCCGAAGCGGCGTCGCGCGGGTTCCGCCGGGTGGGCGTGCTGGGCACGCGCTGGCTGGTCGACAGCGAGGTCTATCCGCAGGCGCTCGCCGCGGCAGGCCTGCAGGCCGTGAAGCCCGATGCGCAGGAGCGCGCCGAGCTGGGCCGCATCATCATGGACGAGCTGGTGCGCGGCGTGCTGCGCCCCGAATCCACCGCGGTGCTGCAACGCATGATCGACGGCCTGAAGGCGCGCGGCTGCGACGCCGTGGCGCTGGGCTGCACCGAGCTGCCGCTGGTGCTGAACGACGGCAACTCGGCGCTGCCCACGCTGGATTCGACGCGCCTGCTGGCGCGCGCGGCGCTGCGGCACGCCACGGCCTGAGCGCGGCGGCACCGCCGTTCACCGAGGCGCCGCAGCCGTCAGAACTTGCCGAGCACGTTCAGGAACCAGCCCTTGCTGCGGTAGCTCATGTCGGTGAGGTTGTCGGAGTAGTCGGTGAAGTTGTAGCCCACGCCCACCTTCAGGTTCTCGTTGACGTGGTAGTACGCTGCGGTGACCCAGCCGCTCTTGCGGTCCTGCAGCTCGCGCGCGCGCAGCGTGCGCCACTCGACCATCCAGTCCCAGTTGCGCACCAGCTTCCAGTCCACGCGCAGCACCGCGAGTTCGGCCGAGCTCTTGAACCACGGCGCGCTGCTGTCGCGGCTGGCGCGCAGCTCGCCGCGGCGCCAGGCGTACTTGCCGCCCAGCGTCCAGCGCTCGTTCAGGTCCCAGGTGGCGTCGATGGCGAACACGTGGCTGCGCTGCTGGTAGTCGATGCCGGTGGTCGACACGGTGCCCAGGCTCGAATCGAGCCCGCCCGACACCACCTGGCCCGGTGACGACAGGTCGTACAGGTAGGTGTACTTGAACAGCAGGTTCAGCCGGTCGTTGAAGGCCGGGCGCAGCGCGTAGCCGAGCATGGCTTCGGTGTACTTGGCCGCGGCCAGCGTGCCGGTGGTGCTGTCGCTGTCGGCCCAGTTGAACTTGCCGACCCAGCGCGCGTCGTCGTCCACCTTCCAGCTCAGCGAGTTCTTCACCAGCCAGCTGGTGCGCGTCTCGGCCGTGGTGCGGTCCTTGCGGTATTCCAGGCCGCCGCTGTACTTGAGCTTTTCGCTCGAATAGCCGGTGGTGAAGGCCACGGCCTCGCGGCGCGTGGCGCCCAGCGTCTCGGCGCCGACCCAGCCGTTCTCGAAGTTGACGCCGAAGGTCCAGTGCGTGTCGGGCGCGTACTGCACGCCGTAGGCATGCGTGAGGCCCGGCTGCGCGCCGGTGGCCTGGCGGTGCTCGGTGAACATCGTGAGGCCGTCTCCCACGCGCGAGCGCACGCCGGTCACCAGGCTGCCGCCGCGGCCGATGAGGTTCTCGTCGGTGCGGCCGGTGTCGGCCACGTAGGTCATGTACAGGTTGGAGCGGTCGTCGTACTGGTAGTCGACGCCGGCCTTGCCGGCCAGCCCGCCGTCGCCGGTGGAGACTTCGCCGCGCAGCGCGAGCTTGTCGCTCACGCGGTAGCGCCCGCCCAGGCCCAGCCGGTCGTTCTCCAGCCGCGTGCCGGTGCGCCGCAGCGTCTTCTGCGCGAAGCCGTAGGCGCTCCATGTGTCGCTGCCGGTGTACTCCAGCTGCACCACGGCGTCGGCGCGCTCGCCCGACACGGCCTGCGTGGTGGGCAGCGACGGGCTGGTGATGAGCGCGTCGCCGGTCTTGTCGTCGTAGCGCATGCCCAGGCCGAGCTTCCACGCGGGCGACAGGGTCAGGGCGTACTGCGCGTCGAGCACGCTGGCGTTGTAGCCGTCGCGCTCGTCGCGGCGGTCGGCCTTCAGGCGCAGCTCGCCGTTCTCGCCCTTCTCGCCGAAGGGCACGGTGGCCTGCACGCCGACCTGGCGCGTGGCGTTGCTCGCGTACTGCCCCGGCGCGGAGAAGCCGGCGTCGCGCGACTGCGCATAGGCGCTCACGCGCCCGCCGCCGCGAATCTCGTAGTCGCCCAGGTCGGCCTGTCCTTCCAGGCGCCAGGCGCTGGCGTTGCCGGTGGGGCCGTTGCCCAGCGTGCTGCCGACCGCGCCGTTGCGCCCGGTGAAGCTGAAGCCGCCGTCCATCGAGTCGAGCTGGCCGGTGCCCGGGCCCTTGCTGCGCGCGAACTCGCCCTTGAAGTAGGTGTTCTCGGTCTTGCGCAGCGTGAGGTCGGCGCCGGCCAGGCGCTGGTCGCCCCCGATCTGGTCCTGGCGCGACGCGGTCACGCCCACGCCCACGTGGTCGTTGGCCCACCACGACACGCGTCCGCCCACGGCGAGGGTGTCGAGCGAAGTCGCCAGCGGCGTGTATTCGTAGTCCACCACCAGGTAGGCCGGCATGCCGGTGAAGCCGCCGGCACGCACCAGCGCACCGTCGTCCGACAGGCTGGGCAGCGGCGCGGACAGCAGCACGCGGCCCTGCAGGTAGTCGATCTCGTAGTCGGAGCTGGGCACGAGCTGCGTGCGCTTGAGCACGAAGCCCGAGTCGCGGTCGCGGATTTCCAGCGTCACGCGCTCGGCGCCGCGCGTGATGTCCTGGTTGCGCAGGTAGTACAGCGAGCCGCCGGTGCCGCGGAATTCCTCGCGCGCGGCCAGCGTGCCGGGCTCGGCCGCGAAGGCGTCGACCTTCAGGCGCGCCTCGCCGAACGAGGTCGACTCCTCGCCCAGGTAGCGGCCATGGAAGCCGTAGAGCCCGCGGCTCACGCGGGTGAGTTCGGTGTCGCCGAAGTTGAGCTTGAAGTTGCCCCACATGGCCTGCGAGCGGCCGTCGTCCACGCGCAGGTAGAAGCGGCCCTGCGTGGGCGCGTCCTCGATGGTGGTGGAGTCGTCGCCGAAGGTGCTCCACGAGTCCTCGGGGTCGAAGCGGCGGAACAGCGAGGTCGGGTCCTTGCGCTCGAGGTTGCGAAACAGCTCCTTCAGCGGGCGCTCTTCGGTGTCGACGCTGGCCGTGAGCGTCCAGCGGTCGTTCAGCTGGCCCTTGGCATAGCCGGCGATGCGGCCTTCGCTCCAGCCGCCACCGCCGTAGCGGTTCTTGTCGTTGGTCATGATCGCGGCCGGCCCGCTCACGCTGTTGCTGCCCACGGTGAGGTCGGCCTGGCCCACGAAGAACCAGTCGCTGGCGGGCAGGTCGAAGTCGCGGCGGTAGGCGCGCGTGGCGCCCTGCGCGTCGGTGACGGCAATTTCGCCGGTCTGCACGCGGCGCGGCACCAGCTGCTGGAACACGAAGCGCCCGTTCTCGTCCACCGGCACCGCGAAGCCGAGCGCGCGCACGCTCTCGCCCGGGCGAATGGCCGCACCGCTGGCGGTGACGGTGCCGGCGGCAAGCGGAATGTTGGCGATGGCGATGTTGTTGTTGCCGTAGCCGCGCAACAGTTCGCGCGCGGGGTCCGGCGGCAGGCCGGTCTCGGGCCGGTGGCGCTGCGCCAGCGTGAGCGAGAGGTCGTCGGTTTCATCGAAGCGGCCCTGGCGGTCGTACACGCGCACGCGGTAGTACAGCTTGCCGCTCGCTCCTTCGGCAAGGCGGTTCAGCAGCCCTTCGGGCACCTGCCATTCGCCGCGCAATGCGGCGTCCAGCGGCACGGTCGCGACCAGGCGGCGCTGCATCGCCTCGTTGGCGGTGAACACGCGCAGCTCGGCCTTCGCGGTGAACAGCAGGTAGTTGCTGTAGCCGGCGAAGCGCACGGTGTCGCCGGCCACCACGGTGGTGGGCCATGCGCTGGCGCTCAGGCGGCGCGGCTGCGAGAGGTTGTCGTACTGCAGGCGCAGCTGGTTGCGCTCGAGCTGCACGTCGACGCAGCGCTGGCGGTCGGCGCTGGTGGTGCCGTCGCCGGCCGCGACCTTGCCGTCGGCCGTGAGCAGCTGGCCGTCCACGCTCAGGCGCAGCGGTGCATCGTCGGTGCCGAAGGCGGTGAAGGTGCGGCACACGCCGGGCTCGGCCGCTGCCGGCGCGGGTGCGACAGCGACGGGCGCATCGCGCCAGTACACGCGCACTTCGACGCGGCGGTTGGCTGCCCAGTTGGCGGGGTCGGTGGCGGGCGTGGCCACGGGCACGTCGGGTCCGCGAGAGCTGGCGGCCGCCGCGTCTTCGGGCAGGCCGAGGCTGCGCGTGAGGTAGCGCGCCACTTGCTGCGCGCGCGCCAGCCCCAGCGCATGGTTGTCGGCGAAGCGTTCGCGCGACTTCGCGCTGAGCGCCTGCGTGTCGGTGTGCCCGACGATCTCGAAGCGCAGGCCGTCGCGGCCCTTCACCTGTTCGGCGATGCGGTCGAGCTGCACGCGGTCGGCTGGCGCGAGCCCGTCGGCGCCCGATGCGAAATGCGGCACTCCGGTGTCGCTGCGCTCGGCGCCCGGCACGGGCGTCGGCGTCGGGCCGGCGACGACTGCCGGCGCGCTCGCGTCACCCAGCACGAAGGTGGCCTTGGGCAGCTCGCGCTCGCTGCTGCGCGGCAAGTGGCGCGCGCCGTCGATGTCCACGGCGCGCGGATCGGCCGCGGCCTGGTCGTGCATGCGGCCGCGCACGGCCGACTCCTGCGCGGCCGCGAGCCCCATGCCCATGCAGGCGGCGGTGACGGCGCCCGCGAGGGCGATGCGCTTGGGTAGCTTTCTTTTCATGTCGGCTCGCTGGCTCGGGTTCTGTGCGAAGGGGCGGGTCATGGCTTGCTGCCCTCCTGCGTGGCGGCGGGCACCAGTTCGACCTCGACGTCGAGGTTGAACAGCGGCGGCGCGTTGCCGTCGGCGCGGGCGCGTTGCTCGCCCAGCTGCTTCCAGCGCGCGAGCACCGCGGCCTTCACCGCGTCCACGCGCTGGCGGCCCAGCGACTCGGCCTCGCCGGGGGCCGCCTTGTAGGCCAGCCGCAGCACCGAGGTCTTCTCGGCCAGCACGCTCACCGTGCGGTCGAGCTCGCCCGTGAAGCCGGCGCGCAGCGCGGCCGCGCCGTCCTCGAAGGCCGAGCCCTGCAGCGCGAGCCGCACCACGCGGTGCACGGTGGCGCCGAAGTTGATCTTCAGCACCTTGCCGCGCGTGGCGCGCTCGGCCGCCGGGTTCTCGCTGGTGGTGCGGTAGCCCGAGGGCAGCGTGCGCTCGTCCAGCTTCAACACCAGGTTGCTGCCGGTGCCTTCCTTCGGAATGGCGGCGCAGGCGATGTGGTAGCGGCCCTGCGCGTCGGTGGTCACCAGCACGCCGTTGACGGTGGCGATGCGCACGTTGGCCAGGCCGGGCTCGCCCTCGTCCTGGTAGCCGTTGGCGTTCCTGTCGTCGTAGACCTTGCCGATCACGTCGGTGCAGTCGAACAGCGCGTCGGGCACCACGCGCACGGTGGCGGTGGCCAGGTTGGACAGCGTGCGGCCGCCCACGCCCTGCAGCGCGATGACCTGGTTGACGAACTCGCCCTCGCCCACGCCGACCCCCACGCCCGCGACCATCAGGTATTCCTTGGTCTCGTTGGGCGCGAAGTTCTGCCCGGGCACCACCACCTGGCGCCCGTTGATCTGCGGCACCACCGGCAGCGCCACGCCGCCGGGCAGCGTGCGCACGGTGAGCGAGCCCTGGATGTAGCGGAACCCCGGCGGCAGCGTGTCGGTCACGGCCACGCCCGGCACCGGGTTGCCGCGCGTGTTGCGCGCCGTGATGCGGTACGGCAGCAGCTCGGCCTTCTTCACGGTCAGCTTCGAGGTGGTCTTGCGCAGCTCGATGAGCGTGGCGTCCGACGGGTCGAGCGGGATGTTGTTGGCCACCACGTGCTGGCCGCCGCCGCCCGGCATCATGAACACCAGGTAGTAGCCGGCGCCGGCCACCAGGGCCGCCCCGGGGCTCACCACGCAGGGGTTGGTCTGCGCGGGCGCCGGGCCGTTGGCGGGCGCCGAGCACGACTGCGTGCCCAGCGCGCCGGCCGCGGCCGGGTAGATGGACGACGGCAGGTAGGCGCCCGGCGGCGTGATGGCCAGGCGGTATTCGCCGGCCGGCGCGCCCGGCAGCACGAAGAAGTCGTAGTAGCCGTTGGGACCGGTGGTGTAGGTGTCGCGCCCGTCCAGCAGGTGCTGCGCGGGGTCGAAGCCCGGGGGCCCCACCAGGCGCACCACGGCGCCGGGCACGGGGGTGCCGCTCACGCTGTCGTACACCACGCCGCCCGGGTCGTACGGCAGGTCCTGCTTCTGCACGTTGGCGCCGGCGCCAACGCGCACCTTGATGGTGAAGCGCGGATCGCTCGCCGGCGGCGTCGGGTACGGGCCGTTGGCGCCGTTCTGCGCCGCGTCGGTCGGCCACACGCCGCCCACCACGCGCCCGTCGGGCGAGCGGAAGCGCACGCGGTACTCGCCGGGCGTGAGGTCGCCGAAGCGGTAGCTGCCGTCGGCGCCGGTGATCACGGTGTAGAGCACGGTGGCCGCGGTTTCCGGGCAGGCGTTGGCGCCGTCGGCGCAGCGCAGCAGCTCGACCGTCCAGCCTTCGCCGTGGCCTTCGCCCGATTCGCGGGTGCGGTTGTGGTTCTGGTCGAACCACACGGTGCCGGTGAGCGAGGCGGGCTGGTTGCTGTGCTCGCTGAAGTCGTAGCCGGTGCCGTGCGCCTCCAGGCCGGTGAAGTTCACGCGGATCTGGTTCGGGCCCTGCGCGGTGCCGCCCAGGGTGCCGGGCACGGCCATGCCTTCGTCGTAGCCGGAGGGCTGCGTCTCGGTGACGGTGTAGCCGCCGCTGCCGGGCAAGGGCAGGCCGGGCAGCTCGTAGCGGCCGTTGGCGTCGGTGACGGCGGTGCGCGTCACGGGCTGGCCCGCGGCGTCGGTGCCGGTGAGCGTGATGGTGACCCCCGCGATCGGCAGGTCCTGCGGCTCGCGCGTGCCGTTGCGGTTGGCGTCGTTGTAGACGGTGCCCGCCAGCGACGCGCCGCGCTCGCCGAAGTTGTAGTTGTCGCCGTTGCCGCCCCGGTAGGCGATGGCACCGAGGACGTCGTTGCCCAGCGTGCCGCTGGGCACGCCGTCGAGCGTGCCCACGGCGTCGATGCCGTCGGCATAGGTCGCGGGCTGCGTCTCGCGCAGGGTGTAGCCCGCAGCGTCGGCCGGCAACAGGCCGGTGAAGACATAGCGCCCGCTGGCGTCGGTGACCACGGTGGCGTTCACCGCCAGGCCGCCGGCCGAGCGGCCGGTGAGCGTGACGGTGACGCCGGGAATGCCGGCCTCGCCGGCCTGGCGGATGCCGTCGTTGTTGGTGTCGACGTACACCCAGCCGGCGATCTGCCCGCCGCGCTCGCCGAAGTTGTAGTCGATGCCCACGTCTTCCGACACCAGCGCCAGCCCGCCGAAGCGGTCGTTCACGGCGCCGGGGTTGACGGTGCCGCGCGGTGCGCCGCCCACGGTGCCGAGGGACTCGGGGCCGTCGGCCACGCCGGCGGGCTGGGTCTCGTCGATCTGGTAGGTGCCGGGGGTCAGGGTGTCGACCAGGTAGCGGCCGTCGGCGGCGGTCTGCACCGTGTGCGTGACGGCGTTGCCCAGGAAGTCGGTGCCGGTGATGCGCACCGTGGTGCCGCCGATGCCGGGCTCGGCGGCGTCGCGCGTGCCGTTGGACGGCGCCACGTCGGCGTACACGTAGCCCGACAGGCTGGCCGGCTTCACGGCCGAGAAGTTGTTGCCGGCCGAGCCCGCGCCCGCGGCGCCGAGCACGATGTTCTGGATGACGTTGGCGCTCGAGCCGTTGGGGCCGCTGGCCCCGCCGCCGCCGCTGGCCGCCACCGTGCCGGGCGTGCTGCCCGCGCCGCTGACGTTGCCTGCATGCGTGAGGCCCGGCAGGTAGCCCGCGGGGCGCGTCTCGGTCACGGTGTAGCTGCCCGGCGCGAGGTTGGGAAAGCTGTAGTCGCCGGCGGCGTCGGTGGTGGTGGTGCGCGTCACCGGCTGGCCGTTGACGTCGGTGCCCGTGAGCGTGATGGTCACGCCCGCCAGGCCCGGCTCGGTGGCCGTGGCGCCCTGCGCGCCGTTGCCGTCGCGGTCGTAGTACACGCGCCCCGAGATGCCGCCCGGCAGCAGTTCGCCGAAGTAGTACTCGCCCTGCACGAGCGGCACCGTGGTGCCCGAGACGGTGACACCGGTGATGGTGTTGCCGCCGCCTTGCGGCGTGCCGGGCTGGCCGTTGTTGTTGGCCTTGCCCGGCGCGTAGGTGGCCGGTTGGGTTTCGGTGAGGGTGTAGCCGCCCGCGCCCGACGGGGGCACGTTGCGGAACTCGTAGCTGCCGGCCGGGCCGGTGGGCACGGCCAGGATGTTCACCGGGTTGCCCGCGGCGTCGGTGCCCGTGAGGCGCACCTCCACGCCCGCGATGCCGGTGTCGCCGGCCTGCGGAACGCCGTCGTTGTTGGCGTCGACGAACACGCGCACCGACACGCGGGTGAGCAGTTCGCCGAAGTCGTAGCCGGTGCCGTTCGCGTTCGACTTCAGCGCGATGGCGCTCACCGCATCGTTGGCCAGGGTGCCGCCTTCGGTGCCGGCCGCGTCGCTGCCGTCGGCGAAGGCCGCGGGCTGCGTTTCGGTCAGCGCGTAGGTGCCGGGCGTGAGCGCGGTGAAGCTGTAGTTGCCGGTGCTGGCGGCGGTGGTGGTGGTTCGGGACACCGGGTTGCCGAACATGTCGGTGCCGGTGAGCGTGACGGTGACGCCCGCGATGCCGGGGTCGCCCGCGCTCGCGGCGCCGTTGTAGTCGGCGTCCTGGTACACGCGCCCGGCCAGGCTGGACGCGCGCACTTCGCCGAAGTTGTTGGCGCTCGACGTGCCGCCCGTGCCCAGCACGATGGCGTTGATGGTGTTGGCGTTGGAGCCGTTCGGCCCGTTCGACGTACCCGCCGGCACGGTGCCGGGCGTGCTGCCCACGCCGCTGACGGTGCCGGCCCTGGTGATGCCGGGCAGGTAGGCCGCGGGTTGGTCCTCGGCCACGCTGTAGGTGCCCGCGGGCACGGTGAAGCCCCAGTTGCCGTTGGCGTCGGTGGTGGTGGTCTGCGACACCGGGTTGCCCAGGCTGTCGGTGCCGGTCAGGCGCAGCGTGACGCCCGCGATGCCGGGTTCGCCGGCGTCGATGGCGCCGCTGCCGTTGAGGTCTTCGAACACGCGCCCGGACAGCGCGCTGTTCTGCACCGTGACCTTGCCCTCGTTGAAGTTGTTGCCGGCGTTGGGGTTGGCGCCGCCGTTGGTGTCGCCCGAGCCGGTGGTGACGATGGTCGCGCGGTTGGTGATCTCGGTGCCGTTGGCCGGCACTGCGCCGCTGAAGCGCACCGGAATGCGCACGGTGGCGTCGGCGTTGGCCGGCATCGAGGTGATGGCGCAGCTCACGGCCGAGCCGCCGGCCGCGCCGGTGCACGACGGTGCGGCGGGCACGAAGGTGCCGCTGTTCACGGTGAACACCGGTGCACCGGCCAGCACCAGGGAGGCGGGCAGCGTGTCGGCGAAGGTGGTGGTCTCGGCGCTGTCGGGGCCGTTGTTGCGCACGTGGACCAGCCAGTCGAAGGCCTGCGCCGTCGACACGGTGGCCAGCGGCGTGCTGCCGCCGGCCGACACGGCGGCCTTGGAGACCACCTGCACGTCGGCCTTGAAGCGGAAGGTGGTGTTCTCGGCCACCGTGTTGTTGCCCTGCACGGTGTCGTACACGTTGCGCGTGGCGTCCAGGAAGTCGACCTTGGCGTTGTTCTGGAAGGTGCCGCGCGAGGTGCCCTTGAGCACGACCTGGAACTGCAGCGAATTGGGCTCGCCGGTCGCGGTGGCGCCCGCGCCGCCCAGCGTGGGAATGGTGAACACGATCTGCCCGCCGGCCGCACCCACCGCCGCGCCGTTGGTCAGCGAGAAGCTGGTGCCTGGGGGCGTGCCGACCGACACCAGCGTGGGCGGCGTCTCGCCGCCCGGCAGCGCCAGCGGCAGCAGCTCGGTCATGCGCACGTCTTCGGCGGTCGAGGCGCTGTTGTTCGACACGGTGATGGTGTAGGTGACGTTGTCGCCCACGTTCACGGGGTCGACGTCGTCGCGCTTGGTCACGACCAGGTCGTATTCGGGCGCGGTGACGCTGGCCGGGGCGCTGGCGTCGTTGTTGGCCGTGATGACCTCGGGCGTGGCGGTGCTCACGTGCACGTTGTTGGTCACCGTGGTGCCGTTCAGGGCGTACAGCGGGCGCACGCGCACCGTCACCGTCTGCTGCACGGTGCGGTTGAGCGATGTCCAGCCGCAGGCGAGCTGGTTGTTGGTGGTGCCGGTGCCGGTGGGCTGGGTGGTGTTCGGTTGCGTGGTGCAACTGCCGCCGCCCGAGGCGGTGGCCGAGATGAACATCAGGTTGGCCGGCAATGTGTCGAGCACGCGCACGTCGTAGGCGCGGCTGAAGCTGCCCTGCGGTACGTCGCGGTTCACGGCCGTCAGCGTGTAGGTGAGCAGCTGGCCGACCGGCACCGAGGCCGGGCTGGCGCTCTTGGTCACCAGCACGTCGGTGCGCGCGGTGTACCAGGCCGTGGCGCTGGCGTCGTTGTTGGCAAGGTTCGGGTCCGCCGGCGTCGCGCCCACGGCGCGCGCCGTGTTGTCGATCTGGAAGCCGTGGTCGGTGGCCGAGGCGCCGTCGCCGTAGTGCGAAGCCACGACACGCACCACCGGGCACAGCGGCAAGGCGCTGGCGGCGTCCGTGCTGGCGCGGCAGACCGGCAGCACCGACAGCGTGCAGCCGCCGAGCGTGGCGGTGCCGAAGCCGTTGCCGTTGGCCGGCAGCGCGCAAGTGCCCGAGAAGGTGCCGCCGTTGGCCACCTGGGTGACGGCGCCGGCGCCGACCACCTGCGCGAAGCTGTCGCTCACGACCACGTTCTGCGCCTCGCGCGGGCCGGTGTTGACCACCTCGATTTCCCAGGTGACGGCCTGGCCCGCGGTCTGGCGGTTGGCGGCGCTGTCGCCGATGCCCACCACGCGCTTGAGCGTCCTGACGTCGGCGGCGTCGGCCGCTTCGTTCACGCCGGTGCCCAGGTTCACGCAGTCGTTGCCGGTCTGCGCGTCGGGGTCGGTGCCCGAGGCCAGCGCCACGTTCACGCACATGTTGTTGACGATCTGGTCGCCCGGGGCCAGTGCGGCGGGAATGGTGGCGTTCACGACCACGTAGCCGGCGTTGCGCGCGGTGGCGCCGTTGGACGTGTCCACGCCGATGTCGGCGGTGAGCACGCGCGAGCAGTTCACCGTGGCGGGGCCGTCCACCGGCGCGGCGACGGTCGCGCCGCCCTTGACGATGGTGCAGCTGTAGCCGCTGGGCGAGGACACGCTGTTGATGCGCACGCCGGCCGGCATGCTGTCGACCAGGTTCACGGTGCTGCCGGCCAGCAGGCGCGTGGGGCCGAGGTTGGTGGCGCCTACCTGGTAGTCGAAGGCCTGGCCCACGGGCACGTTGTTTTGCGGCCAGCCGCGGCGCTTGTCGGCGCGGAAGTCGGTCTCGGACACCGCCACGTCGGCGGACACGCTGCCCGTGGCCGAGCCGACCACCGGGCCGGTGGCGCTGACGGTGGCTTCGTTGACCACGCCCAGGCCGGGCGCCACGGCGATCACCGGGATCACGATGTCGCCGAGCGCCACGCCGGCCCCGCCGGTGCCGATGTCGGTGCGGGTGCAGCTGACCGTCTGGCCGGCGGCCGAGCAGCTCCAGCCCGCGGCCGCGCCGATGGGGGTCTGCACCTGGAAGTTGGCGGGCAGCGTGTCGCTCAGCGTGACGCCGGTGGGCGCGCTGCCGCTGAAGCTGGGCCTCAGCCTGAAGTTGAAGCGCTGGCCCACCAGCAGCTGTCCGCCGTCATGGGTCTTGACGAGCTGCAGCACGGAGCCGGGCGTGACCGTGGTGTTGGCGGTGACGCTGTTGTTGACGGAAACGCCGTCGCCGATGCCCCCGGCCGGCGCCACGGCCGGCTGGTGCGTGATGGTCGAGCCCGAGCCCGCGGTGACCACGCCGTTCACGTTGAGGGTGCGCGAGCCGTTCAGGGCGATGGACGCCACGTTGCAGGTCAGCGTGCCGCCGGCCACCGAGCAGCCTGCGGGCAGGCCGCTGCCGGAGACCGACAGGCCCGTGGGAATCGGGTAGGTCAGCGTCGAGCCCGAGCTGGCGTCGGGGCCGTTGTTGGTGAGCGTGAAGGCGATCACCACCGTGGAGCCGCTCGGGGCGCTGGCCGGCACGGCGATCGCCACGGCCATGTCGGCGCCCTGGTTCACGGTGATGGCCTTGGTTTCGCTGGAGCCGCCGCCGCTGGGCGTGGCGGTGACGCTCAAGGTGCCCTGCTGCGTCGTGCGCAGCAGCACTTCGAAGTTGCGCAGCTGGTTGGCCGCCAGCGTGATGCCCGAGCAGGTCAGCGTGCCCGGGCCTGCGGCGCCCACAGCCACGGTGGACGTGCAACTGCCCACGGGCAACGGGCCGGTGCCCATGTAGATCGTGTTGGCGGGAATGGTGTAGGTGAACGAGGCGCCCGGCGCGTCGATCGGCTGGCTGTCGCTGTCGGCGATGGTGACGGTGCTGGTCACCGTGCCGCCGGCGGGAAGGATGTCGGGCGCGTGGCTCAGGCTGGACACCTGCGGCACCGCATGGGCGGCTGCGGCGAACAGCAGGCCGGCCAGCAGGGCCGTGAACGGGGCAGCCAGGCGCGCGATGCCCGACCGGCGCGCCAGCGGACCTTGCCCGCTGCGATGCCGCACCGGCGCTGCGTTGGAAGACACGTCGCGGCGCACGCAAGCGGCGGCCGACAGATTCGTTGGGGTGCTGGACATCCTGTCCCTCGCGATGGCTCTGATGGACCGGGCACCGTGGGGGTGGCGCCGCTGCATGCGGCGGGGTGCTCCGGAAAGAGGGCGAGTCTTGGGCCGTCGTCCTGCCCGCACCTTTGGGATTCAGGACAAAACGTTTGCTTTAACTGACATTTGTTTACGAATGCAACGTAATGTGAAATTCTTCACATGGCATTTAAGGGCAGCACCCCTACCCTCGCGGCATGTCTTACTGGTCGACCATCCCGCCCCGCCGCGCGCACATCCTTCTCATCGACGACAACATCGAAGAACTGCAGCTGCTGCTGGGCGCGCTGCGCGAGGCGGGGCACCGCATCAGCCTGGCGTTCGACGCCATGCAGGGCTACCGCCGCGTGACGGCGCTTCAGCCCGACCTGGTGCTGCTGGACGTGCGCATGGGCGCCACCGACGGCTACGCCACCTGCCGGCTGCTGAAGGCCGACCCTGCCACGGCGCACATTCCGGTGATCTTCGTGACCTCGTCGGGCTCGGTGGAAGAGCGCCTGACGGGGCTGCGCGAGGGCGCCGTCGACTACATCCTGAAGCCCTTCGAGCCGGCCGAAGTGCTGGCGCGCGTGACGGTGCACCTGGCGCTCGCGGGCAGCCGACAGCAGGCGCAGGCCTGCATGGCCCAGGCCGTAAGCGCGCTGGACAACGCCCGCGGCGAGCGCGCGAACGCCGGCAGGAACCCCGACAGCCTCGACCGGGTGCTCGTGCAAGCCGCCGAACGCGTGGTGCGTGCGGACCTGGCGCAGGTGCCCGCCCTGCCCGAGCTCGCGGCGCGCGTGGGCACGCACGAAAAGCGCCTGTCGCGGGTGTTCCGCGAGCAGACCGGTGGCTCGGTGTTCGCGTTCGTGCGCCAGGCGCGGCTGGGCGAAGCGCAGCGCCTGCTGGGCGCGTCGGCGCTCAGCGTGGAGGAGGTGGCGCAGGCGGTGGGATTCTCGAACGCCGCCAACTTCTCGACGGCGTTCCGCGAGCGCTTCGGCTGCACGCCAACCGCGTTCCGCAACGCACCCGCGGCCGCACGGCAGGCACCGTCGTCATTGCCGGCACCGCTGGCATGAGCCGGCGGTGACCCCGGCGCGCGGGCTCGCCGCCCTGCTGCTGTGCGCGGTGTTCTGGCTGGCATGCGCGCCCGCGGCGCAGGCCGGCACGCTGCGCCTGGACGGCACGACGCAGTGGCCGCTGGACATCGACAACGCGCTGGAGCTGTTCGAGGACACCGGCGCGCAGCTGTCGCGCGACGAGGTCGACGCGCTGGGCAGCGACACGCCCGGCGGCTTCCAGCCCGGCAACCCGGCGCGCATGCGGCAGGGCTTTTCGAAGTCGGTCTTCTGGCTGCGGCTCAGGCTGTCGAACGACAGCGGCGCGCCCCAGTCGCTGCGGCTGGTGCTCAACGCCACCTGGCTGCAGCACGCGGACTTTCACGTGCTGCAGGGCAGCACGTCACGCGCCGCATGGACCCATGAAGAGGCCGGCGTGTCGGTGCCGCTGCACGGCGCACGCGACCGGGTGCCCACGCTGTCGCTCGACCTGCGGCCCGGCGAGCAGGCGCGCGTGCTGGTGCGGGTGCAGTCGCGCAGCAGCGTCAAGCTGGCGCCCGAGCTGCACACCGCCGACAGCTGGCGCGAAGCCGAGAGCAGCCATGCCTTGCTCGACGGCCTGCTGATCGGCGGGCTGCTGGTGCTGGCGGTGTATTCGCTGGCGCTGTGGTTCATCTCGCGCAGCCTGCCGATGGCGCTGCAGAGCCTGGGCTTCGCCCTGGTGGCGCTCTACGAGAGCGTCTACCGCGGCCATGCGCGGCTCGCCCTGTGGCCCGACAACTTCGAGTGGAGCTACCGCGCGGCCGGCGTCACCGCCGGCTGCTGCGTGCTCAACCTGATGTGCCACCTGTATGCGTTGTCGCGGCGCGGGCCGGTGCGCGCACCCGGCTTGCCGGTGCTGCTGGCGCTGGCGGCGCTGCAGTGCGTGGCGGTGATCGGCATGGCGTGGGGCCCGTACGCGCCGGCCGCCAAGCTCGCCACGCTGAGCGGGCCGCTGGTGGTGATCGCGCTCACGGTCAGCACCTTTCTGTACATGCGGCGCGCGGGCCCCGGCGGCCAGCTGGCCTTCGTGTTGATGTGCATCATCACCCTGGGCGTGTGCCTGCGGCTCACCGAGCTGGTGATGCCGGCGCACGCGATTCCCGGCTTCGACGCCTATGCGCTCGGCTTCCCGGGCATGCTGTTCGGCCTGGTGGCACTGGCCACGTGGACGCACCACCTGTCGCGCCAGCGCCTCGAGGCGCAGCGCACGCTGGGGCACTGGCAGGCCGACGAGCAGCAGCGCCTGCACGAAGAAGTGGCGCGCAAGACGCATGCGCTGAACGCCGCGCTCGAGCAGGCCGAGCACGAGGCGCGCGAGCGGACGCGGCTCATGGCCTATGTCAGCCACGACCTGCGCGCGCCGCTGGCCACCATCATCGGCAACGTGCGCCTGCTGCGCGACGAAAGCCTGCCGCCGGCCGAGCGGCTGCAGGCCATCGAGCGCAGCGCAACCTACCAGCTCACGCTGATCGACGACCTGCTCGACTACGCCAAGGGCGAGCTGCTGCCCTTCTCGTTCGAACCCCGGCCGGTGCACCTGCGCGCGCTGATCGACGATATCGCGCAGTACGCCGACACGCTCGCGCAGCGCCAGCACAACCGGTTCGAACTGGAGGTGAAGGGCGCGCTGCCGATCGGTGTGTACCTGGACAGCAAGCGCTTCCTGCAGCTGTTGCTCAACCTGCTGTCGAACGCCGCCAGGTTCACGCGCGACGGCAAGATCGGCCTGCGCGTGCAGGCGCGGCCGCGCGCGGACTCATGGCGCCTCCAGTTCGAGGTGTGGGACAGCGGCGTGGGCATCGACAAGGCCGACCAGGCGCGCATCTTCCAGGCCTTTGCGCAAGGTGCGGCGAGCGCGGACGGCAACGGGCTCGGGCTGATGATTGCGCGGCGCATCGTGCAGCACATGGGCGGGCGGCTGCTGCTGGAGAGCCGCCGCGAACTCGGCACGCGCGTGCGCTTCTCGGTGATCGTGAAAGACGCGCCCAAGGAACTGCTGCCGTTCGCCCTCGCCAAGCCGCAGCCTGCGCGCCCTGTCCCTGCGGCCCAGAGCCGCAGGCGGCGCCCGCCCCTGCCCGCGATCGCGCCGCTGCCTGCGGCGGTGCGCGAAGAACTGGAAATGCTCGCGCGCGACGGCCGCTGGAGCGACCTGCACGAATGGGCCGACCGGCTGGACGGCGACACGCGGCATTCGGCGCTGGTCGACGCGGTGCGGCACGCGCTGGACCTGCTGGACTTCGAGCACATCCGTCTGCTGGCGCGTGCCACGCCGAACGCGGGCTCATGACGTGGCGGCGCGTTGCTGCCCGTGTGCCGCGGTCAGGCCGGCGCAGCGGGTGATTCAGGCCTGGGCGCAGCGCCCTGTGCTGCGTCCTGCGGATGGCTTGCCGCGTAGCGTTCGAGGAACAGGTAAAGCACCAGTCCGCCGGCCAGCGGCAGCAGGTAGTACAGCGCGCGGTACGCAAGCACGGCGCCCATCAGCGCGCCCTGCTTCACGGTGCCCGACAACAGCGCGAGGTAGACGGCCTCGAGCACGCCAAGCCCGGCCGGAATCGGCGTGATCACGCCG
Source organism: Variovorax pasteuri (assembly GCF_051216435.1). Taxonomy (NCBI): domain Bacteria; kingdom Pseudomonadati; phylum Pseudomonadota; class Betaproteobacteria; order Burkholderiales; family Comamonadaceae; genus Variovorax; species Variovorax pasteuri. The sequence goes on from NZ_JBPJZS010000006.1 coordinate 391,976, forward strand.
ACGATGGACGCGGCGAGCAGCACGCCCAGGGTGGTCGCGTAAGGCACCTGCTGGCCCAGCAACAAGTACATGGCCGCGCCCATCAGCGCCCAGTTGCTCGCGGAAAGCGCCAGCTGGACCACGGCCAGGCGCGCACTCGGCAGGTGGAGGCGCTTGCCCCTGAAGCGCCATTCGCGCCCGCGCGACACGGCACAGGCCACCACATAGGCCAAGGCCAGAAGAATCATCACCACGCCGAGCGCGCGCAATGCGAACTCGCCGATGTGCGCCTGGCGCGGCGGCTCGATCACGCCCGAGGCGAACAGCCCGCCAGCCAGCAGCCCGTAGCCGAGCCAGTTGGTGACGAGGCTGAGGCCGACGATCTGCGCGACGGTCGCGTCGTCCAGCCCGGCGCGCGCATAGAGGCGTGCGCGCATCGCGATGCCGCCGACCAGGGAGCCGAGGTTGAGGTTGAAGGCATAGCTCGTCACCGCGATGGCCCAGGTGCGCCAATACGGGAGGCGGTGGCGCACATGGCGCTTGCCGATCAGGTCGAAGCAGCCGTAGAGCGCATGGCTGGCCGTCGCGAGCCCGAGCACCGCGAGCAGCAGCCAGGGCGAGTAGCGCTGCAACGCATGCCAGGCGCCAGCCCAGTCGACCTTGTGCGCGTGAGACAGCAACAGGCCCAGCACGGCGATGCCGAGCAGAGGCAGCAGCCATTTGCGGCAGCGTTGCCACAGCGAGTGGGGTGGGCGGGCAGCGTCCGGCGCGGCGTCCAGAGAAGCAGCCGCGTGGGTCGCCTGGAAATTCATGGCCGTGCTGCGCCTCAGGCCGGGTCTTGCTTGCCGCTTGGCGCGGGCGTCTTGGGTGCCGCGGAGCCCTTGTCCTGGAGCTTGTCGTTGCGCACCTGCTTCATCAGCTCCTCGCCCTCGGTGTCGCGGCCATCGCTGGGCACGGACTCTTCCTGCGTGACTTCGGGTTCTTCGTGCCCTGAAGGCTTGGACGTGGACATGGACAACTCCTCGATCTCTGTGTGGATGCGAAGAGTTTTCGGCGTCCGGGGCGCAGGCACCGCCATCCGTCGGCGACGACGGGTGCAGGACATTTGCCATAGCCGCCGGTCGGCGGCAGGCGCCCCTTCGCCCTTTGCTTGCAGGCGGAACCTGGTCGGCTGCCCGCCTTACAGGGTCATTTGCTGCGGCAGCCAGGTCACGATTCCGGGCACGAAGTAGATGAGCAGCACGGCCAGAACCATCAGCAGGAACATGGGGAGTGCCACCTTCGCGATATACGGCAGCTGGCGCCCCGTCATGCCTTGAAGGACGAAAAGGTTGAATCCAACGGGTGGCGTGATCTGCGCCATCTCGACCACGAGCACGATGAAGATGCCGAACCAGATCGGGTCGATGCCCGCCGCCAGCACGGTGGGCATGATCACACCCATCGTCAGGACCACCATCGAGATCCCGTCCAGGAAGCATCCCAGCACGATGTAGAAAATGGCCAGCATCATGATGAGTTGAAACTTCGACAAGCCCAGCGAACCGATCCACTCGGCAAGGTGGCGTGGCAGCCCGATGTAGCCCATGGCCAGCGTCAGAAAGGCCGCGCCCGCCAGGATCAGCGCCATCATGCAGTACAGCCGCGTGGCCCCCAGAAGCGACTCCTTGAAGGAGCTCCAGTTCAGGGAACCTTGCACCGCCGAAATGACAAGGGCACCCACAACGCCGACCGCCGCAGCTTCCGTCGCCGTGGCAATCCCCGCGTAGATGGATCCGAGCACCGCCAGGATCAGAAGCGCCACGGGAATCAGGCTGCGGGATTCGCCGAGCTTTTGCATGAAGCTCATCTTGGCGTCGGCCGGAGGGATCTGATCCGGGTGGCGCAAGGCCCACAGCGCGATGTAGCCGGAGAAAAGCAATGCCAGCAGCACGCCGGGCAGAACACCGGCGATGAACAGCTTGGCAATGGACACGTCCGCGCTGACCCCATAGACGATCATGATGATCGAGGGCGGAATCAGCAGCCCCAGCGTCCCGGCTCCGGCCAGCGTGCCGATGACCATGTCCTCCGGATAGCCGCGCTTCTTGAGTTCGGGAAGCGTCATCTTTCCGATGGTTGCGCAGGTTGCGGCACTCGACCCCGACACCGCTGCGAAGATGGCACAGCCCACCACGTTGGTGTGCAGGAGCCGCCCTGGCAACGCCTGCATCCAGGGCGCCAGACCCTTGAACATGTCTTGCGACAGCCTGGTGCGAAACAGGATCTCGCCCATCCATACAAAGAGCGGCAGCGCGGTCAGTGTCCAGCTGGACGCAGATCCCCAGATCGTGACGGCCATCGCATCCCCGGCAGAGCGCGACGAAAAGAGCTCCATGCCGATCCAAGCCACCCCGGAGAGGGTGAGGCCGATCCAGACACCGCTGCCAAGAATGAGGAACAGGCTGACGATCAGCAGGCCTGCAACGGCGAGGTCATTCATGGCGCAGCGCCTCGTTGTTTTGAGGTGCAACCCGGCCACGCCACTCGAGGACAAATTCATCGATCGAGGCGATGGCGAGGATCACGGTGCCGATGGCCATGGCCAGCTGAGGAATCCACAGCGCCGTCGCATCGTTGCCTGTGGAGATGTCGTTGAAGACATGGGAGTTCCAGACCAGCCGCACGCTGTAGAACGCGAACAGACCGGCAAGCAATGCGCCTGCGCCCATGGCCCAGCGCTCCAGCCAGCGCCGGGCGGAAGGCTTCAGGCTGGAGACGATCAGCGTCACCCGGATGTGTTCGCCACGCTTGAGCGTGTGCGCCAGGGCCAGGAAGCCGGCGCCGGCCATGAGGTAGCCAGCGTAGGCATCCGTGCCTGGTACGTTGAAGTGAAGCTGTCGTCCCACGATCGACAGCAGCACCATCAACAGCAGACCGATCATGAAAAGCGCCGCCAGGGCGGCGGCACTGTCATAGAGAAAATCGAGCGTCTTGCGCATTGGATGAACGCCCGTGCCCTACATCTTCTTGTAGGCGTCGATGATCGCCTGGCCTTCGGGCCCGGACTTCTCGATCCATTCCTTCTGCATGGTCTCGCCCACCTTCTTCATGTCTGCCTTCAACTGTGCGGACGGAACATGGATCGTCATGCCGTTCTTCTTGAGCAGGTCGAGGTATTCGAGGTTCTTCTTCTTCGAGCTGTCCCAGCCACGCTTCTCCGCCTCGGCACCGGCCTTCAGCACGGCCTCCTGCGTCGGCTTGTCGAGCGCGTCGAACGCCTTCTTGCTGACCAGCACCGCGTTCTTCGGCAGCCAGGCCTGGGTGTCGTAGAAGTTCTTGATGTATTCGTACGTCTTGGTGTCGTAGCCCGTCGAGCCGGAGGACATGTAGGACTCGATCACGCCGGTTGCCATGGCTTGCGAGAGCTCGGCTTGCTGCACGGTCACCGGCTGCGCGCCGACCAACTCTGCGATGCGCGCCGTCGCGGGGCTGTAGGCACGCCACTTCACACCCTTGAGGTCTGCGGCCGATTCGATGGTCTTCTTGACGAAGATGCCCTGAGGAGGCCATGCCACCGCGTAGAGCAGCATGATCCCCTGGTCGCCGAGTTTCTTTTCAAGCGCCGGCTTCTGCGCCTGATAAAGCTTCCATGCCGCGTCGTAGCTGTCCGCCAGAAATGGAAGGCCATCCGCCCCGAAGCCCTGCCACTCGTTCTGGTAATTGACCAGCAGGATTTCGCCCATCTGTGCCTGCCCGCCTTGCACTGCGCGCTTGATCTCGGGGGCCTTGAAGAGTGACGCGTTCGCGTGAAGCGTGATCTTCAGCTTTCCGCCGGAAGCCTTGTCGACGTCACCGACGAACTGGGCAAGATTTTCGGTATGAAAATTGTTCGCCGGGTACGCCGTCGGCAGGTCCCACTTGGTCTGCGCGAATGCAGAGACGCCCAGTGTCAGACCAGCAAGGCCGAGACAGAACTTGAAATTCATGATTGCTCCGGTGGAAGGAATGTCGAGACCACAAGAATAGGAGCAAATACCGCGCCATCGTCTTCGGGTTGCCACGGGCTTTCGGCTCGCTCGTGGTTGCCGCAGCTTCCGCCAGCCTTCTACAAGAGCATGAACGCTGCGGCAGCGACCATCGTCGGCGCTAGCGCTCCGAGCAGCAGGCCGCCAGCGCCGATCGTCTCGTCGGAGAACCCTTTCTTGAGAAGCGCAACGCCTGCCGGGTTCGGCGCATTGGCGATCACCGTCAGTCCACCGCCAGCCACCGCCCCGGCAAGGAGCATGTATTTGGACTCGTCCGAGATTCCCGCGATGAGCGATCCCAGATAGGTCAGCGCCGCGTTGTCCGTGATGGCTGTCAAGCCGAGGGCGCCGAAGAACAAGGCCACCGGCTCCAGGCTGGACACCACCGGCTGCAACCACCACTGCTGCATTCCGCCGAGCACCACCAAGCCAGCCAGGAAAAATCCGACGAGCAGCGCCTCCTTGATGATCAGTGGGCTCTGATGCCGCTCGTAGGCTTGTGTGAACCCCAGGAACATCAGGAAGAGCCCGAGAAAGGCCACCGGATGGTGTGCGAACATCACGATGCCAGCGAGCAGGACCAGGTGTGTCAGCACCACCGGAATCGGCACCCGCGCATCGGAAGACGCCGCACTTGCAGAGACAACAGGCAAGTGCTTGCGCAACACATACGTGGCGACGGTGGCATTCACAAGCACAGCCAGCGCGGCCTTCCAGCCGAAGGTGACAACCATGAACGCGCTGTCCCACTGCCAGGTCGAGGCGACCATCAAGACGGGTGGCGCGGCATAGGAAGTGAGCGTGCCTCCGATCGACACGTTGACGAACAGCACCCCCAAGGCCAGGTATTTCAGAGACTCAGGCACCTGTGATCTGAAAATCTGCGGCGCGAGCATCAACGCAGCGATGGTCATCGCCGCCGGTTCGGTGATCAGGGATCCGAGCAGAGGGACAGCCGCGAGCCCGAGCCAGGCCGCTGCAATCGGCGTAGGCAACGGCAACACCCGCGCAATGGTGTTCACGCTGGACATGACCGTCATCAGCACCGGCCGGGACGCAGCCACCACCATGACAACGAAGACGAAGAGCGGTTCTGTGTAATTGCGCGACTCCGCGTAGGTCAGCGCCTGATCGCCGCCGACCACCAGCGCCATCGAAAGAACGAGCACGATGGCCCAGAACCCGAAGACGACCTCGACCTCGCCCAGCAAGTGAAACATGCCGGCATGCCGCGGAAATCGGTGCGACAGGCGCTCGAACTGCTTGACCGTGAAGGTATGGAGAAGCGCCACAGCAAAAAGGGCTGCGGCAATGTATTGAATGGCGAGTTCTTGCATCAGGTGCTGACGTTTCAATTCCGCGTGGCGGCCCGACCAGCGCATGAACCTGCGTACCGCGTCGAGCGGATCCGCACCCTGGTGTCAGTCTAACCGGCCTCGCACGAATGGCCTGTCAAAACGGGGCTTGGCGGCACGCAATCGCGCCGCCGGCACAGCCAAGTCCCAGGCCGAGCTCGAGCCCCTACTTTGCGCCAGGCTGCGGATGAACAGAAAGCGCATTCAGCGGAATGCGAAGGTAGGAGACGCCGTTATCGTCTGCCGGCGGCAGCTGCCCGCCGCGCACGTTCACCTGAATCGACGGAAGGATGAGCGTCGGAACATCCAGCGTGGCGTCGCGAGCCGTGCGCATGGCGACGAAAGCGTCCTCGCTGACGCCGTCGTGCACGTGGACGTTGTGGGCTCGCTGCTCCGCGACAGTGGTCTGCCAGCGCGGCGATCGAGAGGGGGGCGGATAGTCGTGACAGACGTACATCGCCGTCTCGGGTGGCAGGTCCAGCAGCCGATGCATCGAAGCGTAGAGCTGGCGCGCATCGCCGCCAGGAAAATCCGCGCGTGCGCTGCCGACGTCGGGCATGAAGAGCGTGTCGCCGACAAAGACGCAGCCGTCCACCAGGTACGCCATGTCTGCCGGCGTGTGGCCCGGCACCAGCAAGGCCGTGGCCTCGACCTCGCCAATCCTGAAAGTCTCTCCCTCCCCGAAGAGGTGGTCGAACTGGGTGCCGTCCGGCAGGAAGCTGCGCTCGAAGTTGTAGAGCTTCTTGAAGGTCGCCTGAACAGCGCGGATGTTCTCGCCGATGGCGATCTTGCCGCCGACCTGCCCTTGGACGTAGCGTGCACCGGACAGGTGATCGGCGTGCGCATGGGTTTCCAGAATCCAGTCGACCTGCAGGCCCTTGTCCCGCACATAGGCCAGCAGTCGATCAGCCGAAGCCGTGCCCGTGTGCCCCGACTTGAAGTCGTAGTCCAGCACCGGGTCGATGACAGCAGCACGCTGCATTGCATGGTCCCAGACGACGTAAGAGACGGTCCAGGTACCGGGATCGAAGAAGCCTTGGGTCGTCGTGCGGGTCGCCATGAGGTGTTCCGTGGGTGCGATATTCAATCGATTGACGAATATTATATATTTCAACATAATATGTCAAACGAAACTATTTCATCCCCTCCATGAAGCCCTCGCCCCTCGTCATCGACCCCCAAGCCCTGCGCGGCGCCGCCGGCAAGGCGGTCGGCGCCCTCAAGGTGCTCGCCAACGAAGATCGTTTGCTCTTGCTGTGCCAACTCTCGCAAGGCGAGATGTGCGTGAGCGACCTCGAGCAGGCACTGGGCATTCACCAGCCGACCCTTTCGCAGCAACTCGGTGTGCTGCGCAACGAGGGGGTGGTCCAGACGCGTCGCGAGGGCAAGAGCATCTTCTACAGCGTGGCCGACCCGTCGACCCTCGAAATCCTCGCGCTTCTCTACCGTCTCTACTGTCCAAAGGAAGAATGATGTCCATCGACTGGAGCCACTTCACGCCACTCGCCGCACTGGCCGGCGGCGTGCTCATCGGCATCGCGGCGGCAATGTTTGCGTTGCTCAATGGCCGCATCGCCGGCATCAGCGGCGTGCTTGGGGGCCTGCTCAGGCCTGCCAAGGGCGACCGCGCCTGGCGCATTGCCTTCGTCCTGGGACTGGTCGGTGCGCCTGCGCTCTACCTGTTGGCGGCGGCACTGCCCAAGCCACAGATCGATGCCGGTTATGGGGCGTTGATCCTGGCCGGGTTGCTCGTGGGCATCGGTACGCGCTACGGCTCCGGTTGCACCAGTGGCCACGGCGTTTGCGGCCTCTCCCGCATGTCGCCCCGCTCGCTTGTCGCCACTGCAGCGTTCATGGGCGCTGGATTCGCCACCGTGTTCATCACGCGTCATCTGCTCGGTATCTGAGGAGACCTTCGTGGTTGTTTTCGCCTCGCTTCTTGCCGGCCTGGTCTTTGGCCTCGGCCTCATCGTGTCCGGCATGGCCAACCCGGCCAAGGTGCTCGGTTTCCTGGATCTCGCCGGGAACTGGGACCCCTCCCTGGCCTTCGTCATGGCGGGAGCCATCGCTGTGGGCGCGCTCGCCTTCACGTTTGCCAACCGCCGCGCCGTGTCCTTCCTGGGCGCCGAGATGCGACTGCCTTCAGCGCGCCACATCGACCGCCGCCTGGTCCTGGGCAGCGTGCTCTTCGGCATCGGTTGGGGCGTCGCCGGCTTCTGCCCGGGCCCGGCCCTCGTGTCCCTCGGAATGGGCGAAGTCAAGGCGCTCGTCTTCGTGGCCGCGATGCTGGCGGGCATGGGCGTTTTCGAGCTTTTCGAAAGCCGCAAGCGCGCGATCGCGCCGCATCGAGCCTGAGGCCGGACGAAGACGAACATGGCGATCTGGCTCGCGGCGCTGGCCACGGTGGCTATCTCCTCGGGCTTGGGCTCTCTCAGTCCCATCGAATACCCAGGGAATCTTGGACTGCGGCTTAGAACCAGTCCAAGTTCCTGTCCGCATCCCCTTTTTGAGAGCATTGCGTCCGGATCTAGCTGCCCCCAAAGTTGCCCCCACAGATGTCTGGCTTGGGGCGGAAAACTGCAGACGGGCCCGGAATGCAAAAAGCCCTAAGTACTTGATTTACTTAGGGCTTTTTAACTTTGGCGGAGGTCTGTGGACAACCGCAAAGTGATGAGTGGTGGCCTGGGGCGGAATCGAACCACCGACACGCGGATTTTCAATCCGCTGCTCTACCAACTGAGCTACCGGGCCATTGTGTGCAGCCTCGAATTATACAGCGCTTCTGCGCCCTCTTGAAAGATCCACACCAAGTTGTTTGAGTTTTCTGTACAGATGGGTGCGCTCGAGGCCGGTTTTCTCGGCCACGCGGGTCATGGACCCGTTCTCCATCGCGAGGTGGAATTCGAAGTATGCCTTCTCGAAACCGTCGCGCGCATCGCGCAGCGGGCGGTCGAGGTCGAAGCTCTGGGTCGATTGCGGACCGGCGTCGGCCACAGGCACGGAGGCCAGCGACGCCATCATCAGGCTGTCGCCCGTGGTGGTGATGGCCGCGGCCTGCATGCCGTTGGCCGGAGGGGGTACCACGCCGGCGGCGGCGCGACGTGCGCTTTCACGCGCCAGGCCCTGCTCCACCGCCTTGAGCAGCTTCTGCATGGTGATGGGCTTTTCGAGGAACGCGAAGGCGCCGATGCGCGTGGCGTCGACCGCGGTGTCAATGGTGGCGTGGCCGCTCATCATGATCACCGGCATGCTCAGCAGACCCGAGGTGGACCACTCCTTGAGCAGCGTCACCCCGTCGGTGTCGGGCATCCAGATGTCCAAAAGCACGAGGTCGGGCCGCGCGCGCTGGCGCGCAGCGCGGGCTTCGGCGGCGTTTTCCGCGAGCTCCACGTTGTGGCCTTCGTCATTGAGAATTTCGAAGAGCAGGTCCCGGATGCCCAGCTCGTCATCGACCACGAGAATGTTTGCCATGAGTGCTGCTTGTTGTATGCGCTGGTGTCTGCAAAGGTGTGTAGAAGTCCGCTGGCCCATCCGTCGCCCGTGCGACGGATTCGTGCAGCTCAGGCGGCGGAAGACTTCGAATCTTCGGTGTGAGCGACCGCTGCCCGCGACTCGCCTGCCAGCGCGAATGATAGCGAGACTTGTGCCCCTGCCACAGCCCCACCCACCATGCGGTTGGAAAGCTCGATGCGCGCGCCGTGTTCGTCCGCGATCTTCTTGACGACCGCAAGGCCCAAACCGGTACCTTTTGTTTTCGTGGTGACGTACGGTTCGAACGCGCGCTTCAGAATGTTTTCGGCAAAACCCGGCCCGCTGTCCTGCACCGTCAGGCGCACGCGCTGGCCCGAATCGCCGAGCCGCGTGCGAATGACAACCTCGCCCACCTTGCCCGTGCCGGTGGCGCCGGCCTCGGCGGCGTCCTGCGCGTTCTGCAGCAGGTTGTGGATGACCTGGCGAATCTGCTGGTCGTCGCCGCGGATCGGCGGGCAGCGCTCGTCGAGCTCGAAGCGCAGCACGATCGGCAGGCTCTCGGTGTTGTAGAGCTGAAGCACGTCGGCCAGCAGGGCGTTGAGGTCGACCGGCTTCAGGTCGGCTGCGGGCAGCCGCGCGTAGTCGCGGAATTCGTTCACCAGCCGCTTCATCGCATCGACCTGGTCGACGATGGTCTTCACCGACTTCACCAGGATGGCCTGCTCCGGCGGCGGCACCTTGCCCGACAGCTTCATCTCGAGCCGCTCGGCCGACAACTGGATGGGCGTGAGCGGGTTCTTGATCTCGTGCGCAAGGCGGCGCGCCACCTCGCCCCAGGCCTGCGCGCGCTGGGCCGAGACGATCTCGGAGATGTCGTCGAACACCAGCAGCCGCGCCGCGCCGGGCAGCTCCGCCCCGCGCGCGACGATGTTGATGGCGCCGTCCTTGTGCGGCAGGTCATTCCCGGAGGCGTTCAGCTCGAACGCGTGCTGCCAGTGGTCCAGGCCGTGCTGCATGCGCTCGACGAGGAAGTCGTCGAACTGCTGCTGCACCTTGGCACCGAAATCGGCCAGGCCCGGCACGTCGACGAGCGCCTGGCCCTCGTAGGCCGCCATCGGCGCGCGCAGCACGCGGGTGGCGCCCGGGTTGGTGGACAGCACCGTGCCCTTGGCGTCGAGCACGATCACGCCCGAGGTCAGGTTGTCCAGGATGGTCTGCAGGTTGGCACGGGCGGCGTCGAGCTGGCCCATGGTCTTCTCGACCGCGCCCCGGGCATCGGCCAGCTGCTGCGTCATGACGGCGAAAGAACGCGTGAGGCCGCCCAGCTCGTCCTTGCCCTGCAGCACGGCGGTGGGCCGCAAGTCGCCGGCCGCCACCTGGCGCACGCCGTCGGCCAGCACCAGCAACGGCCGCGCGAGTTGGTTGCCGAACAGCACGGCCAGCAGCACCGCGCCGAACACGGCCAGGAACAGGCTCAGCGTGAGCGTGCCGATGTACATGCGGCGCAGGCCTTCGCGCGCGAGCGCCCGCTCCTGGTATTCGCGGTTGGCCTCCTGCACGGCGAGCGCGTTGGCCACCACCGCCGGCGGCAGCGGGCGCGTGACCTGCAGATAGCGCGGCGCGGTGTCGAAGTCGAAGCCCGGCCTTTGCACCATGGCCAGCGCGCGCACGCTCGCGATCGGCGGCGCCGCGCCGGGCGCGGCGGTTTCGTCCAGCCCTTCGATGTGGGCCACGGCACGTTCCGGGCGAACCTGGCGAAACTGCTGCACCGTCGGACGCTCGGGGCTGAGCTGGAACCGCGAGGTGCCGGCGCTGGCCACCAGTTGACCGGTGCCGGTCCAGAGGATCACGTCGGTGGCCTCGAGCTGGTCGCGGATGCGCTCGAGCGACAGGCCCGCGCTGGCGTCGGGCACCTGGGCGAGCTGCGCGCTGGCACTGCGCGTCTTGGCCGCGAGGTCGTCGGACAGCGAATCGAGCGTGGCCCGCCCGAGGTTCAGGCCGGCGTCGAGCGCGCCTTCCACCTTCACGTCGAACCAGCTCTCGATGGAGCGCGCCACGAATTGGTAGGACACCACGTAGACCAGCGCACCGGGCACCACGCCCACCAGCGCGAAGATGGCCGCGAGCTTGATGAGCAGCCGGCTGCCGAACTTGCCTTGCCGCAACCGCCGCAGCAGGCGGACGGCGACCCAGCCGATCACCAGCACCAGCAGCACCGCCACCACCACGTTGACGCCGAACAGGCGCACGTAATAGCGCTCGTACAGCGCGCGGTTGTTGGTGGCCTGGGCCAGCAGGAACATCAGCACCAGGCCGATGGCCGTGACCATGGCCGCGCCCACGCCGAGGGCCCAGCGCGTGGCCCGCGCGCGGCGCGCGGCCGGCGTGGCCGCAGCGCTGCTGCGCCCGGCAGTGCTCACTTCTGCTTCTCCACCGCGAGCCGGGCCGTGCGTTCGGCGGCGATGTTCCAGTCGGCCTGGCCAACCACGCCGATCTGGAACGGTCGCGGCAGCTGCGAGGTATCGAGCCGGAAGCTGAAGGTGACCTGGTGCAGGGGGTCGTCACCGATTTCGGCGGTGTCGCCCAGGCGCAGACGGCCCACGCGCTTGATGGCGTCCAGCGCATCGGCCAGGGTGTCGAAGTTCTGGTTCAGCGAGATGCCCAGGCCGGCCGCGCCGCTGATCGGCGCCGCCGACACGTTCAAGCGCCAGCGCCGCGTGAGCGGCTGGTACGCCAGCCGCATGTGGCGCGTGACCTGGGCGACCTTGCGGTCGGTCCAGTACCAGCGCTCCTGGAAGATCTCGGCCTCGGCCACGAAGTAGATGGCAATGCCCTTGTCGAGCACCTCCTCGACCAGCGAGGGCAGGTCGAACTGCACGGCGGCACTGAAATAGACGCCGTCGTCGGCCTGCTCGAGGCGCATCTGCGTGATCGATGTCCCCACGCGTCCCTGCGCCGCCACCGGGGCCGGCAGCCAGGCCATCCATATCACCCACACCCAGACCAGCGCGGCCAGCAGGGCCGGACGGCACCGTTCAGTGCGAGCGCTTTTCGAGCAGTGCGTAGAAGAAACCGTCGTGGTCACCAAGCAGATTGTCCGGGACGCCGCGGCCATTCGACCCGTTTTGGGGCAGCAAATGGCCGGGTGACGGCAGCAATCGTGCGTCGGTGTTGTGTACAAGAAACGCATCAATTTGTTGCGAACCTTCTTCGCGGAACACGGAGCAGGTGCAGTAAAGGAGACGGCCGCCGGGCCGCACCAGCGGCCAGAGCGCCGCCAGGAGTGCGGCCTGCTGCGCGGCCAGCTGGGCGGTGTCGCTCTCGCGGCGCAGCCAGCGCACGTCGGGATGGCGCCGCACGATGCCCGAGGCGGTGCATGGCGCATCGAGCAGGATGGCGTCGAACGGCGTGCCGTCCCACCACTGGGCGGGACGCGCCGCGTCGGCCACCAGCACCTTGGCCTTCATGCCGATGCGCACCAGGGTCTCGTCGATGCGGCGGCTGCGCACGGCGTCGACTTCCAGCGCCGTGACCTCGACCGCGTCGGGGCCGGCCAGCTCGAGCAGGTGCGCCGTCTTCCCGCCGGGGGCGGCGCAGGCGTCGAGCACCCGCAACGGCGCGGCGCCGGTCCTGCCCGCCAGCAGGCCGTCGAGCAGCAGCGGCGCGGCCATTTGCGCGGCGGCGTCCTGCACCGAGCTGGCACCGCCGGCAAAGCCGGGCAGTTGCTGCACGGGCCGGGCGCGCGCCAGTTGCAGGCCGAAGGGGCCCACGCGCGTGGCCGCGAGACCGACGGCCTCCAGCTCCACCAGGTACGAGGCCGGGGTCGCGCGTTGCGCATTGACCCGCAGCGTCATCGGCGCCTGCGCGTTGTCGGCGCTCAGCACGCGCTGCCATTCGCGCGGATGGTCGCGCTTCAGGCGCTCGATCCACCAGCGCGGGTGGTTCCACTGCGCGACGGGCTCGCTGTCGGTCACGGCGACGAGTTCGTCGCGCTCGCGCAGAAAGCGACGCAGGCAGGCATTGATGAAGCTGGCCTGCGCCCGCGTGGCGGGATTGCGCTTGGCGGCCTCGACCGCCTGGTCGACCAGCGTGAAGGGCTCGTAGGGCGCGCGCTCGCTGTCCCAGGCCAGCGCCAGCGCGGTGCACAGCAAGGCGTCGGGCAGCGGCGGCGGCGTGCGCTTGGCCAAGTGGCGGCGCAGCGCCTCGGCGCGGCCGAGCCAGCGCAGCACCTGGAAGCCGAGCGCCTGCACGCCGGGGCGTAGCGCGGGTTCGACTGCCTCGAACGCGGCCGAGCCCGAGGTGCCGGCGCGGATCGACGCCAGCGCCACCGCGGTCAGTTGCAGTTGGCGCCAGAGCGGGGGTTGCAGCGACGGTGCGCTGCTGCTGCTCGAAGGATCGGAATGTAGTTCTGACAAGTTGGGGCGATGGTAACGGGCGCCCCTGGAGCCGGACGCCGCGCAATGGAAAGAAAGAGGAGCCGCGCCGCCTGCTCAGAGCAACGGTGCGGCCGCACGCAGACGCACGGCCCATGCCACCAGCAGCGCCGGAAACTGGGCAATCGCCGCGTTGTAGTGCGCAACCGCCAGGTTGAACTGGCTGCGCGCGATTTCCGCGGCCGCCGAAGGCTCCGGCCACGCGATCGGCTCGAACACACCGGGCATCGCGGCCGCCGAGCCCGGCAGCAACGGTGCCGGCCGCGACAGCGTGCCGTCGGCGTCGAACACGGTCACATCGTCCGGGTGCTGGCGGCGCCACGCGCCGATCCACACCTGAAGCGCCGTGGCCAGCGCCGCCATGCCGCCGGCATCGAGCGGATGCAGCCGCGTCGCGCCCAGCAAAGTCGACAGTTGCGTGGTCGCGGCCTGCAGGGGCGCAATGGACGAGAGCGACTCGTTCAGCGGCGCTGCATCGTCCGGCGGCGCCGCGGCGATGCTGGCCTGCACGAAGTCCAGCTGCTTGCCCAGGGCCGCGTCGAGCGCGCCGTAGGCCTGCAGCACGGCCGAGCGCAGACGCACCAGCCGGTTGTAGGAACCGACAAACCAGAACAGCAGCACCGCGATCACGATCCAGCTGGCCAGCGATTCGGGCAGCACGCTCATCGACAACAAGGCCTCACGGACAAAACAAAGAAAAACGCCCCCCAACCGGGGGCGGTCGGGGGGCGTGGGGTACCGGTCATGGCCGGTGATGCTAACCAGTTATTCGGTCGCTGCGCCTTCGCTGGCGCTGACCGTGGCGGCTGCATCGCTGCTCTCGTTGGAGGCAGCCATGTCGGCGGCCTCCGACTCGGCAATGGCGCGGCGCTCGGCTTCGTCCATGGCGTCCTTGACCTTGCGTGCCTGGTGGTACGCCATGCCGGTGCCTGCAGGAATCAGGCGGCCGACGATCACGTTTTCCTTCAGGCCGCGCAGTTCGTCGCGCTTGCCCATGATGGCCGCTTCGGTCAGCACGCGCGTCGTTTCCTGGAACGAAGCCGCCGAGATGAACGAGTCGGTCGACAGCGAGGCCTTCGTGATACCCAGCAGCAGGTTGGTGAACGTCGCGGGGATCTTGCCTTCGGCGCGCAGGGCGTCGTTGGTGTTGAGCATTTCGCTGCGTTCGACCTGTTCGCCGGAGATGTAGTTCGTCTCGCCGATGTTGTCGACCACGACGCGGCGCAGCATCTGGCGAACGATCACCTCGATGTGCTTGTCGTTGATCTTCACACCCTGCAAGCGGTACACGTCCTGCACTTCGTCCACGATGTAGCGCGCGAGTTCTTCCGAACCCAGCAGGCGCAGGATGTCCTGCGGATCCGCCGGGCCGTCGACCACGCTTTCGCCCTTGTTCACCACCTGGCCTTCGTGCACCAGGATGTTCTTTTCCTTCGGCACGAGGTCTTCGTAGACGCCGCCTTCGGGATCGGTGATCTGCAGGCGGATCTTGCCCTTGGTCTCCTTGCCGAACGACACGGTACCGGTCATTTCGGCCAGCATGCCCTTGTCCTTCGGCGAACGGGCTTCGAACAGCTCGGCCACACGCGGCAGACCGCCGGTGATGTCGCGCGTCTTCTGGCCTTCGACCGGAATGCGCGCCAGCACTTCGCCGGGGCCCACGTCCTGGCCGTCGCGGATCTGCACCAGCGAGCCGATCGGGAAGCCGATCGTCACCGAGTGGTCGGTGCCCGGGATCTTCACTTCGGCGCCGGAGGCGTCGATGAGCTTCACCTGAGGACGCACGACCTTGGCGGCGCCGCGGCGCTTCGGGTCGATCACGACCAGGGTCGACAGACCGGTCACTTCGTCCACCTGCTTGGCGACCGTGAGGCCTTCCTCGACGTTCTCGAACTGCGCCTTACCGGCGAACTCGGTAATGATCGGGCGGGTCAGCGGATCCCAGTTGGCGAGCACGTGGCCGGCCTTGATCTGCTGGTCGGCCTTGACGGTCAGGATCGCACCGTACGGCACCTTGTGGCGTTCGCGCTCACGGCCGTGCTCGTCATGAATGACGATCTCGCCCGAACGCGAAATCACGACCAGGTCGCTCTTGCTGTTGGTCACGTAGCGCATCGTGGCGTTGAAGCCGATCGAGCCGTTCGACTTGGCTTCCACGCTCGAAGCGATGGCAGCGCGCGAAGCGGCACCGCCGATGTGGAAGGTACGCATCGTCAGCTGCGTGCCGGGTTCGCCGATGGACTGGGCAGCGATCACACCGACGGCTTCGCCGATGTTGATCAGGCCGCCGCGGCCCAGGTCGCGCCCGTAGCAGGTGGCGCAGATGCCGAAGCGGGTTTCGCAGGTCAGCGCGGTGCGGACCTTGACTTCGTCGACGCCCTGGGCTTCCAGGACTTCGATGTTGTCTTCGTCGAACATCTCGCCGGCCTTCAGCAGCACCGAACGGTTTTCCGGGTGCAGCACGTCGTCCGCAGCCGAACGGCCCAGGATACGGTCGCGCAGCGATTCGATCACTTCACCGCCTTCGACGATGGCGCGCATCAGGTAGCCGCCGTGCGTGCCGCAGTCCTGCTCGGTCACGACCAAGTCCTGCGTCACGTCGACCAGACGGCGGGTCAGGTAGCCCGAGTTCGCCGTCTTCAGCGCCGTGTCGGCCAGACCCTTTCGGGCACCGTGGGTGGAGATGAAGTACTCCAGCACGTTCAGGCCTTCGCGGAAGTTCGCGGTAATGGGCGTCTCGATGATCGAGCCGTCCGGCTTGGCCATCAGGCCCCGCATACCGGCCACCTGGCGAATCTGGGCCGCGGAACCGCGGGCGCCGGAGTCGGCCATCATGTAGATGGAGTTGAACGACTCCTGCTCGACGTCCTTGCCGTGGCGATCGATGACGCGCTCCTTGGAGAGCTTGGCCATCATGACCTTCGACACTTCGTCGCCGGCCTTGCCCCAGATGTCCACCACCTTGTTGTAGCGTTCGCCGGAGGTCACCAGACCGGACACGTACTGCTGCTCGATCTCCTTCACTTCCTTGGCCGAGCGCTCGATGATGCCGTGCTTTTCAGCAGGCACCAGCATGTCGTCGATGGCGATCGAGATGCCGGCCTTGGTTGCCAGGCGGAAGCCGTTCTGCAGCAGCTTGTCGGCGAACACCACGGTCTCTTTCAGGCCGCACTTGCGGAACGAGACGTTGATGAGCTTGGAGATTTCCTTCTTCTTCAGCGCCTTGTTGATGTTCGAGAACGGCAGGCCCTTCGGCAGGATCTCGGACAGCAGGGCACGGCCCACGGTGGTGTCCACGAGCGAGGTCGACGGCGTGAACACGCCGGTTTCCTTGTCCTTGGTGTACTCCGTGATACGCACCGCGACCTTGGCGGTGAGTTCGACTTCGTTGGCGTCCAGCGCGCGCTGCACTTCACCGATGTCGGAGAAGATCAGGCCCTCGCCCTTGCCGTTGATGCGGTCGCGGGTCGTGTAGTACAGACCCAGCACCACGTCCTGCGAAGGAACGATCGACGGTTCGCCCGAAGCCGGGAACAGCACGTTGTTGGAGGCCAGCATCAGCGTGCGGGCTTCCATTTGCGCTTCCACCGACAGCGGCACGTGAACGGCCATCTGGTCGCCGTCGAAGTCGGCGTTGAATGCCGCGCACACGAGCGGGTGCAGCTGGATGGCCTTGCCTTCGATCAGGATGGGTTCGAAGGCCTGGATGCCCAGGCGGTGCAGCGTGGGAGCCCGGTTCAGCATGACCGGGTGCTCCTTGATGACCTCTTCCAGGATGTCCCAGACCACCGGCGTGCCCGACTCGACTTCCTTCTTGGCTGCCTTGATCGTGGTCGCAATGCCCATGGCTTCGAGGCGCGAGAAGATGAAAGGCTTGAACAGCTCGAGCGCCATCAGCTTGGGCAGGCCGCACTGGTGCAGCTTGAGCGTCGGGCCCACCACGATGACCGAACGGCCCGAGTAGTCGACGCGCTTGCCCAGCAGATTCTGGCGGAAGCGGCCGCTCTTGCCCTTGATCATGTCGGCCAGCGACTTCAGTGCACGCTTGTTGGCGCCCGTCATGGCCTTGCCGCGACGGCCGTTGTCCAGCAGCGAGTCGACCGCTTCTTGCAGCATCCGCTTTTCGTTGCGCGCGATGATTTCCGGAGCCTTCAGCTCCAGCAGGCGGCGCAGACGCGAATTGCGGTTGATGACGCGGCGGTACAGGTCGTTCAGGTCGGAGGTCGCGAAGCGGCCACCGTCCAGCGGCACCAGCGGACGCAGGTCCGGCGGCAACACGGGCAGCACTTCGAGCACCATCCACTGGGGCTTGATGCCCGACTTGCGGAAGGCTTCCAGCACCTTCAGGCGCTTGGAGTTCTTCTTGACCTTGACTTCGGAGCCGGTCAGGTCGCCGCGCAGGCGTTCGATCTCGCTGTCGAGTTCGATACCTTCGAGCAGATCGCGGATGCCTTCAGCGCCCATCTTGGCAACGAACTCGTCGCCGAATTCCTTGCGCTTGGCGTCGTAGTCGTCCTCGGACATGATGCCGAACTTCTTCAGCGGAGTCATGCCGGGGTCGGTGATCACGTAGGCTTCGAAGTACAGCACGCGTTCGATGTCGCGCAGCGTCATGTCGAGCACGAGGCCCAGACGCGACGGCAGCGACTTCAGGAACCAGATGTGTGCGCAGGGCGCGGCCAGGTCGATGTGACCCATGCGCTCGCGACGCACCTTGGTCTGCGTGACTTCAACGCCGCACTTCTCGCAGATCACGCCGCGGTGCTTCAGGCGCTTGTACTTGCCGCACAGGCACTCGTAGTCCTTGATGGGGCCGAAGATCTTGGCGCAGAACAGGCCGTCGCGCTCGGGCTTGAAGGTGCGGTAGTTGATCGTCTCGGGCTTCTTCACTTCGCCGAAGGACCACGAACGGATCTTCTCGGGCGACGCCATGCCGATCTTGATGGCATCGAAATGCTCGTCGGGCGTGAATTGCTTGAACAGGTCGAGTAATGACTTCATGTGACTCTTTCCTTGTTGCTTATGAACGTTCGAGTTCGATGTCCAGGCCCAGGGAACGGATTTCCTTGACCAGCACATTGAACGATTCCGGCATGCCGGCTTCGATGGAGTGTTCGCCCTTGACGATGCTCTCGTACACCTTGGTACGGCCCACCACGTCGTCGGATTTCACCGTCAGCATTTCCTGCAGGACGTAGGCGGCGCCGTAGGCTTCCAGCGCCCACACTTCCATTTCCCCGAAGCGCTGGCCGCCGAACTGCGCCTTGCCGCCCAGAGGCTGCTGCGTGACCAGCGAGTACGGACCGGTCGAGCGTGCGTGCATCTTGTCGTCCACCAAGTGGTGCAGCTTCAAGAAGTGCATGTAGCCGACGGTGACCGGACGGTCGAACTGGTCGCCGCTGCGGCCGTCGTACAGGTACGCCTGCGTGCGCGTATCGGTCAGGCCCTTGAGCTTGGCGATGTCGTCCGGGTAGGCCAGCTTCAGCATGCCGCGGATTTCTTCTTCCGAGGCGCCGTCGAACACAGGCGTCGCGAAGGTCGCGCCGTTCTGCAGGTTGACTGCCATCTCGAGCAGTTCGGTGTCGCTCAGCGAACCGATGTTCTCCTGGCGGCCCGAGCCGTTGTACAGCTGCTCCATGAACTTGCGCAGCTCGGCCACCTTGGCCTCCTGCTGCAGCATGTCGCCGATACGCTGGCCGATGCCCTTGCCGGCCCAGCCCAGGTGCACTTCGAGCACCTGGCCCACGTTCATCCGCGAAGGCACGCCCAGCGGGTTCAGGCAGATGTCGCACGGCGTGCCGTCGGCCATGTGGGGCATGTCTTCGACCGGAACGATCTTGGACACCACACCCTTGTTGCCGTGACGACCGGCCATCTTGTCGCCGGGTTGCAGGCGGCGCTTGACGGCCAGGTAGACCTTGACCATCTTCAGCACGCCCGCGGGCAGCTCGTCGCCCTGCGTGAGCTTCTTGCGCTTTTCTTCGAACGCGAGGTCGAAGCTGTGGCGCGTCTGCTCCAGCGAGTTCTTGATCGACTCGAGCTGCGTTGCCACTTCGTCTTCCGCCGGGCGGATGTCAAACCAGTGGAACTTCTCGACCGACGACAGGTAAGCCTTGTCGAGCTTGGCGCCCTTGGCCAGCTTGTTCGGGCCGCCGTTGGCGACCTTGCCCGTCAGCAGCTTCTCGATACGGTCGAACGCGTCGGCTTCGACGATGCGAAGCTGGTCGTTCAGGTCGAGGCGGAAGCGCTTGAGTTCGTCGTCGATGATCTGCTGGGCGCGCTTGTCGCGCGTGATGCCTTCGCGGGTGAACACCTGCACGTCGATCACGGTGCCTTGCGAGCCCTGATCCACACGCAGCGAGGTGTCCTTCACGTCGGAAGCCTTCTCGCCGAAGATGGCGCGAAGCAGCTTCTCTTCAGGCGTCAGCGTGGTCTCGCCCTTCGGCGTGACCTTGCCCACCAGCGTGTCGCCCGGCTGCACTTCGGCACCGACATAAATGATGCCGGATTCGTCGAGGCGGTTGAGCTGCTGCTCGGCCAGGTTCGGGATGTCGCGCGTGATTTCTTCGGCGCCCAGCTTCGTGTCGCGCGCCATCACCACCAGTTCCTCGATGTGGATCGAGGTGTAGCGGTCTTCGGCGACGACGCGTTCGGAGATCAGGATCGAGTCTTCGAAGTTGTAGCCGTTCCACGGCATGAACGCGATCAGCATGTTCTGGCCGAGGGCCAGTTCGCCGAGGTCGGTCGATGCACCGTCGGCCACCACGTCGCCCTTGGCGATCTTGTCGCCGCGCTTCACGATGGGACGCTGGTGGATGTTGGTGTTCTGGTTCGAACGCTGATACTTGATCAGGTTGTAGATGTCCACACCGACTTCACCGGCAGCCGCTTCGGCGTCGTTCACGCGCACCACGACACGGGTCGCATCGACGTAGTCGACGATACCGCCGCGGGTGGCGGTGACCACGGTGCCGGAGTCGACCGCGGAAACGCGCTCGATACCGGTACCGACCATCGGCTTCTCGGGGCGCAGCACAGGCACGGCCTGACGCTGCATGTTGGCGCCCATCAACGCGCGGTTCGCGTCGTCGTGCTCCAGGAACGGCACGAGCGATGCGGCCACCGACACGATCTGCGCGGGCGACACGTCCATGTACTGGATGCGTTCGGCACCGACCAGGATCGATTCGCCGGCTTCACGCGCGGAGACCAGGTCACCGGTCAGCACGCCGTCCTTGTCCAGGGCCGCGTTGGCCTGAGCGATGACGTACTTGCCTTCCTCGATGGCCGACAGGTAGTCGATTTCCATCGTGACCTTGCTGTCGATCACGCGACGGTACGGCGTCTCGATGAAGCCGTATTCGTTCAGGCGGGCGTACAGGGCCAGCGAATTGATCAGGCCGATGTTCGGGCCTTCGGGCGTTTCGATCGGGCACACGCGGCCGTAATGGGTCACGTGCACGTCGCGCACTTCGAAGCCTGCACGTTCACGCGTCAGACCACCCGGGCCAAGGGCCGACACGCGGCGCTTGTGGGTGATTTCGGACAGCGGGTTCGTCTGGTCCATGAACTGCGACAGCTGCGAGGCGCCGAAGAATTCCTTCAGCGCGGCCGAGATCGGCTTGCTGTTGATCAGGTCGTGCGGCATCAGCGGCTCTTGCTCCGCTTGACCCAGACGTTCCTTCACAGCCTTCTCGATACGCGCCAGGCCGGTGCGGTACTGGTTTTCGGCCAGTTCGCCCACGCAACGCACGCGGCGGTTGCCCAGGTGGTCGATGTCGTCGACTTCGCCGTTGCCGTTGCGCAGGTCAACGAGGATCTTGACCACGGCCAGGATGTCTTCGTTGGTCAGCACCATCGGGCCGGTCGATTCGTCGCGGCCGACCTTGGCGTTGAACTTCATGCGGCCCACGCGCGACAGGTCGTACGTGTCCGGGTTGTAGAACAGGCGCTGGAACAGGGCCTGCACTGCGTCTTCCGTCGGCGGTTCGCCGGGGCGCATCATGCGGTAGATGGCCACGCGCGCGGCGAACTCATCGACGGTTTCGTCGATGCGCAGCGTTTGCGAGATGTACGCGCCCTGGTCCAGTTCGTTCGTGTAGATGACCTGGATGTCCTGCACGCCCGAGGTGCGCAGCTTCTTCAGCAGCGCTTCGGTGAGTTCGTCGTTGGCCTTCGACAGGATTTCACCCGAGTCGGCATCGACGATGTTGCGGGCAATGACGCGACCGATCAGGAAGTCTTCCGGCACGCTGATGTGCGTGGTGCCGCCCTGCTCGAGTTCGCGCGTGTGGCGCGCGGTGACGCGCTTGTCCTTGGCGACCACGACCTTGCCCGACTTGTCGGTGATGTCGAAGCGCGCGACTTCGCCGCGCAGGCGTTCGGCGACGAACTCCATCTGCGCGCCGCTGTCCATCAGGCGGAAGTTGTCGTTCACGAAGAAGTTCGCGAGGATCGATTCCGGGTTCAGGCCGATGGCCTTCAGCAGGATCGTGACCGGCATCTTGCGGCGACGGTCCACGCGGAAGTACAGCATGTCCTTCGGGTCGAACTCGAAGTCGAGCCACGAACCGCGGTAAGGAATCACGCGGGCCGAGAACAGCAGCTTGCCCGAGCTGTGCGTCTTGCCCTTGTCGTGTTCGAAGAACACGCCCGGCGAACGGTGCAGCTGCGAAACGATCACGCGTTCCGTGCCGTTGATGATGAACGAACCCTTTTCGGTCATGAGCGGCACTTCGCCCATGTAGACCTCTTGTTCCTTCACTTCCTTGACCACCTTCGACTGCGAGGTCGACGACTCGCGGTCATAGATGATGAGCTGCACCTTGGCGCGCACGGCCGAGGCGAAGGTCAGACCACGGGTCTGGCACTCGCGCACGTCGAACGCAGGCTTCGCCAGGTTGTACTCGAGGAACTTCATCTCGACGAAACCGTTGTGCGAGACGATCGGGAAGGCGGCGTCGAACGCGGCCTGCAGGCCTTCGACGGTGCGCTGTTTGGGGGCGATGCCGGCTTGCAGGAACGCGGTGTACGCGTCTTTCTGCATCTGCAGCAGGTAGGGAATTTCGACGACGCTGTCGCGATTACCGAAACTTTTTCGGATGCGCTTGCGTTCGGTGTAACTGTACGCGGACGATTGGGCCATGAGAGCTCCGGAGCTTGAGATCTTCAGCGACTTGTCAACAGTGCCTAGGCACTGATGCTTGGCGGCTGGCCACTACCAGCCGTTGGCGGACAGCGATGCGTTGCACATCGCCCGAACCAAGGGGTCTTCTGCAGTCGGGGTCAGAAGACACTCAAAAAGCGTCTCGTTCTGGCTTTTCCGTCGACCTGAAGGTCTCCGGGAAAGCCGGCAACGAGCCGGCTTTTGGGTGCGCTCTGAAAGCGGCAAAGGCTGGAGGGCCTTTTCAGGCACCTCCAGCCCTCTAGGGGGTCTGAATTACTTCAGTTCCACCTTGGCGCCGGCTTCTTCCAGCTTCTTCTTTGCAGCTTCAGCGTCAGCCTTGGACAGGGCTTCCTTGACAGCCTTGGGAGCGGCTTCCACCAGGTCCTTGGCTTCCTTGAGGCCCAGGCCCGTGATTTCGCGCACGGCCTTGATGACCGAAACCTTGTTCGCGCCGACTTCGGTCAGCACGACGTTGAATTCGGTCTGTTCTTCCACTGCGGCAGCAGCGGCACCGCCACCAGCGCCGGCCGGAGCGGCCATTGCAGCGGCGCTCACGCCGAACTTCTCTTCGATGGCTTTCACCAGGTCGTTGAGTTCCAGGACCGTCATGCTGTCGAGCGCGGTCAGAAATGCGTCTTTATCGAATGCCATTTTTGTTTCCTAACAATTGGGTTGAATATTTCAAACGCGAGGCTTATGCAGCCTGCGCTTCTGCCGGTGCATCGGCAGCGGGTGCAGCTTCGCCACCACCGCGCTTCTCGGCCAGCGCCGCGAGCACGCGGGCGGTACGAGAGATCGGGGATTGCATCAAGCCCAGCAATTGCGCCAGCAGCACTTCCTTGGAAGGGATGTTGGCCAGTTGCTTCACGCCGTTGACGTCCAGGGCCTTGCCGCCAAACGCGCCACCGCGAATCACCAACTTGTCGTTGGTCTTCGCGAAGTCGGCCACCACCTTGGCGGCGGCCACTGCGTCTTCGGAAAAGCCGTAGATCAGCGGACCGGTCATCTGGTCGCCGACGACTTCGAATGCGCTACCAGCAACAGCACGGCGTGCCAGCGTGTTCTTCAACACGCTGAGGGTCACACCCTTGCTGCGAGCTTCGCTGCGCAGTTTGGTCATATCGGCAACCGTGATGCCACGGTATTCCGCCATCACGAGCGTTTGAGCTTTAGCGGCGAGGCTGGTCACATCACTGATGACCGCTTCTTTCTCACTGCGATTCAGACTCAAGGTCTACTCCTTTTAATGCGATCTTCGGCCGGGGCCTCGGATCGCGCTTCATGCAGCGACCAACTGTTTCGGAACAAAAACAAATTCCTTGCAGCGGGGTCGCCATCTGCGCTGGATACCGGAAGGATCGATCCGGCGATTAAGTGCAGCGCCCTGCACACCAGCGGTCTTGGATGGCTCACGGCAACCGAGGCTGCCGCGACCCACCACATCCGCCCTGCTCCTTGCGGAGCCGGGCAAATCTCTTTAGCTCGCCGAGATGGTTTGCGTGTCCACGCGGACACCCAGACCCATGGTCGACGACACAGCCACCTTGCGCAGGTACACGCCCTTGCTGGTCGCCGGCTTGGCCTTGACCAGAGCGTCGATCAGCGCGGCGAGGTTGCTTTGCAGCTTGTCGGTGTCGAACGAACGACGGCCGATCGTGCCGTGGATGATGCCGGCCTTGTCGACGCGGAACTGGACCTGGCCAGCCTTGGCGTTCTTCACGGCCGTGGCGACGTCAGGGGTCACGGTGCCAACCTTGGGGTTGGGCATCAGGCCGCGCGGGCCGAGGATCTGGCCCAGCGTACCGACGACGCGCATGGCGTCCGGCGCGGCGATCACGACGTCGAAAGGCATGTCGCCAGCCTTGACCATGGCAGCCAGGTCGTCCATGCCGACGATGTCGGCGCCGGCGGCCTTGGCTTCTTCAGCCTTGGCGCCCTGGGCGAACACAGCCACGCGCTTGGTCTTGCCCGTGCCGTTGGGCAGCACGACGGCGCCACGCACGACCTGGTCGGACTTCTTCGCGTCGATGCCGAGCTGCACAGCCACGTCGATCGATTCATCGAACTTGGCGGTGGCGGCTTCTTTCACGAGACCGATGGCGTCAACAAGGGCGTACAGCTTGTTGCTGTCGACCTTGCCTTCGAACGACTTTTGCTTCTTGGTGCTCTTGGACATTTACACGCCCTCCACATTCACGCCCATCGAACGGGCAGAGCCGGCGATGGTGCGAACTGCTGCATCGAGGTCGGCGGCAGTCAGGTCCTTCATCTTGGCCTTGGCAATTTCTTCGAGCTGTGCGCGCGTGATCTTGCCGACCTTGTCGGTGTGCGGACGGGCCGAGCCCTTGTCCAGCTTGATGGCCTTCTTGATCAAGGTGATCGCCGGGGGCGTCTTGATGATGAAGGTGAAGCTCTTGTCAGCGAACGCGGTGATGACCACCGGCAGCGGCAGACCCGGCTCGACGCCTTGGGTTTGCGCGTTGAACGCCTTGCAGAACTCCATGATGTTCAAACCACGCTGGCCCAGTGCGGGACCGATGGGTGGTGACGGGTTGGCCTTACCAGCTGGGACTTGCAGCTTGATGAAGCCGACGATTTTTTTCGCCATGCTTTGCTCCTTGCGGGTGATATCGCCTGGGCTTGCGGCCGCGGCTCCCCGGGGTTGAACGACTCTTCGAGATCAAGGCCGCGCGCCGAGTCGGACAACGCGCAACCGAAAAACTGGCGGGGCCTTCAGCCCCGGAGGCTCAGGTCTTCTCGACCTGGCTGAACTCGAGCTCCACAGGTGTCGCACGACCGAAAATCATGACCGACACGCTGACCTTGCTCTTCTCGTAGTTGACGTCTTCGACGGTGCCATTGAAGTCGGTGAACGGACCTTCCTTGACACGCACGAACTCGCCGACGGTGAACTCGACCTTGTGACGCGGCTTCTCGGTGCCTTGCTGCATCTGGCTGACGATGTCCTCGACCTCTTTCTGCGAGATCGGTGCCGGACGGTTCTTGGCGCCGCCCACGAAGCCCGTCACCTTGTTGGTGTGCTTCACAAGATGCCAACTCTCGTCGGCCATGATCATTTCGACCAGCACGTAACCAGGAAAGAAACGACGCTCAGTGGTGCGCTTCTGGCCGTTCTTGATTTCGACCACTTCTTCGGTCGGAACCAGGATGCGACCGAACTTGTCCTGCATGCCGGCGCGGTTGATGCGCTCGATGATGTTGCGCTCGACGGCCTTTTCCATGCCCGAATAGGCATGCACCACATACCAACGCAGATCAGGGTTGGCGGCGGGGACCAGAAGAGGATGAACGTCCTCTTGCGGCGTGGTTTCAACTGCGTCGTCGGTCATTGCTTATTTTCTCCAGCCCAGAATGAGGTCGAAAAACACCCATTCGAGCGTCTTGTCGGTGAGCCAGAGGAAGACGGACATGATTGCCACGAAGGCAAACACGTAGGCCGTCATCTGCATCGCTTCCTTGCGGGTCGGCCACACGACCTTCTTGACCTCGCGCCACGAGTCGCGACCGAAGGCCCACAACTGGCGGCCGTTCTCCGAACTGCCGAAGGCAGCCACTGCAGCGGCCAGGCCAACCAGCAGCGCAGCCCATTGCACCAGCGAGCCCTGGCGCGACAGCAGATAGAACGCCACGATGGCGCCCACTGCCAACACGACCGCCACGGCCAGTTTGGCCTTGTCGGCGCCAGTGCTCACGGTTTCGATTTGAGAAGTGGCCATGTTTGGCTGTTTTCCTGTGGCCTTTCGGCCTTCAATTCAATGCGCCTCTTGAGACGCCGAAGCCCGTCGGGACGCGACGGGCTTTTTTCGGGGTGCCACCTAGGTGGCAGGGGCAGTAGGAATCGAACCTACAACCTTCGGTTTTGGAGACCGACGCTCTGCCAATTGAGCTATACCCCTCCGGTACTCTTTACGCTCGGCTTAGATGTCGAGGATCTTGGCCACGACGCCCGAACCCACGGTACGACCGCCTTCACGGATGGCGAAGCGCAGGCCTTCTTCCATCGCGATCGGGTTGATCAGCTTCACGGTGATGCTGACGTTGTCGCCAGGCATGACCATTTCCTTGTCCTTGGGCAGCTCG